>JABXII010000010.1 GCA_013373175.1 Campylobacteraceae bacterium | reverse complement strand
CGGGCTCATAACCCGAAGGTCGTTGGTTCAAATCCAGCTTCCGCAACCAAATTATTACTATCAAAAGAGTTTTAATCCACACAATAAATTGTTTTTTTAGATGAAAGGAACAATAATATGTCAATAACAGAAATAAATTTAATTAAAAAAATAGAAGTTTTTTTTAGATTAGTTCAAAAAAATGAGAATGTTTTAGATGCACTTAGTAAATCAGGAATCGTAATTCCTAATAAACTACTTACTTTACTTATAAAATAGTAAATAAAATATTAAGATATAAAAAGAGATAAACTCTTTTTATATTTACTCATTTATTGTTATTCTACAACCTACATTTGAAACTGTTTCAATTAAATCATAATGAAGTTTTGATCTTAATCTATAAATTAGAGTCCTAAGTGTACTTGCAGAAATAGTATGGTTATGCCAGATTTTGTATTCTAAATCTTCAAAAGTTACGATAGATCCATTAGCTCTAATTAGTATTCTAAGCAGTTGTCTCTCTTTTAGTCCAAGTTTTATAAACATATCTTTATAGTACAACTTATCATTTTCTTTATCAAAGTAATAGTCATGTCCTAATCTCATAAGGCTTTTATCAATTTGAGGAACAGTTGGATTTTTACTTTTGTAAATACCTAAAAGAATATTTGATTTAAGTTCATCTCTTTTAAAGGGTTTTATTAAATAAGTCACAGGATTTGTCTCTATTGCTCTATTTAATGTTTTTTCATCAGAGTATGCTGTGGTATAGATAATTGGTATATTGCTTGTCTTTTGTATCTGCTTTGCAACATCAATACCATCTTTGTCATCTCTTAAATCAATATCCATCAAAATGATATCTGGCTTATTATCTTTAACACTTTTTAGTGCACTATCATAACCTGTTGCCATATCTGTTACAGTAAAATCTAGTTTTTCTAAAACTTTTTTGATTTCAAGTGCAACAATTGTTTCATCTTCTACTATTAGTACTTTATTCATGGTCTCATTTTCAAAAGTTATTTTTTATATAAAATTATATCATTTTTTCGTCACACCTCCGTCACGCCTATTGTTTTAGAAATACTTTTTTAAAGAATTTAGATGCCAAATTAGGATTATATGAAATTATTAGAAAGGGAATATCAACATTTCCATATGAGTCTAACTCTTTTTCAACCTGTACTCCACCAAGCTTTTCAAATAGTCTTAAATGGTCTGCTCTTATTCCTGAAAGAGCTAGGTTTATATCATTATTTATGAAGATATTATAGATTCCACACATTAGATATTTGAACTCTTGATTAAGTCCTTTATTTCTATTTTTTACAATATTTCTTGATATTTCTCCTATAAGATTAAATTCATTTCTTTGCTTATTAAATGAACATTTTTTTTCAGAAGGTAAACCATCTTTTGAATCAAATATTAGTCTTATAGTTCCTGATATTTCATTATTGTTTTTGCAATAAATAACTGCAGAATTTCTATCAAAAGTATCGAAATTTAATCCCTCTATCATATCAGGACACTCTTTTTGGTAAGAGATTTCATGGTAAACTGTACTTCTTAGTTTGAAAACTTCAATTAACTCTTCAGCAGAAAGTGCTAAGCTTGTATTTTCATACTTGTTATCCCAATTTAGTTTTTTATTAAAACTAATTGTCTCTTCAATAGTCTCTTCTAAGAACACTCTTTTTTTGAATATTTCAAGTGCATATCTTTGTTCTTCATTGAACTTCTCTGGTAAAAAATCTATTTGTCTATTTATATTATGATTTACAAACTCTTGCAGAGAGTTAATAGATATATTTCTATTTAAGTGACTCATTGTTTGTCCTTTTTTAGACAAACTTTACATGAGTCCTGTCACAGTTTATGTCACAAGAATGTAAAAAAGAGGATTAAAAAATTGTATTTATTTTGCAGCCGACATTTGGAATAGTTTCTATAAGTTTATACTCTAATTTAGCCCTTAATCTATAAATCAAGGTTCTTAACGCTCCTTTTGATACAGGATAATCAGGCCATAATAAATATTCTAAGCTATTAAAAGAGACAATAGAACCCTTTGCTTCAACTAAAATATTTAATAAAGCTCTCTCTTTTGTACTCAGCTTTATTATTATGTTTTCATAGAATAGTGTTTCATCCTCTAGATTATAATAATAGTTTAAACCTAAGTGAATAAAGTTTTTGTTTTTGAATAACTCTAAAGAACTCTTTATTTTGTGCAATGCTAAATAGATGGTTGTTTTTAATTCTTCTCTTTTAAAAGGTTTTAATAAATATGCTAAAGGGTTTGTTTTAACAGCTTTTTTTATAGTTGTTTCATCAGAATATGCAGTAATATAAATAATAGGAATGTTCTTAATTTTTTGAATATCAATTGCAGCTTCTATACCACTTTTACTATTTTTTAGGTTTATATCCATCAAAATAATACTAGGGTCTTTTTCTTTTACAAATTTAAGTGCTTCATCATAATTTGTAGCGCAGGCTACAACAAAGTAGCCTAAACTTTCAAGACTTTTTTTTATATCTAAAGCAACAATTGCTTCATCTTCTACAATCAAAAATCTTTCATTAGTCATCATCTTGCCAGATAATTTTTGTTTCTACTCCATTTGTTGATTTAATCTCAATATTGCCCTTTAATTGATTTTTTGCAAGTGTATCTACAAGTGTTAAACCTAGGGAATCAGTCTTTTTATTTTCACCAAATCCTACTCCATTATCTTTTACATGGAAAATTATTTGATTGTTCTGTTTAAAAAGTTTTATTTCAATATTTCCAATAAAATCAGGGAAAGCATATTTAAATGAGTTTGTAAGAAGCTCATTTAAAATAAGTCCACAATAAACTGCTTGTTCCATCTTTATATTAGCTCTTATATCTAAATCAATATCAACATCTTTTTGATAACTATCAATTACTTCTTCAATTAAAGCTTCAAAGTACTCATAAGTATTTACATGGGAGATATTGTCTTGTTTATATAGTAATTCATGTAGATGACTCATAGCATTAATTCTATTTTGAATTGTTTTTAAAATATCTTGTAATTTTTCATTATGAATCTCATCTGCTTGAAGTCTAATCAAAGATACAATAGTTTGCATATTGTTTTTAACTCTATGGTTTAACTCTTTTAAAAGTAGTTCTTTTTCTACTAGTGTCTCTTTTAAATCACTAGTTCTTAAAGATACCTCTTTGCTTAACCGTTCTGTTTCATTTTGTTGATTAATAATAAGTTTCTTATTAGCTTCATCTTTATCTTTTTGCAAACTATTGATTCTATTTGCTAGGGCAATTGAAAAGATTGTTGCCTCAGAAACAAATGAAGCTTCTACAATATAAGGGAAGTAATTATAAACATTAAATATTCCTGCACTTGATAAAAACATAGTAAGTCCAGATATTAAAAATACAAACCATCCAAAAAGAATAAAATAGGCTTGTTTATTTCTTTTTATTGTTGCATATAAAGTTAGACCCATTAGATAAATTAATAAAAGCATAGTTAGTGTATTTCTATGTTTATCAAACTCATCTGTTAATAAGAAAAAGACAATAGAAATAGGAATTAAGATTAAATAAAAATTTAAAAAAGCATTGTTTTTAGGATATTGCTTTATATTTAAAAACTCTTTTGTAAAAAAAGCTAAAGCAATTATAGGAATAGCAACAATTACAGGAGCAAGCTTTAGAAGCTCTTCAATCCAACCTTGAGGAAGTATATAAATTGTTGCAAAGCCAACATATAAAATATGATGAACAATAATACCAATAATATAAACTACATAATATAAATAACTTATATCTTTTGTAAAAAAGTAGATAAATAGATTATATACTCCTAGAATAAACATTGCCCCAAAAAACAAAGCAAGAATCATCTGGTGTTTTAACTCTTTCTCAAAGAAACTAAAACTTTCCCAAAGTTTTAGTTTTATAATCATAGTAGTAATATCCGAACTTGCTTTTATATAAATAGTTTTTTCACTATTTGGTTTGAGAAGTATTAAAAAAGCTGGGTTTACTGTTTTTATATCATTATGTCTAAAATACAAACCTTTAACAGCTTTCTTTTTATTGTCTAAATCATAAAATGTGACATGACTAGTTAGAGCATTGTCATATTCCAAAACTCTTTCTATTTCTTTATTTGTATGATTTTTTAGTTTAAAACGAATCCATACATCAAAGTTAGGTGCATATCCGTATGAAAGTATGCTTTTGTTGTTTTTTTCAAAAAGGTTGTCGTTTTCTTTTATATCATTGATACTTAACTCTTTTGTGTAGTCAATATATATATCTGAGTACTTTAATATATCTAATTCTTTTATATCTTCATAAACTAAAACAGGTTTTGAATAAAGTGTAGTAAATAATAAAAATATAGAAATAATAATTTTGTTGAGCATAAAACGTCCTAATAATAATTATTAAATTATACACAAGATAAATTATTTACATATAAAATATATCTTTTTTGTTATTATTTGCAAAATTGTAATATATAGGCTTATATTAATTTAAGGTTTATTTGTTAAAATTTCAACCCTAAAAAGTTAACGCAACTTTTAGTTTGGGGTATCGCCAAGCGGTAAGGCACTGGTTTTTGGTACCAGCATTCGTAGGTTCGAATCCTGCTACCCCAGCCACTTTTT
>JABXII010000007.1 GCA_013373175.1 Campylobacteraceae bacterium | reverse complement strand
CGGGCTCATAACCCGAAGGTCGTTGGTTCAAATCCAGCTTCCGCAACCAATTTTAATAAATGATGTCTTATGTCAAGGTAGCTCAGCTGGCTAGAGCGCTGGTCTCATAAGCCGGAGGTCGAGAGTTCAAGTCTCTCTCTTGACACCATTTAATAACTTGAAATCGTCAAGTTGGTAGACATCAATTTATTTTCCCCTTATCTTACCATTGTTTAACTATAAACTTTGATAGGATAGTTATTTATTTTGCTGATGTAGCTCAGTTGGCTAGAGCAGCTGATTTGTAATCAGCAGGTCGTAGGTTCGACTCCTATCATCAGCTCCATTTTGCGAATAAAAATGAAATAGAATTACTTTTTATACAAAAATCCTATAGAATTTCCCTCCTAAAAAATTGAATATATTATTCTTTCTATTTCATTTTTATATTCTTTAATGTAAAATCCCTTTATGAAACAACTACTTTTAATACCAGGGCTAATGTGTACCAAAAAGCTTTGGTCTAAACTAAATTTAACAAACTATGAAGCAATTAATATTCCACAAAAAGATTCTATAGATGAAATGATTGAAGTACTTCACAAAGAGTTTAACTCATACAAAGAGCCTATAAACCTTGTTGGGTTTTCTTTAGGAGGCTATATAAGCTTGAAATACATGATTAAATATCCAAACAGAGTAAATAAAGCATTAATTATCTCTTCTGGATTTGATTCATTAAATGAAAATGAAATTAATAAAAGAAAAAAGATGCTTGAAACTTTAAAGAGGAATAATGTCAAATCACTAAGTTTTATGGCAATTTCACAATTATTGGAAGATAAAACAAATGAAAAAAATCTTGACATAATAAATGAAATGTTTACTGAATTAGGAATGGAAGTTTATCAACAACAATTATATGCAACTATGAAAAGGGAACCACTATTTGAAGAGCTAGAAGAAGCAAACACCCCTACTTTATTCTTAAGTGCGACAAATGATGCTTTAGTAAATTTAGAACCTATTAAAAAGCTATGCTTAAAAAAAGAAAACTTTCAATTAAAAACATTAAATACAGATTCACATATGCTTCCTTTAGAATATGAACAATTTTTATACAATGAAATTCAAAAGTTTTTTTAACAAATAATGTTATAATTATTTATGTACAATTTATTTAATCTAAAAAAGCTAACGATAGTTTACTTTATAGTCTTTTTATCTTTAGTTTTTTGGGCCTTTTTTGCTTACTCTACTATGAACCAAATGATAGCAAGTCAAAAGATATATGCTAAAATAATAAATATCACAGGTAAACAAAGAATGCTTTCTCAAAGAACTGCTTTGATGGCAAAGTTAAGCTTTGAAAATGGAACAAGTAATTATATAGATAATACAGAAAAACTATTAAAACAAATGAAAAAAGACCATGAATTCATTGTTTCTAATATAACTTCTAAGGAGATAGAAAATATATATTTTAAAACGCCTTATAAAATCGATTTTTATGTAAATAGATATTTTAAAAGTCTTGAAGCTTTTCTTTTAGATAAAAACAAAGAAAATCTACAAAAAATTGAGAATCTTTCAAATACAATTCTTCCTAAACTTGATCATGTAGTTAGTAGCTTTGAAGCAGAGAGTGATAAAAAAATTGAAAAACTTATGAAGCAAGAATTATTTATTCTTTTAGGAACATTAATAACAATACTTCTTGAAGCTGTATTAATTGTAATACCTTCAATTCGTTACAACAAACAGAAAGAACAAGAATTAAAAGATTTAAATAGTAGTTTAAAAAAACAAATTGATGAAGCAATTAGTAAAAGTAAGAAACAAGATTTAGTTATAGCAGAACAATCAAAAAATCTTACAATGAAAGAGATTTTAAATAATATAGCCCATCAATGGAGACAACCTTTATCTATTATAACAACTTGTACTAGCGGGCTTAGACTAAAAAAAGATTTTAATAATCTAAGTGATGAAAACCTACAAGAAAGCATTGATATAATACTTAAAAATTCAAACTATTTATCAAATACAATTGAAAACTTTAGAGCATTTTTTGATGAGTCAAATAATACTTATTACACTTTTTCTGATGTTATAGAAAAAGCAAAAGCATTATTGTCCCATAGACTTGAAAATAAAAATATTACTATTATAGAAGAAGTAGATGACAGTCTCTCTTATTTTGGAAATGAAACAAGATTAGTTCAAGTATTTATTCATATTCTAAATAATTGTATAGATGTATTATTAGAAAAAGAGTTTCCTAGATATGTATTTATTGAAATAAAAAAGAAAAATGATTTAATTTTTATAAATATAACAGATAATGGAATGGGAATCAATGAAAAAGTTTTAGATAAAGTATTTGAGCCATATTTTACAACAAAACATCAATCTATAGGAAAAGGTATTGATTTATATAATAGTAAACAGATAATTGAATCTTTATTTAAAGGTAAAATAACAGCTTCTAATAAAGAAAAGTATTTTAATAATAAGTATTACAAAGGGGCTTGTTTTACGATAACAATCCCCTTAAAAGAGTCGAACTAAATTTTTTAGTCTTCAGTAGCTTCGTTAATTGCTTCTTTTGTAGCTTTATAAGCTTTCTTAGTTCCTTTTTTTGTTGCATCCCATGCGTCAGAAGAGTCTTTTTTAACTCCTTTCCATGTTGCACAACCACTAAATATAAAAAGTACTCCTAAACCTAATAAAAAAGCTCTCATTTTAGTCTCCTATTAAATTGTAATTTCTTTAATATCTGCAATTTCTTTAAATGCTTGATACACTTTACCAATAATATTTTTTCTATTTGTTTTTATATTCTCATCTTCATGATTAACAAAAACATTGTCAAAGAAGTTATCTAGTTGAGGCTTTAAACCAAATAAATAATCTAACTCTTCTTCATAGCTTAAGTATTCTTTTGAAGTTACGCTATTAAATGCTTCATATAACTCTTTTTCTTCTTTGTCTTCTAAAAGCTCTGGTTTTACTTCTAATTGTGAATTAATATCTAAATCTTTAATAATATTTGCAACTCTTTTAAATGTTGCAGAATACTCTTTAAAGTTGTCACTTAAAACAATTGGATTTAAAGCACAAAGTTTTTGTGAAATTTTAAAGATATCACTCTCTTCTGAACCAAGTACTGCTTTTAATACAGATGGATTAACGTCAAAGATTTTAAATAATCTTTCATTGAAAAACTCTACAAGTTTTGCCTTTTCTAATCCTTTATAATTAGAAGCTAGTGCGTCAATAATCTCTTCTAAATCAATTGGTAATTTATGTTCAATTGCAATTTTTACAATACCTGCAGCTGCACGTCTAAGCCCAAATGGATCTTTTGAACCTGAAGGAATCTTTCCAACAGAGAATAATCCCATTAAGTTATCAAGTTTATATGAAAGTGCTACAATAGAAGAGAATACAGTTGATGGCAACTCAGAATCTTCACCATCTGGTAAATATTGCTCTTTTAGTGCCGTATAAACTTCTTCTTTTTCTCCAGCAATTTTTGCATAGTAGTATCCCATAAGTCCTTGAAGTTCAGTGAACTCAAATACCATTTCAGACATAAGATCAGCTTTAGAAAGCATTACAGCTTTTTGAACTAATTCTTCATCTTTTATATCAAATTTCTGTGCTAAGAATGTTGCAATTTTAGCTTCTCTTTCGCATTTTTCATACATTGAACCTAAACCTTCAACAAAAGTTAACTTTTTAAGTCCTTCATTTGAAAGTCCATTTTCAATATCATTTTTCCAAAAGAACATTCCATCTGCAAGTCTAGGTCTAAGTACTTTTTCATTTCCTGCAATAATATGAGAAAAGTCTTCTGTTTTTGAGTTTGAAACAACAATAAAGTTATTTGTTAGTTCTCCATCTTTATATACAGCAAAATATCTTTGATGTTCTTTCATTGAAGTTACAATTACTTCTTCTGGTAACTCTAAAAACTCTTCATCAAATTTACCAATTAAAGCAGTTGGATATTCAGTAATTGCAACTACTTCTTCTAATAACTCTTCATCTATATCAATTTTTACCCCATTTGAAGATTCAATCTCTTTCATTTGTTCAAGGATTTTTTTTCTTCTATCATCAGGGTAAAGAATAACACCATTTTTATCTAACTTACAAAAGTAGTCACCTGCAAAATCATATGTAAATGGCTCATAAGAAACCATTCTATGAGCAAATGAGAAGTTAGAAGATTTAACTCCAAAAAGTTCTGCCTCTACTACTTCTTCACCTAAAAGAATAGATAATGATCTAATTGGTCTAATAAAACTATCACGTCTACTTGCCCATCTCATTGACTTTCCAAAATCTAAACTTGAAATAAATTCATTTACCATATTATCTAATAAATTTTTTGCTTCAATACCTGAAACTTCTTTTTTATAGTATAGAACTTCACCCTTACCTTGGTCTTTTCTTTCAAGCTTATCAACACTTACACCACATTTTTTTGCAAAACCAAGTGCAGCAGGTGTAGGTTCACCATCTTTAAAAGCAATTTTAACAGGAGCACCAAACATTTCTTCTACTGAATCTTCTTGTTTAACTTGAAATTCTCTATGCCATAGTACTAATCTTCTTGGTGTATAAAAAAAGTCAAAATCACATAATAATCTATTTTTTTCTAATATTTTTGCCCATTTTTTTTCAATATTTGGTAATTCTTTTAAAAATGGAATTGCTGGCAGTTCTTCTACACCAATCTCTATTAATAATGGTTTATTCATTTATTCTTTCCTTAGTAAAACTGTATGAGAGTATATTTATCTTAAAAAGTAGTTATTTTATCGAAAGAAGGCTTATTTTTTGGTTAGTGGTAAAGAAGATTTAGATAGACCTAAATCTTCTTTTTTAAATTATTTATATAGTTTTACTTCTGTTCTTAGTCCTTTTAATAAACTAATACACATTAATAGTAAAATTACAGTAAATGGTAGACCTGTAGTAATAGCACCTGCTTGTAATGCCTGTAATGCTTCTTTTCCACCTACATATAGTAAAGAACCTGCAATTAACCCTTCCATAGATGCCCAAAATATTCTTTGAGGAACTGGAGCGTCTACTTTTCCACCTGAAGTAATTGAATCAATTACTAAAGAGCCTGAATCAGAAGAAGTAATAAAGAAAACAAGAACTAAAACAATTGCTAATGCTGAAGTTATTGATGCAAATGGTAAGTTTTCTAGCATTTGATACATTGCTAAAGGAACTTTTGTAATACCATCTGCTAAAGCACCAACATTATTTATAGTTTGCTCTAAAGCAGAACCACCAAAGGCCGACATCCATACTATTGTAACTAATGTTGGAATTACAAGTACCGCAACTAAAAACTCTCTTACAGTTCTTCCTTTTGATACTCTTGCAATAAACATCCCAACAAATGGTGACCAAGAAATCCACCATGCCCAGTAGAAAACAGTCCAACCATGGAACCAAGTAGAGTCATCTCTACCAATCCAGTTACTTAAAGGTATAATATTTGATACATAACTTACAGTAGTTGAAAAAACACCAGAAAAAATATCTAATGTTGAACCTGCAATTATCACAAAACTTAATAGTACAGTTGCAATAAGCATATTTATATTACTTAGAAGCTTTACACCACCATCAATACCTCTGATTACTGAAACAATTGCAATTGAAGTAACAAAGATAATAATACCAATTTGAGTATTTATTCCAGGACTAACATCAAAAAGATAACTTAACCCAGAACTTGCTTGTTTAGCTCCAAGCCCTAAAGATGTTGCAAGACCAAAAATTGTTGCAAAAACTGCAAGTATATCAATTATATGACCTGGCCAACTCCAAACTCTTTCTCCTAATAATGGATAAAAAGCTGATCTTACAGTAAGAGGTAAACCTTTGTTGTAAGAAAAGAACGCTAAAGCTAAACCTACTACACCATATATAGCCCAAGGATGAACTCCCCAGTGATACATAGTAGCAGCCATAGCTAAATCAGCAGCTTGTTCAGTATTTGCTTCTACTCCAAGTGGTGTCTTATACCAGCCAGTATAATAAGCTACCGGCTCAGCAACACTCCAGAACATCAGTCCTATCCCCATACCGGCTGCAAATAGCATTGCAAGCCATGATAATCTAGAGTATTCTGGTTTTATATCTTTACCACCTAATCGTATTTTACCCAATGGAGAAAATATTAATGCAATACAGAATAATACAAAAATATTACCACCCATCATAAATAACCAGTCAAAATTGTTAATTGACCAAGTTTTCATTCCACCAAGGACTTCCTTTGAAGATGCTGGAAAAATAATTGTTACAACAACAAATGCCAGAATTAGCAATGCACTAATAAAGAAGACAGGGTTGTGCATATCCATCCCAAAAGCTTTGAGATTATCTTGCCCTGCTTCGTATTCGGTATCGTATTCGATTTTTTTCATGAGACTCCTTTAAATTTTTGTCACATATAGGTTACAAAAATAAACTTAAGGAGTAATTAAGGAGTTTTTTTATCTACTTTAGATTTATCAGGATCTATTTTATTTTTATGTTTTTCTATCTGCTGTTTATTAAAACCTTTTATAAACATAAACACAAAAAATACAAAAAGAGCTAATACTATAAAGTCTAATATTTCTTTCATTTGTTTTCCAATAAGTTTGAGTATATTACTCCATCAATTTCATTTAAAGCAACTTTTTCAATCTCGTTAGAGTCTTCAATTATTGCTAAGACTTTTGAATCAAAGATATAGTTTTCTGCTATCTTTTGAACTGTTTTTGCTAACTTTTTCTCACAAATAATATATTTACAATTTAAAGCATTACAATATATAGCTTGAGTTAAGTTCTCTACTACTACTGCAAACTCTACATCATTTTTACTACAATATAAAAGAAGATTTTCATCATAGTTAAAAACAACTGTTGAATTAGCAATTGTATACTCAATATCAGCAATTGAATCTATAAAACTTAAATTCTCTGAAGGAACTAAATTATCACCAATTAAAATCAATCTTCTCTCCTATTTATTTATTAAACACTCTTTTGAGCAATAAAATCTTCCATTACTTAAAATAGCTTCTTTCTTTGAAACATACGTACTACAAGTTGGACATTCCACCATAACATCTTCAATCTTTTCTTTTGGTTTTCTGTCTTTACTTACTTCTTTTTCTCTATTTTTTTTGAATAATACAATATAAATCAAAAAAAGTACTGCAGCAGCAGCTAAAATCTTTAAAATCATAAATTACCTTTTAAATATAAATAGTTTCTATCTTTTCTATTTTTAATGATACAATCATTTAGTTTAGCTTCTTCAATTTCACTTTCAAGTAAAGAACCCTTATAAAATAGAAATTTTGAATCAGTAGTAGTAATATTAGAGGTAATATCTAAAAGAAGTTTTGTATTAGTAACAGCTCTTGAAGTTACCAAATCTACTTTCAAATTTTCTACTTCTTCTACTCTTTTACATAGAACTTCTACATTTTTTAAACCTAAACTATTTTTTACAAAATTTAGAAAAGCAACTCTTTTTTGTCTTGGTTCTATTAAATAGCACTTTTTATCTGCTCTTGCCATAGCTAAGATAAGACCAGGGTAACCTGCTCCTGTACCTATATCTGCAAAACTTTCAAAATCATCTATAAAACCTAAAGGAGTAATTGAATCAATGATATTTTCTTCAATATCTTCTTTTGTTAGTCTTCCACTTAAATTATGCACTTTACCCCATTTTTGAAGTAAAGAAATAAAAATATCACATCTATGTAAAAATTCTTTATCTATTTTTAGTTTTTCTAAATCTATAGTTTGAAGCATTAAAACATGTGCCCCATTTTTTCTTTTTTTGTATTTACATAATGTTCATTATAAACATTTGTTTTTGTAATAGCAGGTATTCTTTCTACTATTTCAATACCTAAAGATTCAACGTAAGCAAGCTTTTTAGGATTATTTGTAATAAGTTTAATCTTCTTTAAATTTAAATCCTTAAAAATTTCATCAACAACAGAGTAATCTCTATCATCTTCTCCAAACCCAAGTTCTAAGTTTGCTTCTATAGTATTTCTTCCTTGGTCTTGTAAAGCATAGGCATTTACTTTATTTAGTAAACCTATATTTCTTCCTTCTTGTCTGTGATAAATTACTAAACCACCCTCTTTTGAAATAAATTTAAGAGATAAATCAAGTTGATTTTGACAATCACACTTTAAACTTCCAAGAGTATCACCAGTTAAACATTCTGAGTGAATTCTTACATAGGGAGATTCTAAATTTTCAAAATCTTCACTCATAATCGCTAAATGTTCTTGATTGTCTAGTTTATATGCTCTGATTTTAAACTTTCCGTATTTTGTAGGTAGGTTAGCAATATTGGATTTTTCTATATTCATATCTTTTTAAACCTTAAACTGTTAAAATAGCGAGATTATAGCTAACAAAGGTAAATATTATGTTTAAAAGATTCAGAAGATTAAGAATTAATGAAACTCTAAGAAATCTAGTTCAAGAAACTACTCTTACGTCAAATGATTTCATATATCCGTTATTTGTAAGAGAAGGTGAAAATATTAAAACTGAAGTTTCATCTATGCCAGGTGTATTTCAAATGAGTATTGATGAAATTTTAAAAGAGTGTGAATATATTAGAACTATTGGATTAAATTCAATTATTTTATTTGGTATTCCTGATGTAAAAGATTCTGTTGGTAGTGAATGTTTATGCGATGAAAGTATCATTGCAAGAACAATTAAAGCTATTAAAGCAAAATTCCCTGATATGTTTATTGTTACAGATCTTTGTTTTTGCGAATATACTGACCATGGACATTGTGGAATTTTAGACCCAAAAACTGGAACTGTAGATAATGACAAAACACTAGAGATTTCTGCGCAACAAGCAGTTGTTCACGCAAAAGCTGGTGCAGATATGATTGCTCCTTCTGGTATGATGGATGGAATTATTGAGTGTCTAAGAATAGCTCTTGATGAAAATGGGTATAAAGACCTTCCAATAATGGCTTACTCAACAAAATTTGCAAGTGCTTATTATGGACCTTTTAGAGATGTTGCAGAATCAACTCCTTCTTTTGGTGATAGAAGAACTTATCAAATGAATCCAGCTAATAGATTAGAAGCTATTAATGAGTCTTTAGAAGATGAAAAACAAGGAGCTGATATTTTAATGGTTAAACCAGCACTTTCTTTTATGGACGTAATAAGAGATATTAGAAACAACTCAAACCTTCCTGTTTGTGCATACAATGTAAGTGGTGAGTATGCAATGCTTAAACATGCAGGAGCTGCTGGATTAGTAGATTATGAAAGAGTTATGATGGAAACATTAACTAGCTTTAAAAGAGCTGGAGCAGATTTAATCATCACTTATCATGCAAAAGAGGCTTGTGAGCTTTTAAATAAAAATTAATACAATGAGTCAGACTTACCAAGAAGCAATTGAAAATTCAAATATTGTATCAAGAACAGATATAAATGGAATTATAACTTTTGTAAACGAAGAGTTTTGTAAAATCTCTGGTTTTACAAAAGATGAGCTTCTTGGAAGTAATCACAATATAGTAAGACATCCTGATGTTCCAAAAGAAAACTTTACTCTTTTATGGAATACTATTCTTTCTAAAAAACCTTATAAAACCACAGTTAAAAACCTATGTAAAGATGGTTCAACTGTTTATCTTAATACTACAATTACCCCTATTTTAGATGATAATGAAAATATCAAAGAGTTTATTGCTATTAGATATGATGTAACACAAGAAGTAGAGCTAAAAAAAGATTTAGAACAAAAAGATAAAGAGTTAAACCTTTTAAATAAGACTTTAGAAGAGAAAGTTAAACAACAAACAGCAAAGCTTTTAGAATTAAACCAGACCTTAGAACAAAGAGTTGCAAAAGAGATAGAAAAAAATGAAGAGAAACAGAAACTTCTTTTTTGGCAATCAAGAATGGCAAGTTTAGGACAAATGCTAGCAAATATTGCCCATCAATGGAGACAACCCTTAACAGAGCTTACCTTAACACTATTTAATGTAAAAAAAGCCGTAAAAAAAGAGAATGCTAAAGAAATAGACGAATATTATAAAGAGTCTTTAGAAATAATAAACAATATGTCTAAAACAATTGATGATTTTTCAAACTTTTTTAATCCAAATAAAGAAAAAGAAGAGTTCTGTTTAAAATCATCTATTGAAGAAGCCTTGTCAATAACAAAAAAGATGCTAGAAAAAAATAGTATTGAGATTAAGACTAGTTTAGAAAAAGTAAATATTTTTGGAGTATCAAATGAGTTTTCTCAGATTTTGATAAACCTTTTACAAAACTCAACGGATGCATTTAAAGATAAAAAAATAAATAAAAAGATTTCTATTAAAAATTTTACAGATAATGATTATGCAATTATCGAGTTTAAAGACAATGCAGGTGGAATAGAAGAAAAGACATTAGATAAAGTGTTTGAGCCATATTTCACTACAAAACATCAATCCAATGGCACAGGTTTAGGACTTTTTATGTCAAAGATGATTATTGAAAAAAGTCTAAATGGCAAAATAAGTTTAGAAAACTGTTACGATGGAATAATTATAACTATTAAACTTCCTTTGGAGAAATAAGTGCAAGAAAATATATTAAAAGATTTAAAAATTTTATGTGTAGAAGATGAAGAAAATATTTCAAAGCTATTAAAAAGTGCTATATCCGAATACTTCTATTCATATACAGTTGCAAAAGATGGTCATGAAGGATTAAAAAAGTTTAAAAAACTAAGTCCAGATATTGTTATTACAGACATCATGATGCCAAACCTTGATGGTTTGGATATGACTAAGGAAATAAAACAAATAAATGAAGATATACCTATTATTGTATTAAGTGCCTTTTCTGAAAAGGAAAAGCTTTTAAAAGCAATTGATGTAGGTATTAATAAATATTTTATTAAACCTTTTGATCCAGAAGAGTTATTACAGTATTTAATTACTATTGCAGAAAAAATAAATAAACAAAGAGTTATTTGTTTAAATAGATACTTTTCTTTTGATGTAAATAGTAAAAACTTATTTGAAAATGATGTTTTAATTAAATTAACTAAAAGAGAAAAAGAGTTTGTCTCTTTACTAATAAAAAATTCTAAAGATTTTGTATCAATTGATATGATGAAAAGCCTACTTTGGGAAGAAAATGAAGTTTCTGATGAAAGAGTTAGAACTTTTGTTAAAAGATTAAGACAAAAGACAAATAAGGAACTTATTTTAAATATCTCTGGACAAGGCTATTTAATTTCTAAAACAGATATCTAATTTTTTATCTAACTTAGAAGAATCAAAACTTATATTACTTTGTTCTAAATTTGCAAAATTCTCTTCTTCAAGAAAGTTTTGAATGTAAAATGTCTTTTTATAACCATTTTCTCTTAAGACATTTTGCATTTCGTTTATATCTTTTTCATCTAATAAATCTCTATGTAAAGTTGTTCTTACTTCATAATCAATTGAAGAGTTTACAAGAAATTTTAATGAAGAAATAAACCTATCATACAAAGAACTTTTTGTAATATAGTTAAACTTTTCCTTTGTACTTTTAAAATCTAAAGAGACAAAATCTATTAAATTTCTTTTTAAAAGTGTCTCTAAAAGTTTTGGATTTGAACCATTTGTATCTAGTTTTATTTTAAATCCAAACTCTTTTATTTCTTTACAAATAGGTAGTAAATTATGAATAGAAGCTTCTCCTCCACTTAACACAACAGCATCAAGAAGCCCTACTCTTTTTTTCAAAAAACTGTATAAGTCTTCTAACATATATTGTCCGCTTTTTGCACTTACAATATTGCAATTGTAGCAATACTGACATTGCATATTACAGTGAATAAACCAAACAACACACGAAAGATGGTCTTTATAGTCAATTGTGGTAAAAGGTGTAATACTATAAATGATCTTTTTCAAGAAACTTAACCCTTTGTTTATGCTCACCTTTTTTACCAATATTGAAACTTTCTACTGGTCTATGATAACCCATAACCCTAGTATATACTATACATTTTGTACGCTTTTCTTGTAATTTTTTAAGCTCTAAGCTTTGCATTTTTTAACTCCTCTTCTAAGATTTCTTGGTCGCATTTTGGACAATATTCATACTCCCCATTTATGTATCCATGTTTAGGACAAATAGAAAAAACAGGAGTAATAGTAATATATGGTAAAGTATAATTTGATATAACGTTTTGAACTAACTTTCTACAAGCTTCACTGCTTGAAAGTTTCTCTTTCATATACAAGTGTAAAACAGTTCCACCTGTATATTTTCCTTGTAAATCATCTTGTAAATCTAAAGCTTCAAAAACATCTTCAGTATAATCAACAGGAAGTTGAGAAGAGTTAGTATAATAAATATTTTTATCAAATCCTGCTTGAACAATATTTTTATATCTTTTCTTATCTTCTTTTGCAAATCTATAAGTTGTACCTTCAGCAGGTGTTGCTTCTAAATTATATAAATTTCCTGTCTCTTCTTGATATTGAACCATTTTATCTCTCATAAAGTCTAAAATTTCATGGGCAAAAACAATTCCTTCTTTATGTGCTATATCAATCTCTTCTTGAGAAAAGTTTAGTATCATCTCATTTATACCATTTACCCCTATTGTTGAAAAATGATTATTAAAATTAGGAAGATATCTTTTAGTATAAGGGAAAAGCCCTCTTTCATACATCTCATTTACAAAAACTCTTTTCTTTTCTAAAGTTGATTTTGCTAAATCCATTAGTTCTTCAAGTTTTTCAAGAAGTTTTTCTTTGTTTCCTTGATATAAATACCCTAATCTTGCCATATTGATTGTAACTACACCAATACTTCCTGTCATCTCTGCACTTCCAAAAAGACCACCACCTCTTTTTAAAAGCTCTCTTAGGTCTAATTGTAATCTACAACACATAGAACGTACATGACCTGGCTTATAGGCTTTATCATTTGGTATTAAATTCCCTTGTTCATCTTTAGTATATTGACTTCCAATAAAGTTTTGAAAATATGAACTTCCAATTTTTGCAGTATTTTCAAATAGTAAATCAGTATTTTCTCCATGCCAATCAAAATCTTCTGTGATATTTACTGTAGGAATTGGGAAAGTAAAAGGTTGTCCTGTTTTATCACCTTCTGTCATAACCTCATAATAAGCTTTATTTATCATGTCCATTTGTTTTTGAAAAGCTTTATAAGTCATTTGGGTTAAAGTCTCAAAGCCTTTATTTTTTGCTTTTTGTAATAACTCTTCATCTTCTATACCTTCAAAAAGGTGATGTTGGTTTTTAGTTGGTATTTGATCTTTTAAATCTTCAGGAACTGTCCAATCTATTGTAATGTTTGTAAAAGGACTTTGTCCCCAACGTGCTGGAACATTGAGATTATAAATGAAACTTCTAATATTTTTCTTTACTTCTTTAAATGATAATTTATCTTTAAAAACATAAGGAGCTAAATAAGTATCAAAAGATGAAAATGCTTGAGCTCCTGCCCATTCACTTTGTAAAATACCTAAGAAGTTTGCCATTTGTCCTAAAGCTTCTCTAAAATGATTTGGAGCAGAGCTTTCTACTCTTCCTCTTACTCCATTAAAACCTTCATCAAGAAGTACCCTTAAACTCCAACCAGCACAATATCCACTTAAACAATCTAAATCATGGATATGATAATCAGCATTTCTATGGGCATAACCTTCTTCTTTTGAGTATACTTTATCAAGCCAGTAGTTTGCTATAACTTTACCTGCTGTGTTGTTTATAAGTCCTGCATGAGAATAACCAGTGTTTGAGTTTGCTTTAATTCTCCAATCACTTCCATTTATATACTCTTCAATTGTTTGTGTTGAATTTATATATGTAGTATCTTCTTCTAAACCCAAAACTTGTTCTCTTTGTAGTTTATGCAAATGTCTATAAAGCATAAAAGATTTCATTACATCGAAATATCTTGCTTTAAATAGTTCATTTTCTATAATATCTTGAATATCTTCAACCGCAACTACTCGTTTTTGCTCAATTACAGCTAAAACATTAAAATAAACAGAAGAATCAAATGTTATATGTGTACTTTTAAAAGATTTTTTTATTGCATCTTTAATTTTATAGGAATGAAAATCTTCATAATTTCCATCTCTTTTTAATATTTTATTTACCATTTTTTTACCTTTCACAAGAGAAATATTAAAGCTTTCGCACTTAAAAAATAATAATTAAAAAAGTCACAAAAAAGTCACTAGATTAACTGTATAATGGTGTTTTACAAATAAATAACTAATCAAAATCTTTTTCATTTTATAAAAAGCAATTTTTAGATATAATATTTGCCTTTTAAGAAAACAAAAAGTTATAAAAAGTGTTTAATTTAATTAAACGAAAAACTAATGGAGAAAAGATTAATGGATAAAAACTTTAACTATTCTAGTTTAAAGCTTGGAATTATTGGTGGTGGACAATTAGGTAAGATTATGTCTCAAAAAGCTAAAAAAATGGGATTTCATGTAACTATTTTAGACCCAACATTTAATTGTCCTGCAGCACAAGTTTCAGACAAGCATATCATGGGTGGATTCTATGATAAAGAAAAACTAGAACAATTAGTTCAAGAAAATGATGTTACAACTTTTGAATTAGAACATGTAGATACTTCTATTTTAAAAAAGTTATACGATGGTGGTCATAATATTCATCCTTCTCCATATGTAATGGAATTAATTCAAAATAAATATGAACAAAAGAAACTTTTAGACAAAAGAGGTATTCCAGTACCTGCATATAAAGATGTAAAATCAAAAGAAGATTTAAGTGCATTTGGATTCCCAGTTGTACAAAAAGCTAAACTTGGTGGATATGATGGACAAGGTGTTCAAGTATTAAAATCTTTAGAAGATGTTGAAACTAAAGCACTTCAAGGAGAATCTTTTATTGAAGAAATGGTTGATATTGACAAAGAGCTTGCCGTTCTTGTTGCTAGAAACATTGAAGGTGAAATGAAGTGTTATCCAGTAGTAGAAATGCTTTTTGATGAAAGAGTAAATATTTGTGACTCTGTAATGGCACCAGCAAGAATTTCTAAAGAGATTGAAGAAAAATCTTTAGAAATTTGTAAAAAATCAATTGAAGCTTTAGATGGTGTTGGTATTTTTGGAGTTGAACTATTTTTAACAAAATCTGGAGAGATTCAAGTAAATGAAATTGCTCCTAGACCTCATAATTCAGGACACTATACAGTTGAAGCCTGTGCAACATCACAGTTTGAGCAAATCATTCGTGCAGTTACAAACTTACCATTAGGTTCTACAAAACTTATTTCTCCTGCAGTTATGGTTAACTTATTAGGTGAACAAGGTTATGAAGGTGAACCATTTATTGAAGGAATTCATGATGCTTTAGAGATTCCTGAACTATCTTTCCATTTCTATGGAAAATCTTTTACTAAGCCATTTAGAAAAATGGGACATATTACAGTATTAGATGATGATATTAATGTAGCTTTAGAAAAAGCTAATAAAGCTAAAAATATTTTAAAAATCAAAGGGAGTAAAGAAGTATGAGCGAATCAGTAAACAAGCCACTTGTAGGAATTATTATGGGATCTGACTCTGACTTGCCAGTTATGAGTGCAGCAGCAGATATGTGTGAAAAGTTTGGAATTGATTATGAAGTAACAATTGTTTCAGCACACAGAACACCAGAAAGATTAGTTAAATATGCTACTAAAGCTGAAAAAAGAGGTTTGAGAGTTATTATTGCAGGAGCTGGTGGAGCTGCACACTTGCCAGGTATGGTTGCATCTATGACTGCACTTCCTGTTGTTGGAGTTCCTGTTAAAGGTTCTAACTTAGAAGGTATGGACTCACTTTTATCAATTGTACAAATGCCAGGGGGAGTTCCTGTTGCAACAGTTGCAGTAAATGGAGCTAAAAATGCAGGTATTTTAGCTGCTCAAATGATTGGTATAAAATCAAAAGAAGTTAGAAAGAAAGTATCAGAATACAAAAATGAGATGCTTGATGAGGTTAACGCAAAAATTGAAAAGCTTGAAGATATTAAATACAAAAAATATTTAGAGCAAATGCCAAAGAAAAAATAAAACAATATAAGTTAAAGTAAAGGCACTTAATATATAATTTGTGCTTTTATTATAAAGGGGTACCCGATGAGACATTTTTTAACATTAAAAGATTATACAAAAGAAGAAATTTTAGAAATATTACAATTAGCACACAAAATAAAAAAAGAGACTAAGAAAGGTGTATTTAAAGATTATATGCCTAAAAATACTCTAGGAATGATTTTTGAAAAATCAAGTACTAGAACAAGAGTTAGTTTCGAAGTTGGTATTTATCAGCTAGGTGGAGTAGGATTATTTCTATCATCAAATGATATCCAACTAGGACGAGGTGAGCCTATGAGCGATACTTCTAGGGTAGTTTCTAGTATGGTTGATATGGTTATGATTAGAACTTTTGCACAATCAAAAATTGAAGAGTTTGCTAAATACTCAAAAGTACCTGTTATAAATGGACTTACAACGGAGTATCACCCTGTACAACTTATGGCTGATTATATGACTATTCAAGAAGCAGGACTTGATGAAAATCTAGTTGTTGCATATATTGGAGATGGAAATAATCTTGCTCATTCTTGGCTAATGTTAGCTTCTAAACTTGGATTTGAACTTAGAATTGCTACTCCAAAAGGTTATGAAGTAGATGAAAATATTTTAAATGATGCTTTAGAGTTTGCAAAAGAATCAGGAGCAAAAATTTCTATAGGAAATGACCCAAAAGAGGCTTGTAAAGATGCAACTGTAATTACTACAGACACTTGGGTTTCTATGGGACAAGAAGAAGAAAAAGAACAAAGACTAAAAGATTTTGATGGATATATTGTAGATGATGCTATGATGAATATTGGAGCTTCAAATGCAAAATTCTTACACTGTTTACCTGCATATAGAGGTTATGAAGTAAGTGAAGATGTTATTGAAGGTCAAGATAGTTTAGTTTTTGAAGAAGCAGAAAATAGATTACACGCACAAAAAGGTGTAATGGTTTGGCTTCACAACTTAAGAAAAAAAGAACAATAATGATTGATTTTAAAAAATTTGAAAAATATTCAAGACCTGGACCTAGATATACTTCATATCCAACGGCTCCAGAGTTTTCAGAAAGTTTCACACAAAATGATTTAAAAGAGTACTTCAAAAATCAAGATGCAAGTAGAAGTTTATCTTTATATTTACATTTACCTTTTTGTAGGTCTGCCTGTTATTTTTGTGGATGTAATGTAATTTTTACTTCTAAAGAAGATAAAAAAGTAAGATATTTAGAGTACTTACAAAAAGAGCTAAATATTTTAAAACAACATTTAAATACATCAAGAGAAGTAACGCAAATGCACTTTGGTGGTGGAACTCCAACATACTTCTCTCCTGAACAATTAGAAGAAGTAATCTCTATGATTAAAGAGGTTTTCCCTAATTTTAGAGCTGATGCTGAGATTTCTTGTGAAGTTGATCCTAGATATTTTACAAAAGAGCATATGGATGTACTTAAAGCTGGTGGTTTTAATAGACTTTCATTTGGGGTACAAGATTTAAATGAAAAGGTTCAAAAAACTATTCATAGAATTCAACCATATGAAACTACTCAAAATGTGATGAATATTGCAAGAGAAGCAGGAATTAAATCTATAAATATCGATTTAATTTATGGACTTCCTCATCAAAACAAGAAAACATTCCATGAAACTATAGAAAAAGTTATACAACTAAATCCTGATAGATTAGCTGTATTTAACTATGCTCATGTTCCATGGTTAATGAAAACTATGAGAAAGTTTGATGAATCAACTTTTGCTCCACCATCTGAAAAATTAGAGATTTTAAAAGATACTATTGAGTTTTTTACTACTAATGGTTATAAAATGGTTGGAATGGATCACTTTGCAAAACCTGAAGATGAACTATTTAAAGCTATTGAAAAAGGTGAGCTTCATAGAAACTTCCAAGGTTATACAACTAAAGGTGGTGCTGATTTAATAGGAATTGGTGTTACTTCTATTGGAAACGGTGTTGATTATTATGCACAAAATTTCAAAGACTTAAAACAGTATGAAGCAGCAATTGATAATGGTGATTTACCGATTTTCAAAGGTTACAAATTAAGTGATGATGATATTTTAAGACAATATGTAATTATGGAACTTATGAGTAACTTCTCTTTAAATATTAAAAGAGTAGAGGAAAACTTCAATATAGACTTTAATGAATATTTTGAAGATGCAATTGAAGCTTTAAATGAATTTGTTGAAGCTGAACTTGTAGAAATCACAGAAGATAAAATTCAAGTATCTCAAACAGGAACAATGCTTATTAGAAACATTTGTATGCCATTTGATGCATATTTAAATAAAATTCCTGAAAATAAAAGAAGATTTTCTAAGACAATTTAGTCTTAGAAATTCTTCAAATTATTCACTAACTCTTAACACTTTTTATAGTATAATCCCCACAAATTAATAAATATAATAAATTTTAAACTAATAACTAAGGTTATAAAAGTGGCTATGGAAAAATTTGATTATACTGCTATTTCAGACGATTGTGTGAAATGTGGTAAATGTAAACCTGTATGTACTATTTTTAATATTAACCAAGATGAAGCAACATCACCAAGAGGTTTTATTGATTTATTAGGTGCATATAAAAGAGATGAATTAGAACTTGATAAAAATGCAAAAGATATTTTTGAGTCATGTTTTCTATGTACTAACTGTGTTGAAGTTTGTCCAAATGACTTACCAACTGATATGATTATTGAGCAAGTAAGAAGCGATATTGCTCAAAAATATGGAATAGCTTGGTATAAAAGACTATTCTTCTTCCTTTTAAGACATAGAAAAACTATGGACTTTTTATCAAAACTTGGTTGGATGTTCCAAACATGTGCTTTAAAGATAAATGACAAAAAAGAATCAGCACTTCCTAGATTTTCTTTACCAATTGTAAAAAAAGATAGAGCTTTACCTTATGCTGACTCAAAATCTTTTTTAAACAAATACCCTGAAAATATTGTTGCTAAAAAGAAAGAAGTAGTAAATGAAAAGAAAAATAAGGTTGCTATTTTTATTGGTTGTATGAGTAATTATACATATACTAAAACTGGTGATTCTTTAGTAAAAATTCTTAAAAAACTTGAACTTGATATTTTTATACCTAAAAAACAACTATGTTGTGGTGCACCTGCATATTTTACAGGGGCCTTTGATACTGTTGATTTTTTAATAAAACATAATATTGAGTACTTTGAAACTTGGATTGATGATGTAGATGCAATTATTATTCCAGAAGCAACATGTTCTGCTATGATAAACCAAGATTGGGAACATTATTTGCATGATCAACCCCAATGGAAAGAAAGAGCAGCTAAAATCTCTAAAAAAGTATATATGGCTACGAAATGGCTTGAAAACAATACTCAATTAAAAGAGATTTTAGCTAAGTCTGATAAAAAGATGAATGAACTTGTAACTTACCACGACCCATGTCATGCTAAAAAAATGCAAGGTGTATGGCAAGAACCAAGAAATCTTTTAAAACAAAACTACAACCTACAAGAGATGAGTGATTCAAATAGATGTTGTGGATTTGGTGGCGTTACTATGCAAACAGAGAAATATGACTTTGCAAAAGCTGCAGGACTACCAAAAGCTGCAATGATTAAAGATACAAAAGCTCAAATTGTTAGTGCTGAATGTTCTGCCTGTAGAATGCAAATTACAAACTCATTGCATTTAGCTGATGTTGATGTAGAGTTTAAAAACCCAATTGAATTAATTGCAGAAGCTATAGACTAATGGAATTTTGGCAAAATATATATTCTCATTTTGATCCTATTGCAATAAGTATAGGCTCTATTAACGTTCATTGGTATGGGATTATGTACGCCCTAGCCTTACTTTCTGCAATATTTGTAGCAAAATGGCTAATAAGAAAAGATAATTTACCTATTTCTTCAGACCTTTTTGATTCTTATATCTGGTGGGTAGAATTAGGTGTTATTTTAGGTGCAAGACTTGGTTATATAATTTTTTATGACCCTAATACTACGTATTATTTAACTCATCCGTGGCAAATATTTAATCCTTTTATAAATGGTGAATTCACAGGAATTTCAGGAATGAGTTATCATGGAGCATTTATTGGCTTCTTAATTGCTTCAATACTATTTTGTAAAAAGAAGAAAGTATCTTTTTGGTTCTTAGCAGATATTGCAGTGCTTGGTATTAGTGCAGGATATGTATTTGGTAGAATTGGTAACTTCTTTAATCAAGAGCTAGTAGGAAGAATTACGGATGTTCCCTGGGCTATTAGTGTAAATGGTGTTTTAAGACATCCCTCGCAGCTTTATGAAGCAGTTTTAGAAGGACTATTAATATTTGCTATTCTTTATTACTTTAGAAACAAAAAGAGCTTTGATGGACAATTAGCAATTATGTATGGAGTTTTATACTCTATTGCAAGAATTATTGCAGAACTATTTAGACAACCTGATGTTCAGTTAGGATTTATCTATAGTGATTGGTTAACAATGGGAATGTTAATATCTAGTATTTTTGCAGTTCTAAGTTTAAGTGTTCTTCTTGTTATAGACAAAAAGAGAAAGACTACCTAACGGTAATCTTTCCAAACTGTTTCTCGTAAGCTTCAAGTAAATCTTCTAAGTCAGCAATTTTCTTTCTATACTCATCAATATAACCTTGTAAAGTTTTAATTGCTTCTTGAGACTTTTCTATTTTTTCTGTTATTAAAGCATTTTTCTTTTTAAAACTATTATATTTTTCTAGTGATACAACAGCAGTTTTATGAAGTTTTTCTACTTTTTCTTGATATGCCTTTTGCATCTTATCTAGCTTGTCATTAGACTCTTTATATTTTCGCTCTAATGAAAGAATTCTTCCCTTATCATCGCTATGTTTTTCCCTAAGAGACTTTATCTGATCATTAAGACCTTGAATAAATTTGGCCATTTTTTCATCAGTTTCCATTTTTGCTGCAAGAACTGCATCATTAAACTCTTCTTGAAGTTGTTTTTCATGTTTTACTTTTTGAGACTTTTGATGCATAATATATTTTTTTAATTTATGCTTCTCTTCTTCTTGTTCAGTTATTAAAAATCTACTTCCAACGTATTTTTCAATATTTCCTTCATTGTCTAAAACAGGAAAAATAGTTGCTTGTACATAATAAACACTTCCATCTTTTGCTAAGTTTTTTAACTTCCCTTTCCAAGTTTGTTTATTTTGAATAGTTTCCCAAAGATTTTTATAAACACCTCTTGAGACATCAGGGTGTCTAACTATATTGTGTGGCTTTCCAATAAGTTCTTCTTTTGTATAACCAGAAACTTCACAGAAAATATCATTTGCATAAGTTATAACCCCATCTAAGTCTGTTTCACTTACTAAGTTTTCTCTATCTAAAATATCTTTATAGATAACCAGTTCATTTCTTTGTTTTTCTACAACTTTTTTATTTGCTAAATCCTCTAAGATTTTATGCATGATTTTTAGTGTTGTATTAAGTTGAATAGGCTTTACTATGTAGTCTGTTATCTTTAGTTTAATTGTATTTATTAGTTGATTAATATCATTAAAAATAGTAACAACAAGAACTGGTATGTCATTGTCTTCTTCTCTAACTTGTGAAATAAATTCAATTCCATCAAGATTAGGCATTTCAATATCAGTTAAAATCAGATCAATATCTGATTTATTATTATGAAAAAGTTCTAGTCCCTCTTTACCATCACAGCCAACTAAAACTTTTTTAAAAACTTTTTCAAGGGTTGATAAAGTATCTTTTCTTATTTCTTCATTTGGTTCTAAATATAATAGTGTAGATTGATTTAAAATTGTGTCAGTGAACTGACTAATTTGACTCGATGTATCCATATTCTATTGCCAGTTCTTCAATTTTCTTTTGCAATAGATCAATTCTCCAGCCATGTCTATTTCCAAAGTTTTCAATTTCCACTTCTCTTTGTTCTGGAGTACAAAAAACAAAAATTCTTTTTAAAAATGGTTTTGGTACCTGTATTGCAATTAATTGAAAATAGTTCTCTTTACAGCTTCTTGAACAAAAAGCTTTACTCATAGCAATCTTTTTACCACAGTATGGACAATGTGACATTAGTATCTTCTCCCCTCTTCTTTCGGTATTATTTTATAAAATTTAGCATTAGTTACATCTTGTAAATATTTTGGTTCAACATCATGTAAAGCAATTATTTCAACCTCTTTACCATCCATCAACCAAGCCTTATTTGTATCAATAATAACTTCGTCTTCAAATAATTGAACTAATTCACTTTTAGATAATATTTTTTCTTCCATATGTTACTTCAGCAAAATATTATTCTTTAAATTCTAGTGTATAACCCTTATTAGAATGATTTCTAACAATCTCATAATAAGTTTTTTGTCTAATTTTATTAACAATATTTCTCATTGTATAAATAGACATATTTTTGCCTTTCCAAACAACATCTTTAATTGTATCGTAATCAACAACTTCACCTCTTTTAGAAATAAGAAGTTTCATAAATCCTTTTTCTAATCTTGTAAAGTCAACTAAACTTCCACCAGATTTAAAGAATTGGTCTCTATATTCATCAAAGTAAATTCCATTGTTAAACTCTACTTTATCACCTCTTTTTGTTTGGTTCAAACACATGATAACAGATAACTTAATATCTTCAGGTCTTAAAGGTTTTGTTAAAAAAGTATAAGCACTATTATTAATTGCTACTACAATATCTTCATTACTTCCTCTATCTGAAATAACTATTTTAGGAAGAGTTGGCGCTACTTTAGTAATACCTGAGCATGCTTCATCAAAATCTTTTGATTCAACATTTGTATCAATAATTGCCATATCAAAGTTCTGATTTTTTAATAACTCTATTGCTTCATGAGAACTTTTAACTAATACTAATTCTCTAAAATATTCATCGAACTCAACTTCAATACTATTTTTCACTTCATTGTCATTACTTATAACAAGTAATTTTGCATTGTATAATTTTCTTATATTCTTTAAAGTTTTAAGCATAACATCACTCTTTACTTAATAATTTTTAGCATTTTATCTAAAATAATTCAAATTGTCAAAGAAAAATTATTTAAAAATAAATTTATAATACACTATTTAAATACTATTTCAATTCTTGCCATGTATTACCAATTGATTTTGAGACTTTTAGAGGTATTTTTAAAGAATAAATATTCTCCATTATTTCTACTAATTTATTAGTTATTTTATCTACTTCTTCTTCTTTGATTTCAAAGATAAGTTCATCATGGATTTGAAGTAGCATTCTTATATCTTCATTATCTTTAAATTCATTAAAAATTTTAATCATTGCAAGTTTAATTAAATCAGCAGCACTTCCTTGAAAAAGCGTGTTAACCGATTCTCTTAAGTATGCAGCTTTCATCATTGCATTTGCAGAATCAAAGTCAAAAAGTCTTCTTCTTTTTAATAATGTTTCAACATAGCCATTTTCTAAAGCCCCATCTTCAACAGATTTAAAGTAATCTTTTACACTAACAAAGGCTTTAAAATATGATTCAATATATTGCTTAGCTTCTTTTGTTGATATACCTAAAGTATCAGCAAGTTTTCTACTTCCCATTCCATAAAGTAATCCAAAGTTAATTGATTTTGCAATTGACCTTTTCTCTTTTGCTTCTTCTTCTCCAAAGATTTTTACCGCTGTTTGATGATGGATATCTAAATTATTGTTAAAAGCATCCACTAAAGCTTTATCTTCACTAAAATGTGCAAGTAGCCTTAACTCAATTTGAGAATAGTCAATACCAACTAATTTATAACCATCTTCAGGAATAAAAACACCTCTAATTAAAGAACCTGCAGGTGTTCTAACTGGTATATTTTGTAGGTTTGGACTTTTTGAACTAAGTCTTCCTGTTGCTGTTCCTGTTTGTAAAAATGATGTATGTATTCTATTTTTGTCATTTTTAAGAGCCAATTCTAATAAAGGTTCAATATAAGTTGATTGTAATTTAAAACTCTCTCTATACTCTAAAATTAAAGGTACTACCTCGTGTTCATCATATAATTTTTGTAATACAAACTCATTTGTACTGTATCCACTTTTTGTTTTTTTAGAAGGAGGAAGTTTTAAAGTATCAAATAATACTTCTCCAAGCTGTTTTGGAGAATTGATATTAAACTCAACACCTGCTTTCTCATAAATATTTATTTTTAGTTCTTGTATATGTTTATTATTTTTTTCTTTTAATTCTTCTAACTTTTTAATATCTAGTTTTATTCCATTATTTTCCATATTTGCAAGTATGTATATAAACTCAAACTCAACTTCATGGGCTAAAGTAATAAGATTTTCTGAACCTTTTTCTTTTAATTCATCAGTAAGTTTAAAGTAAATATTTCTAGTAAACACAGCATCTTCAGCAGCATATTTACAAGCTTCATTTATATCTACATTTGAAAAATTTTCACCTTTTTTTACTACATCTTTAAAACTAATCATTTCATGGTCATAATATTTTAAAGCTAGTGCATCAAGCCCAATTTTTGAACTTGTATCTAATAGCCAAGCTAAAATCATTGTATCAGCAAAAAGATTTAACTCTATTCCTAATTGATTTTTTACAATTGCAAAATCATATTTAAAGTTTTGTAGTACAAGTTTTCTTTTATTTAAAATTTCTATTGCTTGTTTTGCAACTTCTTTTGATATTTGATTTGGTACACCTAAATAGTAGTGCCCAATTGGGACATAATAACCTATCCCTTCTTCATAGGAGAAAGAGAAACCTACTAAAGAAGCATTTCTAACATCTAAATCTGTTGTTTCTGTATCAAAAGCAACAATAGCTATTTCAGGGATTGAGGAAACAACTTCTAAAAGCTTTTTTTCATCATCTAATAAAATATACTCTGTTTTTAATTCTTTTTTTACTTCAACAGGCTTTTCTTCATACCCTTTAGGAATCGATGTTTTATAACTTAATCCATCTTTTTCAACTTTTGAGATAATTCTATTTAAATCATATTCCATTAAAGTATCTGCAATTTTTAAAACAGGGTTTTCTTGAGGTAAAACATATTTTTCAATATCTTCAATTGAATGACACTCTGTATAAAGTGTTACAAGCTTCTTAGAAACATATGCTAAGTCTTTACCTTCTGTAAGTAAGTTTTTCCATCTTGTTTTTTCAATATTATCAAGATTTGCATAGATATTATCTAGATTATCAAACTGTTTAATTAAGGCTTCTGCTGTTTTAGCACCTACTCCCTTTACTCCAGGAACATTATCAGCACTATCCCCTAAAAGAGATTGATAATCTGTAAATTGCGCTGGTGTTACCCCATATTTATCAAAACACTTTTGCTCATCTACTACTGATTTTTTGATAGGGTCAAATAAATAAACACTATCACCTATTAATTGGTATAAATCCTTATCATGAGAAACAACTCTAACTTCAAGATTCTTCTCTTTTGCATCTTTTGCAATTGAAGCTATTACATCATCGGCTTCATATCCATCTTCCATAGCAATTTGGAATCCCATTTTCTCAATCCAATCAATTGCAACTGGTAATTGTTTTAATAAATCCTCTGGTACATCAGGTCTATGTGATTTATATTCATTATAAATTTCTTTTCTAAAAGTATCACCCTTTGAATCAAGTGCAAATACTAGATAATCAGTTTGAAAATCTCTTCCTATGTTTGAAATAAAATTCATAAATCCTGTTAAAAGTCCTGTAGGAAAACCATTTTTAGATTTTAAAGGTGGTAGTGCATAATAAGCTCTAAATAAAAATCCAAATGTATCAATAACTGTAATTGTTTTTTTCATAAAATGTTTCTCTCAAAATTATATTTTTTAAATAAAGTACTCTTGTTTAAAGATATTATATTATAATAAAAAGAACTGAAAATAAGGTTTATTTACTAACAATGAATGAAATAGAAAAATTACAAAGAAATAATCAAGAGCTGCAAGAAATAATAAACAACTCTTGGGACGGTATTGGAATCATAGATTATGATACAAATCTTGTATATTTAAATAATGCTTTTGTTCCTATGCTAGGATTTGATAAGAATGAACTTAAAAATAAACCTTTCATTGACCTAATGGAAGAAGAGTATAAAAAGCCTTTTTTAAAGCTTTTAAAAAAAGATTTTGAAGAGAATAAATATAAAGCTGAAATAGATATTGCTTGTTTAAGAAAAGATAATCAAAAGATATTTTTAAAAGTAACTATCTCTTCAATGCTAAATAGAAATCTTTTTGTTATAAATACAAAAGATATTACTAGTAATATCTCAGATGAACAAATTATTGATGATTTTGTACTTTCTATGCATACAGATCTTCATGGACATATAACAAAGATTAGTAAAGCTTTTTTAGAGTTTTTTTCTTTTGACAAAAAATCTTTAATTGGAGAACACTATAGCAAAATAATACATGAAGATATTGACCCTATAGTTTTTAAAAATATCAATAAATCTTTACTTACTTTTCAAGAGTATAGTGGAAAGATAAAAGGTAAAAATAGTTTAAATGAAGCTATTTGGTTAAATATGAAAGCAAAGGCTATTTTCAATAAATATGGAGATATTACTGGCTATACATATCTTTTATTTGATATTACAAGTGATGTTACATCTAAAGATGAACTTAGCATATTAAGTAAGCAAGTTGAAACTTCAAAAAAAGAAATTGATATAAAAAATAAACTTCTTCAAGAGCAATCAAAACTTTCAATTATGAATGAAACTTTACAAAGATTATCCCATGAATGGAGACAACCTTTAAACTTTATTTCTATACAAGCCCAAAAACTTGAACTTGAATACTCTATAGGAAATGAACCTTCTATAGATGATACTTTAGATGTATTGGATAATATAAAAGAAGAAGCAAACAATCTATCAAATACAATCGAACGTTTTTCAGAGTTTTTAAAACCAAGTGTTAAGAAAAAAGAGATTAATCTTCAAAACTTTTTTGATAATATAAAAGACTCATACACGAAAGAATTAGATAACTCTTCTTTAGAGTTAAGTATTCAAATAGAAAAGAATTTATCTTTTTTATCATATGAAGAGGATTTAAAAACAGTATTTTTAAATATAATAAAAAACTCCATAGAAAACTTTGATAAAAACAATATTAGTAATAGAAAAATTGATATAATTCAAAGTTTTGAAAATGGAAAGTTATATTTTAATATTTGTGATAATGCAGGTGGAATAGACGATTCAATACTAAATAAGATTTTTGAACCATATTTTTCAACCAAAGAAGAAAAGAATGGAGTTGGCTTAGGATTATACATTTGTAAAATGATAATAAACCTACATTTAGATGGTATAATTACAGCTACAAGTGAAAACAAAAACACAATAATAAAAATTTCAATACCTATAGAAGAGGATTTAATTAAATGATTATAATACCAGCAAGACTTAATTCAAGTAGATTTGAAAATAAAATATTAGTTGATATATTAGGTTTACCAATGGTTATAAGAACAGCAAAACAAGTTAGTTCTTTAGATAAAGTAGTAATAGCAACAGATTCACAAGAAGTTATTGATTTAGCAAAAGAACACGGTTTTGATGCAGTTATGACATCAAGTGAACATCAAAGTGGAACAGACAGAATAAATGAAGCAGTTAACAAACTGAATTTAAAAGAAGATGAAGTTATTGTTAATGTACAAGCTGATGAACCATTTATTGAAGAGGATGTTATAAAAGCTGTTATAAATAGAGTAGAAAAAGTAAAAGAAGAAAATGAAGATGTAATGATAACATCATGCTATAAGAAAATATCTTCTGAATTAGCAGATGACCCAAATCATGTAAAAGTTGTTTTAGATGAGCATAAAAATGCCATTTATTTTTCAAGAGCAAAAGTACCATATCATAGAGATCATTATGAAAATTCTCAATATTATGGACACTTAGGTATTTATGGATTTACCAAAAAATCATTAAATTCATTTTGTAGTCTAAACTCTTCTACTTTAGAAAATATAGAAAAATTAGAACAATTAAGAGCAATAGACAATGGTCATAAAATAGCAATGGTAGAAGTTCAATCAAAATCATTTGGTATAGATACCCAAGAAGATTTAAAGAATGCCCTTAAAATTTTTGATAAGTAAATTCTGATATAATGTAACATGATAATATAAAGTTTATTAAAGTTAAAGGCACTATTTATGAATAAAGACATATTAAAAGATATTAATGTTTTATACGTTGAAGATGAAGATGATGTAAGAGAGTTTACAAGTAAGACAATTAGTACAATAGTAAATAGTGTAGTAACAGCAAAAAATGGTAAAGAGGGTTTAGAAAAATTTCAAGAGAATAAAGAGATTAATTTAATTTTAACAGATATTAACATGCCTAAAATGGGTGGTCTTGAAATGTGCTCTGAAATTAGAAAAACTGATGATGAGATTCCAATTGTAATAACTAGTGCCCACAGTGACCCAGACTTTCTTAAAAAAGCCATTGATGTAAAAGTTAGTGCTTATGCTATGAAGCCAATTGATTTGTATCATCTAATTGAAAGTATGATAAAAGCAGTAGAACCAATCTTCTTAAGAAAAAAACTTGAACATGTTAATTTAACACTAGCAAATAAGGTTGAAGAAGCAGTAAATCAAACTAAATCTATTCTTGATGCGCAAGATAATATGGTAATTTTAACTGACTTAGAAAATCCAATTGATGCTAATAAAAGATTCTTTGAATACTTTGAAGTTAAAAGTTTAGAAGAGTTTTTAGAAAAATATAACTCTATACTTGATGTACTAAAACAAGATAGCACTCTTTTAAATAAAAACATCTTTGAAGATAGTAAAAATTGGATAAGTAAACTTTCTAAACTAAGCGAAATAGATAGAACTGTAAAAATAGAAAATAAAAATGGTGAAGATAGAGTATTTACTATTAATATAGATGATTATGAGCAAAAAGGAGAACACTATGTTATCTCTTTTACTGATATTACAGAATTAAAAGAGAAATCTAACCTTTTAGAATATCAAGCAAATCATGACCAATTAACAGGTCTTTTCAATAGACAAAAATTTAATGAAATTTTCAAAAAAGAGATAAAAAGAGAAAAAAGATATAAAAACAACTTGTCTTTGATTATTTTTGACATTGATGACTTTAAAAATATTAATGATGATTTTGGTCATAATGTAGGGGATGAAATACTAAGAGTAATTGCAAAAGTTTTACTTGAAAGTATCAGAGAACATGATTGCGTTGCAAGATGGGGAGGAGAAGAGTTTTTAGTATTACTACCTCAAACAGATGAAAATGGTGCAAAGAAAGTTGCTGAGAAGATTAGAAAAGCAATAGAAAACTATAAAAAAGATGATGTACCAAGACAAATAACAGCAAGCTTTGGTGTTACAAGATTCAAAGAAGATGATGATGAAGTATCTACTTTAAAAAAAGCAGATGATGCTTTATACAAAGCTAAAAAAGAAGGTAAAAATAGAGTTGTAGTTTTTTAAAAACTAAAACTCTCTCCTAAATAGTGTTCTCTTACACTACCATCACTTTTTATATCATCTGCTTTTCCTGAAGCTAATAATGAACCATTTTTCATAACATAAGCTCTATGACAAATCTGTAAAGTTTCTCTTACATTGTGGTCTGTAATTAAAATACCAATACCAAATCTAGTAAGTTCGTTTATAATCTCTTGGATATCTTTAACAGCAATTGGATCAACACCCGCAAAAGGTTCATCAAGAAGTAAAAACTTTGGTTTTGATACTAAAGCTCTTGCAATTTCAGTTCTTCTTCTTTCTCCACCAGATAAAGAGATTCCTTTTCTTTGTCTAATTGGCTCAATATTAAATACTTCTAGTAAATCTTCTACTCTTTTTCTTTGTTCTTCTTTATCTTTAGTGATAATTTCTGCAGCTAGTAAAAGATTTTCTTCAACACTCAAATCTTTAAAAATAGATGACTCTTGAGGTAAATACCCTATTCCTTTTAATGCTCTTTTATGTAAAGGAAGTTTTGTAATCTCTTCTTCATCAAAAAATACTTTTCCACTAGTTGGAGCAACTAATCCACAAACAGTATAAAAAGTAGTTGTTTTACCTGCACCATTTGGCCCTAATAAACCTACGATTTCTCCTGCATTTACTTCCAGTGAGATTCCATGTAATATTTGTGTTTTTTTGATACTTTTTTTAATATCTTCAATTCTTAATTTACTCATTTATAATATATTGCCTTTTATCATCTTCTTTTTTTATATTTAACACTAGTACTTCAAAGCCATATGATTTTAATAGTTCTTCTAAACGTTCATCCCCCCACTCAACAAAGTGAATGCCCTCTTTTTCAAACTCTTCTAATAAACCTAAAGAGATAAACTCTTCTAAACTTTTATTATAAACATCATAATGAAAAACTTTTTCTGAATATATTGATTGTAAAGAAAATGTTGGAGAGTTAACAACATCATCCAAACCTAAACTCTTTACAAAATGTTTTACAAAAGTAGTTTTACCACTTGCTAAATCACCTCTTAAAATAACAACACAATTGTCTTGTTTAGACTTTGTTGATAAAGAGACTTTTTTTACTATTTTATCAATTTCATTTAAAGCTAAAATCAATACTCTTACCTAGTTTAATTTTAAAGAGGCATCAATGATTTGGTCTAATTTAGTTTTTGCTTTACCACTTTGAATAGTCTCTTTTGCAATCTCTATACCTTCTTTTATATCTCTTGCTTTTCCATCTACTTCTAGTGCTGCTGCTGCATTTAATAAGACGATATCAAGTTTTGCACCCTCTTCTTCATTAGATAATATTGCTTTTGTAATCTTTGCATTATCAACTGCATCTCCACCTAAGATTGCTTCTTTAGGAGATAACTTTATTCCATATTCTTGTGGGTCTATAATAAAGTCACTAGTTCTTTGATTGATTAAACTAGTTGCATAAGTTATATCACTTATAGATATTTCATCCATCCCATCTTTTGAACTTACAACCATCGCTCTATTTGTATCTAATAAAGTAAGTGCCGTAATCATTTTATTAATATAAGAATCACTAAATACCCCTATCAATTGTTTTGATACAGTAGCAGGATTAGCTAAAGGTCCTAAAATATTAAATATTGTTCTGTGTGGAATTGATCTTCTAATTGGCATAACATATTTCATTGCAGGATGATGATTTTGTGCAAACATAAAGCAAAAACCAGTGTCTTCTAACATCTTTGCTGTATTTTCTAAAGAATGATTTAAATTTAATCCAAGCGCTTCTAACATATCTGCACTACCACTTTTACTTGTAATACTTCTATTTCCATGTTTTGCAACATAACACCCGCATGCAGACAAAAGAATTGAAACAGTAGTTGAGATATTGAATGAATTTGATTTATCCCCACCTGTCCCGCAATTATCAATTATTTTTTCTTTTAAACTATAATGTACAGGTAATGGAATTAAATGGTCCCTCATAGCACTTGCAGCGCCTGCAATTTCAGCAGCAGTTTCCCCTCTTTTATATAATTCAATTAAATATTCTCTAACTTCTTCTTCGGGTAATTTATTTTCAAAAATATCATCAAATTTTAATTTTGCCATATTAAACATACTCTTATCCTTGCACTCTTTTTACATATTCATCCATTTTTGATTTTGGAGTGGATTTTGTAGTTGGTATTTGAAGAACTTCAAATTTATCAGTTCTTTCAAGATATTTTATTTCAATTGTATCTCCAACTTTTACCTCTTTTGCTTTCTTAACAACCTGTCCATTTATAAAGACAACTTTGTGCTCAAGCATATCTTCAGCAACTGCTCTTCTTTTTGTTATATTAACTGCATTTAAATATTTATCTATTCTCATAGTATAAATTATATCTAAAACTATTTAAAAACACTTTTTTACAAATGAAAATAAATTTTAAAAAAATATAAAAGTAAAAAAAAATGATACTTTCTAGACACTATCTTCTATTATAATTTTTTTAACAATTGAAATATAAGTAAATAAAATTTGAATATCACATATTTCAAGTACTTAAAGGGAGGTACTTATTATGTTTAATTTAGGAAAAACACAGGAAGAATCAGGGAGATTACTTGCAATGGAAGAAAACTATGCAATTATATCTTTTAAACCTGATGGTACAATTATTCATGCAAATAATAATTTTTTAAATGCTCTAGGGTACTCTTTAAATGAAATTGAAGGGAAACACCACAGAATGTTTTGTGATAAAAATTATGCAAATTCTGCTGAATACTCACAATTTTGGAAAGATTTAGCTAGTGGTAAATCAAATATTAATGAATTTGAAAGATTCAAAAAAGATGGTAGTTCAATCTGGATTCAAGCTTCTTATACTCCTGTAAAGAATAGTAAAGGGGTAGTAATAAGAGTAGTTAAATTTGCTCAAGATATTACTGATTCAAAAAGAGTAATTACTTCTGTAAAAGATGCTATAGATGTAGCAAAAGAAGGTAATATGAATCAAACTATAAAAGAAAGTACAAAAAATACAGCTATTGAAGAACTTAAAAATGGAATCAATGAACTGTTTAAAATTGTATCTTCTAAAGTAGATAATGATTTAAACAATATTACAAAAGCTTTAATCTCTTATCAAAACCTTGACTTTACATACAAAATAACAGAGGATGATAATTTAGGTGAAACAGCAATTGGACTTAATAATTTAGCAGATGTTATTAATAAAATGTTATTAGATAACAAAAAAAATGGACTTACACTAGAAAAGAGTTCAACTGTTCTTTTAGCAAATGTTGATAGCTTAAATACTAATTCAAATGAAGCTGCTGCATCATTAGAAGAAACAGCTGCTGCTTTAGAAGAGATTACCTCAAATATTTCATTAAACACGCAAAATGTTATAAAAATGACTGAATTTGCAAATCAAGTTACTGTCTCGGCAAATGAAGGAAAAGATTTAGCGCAACAAACGACAACTGCGATGAATGAAATTGATGATGAAGTTAATGCTATAAATGAAGCAATTACTGTAATTGACCAAATAGCATTCCAAACAAATATTCTTTCACTAAATGCAGCAGTTGAAGCAGCTACTGCTGGTGAAGCAGGAAGAGGATTTGCAGTTGTTGCACAAGAAGTTAGAAATCTTGCATCTAGATCTGCTGAAGCAGCTAAAGAGATTAAAAACTTAGTTGAAAAAGCTACAGACAAAGCAAATAATGGAAAAGTGATTTCAGATAAAATGATTTTAGGATATAACTATCTTAATGAAAATATTACTAAAACAATTGAACTTATTTCAAATGTGGAATCTGCTTCAAAGGAACAAGAAGCTGGAATTGTTCAGATTAATGATGCAATCAATAGTCTTGACCAACAAACACAACAAAACGCTTCAATTGCTAATGAAACTAAAACTGTAGCACAACAAACAGATAAAATCGCTAAATTTATTGTTTCAGAAGCAAATGAAAAAGAATTTATTGGAAAAGATACTGCTTAGACAATAAATAACATAACAAAAAAAAGAAAGTTATATAAACTATTTTATAGCTTTCTTTTGTTAAAATATATTCTTTAAAATAACCATTTCATAGGATATATTATGAACAAAAAAGATGTTAAAAAAGTAGTATTAGCTTACAGTGGTGGGTTAGATACTTCTACTATATTAAAATGGCTACAAGATGAGTATAACGCAGAAGTTATAACTTTTACAGCTGATTTAGGTCAAGGTGAAGAAGTTGAGCCAGCAAGAGAAAAAGCACTTGCTTGTGGAATTAAACCAGAGAATATTTTTATTTTAGATATTAAAGAAGAGTTTGTTAAAGATTATGTATTCCCAATGTTTAGAGCAAATGCAATTTATGAAGGTGAATATTTATTAGGTACTTCTATTGCTAGACCTCTTATTGCTAAAAAGCAAATTGAAATTGCAGAAAAAATGGGTGCAGATGCAGTATCTCATGGTGCAACAGGTAAAGGAAATGACCAAGTAAGATTTGAACTTGGTTACTTAGGATTAAACCCAGATATTACTGTTATTGCTCCTTGGAGAGAATGGGATTTAAATTCAAGAGAAAAATTATTAGCTTATGCAAAACAAAATGGAATTGAAATTGATAAAAAACATATTGATGCAGAAGGAAATCCTATAATTTCACCATACTCTATGGATGCAAACCTTTTACATATTTCTTATGAAGGTTTATCTTTAGAAGACCCAAATGCAGAACCAAGTGAAGATATGTGGTTATGGACAAATTCACCAGAAGAAGCTCCTGATGAAGCAGAATATATCACAATCTCATATAAAAATGGTGACCCTATTGCAATCAATGGTAAAGAAATGTCACCAGCAACTATCTTAGAGACTTTAAATAACTATGGAAATAAACATGGTATTGGAAGAATTGATATTGTTGAAAATAGATATGTTGGTATGAAAGCAAGAGGTTGTTATGAAACTCCAGGTGGAACTATCATGCTAAAAGCTCATAGAGCAATTGAATCAATAACTTTAGATAGAGAAGCTTCTCACTTAAAAGATGAGTTAATGCCTAAATATGCTAAGTTAATCTACCAAGGTTACTGGTTCTCTCCTGAGAGAGAAATGATGCAAGCAGCAATTGACAAAACACAAGAAAATGTAGAGGGAACTGTTAAGTTAAAACTTTACAAAGGAAATGTTATTGTTGTTGGAAGAGAATCTGAAAAATCTCTATTCTCTGAAGCACACTCTACTTTTGAAGAAGATGAAGTATATAATCAAAAAGATGCAGAAGGATTTATTAGACTTAATGCATTAAGATTTATTATTTCAGGTCAAAACAAAAAATATTACCACTTATAAAAAATAAAAAAGTCAAGGTCTAATCTTGACTTTTTTACCCACTCTTTTAAATACAAAACTTTTTAAACTACATATCTTGAATTTTTTTATATCACTAGTTATAATTTATCATTACAATATATGATTAGGGAGAATTATATGCTATTGAAGTTTAAAGGACATTATCCAAAAATTGCACCTACTGCATGGGTTGCACCAAGTGCAGATGTTATTGGAAAAGTTGAAATAGGAGAAAACTCTTCAGTTTGGTTTGGTTGTGTTTTAAGAGGAGATATAAATAATATTAAAATTGGTAATAATACAAATGTTCAAGATTTATCAATGATTCATATGGATACAGATTCAGAAACAATCCTAGGAGACAATGTAACTATAGGACATAAAGTTATGCTTCATGGATGTACAATCGAAGATAACTGTTTAATAGGGATGAGTGCTACTATCTTAGACCATGCAGTTATTGGTGAAGGAAGTATTGTTGGTGCAAACTCTCTTGTTACTTCAGGTAAAAAATTTCCTCCAAAAAGTTTAATTATGGGAAGTCCAGCAAAAGTAGTTAAAGAATTGACTGATGAAGATGTTGAAAAATTAATAAAACATGCAGGACGTTATGTAGACTATAAAAATGACTTTATCTAAAAAATTAGAGTATTTCTACTCTAGTTTTCTTTACAAAAACTTCTAATTTCATATTTTCCAGTTCTATAGTTTAAGACTTTTTCTTTTTTAAATTCTAGTCCTAAAGCTTTACACTCTTCTCTTGTGATTTCTTCACTGCTTGCACAAGAGACAAAAATTAAAGAACAAAAAACAAAAGATACAATTGTTAAAAAAAGATTTTTCATTTAGACTCCTTTTATATTGAATCTAATACCTTCATACTACAATTAAGTAAATCTTTCATATCAAAAGGTTTTGGTATGCATTTACTAACACCTAAGCTCTTAATTCTTTCGATTATTTCTATATCTACAGCAGAAGTTATGATGCATGGAATATGAGGGTTAACATCTCTTATCTCTTTTAGCATTGCTATTCCATCTTTTTGAGGCATATTGATATCTGTAATAATTAAGTCTATTTTTTCATTGTTGAATTTTTCAAGACCTACTTTGCCATTTTCTGCAATTATTACATTAAAAATGTAGTTTAAACAAATCTCTACATTAGATCTAACAATACTCTCATCTTCTACGTACAGAATAGTAAAATTTTTATAGTTTTGTGATGTACTTAGCATGATACACCTCCCACTATAAAAATTATAGTGATAAATAGTACTATAAAGGTATCATTATTTTAGATTAATTCGATATCCAAACCCATAAACATTTTCTAAATCTAGTTCTGGAACCTTTTTTCTAAGCCTTGAAATTATATTTTTTAAGTTTGAAACACTAGGTGTTTTTTCATCATCATTAGCCCAAAGAATGGTGATTAGCTCTTCTATTGTATGAGTTTTTTCACTATACTTAAAAAGTACTTCTAACAATAGTATCTCTTTTTTTGTAAGTTTGATACTCTCTTCATTTTTAAGTAGTTGTTTTGTTTCTTTATTCCAAGTAAGAGTACCATTTATTGTTAAAATAGTACTATTAATACTATTGTCTTTGTTACTCTTTTGATACAGTTCCTCTAGCTTTGTATAAAGAACATGAACGAAAGAGTCATAATTTAATGGTTTAGTTATAAAATGAGAGATGCCAATGTTTACAAGTTCTAGTAAATAGCTTGATTCACTATGTGCAGACAATATTATTAAAAGTTGTTCTTTATTTATATCATAAACTTCTCTTGTGAGTTCTATCCCATCTTTATTTGGCATTTTTATATCACTAATCACAACATCATAATATGAGTTATTTTCTTTGTAGTAGTTTTTATATTTTTCAATGGCTTCTTCTCCATCAAAAGCAACATCTACTTTTGGAAAAATTAGTTCTAATAATTCACTTGTCTCTTTTATAATATCTTTATCATCTTCTACAAAAAGAACACTTTTGTCTTTTGCATATTTTTCTAAAAGAATATAATCAACCATTTTAGCTCCTAAAAAGTGTTATTAAATTATACTATAAAGATATTTTATTCTAATTAGGAAAATAATGAATGATAATTACTTTGAATGTTTTTTCGATAATACAATAGAAGGTATTTTAATTATTGAAAATGGATTTATTATAAATATAAATAAAGCTATGCTTGATATCTTAAAATATAACAATAAAGATGAAATTATTGGAAACCTTGCAACAGGGATACTTATTCCAACAATTAATCATAAATATCTAGAATACAACAATGCAACCTTTGAAGAAATCTCTTTAATAACAAAAGAAGGGGAAATCACCCCTGCAATAATAAGAATTAAAGATATCAAAGATAATAATAAAAAGTACAAAATGGTTTTTATTCAAGACTTAACTGATTTAAAAGAGAAAGAAAGCTTACTTATAGAACAATCAAGAATGGCTGCAATGGGTGAAATGATTTCTATGATTGCCCATCAGTGGAGACAACCTTTGTCTTCAATTGGAACTGCTGTATCAAATTTAAAGCTACGTATTAATATGAAAAGTTATGATGAAAATATCTTCAATAAAAAATTAGATGATGTTGAAAACTATTTAAATTATATGTCTACAACAATAGATGACTTTAGGAACTTCTTTAAAAAAGATAGAGAAAAAGAGCTTACAAGTATTACTTATATAACAGAAATAGCAATAGACATGTTATATGAAGCTTTTGAAAAAAATAGTATAAAAATAGAAAACAAAAATCATATAAAATTAGAAAATATTTTTTTATATAAAAATGAACTTTTGCAAGTTATTATAAACATATTAACAAATGCAAAGGATGCTTTTTATGATAAAAAAGAAAAAGATGACAATAAAATAACAATAGAATACAAAGAACTGAAAAAAGTTCAGAAGATTATAATAAGTGATAATGCAGGTGGAATAGCAGAAAATATTATAGATAAAGTTTTTGATCCATATTTTTCTACTAAAGATAATAAAAATGGGACAGGAATTGGTTTATATATGTGTAAAACTATTATTGAGAAACATTTTGAAGGTAGAATAACAGTATCAAATAAAAAAGATGGTGCTAGTTTTGAAATAACTATTTTAAAGTAAAGAGAATTCTCTTTACTTTTTAGTTTGAAGGATAGTTTTCTTCTAGTTTAGAATATAGTTCATCGAAACTTACATTTTCCATATCTTCTAGCAAAGAAACCATAATAACATTATCTTCGCTACCATTCCATGTTTTAATATAAGTTCCTTCTTTATAACCATGGTCTTGTCTAAATTTATTTAAACAATTTTTACCAATATAAAGTTTTTGAAGCCATGTAAATGAAAGTCCAGAAATTTTACAACATCTAAAGAATTGATCAATAAATCTTTCAATTCCACTAAATGTTGGCATATTTCCTGTTTCAATTGCAAGTGAAATATAAGATAATTTTTCTGCTTCTTTTACCATTGCTTTTACATCTACATCTTCTGATGCTTCATAAATACAATGAGTGTTTACTAAAGAAACTGCTCTAGGAACATTTGTTTCTTGTAAAATATACGACATTAAAAAATGCCAAATATCAACTAACTCTACATGAATATTATTCATATCAGGTTCTGAATTAATATTCTTCCAGTGTTTCCAAGGTGTAGAATCAATTAGTTCAGCAACTTCCATATGAATACATCTAAGCCAGTTAATCTCTTTCCCAAACTTATTTCTACCTAATTCCCAGTTTTTACCATTTGTAGAATCATTTAACTCTTTTTGTAATAAAAACATCTCTTCTAATTTATGAGGGAAAGAAGAAGCTTCTTCTAAAAGTTCTGCTAAAGGTAAGCACTCTTCAATTAACGTATCTAATGATTTATTATTTGGTAAGTCCTTATCTCCTTTTAATAAATGAATAATTAATGACACAATATAAGGAACTTCATCTTTCTCTTCCCATTCTAAAATATCAGAAGATGTAACTCCGATATATTGAACAAAGTCTTCAATAGAAAGGAAACCAAGAGACTTAATACTATCTTTCAAATCTTTGTATAACAATTATAACTCCTAAACTAAATAAAACGATTATTATACTCAAAAATAACTTTACAAAAAATCTTGTATTATTCTTGAGGATTTTTTAATTGAAAAAATGAGCAAGGTAAACCACTACTATTTTTTACTACTACTGAGGGAATAGTTTTTGATTTAAAACCGTATGCTTTACATCCATGGGGTTTATTTTGTTGCCAAGTAACAAAATAGTGAATACACTTTTGACATACTATTCTCTTTGTCATTTTATATATCCACTCTACTTTGTATTGCTTTGGCTAAAGACAACATATCAACATTTTCTAAGCTTACACCCGTTGGAACACCTTGAGCAATTTTAGAGAATGTAATATTAAAATCTTTTAATTTATCTTCAATATATAACATAAATGCATCATTTGATAAAGAAGGAGTAATAGCAAAAAGTGCTTCTCTTACTACATTTTCTTCCACAAAAAACAATAATCTTTCAATACTTTCTACTTCTAATTCTTCAATAACAAAATATAATCCATCAAACTGTTTTGAATCTTCAATTAAAAATATATCTTTTGCACTTTGAACAATACATACCTTCGATGAGTCTCTAGTTTCATCTAAACAGATTTCGCAAATCTCATGTTCACTCATAGAACCACACTTAACGCATCTTTTTATACTTTTTAATGCACTTTCAATACTGTGAGCTATTTTTATACCACTATAGTGGTCATTCATTGTAACATGATAAGCTAGTCTTAAAGCAGATTTTTTACCAATTGTTGGCAAAGACTCAAAGGCTTCAACTAAATTATAAAATTTTTCTAAACCTTTTTTCATGTAATTATTATATCAAAGATTAATAGTATTTTAGATAAAATCGCGAAAAATATATTTAGGAGTTAGCAATTGACTGAAGTGGATTACTATGAATTATTAGAAGTTGCTAGAGATAGTGATAAAGGAACAATAAAAAAAGCTTATAGAAAAATGGCTATGAAATATCATCCAGATAAAAACCCTGATGATAGTGATGCAGAAGATAGATTCAAAGCTGTAAATGAGGCTTATCAAGTATTAAGTGATGATGAAAAAAGATCTATCTATGACAGATATGGGAAAGCTGGACTTGAAGGACATGGTCAAGGTGGAGGTTTCTCTGGTGGATTTGATGATTTAAGTTCAATCTTTGAAGAGATGTTTGGTGGTTCAGGATTTGGAGGCTTCGGTGGAGGCTCAAGAAGACAAAGAAAAACTTACAACTATAATTTAGATATTGCTATTGAAGTAGCAGTTGAATTTAATGAAGCAATATTTGGATGCAAAAAAGATATAGAGTACAAATATAAAAATGCTTGTGGTGACTGTAAGGGAACTGGTGCAAAAGATGGAAAACTAAATACTTGTCCTCATTGTGACGGTCAAGGACAAATTCATATGAGACAAGGTTTTATGACTTTTGCACAAACATGCCCACACTGTAATGGAACAGGTCAAGCAGTAACAAGTAAATGTAATACTTGTAATGGAACTGGATATGACGAGAAGAAAGAAACCTTTGAAGTAAATATTCCTGAAGGTGTAAATGATGGAAATAGAATCAGAGTTTCAAATAGAGGAAACGTTGCACCAGATGGAACAAGAGGTGATTTATATTTACAAATTAAAGTAAATGAAGATTCTCATTATGTAAGACATGATGATGATATCTATTTAGAAGTTCCTATTTTCTTTACACAAGTAGCACTTGGAGCAACAATTAAAATTCCAGGTCTTAGAGGTGAATTAGAATTAAAAATACCTGCAGGAACTAGAGATAAAGAACAATTTAAATTCAAAAATGAAGGTGTTAAATCAGTTCAAGGTTATGGACAAGGAGATTTAATTGTTCAAGTTAAAATCAACTACCCTACTTCTTTAACTAGTGAACAAGAAGATCTTTTAGAAAAACTACAAGATAGTTTTGGGGTTGAAAGTAAACCTCATGAGTCAAATTTTGAAGGGATGTTTGAAAAAGTTAAAAAATGGTTTTCTTAAAATCTTATTTGGTATAATTACCAAATAAGGTTGTAAAATGAAAAAAATAATAAGTCTTTTTCTTATATTTGTTTTTTCTACTTCTTATTTATATTGTAGTGATTTTTTTACGCAAGAAGAAAAAGAGTTTATTAAAAACAACCCCACAATCAAAGTAGGTATTGAAAGAGATTGGCCTCCTTTTGATTTCGTTAATGACAATATCCACAAAGGCTTAGTTAATGATTACTTGAAAATCATTAACAAAAAAACAAACTTAAATATTGAGTATGTAACAGATACTTGGTCTAACTTACTACAAAAAGCAAAACAAAAAGAGCTTGATTTACTTCCAGTAATAGCAAAAACTGAAGAAAGAAAAGATTTTTTACTTTTCACAAATAGATATTTAGAGATTAGAGACTATTTATTCTCAAACTCAATAAGTTTTAATAGCTTAGATGATTTAGAAAATAAAACTATTGCTATACCCAAAGATTATGCATATGGCACATATATTAAAAACAATTATCCAAAAATCAAAACCTATGAAGTAAAAAATGTTTTAGAAGCATTAAATGCTGTTTTAGAAAAAAAAGCTGATGCTCTTATCTCAAATCCTGCTGTAGTAAACTACTTAACAAAAAAACATAATATAAAAGATATTACTGGTAACTTCAATTTTGACTACAATCAAAATATTTTATATATGGCTACAACTAAAGAAAATACTATTTTAAACAGTATCATAAATAAAGTACTTAATGATATTTCAAAAGAAGAGAGACAAAATATATATTACAAATGGGTATTTTCTACAAATAAAGAAATGAATATAAATTCTGCTCTTACTTTAACAGAAGAAGAAAAAGAGTTTATCTTAAATAAGAAAAAAGTAAAAATAGCAAATGAACTTGATTGGATTCCATATGATTATAATGAAAATGGCATTGCAAAAGGCTATATAATTGATTATATGAAACTTCTATCAAGTAAATTAGGTCTTGAGCCTGTATTTATTACTGATAAGTGGTCAAATTTAGAAAAAAAAGTAAAAAACAAAGAGATTGATATCCTTCCTGTTGTTGGTAAAAACAAAAAAAGAGAGGAATATTTAAACTTTACTACAAAAATTTTAACTCAAGAATTAACTATAGTTACAAAAGTATCAAGGAATGAAATAATAAACTTAGATGACTTGGCAAATAAAAAAATCGGTATGATAAAAAAATGGAACTTGACTGAACTAATAAAAAAGAACTATCCTTTAATAAAAGTTATTGAGTTCGATTCTATCGATGATATTTTAGATGCAATAAAACACAACTTTATTGATGCAACAATTCAAAATGAATTACTTGCTAAATATTATATAAATCAGAAAAAATATGAATCTGATTTAAAAACTCTTGGAGTAATAGAAGTAAATGGTTTAAAAAAAGATCTTTTTATAGGTGTTAGAAAAGATTTGAAAATTCTTCAAACTCTTTATACAAAAGCACTAAAAAGCATAACAAAAACAGAAAAACTGATTCTAAAAAACAAATGGCATAATAGCTCTAAAGGCTTAATTCTTTCAGATGAAGAAAAAAAGTTTATACAAAACAATATTATAAATATCTCATTTACTTCAAATTGGAGACCTTTTAGTTACGTAAAAGATAATCAACCCCAAGGATTAGCTTATGATTATTGGAATCTTATAAGTAATAAAGTTAATTTAAAAACAAACTACATTTTTGAAGATAAATTTACAAAATCATTAGATTTAATTAAAGAGAAAAAAAGAGATATTCTTTTATTAACTTCAAATACAAAAGAAAGAGAAGAATACTCAATTTTCACAGATACAATATTTAAAACCCCAATTGGTATTGCAACGTTAAAAGATGAAAACTATATTGCAGATGCCTCATATTTAGAAGGGAAAAAAGTTGGTGTAGGTAAGAACTACACAGCACAAAAACTATTAAAAGAAAAATATCCTAAAATAGATTTTGTAGAGACTAAAAACTTAAAAGAAGCCCTTGAATTATTATCAGAGAATAAAGTTTATGCAGTAGTTGATAGTATGCCAGCATTATCTGATCAAATAAAAGAGTTTGCCTTTACTAATATTAAGATATCTGGAAGTACTAAAGTTGTTTTCAATATGAAAATGATGATTAGAGATGATTATACTATTTTAAAATCTATCATTAATAAAGTACTTTTTAATATCACAGAAGAAGACAAAAAAGTTATTAAAAACAAATGGATAAATTTAGAATATGAAGAAAATTTTAATTACTCACTAATTTGGAAAATTGTTTTAGGTTTTACTATTATATTAATATTTGTAATCTATAAAAACAGGCAACTTTTACAATACCAAAAAGAGTTAAATGAAACTAAAACAAATTTAGAAAACTCTATAAAAAACTTTAAATTATTACTTGATGTAAATATTGCAGGAATTGTGATAATAAATGAAAACAAAATAAAATATATAAATGATGAATTGACTAATATATTAAAAATAGACTCAAAGAACAATTTATTAGGAAATGATTTACAAACACTATTCCAAAACTATGAAATAGAAGATTTATTATTAAAAACTAAAGACAATGAATCCTTTGAATTAGAACTAACATACGACAATAAAATAACAATGCCAGTACTTGTAAAAGTAAAAGATATTATATATGATAATAAAAAATCATACATTATTTCAATCATTGATTTAACTGATATAAAAAATAAAGAAGAGTTGCTTTTACAACAATCTAAAATGGCAAGTTTAGGTGAGATGATTGGAAATATTGCACACCAATGGAGACAGCCTTTATCTACAATTTCAACAGCAGCTTCAGGATTAAAAATACAAAAAGAGTTTGGTAGTTTATCAGATGAAATGCTAATAACTAGTTTAGATACAATAACCCAAACAACACAGTTTTTATCTCAAACAATCAATGATTTCCAAAATTATATTAAAGATGATAAGAAAAAAGTTTTATTTTCTATAAATGAGAGTATAGAAAAAGTATTATCTATTTTAAATACTTCTTTTATAAACCATAATATTGAAGTAGAAAAAGAGATAAAAGAGTTAGAAATTTATAGTTACCCAAATGAATTAAATCAAGTATTATTAAATATCTTTGCAAATTCAAAAGATGCATTAAAAGAACAAAAAGATATTGATAAATATATTTTTATTAGAACTTACAAAAAAGATGATAATGCTTGTTTAGAAATAATTGACAATGGTGGTGGAATAAAAAAAGAGATTATAGAAAAAGTATTTGAACCATATTTTACTACAAAACATAAATCACAAGGAACAGGCTTAGGCTTATATATGACACACAAAATTATTACTGAAAGCATGATGGGTAAAATTCAAATAGAAAACTGCAAATATAAAGACTTTGATAATTGTACAAAGGTTACAATTTCTCTTCCAATAAAGTAAAACTCTTAAATAGCCATATATAAAGGGCTATTTAAAAAAATATAAATATAATAATCAAAACAAAAAATTAGTTAATTACACATGCGAAGGAAAATAATGTCTAGTTATTTAGAGAATACACCTGATGAAAATGGGTATTTTGGAAAATTTGGAGGTTCTTTTATTCCTCCTGTTTTAGAAAAACCATTTGAAGATATTAAAAATGCATATGAAAAAATAAAAAAAGACCCACAATTTATTGAAGACTTAAAGTATGTAAGAAAACACTATCAAGGAAGACCAACTCCAATTAGTTTTGCAAAAAACTTAAGTGATTATTGTGGAGGGGCCAAAATTTATTTAAAAAGAGAAGATTTAAATCATACTGGTGCACATAAACTAAATCATTGTATGGCTGAAGTAATTCTAGCAAAACATATGGGATATAAAAAAGTTATTGCTGAAACGGGAGCAGGACAACATGGAGTTGCCCTTGCAACTGCAGCTGCATATTTTGGATTAGAATGTGAAATTCATATGGGTGAAGTTGATATTGAAAAAGAGCATCCAAATGTAATAAGAATGAGAATCCTTGGTGCAAATGTTATTCCTGCAACTCATGGCTTAAAAACTTTAAAAGAAGCAGTTGACTCAGCTTTTGAATCATATATTAATCAAGCAGATACTGCAATTTACTGTATTGGTTCTGTTGTTGGACCACATCCATTTCCTATGATGGTAAGAGACTTCCAAAGTATTATTGGAATAGAGTCACGGGAGCAATTCTTTGAACATGAAGATAAGTTACCAAATAATGTTGTAGCTTGTGTAGGTGGTGGTTCAAATGCAATGGGAATTTTTTCAGGCTTTATTGATGATAAAGAAGTAAATCTTTATGGTGTAGAACCTATGGGTAAAGGTGAAAAAATAGGAGAACACTCTGCAACACTAACATATGGTGAAGAAGGAATTATGCATGGATTCAACTCTATCATGTTAAAAGATGAAAAAGGAGATCCTGCGGCTGTTCATTCAATTGGTTCAGGTATTGATTATCCATCAGTTGGTCCAGAACACGCTCACTTAAAAGATATAGGAAGAACAAAAGTTGGTCTTTGTAATGATGAAGAGGCTGTAGATGCTTTTTATAAGCTTTCACAATTAGAAGGAATCATCCCCGCACTAGAGTCAGCTCATGCAGTAGGTTTTGCAATGAAACTTGCAAGTAAGCTTGAAAAAGATGAAACAATCTTAATTAGCTTAAGCGGTAGAGGAGACAAAGATATTGATTTTGTTGTTGAAAACTACCCTATTCCAAATGCAAAATTCTAATAAACTTCTAAGAGTAATTAAATTTCACTAAGAGATTTAATTAACTCTTTAAACTTTTCTATTGATAATTCTAAAGATAAAGAGTTATCAAAATTTATAAGATTTTTACAGTTTAATTTAGGATAAGTCCTATTTAATCTATTTTCAATCTCTTCTTTTGATTCACGAGCCCTATTTTCAAGCCTTTTTCTTAAGACCTCTTTTTTAACAGTTATATTAATTGTAATTACATTTTTATAGTTACTTTCAAAATCTTCAATTTTTGACCTTGAAATAGATATTATATTTACCCCTGTTTTTATTGATGCTTTTGAAATCCCATAACTATTGCCATGAGCATACCATGATGAAATAAAAAAACCTTGGGTTTGTAAAATAGTAAAAGCACTTGTTTCTAAAAAATAGTTATTTTCATTTTTATCAGGTTTTCTTGTTATATATCTTCTTACAAAATTTATATTATTAAAATCATTTTTCAATGCTTTTAATAAAGTGTCTTTACCTGAACCACTATTACCAACAATTAATATAATTTTTTCATCCATGTTAATCTACTAATTTAATTTTTTCATCCATGTTAATCTACTAATTTAATTTTTTCATCCATGTTAATCTACTAATTTAATTTTTTCAAACTATAACATAAAAATTCTCTACTAATATTTATATACATAGTTTAAAAGTATCCTTATTGTACTTTGCATTAAGATGTAAAATACTTCTATATATTGTAACCATATTATTTTCCTTATATTTTTAATTATTATAAAGAAGGACAATTACACAATGATTACAAATATAAAGAAAAAAATATGCCAAAATAGTATATTCTTAACTCTTTTAAAACTAATAATTTTTTTTAAGATTAATGTTACTATTGGTTATATATGGTCAATTTTACTTGACTTAGGTCAAAAAAAGTTAAAATTTATTTACTTTTTTAGAAAAAGGTAAATAAAACTTGACTTTTTTATTAGAATTTGTATAGAATTTAATTTTAGTAGTAATATTTAATTTACTTTTAAAATAAAGCTATTTTTTATTGAAAAAAATGCTTTTTCTATGAAGGAGACGTTATGAAAAAATATCTATTAGTGATGTTATTTCTATCAAGTGCACTGTTTGCACACACAACTGTAAGTGATGCTAACCAAGAGATTATTACAAATATGCTTGCATATCAAAAAACTGGTAATACTCAATTAGGGGAAATGTTTGTATATCTTCAAACAAAAATATTTGAAAATGCTTATTTATCAATTATTCTAATTGTGCCATTAGTATTTTTAATTCATTTCTTAATTATAGGACCAAAAAAATTCAGTCATGATGGTAAAAAGTATTATGTGTTTAGTTTATTTAATAGAATAATACACGGTATGGCAGCTATTTCATTTTTAATAATTATTCCTACAGGATTAATTATGATGTTTGGTTCAGCATTTGGTGGAGGAGAGTTTGTAAAAGCTTGTAAAGAACTTCATGCTGTTTCAACTATTCTTTTTATGATAAGTGTAGTACCAATGTTTTTAATGTGGCTTAAAAGTATGCTTTTTACTGCAGAAGATATAAAATGGTTTATGATTTTAGGTGGATATTTATCAAAAGAAAAGAAACCAGTTCCTGCAGGAAAATTTAATGCTGGACAAAAAATGTGGTTTTGGGTTTGTACTATTGGTGGAGTTGCAATGATTTTTACAGGTGCAACACTATATGTTCAAGATTTAAATTTAGCGGTTTTAACTATGTTTGGTTTAACAAAAATAGAAATGCTAAGAATATGTATTATAGTACATAGTGCAGTAGGTCTTGCAATGGTTGCATTATTCTTTACTCATTTATATATGTCTGTTTTTGCAATTAAAGGTGCAATTGTTAGTATGATTAATGGATATAAAGAAGAAGAGGAAATGAAAATTCTTCATAGTTCTTACCATAAAGAGCTTGAAAAAAATTAGTAGTAACTTTATTAATACAAAGGATAAAACTCCTTTGTATTAATTACAATCTTGTTTCTTAGATAAAAACTTTAACTCATCACAAGAAAAACCTGCTTTTTTTCTAGCCTCTATATTTAATTGATATTTTTTTGTTGTACTACCTGGGAATACTTTTTCTAAAATCTCTATATAAGTTTTCTCAGGGTCTAAACCTTGTCTTTTACACTCAAACTTAAACCATCTATCACCTTTTGTTACATGGTCAACCTCTTCTTCTAAAATAATTTCTAAAGCATCTAGTATCTTTTGATTAAAATCATCTATATTTGAGTTTAGTTTTTCCATTATCTTTGGATTTTGTTCTAAGCCATTAGCTTCTAAAAATCTTGGTACCACAGCCATTCTAGATAATAAATCAGGTGTACTTTTCATTGCTTCAAAAAGGTTTGTATGAACCTCAAGCTCTCCATAATATGAACCTAACTCTTTAAGTAAACCTTCAAGCATCTCAAAATGCCTTACTTCATCATTTGCAACTTCTAACCAATCGTCATAATACTCTTTTGGTAAGTTTTTGAATCTCAAAGCAGCATCTAAAGCCAAATCTATAGCACTATATTCAATATGTGCAATAGTATGAAGAAGTATTATTTTGCCTTCATCAGTATTGAAATATTTTGGAGTTTTTACCTCTTTTGGTAATACAATTTTCAAAAAATCATAATAAGATGGATTTTTTAGCTCATATGGTGTATAATTGTAATCAAATTGTGATTTTTTGTTTAAATAATCGTTATAAAAGGCTTTGAAGTCGCTAATCTTTTTTTGAGGGTTAGCTTCAAGTACGATTTTTTCTAGCCTTAAATGATAATGCATAATCTTCCTTACAGTTTTAATTTAATATACTAGATTAAATTTTAGCTAACTAAGGATTAAAGAACTATGTCATTAAAAGTCCAACCAATGGGTGATTATCAAACAAACTGTTACATTATTACTGTAGATGGGAAAGATTTTATTATTGATCCAGGTGTAGGTGCTACAAAATGGGTTTTACAGAATGTTCAAAACCCGGTTGCAGTTTTAAATACACATGGGCATTTTGACCATGTTTGGTCAAACAAAGAAGTGAGTGAGAAATTAGGTTTAAAGATTTACACTCCTAAAGAAGACAATTTTATGCTAGAAAAAGACCCTTATGGGTTTGGAATGAATCCTTCATGTGCTGACGTATTAGTTGAGCCTGATGAAGAGTTTGATTTTGATGGAATAAAAGTTAAGTTTCATTACTTTCCTGGCCATACACCAGGATGTTCTGCAATTGAAATAGATAACCACCTATTCTCAGGTGACTTTATTTTTAGTAATTCAATTGGAAGAACAGACTTTCCTTTTTCTAGTCCAGAAAAGATGAAAAAAAGTATTGATAAGATATTAGCATGGGAAAAAGACATTAGGATTTACCCTGGTCATGGTCCAGCTACATCTTTAAATAGTGAAAGAGACTCTTTAATAAATTGGAAAAATTATTTATAACAGTTAGGTAAAAATATGAAGTATAATAAGTTAAATTCTTATAGTTTTCAAATGATTATTGCATTAAACGACCATTTAAAGACTTTGAATAAATTAGATGATATCTTTGCATATCTATCATCTTATTTAAATAAAGATTTTGGAATATCTAGAATTAAAGCATGTATTAATAATAGAAGTATTTACTCTAATATTGATGAAGAAAAAGAGTTTATAAGAAAAAACTTATTTGTAAAACTTGATGAAAATGATGAGTTAGAGATAACTTTCTACTTTGAATCAGAAAAAGAACAAGATAAAATTGAATCTACTACAGATATAATAAGAACAACATTTAACTTAATTTCTCAAACTATATATAATAAATACTTAACATCTCAACTTAAAGAGATATCATTAAAAGATACATTAACAGGTCTTTATAATAGACAGTATGTAGATGAGTATTTAAAAACTATTCTTCCACTTTCATCAAGGGAAAAAAAGAAAATAGCTTTTTTAAAAATTGGGATTGACCACTTTAAAGCTGTTATTGATGAATTCGATTATAAAATTGGAGATAAAGTTTTAAAAGAATTAGCAGTTAGCTTAAAAGACTCTGTTAGAACATCTGATATAGTTGCAAGAATTGACTCAGATGAGTTTCTAATTATTTTACATAATGTTTCAAATGAAGAAAATGCAATAAAAGTTGCAGAAAAAATAATAGAAAACTTTAAGAAGAAAAAAGTTATTGTTAACATGAGTACAAATCAAACACTGATGAAAACAATTTGTGCTGGTATTTCTATGTTTCCTGATGATGCAAGTAAAACAGAAGAGATTTTCAGATCTTCTGATATTGCCCTTTATGAAGCAAGAAATAAAGGTAGAAGCCAGCTTTTCAAATTTAAAAAAGAAGAGACAAATACAATAGATCTTTTTTAAGGGATAGAATGAAAAATAATATTTTAGAATTAGTAAAATCAGCAAAAACGAATGAAAAAGACTTTAAAGCATTAGAAAATATCTATAAACTATATGACCAATTACAATACTCTTCAAACCTAAAACAAATGGCTGAAGACATATATCTTTGGCTACATACAAACTTTGATGTTGATAATGTGACTTTTGCCCTATTTGATATTGAAAGAAATAATAGAGAAAATGTATTTATTGAAGGAGATGAATTTTATTTAGATGATTCATTATCTTTCTTCTTTATTATTAATACCCATACAAATCTAAATGCTATTGTATCATTCTGTGCTTCTTCAAAAGAGCATCATGATATTTTATCTTCACAATACAATGTAATAGAATCTGCACTATTTCAAATTTCACCAATTATTCAAAATGGTATTATTAAGAAAAACTTCATAGAATCTTTATCTTTAGATTCTGTTACAAAAGTTTATAATAGACATTACTTAATTGAAAATCTAAATAAACAAATCACTTTATCTAAAAAAGAGTATAAAAGTATTTACTTCTTAATGGTTGGTGTTGACCACTTTAAAGCTGTTATTGATGAATTTGACCATGAGATTGCAGACCAAGTATTAGTAGAATTAGCAAGAGTTATTCACTCAAATATTTCTGAATTTGATATGGTTGCAAGACTAAGTGGAGATGAATTTTTAATTTCTATGCTTAGCACAACAAGTGAAAGTGAAATTGCTAAAATTGCACAAAATATAATAAATGATTTTGCCCAAATAAAAGTAACTGTAAATGAAGCAGGACATACTTTACAAAAAACAATTTGTATAGGATATGATGTATTTAATACTTTAGATAGTGATGACAATATTGATAAAACTATTAAAAATGCAGACATAGCTCTATATGAAGCAAAAAATAGAGGAAGAAGCCAATTCTTCAACTATAAAGATTTAACGCCAGATGACACAATAGATTTATTCTAATCTATTGTATCTTTCTTGCTTTCATATAAACTCTTTTTGGAGCAGGATAACCTTCAACTGTTCTACTTGGATCTTGTGGATCTAAAAAATCTTCTAAACTTTGATCAAATGACCATTTTGTTTTTCTTTGCTCTTCACTAGTTGTAGTTGTAGTCGCAATTACTTCAATATCTTCAAAACCTGCCCTACTTAACCAATTTCTTAAAGCAGGAATAGTTGGTATAAAGTAAATATTTGGAATTTTAGAGTATCTTTTATTTGGAGTTAAGCAAATTTCTTCTTCTCCATCAATCATAAAAGTATCAATTAAAATCTCACCCTTTGAGTTTAAACCACGTGCCAGTGATTTTAAAGTTCCTACAGGATCTGGTCTATGATATAAAACACCAAGCATAAAGATAAAATCAAACTTGTGATTATAATACTCTAAATGCTCTACTCCAAGCATTTCATATACAATATCTGATTTAACAAAATGATTAATAAACTCAAACTGATGTAAAGTTAAAGGAGCAGGATCAAATCCAATTAATCTTTTTGGTTTATCTTCAAGCATTCTAAACATATAATATCCATTGTTACAACCAATATCTGCAACAATTTTATCTTTTAGATTAAAATGAGGTCTAATTAGATTATATTTTATATTACTTTGCCATTCACTATCTATTTCTAAACCAAATAAATTAAAAGGTCCTTTTCTCCAAGGAATAAGTTTTTTTGCTGTTTCTTCTATTAGAGCAAATTCACTATCTGTTAAATCTTCTCTCTTTCCAATTGTAAACCAATCACCATAATCTACATGTAGTTTCTCTTTATGTAAGTCAAAAACCTTTAATAATTGATTATACCAAGGTTCAACATTTTTCCATTTTCGACAGTCGTCTTTTTTCTTTTTAAGTTCTTCTAAATTCATTAGGCAATTATAATCTTAATTTAGTTAAAAACTTGTTTTAAATCAAGAATAAGTAAAGTTTTTTGGTTATAATAACGAAAATTTGGAAAAAACACTTTCTACACGTTAATTAGATAGATATTACGTATAATTAGCGCTAACTTTAAAAAAAGGATTTATATTGAAACAGCTAACTGAGGTCTTGTTCTCCTTCAAGACAACACTTATTCTTTTAGCTCTTCTGGCCACCGGGGCTGGGGTAGCAACTTTCATCGAAAATGATTTCGGTACATCATCTGCTAGAGTTCTTGTTTATAACCACTTCTGGTATGAAACAGTATTAGTTTTAACAACTATTAACTTAACAGGTATAATTTATAAATATAAAATGTGGAGACATAAACCAAGGTTTATTTTTCATTTATCTTTTGTTGTGATATTAATTGGTGCAGCAGTGACTAGATATGTAGGTTATGAAGGTATCATGCAAATTAGAGAAGGTCAAATTCAAAACAGAATGATATCTTTAGAGCCATACTTACAGGTAAAAATCAAACAAAAAGATGCAACATACTACAAAGAGTACCCAATGGAATTTACTGCTTTAGGTAGTAATGATTTTTCTCACTCTATTTCTTTTGATAATAAAGAATTAACAGTAGACTTTAACAACTATATGTATGCAAAAAAAGGCAAAAATGACATGGGTATTTTAACAGTAGATGTTTCATTAAATGGTGAAACAAAAACTGTTAAGCTTCCTGGTAAAAGAGGAATGAAAGGTATTACAAAAGTAGAAGACTTTGGTGATAGTGTTGTAACATTAGAATATGGTTCAAAAACACTTGAACTTCCTTTTGCAATTCAATTAAAAGACTTTCAACTAGATAGATACCCAGGAAGTATGGCTCCATCATCTTATGCTTCAGAAGTAACAGTTATTAAACCTGATGGTAAAAAATATGACTATAGGATTTTTATGAATAGAACATTACATGAAGGAAACTTCTTATTCTTCCAAAGTTCATATGACCCAGATGAAAAAGGAACAGTATTATCTGTAAATAATGACCCAGGGAAATGGCCAACTTATTTAGGGTATTTCTTGCTAGCATTAGGACTTATTTGGAATCTTTTTGATAAAAAATCAAGATTCTGGAAACTTACTAAATATGTAAGTGGTAAAAATTTAGCTTCAATTGTAGCTGCCTGTTTTATTACTTTTGCAAGTACAAACTTACATGCAGAAGATAAATTAGCTAATTTTTCTCCTAATAAGCAAGAGGTAGAAAAATACTTAGAGAGATTTAAAAAAGATTCAGTTGAAACTGCAAAAAACTTCTCTGAAATAGTTGTTCAAAGTAATGGTGGAAGAATGAAACCACTTGATACTCTTAACCATGAGATTCTTAGTAAACTTTCAGGTAAATCAACGATGTTTGATATGAATGCAGACCAAATTGTATTAGGAATGCTTACAAGACCAGAAATCTGGCGAAACATGAGAATGATTAGAATTAAAACACCTAAGTTAAAAGAGTTTTTAGGTGTTGAGAAAGATAGAAAATATATAGCATTTACAGAAGTATTTAAAGACAACAAATATATTCTTCAAGAAGAAACACAAAGAATCTCAATGATTAGTCCTAATCAAAGAGGAACTTATGAAAAAGATATTGTAAGACTTGATGAAAGATTAAGTATTTCATATATGGTTTATAATGGAAGTTTATTTAATATTTTCCCTAAAACTGATGCACAAAAAATTGAAAACAATAAATGGTATTCTCCTTTAGATGCTATTGAAGGTTTTGAAGGTGATAATCAAAAAGCAATTGAAACACTTGTAAGAGGATTTTTAAACTCTGTTATTAGTGAAAAATGGGAATTATCTAATAGATTTATAGGAATGATTCAAGAGTATCAAACTCAAGTTGGGAAAGAAGTAATGCCTTCAAAATCTCAAATTGAAAGAGAGATTGCATTTAACAAATTACAAATTTTTGAAAAACTAACAGTAGCATATCTATTTGTAGGATTTATTATGCTAGTTGTTGCGTTTATTGTAGTATTTAATCCAAAAATCAAACCAAGAAAAACTACACTATTTTTCTTTATTATGTTAAGTTTATTATTTGCAGCACATTCATTTGGAATGGGATTTAGATGGATTATCTCAGGCCATGCTCCATGGTCAGATACTTATGAATCATTACTTTATATTTCATGGTCAGCGGTATTTGCAGGGGTTGTGTTCTTTAGAAAATCTTTACTTGCTTTAAGTGCTTCTATTATAGTTGCAGCTATCTTTATGTTTACAGCTCACTTAACAAGTATAGACCCACAAATAACAAACTTAGTTCCAGTACTTAAATCTTATTGGTTAACTATCCATGTATCTATATTAACAGCTTCATATGGTTTCTTTGGACTTAGTGCTATTTTAGGATTTATGACTTTAATATTATTCATTTTTAGAAAAAATAGACCACACCTTGATGAAACAATCAAACAAGTAACTGCTATTAATGAGATTTCATTAATTATTGGACTTAGTGCAATAACTATTGGTAACTTCTTAGGTGGTGTTTGGGCAAATGAATCTTGGGGTAGATATTGGGGATGGGATCCAAAAGAGACTTGGGCTTATGTATCAATCGTAATATATGTATTTGTAGTTCATATGAGATTTGTTAAAAAACTTAATACTCCATATGCCTTCTCAGTTGCATCATTATTGTCGTTCTCTTCAATTTTAATGACATACTTTGGAGTTAACTTTTACTTATCTGGACTTCACTCATATGCAACAGGTGATCCAGTACCAATTCCAATGTGGGTTTACTATTTAACTGCAACAGTATTTATAACTATTGTATTAGCATTTAAAAACAGAAACCTAAAAGATGACATTTGTCATACAAAAAAATAGATTAAGTCTTCGGACTTAATCTTTGCTTCAAATAATTACTTAATTATTTTAAAATATAAAACAGACTATAATCATCCTTTAGAAGGATAATTATAAAATGAATCAAGATAATCTTCAAGATATTATAAAATCGACAAAAAATCTACGTTTACTTTATATAGAAGACAATGAAGATGTTAGAGAACAAACTCTAAAAATGCTTCGAATTTTTTTTGATGATATTGTTGTAGCAAATGATGGACAACAAGGCTTAGAAGAGTTTCAAAAAAACAATAAATTTGAATCTACCTCATATGACTTAATTATTACTGATATAGAAATGCCACAAAGAGATGGTATCTCAATGATTACTGCTATTAGAGAGTTTGATAGTGATATTCCTATCTTAATCTTCTCAGCTCACAGTAACACAGACTACTTCTTAAAGTCAATAAATGCAGGTATTGACGGTTATATTTTAAAACCATACAATATTGGACAAATATCCAACTCATTAATGAATATAATAGAAAAAAATAAACTTATGCCTACAAATGAACATATTGTACATCTTCATAATGATTTTATTTGGAATAATCAAGAACAAGCTTTATACAAAGATGAAGAAGCAATAAAACTCACTAAAAACGAGACAAAATTATTCAAACTATTTATAAAATCAAATGGTACTTTAAAGACTTATGATGAAATAGATAACTATATTTTTAATGATTTTAGTGATACAAACAAAAGAGTTAGAAACCTAGTATCAAGATTAAAAAATAAACTTAATTGTGAACTCTTTGAATCTATTTATGGTCATGGTTATAAACTTAAATATAAAAAATTTATCTAAATATATAGGAACTTCATGGCATTAATAATGTTTGATATGGATGGTACACTAATTAATAGCAGTGCTCCATTAGTAAATACAATCAATTATGTAAGAGAAAACTTAGGGTTTGAAACCCTTGAAAAAGAGATTATTTTAGAAAATGTTAACGACCCTAAAATAAATGCTGCACAATTTTTTTATGGAACTTCTAATTTTACCTTAGAACAACAAAAATTATTTGAAGAGTATTATGATGCAAATTGTTTAAACGGTTTAGAACTTTATGATGGAATCAAAAAATTAATTGATGATTTAAGTTCTGAGTTTACACTAACTGTTGCTACAAATGCAAACTCTTTTTTTGCAAAAAAGATGCTTGACCATTTAGAGGTGGGGCATTATTTTAATACAATTTTAGGTTTTGATAGTGTTAAAAACCCAAAACCACATCCAGAGATGATTAATAAAATTTTAGATACACACAGTATTCAAAATACAAAAGCTCAAGTTATTGGAGATTCGCATAAAGATATTATGGCTGCTACAAAAGCTGGTGTTGATTCAGTACTAGTTAATTGGGGATTTTCAAATCATGAGAAAGATGCTATTGAGACAATAGAAGAATTAGAACTAAAAATAAAAAATAAATTTCTTATATAAGCTTATACATAATTGGTAACTTTATAGTTATCTCTTTACTTACTTTTGGGAAATATACTGAAGCTTTATAAATAGCTTTTATAGTACTTTTTCTAAGAAGTCTATGACCTTTGATTGTTTCAATTTCACCTAAAATTCCATTTTTAGACAATTTGAACTTTACTAAAACTTCTCCTTGAATATTTAGCCTTTTTGCTCTTGATGAGTATTTTACATGCTTTTGTATCTCTTTTTGAATAAGTAATAAGTTTTTATGTAAAAACTCTTGTTCATAGTTATATACTCTTTTTTCAACTATTTCTTTTTTCTCTTTTTTTGCTTGAACTTTCTTTAATGTAGTAGTTTCTTCTTTGATTACTTCTTTTTTTATTTCCTGTTTTACTACTTTTTTAGGCTTTGGTATAACTTTCTTTTTTTGTTTTTTTACAAGCTTCTTTTTCTTCTGTTTTTTTACAACTTCTTTTTTAGGCTTTTTCTCTTCTTTTATTTGTTTTACTTGCTTTTTTTGCTTTTCAATATTTACAAAGTTTAAAGAGATTTTTTTCTCATCTACTTTTTTATCAATGATTTTAAACTCATTGAAACTAAATAAAATAGCACTAAAAAATGCTGTATAAAGTAATGTAGTTATAAAAAAAGAGGAAAAGTATCTACTCATTTTGAGTCACTATTGAAATATTTAAAAAATCTTTTGACTTTAAAAAGTCCAACACTTTTACAAAACTATTAAAATCAGCCTCTTTATCACTTCGTATTAAGATTAAAGAGTCATGGTTTAATTTTAAGAGTTCTTCTTCTAAGCTCTCGATAGTAATTTTCTTTTTATTAACATAATAGAAGTTTTCTTTATCAATATAGATAGTAAACTCCTTATTCTCTTTTAATTTTTGAGCACTTTGGGTCTCTGGCAAAGATACAGGAATAACCCCTTTAGCAATAAAAGTTGAAGTCATTAAAACTATTGCTAAAAGAACTAATAATACATCAATAAAAGGAATTACATTGATTGAATCAAATTTTTTAATCTTCATAACTACTTTCTAAAACCTCTGCATATCTTGATAGAATATTATAAAAAATCATTGATATAATTGCTACAACTAGTCCTACTGCAGTAGCTTTAAGAGCAAGAGCTAAAGAAGCCATAATCTTTGTTGCTTCAATATCTCCTTCACTCATTGTTATAAAAGTAAGCATTATTGCTAAAACTGTTCCTAATAAACCAATATATGGAGAGTTTGATGCAATAGTTCCTATGAAGGTTAAATTTTTAGTTAAGGCTACTTCTAATTTCTTTTTAGACTCATATTTTTTTACATCAAGTTTTCTATAAAAAAGTATTCTTTCTATAAAAAACATAACTGCTATAAAACTCATAACAATAAGTAAAACAATTACTCCATAATCAACTAGATTTTTTAGTAACTCAATATTCATAAGCTTATCCCTTATTCTGTTTTTTTACTATCACTATATTTAAAGAAGAGTGACTGTTTGTTTGTTTTTGATGTTGCATATGATTATGCCCTCCTCTTTTTTTAGCTCCATATGTTTTAAATACATAACCTGTATAAAAATTTAATCCCATATAAAAAAGTATAAGTGCTGATGCAAAAGGAAATGCTACTGCTTTTCTAAGTTTAGAAGAATCAAGTAGTTTTAGTCTTGCAATCATTATAATAAATGCCCAAATATATGCAATATGATTAAACATTTTAAAAATATGAAGCCATGAATCTCTTCTTGTAGCAAGAGGTTCTATGTAGTTTATATTTAAAGAAAATGCTTGAATAAAACCATTTACTATATTTGAGGCATAGTGTAAAAAGAAAAATTCTCCAAGATGAGATAACCCACCAATTATAAATAATGGAGCAAAAGCATAACCTAAAGTATAAAACGTTTTTTCGTAATCAACTTTTAAAATCTTTGAAGCAAGAAACATTCCACCCATACTTGCAATTATTACAAAGAATATTGCATAAGAAAAAGCAAATAATCCTACTGCATCAATAGAACCAAAATTTATAAAACTTTCAAAATATCTTGCTGTTTTTGTCCAAATAAACTCTTCAACAATTGCACTTCTTCCAAGAGCATGATGAAAGCCCATTGTAATAGAAATTGCTCCTGTTAAAAGAATTAATGCCCAAATATCAGATTTTTTTGGTTTAAACTTTTTAAATAGTGTAGATGAAGGTTTTTTTACTTTAAAAGCTACTGCCTCGCAAGAACTACTACAATCCATACATAATGTACAATCAGCCATAGAGTTTTTCTTTTCAAAGGTAAATGGTTTTAAATCATATGAACAGGCTTTTGCACAATCAAAAGTTCTACATGAGCTACAGGCACTTTTATATGTTTCTAATTTTGTAAAGCTAACTTTAGAAAAAGCATTAGTAACAGCTCCTATAGGACAAAAAGATTTACAATATGACATTTTTTCGAAAACAAAAAAACTAATAAATGCAAAAATAGTTAATACTAAAAAAACCATAGAAGCTCCAAACGGAGTTTTATAAAGGTTTGGATACATATAATAAACAAGCCACCAACCAAGAAAAAGAATAAAAAGTCCAATAAAAGGATTAGCTAAAGACTTCGGTAACTTCTTATTTAATCCAAACCTTGTAATATATTTTCCAACAAACCCATGGGGACAAATTCCACAAAAAACTCTTCCAAATGTTCCTAAAGTAACTACCATAAAAAATGGCCAGAATAATCCCCAAAATAGTCCAGTAGTAAAGATATTTTCATTTGTTGTATTTATTAAACCATACGTTAATGCATAAAAAAACAATCCTAAAACTATTAATTTTAAAGCTATTAAAAATTTAGGATTTTTAAATAAAAATCCTAAAATTGGCATACCAAAAATATCATTCTTATCTCTAATAATTTTATCTACCATTTTTAATTCCTAAAATTTATATGCATAAGTAAGCATAAAACTTCTTGGAGCAGATGCTTTATATGTTTCATTCCCATAAGCATCTTTACTTGCTTCCATTGCATAATATTTGTTTGTTAAGTTTTTGATATTTAACTGAATTGAATGATTTTTCTTTTCATAACCTAGCATTAAGTCTGTTACAAATTTATAACCTTCATACTTTTGAGTATTTGCATTATCCATATAATAACTTCCCCAAGTTTTAGTACTTAATCTTGCTTTCAGTCCATTATTTAAATTAAGTGTTGTAAACAGTGAATATTGATGCTTTGGAATATAAGGTAAAATATTTCCATCTCTTGATTCTGATGTACCTCTAACTTGCTCTTCAAAAGTTTCAAATTTGAATTTACTATAAGCATAGTTTGCACCAAATGATAAGTATTTATTTATATTATAAATACCACTTACTTCAAAACCAATCTTTTTTGTTTCACCTGCATTACTATATACAGTTTGACCATTTGCATTTTTTACTTGAATGATTTCATCTTCTACATTATTTTGATATAAAGCCATATCATAAGCATATGTATTTGTTCTTGATTTTAATCCTATTTCATAGTTAACACTATTTGTTTTATCTAAATCAATTCCATCATCACTTGCACTCTCTAATTCACTTCCTGTTGGAGCTTGATTAGCCTTTGCAATTGATGTATAAATGTTAGTAAAATCTGTTAATTTATAATTTAACCCTAGTTTTGCAGAAGATAAAGTAAAATCTTTTTGTAAAGAGTATTTACCTTTTCCAGTAGCATAATTTCCTTTACTATAATCATATTTTGTTAATTCGTTTCCAGAAATATCAAACTTTAATTTATCAACTCTTGCACTAATATCAATTGATAAATCCTCAATAGGTTTAAAAGTTTCCATTAAATAGATACCATAAAGCTTTGTATCACTATCTTCTATATTTGCTAAGTCACCTTTATCTTTTGATAAAGTTTGATCAATTTTTGTAGTTAATACTGGACCAGGCCAACTCATTTTTGTTATAGTGCTATAGTCTTCATAAGTATATTTTTTTGAGTCTTTTGTAATATCTCTTTTTGCAGTAACACCAGCAACTAAGATTGCATCATTTGAAAAAAGAGAATGATTAAAGTTAAGTTCTAAATCCGTACCATAAACTTGATTATCATCACTATCATTTATCATTCCCGTTACAGGGTGAAAATGTTCCCACTTATTATAATAAAATCTTGGTTTATAAGTAAAATTTCCTACTTCTTTTTCATATTTAGCATTTAAAGATAAAATCTTTGAATCCCTTGCACTATTTTGCCATTGACTACTTGTATCTTCTTGTGTTCCACTTGCTTTAAACTCTTTAAACTCTTCTAAAGTCATAGAAGCGGGTAAATTCACATTTGATTCAGTATATGCTAACTCTGTCTCAAATGTAGATTCATCATCAAAAATATGTCCATACTTTAAACTTCCTTGTGTAGAATCAAACTCATTATGTTCTCTCCAAGTATTATCATTTTTTCTTGAAGAAAAAGAGAAAGACATAAAGTTAGAATCATCTATAGCATCTCTATATTTAAAATTTACATTTCTTAAATTATCATTTCCTGCACCTATTTTTATACTATTCTTATCTTCTTTGAAAACTGATTTTGTAATTAACTGAATTACACCACCTGTAGTATTTGAGGCATTAATAGAACCAGGTCCTTTTTGAACTTCAATTGCTTCTACATTTTGCATATCAATATAATCAAATCTAGTAAAAGAATCAGGATCTGTCATAGGAACCCCATCTTTCATAACCATGATTTCTCTTACACCATATCTAGCTTTTAGACCTGCTCCTCTTATGATTAACCTTGGGTTTTGTGAATTACTTGAAGACTCAGCTTGTACACCTGGAATATGACCAATAGCCTCTTGAATATTTAATATGTTTTTATCTTGTATTTCTTTTTCATCAACAATAGCTATTGATTGTGATACATTTTTTGATTCAGTTGCAACTTTTGTTGCTGTAACAGAAACTTTCTCTAACTCAACTGTTTCATTTGCTAAAAGTGAAGTGCTTATTAAAATAGAAGTAAGCACAGACAATCTAATTTTCATTATTATCCTTAAAATTTTATTAGAATAATAAATTAGATTTGTTAATTAATTATTAAATAATTGTTAAATAATTGTTAAATTTTACTTTTTTGATACTATATTCTTTAAGTCAAGTATGAATTTATTGCCATTTTTAATAGGTTCTATTTTAATAGGAATAAAATTTTTGTCACAAAATTCTTTTACCATTGAAAGACCTAATCCAAAGCCTTCTTTTTCTCTATTTTCTTGAAAATACTTTTCAAAAATGATAAATAAATTTTTCGTATCAATTTCTTTGCCAGTGTTAAAAATACTTAATTTAGTATTTTCAAAAGAGATTTTAACAATCCCATCTTTTTCTATATTATATTTCAAAGCATTTGATAAAAGATTGTCTATAGTCTTCTTAAAGCCATTTATATCGCTTTTTAATAAAGCATCATTTTCTAAATGAACTTTAATTTCAATATCTTTTTTTAAATCAGTAAACTTCTCCAAACTGCTATTAATTAGTTCCTTTAAACTAAACTCTGTAATATCAATCTTATCAATCTCTTTTTTTATCTGATATTCCATATTCTCATATAGTTTTAATAGTTCATTTGAAGCCTTTTTGATTCTATCTAATCTTTTTAAAGCTTTTTCATCTTCAATTTTCTTTTCAAGCATTTGAGTATTTAAGTTTATTGTTGAAATAGGAATATTAAGTTCATGCAAAGTCTCCTTTACAGTTTTTTGTAAATTCTCATCACTTTTGAAAAGTGGCTCAAAAATTGATTTACTTAAAAGTAAATACAAAATAAGTCCAAAAATAAGTACGGTTATAGTTATAAATAAAAAAGTATTTTTATTAAAACCAAAAAGAGTAGTTAAATAATAATTTAAAATCAAAGACAATAAAAGTACAAAAACTATAACTATAGAGTTTGTTATCAAAAAGTTTCTTTTTTTAAAGTTCAAACTTGTATCCTATTCCTTTTAGGTTTGTTATAGAGTCTTTCCCAAATATCTTTTTTAAGTTATTTATATAAACTCTTATTGAACCTTCACTATATTCTTCATTATAAGACCAAAGTCTATTTATAATCATATCTTTAGTAACTATTGATTCTTTTTGCTCTAAGAATAATTCTAATAAATCAATTACCTTACTTGTAAGATTTAAATCTTGATTATCTTTTATAAGTCTTCTATTTTTTACATCAAAAATCATATTATTTGGTAATTTAATTTGTTTTTTTAATTTACCACTTCTTTTTAATAAAGAGTTTATTCTAAGCAGTAACTCATCTAAATCAACAGGTTTTTTTAAGTAATCATCACATCCACTTAGAAAACCTTTTGTTAGCATTTCTTTATCTTTGTGGGATGTTAAATAAATAGTTGGAGTAGTATCATCTGCTTCCCTAAGCCTTTTTAAAAGCTCAATTCCACTTATCTTTGGAACGTTAATATCTAATAAATATAAATCATACTTTTCTTCAAAACAGTAATCTAAAACCTCTTCACCATCTTTTGCACATTTTACTTTAAAACCCTCATCACAAAGGAAGTCTTCTAAGGTCTCTAAAAAAAGTTCATCATCTTCTAAAATCAAAATCTTTATCAAAAATAATCCTAAATCTTTATTTTTATAAAAAAATATATTATAATGACTAATGGTTAAAAAAACGTTAATTATAATAATTCTTCTTATTACGGCATTTTATGTTATCTCTGATGAAAACATAAAAATCATACTTTCGGGTATTGCTATTTTCCTAATTGGTATGCACTTTATGGAAGATGGCTTTAAACTATTTTCAGGAGGAACTTTAGAAAAGATTCTTGAAAAGTTTACAAGCACAAAAGTAAGAGCGCTAACAACAGGATTTATTACAACTTCTATAGTACAAAGTTCTTCATTAATATCTGTAATTGTAATCTCTTTTTTATCTGTTGAACTTATTAGTTTAGCAAAAGGTATTGCAATAATCTTTGGTGCGAACCTTGGTAGTACAACTACAGCTTGGATTGTATCTTCCTTTGGTTTAAAACTTAAAATATCTGTTTATGCCATGCCTATGATTATCTTTGGTGTTATCTTTAGATTTTCTAAAAATAATACTTATGTAGGACTTGGTAATATTCTTTTAGGTTTAGGTTTTATTTTCTTAGGTATTTCATATATGAAAGAAGGATTTGATACCTTAAAAGACTCTATTGATTTAGCTGCATATTCAGTTGGAGGATATTTAGGTATCTTTATTTATATCCTAATTGGAGCAGTTTCAACTATTGTTATTCAATCAAGTAGTGCTACTATGGCTATTATTATTACAGCTTTAGCAGGAGCCAATATTTTATATATAGATGCTCTAGCACTTGCTATTGGAGCGAATGTTGGTACAACAGTAACTGCTGTGCTAGGTTCTTTAACTTCAAATGAAAATGGGAAAAGACTCGCATTTGCACACTTTGTTTTTAATATATCAACTGGACTAATTGCTGTAATACTTATATATGTATTGCAAGATTTAGTTGAAGTAATAGCACCTTTACTAGGAATAGCACAAGATAACTATACAATGAAATTAGCACTATTTCATACTATATTCAACTTACTTGGAATTATTGCACTATTTCCACTTATTGACTATATTGTCAAAATTGCAGAGAAACTTATTTCTGATAAATATCAAAAAAGCTCTAAACCATTGTATCTTGCAGAGGCTAATACAAAAATACCATATAATGCTATGGTTTCTATTCAAAAAGAGACCATTAGATTATATGATCATGCACAAAAAGCTATTTTACATGCACTTTCAGTTCATACAAGTCAATTAAATACAAAAGAGGATATTGAAAAAGTTGTTAATCAATATACAAAAATAGATACTAACTTAGATAATATTTATCAAAAAGAGTTGAAATCTTTATATGGTGATATTATTGAGTATGCTTTAATTTCTCAACAAAATATGAGTCAAGAACAAAGTAAATATGTAACAGACTTGAAACAAATCTCAAGTATAATTATACAAACATTAAAAGATACAAGAGATATTCAAAAAAATATCAACTTCTATCTAAATAGTAAAAATGAGCATATAAAAGAAGAATATAGATTTATCAAAAAAGAGATAGTTACTTTTATATTTGAAGTAAATAAACTAAAAAAAGATTTTGAGAGTGATAGTGTAACTGATGAACTAGAAGTTTCTACACAGATTCAAGTTGACAAAGAGGGTTTACAAAATCTTGATGTTATTCATAATGGAAGAATTGACTCTTTAATAAAAGAAGAGAAAATTACTTCAAAAATGGCAACTTCAGTTATAAATGATACTTCAAATGCATATACTATTTGCTCAAACCTTTTAACAATTGCAAATACTCTTTTTATTAGAGATAATAAGTTAAGACAACTAGGAGAAGAAGATGAAGTTAAGTAAAATAATAGATTCATTTGAAACTATTTTACAGTGGGATAATAAAGAGATAAAAGAGAACAAAAAAGAGATTGATGAGTTAAAAGAAAAACTCTTTGCCAAAAGAAAAAATCTAAAGAAAAAAATCAAAAAATGTGATGATTGTGAAGAAAAAAAAGAGTTAGATAAAAAATATAAAGCAGTAAAAAAACTTATAAAGAAGCTTAAGAAAAACTCTTTTTAAGCTCTTTAAAGTTTTGTCTTAATGCTTCGTAAGCGACTATAGACACAGAGTTTGCTATATTTAAACTTCTTGCCTCATTTGTCATAGGAATAGTGATACAACCTTCTTTGTTTTTCTCTAAAATCTCTTCAGGAAGTCCTGCGTCTTCTCTTCCAAAATAGAAATAGTCATTTTCCTCATAATCTGCATCAAAATATACAGTATCAGTTTTAGTTGTAGCAAAAAAGTGTCTTTCATTTAATGGATGTTTTGCCCAAAAAGCTTCTATATTTTCATACTCATAAACTTCTAATTCAAACCAATAATCAAGTCCTGCACGTCTAACTTCTTTTTCTGTAATTTCTCCAAAACCATAAGGTTTTATAAGGTGAAGTTTACAATTAAGTGCAAAAGCAAGTCTTCCTATTGTTCCTACATTTCCTGGAATTCGTGGCTCATGAAGTACTATATTAAACATTATAAAACAACCGTTTTATTTTCATGTACAAATACTCTATCTTCTAAAAGATATTGTAATGCATTTGATAATACTATTTTTTCAACATTTCGCCCTGCTCTTCTCATATCTTGCCAAGAATAAGTGTGGTCAACATTTACAACATCTTGAAAAATAATTGGACCTTCATCTAAATCATCTGTAACATAATGAGCAGTTGCACCAATAATTTTTACACCTCTATGGTGAGCTTGTTTATATGGATTGGCTCCTATAAATGCTGGTAAAAAAGAGTGGTGAATATTTAATACTTGTTGAGGGAAAGTATTAACAAACTTTGGTGTTAATATTCTCATGTACTTTGCAAGTACAATTAATTCTGGTTTGTACTCTTTAATTTTTTCAATTACTAAATCTTCATGGTCTTCTCTATCCATATCTTCTGCACTAATACAGTGAAATGGAATATCAAACTTTTCTACTAGGTCTTTTAAATACTCATGGTTTGCAATTACTGCTTTAATATTTGCATCAAGTTCTCCATCAATATATCTAATAAGTAAATCTCCTAAAACATGAGACTCTTTAGTAGCTAAAATTACAATATCTTTTTTAGATTTTTTATTTAATTTAATTGTTGAGTTTTCTGGTAAAGCCTCATTTAACTCTTTTAAAAGTAAATCTCTATTTACCTCTCCTGAAATAACTGTTCTCATAAAAAACTTGTTAGTATCTTTATCAACGTATTCTGCATTTGTTTCTATGTTTAAGTTATTTGCAAAAAGGATTTTAGAGACATTGTATACAAGTCCCTTAGAGTCATGAGTATTAATTAAAAGTATGTAATCTTTCATTTTGTTCCTATTATTAGGTTTTCTTAGAAGTTTTACCCTCTAAAGAAAACCTTAATTCCAATTTATTTTAAGTCAGGAATAATACCAAAATAAAGTTTTAAATCATTTTAGATAAGTTTGTTTTATATGTTTCTAAATCAAATTCTTTAACTCTTGCAACACCAGTTTCTACAGCAGCATTTGCAACAGCACTTGAAACTTCAACAAAAAGTCTTTTATCAAATGGTACAGGAATAATATACTCTCTACCATAAGTTAAATCTCCAAAATCTTTTTTAAGCTCATCTGTTAATGGCTCTTTTGCTAAATCAGCAATTGCTTTAGCTGCTGCCATTTTCATAGTCATATTTATTTTTCTAGTTTGTACATCAAGTGCACCTCTAAAAATAAATGGGAACCCTAGTACATTATTTACTTGGTTAGGAAAATCACTTCTACCTGTTCCAACTATTGCTTTTGGTCTAACTTCTTTTACTTCCTCTGGGAAAAGTTCTGGAGTAGGATTTGCTAATGTAAATACAATTGGTTCTTCACTCATTAAAGCAATATGCTCCTTTGTAAATGTTCCAGGTCTTGATAATCCTAAAACCATATCTGCATCAGTGAAAGCTTCTTCTACTGACATAGGTTCTTCTTGCATAAATGCTTTTTTATATTTATTTAAATCTTTTCTACCTTTATGAATAACACCTTTAGAGTCACACATAATTAAGTTTTTTACCCCTAGTTCTTTATACATAGTAGAACAAGCAATTGCAGATGCCCCAGCCCCAACTACAACAAGCTTCATTTCTTCTACTTTTTTATTCATCATTTCACTTGCATTAAGTAATGCAGCACTTGTAATAATTGCTGTTCCATGTTGGTCATCATGCATTACAGGAATATTTAATTCTTCAATTAATCTATCTTCAATCTCAAAACACTCTGGTGCTTTAATATCTTCTAAATTAATTCCTCCAAATGTAGGTGAAATAGCTTTTACTGCTTCACAAAATTTGTCTACATCTGTTGCATCTAATTCAATATCAAAAGAATCAACTGCTGCAAACTTTTTAAATAGTACAGCTTTACCTTCCATTACTGGCTTAGAAGCTAGTGCCCCAATGTCACCAAGTCCTAGTACAGCTGTACCATTAGAAACTACTGCTACTAAATTTCTTTTTGCAGTATATTCATATGCTAACTCTGGATCTTTCTTAATTTCTTCGCAAGGATATGCTACACCAGGAGAATATGCTAAAGATAAATCTCTTTGTGTAGATAATTCTGTTGTTGTAGAGATTGCAACCTTCCCTGGGTTGGGTACTCTGTGATAATCTAATGCTTCTGTCTTAGTTACTTTTACACTCATTTAATAACCTTTATATATAATTTACAGAGCAATTGTAACCAATCGAAACTTAATTTTTTTGGAATTATTATAATTTTTGCTTATTAACTTTAATTTATTTTTAAGATACATGATTTTTACATGATATTTACATAATTCTTACATAATAGCCTATTTAATGGTAACTAGTCCTGCAAAGCGACCACACTTTTTATACACTCTATATGAAAAATATGGCTGATTTGAACACTTAGTACAGATATTAGATGAACTTATATTTACTATTCCTATATCATTTAGTAACATAGTATTTATTCCTTGTAAATCAATATTGTTACCTTTTATAAACTTTTCACCAAAAGTAGTTTTAACTATCTTTTTTAATTCATCATTTACTTCATAACAACATTTACCAATGGAAGGACCCATAATAACTTCTATATCAGATGGGTTACATGAAAATGTATCTATCATCTTTTTTGCAGTAATAGAAGCAATTTTTTGAAAAGTAGAATTTCTTCCAGCATGAACTGCTGCTACAACTGCTTTATTTTTATCCATAAAAATAATAGGAATACAATCTGCTACCATTACCATTAGTGTTAGATTTTTAACATTAGTAATTATTCCATCACAATTTTCTATTAGTCGAGGAGAATTCTCATCTACAACCTGAACATTATTACCATGGACTTGGTTCATATAAAAAAGATTTTCTATGTTAAAATTATATTTCTTTGCTAGTTTTTTTCTATTTTTATCAACATTCTCTTTTTCATCTTCAACATGATATGCTAAATTGCCATCGCTTTTATCTGTGAAGAAATAATCAATCTTTTTCATAATTTTTCCTACTATTTATTCTTAACTTATTTTACTATTTGAAGATTAAACTTTAATCTATTCTAATATGAGTTTAGCTAAAATCCCCACAACAAAGGATATTTATGAGTGAAAAACAAAAAACATTTGTTATTTTTGGAAACCCAGTAGAACATTCAAAATCACCACAAATGCAAAATGCAGGATTAAAAGAATTAAACTTTAATGGTATTTATAAGAAACATCATCTTGAAGATGGAGATACTATAAAACAAGTATTTTTAGATAAGAACTATTTAGGGGCAAATATTACAGTTCCCCATAAAGAGTTTGCTTTTAAAAATGCTGATGAAGTTAGAGGTATCGCAAAAAAAATTCATGCTGTGAATACATACATAAATGAAAATGGAAAAGTTGTAGCATATAATACTGATGCACCAGGTTTCTTAAAAGCAATTGAGTCTTTTGGTCAAATAAAAAGTGTATTGCTTTTAGGCGCTGGTGGAACAGCAAAAGCAATTGCTCTAGCCTTACAAGAAAAAGGTATTGATGTAACCGTTTTAAATAGAAGCGAAGGAAAATTAGATTTTTTTAAAAATGAAAATATCACTTCATACTCTTGGGACAATTTTGAGCCTAAAACTTATGACTTGGTTGTTAATTCTACAAGTGCAGGATTAAAAGATGAATACCTTCCTTGTGATAAAGAGATTCTAGAGCCAATACTAAAGAATGCTTCTTTTGCATTTGATTGTGTATATGGAAAAATTACACCATTTTTAGCTTTAGCACGTGAAAACAATTGTGAAATCAAAGATGGGGAAGATATGCTTTTATTTCAAGGCTTACTTGCATTTGAACTTTTCACTAACACAAAAGCCTATAATTCGGTAATTGAAGCGATGAGAAAGGGATTAAGAGGAGAATAATATTCTCTTCTTAGCTACCCTATAGCTACCCATATATCTTTTTCTTTTTCAAAATATTCTTCAAAAAAGTATATGTAATCTTCTAATAATAGATTGAATTCATTATTACCACTTCTAAATTTTTTAAACCTAAAATTCTCAAATTGTTCTTCATATGTTTTAAAAGCAAGAATAACTCTTATCATCTCTTGCATATTATTTGCAAAGAATATATTCTTTTTATATTTTATATAGTGAGCTTTAAGATTAGTCTTTAAATACTTTAAATATGTTTTTTCAGAAACACTACAGTTCTTATGTAAAGTCTTATTTAAAAGGATAAGTTGTTCTGAGAGTGGATATAAATGGTTTAAAAGTAATATTATAGAATCACTAATACTAACTAAAAGTTCTTCTTTAGGCTTTCTCTTATTTCTTTTTTGTTGCATAATTATCTTCCTTAAAAATATCAAAATTAAGTAACAAAATATTATGCATTTTTAGAAGATAAATAAAGGGTATTTTTTAAGAAATAATATAGCTTCCAAAAGTAATATAAAAAAGAATAAGCGAGTTTGTCAAATGTGGTCACAAATTTCTACCGCAATTTATACCCAATTTTACACCTCTTTTTGCCCCAAATTATCACCGTAATTTGTATCGTAATATTTTATAAAATTTTGTAAATCTATATATATGTTTTCAATAATTTTTATTAATAAGGAAAGTTAATTTAAGATTTTATTTTAGTATATTATTTAATGAGGTAAAAAGGAAGTGTTGGAAATTTTGCGTCAGTCTTATAAAATTTATTCTAAATGATTTAACAGATTTAATTGCACAAATAAAATTAGGTACAAAACAGATGCTAATATGGAGTTTCAGGTTCTCTTATTAAATAACTTACAGAAGCTACATAAAGTGATTCTTGTTGTTCAAAAATCTTAAGGGCTTGAGAGAATTTATAAATTCTACTTATTGAACACTTTTTGGAACAAATTATATCTCTATATAAAGGGTATAAAGCCTGTAAGTAAAATTTTCTAATTTTGTTCCAAATATAAGAGATTTGAGTAAAAGCTTGAAGCTGAAAATTATGGACTACTATCTTATAAACTATAGGAAAAGTAATCATTTTAATGTGTAAAAACGAGGTTTTTCTAAAATAAAACCACTATTCCAAGAACTTGTATATGCTCCACAATTTTTAAATAATACTTTATCATTAATTTTTAGAGCTAATTTCTTATTTGTTAAATGTAATCTGTCACTTTCCATACAAGACATACCAACAATATAATTATCTATTATTTTTTTTGAATTTACTTCTTTTAGAAAATCTACATTAAAAGAGTTTACTTTTGATTTTATATTTAGATGCAATTTACTACCATCACATAAAAAAAAATTAGCTTTTTGAGTCTTTTTTATATCTACTATTTTAGTTAAATAATCATAACAAGAATTTATCAACCCATAACCTGGTTCTATAATGATATTAAGTTTTTTATCAAATTCTTTACAACTATATATAGCATCCATATAATCATTAAAACTAAATTTTGAATGATTAAGACAGTCAAAACCACCACCAATATCTATATAGTCTAAATCAAGATTATTTTTCTTTGAAAACTTAAGTAACTCTTGTGTCACTATTTTAAACTTTTCAGGTGTTCTATCTATATATGTTGAGTGATAGTGTAAACCAACAACTTTTATATTTTTATATTTTTTTAAATCTTTTAGAACTTTTTTTAAATCTTCATACAGATTAAATCCAAATCTACTATTTATACTCTTTGCATTAGCAATAAAACATGATAATGGAAAATTTACTCTAATACCTATTTTAATATGCTTTTTAGACTTAATAGATTTTAACCAAGATAGTTCTCTTTTATTTTCAATATTTACAATATAGTTATTTTCTAAAGCATCTATAAATGTTTTTTTACTTTTTGCAGGACCATTGTATATTATATCTTTAAAGCCCATTTTTTTTGATACTGTATACTCTTTTTTTGATACTACTTCTATACATATCTTTTGTTTTCTTAAAGTTTTTAATACTTCTTTATCACTATTTGTTTTATAAGAATAAGATAAACGAATATTATTATATTTGGTTTTAATAGTATGCTCAATATCATTAAGAGTATTAATTAATACATTCTTTTTAAATAAATAACAAGGTGTTTTATATGTCTTACTATTTATTAATTTTTGGACATCTTGGGTCTCCGTGTCCAAATTCTTTATATTTTTTGAATGCTGTTCCAATACATCCTCCATTACATAGTTTTAAATATTTACAATCTATACAAGTTTGTTCTAATTTAGGTAAATAGTTAATAAACTTTTTTGAATCTTCAGATACTAAAATATTATCTAAAGTATCTTTCATTAAGTTTCCAATAGGAAAGGAATCCAAACATGTACATGAATAAACATTTAAATCTGGATAAATATAAACTTTACCTGTACAATTTCCACAATTTTTAACTGCATTTTTAGATAAATTATCTAATTCTTCACAACTCAAACTTTCTACAGCTTCAAAATCAAATAATTTATTAGCTCTTATTGTAATTGGAAACTCAATATTTTGAACACTACTTACAAAATTATTCCACGATTCTATACTTAAAATATCTTTATTAGATGAACTTCCAAAATTCATTTGAGTATTAAATCTAATATATCCACTTTTAACACTTTTACTTAATTCTTCAAGCATTTTATCAATAGAATTAATATTTAACTTATTAACTACTGTTGAAACACTATGACTAATATTATACTGTGCAGCTAACTTTATGTTATCAACAATCTTGTCGAAGCTATCCAGCCCTCTGATTTTATTATGATACTCTCTATTGCCATCTATTGAAAACTGTATGTGTATATTTGAATTTTTGATTTTCTCAAAATAATAATTATTTATACCATTAGTACAAATTGTTATTTTTTTGGCTTTTTTTATCGCTTTTTCTAATATATTAATGAAGTCTGGATGCAATGATGGCTCACCACCTGTTAATACTATATGATTGTTTTCAAAATTAACATTATTAAATAAAATGTCTAATTCTGTACTTGATAATGTTTTATCACTTTTATCATCTCTAATACAATGTGAACATGATAGATTACAGTTATTCGTTAAAAGAATATATATTTGCATTAAATTAAACCTTTAAATTTTAAGTCATTGATGAGTATAGGATTATATTTTTCTATATTGCCATTTTTTATATCCTTTTTTGCAATATCAACTAGAGGTGTAAATATATCTAACATCATTATTGTATATTTACAATAAAAACCATTTATATCAGCATATGAGTTATCTAAAATATTATTTGAAACACAACCACCTTCACATACTTTTAAATACTTACAATCTATACAATTATTAATTTTTTCATTTTTTAGATTTATTAGATTCTTATAACCATCATTATCTTTTAATTGGTTAAATTCTTTTATATTATCTATATGACTGATTTTATATTTATCATCATATGGTCTTCCACATGGAAATAATGAACCATTAGGTCTTATGCTTACTCTATTTTCAATACAGCTATTACATAATGGCATTTCATCTAAAAATAGTGTATAAAACATAGAATGAAATGTTTTCATTTGTATATTACAAGATGTATCATAGAGCCATTTTTTTGCAAATTCTAATATTTTTTGTTGATTTTCTTCATTGAATTTTATTATATATTTCTCTTCTAAATGTCCATTATCATTCATAGGTAATATTTTATAAGCATATTGTAGTTTATTCATTAGTAAATAGTTATCAATAAGATTGTCAATAGTTTCATTATTAAATACTGAAAGTATAGAAAAGCTCATTTTATATTTTTGCAATATTTTTATATTTTTTTCAATTTTATCGGAGTGTGGTCTATGTTCTTTAATATCACTACTAAATCCATCAAATGAAACACCAACTCTAAATTTATATTTTTGGAATAATTTAATCCATTTTTCATTAAGATGAATACCATTTGTTTGAATTGTAAATTGAAGATTTAAATTGTTTTTTGATTGAATATCAATAAGAGTATCCATTATTTTGTTAAAATACTCATATCCTACCATCGTAGGCTCACCACCTATAAATAAAATTTCAATACTATTATTTTGTTGTGAAATTATCTCCATTATTTTAGAAATATCATTTAAACTAATTCTAGTCTTATCATCTAGGTTGTGAGAAGTATAACAATACTCACAAGCAAATCCACATTCATTAGTAGGAACTAATGTAAGGTAAAACTTTTTATTAAACATTTTTCTCTTTCGTTTATTTTTTAAGTAATGTGTTTGTCATAAATAAGGCAAACACATTATACTATTATAAGCAGACTATTAAAAATCGTCAGTTTCATACCAACCTGCAAAACACATTGTAATTTCCCTCCTTTCCTAAAATATGATTTTTACACCTTTTTTATTAAGCTTTATTAATACATCGCAGTTATTTGAAATCAAACAACCTGTTATATCAACAGTTCTTAACTGTTTTAATTCTAGTATTTCACTTGGAATTATTTCAATATCAATAAAAGATATGTTTAAATGTTCTAATTTATTAAGTTTAATAATTGAATCTGGAAACCTTTTAATAGGGTTCAATCCAATATTCAAATATTCCAAATTAGGAAAATAATCCAAAAAGTCCATATTAGTAATTTTATTATTGAACAAAATTAATTTCTTAATTTCAACTCTTGATTTTTCAATTTTAATTTTTTCTATATAATTTTTTGAAATATTTAGTGACTTAATTTTAGTTGGTAAGTTTTCCATATCTATAACACTAAAAGAATTTGCCGTTAAATTTAGAACTTCTAATGATGAAAAACCTGAAAGAGACTTAGTATTTTTAAGTCTATTAGATTTAAGTTGTAGTTTTAGTGTTTTATTATTTCTACTTTTATTTAAAACCTTGTCCATATTTATATTTTTAACTCTATTCAATATAATATTTTCACATGTTATAGATGCTATTACTTTAGTTAAAAATTTTCTTTTTTTTCTTAATTTAATTTTATCTATTACAGAACTATATCCATTCAATTTAGCCGTAAAATTAATTGTTTTTTCATTGTTCTGTATAAGTTTTTGCTTAGAAAGAAACACGATTCTATTTACTAAACTATCATTAATTTGATTAATATTTGTATGCTTATAATAATAAATTAAACTATCTAATGGCGTATACTTCGGCATCACTTTTAGAGGGAATACATTAACTTGAACAGACAAAAACTCTAAAATAGTATCTATCTGCTTTATTATAGTAGTATTTTTATCAAGTTCTAGGTCATAAATACCATACAGATAAAAGAAAGTATTTTTACCAATATTGTATGATTTTTTTGCATATCTCTTTAAAAAAGATTCCCATTCACTACTTAATTCTTCTTCTCCATATATAGGTATAAAAAAAATATCATCTTCCCTAAATGAATTATCTATTTTATTTAATATGTGTGCTTTCATGGAGACTACTTGTTTACAAAAAGTGTTTATTAAATTTAAAGTATCACTATTGTTGCTTGAATAATAAACCATATAGTTTCATTTTCTCATTTGATATTGTATAAATAGTAACAAAAAAAACCCTCGACAATTTCGTACAAAACTATTAATTCAAGCATAACTATATCACTTATTTAAATAATTTATAACTATTCTATCAAAATAATAGTTTAATAATAATTATAGATAGTTTTTGAGATACCAAATAATAAATAAAATAGATGGATTACAATAGGAGCTATAAAATATAATAAGAAAGTCAAAAAAAGTAGCTGGGATAAAATGACAGGTTGGGGAAAAGCAGGAATAGGAATTATATCTGTAGGTGCAGTAGCTGTGTATACTTGGTTTAATAAGGAATATCTCTTATAGATTCAAGTAAATTGTTACTAAAACTGTACTTTTCTAAGTAAGATTAACTATTTTAGAATTCTTAAAACTATCAGTTATTGATACAAAACTCTGAACAATCTCGGTTAAAATAAAAGAGATATTAAAAAATCTCTTTTATATTTCTAATAATGTCTTTTAAAACTTTAGTTTTTGTTCTTTATCTTGTTGTGGCAAATCAGAACTTTGAACTTCAATAAGCATTCTATTTGCTTCTTCAATATCTTTTTTCTTATCAGAAGATATCTCTTTTAATATATCTATGTTTAAAATCATTTTTTATCCTTTTATTCTTTATTTGAAACTAACAAACTTACTTTTAGTCGATCATTCTCTTCTTTTAAGATCTTGTTTTCATCTTCTAAAGAATTTATTTTATCTTCTAGTATAAATTTTTCATATAATAGCTCTTCATAGTTTTTCACTAAGTCTTCTTTACTAAATTTATCTAGCATAGATTGATATTTGTCTTGTTTCTGTTCTTTTTTATAATCTGAAACCCAACTTGACATAAAACTTGATGCTTCTTTTAGTGATATTTCTTCTTGCATTTTGACCCCTTTGATTTATTAAATCAATTTTACACTATTTTTCTAAGTCATTTTAAAATTATTGCATATTGCAACATAAATATCGCTATATGACGATTGCAATAAAAAACATTATAAGTTATGATTTTTTACAAAAAGTTTGGAGAGTAATATGTTTGAAGATATAGAGCCAATTTTACAAGACTTTTTATTATGTGAATTAGATGAGCATGAAGTATTTCAAAATGAAAAAGATTTAGTTGCTATTGATTTATATTGGGATAGCTTAGAACATCAAATAAAAGTTAATTTTTTAACAAACTTTTTAAAATCTAACTTTTATTATCAGAGCGATTATATTTCATATTTTAATAAACCTATATCAATCAAGCACTCTGAATTAAAAAAGATTTTACTAACCTTTGAAGAATTCAGAATTATTATACAACTAATTTTAGATAATAGTCTAACAGGTACAAATATAGAAGAAGTACTTCTTTCAACAAGAAAAGAAGGTTTTGATGATGAATTAAAAAATGAAATAGAACAGTATCCTAGGGTTCCTACATTTATGACTAAATTCTTTTGTACACAACTCATTAATGGTAACAGCAAAAATATAGATGAGAAAATACAAAAAGAAGTAGTTTTTTATCCAAAACTTTTGAATACAGTTAAATCTTATGATGAACTAATTGAAAAAGTAGAATATTATATTTACATAGCTTATTACCACTTTATTGGAAAATATTCAAACACTCAAATCACAAAAACTATTAATAAGAATATTGTATCTACTGTATTTAAATACAACTCTGATATAAAAAGAACCCTCCAAGAAAAAGACAAGAAAACCTTTTTTAGACAGCTTACAGAAAAGCCCCAAATTGAATTAGACAAAAATTTATAAAAAATCCCCTATTTTTAAATCTTAGAATTTATTAAACTTCTCTCATCCATAAATATTTAGAGCTCGGCAAGCGAATAAGGCTCTTATAACAATATCGCCTGATATTGTTGAGCTCTAAGTATTTACAATTGAATTATGAGTTTGCCGACTTACTTTCAATTTCAAAACTTAATTTCATTTTTATGTACAAGGTAATGTTTTGAATATTTCATCTGAAATCATTTTTACATCAATGCTTCAAGCTTTAATCTCCAAGTATGGAGTAATGCTTACATCAAAAGATTGCGCTGAAGCATTAGGAATAAGCACTAGAACTCTTGATGAAAGAAGAAAAGCAGCAATTGACTGTCATGAATTTATTGAAGCAAAAAAAGGAATTATCTTCCCTGTTCAAAATGTAGTGAAATATCAAATCGAAAAAACTAAACAATGTATTAAAACCCATTAAAATAAAGAAAGTAAATGAATAAAAAAGAAAATAAACTTGCTGACTATACTACAATTAAACATCACCCGAGAGTTAAACATAAATTATCAACTAATGATTATTGTATTGCTAATGCAATTTATCATTTATGTAATAATCCATTATCAAAATTCCCAGGTTGGTACTATGGAAAAGTCGAAACTTTATCAGAAATGTTTAATTTGAGTAGAGCTTCTGGATATAACAGTGTAAATAAATTAATTGAAAAAAATAAAGAGAGTGGATTTTTAAAAACTACTAAATTATGGTGGGATGACTTTGTTAATTTTGAAATTGGACAAGAATCTAAATTTTAGAATTAAACCGTATAAAAATAAAATAAAGTCGTCTAAATTTTAGACACATATAAATATATATACAACAATATCCATAAAGAAGAATAGGAAGAAGAAAATGTATTATGATGAAAAAATAAAAATAGAATTATTCAACGAGTTTTACGTTTGGTTAAAAGCAGATGGAATTAAGCCCAAAACTTCTGAAAGATTGCATAGAAAAAAAACATATGCTTAACTATTAAATAATGATAAAATGACAATTGAAAATTTTGATGACTTCCTAATATATAAAAAAATTAATGAAATTGAGGTACTTAAAGGTCAAACTATTTCGTATAACAATCTATTATTAACTATAGATCAAATTATGATTGATCAAAATCTCGAAGTGTTCACAATCAAAAATACAAATTATAACATTAATATTAAATGTCAATTTTCACAAATCGAAAATATAAAAAGTTTAATTGTGGAGAAATAAATAAAAGTACTTTTTAATATAATTGTATCGATTAAATACTATTATAAAGTTTTTTATGAATATTATCAAGTGAATTCTTCTATAATATTTTTTTTACTCCCATCTTTATTTGTAAATATATCTTTTTTATAATTATATATCATAATAAACTCCTCTTCACCAATAATAGTCAAACCAAATTTTTTATTTAGAGTTTATTGTATTTATTTTATTAATAAATTAGTGCACTTTACTTTATCTGACTAGTGTATTTTTCCTTTTGACATAGTAAAATAAATATAAAGTTTAAATAAAAAATGATGATGACTACTGAGATAACAAAAGGTGAAAGTACTAAATACTATAGGAGTTTATTATTAAAGCTTTTTATCTCTTTATAATGAAAATAAGAATTAAACCCTTTTTATAACTCTATATATTACAGAATAATATGCGAAACATCAAGAAAAATTAGAAATTAAATTTTGTTAGTTCAATTGTTGAGTCAGTTGAAAAAGAACAAATAGATAATCCTGTAGTTCTTGAATGAGATATTTTTGATGTTATTTCTAAATCATCTTTATATATAGCAAAAATAAGTCTATTAGGTAATGGTTTAGAACGATATATTTTCCCATTTAATATTTTAAAATTTTTATTAACAAAATTTTCAAGTGAATTTATATTTTCAAAGTCACTGTAATAAAACATAAAATTTCTTTGTTTTTTAAAGTATTGAATAAAATTCTTTCTAAATTCTTTTTTCATATTGTCTCTAAATTTATATAAAGTAGTAAAGTCTTTTTTTGTATATGTGCTTAATACAAAAAGAAAATTAATATCATAGTAATAAACATATAATGAATCTCTATCAAATAGTCTATCTTTATAATGAAATGAATGCTCGATTCTTTTTTCAGTATTGTGTGATAAGTTGTGATTGTCAAAATTATTAAAATCTTCTATTACACCTTGAATAAAAAAATTGGGAGTAATATTATATCCTTCTGTAATCTCATCACGATATCTTAAATTTTGATTTATGACTTTTTTTTCATTTAATAAGTCAATATTAAACTGAATAACATTTTTAGCATATGTAAACTGCTTATAAATAGAGTTCTCTTGTAAATTATTATTGCTTTTATAATATTTTGAATCTCCAATATAATAAATATTTTCATCACAATCTATTAAAGAATTATACTCAAAAATATGATCAACTTCTTTACCATCTTTTTGTGATTTTAGTTTTTTAAGAGATATACCTTTATTTGTTTTTATTTCTCTTAAATTATCAGAAAATAATTTATCAATCATATCTTCAAAAACCCAATGATAGTCTTTAACCATAATATAATCTTCTTGCTTATTCTTTATTGAGGCTGCATTAGACTTTGAAAAATATATTTGTAAAAGATTATATATCTTTATTAGAATATCTGAATAGTATTTATATCGTATTCTCTTTAGTATTTTAGGGGCTTTTTTAGATATCTTTTCAAACGAAGTACCTTTATATTTTGCATATGAAGTATCAAATGTTATATTAAAATAAAACTCTTTCTTTAAATGGTATAAAACTGAATAATAAATAGTTAATAATTCTTCTTCATTATCAATTTCTTTTTTCTTATTTTTTGTTTTCAAGTAAATTGGTTCATTAGAATTTGTAAAATAGGGATCACTTTTTCTAATAGTTTTATTCCATTTTACAGATTTATGTCTTTGAGATTCATGCTCCCTAGTTATATATAAAATCGTATTTTTGTTTTTTTTATAAAAGTTAATAATAGATAGTGAAATATCAAGATATGAGAATTCAGATTCACCTATAGTAGTATTTAATTGATGAATATCTTCTTTTCTTAATATTGTACTGTTATAACGGGTTTTATATTCAATTAAACTTTTATAAAAAATAATTAGGAATCTTCTTAGCCAATTCAATTCAGTTGTATCATCTATAACTTCAGAAATTGGATTTGTACTAAGTTCTTCTTTTGTATATTTATTTAAAATTAGGCCATCTTTATTTATAAATACTTTTGGTAATAAATAGATTAATTCATTGTTTTTACAATGGAAGTATCCTACTTGGTCAATAGTGGCTATATCTTTATTGTAACTTGTATAAAATTTATCACCTAAAAGAGACTCTAACAATTTTTTATTGTAAGATTCTCTTTCAATGAAAATTCTCATTAGAACTGTCCTACTGATAATACATCATTAAATAAATATTTTAATATAGGTATACGATAAATTTTATTATTTTCAAAAAACTTCTCAAATGTAATAACTTTTTTATCTGTATTTATTGCAAATTCATCAGCTTTTTCATCACTAACTTTAAAAATATTATATTCATCTTCTTCTTTAAAAATATCATTCCAAAGATAGAATATAACTTTATTGACAAAGGTATCTATATCAATATTATTTCCAATAGTAGGCGATACAAACCAATTCCCTATTTGTTTATCTTGACTCTCTGTTGCATTGAAAATTTCTTTATTTATTTTTTCTAAAAATGATAACCACTTATATCTATTACTATCTATTTCTATTTCATAGTCTTTTGATATGTCGATACAATCTGATTCATATTTTATTGGAGTATATATCCAGTTCCATCTTCTTTTAAAAGCACTATCCATTGGAAATAAAGACTGATCCGAAGTATTCATTGTTGCTATAAGGTTTAAATTAGGAGGTAAAAGAATCTTTCCATTTTCTATCCCTTTATGGGTTTCACCTAGTTGATCTTGAAGAAACTTTTTAAAATCTTCATCTGCTGAAACTTCATAATCAGGATTGCGATCAAGAAGTTGGAATAAATCACCAAATATTTCAGCGCAGTTTCCTCTATTAATTTCTTCAATTTGTAAAAAGTATTCATTTGATAAGTCTTTCCATGCTTGAACATATATTCTAGCAAATGGCTGAGGAACAAATTGGTATGAAATTGAAGTGCCAACCATTGTAGGTTTATAATTTCCTACAAAAGAATGATAATCGTATTCTGGATGAAAAGTAACTTTTTCAACTCTATTGGAATTAATTCTTTTATGTGGGCTTGTTATTCTATTAACTTCATATGATTTTCCTGTTCCAGGAGGTCCATAGTAAATTCTATTAGTTGCTTTTGTATATGGTTTTAGTACATTACTTATTTCTAACAGTTTATCATGAATAGCTTGATCCAGACCTAATGAGTTTATAAAAGGTATTCTTTCATCTTCATCTTTAGATAGAAGTTCAAAAGCAATACATAGGTTTGAACGACCTTCTCTTGATAGATAACTTGAAATAGTAGTATCATATTTATTAACTTCAACATCGATATCATTATTATAATAAGTTTTAATTAAATTCCAATCAATATTGTTAGTAAAATAAGATTCCCCTATGTTAAGAGTGAAAATAAGATTGTATGGGTTAAAGTCATTTACATCTTTATCTAAATATGAAAAAAGGTATAAATAGACTTTATTATTTATTAAAAATTCATAGCTAAATAATGTTCGTAATTTAAGCCAATTATTATAATATTTAATATATTGTTCATTTCCTAGTGAAAATGCATTATCTGTAAGTATTAAACATCTATGAATTTCATAATCATCATCCCCTGCTGGAATTAAAAACTGATCCCATTTATCAATAGTTAGTTTCCCTAATGAAGTAAAAGTATCTTCTCTATTATTTAGAATACCTGCTGAAGTAAGATCTATTTTAGCTTGGGATAGCCTTCCTCCGGGAGAAAAAGTTCCAGTGTTATTTAAATTTGACAACCATGTGTGAGCATTATTAAACTTCCTCATAGAAGAAGTAAAACCATCTAGTTTAAAATTCCCTTGTGGTAATCTTGTCCCACTTCCTGTAGAGGCTAACCAATTTTTAAATGCTTCACTGTTAAGAATATTAAACCATCTCATTTTTATCCTTTTTTACTATATATAATAATTCATCTACTTTAGTTGCTTTATGACCACCATAACTTTGATAGTTTTTTCTTTCAATAGGTTTTATAATTAGTGAGTCTTTTTCAAATAATTCAGATTTAAAAAAGTTTTCTAAATCAGTTAGAATACATTTCTTATCATTATTAGACGTTTTATGGTTTCTTCCATTAAAATAACTCATGATTATCCATTCTGTATCTGCATCTTTAATAAGTTTTTTTAAAGAAGAAATAAATTCTGAATTCTTACAAAATGAAGAAATAAAATTTTTTTCCATATTTTGTCCTCTTACAAATTTCACATTATTAAAATATTTTTCTAAGTCTTTAATTTCACAATAGTCGCAAATAAGATTTAACATAAAATAATATGAAGTATATTGTCTAAAGTTATAAGGAGGATCAATATATAAAACTTTATGTCTTGGGACTTCTTTTATAAAATCTAATGAGTCACGTTCTTTTCCTAAAATATGTCCTTCTGTTTTAGATAGAATATTATCAAATTTTGGTAGTCTTAATTTTAATTCTTTCAATGCTCTTGAATCATATTGCTCTCTTGGAAAATCATGAAATGTTCCTTGAGTATTACTTATTTTTTCAATAGATTCTGAAATAATAGATAGTAGTAAAAAATATAGATCATCATTGAGTAATTTATTATTAAACCATTCTCTTATTTTATTTAAGTATAAATCAATTCTAGAACCATTATCAGGTGTAAAGAATTTACGTCTTCCTTCACTACCTCTTTGACTAATAAATTTACTATGAGACCCTTTTTCTGTGTAATAGTCAAAGAAATACGTATTATTATAACTAGATGGGAGTTTAGTTGAATCTAAATTATCAAGATATTTTAATAAAATAATAAGATTAATATAAGGGATTCTATATTTCTGTTTTTTTAAAAACTTAAAGCCTTCATCATTAGTATTTATTTCATTTAATCTATTAAGTGCTTCATTTTCATACTCGTTAAAATTAATTCCCAGTTTTTTTAAATCTATTATTGGTATTGTATTATTTAAAAGATGACTTTTCCCAAAACAATATGAAAAACGATTTATATCATTAGAAATTACTTTGTATCCTTTTTCTTTTAATTTCATAGATACTGATAGAGTACCAGAAAAAATATCACAAACATAGTCTTCTTTATTACAAAGTTTATCAATTTCTTTAATAATTTCATCTATAAATGATGTTTTATTTCCTAAATATCTTTGTATCATCTAACTTTTTTACTATATACCAATAGTATTTCCTTATCACTTTTTTTATTATCTATAAACTTCGAATTATTTAATTGTTTATAATCAAAATTAAATTCAACTTTGGTTGAATTATATTCAGGAATAATTTCTTGTTGTAATTGATCTAATGTAGTTAAATCAATCATTCTTTCATTTCCTGTTGTATTGTTTTTTGATTCTGAATAACTTAAAATAAGAACTGAATCTAATTTTTTAGTTAATTTAAATAAATCTTTGAAAGCTTCTTTTACTTTTGTTTTTGAGCAGAAACGAGATTTATATTTATCTTCAGGATAAATTCCCTTTGTAACAGAACCTTTATGAATTTGCAGTTTAGGGATTTTATATTGAACTATTACTTCTGGAATATGATAAAATCTAGAATATTGTTGAGCAGTGTATGGTGGGTCTGCATAGATAACATCAATCTTTGGTAACTCTAAATCATCTTCTAAAAAACTTTCCATTGAATTATTTAATGAAATATTATTTTTAGCATGTGAAATTTTCTCAGAATGTTTTAAAAAACTTTTAACTGTTTTATTAAAAAGTTCTAATACATCATATGATCTATCTGTTAATAATCTTTGATTTAATATAGAACTACGTAGTACTCCCTCTGAGCTAACTGGTTGTGCAAAATGCTTTCCTGCTGAGAATACAATTTTAGAAACTACTGATAATAAACAAGTTAAAAACATATTATATTCCCATTCAGTAATATATTCTTTTCTTTTTATCTCTTCAATAGAATTTCTTAAATAATCTAAATCTAAAGATTGTTTAATCCCGAAATATGTTCCTGCGTAATTCAAAGTAACAATTGGGCCAATATTAAAACCTAATCTATCAATATTTTCTTGTAAACTTTTGTGTAATTTTTCAATGTATTGTGACTTATTTTCACACTCTCTCCAAATATTTGGGAAGGTAGAATAGTATAACATTAGTTTTTCAGAGTTCTTTGCATGAAGTAATTCTTTTTCTTTTTCCACAAAAGTTTTAAATTTACTGTAAAATTTATATTCAATAGAATTTGAAGTTATATCATCTAACAATGAAAAAAAGTGTTGAAAGTCTTTTGTTTCATAATTTATTTTTAATGTTGCATTTGCAAAAACTTTACTATACATTTGAATATCATTTGAAATTACATTATTGTAGGTGCTACTTAACGCTTGTGAAACTATAGTAGAACCAGCAAATAAATCAAGTATATATCCACCTTTACTATATTTTGAACATTCTTCTATAATTGTATTTAAAGAACGATTCTTTGCACCAAGATATTGCATTGTTTTAAAAGTAGAATAATTATTTTTTTCTAAAAGTGATGAATTTATATTTATTATTTGAGTTTCCTATCCTGATAAAATCATTTGTATGATATCTACATAATACTTATATACTTTTTAATTTTTCAGTACCGTTCTATTTTCAAATAAAACTCTTAATCAAACTATCCACATGCTTCTCTCCACTACTCTTACTTAACTTAGCATATCTCATCGTTGCATTTATATCATTATGATTCATAAGTTTTTTGATTGTAAGTATTGGAGTTTCATTTATAGCTAATTGACTTGCAAATGTATGTCTTAGTGTATGTATAGTTACTTTATTTAGGGGTTCTGTTCCTTCAGGATTGAACAGTATGTCAAATATAGGTTGGAGTTTTCTATAGTAGTATTGATTTGTGTAGTTTTGATTTTTTGTAGTTTTAAATAAATAATCATCTTTTTTTATATTTAGTTCTGATATAAACTGCTCTATTTCAATTCTAAGCTCTTTATTTATAAATCCATAATATTCACTATTGTTTTTAAAGTCATATAGCTTTATTGTTCCATTTTCTTTTATGTCAGATGGTTTAATATGGCATATCGTTTGTAGTCTTCCTCCTGTTGCTAAACTTAGCATTACAAAGTAATATGCTATCTTATCATTTTTAAGAGTTTGTGTAAGCTTTTTTATTTCATCTATTTCAAGGTATCTAAGTCTTGAATTATTTACTTTTAGTTTTTTTATTCCTTTACAAGGATTTTTATCAAGTACTTCATTTTCTATTGCCCAAATAAATATTCCACCAATTTGTTGCATAGTAAAATTAACTGTTGCAGGCATAAGATCTTTTTGTATCTCAATTTGGAAGTTTTCCATATCAGATTTTGTTATTGTTTTTACAGCCTTAGTACCAATAAAGTGATCATTTAATCTATTTTCTACTCTTGATCTAGTTTTTTTATTTTGTTTATTATAAAGCTCTTTATAATCATAAAACTCTTTTGCAAGTTCTAATAGTGTCTTAGAAGTCTTTTTAGATGCTACATGAGGTAGTTCTTCTCCTAATCTTTGTTTAGTTACTATTTCATTTCTCTTTTGATGACAGTATGCTTCTCTTATACCCTCACTATGTAAGCCTATTTTTAGCCAAACTTTTTTATTATCAACTTTATAAGTTATATCATATGACTTATCACCATTACTTAGCTCTCTGTAATAAACACCCGGGTACTTTTTAGATTTTATTCGTTGTGCCATAATTTTACCTACTTTTTATGCTACCCTAATAAGATATTTTAGCTACCTTATAGCTACCCTAAAAGTGTAGAAATATGTTTTTAAATGTATTTATTTGTAAAATTATAACTAAAAATTGCTTATATAAAGCCCTATTTTATAGGCTTTTGTATCTATTTGTATTTTTATGTAAATTTAATAGTATAGATGATATGCTTTTATTTCAAGGCTTACTTGCTTTTGAACTTTTTACTAATACAAAAGCTAATAATTCAGTAGTTGAAGCAATGAGAAAAGGATTAAGAAGAGAATAAAATTCTCTTCTTTAACACTTTAGGAACAAACTATATCTCTATATAAAGTTTATAAAGCCAATAAGTTAGATTGTTCCAAAATAAGGAGATTGTGAACTTAACGCTCACATTACTAACAGAATGCATATTTTATGATTGCAAGCTTCATAAGACAAACCATAACCTTTAACTATTAAAAATCTAAAGTTAATATCAAACGCTTTTCATTAGTTATCAATTCTGGCGAACGGTGGACTAAGCCAGCATTTTCATTACCTTCCCAAAGCGTACCTTTAAACAATGCAACATCACCACAAACTAGTTCTTGGATATCACTTTCACTTTGATAAAGTCCAGATTCACTGTCAGGCAAACCGTTACAACCCCACCCTAGTTTTGTTTGGTCAACCACCTCGTGTGGCAGCCATTCTGTGGCTATACCTTGATAGGTTGTCACAAGACGGCAAAGTACTTTGTCCACATGAAATTTAGGGCACATCGCTTTATCTAAAACTTTCAAACGCATGCCTGCTTGCTTAAGTTCAAACAAATAACAAAACATATCCACAAGTTCAGCAATATCTTCGCTAATTTCAGTCATATTATTATCAAAAGATTCACTAACACGAGAAAACGTATCTTGTGGCGTTAAGATCATTTCCTTTTCAAAGGTAGGATTCAATGTTAAAAACTCTTTTACCGAATATTTTAAAGCATCTGGTCTCTGTCGCTGCCAAATGGCTATATTAATATTTTCTTGGTAGATATCACTAAAAACTGTTGGCTGTTTACCATAAGACATATGTCCAGATATGCCTTCTGCTTGACCCCTTTTACTAGTAATATTTAAATTTTTTTTATTCATTATTATTTTCCCTTTAACATTTATTGATGTTCATGGTCATGTTCATCAAGCATATTTCTAATTTTTTTATACATATCTTTTGCATCTTTATTTGATAGTCTTTTCTCTTCAATCAGTTTTAAAACATGATTTAATTCTTCAATAAAAAATTCAACATCTTCTTTTGCTTCCATAATCTCTTCTTCATCATTTCCTTTTTCTATTTCTTCAATTAATTCATCTAAAAAAGCTTTTGATTCTGGTAGCATCACATTAAATATTATGCTTTCTAATTCTACTTTTATATTTTTCACTTATTCCCTTATTTTTACTTATTTGTCATAGCCAAATTCAATTGCGTAATCATCAATCTTCTTTTTAACAAGTTCATAATCCCAACGATGTCTTTTAGCAAAATTCTCAATTTCAACTTCTCTTTGTTCCTTGGTACAGAAAATAAATATTCTTTTTAAAAATGGTTGAGGAATTTGTATTGCGACCATTTGAAAATAGTTTTCTTTACAGGTTTTAGAACAAAAAGCTTTATTCATAGGTATTTTTTTACCACAGTATGGGCAATTTGACATTATCTTTCCTTTTTATATATACAAGCAAAATCTAAGATTTTTGTTCTTTTTCAAAAATACCTCTACACTCAATACAATATTTTGCATGAGGCTTTGCCCTAAGTCTTTTTAAGCCTACTGGCTCATCACACATTTCACAAACATTATAAGTACCATTTTCAATCTTCTTTAAAGCATGTTCAATCTCTCTTAACTCTTCAACTTGCTTTTCTCTTAAAAGGCTAAGATTATGTGTATCCAAAGATATTTCTGCAATATCTGCTTCATCACCTTTTGTATCACTATGAAGCTCTTCAATAAAATTCTGACTTATTGAAGCTTCTTCAAGTAACTTTTGTTTTTTATCTAAAAGTTGAGTTTTAAGTTCTTCTATATGTTCTTTTTTTAACATAAAATATTCCTTATTTTAAAGCAAATGCCCCCCAATTTGTATCGCATAGGAGAAATTCAAATTTTCTAATTCAACTATGCGACTTAGTTGCAATTTTGGATTTTATCAAATAAGGTTTAAGTGCAACTTAGTTGCATAAATAATTTTATTTGTAGTGGTTTATTTAAGATTTATAACTTAATTATTGTTTTTTATAAAATTTCTCAACTTTAAAAAGTATTATCAGTTAAAAATAATAATATTAAATACTCTAATTAGTGCTATAATATGAAAAATATTTAAAAGGTAAATAATGAATTTAAAAATATATCAAGTAGATGCTTTTACAAATAAAATATTTAAAGGAAATTCTGCTGCAGTAATTATTTTAGAAGAATGGTTAGAAGAAGAACTTATGCAAGAAATTGCAATAGAAAACAACCTATCTGAAACTGCTTTTGCAAAGAAATGTGAAGATTCAACTTATGAAATAAGATGGTTTTCACCTATAACTGAAATTGATTTTTGTGGACATGCAACATTAGCAACTGCCTTTATTTTATTCAGTAAAAATAATTTAAAGAAAGTTACTTTCAAAGCTGCTGCAGTAGGAAATATGGATGTAAAACAATTAGACAATGGTTATATTGAAATGATATTCCCAAATAGAAAACCAAAACTTGTTACTGATATTCCAAATGAATTAATAAATGGATTATCAATTAATCCAAAAGAAGTTTTTGTTAATCAACAAGCTTATTTTGCTGTTTATGAAAAAGAAGAAGATATTTATAATATGGAAGTTAATCTAGAAGAGATAAAAAAACTTGGACCACTAGATGTAACTATAACAGCAAAATCAAAAGAGTATGATTTTATTTCAAGATATTTTTGGCCAGCTAATGGAGGAGTAGAAGATCCTGTAACTGGTTCAATGCACACAGGTGCAGCTGCTTTATGGGCAGAAAAGTTAAACAAGAATGAATTAATTGCTTATCAAGCTTCTAAAAGAGGTGGCCATTTAAAGTGTATTGTAGATGATGAAAATGTAACTATTTTAGGAGAAGCCGTTTTATATCTTGAAGGAGATATAACTGTATAAAGATAGAGTTTTCCTCTATCTTTATTTCTTTGGTACATAAATTAATAAATCACTTTTTAGATTTTCCATTAAAAATGAAGTTGTTGAACCAAATATAAATGAGTTTGGATTATTAACTCCATTTGAACCTAAAACTACTAAATCATTTTTATTAGTTTCTACATAGTTTGTTAAACCTGTATTTACCCCTAAATTACTTTCAAAAATCTCTGTATCTTTTAAATCGTATTTTTCAATAAAGTTTCCAAACTTTGAATTCTCTTTTTCTTTGATTCCCTTTTGGATTTTTTCTTTATTATTGTCTTCATTATAATATTTAAGTGCAATTTCACCTATTTGCTTATAAGTATATACAGTTTTAATACGCTCTTGATTTAATAACTCTTTTGCAAAAACTAAACTCTTAAAAGATATTTCTGATAAATCTGTAAATGCAACTACATTTTTATAATCACCTTCACAAGGATTTTTCACAATTATCATTGGAATTCTTCCATTTTGAGCTATTTTATGGGCTGTAGAACCTAAAATAGCAACTTCATCATGATCTTGTTCATTTGCACCAATAATGATTAAATATGCATCTAAATCTTTGGCAGTTTTTACAACAAATTCAGAAGCATTATCTTGTTCAATTAGAATTTCATACTCTACTTCTTTTGTATCTACATGAGATAATTGTTCATCAATAGTAGTTATAGCATGAGCTTTTAGCTCCTCAAAATTTGAAGGAGAAAACAACTCACTAAACCAACCTTTGTCAATAGCATGTACTATACTAACTTTAGAGTTATTTTTCTTTGCTAATGTAAAAGCTTTTTGCAGTACATATGTACTATGTTTAGAAATGTCTAAGCCAACAATAATATTTTCAAAACCTTTCATAATAAACTCCTTTTATATGATAAATATTTAAACTAAACCTTGTTCAATCATAGCATCTGCTACCTTTTTAAAACCTGCAATATTTGCACCAAGAACTAAGTTTGTAGGCTCACCAAACTCAGTAGCAGCTTCTGTTGCCGTATCAAAAATATCTTTCATTATTTGTGATAGTTTAGCATCAACCTCTTCAAAAGTCCATTTCACCATTGAAGCATTTTGAGCCATTTCAAGTTGACTTGTTGCTACCCCACCTGCATTTGCAGCTTTTCCTGGACCATAAGAGATTTTTTTCTCTACAAATAATTCAACTGCCTCTGGAGTTGAAGGCATATTTGCACCTTCACTCACACATTGGCAGCCATTGTTAAGTAAGTTTTGTGCATCTTTTAGATTTAACTCATTTTGAGTTGCACTAGGGAAAGCAGCAAAACAAGGAACACTATAAACACCATTTGTTCCTACATTATACTCTTCTATTGAAATATACTTTGCATTTGGTCTATTTTTAACATACTCAGTAAGTCTTTCTCTTTTTACTTCTTTTAACTCTTTTAAAAGCTCTAAATCAATTCCCTCTTCATCAATAATCATTCCCTTTGAATCACTACATGTAATAGGAATTGCACCAAGATGATGAAGTTTTTCAATTGTATAAATTGCTACATTTCCACTTCCTGAAACTACACATTTCTTACCTTCTAATGTTTCGTTTCTAGCTTCAAGCATATATTTAGCAAAATAAACAGACCCATAACCTGTGGCTTGTGTTCTTCCTAAAGAACCACCCCAATTTAAAGATTTCCCAGTAAATACACCTTCATATCTATTTACTAGTTTTTTATACATACCAAACATATATCCAATTTCCCTTGCACCAACACCAATATCACCTGCAGGAACATCAGTATTTGGTCCAATATGTCTATAAAGTTCAGTCATAAAGGCTTGACAAAATCTCATAATTTCATTATCAGATTTTCCTTTAGGGTCAAAATCACTTCCCCCTTTTCCTCCACCAATTTGTAGTCCAGTAAGAGCATTTTTAAAAACTTGTTCAAAACCTAAGAACTTAATTACCCCTGCATTAACGCTTGGATGAAATCTTATCCCACCTTTGTATGGTCCTAATGCAGAGTTGAACTCTATTCTAAAACCTTTATTTACTTGAATTTCACCCTGGTCATCAACCCAGTTTATTCTGAAGAAAATTTGTCTTTCAGGTTCAACTATTCTTTCAATAATTTTGTGTTCCCTATATTCTGGGTGTTTTTGCATTAAAGGTCTTAATGACTCTAAAACCTCTTCTGCTGCTTGATAGAACTCTGATTGAGAGGGACTTGTTCTTTTTAAATAATTAAAAACTTCTTTTACGTATGGCACATATATCCTTTTTAAATTGATTTTCTTACATATAAATTTATGAATATTACATTTTCTAAAAAATTATTGATGTAATATTAATAAATTTTATATAAGTATAGTTTATATTTTATTATTTAATATATAATATATTTTTTTACTCTTTTAAATAAAAATATTTTTATGTTTTTATAGTGATAGTAATTAATAAGATAGCATAAAGACCTAAATAAAAGCTAAATTAAAAATAAACACCTGTATATTTTTTATTCATTGCTTACAAAAGTTACAGTTTGTTTTATGATTATATTTTTCAAAAGCTATTAAGTAAATTTAATAATTTAGGAGTAAGAAAATAAAATTATTTATAACTATTTGTAAATAATTTAAATACAGAGATTTGAACTCATTAAAGATATAGCATAATTTTAGTACTATAATCAAATTTTTATTACTATAAACATATTTATAAAAGGACTTTAACTTGGAAAAAAGAAAAAATCATATTAAAAAACTATCTAACTACGCGCTTGTTGGTGGATTAGGAGCTTTTTTAGCTACTGGGCTTACTGGTTGCTTTGATTCAGGTTCAAACAACAACCAACAGCAAGGGCAAAATGGTGCATTTACAAATGCTTCTCAAAAACAAGGTGCCTTTGTAATTATTGAAGAATCAACTGATGGAAGATATGCTATTGCCGATGAATTTCCTTCATCAAAAACTACTATTGTATTAAGAAAGCCAGATGGTAGTGAAAGAATTCTTTCTCAAGAAGAGATTAACACTTTAGTAAAACAAGAAGAAGCTAAGATTGATGCAGGAACATCACCACTTACAAATCCAGAAGTATCAAATGGTGGTATGGGATTAGGAGGAGTTCTTCTTTCATCAATTGCTGGAGCTATGATTGGTTCTTGGTTAGGTAATAAACTATTTAATAACCAAAACTATCAAAACCAAAGAAAAGCACAATATAAATCTCCTCAAACATATAGTAGATCACAAAGTTCATTTAAAAATGCTGCAAAATCTACAGCAAAATCTTCAAAAAGAAGTGGTTTCTTTGGAAGCAAATCTTCATCAAGTAGGTCAAAAAGTTTATTTGGTTCTACTAGATCGTTTGGTGGATAATTATGAAACTTCAAAAATTACAGCCTTTAACTAATGAATACTTAGAATCGATTGGTTTTGTTTGGCACACAGATGAAGATAATACTTCTTATATAGCAAATGAAGTAGTAGAAATTACAGAAGAGGAAGCAAATGCTTATTATGAAGCTACAAATGAACTTTATGATATGTTTTGTGAAGCTGGCGAATATGTAGTTGAAAACGAATTATTCCATGAACTTAATATTCCTTTTAATCTTGTTGAAATGATTAAAGAATCTTGGGAAAATGATGTGCATTGGCATTTATATTCAAGATTTGATTTAGCAGGTGGAATTGATGGAAAACCAATAAAACTAATAGAATTTAATGCAGATACCCCTACTTCTCTTTTTGAAACAGCTATTATTCAATGGGCTTTATTAAAGGCAAATAACCTTGATGAAGCAAGCCAATTTAATAATTTATATGATGCATTAAAAGATAACTTTAAAAGAATAATTACTTTAGATAGTGATATTGAAAAGTTTGAAGAGTATTATTCTAAGCTTGGATGGAAGATACTGTTTTCATCTATTTCGGGACTTCCTGAAGATGAACATACCACAAAACTACTACAACATTTAGCAAATGAAGCTGGATTTAATACAGACTTTGAATTTATTGATAAAGTTGATTTTAGTGATGATGGTATTTTTAAAGAAGATGAAAATTTTGAATTCTGGTTTAAACTTATTCCTTGGGAAGATATCGCTATTGATGAAAGCGAACTAGCTCTTCTTTTAACTGAAATAATCAAGGAGAAAAAAGCAATTATCTTTAACCCAGCGTATACTTTAATGTTCCAATCAAAAGGTTTTATGAAAATACTATGGGATCTTTATCCAGAACATCCATTATTACTTGAAACTTCTTTTGAGCCTTTAGAAAATAAAAAACAAGTTGAAAAAAGATGCTTTGGAAGAGAAGGCGCTAATACTAAAATTATAAATGAAGATGGTTCTATTGATATTGAAACAACTGGAGAATATGAAGGGCATAAAGCTATTTACCAAGAGTTTGTAGAGCTTCCAAGAGATGAAGAAGGTAACTACTATCAAGCAGGAGTTTTTTATGCATACGAAGCTTCTGGTCTTGGATTTAGAAGAGGCGAAAAAATCTTAAATAATATGTCTAAATTTGTAGGTCATATTGTAAAATAACTAAGGACTCCCCTTAGTTATGTAAATGTTATACTTCAATCTTTTTTAATCATTTTAAGACTAATATATATTTATACATTATTTTAAAGGTTTTAATATGATAATTTCAAATTCTACTCAAAATAACTATTTAGATGAAATACAAAAGAAGAATAAAGAAAAAAGAATAGAAGTTAGAAAAGAACTTTTTGAAAAAACAATATCTAAAAATAAAGAAGAGAGTAAAAGTAGTATAACAGATTCAGGTGTCTTTCTAGATATATCCCCTGATGCAAGACAAAAGGCTACTAAAGTAGTAAATAGCCCTGCAAGTGAACTACAAAAACTATATAAAAAGTTAGATGAGTATGAGAGTAAAGTAGAGATATTTACTAAAGAGTTAAAGTTCACTGACGATAAGCATGAATCTAATAACTTAAATGAGACTATTGTTGAGTTTAATCAAAAAATATCTGAGATAAAAGAGAAAATCCAAAACCTTTCTAAATCATAATATTTTAGGTTATTAATATATTTAAATAAGAATAAAGTAATTAATCAATAAAATAATTCTAAATACTATATAGGTATAACAATGAACAAAAAAGAAAAGATTTTAGAGAAGATAATTGAGCTAAAAAAAGAGATTAAAGAAGACCCCACTAATAGTAAACTTTATGTTAAACTTGCAAAAAAATATCTAAAATCAGAAGATTATAAACTACGTGAAGAAGCTTATAAAACATACAAAAAAGCCTTTAAACTTAGTAAAAGTTCAGATATTGCTTTAAAGATTGCAAACTTATACCTAAGTGATGAAAATCGTGCTTATGCATACAAGTACTTCTTAAAAGCTATTAAACTCTCCCCTCAAGATCAGGAGATTATTTTAAAAGCAAAAGAGTGTGCATTTGAATACTATCTTGAAGATTATGTTGAAGACGCAGAAGAAAAAGAATTAAGAAAAAAACTTATTAAATATACTTCGTAATTACTTATAATTATTTATATAGTTCTCTATAGTTTTTAACTTATTTTCATCCTTTAGACGAAGTTCTAGATTCATTAAATATACATCATCTAAATCAAATTTTTGTAACTTAACAAAATCTTTTTCAGTAGTAATTATTGAATAATCTTTATATTTAACTTTTATTTTTTCAATATCCTCTTTAGTAAAAGGATGATGATCTTCAAAAGCTTCCATTACTGTATTTTCTGGTAAAAAATCTAAAAGTCTTTTTGGCTTAGAAATAGCAGTTAATAAAAGTAATTTCATAGGTAAAATATCAACATATTTACCATCTTTTGAAAAGGAAACAACTCTTCTAAAATCCCTACCCTCTTGTAGCTCTAAATCTGCATAAGAATAAGCCATTTTAGGCTCTCTATATCCACCACTTGGAAGACAAAATAAATTTGTAGGTTCTTCTTTAGGACGTATTAAAATATCAAATTTCTTTATATCATATTTTGAAAAACCATCATCTAAAAAAACTATTTTACAACCTAACTCTTTAGCCTTTAAAATAGCTTCTTTTCTATTCTCACTTACTATTACTGTTGCATCTTTTAGTCTATTTGCTAAAAGCATTGCTTCATCACCACTTGTCTTTACGTCTTCTAAAATCTCACCTTTATTTGATACCACATAAAGACCTTTTGATTCTCTACCAAAACCTCTTAATATAACACAAACATCAGTATATTTTTTAGCTAAATGTATTGTAAAAGGAGTTTTTCCACTTCCACCTACTATTATATTTCCAATAGAAATAACAGGAATACCAAACTCAATAACTTTTGAACTTGCTCTTTTTAAAGCAATAATTAACATATACAAAAAAGTAAATGGTAGTAAAAGAAAAGATATTATTTGTTGAAAGGTATTAGGGAAGAAGAGATAATCTTCAACCCATAAAAATATTTTTTGTCTCAAAAATTAAACCCACTCAGATGCAATCTCAATAATTTGATCACAGATATAGTTAACTTCATCGTCAGTTAAACCTGGGTACATAGGAATAGATAAAATTTGTTGATAAGAAGTTAATGCAGAACTAAATGCAGTAATCTTAATTGAGTACTTATTTTTATAATAAGATAAAAGATGTAATGGAATATAGTTTAATCCTGTTGCTACACCTCTTTCTTTTAGTGCTCTAGCAAAAGCATCTCTATTTCTAGAAATTTTTATAATAAATTGAGTAAAGATATGCTCATCTTTATGTTGAGGGATAGTTACATGCTTAATATCAGATAATCTATCTTTATAAATTTTTGCAATCTCTTTTCTTCTTTTTATAAACTTATTAGTCTTTTTTAATTGAGCTAAAGAGAAAGCTGCATCTAACTCAGAGATATCATATTTATGTCCAATATCAACTACATCATAAATATAATCAAGGTTTCCAAAATCATCATATGTAGTAGTAATTGCATGTGTTCTAAGAAGTTTAGCTCTTTCTGCTATTTCTTCATTATTTGTAACAATCATACCTGATCTACTTTCAGAATACTTACCATTTGATGGGTTTGTAGAAAAAATAGTCATATCAGCTCTTAAGCTTCCTACTGTTTCATCATTATAAGTTACACCTAATGCACACGTTGCATCTTCAATAAGAATAATTCCATACTCTTTTGCAATATCATAAATTCTATCTAAATCAGGAGTTTGACCTGCAACGAAAGTTATAATTGCACCTCTTAATTTCTTTGTTTTATTTTCTGCAAGTGCTTTTTCAAATTTATTTACATCAATATTCATATCTTCTGTATTAATATCAATAAAAATTGGTTCTGCATCAAAGTGTCTTACTACTTCAGGTACATTAACAAAAGAGTTAACAGACATTAAAATTTTATCACCTCTTTTAAGCTTTATAGCACTAAGAGCTAAGTGAATTGCAGATGTTGCATTACAAGTTGCAACAGCATACTTAGCACCAACAAAATTTGCAATATTGTCTTCTAACTCAAGTACTTTGTTAGTATCTTTATCTTGTGTTAATACTGCCTTAATTTGATCTAATTCTTCTTCTGCAACTGATGTTTGGTAAAAAGGTATATCTCTCATTGTTAACTCCATTTTATATTTGCAATTACAGGTAATTTACCTTTAAATGCATTTGCTTTCATTCTATAATTTAATAAATCAATTAGCTTTTCATCATAACCTAAAGTAAGTAACTCTTCTTTTGTTTTATTTTCATCAACTAAAAGCTTTAAGGCTTCATCCATTTGACTGTAAGAGTATCCAAGTTCTTCTTCATCACTTTGGCCTTCCCAAAGGTCTGCACTTGGTTTTTTATTTATGATTGAATCTGTTACACCAAGGAATTTTGCAAACTCAAACTCATCACTTTTGTACATTTCTCCAATTGGATTTATTGCACAAGCTATGTCACCAAAGATAGTTCCATAACCAAGTAAAAGTTCACTCTTATTTGATGTTCCTACTACAATTGAGTTATCTCTTGATGAAGTATCATATAAAACAGACATTCTCATTCTAGCACTAAAATTACCTATTCTAAGTTTATCTTCATCCATATTCTGAATATAAGCTTCTACCATAGGAGCTATAGATTTTATTTCATATTTTATATTAAATTTTTCACAAAGTTCTACTGCATCATCAATACTCTCTTTAGATGAAAATTGAGAAGGCATTAAAACACAACTCATATTGTCACCAAAAGTTTCTTTACAAAGTATTGCAACAACTGCAGAATCCAAACCACCTGAAAGCCCTACTGTAACTTTAGTTAATCCAGTTTTACTAAGTTCTTCTTTTAAGAAGTCTTGTAATTGTTCTTTTATATTTTTCCAATTAATCAACTTTAATCCTTTGATAATAATTATTATATAGAATCTTCCTTTGTTTTTTCATAAATTTCATCTAAATAATCAAATGTATCTTCTCTAATATTATTTTTTCTTTTTATTAATTGCTCTTTCATTGAGTTTAATTCTTCTATTTGAAAGTATTCTAGAAAGTTAGGATTAATATCAACATTGTCATCATCATCTGTAGATATTAATAGTTTAATATCTTTTATTAGTTCTTCTTTTGTTTCTTGTTCTGTCATTATTTTATAAACTTATTTACTATTTCTTCTATATATAATTCCATCTTTTCCGTTCCAAAGTCTTTGTCGCTACTTTGACAACATTTACAAGATGTACCTGCATCTGTTAGTTTACCTATTTCTTCTATGTTTTTTGCTTCTCTTTCTTTAATTGAATGTATTACTTCTCCTAAAGTAACATGTTTGCATTTACATACTTCAAAAGAGTGCGGAAAACTTTTAGCCATTTAATACCTCATTTAATATAGTTTTACAATAAATTTTCTTTTTGATTATTCCAAAGTCACCTTCAGGAAAGATGCAATGTCTACATTGTGTACCTGCTTTTGTAACTTCTTGTAAATCTCTTAGGGATTTCACTTCTTTAGTTTCGATTGAATTTACAATATCATTTATAGAAACTTTCAAACAGTTGCAAACTTCATAATCTAAATCAAACTCTTTTAACACTTATATACCTCTATGTTTTTTTATTATTTCATAGGCTTCATTTATCTCTTGTAGTTTTCTAGTTGCTTCATCAATGATACTTTGACTTTCCCCTCGTCCAGCTACAATATCAGGATGATGTTGTTTAACAAGCTTTCTATAGTTTTTCTTTAAAGTATTATTATCATCACTTTCGTTTGAATCTAATACAGCATATGCTTTATCTAAAGATAAGGCTTGACTCTCTTTTTGTTGTTTATAGAAGTTTTCAAAGGCATTAACTAAATTTTCGAAATCACCTCTATCTATTTTTAAAGCTTTTGCAATATCTTCTGCAATCATAAACTCTGTTTGAGAAAAATCTTTATCTATAAATGCTAAATTTAATAGATATTCTATAATCTTAAGTCTCTTTTTGTAGTGATTTTTTGTTATTTTATATAGTTTTTCACAAATTTCAATTGTATTATCAAAGCTTTCTTGTTCTTTTGTATATATCTCTTGTAACTTTACTTTTATTTCATCTTGATTTTCAAAATGTCTAGATATATCATTAAATGTATGCTTTAACATCTCTTTTTCTAATTCACAAACTTGACCATCTGCTTTTGCAACTTTTGCCATAAGAGCAATTAAAAGTCCAGCTTCATGATTCATTAAATCACCAGTAAACTTTTCTTTTGTATTTAACTTAATTTTTTCAAACTTTTCTGTATTGTAATTTTTTGCAATAAAGTATAATACTATTCCCACAAATAGTAAAAAGATTAATTTCATAGATTTTCCTTATCTTTTCGAATAAATAATAGAGAGATTTTATCAAAAATAAGGTAAAATCTTCACCTTTAAATAGATAATGGAGTATTGTAAATGTTTGGAATGGGTTTTATGGAAATATTTTTAATTGCAATAGTTGCAATTATCGCTCTAGGTCCTGATAAACTACCAACGGCAATGGTAGAAATAGCTAAGTTTATCAAAAAATTTAAATCAGGTGTTGAAGATGCTAAATCTACTCTTGATAATGAATTAAACATTAATGAGATGAAAGAAGAAGCAGCCAGATATAAAGCTCAAATTGAAGATGCTAAAAATACTCTAAATGTAAAAGAAAATATGAATTTAGATTTAAACAATATCTTAAATGATGACGATGAACCTTCTAAAGAAAAAGTAGAGTCAAAAAAAGAGGCTAAAGAAGATGAAAAGAAAGAGCAAGTTTCATTAAAAGAGCCAAAGAAAAAAAAGAAAAAAGATAACAGTGATAAATTTAAAGTAAATTTTGACGAAGAAGTTAAGGAAGAAAAATAATGCTTGATGATTTAAAGCCCCATATAGCTGACCTTAGAAAAAGGTTAATGGTATCTGCACTAGCCCTTGGTATTGCATTTTTTGCTTGTTTCTTCTTTTATGAACCGATTTTAGAATGGATGATGGTTCCAGTTGAAGCTGTACTTCCATCAAATTCTCAAATGGTTGCAGTAGAGATTCAAGAAACATTCTTTACAGCACTAAAAGTAGCCTTTTTTGCAGGTTTTATTATTTCACTACCTGTAATTTTTTGGCAAATGTGGTTGTTTTTAGCTCCAGGTCTTTATGAGCATGAGAAAAAACTAGTTGTACCTTTTGTATTTTTTGCAACATTAATGTTCCTAATTGGTTCATCTTTTGCATACTATATTGTTGTACCATATGGTTTTGAATTTTTAATTAACTTTGGTTCTGCTGTTGTTACAGTATTACCAAGTATTGGTAAATATGTTGGATTCTTTACAAAACTATTATTTGGTTTTGGGGTTGCCTTCGAATTACCTGTAATTACATTCTTCTTAGCAAAAATTGGACTTGTAGATGATAAAACTTTAAAAGATTTTTTCAAATATGCAGTTGTACTAATCTTTATCTTAGCATCACTTTTAACTCCACCTGATGTTATTACACAGTTTTTAATGGCTGGACCACTTATTTTCCTTTATATTGTTTCTATATATATTGCGAAAGTATTTAATCCACACCAACCTTTAGATGAAGATGATGAAGAGTAATTTAGACCCACTTAGAACTTCTAGCTATGATTATAATTTACCAAAAGAACTCATAGCTACGAAGCCTGTTTACCCAGCAGATAGCGCAAAACTTCTAGTTTATAATAGAGAAACTGACACAATAACTCACACAACTTTTAAGTCTTTAATGGATGTTTTACCTGAGAACTTATCAGTATTTTTAAATGATACTAAAGTTATAAAAGCAAGAATCTTTGGAGAAAAAGAGTCTGGTGGAAAAGTAGAACTTCTATTTAACAAACCTCTTTTTATGGATAGATACTTAGTAATGATTAGGGGAAAAGTAAAAGTAGGAACAAAACTATTTTTTCCAATGAACTTACAAGCTGAAGTTTTAGAAGTAAATGATGATGGTAGTAGAGTTGTAAACTTTAAGCAAAATGATAAAAAGTTAGATTTTTTATCTTTAGTTGATATTTTAAATGAAATAGGACATCTACCTCTTCCTCCTTATATGAATAGAGAAGATGAAGATAAAGACAATGAAGATTACCAAACTTTATTTGCTAAAAACTATGGTGCAGTTGCAGCACCTACTGCCTCACTTCATTTTACAGAGAGTTTATTAGAACAAATCAACAATAAATATAATGTAAACTATTTAACACTTCATGTGGGAGCTGGAACATTTAAACCAGTTGATAGTGAAGATATTTTATCTCATCCTATGCATAGTGAATACTTTGAGATAGGAAGTGAAGCTAAAAAATCTTTAGATGAAGCACAAAAAGTTCTAGCAGTTGGTACTACTGTTACTAGAACAGTTGAATACTATGCAAGAACAAATAAAATACAAGGTGAATGTGATTTATTTTTGAATCCTGCAAATAAGCCTATAAAAGTAGATTATTTACTAACTAATTTTCATCTTCCTAAGTCAACATTAATTATGCTTATTGCATCATTCGTTGGTTTAGAAAAAACACTAGAAATATATGAAGAAGCCATCAAAGAGAAATATAGATTTTACTCTTATGGTGATGGTATGCTTATCATCTAAACACCTAAGCTTTACTCGTAAAGCACTTTAGAATTTTCTCAAAGAGAGTTCTAGAACAGGCTTCTTTTAAGAGAAATTCATTTTCTCTGCTAAAAAGAAGATATAAAACAAAAGGTCCCTAAAAAAATAGGGACTAATTTTTTAAGGACTTAACTCATGCCACACTACGTACTATTTGATACAGAAACAACAGGAAATCAAGAAGAAGATAGAGTAATCCAATTTGGAGCAATGATTGTTGACCAAAAAGGTAAAATAGAAGCATATGATGAATTTTGTCATTCAGATGTTGAAATTAAAATAGAAGCAATGGAAGTTCATAATATCACTCCTGATTTAATTGAAGGAAAACCAAAAGCTACAGAGACTACTTTTTATAAAAGACTAGAAGAATTAAACAACAATGAAAACTTTCTAATTGCTCACAATATCTCTTTTGATATGGGGATGATAGAAAAAGAAGGGTTTATTAACAGTTATCAAACTATTGATACTTTAAGATGTGCAAAACATCTATTCCCTGAAATGCCTTATCATAGACTACAATATTTAAGATATGCTCTTGAACTATATAAAGTAGAAGAAGCTGAAGCAGCTAAACACAATATCACAATAAAAGCCCATGATGCTATTGGTGATGTTTTAGTTATGAAACTATTTTTAACTAAACTTGTAGGGAAATGTAGAGAGATTTATCCAGACTATAATCCTATGGAAAAATTAGTAGAATTAACAAAAACACCTGTTTTACTAAAAAGCTTTAGATTTGGAAAATACAAAAATAAAGAGATTGCTAAAGTTGCACAAGAAGACCCTGGATATTTAAATTGGATGAGAACGAATATGGATCTAGATGAAGACTTAAAATATACATTAGATAAGGTTTTAAGTTAGCACAAAATTTCATTAAAATTTCATTAAAATTTCATTTTAATTCACTATAATTATAACAAATTTTATCACACAAGGATTATAGTGACACGGTTTTCGAGGATAGGTTTCATTCTAGCAGCTGCAGGGTCAGCTGTTGGTTTAGGAAACATATGGAAATTTCCATATGTTACAGGTGAATATGGTGGTGGAGCATTTGTAATTGTTTATTTGCTTGCTATTTTATTTATTGGTCTTACAGTATTCATTGCTGAAACAGTAATTGGACAAAATGGCCAGTCTGACGTTTCTACTTCATTTGTAAGTTTATCAAAATCAAAAAACAAAAACTGGAAGTTTGCAGGCTTTATGGTTTTTACTGGGTTAATTATTCTTTCATTTTACTCAGTTGTATTAGGATGGATTTTAAATTATGTATTTACTTCTTTCTCTGGTCTACCAACAGAAGCTAAAGTTGCAGGTGCTGCTTTTGAAAAACTAATTTCAAACGATATTAGTTCTTTAATTTTATATCACACTTTAATTGCTGGTTCTGTAGTTTATATTGTGTTAAAAGGGATTAAAGAAGGTATTGAAAAAATAAACTTAATTCTAATGCCTTTATTAGGAATAATTCTTTTTGGTTTATTAATTTATGCATTAACTTTAGACTCTTTTTCTCAAGCTGTTTCATTTATGTTTTCTGCTGATTGGAGTAAAATCAATGGTGATGCACTTTTAGCAGCATTAGGACAAGCCTTCTTTACACTATCACTTGGTGTTGGTACAATCTTAACTTATTCTGCTTCTTTATCAAAAGATACTAACTTTGTTAAAACATCAATCTCAGTTGCACTTGTTGATACTTCAATTGCTATTATTGCAGGTCTTATTATCTTCTCTTTCCTTTTTGAAGCTGGAGCACCAAGTGCAGCAGGGCCTGGATTAGTATTTATTTCTTTACCAGTTATTTTCTCAAGCTGGGGAGTATTAGGCCAAATTATTGCTATTTCATTCTTTGTTGCCTTAATTTTTGCAGGTATAACATCAGCTGTATCTATGATTGAACCATCACTTAGATTTTTTATTGAAAGATTTAATATCACAAGAACAAAAGCTACTATTATCTCAGGAACAACATTCTATATTTTAGGTATCGTTGCCCTACTTTCAATGAGTAAATCTTTTGGTCCACAATTAACATTCTTTGGAAAGAATGCATTTGATTTAATGGACTTCATGACTTCATCAGTAATGATGCCTATTGCAGCAATTTTAACTACTATCTTCTTAGGATATTTTGTTGATAAACAAAAACTTCAAGATGCATTTACTAAACATGTTCCATTAGTTGTATTTAAATCTTGGTATTTCTTAATTAGATATATTGTTCCATTTGCAATTGTAGTTTTATTATTAAACAAAGTAGGAGTTATTCAATAATAGTTTAGGTTTTCCTAAACTATTATCTTCTAAAGCTTCTGTTAGAATCTCTTTTTGTAGTTTTCTTAGATTTTGCACCTGTTTTTTTAGGCTCATTTGAAGGAGTTTTTTTACCTTTCTTTTCACTAAGTTTTTTCTTTTTTTGTACTTTTTGTCTTGGTTGTCTATCTTTTAAAGGGAAATCCTCATGAACTTCTCTTTTAACATTTAATCTTAAATCTCTTTCTATCTTTGTAAAATGATTATAATCTTCAACTGTTAAGATAGTAATAACTTCACCTTTATTTCCAGCTCTTCCTGTTCTTCCTACTCTATGAGTAAAATCATCAGTTGTTTCTGGAAGATTATAGTTTATAACTAAAGGAAGCTTTTCAACATCAAGACCACGTCCTGCAATATCAGTTGCGATAAGAACTTGAATCTTTTTACTTTTAAAGTCTTTTATTGCTTGAACTCTTAATTTGTATTCTATTTCTCCATGAATTGGAGAAGATTTTACGCCATTTGCAGCAAAATATTCTTGTGCTGCATCTGCTGCATCTTTTTTATTTACAAATAGAAGTATCTGCTCATATTTTGAATCTTTTATTAGTCTTGTAACTAACTCTTTTTTCTTTTTAACATCAATTTTGTAAGCTTTGTGCTCAATTAAACTAACTGTATCTCTTCTATCATGAACTTGTACTGTTACAGGATCATTCATAAACTCTTTTGCTAGTTTTCTAATATTTTGAGAAATAGTTGCCGAACACATAACTATTTGTTTGTATGGAGAACATAAAGAAAAAATCTCTTCAATTTCTTCTAAAAATCCCATTTCAAGCATAGTATCTGCTTCATCTAAAACTAAATAGTTAACGCTACTTAAATCTAAGATTTCACTTTCAACTAAATCTTTTAATCTTCCAGGTGTTGCAACTATAATATCAATACCACCATTGATTATTTGTTCTTGCTTTGATTTACTAGTTCCACCCATAACTTTCGTATGTTTTACTTTTAAAAACTTTCCATAATCATTTAGTGATTTTGAAACTTGTTCTACAAGCTCTCTTGTTGGAACTATTACTAAACCTCTTAAAACTCTGTTATTGAAGTTTAATTTTGAATTTACTTTGTCTAACATTGGTAAAACATATGCAGCAGTTTTTCCTGTACCAGATTTAGATGCAGCGATTGTATCTATACCTTTTGTTATGATAGGAATTACTTTTCTTTGAACTTTTGTTGGAGTATCATAACCTTTTTGTTCAATAGCCGTATTAATTGCTTTATTAAAGTTAAACTCTAAAAACTTTTTTATAATGTATCCTTTTTAATATACACTTGCTAATTCATCATCTAAGTATGAATCAATTGTATCAACTAACTTTTCATAAGAGACTTTACCCTCTTTATTGAAAATAACCATTTCTTCACCATGTTCATCTTTGATATGATGCTCTTGCTTTGTAACTTTTTTATATAACTCTTTAATATCTTCAGGAGAATCTAAATCATTGTATAAGAACCAATTTGCACTAGTGTCTTCATATCTTATTAAACCATAAGTTTGTGCCTCATCTACATAATCTTGAATAGTTCCATTTTCAAATTTAGCACCAACAACCATATCATATTCATTTAAAATCATTTCCATTAATAAAATACCTTAAAACTTATATTTATAATGGAATGATACCTAGATTTTAATTAAAGCTAAAAAACTATAGAATAATATCAATATGAAAAAAACAATACTTATATCTCTAGCCTTTTTATTTACTGGTTGTACAGTTAATGATGCTTATAGAATTACAAATGCTGCACTAAGTAAAAATCCTTCTGCTGCACTAAAGTCTTTAGCAAAATCTCAGGCTATTTCTTACTCTACAAATCCCAAGAAACTTATAAATGATATAAAATTTTTATCTTCACTTATTGAAAATATTGATAAAAAATGGGGAAAAGGAAATAGAAAAGTTCCACAACCAAAAGAGTATGTAAAATATATGCAAAACTACAAAAGTAGAGCTTTTGTAGATTTTGATAAAGGTTTAGTAACTGTTGAAACAATTGATGAAAAAGATGCAAAAAAAAGTTTAAAAAATGCAATTATTACAACACTGCTTTTACCAGAAGACCCTAGAGCTTTTGATTTATTTGGTACGGCAGAAGTAAAACTTGGCAAAACTCCATATCTTTATAAAGAAGTAAAAGATGACCAAAATAAAGATATTAGATGGGAGTGGAGAGCAAATAGATACGCAAATATTTTAATTAATTCCAAAATAAAAACCAAAAAAATCAAAAATGGAAATAAGACGTTAAAAGTATCTTATGTTGAAATTCCAATGGTAAAAGACCATGCAAATATTAGAGTTGCAAAATTCAAACCCTTTGTTCAAGAATTTGCTAGAAAATATAATCTAAGTGAAAACCTTGTTTATGCAATTATTCAAACAGAAAGCAACTTTAATCAATTTGCAGTAAGTCATGCAGGAGCAATTGGACTTATGCAAATAGTTCCAAGTACAGCAGGAATTGATGCATATAGTTATACAAAAGGTAAAAGATGGAAACCAACAAACTCTTATCTTTTTAATGCAAAAAACAATATTGAATTAGGTTCTGCTTACATAGATATACTTAATAATAAATATTTAAAAGGTATTTCTAATCCTATTTCAAAAGAGTATTGTGTAATTAGTGCATATAATACTGGTGCAGGGAATGTTTTAAAAACATTCTCATCAAATAAATCAACAGCTATAAATAGAATCAATAACAAAAAACCAAATGAAATTTATAAAAAGCTAAGAACTGAATTACCATATGTAGAAACAAGAAATTATCTAAAAAAAGTTATAACAAATAAAAAAGAGTTTATTAGTATTTAAAATACTAAAACTCTACTTTCAAAATAAACTTCTAAACTAAAATAAAAACAAGAATTAAAATATAGTTTTGCAACTAAGTCGCATTTTATATTTATTCGTTAAAATTTTACTGCAACTTAGTTGCAATTACTTTAAGGAATAAAATTATTAATGCAAATAGACAATGCAGTAGAAGTTAAAAACCTTAGTTTTTCTTATGATAAACAAAAGGTTTTAGAAGATATAAACTTTGAAATAAAACAAAAAGACTTTTTAACAATAATAGGTCCAAATGGTGGAGGTAAATCAACCTTACTAAAACTTATTCTTGGAATAAATGATTTAAATAGTGGCACCATAAAAATATTTGGACAAGAGCACTATGAGCAAATTTGTAACTTAGGTTATGTACCTCAAAATACAAATGTAAATTTAAACTTTCCAATTACTGTACTTGAAGTTGTGATGATGGGGCAAAACTGTCTTACTAAAAGATTATTTGGATACAAAAAAGAAGAGAAACAAAGAGCAATGGAAGTTCTTGAAAAAGTAAAGATGAAAGAGTTTGCAAAAAATAGAATATCAAATCTTTCAGGAGGACAAAGACAAAGAGTTTTAATTGCTCGTGCCCTTTTTTCTAAACCAAAAATTTTACTTCTTGATGAACCAACTTCAAATATAGATATAAAAGGTTGCGAACAAATTTACTCTACTTTAGAAGAGTTAAACAAAAATATCCCAATAATTGTAGTTAGCCATGATATTTCAGTTATTTTAAAATATGCATCAAAAGCTTTTTATGTAAATAAAAGACTTACTCATCATGATTTAACTACTATGAAAGATGAATTTAAATCTATTGACTCTCATGTTTGTGAAATTGAATTATTGGAGATGTTAGGAAGATGCAGATGCTAGAACTACTTTCATACTCATTTATCCAAAATGCTTTAATTGCAGGTGCTATTATTAGTGTTATTACTGCCATAATAGGAACTTATGTTGTTGTAAATAAAATGGTATTTTTATCAGGTGGAATTGCCCACAGTGCTTATGGTGGTATTGGAATAGCAATGTACTTTGGCTTGCCAATGCTTCTATCAACCTCTGTATTTTGTGTACTTATTAGTATTCTTATAGCTTTTGCAAGTTATAAAAACAGAGAAAACTTAGATATTATGATTGGTCTTACTTGGGCTGTGGGTATGTCTTTTGGAATAATCTTAGCAGACCTTACACCTGGATATCAATCTGATTTGATGAGTTATCTTTTTGGTTCTTTACTTGCTGTAACAAATGAAGACTTATATTATATGGCTTTTTTACTAATATTTACAATTGCTATTGTAATGATTTTTTACAGAGATATCTTAGCAGTTTCATATGATACAGAATATGCAAGTTTAAGAGGAATAAAAACAAAATTCTTTTATACATTAATCTTGATTCTATCAAGTTTAGCAATTGTTATATCAATCAAGGTTGTAGGATTGATATTAGTTATCGCCCTACTTACTATACCAATTTATATATCAAGCTTTTTTTGTAAAAACTTATTATCAATGATGTTTGTATCTGCATTTTTATCAATAATATTTACTATTATAGGACTTTATATCTCATATCAATTTGATGTGAGTTCTGGACCTTCTATTATAATAAGTAGTTCACTTTTTGCATTGGTTATTTTCATAATAAAGAGTATAAAAAAATAAAGAAAAGAGAAAATATGAATATTGATTTTAAAAAAGGAAATGGATTAGTTCCAGTTATAACACAAGAATTTGGTACAAATGAAGTTTTAATGCTTGGATATATGAACCAAGAAGCTTTTGACTTAACTATTGAAACGAAAATAGTTCACTACTTTTCAAGAAGTAAAAATAGAATTTGGAAGAAAGGAGAAAGTAGTGGTCATATTCAAAAATTAATTGAGCTAAAAGTTGATTGTGATTATGACACTATTTTAGTAATAGTTGAACAAGTTGGGAACACTGCTTGTCATACAGGAGAAAAGTCGTGTTTCTTTAGGTCTTATTTTAAAGAAGAAAAGAAAAAAGATATTATCCAATCACAAATAGCAAATCTTCCTACAAGATATGGAAACTTTGATATTAAAGCTTATAAAGATGGTTGTCAAGAACACCTTGCAATTATGAGTAAAGATTTCAAAGAGATAAAAACACCATTAGTTAGAATACACTCTGAGTGTTTAACAGGTGATACAGTAGGTAGCTTAAAATGTGATTGTAATAATCAACTAGGTTTAGCCTTAGAGCTTATTTCCAAAGAAGGTGGATTAGTTATTTATCATCGACAAGAAGGAAGAAATATTGGACTTGTAAATAAAGTAAATGCATATAATCTTCAAGACCAAGGATTTAACACTGTGGATGCAAATCTAAAACTAGGATTTAAAGCTGATGAAAGAGATTATGATGCAGTTGGCTTTATACTAAAAGACTTAAATTTAAAAAAGATAAAACTAATTACTAATAATCCCAAAAAGATTGAGTTTGTTAAAAGTTGTGGAATTGAAATAGATACAAGAGTTCCTGCACTTACAAAAACAAATAAGCACAATGAAAACTACCTAAAAACTAAAAAAGAGCATCTAGGACATATGCTTTAAAGAAGGTTTTAAAGCCTTCTTTTAGTTTCCACACAACATAGTTGCTTGAAACTCCTCAAACCTTGTCTCTTGCATTTTTAATTTCTCTCGTAAAATCTTATTTTGTTTTTTAACTTCATATAGCTCGAATAATATTTTTTGAGCATTATTTACATTTTCATCCACTTGTTCTTGAAGTTTTTCTGCTAATTCAAAATAATGATTCTTCTCTTTTTTTAGTTCAGTATTAACTTTTAGATTTTCACTTTTTAATAAATATATATGTTTTCTTAAGGATAATACCTCTTTTTCATATTTTGAAATTAAAGTAGAAAACTCGATAAATTTTTTAACTCTTCCGTCATTATAAAATATAGGTAAGATAGTTGAATGAGTATAATAATTAGTACCTTGTTTTGTAAGTTTTTTACTAAGTCCTACCCAAGTCTTTCCAGTTTTTAATGTATCAATTATTGTTTTATCTGTGGCATCTGCACTTTTAAAAATTCTATTGTCATTGAAATTCATTCCAATTAACTCATCTAAACTAAATTCAGAGTTTATTAAAAAAGCATCATTTGCAGAAGTTATCCTAAAATCTAAGTCCATCTCACAAATAATATTACAAGAGTCTAAAATAGCCATAAATTGTCTTAATTCATTATTTTTAACGGCAAGTTCTTTCTTCTGATTTTTTCTTTTAATTATCTCTGACATAATTTTAAGTGTTGTATTTAACTGAATAGGTTTAACTATGTAGTTTGAAAGATTAAATTTAATAGCTCTTACTAAAATATTCATATCAGAAAAAGTAGTGGTAATTAAGATAGGAACTTCCCAATTTATACTTCTAATTTGAGAGAGAAGATCTATGCCTTTATAATCAGGAAAATCAACGTCAGTTATAACGATATCAATATTTGTTTTATTATCATGGTAAATATTTATTGCCTCTTCTATTTCCTTTGCAGTTAATACCTTTTTGAAAAATGCTGAAAATATTTCTGAAGTTTCAAATCTTATTTTATCATTATTTTCAATAAATAAAATTGTTGTATTTGCTAAACAGTTTTTGTCAAATGAGCACACATTAGGTTGTGACATATTTTTCTCCTATCTTTTAACTCTACCAAATATTATGACTTAAAAATTATTTTTAAATTAATTTTAATTTATTTATACTTAGAAGAACATTGTAATATTGAATATTATTAATAAAATATTTAAAAGAATAAAAATTTTTTTACTAAAAATACTAAAGAAACTAATAGCCACATAAATGACAAAAAAATACAGAGTTGTACTTACTTCATAAACACTCATTTTATAGTTTAAAAACAATAAAATATACTTATCTAAGAAATCTGCAAAGCCAATAAGATGAAGTAGTATCTGTAAAGGATAAAAAATTGTGAAGAAAATTGTAAAGAAAGGAGATAGTAACTGTTCATAAGAAGTATTAGGAAAAAAGAAATGAACAATTGGATTAAAAACAAAAAATATCCAAAAATTAAAAAAGATTATTGAAAGAATTTTGGGCAAAGTTTTAAAATAATGAATATATAAAAAGATATAAAATACACCCATAATAGAAAACCATAAAGATATAGAAAACAGATATTTTGGAAACAGTGAAATTATGATTAAAAGAGTAATTGCTAAAGATTCAAAGGAAAAAACTTTTATATTTGAGCGCAAATATAAAAATGCCAAAGAAAACATAATAAATGAGCGAAGCAAGGAAGGAACTAGATTTGTTAAATACAAATAATAAAGCAACACAACTATAGATATAAGTAAAACATCTGCTTTTTTATTTCTATAAGGGAAATATCTCTCATGGAAAAAAGAGTATGGATAATATAACAGTATAAATATAATAAAAGAAATAATAGAAAGATGGAAGCCTGAAATTGCAATAAGATGACTAATTCCAAAATCTGTATAAATTTCTCTATTCTCTTTAGAAATAGGAATAGCTAAAAACAGAGCATTAAATAGCTCTTTAATTTTTTCTTCTTTATGTAAACTATTTATATGATTGAAAACTTCTTTTTTAAAACTATTAACTTTTTGTATATTTTCATAAAAGATTGATTTTGTATAAAAACCTTTTAAGAAATCATAGAAAGAAACTCCTTTTGACAAAACAGCAATAGTTATAAAATCTAATTTCTCTAGTTTTTCTTCTTTGTTTATAGATGTAAAAAACTCAAGCTTATCATTTTGGAGTTTAATAACTAAAAAGTCCTTCTTTTCATAGATATTTAGTACTTCATAAGTATCTAAATATACTTCCTCTTTCTTAAAATCTTTATATTTAAAATATTCATAAAAAAGGTTAAAAGTAAAAATACTCAATATTATAAAAAGAAAAGATGCTAACTGTTTTTTTGTGGAGATTAATTGTAAACTATCCATAAAGAATAGTTTACAATTGTTTAGTTTATAATTTTATTTATTATTTATATTTCTTCCAAATACTCATATGAGAAATGGTATGTTGATGTTTTCTTGCAGTTTCTTTTATTACAAATGGAACATCAATAGTTTGAACTAACTCAAATCTATCTTCAAGGTTTTGTTTTAAAGTATCTATTGTTTTAATCTCTTTATTATCTTTTATAAATCCACCAAGCCAGTTTTGCTTTGGAGTATAATCTTCCAACCAAGTATAAGGAGATAAAAGAACTAATAAACCATCTTTATTTACTCTATTTGGTATGTCATCTAAGAATTTTTGAGGATAATATAATCTATCAATTAAGTTTGAGCAAAAGATTAAATCATACCCAGAATATAACTCTTTTAAATTACAAGCATCACCTTGCATAAATGAAACTTTATTTTTAGTATCTTCTAAATCAAAATCATCTAAAGAGATAGTCTTTTCTTCAAATAGTTCACCCTCAGTTGCTACTTTATATGTTAGAGTATCGTACTTTTTAAGTTTCACTCCCACGTTAATAAAGTTTGCACTAAAGTCTATTCCAAGTACTTCATCAAAGTATTTTGCTAGTTCAAAAGTACTTCTACCTACAGAACAACCTAAATCAAGTGCTTTTTTAGAATTTAAACCTTCAAAGTATGGTTTTAATAACTCAACACTTGCCTTTGGAAAGTTTTTAACTGCAAAGTTTTCTTCACCATAATGAAACTCGCAGTATTGAGAAATTTGTTCATCTGTTTCATATACATTGTCATTAAGTTCTGTTCTATAATCATTTGAACTTTTTACATATCTAAACCCTGCATGTTGGAAGAAATGCTTTCTAAATGCATATCTAGCACTTCTAAGAATTTCATTTCCTAAAGAGATAAAAGAACCACCTTTTATAAGTGCATGTCTATCATCAAAAGTTGGTGTTGTAAAGTCATCATAAACAGGGTGTGTTTTAAAGCCATCAAAAGGATAAGTAGGAGTTACACTCCATTGCCATACATTTCCAACGACATCATAGAACTCACCCATTTTATATTTATCAACAGGTGTTTGATTAAAATACTTAAGTCCAATATTTGCTTCTTGGTTTTGAGCTTTTACATAATCATTTAATCTATAAAATTCATCTTCACTAGGAAGTCTAACTTCAAAGCCTAGCTTTTCACTTTTAAATTTACAAAAAGCTTCTGCTTCATAAACATTTACATCTACAGGGAAATTTAATGGTAAAGGAACTAGCCTATTTATTTCTCTTAAATAGTATCTACCCTCTTTTTTTACCCAGAAAGTAGGATGTTTAGCAGTTGAAAACTCTAACCACTCTTTTCCATCTTCAGTAAAATATTCAGGTTTAGAATATCCACCCTCTTTTACAAACTCTAAGAACTCTCCATTTGAAACTAAGTATTTAGAAGCTTTGAAATCATTTATAAAAGCTTTATGGAAAGCAAATTCATTGTCCCAACCATAGAAAACTGGATTGTCATAATCTTTTTCTAATATAACTTCTCCTGCTTTTACATCTAAAAGCTCATTTTTAGGAAAAGAATCACTAAACTCATTACAGTAAGTAAATAGTTCTTCTTCTTTTAAGTACTTAAGGTTTAATTCTCTTAATAATACAGATGAAGTTTCTATATGAATATTCTCATGCTCTATTCCCATTAAAATAATCCACATAGGACTATCCCAATTTATTGGCATTGTAAATTCAATTGTATCGATAAGCTCTAAAACTAATTTTTTAACTTCATCTCTATATGCTTTTGTCTCTTCAAAAGTTGGCCAAGTATAATGCTTATCATTTAAATCATCCCAAGACATTTCATCAACACCAATTGCAAAAATAGATTCATATGTTTTATTTATTCTTTTATCAATAATATTTGCTATGTTTAATTTATTTATAAAAAAAGTTGCAGTGTGTCCATAATAAAATACAAGTGGATGTCTCAATCTATTTGGTTGTTTAAAAATATGTTCTTTATCTTTTAACAAATCAAAAAGTTTTTCATCTAACTCATAGGTTTGTAAAAAATACTTTTTAATCTCTTCTCTTTTTTCTTCAATCGTACCTTCACTCAAATTAACTGTATTACATATATAGTTCATTATATCCCTTCAATTATTTTCTAAAAAGTTAATAACTGCTATTTTATTTGTTTTTTTTGACTCTTTGTATAGCTTTAATAGCTGTTTTAACTCATTATTATCTAAATTAGGCAAGAGTGCATTAAATAATTTTCTCTTTTGAAAGAATTATTCCATCTGCATCTGCGTAAACATAATCTCCATCATTAAATTGTACTCCACAAAATGAAAGCTCTACATTTCTTTCACCTTGGGTTTCTGGAATATATTTTCTAGGACAAGTTCCCCTTGCATAAAGTGCAACTGGAATATCTTTGATTTGTTCAGTATCTCTTACATAACCATTTACTAAAATAGCTTCATAACTATTTGCATGGGCAAATTTCATTAGGTTTTCACCTACAACTGCAAAATACTCATCGTCTACATCAACAACTACTATTTTACCAGTTCCATCTTCGTCTCTTAAAATCTTGATAAGTTCACTATTGTTTTTATCTAACTTTACTGTTACAACTTGTGCACATACTTTATCTTTTGCACCATAGTTTTTAAATTCGTTATCGAGTACGTGTACTTTATCTGGATGTCCATCACAAATATCTGCAGTATAAAAATTCATTTTTGCCCTTTTAAATATTTATTTTTTATTATTATCTCTAAAAAGCTTTAATTTACTCTTATCTTAAATATAATAGGAATTAATGAAAAATAATATATAATTGAACCACTATGATTAAAATAAGTAAATATCTTATAATTTTTTTATTATTTCTAAATATTTTAAATGCAAACGAAATAAAACTTACAACAGAAGAAAAAGAGTTTTTAAAAAACAACGCTCCTTTAAGATTACACAATGAACTAAATTGGCCACCTTTCAATTTCTTTGAAAATGGGAAACCAAAAGGTTTTTCTATAGATTATATGAATCTTTTAGCAAAGAAGCTTGATGTTGAAGTTGAGTATATTACGGGTCCTTCTTGGGATGAGTTTATGCAAATGCTAAAAAAAGATGAACTTGATGCAATAATAAATATTTCAAAAAACAAAAAACGTTCTCAATATATAGCTTTTAGTTCAGTTTTTCATACTGCTGCAAATGCAATTTATGTAAAAGATGGAAATGAAAATATTGATAGTTTAGAAAAACTAAAAGGCAAAACAATAATCATGCCTAAAGGCTTCTTTGCTCAAAAAGCTATAGAGAAGTACTATCCACAAATCAAACAAATATTAGTAAAAGACTCTCTTGAAGCATTAAAGCTTCTATCTTTAGGGAAAGCAGATGCTACTATAGGAAAGAAAAATGTACTTGATTATGTGATTACTACAAATAATATTTCAGGAGTTACTCCTACAAGTTTTGTTGATGATAATAGAATGGTTAGTTTAATCTCAATTGGTACATCAAAAGATAAAACAATATTAAGAGATATCTTAAAAAAAGCACAAAAAAATGTTAGTGATGAAGAAATACTAGAATTAAAAAGAAAATGGTTTGGAACAAACACTAAAAAAACACAAAGGAAAGAAGTCTCTTTTTTATCTAAAGAAGAGTTAGAATATTTAAAGAATAGAAAAGTTATCAGAATGTGCAATATCTCTGATTTAAAACCTATTTCTTTTGAAGAAGATGGGAAGATAAAAGGTATCTCAATTGATATTTTAAGAAAAATTGAAGAGCTTTTAAATATTAAATTTATTCCTATTCCAACTGTTTCTTGGGAACAAACTAAAGAGTTTCTAAAAATAAAACAGTGTGATGTTATTCCAACTGTTACTAATGATGAAGATATAAAAGATTTTACATCTATTACAAATGCCTACCTAAATTATAAACTTGCAATTATTACTCAAAAAAACGAGTCAGTTGTTTCTAGTTTAGAAGAAATTCTTGATAAACCAATGGCTGTAAAATACGACTCTTTTTTAATAAAAGAACTAAAAAGTTCAAATCCAAAGCTTAAAATTATTATTACAAAAACACACAGAGAGGCTTTAGAAAAAGTAAGTAAAGGTGATGCTTATTTTGCAATACAACCTTTACCAATAGCCTCATACTACATGTCAAAATATGCTCTAAAAAATCTATATATTTCAAGATATACAAATATGACTTATTCTGTAAGCATGGCTGTACATGAAAAGAATGATATTTTATTAGATATTTTAAATAAAGCCCTTGAAAAAATATCAGAAGATGAACATAGAGAAATTTTTAATAAATGGACTGCTGTATCAATAAAAAAAGGCTTTGATTACAAAGAAATTTGGCAAGTTATTATCATAACAATTTTGATTTTTGCAATATTTATCTATAGACAAACTATTTTAAATAAACACAATAGAAAGCTTCAAGAAGCTAATAATCAAATTGAAGAGAAAACAATAGAGCTAGCAAAACAAAAACTTCTTTTTGAGACTTTATATAATAAATCATCAGATAGTGTTTTAATTTTAAAAGATAAAGTTATAGCAGACTGTAATGAATCAACAAAGAATGTTTTGGGCTTTACAAAAAAAGAACTATTAAATAAGGCTTTACATAATATTGCCCCAGAATATCAACCAGATAATACTTCTTCTGAAAGACTATTTGATAATAAGTTAGAAAAAGTATTGATTTTTGGAGTTAGTAGTTTTGAAGCAGTTCTTTATAATTATAATAGAAAAGAAGTTTGGGTAGAAATAGTTTTAACCTCAATTGAAATTGAAAATAGAAGAGTTATACATACTGTTATTAGAGACATTTCAAATAGAAAAATCCTTGAAAAAAGACTTGAAGAGTTAAATGCTAACCTAGAAGAAAAAATAAAAAGAGAGATTAGAAAAAATGAGAATAGTACAAAACAACTAATCCAACAAAGTAGATTGGCACAAATGGGAGAAATGATTTCAATGATTGCTCACCAATGGAGACAACCTTTAGCTGCTATTTCTGCTACTACAAACAACCTTCTTGTAAAACTTATGATTGAAGACAAGGTAAACAAAGAAGCCTTTGAAGAGGAATTGATTTTAATAACAGAGTATTCAAAACATCTATCTTCTACAATTGATGACTTTAGAAACTTTTTTAAAACAGATAAAGAAAAAGAAGAGTTTGATTTAGAAGAGGTAATTAAAAAATCTATAAGTATTACAAAAACATCAATTGAATCAAAAAATATAAAACTAGAAATAAACTTAGAAAAGAATCTAAAACTCTTCTCTTATGCCACAGAGATACAGCAAGTTATTTTAAATATCATTAAAAATGCAGAAGATATCCTAACAGAAAAGGATATTCCAAATAAAAAAATATGTATCACTACCTATAAAAGAAATGAGCATAGTGTTATTATCAAAATTCAAGATAATGGTGGAGGAATAGAAGAGTCTCTTATCGAAAAAATCTTCGATCCATACTTCTCTACTAAAAGTGATAAGGATGGTACAGGTTTAGGTTTATATATGAGTAGAATCATAATAAACGACCACTGTAAAGGTAATCTAAAAGTTATAAATGAAAACAATGGTGCAACATTTTTAATTGATTTACCTATCTAAAAATAAAGGAAAAAAATGCAAAGTTTAAGAGAATTAGTAGAGTTTAGTAAAAAGTTAAAAATACTTTTTATTGAAGATAATCTTGATGTAAGAGAACAATTAAATAAACTTTTGGAGAATTTCTTTTCTAATATTGATATATGTTTCAATGGAGAAGAAGCATTAAAACAATACAAAGATTACAAAACAAATAGTAGTAATTTTTATGATTTAATAATTACTGATATTAGTATGCCAAAACTTGATGGAATAGAACTTTGCAAACAGATTTTATTAATAAATAAAGAACAAAAGATATTAGTGATTTCTGCACATACAGAAAAAGAAAAGATAGAACAGTTAAATGAAATAGGAGTAACAAATATACTTCAAAAACCAGTAGAACATACTAGTTTAATAAGCACACTAACAAACTTAATAAATAGTATAAAAGAGAATAAGCAATAGAAAAGATTTAAATATGAAGACTATTCTAGATTTTGCATCAAAGTTTGATAATCCTAGAATTTTAGCATAGGTAGTTTTACTAATCTTAATTTGTGCCAAGAACTAGTGGTAGTGTAAAACTTATTTAAAAATTATGTAGGTTTACTTATATAATCTTATAATATAAATGCTAAAATTTGAAGCATTATCTAAATGAAAGAGATTATACTATGAAGCACCTATCTTATTCAGTTAAAAACATAAATGAACTAGAAGAGATTCTTTCCTCTTCAGAAATAAAAGCTCAAGCTAACTTCTCCTCAATATTAATACAAGTTTTTTCAGCTGATACAGATGAAAAGTGGATAGAAAAAGTAACTACAAGCATTTCTAAACAACTACCACAAGCTGTTATTGTCGGAGCTACAACAGTAGGTGAAGTGATTTTTGGAAAGACGTATACGAGTAGTACCGTAATAGGGTTCAGCTTTTTTGATACTACTACTTTGCATGTTATTTCTAAAGAGTTTGATAATACTAAAGAGTTTGATACGGGTAAAGTTATTGCTAGTGAGATATCTACTATTGATGAACATATAGCAGGTGTTTTACTTTTAAGTACGCCACTAAGTATAGATGTAGCTAGTTTTCTTGAAGGAATAAAAACTTCTGAGTCATCATATCCAATATTTGGAGGAGGTGCTGGAGATTATGCTTCTATGAATAATTCATTAGTATTCTCTAAGCAGTGGATTAAATCAAAAGGAGCTGTTGTAGTTGTATTCTTAGGTAAAGAACTTCAAATAGATTACAGAACATATCTAGGATGGAAACCATTAAGTCAGGAGATGACTATTACAAAAGCAGATGGTATGTTAGTTAAAACTATCGACAATCGTCCTGCATTTGAAGTATATGACAAATATCTAGGTCTTCCCAATGATGAGAACTTTTTCCTCAATGTTTTAGAGTTTCCTATACTTTTACAGCGTGATGGTAAGGAGCTAGCTAGAGTCCCAGTTTTTGTTGATGAAGAGGGAGGGATACAGTTTGTTGCAGATATTAATGAGGGTGAAAAAATCAGAATTGGTTATGGAGATCCAGAGTTAATCATTAATGATTCTGCTCAAATACATCAGTTGGTACAAACATTCCAACCAGAAGCAATCTTTCTGTATACATGTGGATGTAGACGCTTTTTAATGCAAGAACTTGTAGAACTTGAAACTGCACCATTTCAAGAGGTAGCACCTACATTTGGATTCTATACATATGGGGAGTTTTTTGGAACACCATCTAATCTACAGCTACTAAATTCAACAATGCTTATAGTTAGTTTTAGAGAGGGAGAAGGTAAAGCCTCTAACAACACTCTTTCTAAAATTGTGAAAGAAATACCTGAAGACACAAGTGACCCTTATCTAAATAAACATGGACGAATAATATCTCGTTTGGTGCATTTTGTAGAAGCTGTCACTAGTGAGTTAGCAGAGAAAAATGGAGAACTAAATCAACTTTATGTAACAGACCAGCTTACGGGACTGTATAATAGGCATAAACTAGATGAAGTGCTGATATATGAGTTTGATAGAGTGCAAAGGTATAAAGCTTCATTAGGTGTAATAATACTTGATATTGACCACTTTAAACAAGTTAATGATACACACGGACACCAAGTAGGAGATGATGTTTTATCTAATATTTCTAACATACTTCAAAACAATGCTAGAAAGTCTGATACTGTTGGACGTTGGGGAGGTGAAGAGTTCTTAATTATTTGTCCTGAGTCAGACTTAAAAGGACTAATTCAATATGCAGAGAAGCTGAGAAAGCTTATAGAGGGATTTAGTTTTGATAAAGTTGGACATAAAACTTCATCCTTCGGATTGGCAATGTATCAAGAAGGGGATACAATTGAAACAATAATTTCTAAAGCTGATAAAGCACTGTACAAAGCGAAAAATAATGGAAGGAACCGTGTTGAAAGTGTATAGTAAAACCTCTAAATTTTGGAACAAAATTAGAAAATCTAACTTACTGGATTTATAATCTTTTTTTAGAGATATAATTTGTTCCACTCCCTAAATCTCTTCTAACTTCTTATCATATAAAGCCATCAACTCATCTAGCTTTAGTTGATTCTCTTCTAAAGACTCAAACATCTGCTCAACTTCATCTTCATGTTTTTTAATACTTTGAGACAGTTCTATAATCTTGCTATTATCACCTTGATTTGAAGCTTGTATAAGCTCTGCTTGATATTTTTCAATATCATCTTCTACTTCCATAATAGAATTTTCAAGCTTTTCAATCTTCTTTTTTAAAGGATTTGTTTCTTTACTTCTTTCTTGGATTATTGAAGCTCTTAACTTTTTATTCTCTTTTTTGTTTACTTTTGCTTGTTTTGGTTTCTCTTTTTGTTCTTCACCTTCTTCATCTTCCCAACCAATTTTTTCTAAAAACTCATCATAAGTTCCATCAAAATAATCAGCTCCATCTTTTGCGAAAACAATAAGTCTATCACATACTTGTCTTAATAACTCTTCTGAGTGAGTTACTATAATACAAGAACCCTCAAAGTTTTTAATAGCTTTTGTAAGTGAATCAATTGATTGCATATCAAGGTGATTTGTAGGCTCATCAAGAAATAATAGGTTTACATCTTTTGCTAAGATTTGTCCTAGCATTACCCTACTCTTTTCTCCCCCTGATAAAAGTGAGATTTTCTTTTTTACATCATCTCCACTAAACATCATAGAACCACAAATACCTCTTACAGTAGATTCAGGAAGTTTTGCATTTGAAACATAGATTTCATCCATGATTGTATTGTTTGGATTAAGGTGGGAAATATTTGTTTGCCCAAAGTGTCCAAAGGTAGTAGTTCCATGATAATCTATAGTTCCACTAAGTGGTTTTAGCTCTTTTGCAATATTATTTAGAAGTGTAGATTTACCTTTACCATTTTTACCAATAATTCCTAAAGTCTCACCCTTTTTTAAAGTAAAAGAAATATCTTTAAAAAGTATTTCATTTTCTTTGTATCCAAAACTTAAATCTTTTACATCAAGTAAAACTTTTGCAGGAGTATCTTTATAGTTAAAATCAAACTCTAAAGTTGATTCATCTACAATTGAATCCATTTCATCCATTTTTTCTAAAAGTTTTACTTTTGATTGAGCTTGAGCAGCTGTTGAAGCTCTTGCTTTATTTTTAGCAATGAACTCTTCTAACTCTTTTCTTTTTTTATCTTGTGCTTCTTTTTGTTTTTCATAGTGTTCATCATTTGCTTCAAGTTGGGCATAAAACTTATGAGTATTTCCTTCAAGCATAAATAAAGACTGTCTTACAATACCCATTGTATGAGTACAAACAGTATCCATAAAGTCTCTATCGTGAGTGATGATGATAACTTCCCCATCAAAGCTTTTTAAAAAGTTTTTTAGCCATCTTAAAGAAAGGATATCTAAGTAGTTTGTAGGCTCATCTAGAAGTAATAGATTTGGTTCAGTAATTAAAAGTTTTGCTAAGTTGATTCTAATTTGATAACCACCAGAAAAAGATAAAGGATCTTTTTGTAAGTCTTCATGACTAAACCCAAGACCAAATAGTATCTTCTCCACTTTATAAATTGAGTACTTATCATCTTCAGCTAAAGCCAAAGCTGTTTCATCGACTAATGTCTTTTCACTAAATTCCAAGTGTTGTTTTAAAGCACCTATTTTATAGTTTTTAGGAATTAAGATTTCCCCATCATCAGCTTGTTCTTCACCTAAAATAAGTTTAAAAAGTGTAGATTTACCTGTACCGTTTCTTCCTACAAGCCCAACTCTTTGACCTTGTCCTAATATTAAATTTGAATCTGTAAATAGTGTCTTTTCACCAAAATGTTTTGAAAGATTTTTTAGTTGTATCATAATGCTCTTTATATTTTTTGTTTTAAAAATTGATTGTACAGTAAAGTCAATTATAGATTACTCAAAAAAATTCAAGAATTTTCATCTGTTTTTTTTATTTTTTCATAGAACTCTTTAAAATCACTATACTTTTCAATTACACTTGTATAGTGCTCTTTTGTCTCTTTATTTTCTGCTTTATCATACCATTCTTTAAAGCCATTTATTAAGTCATCTAATAATTCATTCATATTCAATTTAAATATTTCATCAAATCTTTTTAGCTGCTCACTAATATGATTTAAAATTGGTAATAAAAAGTCATTTATTTCTTCCATGGTACTAAAGCTCTTTACCTTTTCAAATAAAGCTTTATTAAAACTATCATCATCGCTTGCAGTTACTGTTTTAAGTAGTGCAGAAGTTCTACTTCCTAAAGTAACAGACGTATTTTCTATAGGAATATCATTTGAATCTTTTTGGGATATTAGCTGACTTATTTTTTTCATCTGTTCATAACTTAAGCTATCCATTTCGATATTTGAGAACTCTTTATCCTCTAATATCAGCCTAAACTTCTCTTTTTCCTCATCGGTAAGATTATTTATTTCAAGCTTTAGTAAAAGCTCTTCAAACTCTTTTTTATCTTTTTCTTCATGTTCTTTTACAACATCGTTATAAAGAGTTATTACTTCTTGATTATAAATAGGATTAGGTTTTGTATCTCTTGTGTATTGTTCTAAAGAAGATTCATCTTTTTGTTTTAAACTATTATATTTTGAATCTATCTTATTATAAATATTAATTAAATATAAATAATCTTCCTTTACTATTTCATCATTTGTAGTATCAAAACCTCTATTTAACTCCTCAAGCCGATTAGAGATAAACTCTTGCATGTCTTTTCCCATATGCACTTTATATCTTACCCCTGAGTCATATTGACTATTTGAAAGTCTATTTTCAAAATCCCTTTTTTCTTCATTATCAACAAAGTCACCAAGTTCTCTAATAAGACTTAAACCTTCCTCTTGAGAAAGATTTAAATCCCTTAATACTTCAAATATTGCTTTATTAAAATTGTCATCATCACTTAAATTTGGGGTTTCTAAATAAGCAGCCATTTCTAAGCCTTCAAAGACAACCAAAGAATCAGTTATAAAACTACCATTTAAATCACTTCTATAGACTATCTCTTTTAGTTTCTTTACCTCTTCATAACTTAAAGTGTTTAATTCATCTTTTGAAACTCTTCTATCTACAATAATTGATTGAAATAGTTCTTTTTCTTCATCTAAAAGTTCTACATCTAATTGATTTAGTAAGTCATCAAATTTAGTTTCCGTAATAGGTTTTTTTATATCATCTATTTTTACTTGATTTAATTCTTCTTTATTTCCAACTCTTGATACTTGCATAATATTTACCAACTTTCTTTAAAACTTTTATTATTGTAAATATCTTTTGTAAGTTCAGTAAGTCCTGTTTTTTCTAAAACTTTGATTACTTTCACGGGCCAAGTTTTTCTATAGTTAAAAGAGTTTTTCTTTCCCCCAACATGATTTATAAACTCTTTATTCAGCTTTTTTGTAAAAAGTATTTCTTTCCCATGTTTTTTAACTTGCTCATCTAAAAAGGCTCTTGCACCACTAAAAGCTTTAAAACGATTTTCATAACTTATCCAAAGAGTACAGAACTCCTTTATATTTTGTAAGTTTGCTTTTTTCTTTGCATCTTTATTGTAATCAAAATAGTCCAAGTTTGTAGTAGTTCCTGCAATTCCTTTTGGTCTATAATCTTTTTTTAGACTCTTTGGTCTTTGTTTCCATACTAATTCATCTTTAGAAAAACTCTCTATCTCTTTTGTATTATATATTACTTTGTAAGGATTTTTAGTATTAGGTAAATATAAAGAAGGCAAAGCTTTATCATTTTTATTTGCTCCAAGACTTAGAATATTTCCAGAAATAGAAGCTACATAACCTCTTCCATATCCAGACTCAACACTTGCAATTGCTAATATTGCTGCTGGTGGCATATTGTGTTTTAAAGCTATATCTATAGTTTCTTTTATTAAAGAAGAGTAAAACTTCTTCACATGATTATATTTTCTATATGAAAATTCTTTATTGTAAGAAAATAAAAAGTTTGTAAGTAGTAGTAATATTAAAATTTGTTTCATATTTTATATTATCATAATATACAAAAAAATTAAAATATATAAATAATTTATTTATAAATATAAACCAATATTAAGTTAACTAATATTACAATTCTTAATATTAGATTAATAAAGGATTAGTATGTTTATTAACTCATCCACTAGCAGAATAAACTCTTTTAAAGAGATATTACCTTTGCCTGAACCACAAGAACTTGACCAAGAAACAGTAGATAAAATAAACTCTTCTATTACAAATATTGAAAATGATAGAAAAGAGTATCAACCAACAAAAGAACAATTAGAAGAAAATCCTTGGTTAAAAAATGCTGTAAATGGCATAAGAAAAGTTTCAGACATAATTGAAGATTTCAAAAATGGTAAAGATGGTTCAGGAGATTTTACTATAACATCTTATTCTCAGGATAGCTTTGATGTACATGAGGATAATATAAGAACTCACTACTATAATATATATGCACAAGCAGACTATACTACATCACACTTAGCATATGATGATGAAAACTTCACAAGAGAAGGTCAAACAAGAGTTAGTAAAATTGCTTTTCATGCTAGCTATTATGAAAAAAGTGTAAATGAACAAAAAGAGCTTCAATTAAATTTTACACTTGAAAAAGATACAGAAAGTGTAGATTTCGATAAATTATATGAAAGATTAAAAACTGACGAAAAATTTGAAAAAGATTTTATAGCTAATATTGAAAGTTATTTATATAAAAATGATAGCTCAAAACTAATCAAACAATTAGAAAAAGCACTAGGACTTGAAGACTCTACATTGAAATATAAAGATTCTGTAAACACAACATATTTAGATATTCTTGTATAACAATACAAGTAAACAACATATAAAGCCTCTTTTTTTGGAATAAAAGGATATAGAATGGAAAAATCTCATAAAATAATTTATGCTATTTATATATTAATTTGGATTATCCTAGCAATAAATCCTAAATATCCAGAAGATTGGTTTTTAGAAAATATATTAGTATTTCTATTTTTTCCATTTGTTCTTTGGAGTGATATAAAATATAAATACACACTTTTAAGTATCATTTTTCTTTTAATATTTGCAAGCTTACACTCACTTGGTGCTCACTTTACTTATGCCCAAATGGAATACTTTGATTTTATAACACAACTATTTGGCTTTGAACGAAATCATTTTGATAGAGTAGTACATTTTCTTTTTGGATTACTTGTTTTTAGAAGTTTATTTGAGACAGTCCTTGTTTATTCAAGTAGTTTTAGAAGTGCCCTATTTTTTACTTTTTCTTTAGTTGTTTGTATTGCTACAATTTATGAATTACTAGAATGGTTTGCAGCTATTACTTTCTATCCTGAATTAGGAATGGCTTTCTTAGGAACACAAGGAGATGTCTGGGATGCACATAAAGATACCCTTTTAGCTTGTATTGGTGCATTTATAAATATTGTATTTTATAGAAGTTATAAAAGAGTATGGGGTTTAAAAAAATTGATATAAAAAAACCCACCTTCAAAAAAGAAGATGGGCTTTATTTCAAATTGTTTAAAAGACTTAAACTATTTTTTCTTTACAGCTTTTTTATTTGGTAAGTCAGTAATACTTCCATGGAAGATTTCTGCACACATACCAACTGATTCATGTAAAGTAGGATGTGCATGAATTGTTAATCCAATATCTTCAGCATCACAATCCATTTCAAGAGCTAATGAAATTTCACCAAGTAATTCACCTGCGTTTTCACCAACTAAAGCTCCACCAATTAATTGTTCAGTGTCTTTATCAAAAATTAGTTTAGTCATACCAGTTTCAGATACATCTGAAGCTAATGCACGACCAGAAGCAGACCAAGGGAATGATGCAACTTCATAGTTGATTCCAGCTTCTTTTGCTTCAATTTCAGTCATACCAGCTGTTGCAATTTCTGGGAATGTATATGCAATACCAGGAATTTGTTTAGGTTCAAAGAATACTTTATGACCTGCAATAACTTCTGCTGCAACATGACCTTCATGTACTGCTTTATGAGCAAGCATTGGTTGACCGATAATATCACCAATAGCATAAATATGAGGAACATTTGTTCTCATTTGATTATCAACTGCAATGAATCCCTTCTCATCAACTTCAACACCAGTATTTTCTAAGCCTAGGTTTAATCCATTTGGAGTTCTACCCATAGCTACTAATACTGCATCATAAGTTTGAGGTTCAGCAGGTGCATTTTCACCTTTAAACTCTACATAGATACCTTCTTCTTTAGGAATAATAGCTTGAGTTTGAGTTTTAAACATAAAGTTAAACTTGTTCTCATTTGCTTTTGTATATACCTTAACAATATCTTTATCAGTACCTGTCATAACTTGAGGACCTCTAACTACTACATCAATCTCAGCCCCTAGTCTTTGATATACAGTAGCCATTTCAAGACCAATAATTCCACCACCCATTACAAGTAGTCTTTTTGGAACTTCTTTTACTTCAAGTGCATTTGTAGAATCCCAAATTCTTGGATCTTCATGAGGAATGAATCCCATTTTAGAAGATTGAGAACCTGCTGCAACAATACAATTATCAAAAGAAACTTTAGTTTGCTCACCTTCTTTATCTGTATGATCAACAATTACTGTGTTTTTGTCTATAAACTTAGCAACACCTTGAACAACAGTTACTTTTCTCATTTTAGCCATAGCAGATAGACCATCAGTAAGTTTTTTAACAACTCCTGATTTATATGCTGCTACACTTGGTAAATCAATTTCTGGTTTAGAAAACTTAATTCCAGCATGTTCAATATGCGCTGCTTCATCAATAACTTTAGCAACATGAAGTAATGCTTTTGAAGGAATACAACCAACATTTAAACAAACTCCACCTAAAGTTGGATGTCTTTCTACTAAAACTGTATCTAAACCTAAGTCAGCACATCTAAATGCAGCAGAATAACCACCAGGACCAGCTCCAACTACAAGAACTTGACCTTTTATTTCTTTTGCATTAGCATTTACTTCAACATTTGTAGGTTCTTTTTTAGAAGGAGTACTTGAAGCAACAGCTGGTGCTGGTACTTCTTTAGCCTCTTCTTTAACTTCTTCTTTTGCAGGTTCACTATCTGCTTCACCTTGAACTTCTACACGTGCAATTATATCACCAGAGTTTACTTTATCACCAACTTTTACAAGAATCTCTTTAATAACTCCTGCTTCTGTTGTTGGAACGTCCATAGAAGCTTTTTCAGTCTCTAAAGTGATAAGTCCATCTTCTACTTCAACTTCATCACCAACTTCAACCATAACTTCGATTAAGTCTACGTCTTTATCTGCACCTAAATCAGGAATATGAATATCAACTATTTTACCCATCATTACTCCTTATAGACTTAATAGTCTGATGTCACTTAAAAGCTTAGATAATGTAGTAGTAAATCTAGCACCGTCAGCTCCATCAATTACTTTGTGATCATAAGATAACGATAATGGTAAAGTTAATCTTGGCACAAAGTTTTCTCCATCCCACACTGGTTTCATTTCAGATTTAGATAATCCTAAAATTGCAACTTCAGGAGCATTAATAATTGGAGTAAATTTAGTTCCTCCAATTCCACCTAAAGATGAAATTGTAAATGAAGCACCCTGCATATCATCAGATTTAAGTTTTCCTTCTCTTGCTCTGCTTGATACATCAGCCATTTCAAGAGCAATCTCTTTGAAACCTTTTTTATTAACATCTTTAATTACAGGAACTACAAGACCATTTGGAGTATCTACTGCAATTGCAATGTTAAAGTATTTTTTCATAATTAAGCTTTGACCATCTGTGCTTAATGATGAATTAAATTTAGGATGAATTTCTAAAGCTTTTGCTACTGCTTTTACAACAAATACTAGTGGAGATAATTTAAATCCATCAGCAATTGCATTTTGAGCTTTTCTAAACTCTTCCATTTCTGTAATATCTGCCTCATCAAATTGAGTAACGTGAGGCATTGAAACCCAGTTTCTATGTAAAGATGGACCAGAAATTTTCTGAATTCTACTAAGCTCAACAGTTTCAGTTTCACCAAATTGTGAGAAGTCAATCTCTTTAAGCTCAGGGAAGTTGAATCCAAGACCAGTTCCAGTTCCTGCAGCTGCTACTGCTGGTTTAGATAATTGCTCTTTTACATAAGCTTTAATATCATCTTTAAGAATTCTTCCTTTTCTACCAGTTCCTTTTACAAAACCTAAATCAACACCAAACTCTCTAGCTACTTTTCTAACAGAAGGTGAAGCATAGATTTTCTTAGCTTTTTCTGTTAATACAGATGTAGCTTCAGGAGCAGACTTAGCTGCTACTTCTTGAACAGTTGTTGGTTTTTTTGGTTCTTCTTTTTTAGCTGGTGCTTCTTCTTTTTTAGCTGGAGTTGGAACTTTTGATTCCATTACAACTTTCTTAACCATTTTTGCAATTAAATCACCAGAATTTACTTTCATTCCAGCTTCTACTGCTAATTCTAAAATCTCTCCAGCAAATGGAGCTGGTACATCCATAGAAGCTTTTTCAGTTTCTAAAGTAATAAGACCATCTTCATGTTCTACAGTATCACCAACATTAACCATTACATCAATTAAATCAACATCTTTATCTGCACCTAAATCTGGTACATGAACTTCTTCAATTACTGAACAAATAGTTTGCTCATTTACAAATTGGCAAGAGATTTCTGCACCAGCTGCACTAATAGCTTTTAGTTCAGCTTCTGCTTCTTCTAGTCCCATTGATTCAGAAGAACTTGCTGCTGGAGCTGATTCTTCTTTTTTTGGTTCTTCTTTTGCAGGTTCAGAGGCAGGAGCTTCTTCAGTTTTTTCTTCTGCTTTTTCTTCAGAAGCACCCTCTTCTTCAACTTCAACTCTAGCGATTATATCACCAGAGTTTACTTTATCACCAACTTTTACAAGAATCTCTTTAATAACACCTGCATGAGTTGTAGGAACATCCATAGAAGCTTTTTCAGTCTCTAAAGTAATAAGACCATCTTCAACTTCTACCGTATCTCCAACTTCAACCATAACTTCGATTAAATCAACGTCTTTGTCTGCTCCTAAATCAGGAATAAAAATATCTACTAAAGTACTCATCTTTTACTCCTTACGCTTTTACTGGGTTGATTTTGTTTACATCAATATTGTATTTTTTAATAGCTTCATTAACAACTGATTTTTCAATTTTACCTAGTTTAGCTAATTGTGCTAATGTTGTAAATACAATAAAGTTAGTATCAACTTCGAAGAACGTTCTTAAGTTAGCTCTTGAATCTGATCTACCAAATCCATCAGTTCCTAATGCTTTAAATGATCCTTTTACAAATGGAGCAATTTGCTCTGAATAAGACTTCATATAATCAGTTGCAGAAATAATAATATTTTCATCATCACTTCCAAGAACTTGATCTACATATGCCACTTCATCTTCGGCATCTACATTTAATAAGTTTCTTCTTTCAACATCTTGAGCTTCTCTTGTTAATTCATTGTATGAAGTTGCAGAGTAGATATCTGTAGCAATTCCATACTCTTCAGCTAAAATATCAGCTGCTGCTAATACTTGTTGGAAGATTGAACCAGAACCTAATAATTTAACTTTATAATCATTTTTAGCTTCTACAGTTTTTAATTTATAAATACCTTTTAAAATACCTTCTTCAACACCTTCTGGCATTGCAGGTTGTTTGTAGTTTTCATTTAATGTTGTAAGATAATAGAATACATCTTCTTGGTTTTCACCATACATTCTCTCAATACCTTTTTGAACAATAACTGCAAGCTCATATCCAAATGTTGGGTCATAAGTTACACAATTTGGTACTGTATTAGCAATAATATGAGAATGTCCATCTTCATGCTGTAAACCTTCACCATTTAATGTAGTTCTACCTGATGTTCCACCAACTAAGAAACCTCTTGCCATTTGGTCACCAGCTGCCCAAGTGATATCACCTGTTCTTTGGAATCCAAACATTGAATAGAAGATATAGAATGGAATCATAGGACAATCATTAATTGAGTATGAAGTTGCAGCTGCAATCCAAGAACCCATAGCTCCAAGCTCATTAATACCTTCTTGAAGTACTTGACCTTTTTTATCTTCTTTATAGTATGCAACTTGGTCTCTATCTTGAGGAATATATCTTTGACCTTCAGAAGAGTAAATACCTAATTGTCTAAACATACCTTCCATACCGAAAGTTCTAGCTTCATCAGGAACAATTGGAACAATTCTTTTTCCAATTTTTTTATCTTTAACTAATACATTTAAGATTCTTACAAATGCCATAGTTGTAGAAATTTCTCTATCTCCACTTCCATCTAAAACAGCTTTAAATTTATCTAATGCTGGAATTTCAAGTTTTTCAGTGAATTTTGGTCTTCTTTGAGGAAGTGGTCCATGTAATTCTTCTCTTCTTGCTTTCATATATTTCATTTCTTCTGAATCTTCAGCAAATGTATAATATGGGAATTTTTCTAATTCCTCATCTGAGAAAGGAATTCTAAATCTATCTCTAAATTGTTTTAGTGAATCAGTATCTACTTTTTTAACACCGTGAGCAATATTTTTACCCTCAGCTGCTTCACCCATTCCATAACCTTTAATTGTTTTAGCTAAGATTACAGTTGGTCTATCTTTAGTTTCCATAGCTGCTTTATATGCTGCATAAACTTTTAATGGATCATGTCCACCTCTGTTTAATGCAAAGATTTCATCATCTGACATATTTTCAACTAATTTTGCAGTTTCAGGATATTTGTTAAAGAAGTTTTCTCTTGTGTAAGCTCCACCTTTTTGTTTAAAGTTTTGGTACTCACCATCAACAGTCTCTTCCATAAGCTGAAGAAGTTTTCCTGATGTATCTTTTCTTAAAAGTTCATCCCATAATCTTCCCCAGATTACTTTAACTACTCTCCATCCATTTCCTCTAAAGTTTCCTTCAAGTTCTTGAATGATTTTACCATTTCCTCTTACAGGTCCATCAAGTCTTTGTAAGTTACAGTTAATAACAAATACTAGGTTATCTAGTCCTTCTCTACCAGCAAGTCCAATTGCACCTAAAGATTCTGGTTCGTCACACTCACCATCACCCATATAACAATAAACTTTTTGTTCAGAACAATCTTTGATTCCTCTATCAGTTAAGTATTTTAAAAATCTTGCTTGATAAATTGCTTGAATTGGTCCAAGTCCCATTGATACTGTTGGGAACTGCCAATATTCAGGCATAAGTTTTGGGTGAGGATAAGAAGATAATCCATCTCCTAATGCTTCTTGTCTAAAGTTATCCATTTGTGCTTCAGTAATTCTACCTTCAACAAAACTTCTTGCATATATACCAGGAGCAATATGTCCTTGATAAAAAATTAAATCTCCACCATCTTTTTCATTTGGTGCTCTAAAGAAATGGTTGAAGCCTACATCATATAGTGTTGCAGATGATTGGAAAGATGCGATGTGTCCACCAAGTTCTAAATTCTTTTTAGAAGCTCTTTGTACCATTATTGCAGCATTCCATCTGATAGCAGATCTGATTTTTTTCTCCATATCTCTATCACCAGGCATTTTTGGTTCATCATTTACATCAATACTATTTAAATATGCTGTAGTAGCTTTAAATGGTAAGTAAGTTCCTTTTCTTCTAGCTTTATCAATTAGTTTCTCTAAAAGATAGTGAGCTCTTTTAGGTCCTTCCGTTTCTAATACTGCATCTAAGGCCTCTATCCACTCTTGTGTTTCAGCCGGATCAATATCATTTAAGTTTAAATCTGACATTTGCGTTTCCTTGTAAAGAATTAGCTAGATTTACTAGCTTTTTTAATGAACATATGTTCATTGTGTAAAAATTGTGTAGCTATTCGTACCGTCAAGTCGAATTATGAACATATGATACTTTAATATTTTTAATTTTTACTTAATATAATTTTTAGTACTATTCGATTCAGTTTGATGATAAAAAAAAGAAATATAATGAAAAAAAGAGTCAGAAATTTTTTCTATTTTTTCATGACTTTTTAAATAAATTTATTGGTAGATTTAATAGATGAAAGATAAGAAAAGTAAATTTAGAGTAATTAATTCTTCTAAAGCAAATGCTAAAAATAATATGGCAAGTGATGAAGCATTACTATCATGTTACAAAGAAAATAACTTACCAATTTTGAGGGTTTATTATTGGGATAAATCCTTTACTATTGGTGTTTCTCAAGACTTTGATATGTATAGTTTCAAAGAAGAGTATAATGGAAATTATGCCAAAAGAATTACAGGTGGTGGAGTATTATTTCATGGTCATGATATTTCATATTCATTAATTATACCTGTTAATCTTTTAGAAGGTTTAAATATAAAAGAATCTTATGAATTTATTTGTAGATTTATCATAAATTTTTATAAAAAATTAAACTTAGATGCAAAATATGCAAAAGATATTGAAGAGATTGATTTATCTAAAAGTGAGTTTTGCCAAGTAGGTTTTGAAGCCTATGACATAATTGTAAATGGGAAAAAAGTTGGCGGTAATGCCCAAAGAAGAACCAAAAAAGCGATATTTCAGCATGGTTCTATTCCATTAAAAAGTTTAAATAATAAGTATGATGAAAGAATAGGTACTACACTAGAAGATTTTGACATAAATTTAGAGTTTAATGAAGCATGTGTGTTACTAATCGAAGCATTTAATGAAACATTTAATGTAGAATTAGAAGAAAGTAAACTAACAGAAGAAGAGACTAATAAAAAAAATGAGCTACTAAAGGATAAATATGACTATAGCAGAAAATAAACTTACACCAAGAAAAAAAGTTGATTTCAAAAAACCAGAATGGCTAAGAAAAAAACTAGTACCAACAGCACAAAAAGAGATGGAAGCCCTACTTGGAGAACATGGATTACATACAATTTGCCAAGAAGCAAAATGTCCAAATATCTCTGAGTGTTATGCAAAGAAAAATGCAACTTTTATGATTTTAGGTGACTTATGTACTAGAAGATGTCAATACTGTAATGTAAAAACTGGAAATCCTAATGGTTATGTTAATCAAGAAGAAGTTGAAAAAATTACACTGTCAGTTCAAAAATTAGGATTGAAATTTGTAGTTATTACTAGTCCTGCAAGAGATGATTTAAAAGATGGTGGAGCAAATCACTTTTATGAAGTTACAAAAAGTATATTAAAAAATACAGAAGATACTCAAGTTGAAATACTTATCCCTGATTTTCAAGCAAATGACGAGTCTTTAAAGAAAGTTGTTGATTCAGGTGCTGTGATTATTGGACATAATATTGAAACAGTACCATCAATGTATAAAATCAGAAAAGGTTCAACATATCAAAGATCTCTTGATGTTCTTAGAAGATTAAAAGAGCTTGGTGGAAATAAAATAAAAACAAAATCTGCACTAATGGTTGGGCTTGGAGAAACAGAAGAAGAAATGGTTCAAGTATTTAAAGATTTAAGAGAAGTTGGATGTGAGTTCTTAAGTATTGGTCAATATTTAGCACCAAGTGGTGATTATGCAAAAGTAAAAGAGTTTGTTCACCCTGATCAATTTGATAGATATAAAAAACTTGCAAAAGAATTAGGATTCTCTTTCGTACACTCTACACCATATGCTAGAAGTTCTTACTTAGCACATGAATATTTATCAAACAACAAAGGAACACTTTAGAAGTTCCTTCTTAAAGTATAATATCTTTTAGATATTATGCTTGTTTACTATTAAAAATACCTCTTGACCTATTTTATGAAGTGTCTCTAAATCAAGTCTTACTGAAAGTCCAGATATACCTATTGTTGCAATTAGTTTATTTTTCTTATTAAAATAAGGTACGGCAACAGAACGCAATCCAAACTCATGTTCTTCATTTCCTATTGCATAACCTCTTTCTTGAATTAGTTCTAACTCTTTTTGAAGTTTTATTGTAGAAGTAATTGTATTACTCGTATATTTTTTTAGTTTTAAGTTTTTTATTTCAATATCTGAAAAGGCTAAAAGAATTTTTCCAAAACCATTTGTATGAAGAGGTGTTTTAAGCCCTATAGAGTTTCTTGTTTTTAAAACTCTATTTGAGTTATCTACTTGATTTAAGTATAAAACAGCACCCTCTTCTAATACTCCTACATATGCACACTCATTTGAAACCTCATGAATCTCTTCTAATATAACTTTTGTTTTTTCAACTATTCTATCTCTATCTTCGTCTTCTAAGAGATTTTGCATAAAGTCACTTAAGATTATCTCTTTACTATTATCTTTGTATTCTATAAACTCTTCATCTATAAGTGTTGTTATAAGTCTTGACATTGTACTTTTATCAATTAAAAGTTTTTGACATAATGTATTTGCAGTTAAAGGTTTAGTGGCAATCATAATCTCTTTTAAAATTCTAAGTCCTCTAGACAAAGATTTATTTCGATTGTTCTGTACCAACTTTACTCCTAATCATTTCTATTAAGGCTGTTATATTAGCATTTTTGTATTTAAACTTAAGAAAATCTCACCAAATATATGTTTTCGTTACAATTTATTGGACAAATTTCAAAAAAAATATTTTACTATCTATGACAACTTTTTTAGATTTTCTCACTATATGCAACTTTTTATTGAGCATATTCTAAAAAGCCTATTTTATGGGGCTAAAATAGAATATTATTTTTTACTTAATTTTTAAATCTAGTTTTAATATTTTGGTTTCACTTATGAAATGTATGGATTAATTTCAGTGTCAGAAGAATAAATAGTCTGAAAAAATTATTGAAAATTCTTCAATAAAATAAAAAATAAGAGGTACTATCATGACTGCATCAGTTGTAGATTTATCAAAACTAACAGCAAATGATGATTTAACTCCTGTGTTAGGTGGACACTGGCCAGGGATTCAAATATATTATCCGCCAATCAAATTCAATCCACTAGATGGAAGTTATGAAACAATGGAGCAAGCAAAGCTTAGATTACAAAAGCATGCTTATAAAACAAAAGCCCATACTGTTTTATTTGATCTTGAAGATGGTTGTAGACAAAAAGCTATGTCAAGAAAACTTTTAATTGAAGAATTACCAAAATTCCCAGAAAGAGATTTTCAAATAGCTATTAGAATTAATCCATTCAGAACAGATGAGTATGAAGAAGATTTAAAAATGATTAAGCAAGTGCATAAATATATTGATGCAATTGTTTTAGCAAAAGCTGGAGAAGTATATGGAGATGCAGAGATTAGAGACTTATCTTCATGGTTAGTTTCAATTGGAAGTGATTTACAAATTCAACCAATTATTGAGCACCCAAAATCTTTACAAATTGCAGACAAGCTAATGAGTCATTCTACTGTTAAGCATGTAGTATTTGGTATTCATGACTTCTCTAAAGCAATGGCTTATAAAATCACACCTGAGGGTTGGATTGATGAGTTAGAGACTTTCTTTAATATGCTTACTATGGAAGCAAGAGTTAAAGGTAAAGGTGTAATTGGTGGGGTTGAAGTACTATTAACACCAAACTCTTTACCAGATTCATGTGTAGAGAAAAAAGATATTAGAAGATGGTTAGATTTACATGGTGATGATGCATCAAGACATGTTTATGCTCATGCAAAAAGAGAAACTGCAATGGGATTAACAGGTAAACAAGTTATCACGCCAAATCACATTAATGTTTGTAAAGTTGCATTTACACCATCTCCTAAAGAGATTGAAAAAGATGTATCTATATTAAGTGCTGCAATTGAAGCAGATGCACTTTTATCTGGTGCGATTAGATATAAAGGTGAAATGTTAGACCCACCAATGTTTGGTAAATCTTTACAAAATTTATTAAGAGCATATGCTTTAAATAGTCTTTCAAAACAAGATGAAGCATTTGCAGTAAATGTATTAAATAGAATGCCTTTACATACATTTAAAGAAAACTGGCCTTACGGTCTAATCTAAGAAAGGAAGTCAAAAATGAGTTCAACTATTGAAATCGAAGTACCAGAATTTTTAAATATTGGTGTTGCTTGTACATCTGCACACCTTGGTACAAAGAATGAAAATAATAAAGCAATGATTATCGAAGATGATAAATTAGGGACTGATGAAATAACTTATAAAGATTTATCAGAAAAATCTGATCAAGTTTGTAACTTCCTTACATCAATTGGAATTGGTCCTAGAGATAGAGTTTTAGTTTGTTTAAAAAACTCTTTAGCTTACCCAATTTCATTTTTTGGTGCAATTAAAGCAGGTATCATCGCTGTACCTACATCTACACTATTAAGTGGTTCAGAAGTTAAATACTTAGCAGAAGATTCACAAGCAAGTGCGATTGTTTTATCAGCATCTATGTATGAGAACCTTGTTCCATATTTAGAAAATTGTGATAATTTAAAAACAATTATTGTTGCTGCAACTGATAGTGTTGAAGATTTAAAAAAGCCTAAGGGAATTAATGTTTATGCATTAAATGAAATCTTAAAAAATACAGATAAAACACCTAAGCATTATAATTCAAAAGCTGGGGAACCTGCTTATTTAGTATATACATCAGGAACTACTGGTTTCCCTAAGGGTGTTTTACACTCACATAGATCATTAGTAGGAAGAACTCCTGCTACTGAGTATTGGTTTAACTTTAAAGAGAATGATAGAATCATGCACTCTGGGAAGTTCAACTGGACATATGTATTAGGTTCTGCATTAATGGATCCATTATTCAATGGACATACTGTTATTGCTTATGAAGGAGCAAATGATGCTTCTACATGGATAAATCTGATTAAAAAACATCAATGTACTATTTTCATTGGAGTTCCAACGATTTATAGACAAATTATTCAAAAAACAGATTTCACTATTGAAGATTGTCCATCATTAAGATATTGCATGTCTGCTGGTGAACACTTATCAGATGAAATGCTTGGACTTTGGAGAGAGAAGTTTAAACAAGACATTTATGAAGCAATTGGTATGTCTGAGTGTTCATACTATATTTCTCACTCTAAAAACAATCCAATTAGACCAGGGTCTGCTGGATTTGTTCAACCAGGTCACACAGTTAAATTACTTGACCCTGATACACTAGAAGAAGTTGGTGTTGAAGAAGAAGGTATGATTTGTATAGGTATTGATGATCCAGGTTTATTCTTAGAGTACTGGCAACTTGAAGATGAAACATCTAAAGCTAAGCATGATGGATACTTCTTTACAGGAGATTATGCAAAAAAAGATAAAGATGGTTATATCTGGTTCATTGGTAGAAAAGATGACATCATTAATACATTTGGATTTAGAGTATCTCCACACGAAGTTGAAAGAGTTGTAAAAACTCATCCTTTAGTAGCAGATTGTGTAGCATTTGGATTTGACTTAGCTAAGGATAAAACATTAGTGGCGATTGCTGTAATTGGACATGAAGAATTAACTGAAGCTCAACAAGAAGAGGTTCTTAAATTCTCTCAAGATAACTTAGCTAAATACAAAGCACCTAAGAAAATCTTTGCTATGGCTGATTATCCAAGAACTAAGAATGGTAAAGTTCTTAGAAAACAACTTGTGAAAAATCTACATGAGCTTGAAAGTGCACATGCAAGAGGGGAAGAAGTAGTAGAATATAAAGCTAGAAGATCTATGTTATTCGTACCGTCATACAATAAACATAATGTAGAAAAAGCTAAATCTGTACTTGCGGACAGCGTTATATTCGACCTTGAAGCTATCTTGCATGAGCAAAGAGAAGTTGGTAGAGAAGTTATTAAAGATGTTTATAAAAACCAAGGTTCTAAATTCGGTGAATCAGAAAGAGTTCTAAGAATTAATAACCTAGGAAGTGAAGATTTACAAAAAGATTTAGAATTAGCAAAAGAGATTGAAGTTGATGCTTTATTATTCTCAAAAATTGATACTAAAGAGGATGTATTAGAGGCAGCAAGAATTATTGATGAAGTTGACACTAACTTATCATTAATGATTATGATTGAAACTCCATTATCTGTACTAAATATTCAAGAGATTTGTGCAGCAAGTCCAAGGGTTGAAGTTGTAGTTATTGGTTCAAATAAGTTAGCAAATAGATTACATATTGATATCAAAAAAGGTTCAAAAGCAATGTTTAACTACCTATCGCAAATTGCACTTGCTGCAAAAGCTTATGGTAAAACTGTTATTGATGGACCACACTTTGATGTTCATGATGAGTTTGCTTGTGAAGATTCAACTAAAGATGCATTTAACTTAGGATTTGATGGTAAATCTCTGATTCATCCAGTTCAAATTGAGTATATCAATGATATCTTTACTCCAAAACAAGCAGAAGTAACAGATTATGAAAAAATGATTTCTTCATATGAACAAGCTAAAAAAGATGGTAAAGAAGTAATTATGCACAATAATAAGCTTGTAGATGGTTCTAGAATTAAATGGGCTAAGAAAATGATTACTCTTTATGAGACTTATAAATCATTAGGTCAAAACCTATTTGGAAAATAAGGAGAAAAAAGTGTCTAGTAAGATAAATATAGGAAACTTTTTTGAAGATTTTTCAATTGGACAAAAAATAGTACACCCTCTTCCTAGAACAATCACTGATGGTGATGTATCTTTATACATTGCTTTCACTGGTTCTAGATTTTCTTTACACTCATCTGATGTAGTAGCAAAAGAAATGGGTTATGAGAAAAGACCAATTGATGATGTACTAATGTTCCACTTAACTTTTGGAAAGTCAGTGCAAGATATCTCTTTAAATGCAATTGCTAATTTAGGTTATGCAGAGATTGCATTCCCTAATCCAGTTTATATTGGAGATACAGTTTCAATGACTTCAACAGTTATTGGACTAAAAGAGAACTCAAATGGTAAAAGTGGAGTTGTATATGTTCATTCAATTGGTGTAAATCAAAATGGTGAAGAAGTACTTAACTTCAAAAGATGGGTTATGGTTCATAAAAAAGATAAAAATACAACTACTGGTATCAAAGAAGTTCCAGAGTTTAAAGAATCAACTCCAATTAGTGAAAAGATAAATATACCAGAAATCAAATGTGTTGATGTCTTCGCATCTGGTGGAAACTTCTTTTACGAAGATTATGAAAAAGGTGAAAGATTAAATCACCCAGAAGGTATTACAGTTGATAATAGTGACCATACTTTAGCAACTAAGTTATACCAAAATAATGCGAAGGTTCACTTCAATGACCATATGATGAAATCCACTCCTATGGGGGAAAGATTAATGTATGGTGGAATTGTTATCTCTATGGCAAGAGCAATTTCATTTAATGGTTTACAAAATGCACAATGGATGTATGCTATTAACTCTGGAGCTCATGCTAACCCAACATATGCAGGAGATACTATCTATGCATACACAGAAGTGATTGATACTATTGATCATAAAAGAGATGACATTGGGTTATTAAGATTAAGAACAGTTGCTGTTAAGAATCAAAAACCTGAAGAGATTGAAACACCAAAAGGTGAAGATGGTAAGTATCTACCAAATGTAGTACTTGATTTAGATTACACTGTTGTAATCCCAAAGAAAAAAACAAAAAAATAAATATAACTTGATATAAAGGATATAAAATGACACACCCTAATGAAGCACTATTTGAATCTGGAAAATCTTTACCGATTATTCCTACTTGTGAACACTTTGCAGGAAGCGAAAAGCTAATCAAAAAAGGTTTTGATATGCAAAGAAAACTTGGACCTGTTTTTGATATTACTTGTGATTGTGAAGATGGAGCAGAAACTGGTAAAGAAGTTGAACATGCTGAAATGATTGTAAGAGTTGTAAACTCTGAAGATAATCCATATGGTATGGCAGGAACTAGAATTCATGATTTCTCACATCCAGATTGGAGACAAGATATTGATATTTTAGTACCAGGTGCTGGTGAGAAATTAGCATATATTACATTACCAAAATCAACTTCTTATGAAGATGTAAAAACTCAAGTTGAATATATTCAAGAAGTAGCAAAAAAAGCTGGTATTAGTAGAGAAATTCCAATTCATATTTTAATTGAAACTCATGGAGCATTACAAGATGTAGAAAAAATTGCTACTTTACCTTGGTTACAAGTATTAGATTTTGGTTTAATGGACTTTGTATCAGGATACCAAGGTGCAATTCCTGCAATTAACATGAGAAGCCCAGGTCAATTTGACCACAGATTAATTGGAGCTGCTAAAGCAAGAGTTGCACAAGCTGCTATCCAAAATCATGTTATTCCTTGTCATAACGTAACATTAGACCTTAAAAACCCATACCAAACTTATAAAGATGCGGAAAGAGCTAGAAATGAATTTGGATTCATGAGAATGTGGTCAATTTATCCAACACAAGTACAAGCTATCGTTGATGCAATGAAACCAGACTTTACAGAATTAGAAGCTGCACAAAATATTTTATTAAATGCACAAGATGCTGAGTGGGGACCAATTCAATATGATGGTGAATTACACGATAGAGCTACATATAGATATTTCTGGGAATTAGTTCAAAGAGCAAAATTCTCAGGGGCAAAACTATTAGATAAAACAGAAGAAAGATTTTTTTCTTAGTTTAAAATCTTAAGTTTTATTTTTGTAAGAGAGGAGTATGCTTCTTTCTTACAAAAAAGTAAAAAGGGAAAAAGATGAAACATACATTAATCATGCTCGGCGTCGACTACAGTGAGAAGAGTTTATATCACGGTAGATTTTTATAGACAATAGAGCTTAACTACACAATAAACTTCAAATAAATTCTCACTCTAATAAATAATCACATTAAAAATTAAAAAAACTTATTGTCAAAATTATTTATAATTAAAGGCAAATATAATGGAAAAATATAGTATCAATATTAATGATATGAAAGATTATTTAGGATTTGGTGTTGCAGGCAACTTTGCTGGACACTTAGGTGAAGCTGGAGAAGCAGACGAATTTTCAATTATTGAAACAAAAGAACAAAATGCACCAAAGGGAATGTTTCCATTTTTCATTCCAAATGATGATTCACATTTAGGGAACTTCCCCTATTCTACAGATAAAATAAACTATAACAATTTAGAAAAACTACAAGTAGAAGCAGAGGTTGCATTAATTTGTGACTTTGTATATGAAGATGGAAAATTAATTGATTTAGTTCCAACACACTTTGGAGCATTCAATGACTGTTCAAGTAGAGTGCAAGATGGGAAAAAACTTAGTACAAAAAAGAACTGGGGTAAAAACTCTAAAGGTATTTCACCTGATTTTATAAAAATTGATGATTTTACAGATAAAGGTATTTTAGGTAGATATCACATTGCTTCATTTATAAGAAGAGATGGTGTACTTAAAAATTATGGAGCAATAAGTGCAGTTAAATCATACTCATATTTCTTTACACAATTAAAAGATTGGATGATTGAACAATTTAATACTCAACCAGATATGGGACCTCTTGAAGGTTTACCTCAATATTTAGAAAATTTAAATGATTACAAGGGATTATTAATTGCTGCTGGAGCAACTGCTTATGCTGATTTTGGTAAACATAACTTTTTAAAACAAGGGGATGAAATCTTTGTATATGTATATGATGCACACTTTCACTCTTTTGAGGATATAAAAAAAGATATGTCAGGGGTAGATTTATATCTTTCTAAATGTAGTAAACTACATCAAATAGTTGAATAATAAAGTATAAGTTTCTCTAAAACTTAGAGAAACTTATACTTATATTTTCTATTGAGCTAAAATAAAATCCTTATACTTCTTTGCTGTGTTATAACTTATCTCTGCCATTTTTGCCACACTATACACAGTAATATTTCTATTCTCTAATCTTAATATATTTACAGCATTTATTACTGCTTTTTTACTTTTATCTTTTTTTGCTTTATTAGCTTTTTCAGTTGCTTTTATTTTCTTTTTTGTTTTTGATTGTATTGATTTTTGAAACTCTTCATTTATTCTATTATATAAAGTCATATCATTCTGCGCTAGTATTTTTTGTAATTCGTAAAACTCATTATTTGAAATTGTAATTCTCAATTTTTCTCCTATTTATTTTTTGAGGGTTGAAATTATACATAATAAAACTTAAAATTAGTTCAAAATGTTATAACATTTTTAAATTAAAATACTAAAAAAGTAAGAAATTGTCTATTTTCTATATAAATTGTCACTATTTTGATACTTTTTAGTGCTATAATAATTTATACAAACAAAATAAAGGTAAATATCATGCTAAAGTCAGAAAAAGGAAGTTTTGGAAATAAGCTTTTGGTTAAGGTTTTAGGTACGACTATTCTTGTATTCATAGTTACTATATTTTTTATCTCAAAATACTCTTATGAAACTGCTCAAAATGGTGCAGAATCATATTTAAAAGAGATGGCAAGTAACTACGCTTCACAAGTAAAAGGTGATATAGATCGTTCATTATCAATAGTAAAAACATTGCGTTCTAAATTTCAAGAAGCCATAAATCATAATAACAAGCTTGGAGAAAAAGAGACAATAGCAATGCTTAAATCTGTACTTAAAGATAATGATGAACTATTAGGTCTTTGGTGGTCACTTAAAGATCCAGGTCTTTTATATGATGTAAAATCTCAAAGTGAGGGACTACCAGAGAGTTGGTATTCAAAAAATGGTGAGTTTTCTCCTTATGTTACAAGGGGTAAAGAAGGAATTATTATTCAAACTGGTTCTGATTATAATGAAGAAAATGGTTGGATAAAAGGACCTAAAGAAGCTAATAAAGAGTTTATCACAAAGCCTTATGTTTTTCCTATTGCAGGTGAAGATATGCTTATGACTACTATTGCAATGCCTTTATATAAAGATGGTAAATATATAGGTGTTATTGGAGCAGAAGTTGCACTTGATACATT
>JABXII010000003.1 GCA_013373175.1 Campylobacteraceae bacterium | reverse complement strand
GCATTCTTTGCTGCTTCTGACTCCTCTTTTTCGTATGCTTCTACCATTCCTTTTACAAAATCTTCTGGATGGTAAAAAGAGATGTATTGACAGGCATCTGCTATACTATCGATTATATCTTTCTCTGTGATTTTTCCCATAATTTACTCCTTATGAACCTTGTACAGTTGCTAATTTTCTTCTCATATATGCAATTTTATTTTGTAAAGGTAAGTGTTTAGGACAAGTATCTTCACAACCTAATAGAGTCATACAACCAAAAATACCATTATCATCACCAACTAACTCATAATAATCATCAGCTGTTCTTTCATCATGTGGGTCACATTCAAATCTTGCAACTCTATTAAGTCCAACTGCTCCAACAAAATCCTCTTTAATAAGTTTTGTTCCACACCCAGCTACACAACATCCACACTCAATACATCTATCAAGTTCAAATACTGCATCAGCAACTTCTGGTTCTATAGGCTCTTCAATTTGAGCGATATCAGTTTGCTTAGAAGTGTGAATCCAAGATTCAACCCTTTTACTCATTTCATCCATCCAAACCCCAGTATTAACTGAAAGGTCTTTTATTAGTTTAAATGTAGGAAGAGGTAATAAAATAATCTCATCGGGTAAATCTTTTGTTAATGTTCTACAAGCTAACTTTGGTCTACCATTAATCATCATCGCACAACTTCCACAAATTCCAGCACGGCATACAAAGTCAAAACTAAGTCCAGCATCCATTGTTTCTCTAATTTGTGTAAGAGCAAGATAGATTGTCATACTATCTGCTTCTTGGATTTTATATTCTTCAATATGTGTTCTAATAGACTCTTTATTTTGTGGGTCATATCTAAGAACTTTGATTGTTAATTCTCGTGCCATTATTTATCTCCTAATCTTACATTTTTTCTTTTGTATTCAGGTTGTAAAGGGAAAGGCATTAGTTCATCTTGAATTTCATATCTATTTGAACCTTTCTCTTCTAATTTCTCTCTTAACTCATCAACCTCTTTTTGTCTAACTGCACTTAAAGGGTGTTCTATTAAATTACCTTTTGCTCCATAACCTCTAAATCCTGGAGGAATTTCCATTTTCATAATGTCTAAATCTTCATATTCTACAGTTGGCATAGTAGCACCTTCTTTCCATGAAGTAAGAGTTCTTTTTAGCCAGTTTTCATCATCTCTTTTAGGATAATCTTCTCTTGTATGAGCACCTCTACTTTCTGTTCTATCTAATGCTCCTTTTGCTACACAAAGTGCTACTTTAAGCATCATTGGAACTCGATATGCTTCTTCAAGTTCTGGATTAGCACTTAATTGTTTGTTTTTCATAGCAACATTTTTTGATTTTATGTAAAGTTCTTCTAACTCTTTAACTGCTTTTGATAAGCCTTCTCCATCTCTAAAGATACCAACATAATCTTGCATGATTTTTTTCATTCTGTTTTTGATTTTGAATACATCTTCTCCTGTATCTTTTGATACAAGTTCTTTCATGTAAGACTCTTTTTCTTTTACAAATTTTTCAATAACTTCTGTTTTGATATCAATTTGATTTTCAATACAATAATCTGCAAAATAGTTACCTACAATCATACCAGCAACAACAGTTTCAGAAACAGAATTTCCCCCAAGTCTATTGAACCCATGCATATCCCAACAAGCAGCCTCACCAGCACTAAATAATCCAGAAAGTGTTTGTGACTCTCCTGTTGGTTTAGTTCTAATTCCACCCATTGAGTAGTGTTGCATAGGATGAACAGGAGCCCATCCTTTTGTACCTTCATCTGCTGGGTCAATACCTGCAAAATATTCACAAATCTCTTGAACATCTCTTAAGTTTTTTTCAATATGTTCACGTCCAAGAATAGAGATATCTAACCATAAATGTGTACCATAAGGTGATTCTACACCTTTGCCTTTTCTCATATGTTCCATCATTCTTCTAGATACAACATCCCTTGAAGCTAAGTCTTTTTTCTCAGGTTCATAATCTGGCATAAATCTATGTCCATCTTTATCTCTAAGAACACCACCATCACCTCTACAACCTTCTGTTAATAAAATTCCAGATGGGAAAAGTGGAGTAGGGTGGAACTGTACAGCTTCCATATTTCCAAGTTTTGCAATTCCTGTTTCTAAAGCAATAGCAGTACCAATACCTTCACAAATAACCGCATTTGTAGTAATCTCATAAATTCTTCCATAACCACCAGTTGCAATTAATGTTCCTTTTGCAACATAAGCAGCAATTTCACCTGTAATTAAATCCCTTACAATTGCACCATAACATTTATTATCATGGTGAATTAAGGCAATGGCTTCTTTTCTATCTTCAATATTTACATTAAGTTTTAAAGACTCATTTGCAACAGCAAAAAGCATTGTATGACCAGTTGCATCAGCTGTATAACATGTTCTCCATTTTTTTGTACCACCAAAATCTCTTGAGTTAATTAAACCATGTTTATCATCATCTTCAAAAATTGTTGTTCTCTTTGTATTGATAACTGCTTCATGATTACCTTTTTTGATTCTTGTCCAAGGCACACCCCATGAAGCTAATTCTCTAATAGCTTTTGGCGCAGTTGTAACAAACATTCTTGCTACTTCTTGGTCGCATCCCCAGTCTGAACCTTTTACAGTATCTGCAAAGTGAACATCTTCATTATCTCCTTCAGACATTTTGGCATTTCCTAAAGAAGCTTGCATCCCACCTTGCGCAGCAGCACTGTGAGATCTTTTAACTGGAACTAAACTTAAAACTGTAGTACTTAAACCTTTTTGAGCAGCAGCAACAGCAGATCTTAATCCTGCTAATCCACCACCAATTACTAATGCATCACAATAATTAATTTTCATATCAAACCCTTTATTTTTTAATAATTTCTACACTATTAGTTGGATGATATTTCATTGGTAAATGATCAGCTCTTTCAATACCAATTTTAATATAAGCAAACAGTGTAATGAATCCAAGTGCTAAGAAGAAGAAACTTAAGATTTTTTTTGCTTTTAGCATTTTTGCTCTTGTTTCTTTTGGGTTATCGCCATCAAACCATCCCCATTTCATGGCAGCTCTATATAATCCAATTGAACCATGTAATTCAACACAGATTAGTAAAACCATATATAAAAGCCACATATTTTCACTTACTACTCTATGTGCACTTGAATATGGACCAATATTTTCAGGTTGAGTAAACATAATATAAAGGTGAATAGTTGCACCAAACATCATAATAAGACCACTAATCCATTGAAACATCCAAAATGAAGTATCAGTGTGTTTCATCATTCTTGAGTGCTCTTTTATTTTTAAGTATGCTTTATATGATGTAGGGAATTTTCTAATTCCTAAAATTGCATGTACTATAAATATAGCAGTGATAATTGCTACAAAAATACTAACAATAAATGGTAGTCCTCCATCAAAGATGAAATCCAACTCAAACATTTTTGTTACTGCATACATTGTCTCTTCACCAAATAAAATTGTAGAAACAAAAAACATATGGGCCATCATAAAAATAGCAAGAACAACTCCTGAAATTGTCAAAGCCTTGTCAAGTTTTGCAGGGACTCTACTTTTTTTACCTTCTGAGCTAGCGCCAGTATAGGCTTCAATAACTTTCTCCATAGTATCTCCTTTGAGAGTTTTTTTTAGTTGTTGAAAGTTTACAAATGCAAAATGACTTTAATGTGATGTTTAATATAAAATTTTAATTTTTTTTTAAATTTATAAGAGATGAGGCGTAAACCCGAAGGTTTACACATCTATTTTTTGAAGTATCTGTTTGTTTCTTCTGAAACTATTTTAGATAATAGAAGTAAGGCAATTAAGTTTGGAATAGCCATAAGACCGTTTGCTAGGTCTGAGAAGTTCCATACAAGTTTTAATTCTGTCATTGCTCCAACAACTATAAAACTTATAAAAACTATTCTATAAAGTTTAATTGATCTATCTCCAAAGATATATTCAAATGCTCTTTCCCCATAATAAGACCAACCAAGAATTGTAGAGTATCCAAATAAAACAGTTGCAATAACAATAACAATTGCTCCAAAATCACCTAAGAAATATTCAAAACTCTTAAGAGTAAGTTCTCCTGCACTTCCACCTGTTTGCCAAACAGGAGCCATAAGAATAATAAGAGCTGTCATTGTACAAACAACTAAAGTATCAATAAAAGTTTGAGTCATTGATACTAGTGCTTGTTTTGCTGGGTCATTTGTTTTAGCTGCTGCTGCTGCAATTGGAGCAGAACCAAGACCAGATTCATTTGAAAATACACCCCTTGCAATACCATATCTAATGGCTGCTGCAACTGCTGCACCTGCAAATCCACCACCAGCTGCAATTGGATTAAATGCATAATAAAAAATCATTCCAAAAGCATCACCAACTTTATCTAAGTTTGTAAAGATAATAGCTAATGAAGTACTTAAATAGATGATAATCATAAATGGAATTAAAAAAGAAGTAGTTTTACCAATTGATTTAATACCACCAATAATTACAAAAGAAGTAATTGTTAATAAAATAACACCTGTAACCCAAGTTGGAGTCTCAAATTGTGAAAAAAGTGCATTTGAGATTGCATTTGATTGAGTCATATTTCCTATACCAAATGAAGCAAGAATTGTAAAAAGAGCAAAAAGAAAAGCAAGTTTTGGCATGTTTAAACCATTTGCTAAATAGTACATTGGACCACCTTTGTAGCCATTTTTACCTTTTTCTCTATACTTTACAGCTAAGATTGCTTCTGAGTATTTTGTTGCCATACCTACAAGACCAGTTACCCACATCCAGAATACAGCCCCTGGACCACCAAAAGTAATTGCAGTTGCAACTCCAACAATATTTCCAATTCCAACTGTTGCAGCTAAAGCTGTCATTAATGCTTGAAAGTGAGAAATATCACCATCTGCATTTTTTTCTTTAGTAAAAATAAGTTTTAAAGCATGACCTAAAGCCCAAAACTGCATACCTTTTAATCTAATCGTTAAAAATAAACCTGTACCAACTAATAAAATTAGCATAGGTACACCCCACACAAAATCTGAGGCAGTTGATATAATAGTGTCTAAAAATTCCATTTTATACCCCTTAAATTTGAAAGTGAATATAATACCTTAGAATTAGTTAAAAAATTTTGAATAGTTATTGACTAAAGGAAATACTTAGAAGAAATATAGTTTAATACGATAAATTTTACTAAAGGAAAAAAATTATTATTTAAGATTTATTAAACTCTTACTTATAATTTTGTATCATTTCTTTTCAAAATTAAAATAAATGATAAGTATCTTAGTACAAAAATAATAAATATTTAAAAGGAACATAAATGTTAGATTTAGCAATTATTGGTGGAGGACCAGCTGGTTTAACAGCTGGGTTATATGCAACTAGAGGTGGACTTAACAACGTAACGATGTTTGAAATGGGTATGCCTGGTGGACAAATTACAGGAAGTAGTGAAATTGAAAACTATCCTGGACAAGAAAAAGTTGTAACTGGTATGGAGTTAATGGAATCTTGGCCAACACAAGCTATGAAGTTTGGACTTAAACATGAAATGCAACAAGTTCTAAAAGTAAGAAAAGCTGGTGATAACTTTGAAGTAGAATTAGGTGATGGTACTAAGCAAGAAGCTAGATCTGTACTTTTAGCAACAGGTTCTGTTCCTAAAAAAGGTGGATTCAAAGGTGAAGATGAGTTCTTTGGTAGAGGAATTTCAACTTGTGCAACTTGTGATGGTTTCTTTTATAAAAATAAAGAAGTAGCTGTTATTGGTGGTGGAGATACTGCTTTAGAAGAAGCTTATTATCTATCAAAAATTTGTTCTAAAGTTTATTTAGTACACAGAAGAGATACATATAGAGCAGCTCCAAGTACAATTGAACACATGAAAAAAGCTGAAAATATTGAAGAAGTTACAAATGTTACTGTTGAAGAAGTAGTTGGTGATAACATGGGTGTAACTGGTATTGTTGTTAAATCAAAAGAGAGTGGTGAAACTAGAGAAATAATTGTACCTGGTGTATTTGTATTTGTTGGAAGAAATGTATTAAGTGATGCTTTAAAGCAAGATGATGGTTCATATCTTTGTGATGTAAATGAGCAAACAGAAGTTATCGTTGACCTTAAAATGAAAACTAATGTTCCAGGATTATACGCAGCAGGTGACGTTAGAATTGATGCAGCAAAACAAGTTGTTTGCGCAGCAGCAGATGGGGCAACTGCAGCAGTAGATATTATTGAATATTTAGGATAAAAATCTCACTAATAAAAAAGAGGAAAGATTTACTCTTTCTTCTTTTTAATTAACCTTATACTTAATGTTTTTTAAGTACTATACCATCTTCATTAAACTTTTTAAAATAATAGGCTGTATAATTGCAGTTACGAATTAATAGAATTAATATAAAAAAAGGAAAAACCTTATGATAAATGTAGGTATTGTAGGAACTACAGGTAGAGTTGGTTCTCTTTTAATAGATGATTTAGAAGTTGACAATGAAGCGAAACTTTCAGCTTGTCATGTATTTAGTAAATTAACAAAAAGTGTTCCAGAAGATACAGTAATTACAAATGAGATGAAAGTATTATTAGATTCAAGTGATGTTATTATTGACTTTAGTGTACCTGTTGCAACTCAAAGTTTACTTGAAGAGATTGTTGAAAATGGTGGAACAAAACCATTAGTAATAGCAACAACAGGATTTAATAAACATCAACAAAATCTATTAATTGAAGCTAGTAAAAAAGTACCTGTTCTTTATGCTACAAATATGAGTTTAGGTGTTGCAGTTTTAAACAAACTTGTATCTCTTGCAAGTAAAGCACTTAAAGATTTTGATTGTGAAATTGTTGAACAACATCATAGATATAAAATTGATTCTCCCTCTGGAACAGCTTTAACATTAGCAGAACATGCAGCACGTGCAAGAGACTTAGATTTAGATGCAGTTAGAGTTTCAGGAAGAGATGGCGAAATTGGTGCAAGAACAAAAGATGAAATTGGTGTTATGAGCTTAAGAGGTGGTGATATAGTTGGACGACATACTGTTGGACTATATAATGATGGTGAATTTATTGAGTTACATCATACTGCAACTTCAAGAAATACTTTTTCAAAAGGTGCAATTAAAGCTGCTAAATGGCTTGTTAATCAAGAACCAGGGCTTTATTCAATCAACGACTGTTTAGGTCTATAAAATAAAAAATAAATTAATATTAAAAATGAAAAGAAATTTCAGCACTCAAGTTCACTTTTCATTTTTTTTTAAAGGTTAAATAAATGTGTGCGATAGTTGGAATTTATGGTAATGAAAATGCCGCTAGACTTGCTTCTTTAGCTCTATTCTCTATGCAACATAGAGGGCAAGAAGCAACTGGAATCTCATCATCTTGTGATGGAAAAATTTATACTAAAAAAGATAGTGGATTAGTTTCTGAAGTATTTACTGATGAAGCATTAAATTATCTAAAAGGAAATATGGCAATAGGTCATAATAGATACTCTACAGCAGGTGGGGACTCTATTTTTGATGCTCAACCAGTTTCTGCAAAGTATAAACTAGGTGAAATGTCTATTGTTCACAATGGAAATCTTATTAATAAAAATGAGGTTAGACAAGAACTAATAGAAGAGGGTTCAATTTTTCAAACAGAAATGGATACAGAAAACTTAATCCATCTAATTGCAAAAAGTAACCATGAAAGATTAAGAGATAGAATCAAAGAAGGTCTAAATAAAACTATTGGAGCATACTGTTTTATTATTCAATCTAGGTCTAAACAGTTTGTTATTAGAGATAGATATGGTATTAGACCATTATCTTTAGGAAAATTAAGAACTGGTGGATATATCGTTGCAAGTGAAACTTGTGCCTTTGATTTAGTAGATGCTGAATTTATTAGAGATGTAAAACCAGGTGAAATGCTAATTTTTGCTGAAGGTCATGATGAGCCTGAATCAATTCAATTATTTGAACCAGAGTTTAGACCTTGTGCTTTTGAATATGTATATTTTGCAAGACCTGATTCTGTTATTGATGGTAAAAATGTATATAGAACTAGAGAAAATATGGGTAGAGCCCTTGCTAAAAATGATAAAGATTCAACTATCAAAGTAGATATGGTTATTCCTGTTCCTGATTCAGGAGTTCCTGCTGCGCTTGGTTATGCAGCACAAAGTAAGATTCCTTTTGAATATGGGATTATTAGAAATCACTATGTTGGAAGAACATTTATTGAACCAACTCAAGAGATGAGAAATATGAAAGTTAAAATGAAACTTTCTCCAATGAGGTCTTTAATTGAAGGAAAATCCTTATTAGTAATTGATGATTCTATTGTTAGAGGTACAACTTCTAAAAGAATTGTTAAAATGCTAAAAGACGCAGGTGCAAAAGAAGTACACTTTAGAGTTGCTTCTCCTGAAATTAAATTCCCTTGTTATTATGGGATTGATACTCCAAACCAAGAGGAGTTAATCTCTCATAGAATGACAAAAGAAGAAATTTGTGAATATATAGAGGCAGATACTTTAGAGTATTTATCAATTGAAGACTTAACACAATCAATTGGTAAAGGTACTAATTATGCCCTAGAAAGCTTTGATGGTGACTATTTCGTTACAAAATAAAAAAAATAAAATCAAATATGAAAATAAAGAAGTATTAACTATTGGAAGATACTTTAAAAATAAGTTTGGACATAAAGTTTATAAAGTACCTATTTCTATAGGTGGTTTTACTTGTCCAAATATTGATGGAACAGTAGCAAAAGGTGGTTGCACCTTTTGTGAAAATGACTCTTTTTCTCCTAATCTAACTGAGAGAAAACCAAAGTTTAAACTAAATCCTAATGTAAAAGAAAATCCTTTCTTAGAGAATCAATTAAAACAGCTTGAAATGCAATTTGAAGCTACTAAAGTTAGATTAAATAATAAGTTTGGTGTTAAAAAATATATTGTTTACTTTCAATCTTTTACCAATACTTATGCTCCCTTAGAGACTTTAAAAGCTCTTTATACAAAAGCTTTATCTTTTGATAATGTAATTGGACTTTCAATAGGTACAAGAACAGATTGTATGACTGATGAAATTCTTGATTTTTTAAAAGAGTTAAGTGCTGATAAAGAGATTTGGGTTGAGTATGGGATTCAATCTTTTTATGATAAAACATTAGAAAAAATAAATCGTGGTGATGATGCTTCAAATATGAGGTATTGGATAAAAAGAACTAAAGAAAAAGGCCTTAAAGTTTGTGGGCATTTAATCTATGGATTACCTGATGAAAATAAAGAGATGATGTTACAAACTTTAGATGAAACAATTGCTTTAAATGTTGATTCTATAAAGTTTCACCCTTTGTATGTGGTTAAAAATACTCTTCTAACAAAAGATTTTAAAAGAGGAGATTTTACTCCTATTTCAGAAGATTTATATATACAAACAGTAGTTGAATCAATAAAAAGAATGCCTGAGAACATCTCTGTTCAAAGAGTAACAGCAGGAATAGATGATAGTACTTTATTATCTCCTATATGGTGTAAAAACAAACATCAACAAATAAGTAAAATAAGAAAAGCTTTATTAAAAGAGGGATTGAAGTATTAAGATAAACTTTAAGATTAAATCTTAAGGTTTATCCTTTTATTTTAAGTAGATAGTCAACTACATTTTCTATAAATGCATCATGCTTTCTATCTTTTCTATATGCAATGTATAACTTTCTAGACATTTTGTGATTTCCAATTCTTGACTCATATAAAGCACCTGCTTTAAGTAGTGATTCAATTGCATTTCTAGATACAATAGAAACAGTTGGAGTTTCATTTTTATCTGAATGTAAAACAGTTTGTACAATAGTAGTAGCACTTGTAACTTCACTAGTTACATCAAATGTATCACAGTCTGGATAGTTAGCTCTTTCTAAAGACTCTTTAAAAATTAATCTAGTATGAGAATCTGGGTTTCTACATACCCATTTATATGATAATAAATCACTAGCTTTTGCTTTTGCAGGAAGTTTTTGGTTTGAGAAAATTACAATCTCATCATCCATCCACTCTCTATAAATAATATCATCATCTGGAATATAGTTTTCAACTAATGCCATATCAATTTTTTTATCTAATAAGTCTTCAATTGCTTTATGAGAAACAGAAACATTGATAGAAACATCATTGTTAATATTCTCTTTTAAGTTATTTAAAAATCTTGGAAGAATATAGTTTCCAATAATAAATGAAGCACCGAATAAAAAAGTTACATCTTTATTCATAATTTTTAATAATTCTTTTTCTCCATTGTTTACACATCTCTCGATTTTCTGTGCAATAGAATAAAGCATTTGACCTTCTTTTGTAAGTCTAATTCCATTCTTTTTTCTATCAACTACTTGCACATCTAGATATTCTTCAATGAACTTCATTTGTTGAGTAACAGCTGGTTGAGAAATACCTAACTTGGCTGAAGCCTTTGAAAATGACTTCTCTCTAACGACTGTTAAAAAAGTTTCAAGTTTCGCAAAATCAGTTAACATTCTTGTTGCCTTTAAAAAATTTAATGATTATAATAACATTTATTTATAAATAAAAATATTAAGAAGTGTAATTAATTTAAACAAATTATGCTATAATCTAATATATTACCTTACTAAATTAATAATCAATATTTAGAAATATACTATTTTTTTTGGGTAAATGGAGTAAAAATGTTAGAAAATTCTTTATCATCGTTAAATGAGTCTCAAAGGGAAGCTGCACAGCATATTGATGGTTCTTTACTTATTCTTGCTGGGGCAGGTTCAGGTAAAACAAAAACTATTACAACAAGGCTTGCTTATCTTATTTCTATAGGAATTGATCCTAGCTCAATTTTAACTCTAACATTTACAAATAAAGCTGCAACTGAGATGAGAGAAAGAGCTTACTCTATGATTGATACAACAATTGTAAATACTCCTCCTTTACTTTGTACTTTCCATAAATTTGGACTTCTTTTTTTAAAATTCCATATGAGCCAATTAAATAGAAAAAATAACTTTATAATCATAGATACAGATGATAAGAAAAGAATAATTAAATCAATAGATAAAGAGATAACTACTTCTTTATTAGTTAGTGAGATTTCAAAATACAAAAATACTTTGATTACTCCAACAGAAGCAAAAGCTTCAGCACAATTAAAAATCTATCAACAAATAGCAGATGTATATGAAAAATATGAGGCATATTTATTAAAAAATAACCTTGTAGATTTTGATGACTTATTATTACTTCCATATAAAATTTTAAAGCAAAATGAAGAACTAGCTAAAGAAATTAGTCAAAAGTATCAATATGTGATGGTAGATGAGTATCAAGATACAAATGAATTACAATATAAACTTTTAAGAAAACTTTGTTCAACACATGACAATCTTTGTGTTGTTGGTGATGATGACCAATCAATTTATGGCTGGAGAGGTGCTACAATTAAAAACATCCTAAACTTCCACGAACATTTTGAGGGAACAAAGATTGTAAAACTTGAAAACAACTATAGATCAACTAATACAATTTTAAATCATGCAAACCAACTAATAGAACACAATAGAGATAGACTTGGTAAAAAACTAATTGGAACAAGAAAAGAAGGTGATAGTGTAAGAGTCTATGAATCTTCTGATGAAAATGAAGAGACAAGAAAAATCACTGATGATATTAAAAAACTAATTGCAAGTGGTGAGAGTGCAAGAGATATTGCTATTTTATTTAGAGTAAATGCACTTTCAAGGTCTCTAGAAGAAGGCTTTAACAAAGCAGGACTTAACTATAGACTTATTGGTGGTATGAAATTCTACGAAAGAGCAGAAATCAAAGATTTGATTGCTTATTTTAGAGTTTTAACAAATACAACTGATAATTTCTCTTTTAAAAGAATTGTAAATAAACCAAAAAGAGGTATAGGTAAAACAACAATTGATAAACTTGATGCAAAATCAATAGAACTAAAAAGACCTATTTTTAATATTATTGAAGATTTTGAACCAGAAGAACTTAGTGCTGTAGTTGGTAAAAAGAATTCAAGAACACTAAAAGTATTTATGGCTTCAATAATGGACTTAAGAGATACTTTAGAAGAGTCTAAAATGAAGTTTTTAGATGCCTTTGAAGATACTTTTGATTATAGAGCTTCTTATGATAATGTTCCAGATGGTTTTGATAGACAGGCAAATATTGACGAGTTTTATGGATATATAAGAGACTACTTTATTCAAAACCCACACCAAAACTTAGACGATTTTTTAAATGAAATTGCCCTTGAATCAGAACAAAGTGAATTAACAGATCAGGCTGTTTCAATGATGAGTATTCACTCTTCAAAAGGTTTAGAGTACAAACATTTATTTATTATTGGTATGGAAGAAGGTTTCTTCCCTATTATTGGTGATGGAAGTGATATAGAAGAGGAAAGAAGATTAGGTTATGTTGCAATTACAAGAGCAATGGATACTTTAACTTTGTCTTTTGTTCATTCAAGATTTTATAAAGGTAAAAGAGCTTCATTACTTAAAAGTAGATTTTTAAGTGAAAGTGGACTTATTAAAGGAAGTTTAACAATAGAGAAAACTTCATCATATAGAAAAGGTGATTTAGTTCAGCACAAAATTTTTGGAATGGGAAGAGTTCAAAAAGCAAATAAAGCTGGAAAAGATTATAAATTAACGATTAACTTTGGTGGAACAAGAAGAGATATATTATCTAGTTTTGTAGAGAAGATTTAATATAAATAATGCAAAAAAGATTATACGATAAAGAACCATTAAATAAGTTATTTGTTGTAAACAAACCTATGTTTGTTAGCTCAAACACATATTTAAACAAAATAAAAAGAAAATATAGAAATAAAAAAGCAGGTTTCTCTGGAACCCTTGACCCTTTTGCTTGTGGATGTTTAATTGTTGCTTTTGGACAATATTCTAAACTATTTAACTATATTAAAAAAACTCCTAAGACTTATAGAGCTGTTATTTGGTTAGGCACTACTTCTGAATCATTAGATATTGAAAATATAATTTCAATAGAAGATGAAAAAAGAGTTGATGAATCTTTAATAAAAGAAGAAATTAAAAATTTAATTGGAACACATGAATATTATCCTCCTAAGTTTTCTGCTAAGAAAATTGATGGCAAAAGAGCTTATAATTTAGCAAGGGAAGGAAAAGAAGTGAAGATGAAAAAATCTTCTATGGAAATCTTTACTACAAAGTTTGTTTCTTATAATCATCCTTTTATAACCTTTGAAGCAACTGTTAGTGAAGGTTCATATATTAGAAGTTTAGCTCAAATCTTACTTGAAAAATTAAATGTTAAAGGAACTCTTTCTTATTTAAATAGATTAAATGAAGGAATGTTTTTTTACGAAAATGAAAAAGATTTAAACCCTATAGATTTTATTGATTTAAAGCAGAATATTTATACTGGGGATAAAAGCTTTTTTGAAGATGGAAAAAAGATATCTTTAGAATTTTTAGAAAATAAAGAAGAAGGCTCATATATAGTTAAGTTTGAAGAGTTTTTTAGTATAATCCAAATTATTGATAATGAAGTTAAATATCTTCTAAATAAGGTGAAACTTTGACGGTTACAAAAAAGTCTTATGCAAAAGTTAATATCTTTTTAAAAATAGTAGGGAAAAGAGATAACTACCATGAATTAGCTTCTAGGTTTGTACGAGTACACTCTTTATATGATACTGTTTCATTTATAGATGAGGTTTGCAAAGAGTTTACTTTAGAAGGAGACTTTGGATGTGCGTTAAATAAAAATACTATTTATAAAGCTTATTTACTTTTAAAAGAAGTATCGCCAAAAGTAGAAGAGTACTTTAAAAATAAAAAAGTAAAAGTTGACAAAAATATTCCAGAGTTTGCTGGTCTTGGTGGTGGAAGTTCTAATGCTGCTACTTTTATGCTTATGGTAAATGAAGAGTGTAAACTAGGGCTTACAAAAGATGAATTGTGTAAGCTAGCAGTAAAAATTGGTGCTGATGTTCCATTTTTTGTTTATGAATATGATAGTGCAAATGTATCAGGAATAGGCGAAAAAATTGAAAAATTTGATGAAGAAATTTTAGATATAGAAGTAGTAACACCAAAGATAAAATGTGATACAGGACTGATTTTTAAGGCATTTAGAGAAAAGTTTTATAAAGAAGAGACTGATGAAGAAATACTTAAGCTTTTTAGCTTAAAATCAACAGAAATCATGAAAGAGCATAGCATAAGCACAGCAAATGATTTATATAAGCCTGCAAAATCAATCGAAAATGAACTAGAAAAATTTGAAAAAAATGGTTGGTTTTTCAGTGGAAGTGGCAGCTCTTTTTTTAAGGTAAATAATGGCAAAAACTAAAGAAAAAAATTTAACATTTAAGAATAAAAAAGCATATCATGATTATGAAATATTAGATACTTTAGAAGCAGGTATTGCTTTACAAGGTAGTGAAGTTAAATCAATAAGAGATAGCAGGGTAAACTTAAAAGATTCTCACGTAAGAATTATTAAAAATGAAGTATATGTTTTAAATATGCATATTACTCATCTAAGTACTGCCCACACGACTTATAGACCTGATGAAAGAAGAAGCAGAAAACTTCTATTACATAGAAAAGAGATTAATAAACTCCATGAAAAAGTTAGTAAAGATGGGTTCACTTTAATCCCTACAAAACTATATTTTAATTCTAAAAATATGGTTAAGATTCAAGTAGCAGTTGCTCGTGGTAAAAAGCTACATGACAAAAGAGAAGACCTAAAACAAAAGACTTTAAAAAAAGAAGCCTTACAGGCATTAAAAAACAACTTTTAATGCTGCTTCAATAATCAATATCATTATGCAATTAAAAGTTTTGCAAAATTAAAGCAAACTTAAAAAAAAAACTAAAATCTTAAGCTTAATTTTATAGCCCTTTAGCTAATATTTGAAGATAAGTGACAAAAAAGTGACTTGTATAAAAAATTAGTAGGAGGAGATTGATGCAAAACGGTGCACAAATCGAGTATGATTACTCAATTGCAAAAGCCTTTACATTTGCAACAATTCTGTTTGGTATCATTGGTATGACTATTGGTGTTGTACTAGCGTTTCAACTTGCGTTCCCAGGTTTAAATAACCTAGCAGGTGAATATGGTACTTTCAGTAGATTAAGACCTTTACACACAAACGGTGTTGCTTTTGGTTTTACTCTTAGTGGTATCTTTGCAACATGGTATTACATTGGGCAAAGAGTTTTAAAAGTATCTTTAAAAGAGTCTCCATTTTTAATGGGAGTAGCAAAGTTACACTTTGTACTTTACTTCATCACTATTCTTTTAGCAGTAGTAACATTATTTATGGGTATTACGACTTCTAAAGAGTATGCTGAGTTAGAATGGCCTTTAGATATCTTAGTTGTTGTTTGGTGGGTATTATACGGTATCTCTATTTTCGGTTTAATCGGAATTAGAAGAGAAAGAACTTTATATATCTCAATTTGGTATTTCATAGCTGGTTTCTTAGCTGTTGCAATGTTATACCTATTTAATAATATGGAAGTTCCAACTTATTTTGTATCTGGATATGGTTCATGGATTCACTCTGTTTCAATGTACTCTGGTTCAAATGATGCACTAGTACAATGGTGGTATGGACATAATGCAGTTGGATTTGTATTTACAGTTCCAATTATTGCAATGATTTATTATTTCTTACCAAAAGAGTCTGGACAAAATGTTTATTCATATAAATTATCAATCCTAGCATTCTGGGGATTAATGTTTGTATATTTATGGGCAGGTGGACACCACTTAATTTATTCTACTGTTCCAGATTGGATGCAAACAATGGGTTCTGTAATGTCAGTAGTATTAATTTTACCATCATGGGGATCAGCAATTAATATGCTATTAACTATGAAAGGTGAATGGCAACAATTACAAACAAATACTCTGATTAAGTTCATGATTTTAGCATCAACATTCTATATGTTATCTACAATCGAAGGACCAATTCAGTCTATTAAATCTGTAAATGCGATTGCTCACTTTACTGATTGGATTCCAGGTCACGTACACGATGGTGTTTTAGGATGGGTTGTATTTATGATTATGGCAGCACTATACCACATGGCACCAAGAATGTATGGAAGAGAATTATACTCTAAGTCGTTAATGGATACGCAATTCTGGTTACAAACAACTGGTATTGTATTATACTTTACTTCAATGTGGATTGCTGGTATTACTCAAGGTATGATGTGGAGAGCATATGATGAATATGGTTCATTAGTATACTCATTCATTGATACTGTAACTGTTTTACAACCATACTACACAATTAGAGCTGTTGGTGGATTATTGTATCTAATCGGATTCTTTATGTTTGCATATAACATGTACAAAACTGCAACAGCAGGTAGAGTACTTGATAAAGAACCAGTAAATGCTACACCAGTAGCGGCTTAAGAAGGAGGGTGTAATAATGTTTCATTGGTTTGAACAAAGACCGTTTTTCTTTGCGGTATTAGTATTTATATTTATTGCATTTGCAGGGATTATCGAAGTTATTCCTGATTTCGCAAAACAAAGTAGACCAACTGTTGGTACAAAACCATACAGTGTGTTAGAGTTAGCAGGTAGACATGTATATATTAAAGATTCATGTAATGCTTGTCACTCACAATTAATTAGACCATTTAAATCAGAAACTGATAGATATGGTATGTACTCTTTATCTGGAGAGTATGCTTATGATAGACCATTCTTATGGGGATCAAAAAGAACTGGACCAGATTTAATGAGAGTTGGTAATTATAGAACAACTGATTGGCATGAATCACATATGATGAATCCTTCTTCAGTTGTACCTGGAACAGTTATGCCAGCATATCCACATCAGTTTACAAATATTGCTGATTTAGATACTGCATACGCAGAAGCATATACAGTTAAAACTGTATTCAAAACACCATATGATCAAGATCTAGATGGTGATGGAAAAGTTGACGTAGAGTTAGGTGATTATGAAAGTGCAATTGCAAAAGCTAAAGAAGAAGCAAAAGCAATCGCAGCTGATATGAAAAACCAAGCTGTAAAAGATGCCGTTGCAAACGGTCAAGTTCCTGAAATTGTTGCATTAATTGCATATTTAAATTCTTTAAAATAAGAGGTTAAAATGGATCAAGAGACTCTTCTTACTATCCAAGGTTACGCGAAATTTTTCCTAATCTTGGCAGTATTTGTTGTGTTTTATTCGTATGCTTTTTCTATTTATAGAAGAGACAAAAAAGGTGAAAGAGATTTTGAAAAATATTCGAATTTAGTTCATGATGACACAATAGAGTCAGATCCTCTCGAAAATATAAATAAAGAAGAAAAGAATAAAGAGAAGGAGAAATAATATGAAATCTATGGTAATAGGTGGTATTATTCTTATCATTGCTTTAATGTCAGGAACATATTATGTTGCTGGTGATGCTTTTAGCTTTGGTGAGGATTATATTAATGACCTTACAATGTTAGCTGCAGTTGCAATTATTACTATTACAGTATTTGTTGCACTTAAGTATGTTAACCAAATGAAAAATGATACTGCTAGCGGTGAATTAGCAGAAGATAACTGGGATGGAATTGGTGAATATAAAAATCCTATCCCAACTGGTTGGGGATTAGCATTTATTGGTACTTTAGTTTGGTTGTTTTGGTACTGGACAATCGGTTACCCAACTAACGGATTTTCACAAATTGGACAATATAATGAAGAAGTAAATGAGTATAACTCAAGATTCTCTTCAAAATGGGAAAACCCATCTCAAGATACTCTAGTTGCAATGGGTGAATCTACATACCTAGTACAGTGTGCACCTTGTCATGGTGTTGATGCTGAAGGTATTAATGGTAAAGCTCATAACTTAACAAATAGAATTGCTAAGAATCAAGTTGAGTATGTAATTAAAAATGGTGCAAATAACTTCACTGAAGCATATCCAGCAGGAATGCCACCAATGATGTTAACTGATCAAGCAGATATTGATGCAGTATCTTCATATGTGGCAGGTGGGTTCAAAGGTGAACAACCAGCATCATATGCAGTATGTGCTTCTTGTCACGGAGCAGATGGTAAAGGTATGCCTTACGTTGGTCCAAACATTGTTGAGTATGATAATGCAATCGTATCTACTGTTTTAGAAAATGGTAAAAAAGGTACAATTGGTATGATGCCTTCATTTAAAGGTAGACTAAATCCTACTCAAGAAAAAGCAGTAGCTGCTTATATTAGAAGTTTAGGAGAGTAAGATGGCAGGAAATTCACAAATGAACGAAAATGAAAGAGGGCTTTTTTCTCTTCTTCATGGTATCACAGGAATGTTAATTGCTACAGTTTTACTTCTAACAATTTTAGGAGTATTAACATACGGAGCGATTGTAGTTCAACAAAATGAATCTACAAACTTTTATAAAATCAATCAAGATTTAGATGGATTAGAAGCAAATAGTGCTGATAATAACAAACATTATAATCTTGTTGGTAAACCTCAGTAAGGAGAGATAAAATGGATAAAATTATAGGAATATTACTATTAGCTTCGGCTGCGTTATCTGCATATTTATCTTTCTTTGATTCTGCAAGAATTTACGTAGGTTAATGAAAAAGTTAAACTTTATTAAAGTAGCAGTGTTCTCACTGCTACTTTTCTTATCTTCAAATTTATATGCAAGCAAATTTGTTTTAAGTTCTGATGGATTAATTGATCAAAGAGCTATTGGAAAAATAGATGAAATTGGTAATGAAACATCATCAAAATTAGGTGTAAACATATATGTATATGCAAAAAGTACTTTAGGACTTGACCCAAATATCTCAACAAAAGATAAAATTAAATATATAAAAGAGTATGAGGCTGAAATTACACAAGCATTACACAAGCCTTATGTTTTACTTACAATGGCAATTGAAGATACTCATGTAAATTTAATTGTATCTTCAAGTTTGAAAGACACTGTTGATAAGAATGATATTTTGAATAGTTATGTTGTACCATTACTAGCGTCAAAGGATAAAAACTCTACTTTTGCAAAAGCAAGTGCAGCTATTTTAAATGGATATGCAGCTATTGCAGATACTATCGCAGAATCAAAAAATATCAAACTTGAAAGTAGCATAGGAAGCTCAGGTAAAGTAGCAGGAACAATTTGGAAAGTCTTTATGTATTCATTAATAGTGATAGGACTTTTATTATATGTTTATGCAGTACTTAGAAGAAAAAAATAGGATAACTAATTTATGAAAAAAAGAAATTTTTGGCCATTACTTTTTATTAGTATTTTTTCATTTACATTTGCAATGATTGTTTGGACTATTTACTCAGCAGTAAATACACCAGTACATGAAGATGAAACTTTTTTAAAAAAATATCAATATTTAGATGAACATTATAATGATGTAGTTACTTCAAATAAAGCTTTCTTATCAAAATATGATTTTAAAATTGTATTTAATGATAAAAAAGAGTTTGGATTAGTAATTGATGATATGTTTAAAGGGCAAAGAGTTATTGAAAAAACTTCAGCTCACAAAAAAAGTTTTATCAAAGGTAAAAATAAAGTAGAAATACTTGCAAAAGATAAAGCAGGAAATGTTGTTAAGGATTTAGATATCAATCTTAGAATATCTAGACCAACAAATCATAAGTTTACAATGGATTTTAAAACAGCTGATTTCAAACTTGAAGATGGAAAATACGTTATGTATTTTGACTTACCATTAAAAGGTAATTGGAATGTTACTGGAAATTTCAAAACTTCAATTGATGTGGGTTACATATATATAAAGTCTGATGCTAAAGAGCAATAAACTATTAGTATTCCCCACTTCTAGATCAATAAGAGAGTATTTAGATAAAGATAATCTATCTAATACTCTTCTTCCTACAATCACTACAATAGACGAATTTTTTAAGAAATCACTTTTTTTTGAAAATAAAAAAATAATAGATGAAGAACAAAGATTTTTATATCTTAATGAAGCTGTTAAAAATGTAAATCTTTCAGCTCTTGGTATCTCTTCTAGTTTTAATGCTTTTTTAAAACAAAGTGATTATATATATAGATTTTTTTTAGAAATTGCAAGTGAAAATGTAAGTATAGAATCAATAATTACAGCAGATACATACTCTTATTATGAAGAACATTTAGAGATTCTTATTCAAATATATAGAAATTATTTAAATATTTTAGAAAAGAATAATGCAATTGATAGAATAAATATGCATTTACATTTTAAAATAAATAAAGATTTTATAAGCAGATACAAAAATATTAAATTATATTTTGAAGGATATTTTACTCAGTTTGAGTTTGAGATAATAAAAGAGGTTTCAAAACTTATAGATTTAGAGTTAGAGTTTATTTATAATGAATATAATACAAAATCTATAAAAAAGTTTATTGATTATGGTTTCAGCCTTGAAAAGGGTCGAAAATATAATATAAATTTAAGTTCAAAAATAATAATTGAAGAAAACATTTTAGAAGAGTATCTTGATAGTATAGAGATAAAAGGTTTTTCTTCTAGAATAAATCAAATAGCTTTTATAAAAGCTTCAATTGTAAACTTTATAACTAAGGGATTAAATCCTTCAAAAATAGCACTTGTTTTACCTGATGAAGATTTTGCTAACTTGCTAAGACTTTTTGATTGTGAAGGCTATTTTAACTACGCTATGGGTATTGATATTAAAACTTCAAAACTTTATAAAGCTCTTGATGCAATAAATACTTCACTTTTCGATGATGAAATAAAAGTATTTAAAAATATAGAATATCTTGAAATTGATGAAAATTTTTATAAAGAGGTCTTTTCCAATGTTTCTAAAGCATATTTAACAAAAGAAAAGTTTAATAAAATATGTGAATATCTTAAAAGTCTTGAAGATGATAATGAATTACTTGAAAAGTTTGATGAAGTTTGCTTTAGGTATGAAAAACTTGTCTTTTCTCAAGAAGAACCAATACTTTTAAAAGATGCAATGAAGATTTTCTTTCAAAAAGTATCTTCTATCACTTTAGATGATATTAACTCTGGTAAAATCACTGTAATGGGATTACTTGAAAGTAGACTTATAAACTTTGAAGCTGTAATAATTTGTGATTTTAATGAGTCACTTATTCCAAAAAGAAGTTTGAAGGATAAGTTTCTATCAACAGCCTTAAAACAAAAAGTAAATTTACCTACTTCAAATGATAGAGAAGATTTACAAAAATATTATTACAAGAGATTAATTTCAAACTCTAAAAATATAGCTATTTCATATGTAAAAAATGATTCTGATCAGATATCTAGATTTGCAAATAAACTTTTTGATATAAAAATTGATGAAAAACTATATGACAATGAATATAAACATATTTTATATTCTCAAAATAGATTAAAGCATTTTAATGAAAAAATAGTTTTAGATATTGACCTTTCAAAATTAGTATGGAGTGCAAGTTCTTTAAAAGAGTTTTTAGAATGCAAAAGGAAATATTATTTAAATCATATACTTAAAATAAAAGAGCATGATATCTCTATAAAGCCAAAAGGCTATGAATTAGGTAATATCATTCATAATACTTTAGAAGAGTATTATAATCAAGATAAAAGAGCCTATGAAGTATTACTTGATATTTTTAATAAAAATAGAAGTGAAAATCCATTTTTAAATCTTGATTTAGAGATTTGGAAGAAAAAATTAAAAGATTTTGTACAATTAGAAGATAAAAGGTTTGAAAAAGGTTTTAAGGTATTGGCTTTAGAAAAACCATTTTTCTGTGAATATGAAGGAATAAAACTTCAAGGAAAGATTGATAGAATTGATATTTTAAATGATGAATATTTTGTATTAGATTATAAGACATCATCTAATTTAAAAGTTAGTACAAAAAGAACTTATGAAAAAGCAGTTGATTTCCAACTAGAGTTTTATTTTTTAGGTGTTGAAAGTTTATATAACTCTAATAATATAAATACCTTTTATTATGATTTACATAATATGAAACTGCTAGAAGAAGTAGTATTAAATGAAAAGTTAGAATTACTTAAAAATATATTTTCAGAGTTTAAAACGTCAAGTGTAAATTTTGAAAAGTGTGATAATAATCAAACTTGCCAATACTGTATTTATAAGGCAATTTGTGATAAAGAATAGTTTTTATACAGTTTAGTAATATATTATTTGTGATTTACTGATAAAATATAAGTCTCTTAAGTTTACAAATTTGACATAAAAAAAGGCTTTGGTTTAAACCAAAGCCTTTTTTATTTGTTTTAAAATTCTCTAAATGATTAGAAAGAGTATTGTACGTGAACTCTACCGATTGTTGAATCGATGTCATCACCAGTTTGATCAACTTCATATTGACCAATTCTAACAAATGTGTAGAAGTTTTTACTCATGTCATATTTTACTTGACCATAAATTTCAGTTTCATCAGTATTAGTTGAATCATTATCTAAATCAGAGTAATTTAATGATAAGTTTACAGTATCAGTAACTTGTGCATTTACGTCTGCATAAATAACATCTGCATCAGTTTGACCAGAAAGAGTAACTCTCCAGTGCTCATCATAACCAGTTGCTGCACTATAATCTAAAGATGTAACTCCACCTTCGTCATCAGTTTGACCGTAACCTAAATGAGCTCCAAAGATTCCCATTTGTGCTCTCATACCAATTTTCCATAATTTATTATCTGCCGAAGAGTTGTCTAAGTCTAAAGAAGTATATCTAGCATATGGAGCTAAGTTTACATCAGAAATATCATAAGATGCAGCTAAACCAATTGTATATGCATCAAAAGTATCTTGTAAGTCTGCATACCATACATCAGCAGTAATACCAGCAATATTTAAAATAGCACCAGCAACGATAACATTTTCGTCACCTGCTAGACCTAAATCATTACTCATTTCATTAACATCAGTATCTAAGTTTGTTTGGTTGAAATAAGCACCAGCTAAAGTAACAGGTCCAACATTAGTAAGAGCTAAGATACCAGTACCAACTTGTTCATTACCCATTGCATCTCTATGTAGAGTAAATGGAGTAGCTAAACCTTGTTTACCAACAGTAATTGCAGTATTTGCAATACCTGTATAAGTAAAGTTTACTTCAGAAAGAGTAACGCTTGGATTTGCATCACCTTCATCATGATTATTTAATGAAACAGCGTCTCCGCCAGCAGCACCAATAATAAATCTAGTATTTGCAGTAACATCATCATTAACTTTTGATTTTAAGTTAACAGCAATTTTATAATTGTTTGAAGATGCACTATCATCTTGTCCACCAGTAGTTTCTTCATAGTCATTATATCTATATGCAACTGTACCAGATACATCTACATTTTTAATAGCTTCTGCTAATGGTTGTGCAGATGCAACAGTTCCAGTTACTGCTAATGCAGCTACTAAACTCATTTTTACGAATTTTTTCATTTTTATCCCTTTTTGTGTTAAATGAACTTACATTATATAGAAAAGTTATTAAAAAAGTGTTAAAAAGTTGTAAAAAAAATATACAGTTAACAGTTTGTTAACTTTTTTGAGATATTAAGACATCTTCTATAATTTTTGTGATGTCCCCATCAAGTATTGCATCCACATTAGAATAACCAATATTGCTTCTAGTATCTTTTACTTGTTGATAGGGTTGTAAAACATAAGATCTAATTTGATGGCCCCAGCCTATTTCACTTTTTTCTATACCATTTTTTTCAGCTTGTTGTTTTTCTAGTTCTAACTCATAAAGTCTTGATTTAAGCATTTTCATAGCACTAGCTTTATTTTTGTGTTGAGATCTGTCATTTTGACATTGAACAACAATACCTGATTCAATATGAGTTATTCTAATGGCACTTTCAGTTTTATTTACATGTTGACCACCAGCTCCACTTGCTCTATATGTATCAATTCTTATATCTTTATCTTCAATCTCTATATCAATATTATCATCAATCTCTGGACTTACCATAACAGAAGCAAAAGAGGTGTGTCTTTTGGCATTTGAATCAAAGGGAGAAATTCTTACAAGTCTATGTATTCCATTTTCAGCTTTTAAATAACCATAAGCATTTTCACCTTTAATAATAAAAGAGACATCTTTTATTCCAGCTTCTTCTCCATCTTGATAGTCAAGTAGTTCTATTTTAAAGTTTTGTCTCTCAGCCCATCTTAAATACATTCTATAGAGCATACTAGCCCAGTCTTGTGATTCAGTACCACCAGCTCCAGGATGAATAGAAACAATAGCATTTGAAGAATCATCAGGAGAACTTAACATTACAGTAATTTCAGTTGATTTTACTAACTGTTCAAGTTCCTTCGCTTCTTCAAATAGAAGTTCAAAAGTATCTTCATCATTTTCTTCATTTGCTAATTCAAAAAGTTCATTACTACCACTTAGAGCGTCATTTGCTTTATTGAATTTACTTAAATTACTTAATATTCTATTTTTTTCAATTCCTATTTTTGTAGCATTTTCTACATCAGACCAAAAGTTTTGGTCTGCTTCTAATTCTTCTATTTCTTTAATTCTATTTTCTAACTCTTCTGGTTTTAAAATATTTTTAATATTTTCTAATTTTGTATTAAGAAGTTTTAGTAATTCAGAGTATTCATAATTATCCATATAATTATTTATTTTCCTCTGCAGGATTTTCTTCTTTTTTATTTTTTAAGCTTCTTAAATAAACATATACATTTTTTATATCTTTTTTGGTCATTAAAGTTGCATAAGGTCTCATAACAAATGCCATACCTCTATCGTAATCACCATTATTATAGCCTTGAATTGAAAGCATAAAGTCTTGGAGATTTAAACTATTAATTGGTCTTGAAACACCTTTTGCTTTAAGCTCACCATTTTTACCATGACATGAAATACATTTATCATTATAAAGTTTTTCACCAGATTTACTTTTTCTAAGATAAGCTTCTTTTTTCTTTGTTGCAATTTCTTGTTTTTTTCTTTCTTCAAGTCTATTTAAAATTTTCTCTTCTAAAGCTTTTTCATTAATTGATGATAAGTTAGCTTCCTCTTTTTTAAATATATAAATATAGTTTGTGCCATTTTCAGTTTTATCTATATTTATGTCTACAACAGACCAACCCTCTTTTTTCATATCTTGAACTGATTTTTGATTTTTACATTCTCCACCACTTAATGCAGTAGTTTCAATAGTAGTCATTGATTTGTGGTTTTCTTTAAAACACATTGTTGTTTGAGCAGTAGCGATAGTAGCAGTTAAAATAGAAGTTAATGCAATGCTAGATAGAAGTTTCATTTATATCCTTTTATTAAATTGAGGATATTATAGCAAAGATAAGATAAATAATAATTTTAAGGTAAAAAAAAAGCTAGAGAAAAACTCTCTAGCTTTAAGAAAAAAGTATATTAAACTTTCTTATTAGAAAGAGTATTGTACTTGTAATCTTCCGATAGTTCTATCTACATCATCACCGTCAACTGCTTCATCTTCTAAGTCAGCTTGACCAAATCTAATGTATCCACCGAAGTTTTTAGACATTTTGTATGTAGCTTGAAGATATAATTCAGTATCTTTTGTATCTTCTGCTGCATCTTGATCTAAAATGTTATAGTTAAGTGCTAAGTTTAATGATGGTAAAACTTGTGCATTTACATTAAGTTTTAATAAATCAGCATCAGCTTTTCCATTTAAGTCTAAAGTCCACCCTTGGAAACCTGATTTAGCATCTGCATCTAATGCTGCTAAACCACCATCATTATCAGTCCAACCATATCCAACGTTTGCACCAAAGATTCCAGCTTTAAGACCAGCTTCAACTTTTGTTAATTCATTATCATCAGAACTTCCATCTAAATCTAAATCAGTGTGTCTAGCACCTAAAGATAATTTAACTGCATCGAAATCGAAGTTTGCAGCAGCTCCAATTGTAAATGAATCAAATGTATCTTGCATATCTAAATACCAACCGTCTAATGCAACAGGACCAATATTAGCCATTGCACCTACAGTAATAATATTTTCATCACCATTTAATAATGCAGTTCCTGCACCAGAGTCATCAAGGTTGTGTTGGTTAAAATATGCACCAGCTAAAGTAACAGGTCCAACATTAGTTAAAGCTAAGATACCAGTACCATTTTGCTCATTTGAATCAGCATCAACAGCTACAGTCCATGGAGTAGTTAAACCTTGTTTACCTACATTAACAGTAGTGTTAGCAATTCCAGTGTATGAGAAATAAACTTGATTTAAAGTAACAGATGGGTTAGCATCTCCATCGTTAGTGTAGTTTAATCCATTAGCAGCGAAACCACCATCAGCACCAGCAACTAAAAATCTAGTAACAGCAGTAACATCATCATTTACTTTAGATTTAGCAGTTAAACCAATTTTGTAGTTATTTAAGCTTGTATCAGCTGCATTGTCATCTCTATCTCTATCATCATATCTATATACAACTGTACCAGATACGTCAACATTTTTAATAGCTTCTGCTAAAGGTTGTGCAGATGCAGCAGTTCCAGCTACAGCTAATGCAGCTACTAAACTCATTTTTGCGAATTTTTTCATTTTGTCTCCTAAGTTTACAAATTTGTAATCAGCTAACCGGACGCGCGAACAATCTACAAGTAGACTCTTTCCGGATGACCGTTGGACAAATTTTACTGCACTAAAAATAAAAGTTTTCTTAAATTGGTCTTTTATTGACCTTATGATGGTAAATTTAAGCTTAATTTCAAATACATAAAAAAATTATATATTTTTTTGAAAAATAATTATTATACATCTTGTAAAATTATATTTAATGTTCAATAGAAACTATACAATTTTTTAAGATATCTGGTTTAGAAATTTTTATTTTTAAGTTCTTTATAGGATAATTCTTATTTAAGTATTTATCTACTTCAATTACTGCATTTTCAAGTAGTTCAAACTTTTTTTCTTTCATAAGTTTTTCTACTTCTGAAGAAATTTTAGAGTAATCAATAAAATTTTCTTCATTTAAAAAATCATATTCAAAAGAGATGTCTATAACAACTTTTTGTTCATTATCTCTTTCAAAATCTAGTATTCCAATTATACAATCGAATGTCAGTTTTTCTATTGATATTTTCATGATGTAACCTTTTTGTAACCTTAAGTAAATTTAAGAATAAACAGAAGAGTAAACTTATATTTAGATAACTTTACTCTCTTTGCCTTTGATTAATCTTACAATATTTGGAATATGTTTATAATAAATAATAAATGCAATTAAATACATTGGCGCATTACTTCCAACTTCTAATCCATTATTTAAAAATAGTGCTGCTATTACAACTGCAGTTAATCCTAATAATGAAGATAAAGATGATACTTTTAAAACTTTGGCACAAAAAATCCAAACTACAGCACCTATAAGTGTAGGAATTGGAATAAGAACTAAAAATACTCCAAGTCCTGTAGCAACACCTTTACCACCTTCTAATCCTAAAAAGATAGAGTAACAGTGACCTAAAATAGCTAAAACAGCAATAGCCCAAAGTGTTGAAGCACTTGCATCAAGCATCATTGCTATTAAAAGAACAATAGTTCCTTTTAGTGCATCTAAAATAACAGTTGCCACACTTAGCTTTTTTGCTAATGAAGGATTTGTTTCTTTTACTACTCTTAATACATTTGTTGCACCAATTGATTTACTACCATGTTCTTTGATATTTACATCTGCAAAAACTTTTGCAAGTAGAAGTCCAAAGGGAATAGAACCAGCCAAATAAGCCACAATATAAAATAGAATATTAAAATTAAATAGAAAATCCATTAAAAACCTTGAAATTAAATTTGAAGCTGAATTATACCTAAAGTTTGTTTAATCATTTTTACTTTAATAAGTTATAACAAAAATTTTGATATATTCCCACTAAATTATTTAGTGATATATATAGATAAAATAAAAGGCAAAAGTTGAACTTAAAAATGGATTTAAAAGAAGAAATCTTAAAACTAAAAGAAGAGTTAGATGTAACTTTAGTTGCGCACTTTTATCAAAGAGATGAAGTTTTTGAATTAGCTGATATTACAGGGGACTCTTTAGAACTAGCAAGAAAAGCAAAACAAACAGACTCAAAGTATGTAGTATTTTGTGGTGTAGGTTTTATGGGAGAGAGTGTAAAAGTTTTATCTCCTGAAAAAACAGTATTGATGCCAAAAATTGCATGTTGTGCAATGGCAAGAATGATTGATGAAGGTTATTATGAACAAAACCTAAAACAAATCAATGAAGCAGGAATACCAAATGAAGATATTCTACCAATTACTTATATCAACTCAAGTGCAGCAGTAAAAGCAAAAGTTGGTGAAATGGGTGGTATGGTTTGTACTTCTTCAAATGCGTATAAAATTATTGAAAAAGGTTTAGAGTCTGGAAAGAAGATTTTCTTTGTACCAGATAGATGCCTTGGTCAAAATTTTGCAAAACAGATGAATCTAAAATCATCAGTTGTTGGTGATGGGAGTGATTTAAAGCAAGCAGATATTATTTGCTATAACGGTTTTTGTTCTGTACATCAGCTATTTACTGTGGATGATGTAGAGTTTTATAGAGAAAAATATCCAGATATTTTAGTTGCAGTTCACCCAGAGTGTGATCCAAGTGTTTGTGATGCAGCTGATTTTGTTGGTTCTACTTCTCAACTGATTCAATATATCAAAGATTTACCTCTTGATCAAAAAGTTGTTGTAGGAACTGAGTTTAATATGGTTAATAGACTTAGAGAAAAGAATACTTATATTTTAAGTTCTACCAAACCAGAGTGTCCAACAATGAATGAAACAACATTAGAGGATGTTTATAAAACACTGAAATCTATAAAAGACAATAATATTAGTGAAGAGACATTAATTAAAGTAAATGATGAAACAATTAAATGGGCAAGAGTTGCTCTACAGAGGATGCTTGAAGTATGATAAATATTAAGAAGTTTGTTAAAAATGCCATTATAGAAGATAATGGAAGAGGGGACTTATTCTTTGATGTAGCTCCTAAGGGTAAGTTTACAGCAAAAGCTATCGCAAAAGATGATGGAATATTAGCAGGTGAACTTTATGCAAAGGCATTAGCAAAAACAGAAAAGTTTGATTGTAAGTTTTTAAAACATGATGGTGATGTTTTAAAAAAAGGTGATGTTATAGCAAAACTTGAAGGAAAAGCTTCAATTCTTTTATCAAGTGAGCGAACTTTTTTAAATATGCTTCAACATGCCTCTGGAATTGCAACTATGGCAAATAAATTTGCAAGTAAAATTGAAGATTTAGATGTAGCATTATTAGATACTAGAAAAACAAGACCACAACTTAGAGATTTTGAAAAGTATGCAAGTAGAATAGGTGGAGCTATTAACCATAGACTTGGACTAGATGATTGTTTAATGATTAAAGATACTCACATGAGAACTATTATTGACTTAAGTGAGTTTATTAAAAAAGCAAGAAAAAGAATCTCTTGGGTTACAAAAATAGAGATTGAGTGTGAAACTTTTGAACAAGTAAAAACTGCTATGGAAGCAGGAGCTGATATTATTATGTGTGATAATATGGACCCAACACAGATAAAAGAAGTAGTTAAGTTTAGAGATGGAGAACATCCTCATGTTTTATTAGAAGCTAGTGGAAATATCAATCTTGATACGGTTAGGGATTATGCTTTAACAGGAGTTGATGCTTTAAGTTCAGGAAGTATCATTCACCAAGCAACTTGGCTTGATTTCTCAATGAAATTTGACTAATTTACTATTTGTTAACAGTTTAAGAGTATAGTAGCAAACATGAAAAAAGACTTTATCCTTAATAATAAAATCAATATGACAGATTATGCCAAAGCATTAGAACTTATTGAAAAGAGTAGATATATATTAATAGTTACTCACGTAAACCCAGACCCAGATTCAATTGGTTCAGCATTAGCACTGTCAAATTTTTTGCAGGAAAATAAAATCAAGCATAAAGTATATAATGTTAGTTCTGATCTTCCACAAAATTTAGATTTTATTCCAAGGTTTGACAAAATCACAGACCAACTTCCAAAATTTTATGATTTGGTTATCTCTTGTGATTGTGGAACTTATGCAAGACTTGGATTTGATGTACCAAAAGATATTCCAATTATTAATTTTGATCATCATCAGTCAAACAATGGTTTTGGAAAAATAAATATTGTTGACCCAATGAAAAGTTCAACAGCAGAGATTGTTTATGATTTTTTCAAGCATAATGGTCTTTATATTACAAAGGCAAGTGCAACAGCACTTTATGTAGGTATCTATGATGATTCTTTGGCATTTTCTTTAGGAAGATGTGATGAGTTAACCTTTGATAAAGTTAATCACCTTGTTGAATTTGGAGCAAGTCCTTCTGAAATAGCAAATAAACTTTTAAGAAGAGATTCTTTAGCAAAATATAGAATTATTCCAAAAGTTTTAGAAAGTCTTGAACTTTATCAAGAAGGTGAGATTGCTTCAATTTATGCAAAAACAAAGTGGTTCAAAGAAACAGGTGCTCACAATAGAGATTGTGAAGATGCTCTTGACATGATAATGAGTATGCATATTGTAAGGGTTGCCTTTTTTGTAAGGGAAGTAAATGGTGTATCAAGAATCTCATTAAGGTCTAAAGGGAAAATTGATGTATCAAAAGTTGCAGGAAAATTTGGAGGTGGCGGCCATTTTAATGCAGCAGGTTGTACTTTAGATACAACAGATATAGAAAAAGCCAGAAAAAAAGTTTTAAAGGAAGTTTTTGAGACGACAAAAAAATAGTTTTGGAAAAATTGTTATCTTTTTAGTTTTAGCAATTGTAGCAGCGGCAGCAGTATTTGTATTTTTATCTCCACAGTTTGAGAAACAAGCTCCAAAGATTGTATCAGAAAGTAGTTTGTTTTGGAATGGAAAAGATAAGTTAACAATCTCTTTATCAGATGAGAGTGGAATCAAAGAGTATAGTGCATATTATGTTGGAAATAATGGACCAGTAGTAATTAATAGTCAAAAAATATCTTCAAAGCAAACAAATGTGACTTTTAATTTAGGCGATATTAGATTAAACCCAAATGCTAAAAGTGTAAAGATTATTGTAGAAGCGACAGATAGAAGTAACTGGAATTTATTTCAAGGTAATACTGTTTCAAAAGAGTTTATTTTAGATGTTGATAGAAAAAGACCAATTGCAAATGTTATTACAAATTCTTACAATATAAGAAAAGGTGGAAGTGCCGCTGTTGTTGTAGAAGTAAGAGATGAAAATTTAAGTGATAAATATATCACTTTTAATAATGAATATAGATTTGAACTAATTCCATACAAAAAAGAGAATTTTTATGTTGCAATTATTGCTTGGCCTGTTTGGGAAGAGGATTTCTCAAGAGTAAATCTAGTTGCAGTTGATAAAGCAAATAACACAACAATCGCAAAAGTTCCTTTATACATAAAAGATTTAAAAATCAAAAATGATAAAATTAAAATCAGTAAAAACTTTATAGAAAGAAAATCAATTCCAGTATTACAAAAAAGTGATTTTGAAGTTCCAACATCAGATGTTGATATTTTTGTAAAACAAAATAGAGACTTAAGAGTTAATAATGTCTCAACTATTAGAAAAGCTAGTTTAGAAAACATGTCTAAGGAAATGGTTGGAAAATTTGATTTAAAACCATTTAGAAGACTTAGTGGTTCTAAAACTTTCGCAGGCTTTGCAGAAAGAAGACATTATTACTATGAAGGTGAAAAGATTGATGAAGCTTGGCACTTAGGTATGGACTGGGCAAGTATAAAACATGCTACAATTAAAGTATCAAATGATGGTAGAGTTATTTTTAATGATTATTTAGGAATCTATGGAAATACTTTAATTATTGACCATGGTTTTGGAGTACAATCTTTATATGCTCATACAAGCAAATCTTTTGTGCAAGATAGTGAAAATGTAAGAGCAGGGGATAAGATTGCTACTACAGGAAGTACTGGAGCTGTATTTGGAGATCATTTACACTTTGGAGTTTTAGTTCAAGGAATTGAAGTAAATCCTTTAGAGTGGATGGATAGAAATTGGATTAAAACAAGAATTTCAAATATACTTCAAGAAGCAGATTATGCAATTAAAAGTAGTAAAAAATGAAACAACGAACAATAGCAAATAGTGTAGAAATTGTTGGAATAGGACTTCATAAAGGTGTTCCTGTAAAAATGAAGTTAGAACCTTTAGATTCTGATATGGGAATAGTTTTCTACAGGGAAGATGAAGGTGTTACTATTCCTCTTAAAATAGAGAATGTAGTAGATACAAAAATGGCAACTGTAATTGGTAAAGATGGCATTGTTATTTCTACTATTGAACATCTTTTATCTGCTGTTTATGCCTATGGTATTGACAATTTACGTGTTATTATTGATAATGATGAGGTTCCTGTTCTTGATGGAAGTTCATCTGGATATTGTATGCTTATAGAAGAAGCAGGGATAAAAGAATTATCAGCATCTAAAAAAGCAATTAAAATAAAAAGAGATGTTGAGATTACAACAGAAGATGGGAAAAAGGTTGCACTTAAACCATCTAATCACATTATCTATGATTTTTCAATTGATTTTGATCATCCAGTTATTGGTGAGCAAGAATTTAGATTTGATTATTCAATTGAAGAGTATAAAGAGAATATCTCAAGAGCTAGAACTTTTGGTTTTTTACATGAAGTTCAGTATTTAAGAAGTCAAGGTTTAGCACAAGGTGGAAGTTTAGAAAATGCAATTGTACTTGACCAATCAAAAGTTCTTAATCCTGAAGGTTTAAGATATAGTGATGAATTTGTTAGACATAAAATTTTAGATGCAATTGGTGATATGGCACTTCTTGGTTATACTTTAGTTGGTGAATATGGTGCTCATGCAGGTAGTCATTATTTAAATCACTTACTTACAAAAAAAGTATATGAAAGTGAAGAAAACTACGAGATTCTAGATTTAGAAGAAGCAAATGAAGAAGCACAAGTATTTGAAATGGCATATTCTAAGGTTCAAGCTTGACAGAAGTTTTAGTTATTAGTATTTCCAATCCTCTTTTAATAGGTATTTATGAAGATAAAGAGTTAATAAAAGAGTTAAATATAGAAGGTCTAACTTCTGATGTTTTACCTATAACTTTTGAAAAAATAATTAATGAGTATGAAATAAGTCGAATTAATTATGTTAATACACCTGGTTCATATATGGCTATTAAAGTTGCATATGTATTTTTAAAGACATTAACAATAACTAAAAACATTGAACTTAGAGCTTGTAGTGGCTTTGAGTTTAATGAAAATAGTCCCATAAAAGCATTGGGAAAAAAATACTTCATAAACTCAAATGAAGGTATTAAAGTAGACTTTTTAGATAAAGATACTAAAATTGCAGACTTTAAATTGCCAAAGCAGCTAGAAAGTATTACTTTCAGTGAAGAGACTTTGCCAATATATAATTTACCTGCGGTATAAAAGGAAATAAGATTGAGAATTAGTGTTCCAGCAACAAGTGCTAATTTAGGACCAGGGTTTGATACTCTAGGATTAGCAATATCGTTACACAATCAAGTAACAATTAGACCTTCAAAATTTCACAGTGTGTCATTAAGAGGGGAAGGGTCAAATAACCCTGTATTAAAAGATAACAATATGTTTATTGCTATTTTTAATGATTTTTATCATAATTTATCTAGAAAAAAAAGACATTTTAGATTTGAATTTACAAATGAAGTTCCATTATCAAGAGGATTAGGAAGTTCATCAGCTGTAATTGTTTCAGCAATTGCAAGTGCTTATGCAATAGAAGGTATAAAACTTGAAAAACAAAAACTTTTAAATCTTGCCTTAGCTTATGAAAATCATCCAGATAATATTACACCAGCTGTAATGGGTGGATTTAATGTTGCAACTGTTCAAGATAATGAAGTTAAATTCATAAGAAAAACTTTACCAAAATCTTTAAAAGCTATTGTAGTAATTCCAAATAGACCAATTTCAACACAGCTTGCAAGAAAAGCTTTACCTTTTAAATATTCTAAAGAAGATACTGTTTTTAATATCTCTCATTCATCTTTATTAACAGCAGCATTTATGACTGAAAATTGGGATATGTTAAGAACTGCATCACTAGATAAGGTTCATCAGAAATATAGAATGAAACAGATGCCAGAATTATTTGATGTACAAAAAACTGCACTTAAACATGGTGCTTTAATGAGTACTTTATCAGGTTCAGGTTCAACACTTTTCTCTATGTGTTTAAGAGAAGATTGTCAAAGAATTGAGTCAGAGCTTAAAAAGAGGTTCCCTCACTTTAAAGTTCTATCAAGGAATTTTGACAATGATGGTGTTAGAGTAGAAGATTAAAAATAATAAGTTTAAGTAAAAATTAGGTATTATATTGACTATTTTGAAAAAGCCCATTAGAACGTGTATTGTTTGTAGAGGTAAATTTGAACAAAACTTATTGCTAAGATTTAAATGTAAAGATAAGAAACTTCAAGCCTTTGACAATATGGGACGAAGTTTTTATATCTGTAAAGAGTGTATTTCATTTTTAGAAGATGAAGACATTAATTCTAAAAATTTAAAAAAACTTGAAAAGGCACTTTTTAGAGAGTGTAAAAACAAAGATAACTACATAGGACAACTTAAGGAGATTTTAACGCATGTCAGATAACGTAAGAGTATATGAAATTGCTGAAGAAGCAGGAGCTAGCAGCACAGAAGTGATTGCTAAAGCTAAAGATTTAGGGATAGAACTTAAATCACCTCAAACAGCAGTTTCTTTTGAAGATGCAGAAGAGATAGCAAACTACATAATGACTGGTAAAAGTTCGAAACTTGCTAAAAAACCAGCAGCTAAAAAAGTAGTAAAGAAAAAAGAGCCAGTTAAAGAAGATACTGAGTCTACTAAAGAAGAAGCAAAAAAAGAAGAAGAGCCAAAAGAAATTGAGGTTTCTAAAGAAAAAGAAGTAAAAGAAGAAGAACCAAAAAAAGAAGAAGAGCCAAAAGAAGAAAGCGTTAAAAGTGTGGCTCCTAAAAGAGTTGTTCCTAAGAGAAGAGGGCTAAAAATTATTAAGAAGAAGAAGCCAAGAGAAGAGCCAAAAGAGCAAATCGAAACTTCTTCTTCAGCTATTGATGGTCAACCTAAAAAAGCAATGAAATCACTTAGTGAGATTTTAGGTGGAAATGATAAGCAAGAAGATAAAAAAGAGACTCAAGCTCAAAAAGCAGCTAGAAAAAAAGAAAAAAAGAAACAACCTCCTAAAGCACAAGACCATGGTAAAGTTATTGAGTTAGAAAGAAGTTCTCAATCAGATTTCTCTAATGCAAGTGATGAGTCATTACTTGGGGAAGAAGTTGTTTTATTAGATATGGATTTATCTGATCCTTCAAAATTCTTAGAAGACAATAAACCTAAAGAGAACAATAAAAAACAAACTAGATCTTCTAGACCTGCAGCCTTTGGTAATAGACCACAAGGTTTAAAAAGAAAGAAAAGAAAGAAAAGAATTAAAAGAACTGAAGAAGAAGTTGAAATTACTGAAGTAACTATTCCTGAAGATGTAAGGGTTTATGAGTTTGCTGAAGCTTGTGGAAAATCTGCATCAGAAGTAATCACAGTATTATTCAGTCTTGGAATGATGGTTACTAAAAATGACTTCTTAAAACAAGATGAATTAGAGATTCTTGGTGAAGAGTTTGGAATTGAAGTAACTGTTAAAGATGCATTAGAAGATGCGAACTATGTTGAAGATTATCAAGATGAAGAAATTGATGAAAGTAACTTTGAAACTAGACCTCCTGTTGTTACTATTATGGGACACGTTGACCATGGTAAAACTTCATTATTAGATAAAATTAGATCATCTAAAATTGCTTCAGGTGAAGCAGGTGGAATTACTCAACATATTTCTGCTTATACAATTGAACAAAATAATCAAAAAATCACTTTTGTAGATACTCCAGGTCACGCCGCATTCTCAGCTATGAGAGCAAGAGGTGCAGAAGTTACTGATGTTGTAATTATTGTTGTTGCAGCTGATGATGGTGTTAAGCAACAAACTGAAGAAGTTATTTCTCATGCAAAAGCTTCTGGTTGTCCTATTATTGTAGCCGTTAATAAAATTGATAAAGAAGCAGCAAACATGGATATGGTTAAAGCTCAAATGGCAGAGAGAGAAATGACTCCTGTTGATTGGGGTGGAGATATTGAGTTCATTGGTGTATCTGCAAAAACAGGAGAAGGAATTGATGATTTATTAGAAAATATTCTTTTACAATCTGAAATTTTAGAGCTTAAAGCTGACCCAACTGCAAAAGCAAAAGCAACTGTTGTTGAATCATCTTTAGAAAAAGGTAGAGGACCAGTTGCAACTGTTATTGTTCAAAATGGTATCTTAAGAGTTGGTGATAATATTGTTTGTGACACTACATTTGGTAGAGTTAAAGCAATCACTAATGATATGGGTAAACAAGTAAAATCTTTAGGATTATCTGAAACTGGTTCAGTTTTAGGACTAAATGAAGTTCCAGCAGCTGGTTCAATTTTAGTAGCACAAGATACTGACAAAGAAGCAAGAGAAATTGCTACAACTAGAGCAGAACATGCAAGAGCTAAAGAATTATCAAAATCTACAAAAGTTTCTTTAGAAGAAATGAGTGGATTAATTGCAGAAGGTAAAATCAAACAACTACCAGTTATTATTAAAACTGATGTTGGTGGTTCATTAGAAGCAATTAAAGGTTCATTAGAAAAAATCCAAAATGAAGAAGTAAAAGTTAAAGTAGTTCACGCTGGTGTTGGTGGAATTACTGAGTCTGACTTAATTCTTGCTGGTGCATCTGAAGGGTGTATTATTTTAGGATTTAATGTAAGACCAACTGGTGCTGTTAAAAATAAAGCAAAAGCTGATGGTATTACAATTAATACTTACTCTATCATTTATGACTTAATTGATGATATTAAAGATACACTTTCTGGTATGATGAGTGCAGTTATTAGAGAAGAAAATACTGGACAAGCAGAAGTTAGAGATACATTTGTTGTTCCAAAAGTTGGAACAGTTGCAGGATGTTTTGTAACTGATGGTAAAGTTATCAGAGGTGGTCATGCTAGAATTATTAGAGATGGTGTTGTAACTTATACTGGTAAAATCGCATCTCTTAAAAGATTTAAAGATGATGTTAAAGAAGTATCAAATGGATACGAGTGTGGTATTATCTTTGAGAAATTCAACGATATCAAAGTTGGAGACTTCATTGAAACATTTATTCAAATTGAAGAAAAAAGAGAAATTGAACTGTAAAAAGGCAGCTTGATGAAAAGTATTAATCTTCAAAGAACTGAATCATTACTGATGGAGCTTGTACCTGAAGCTCTATCAAGTATGAATGATGATAGAATCCGATCACTTCCAATAACTGGTGTAAATTGCAAAAATGGAAAATATGATGCAATTGTTTATTTTGATGGAAGTGATTTTGAGGACAAAGAAATACCAGGTGTAGTTTCTGCGTTAACTAAAGCAAGTGGTAGAATTAAATCATATGTTTTAAGTGCAACTGGTTGGTATAAATGTCCAAACTTTAAATTTGAAAATGATAAATCTTTAGAAAAGTCAAAAAATATTGAAGATTTATTTAGAAAAATTGAAAAAGATAAAAAGAGTGAATCGTGAATTTAGAAGAATCAATTGAAATTGCAGTACAAGGTTGTGGTGCAGAAGTTTATGATATTGTATCTTTAAAAGAGAATGATATGAATATTTTTAGAGTTTATGTTACATCACAAGAGGGAATTAACCTTGATAAATGTGCAGAAATTTCTAGAATGATATCACCTATCTTAGATTTAGATGAGCCTATGAATGGTAAATATAACTTAGAAGTTAGCTCACCTGGAATAGAAAGAAAACTAAAAAATCCAAGACACTTTAAGGCGTCAATTGGTGAAAAAATCAAAATAAAAGATTTTGAGAAAAATATTATTAAAGGTGAGTTATTAACAGCTGATGATAATGCAATCAAAATCAAAACAGAAAGTGGTGAAGAGATAGTTTCATATGATGAAATATCTTCAGCATCTACATATTTTGAATGGTAGAATAAATTAAAATATAAACTAAAAAGGGAGTTGATTTTTCAGCTTCCTTTTTTTTTACTTTAGAAAAGAGAACAATGAAAATAGATGATAACTTTTATATGAAACTTGCAATTGATGAAGCATGGAAATATCAGTTGCTTACTTATCCAAATCCAGCTGTAGGGTGTGTTGTTGTAAAAGATGGAGAGATTCTTTCTATTGAAGCTCACAAAGAAGCTGGAATGCCTCATGCTGAAGTAAATGCTTTAAAAGCTGCATATTTAAAAAAATATCCTAATGATATATTAAAAACAAAAAGTTCAAGTCATGACATACATGAGTATCTAACAAAAAATCATAAAGGTTTTTTTGAAGATTGCACTATTTATGTTACTTTAGAACCTTGTAATCATATAGGAAAAACTCCTGCTTGTGCAAATTTATTAAAAGTGATTAAACCTAAAAAAGTAGTAGTAGCCCACGAAGATATAAATAAAGAAGCATCTGGCGGTCTAGAGACACTAAAACAAGCTAATATCGATGTAAACCTTGGGTGTATGAATAAAGAAGCAAGAGACCTTTTATATCCATTTATTAAATGGACAAATGGAACTTTTATATTCTACAAAATGGCACAAACATTAAATGGATGTATTGATGGAAGTATTTCATCAAATGCTGCAAAGGCATATGTTCATGCAATTAGAGATAAAATTGATTTAATGCTTATTGGTGGCAATACAATTAGAACTGATAAACCAACCTTGGATGCAAGATATATTGCTGGACGAGCTCCAAATATCATGATATATACAAAAAACAAAGTTTTTGATAATAATATCCCACTTTTTAAAATACCAAATAGAGATGTAATTATTAGTGATGATTTATTTAAACTATTGGATTATAAATTTGTAATGATTGAGGGTACTTATAATTTGATGGACAAGTTAAAAGAGAAGATTGATTATATTGTTTTACTTGTAAGTCCTAAAATTAGAAATGGTGTAAATGCATTAAATGATATTGATATGGATTTTGAGATAGTGCATGAGAATTATATAGGTGAAGAGAAAATTATCTATCTAAAAAGAAAAGGCTAGAATAAAAGCCAACTTTTAAATGATTTTTACTACTACAATTTTTAGATAGTTCATCTCACAATGTCTTGATTCGTTTCACTCAGCTTCGACAATACGCTCTAGCGAGCTAGTTCACATCGGCTTCGTATGTTTTCTCTTAGAAAACAAATACTCAGCTTAAATAGCTAAAAGAGTGAAATTATTCACTCTTTTTAACGCTATTTAACTTTCTCTAAGTACTCACCTGTTCTAGTATCAACTTTGATAACATCACCTTCTACTAGGTGGAAAGGAATCTGTACAACAGCTCCACTTTCTAAAGTAGCAGGTTTTTTACCACCTTGTGAGTCACCTTTGAAGTTAGGTGGAGTTTCTACAATTTTAAGTTCAACAGTCATTGGTGGTTCAACAGTAATTGCATTACCATTAAAGAACATCATATCAACATTCATTCCATCAATAATCCATTTTTCTGCATCACCAACTTGGTCATATGTTAAACCAATTTGTTCGTATGTGTTTGCATCCATGAATTGTAGCATTTCACCATCATCATAAAGGTATTGCATAGTTTTTTGTTGTAAATCTGGAGTAGTACATTTGTCTCCTGCATGGAAAGTTTTTTCAATAACTTTTCCATTTAGGAATGATTTAATTTTACATCTTACAAATGCAGCACCTTTACCAGGTTTTACATGTTGGTATTCAGTGATTTTATAAGGAACACCATCAATCTCAATTTTTAAACCTTTTTTTAATTCACTCATTGAAATATTTGCCATGGTTATTCCTTTTATACTTCTGCATAAGCTACAGAAATTGCAGCTTCTAAAGTTTTAATTTGATCTAATATCTTATGATTAACAGATTCATCTACTAAGATAACTGCTAATGCAGAATCTTTTCCTCTTGCTAATCTAAAGTCAGAGATATTAATTTTGTTATCACCTAATAGTTTACCAACTTCTCCAATTACACCAGGAACATCGTTGTTTCTCATAAGTATCATCTTACCTTTTGGTTCAATATCAAAATCAAATCCATCAAGTTCAACAATTCTTTGCACATCTTCATCAAATACAGTACCAGAGATAGTATTAACTCTTTTTTCTGTAGTGATTTTGATTGTAACTTTATTGTTATACCCAGAACAATGATTTACTTCACAAGTATCAAATTTAATACCTTTTTCTTCAGCAATAAACTTTGCATTCACATAGTTAATTTCATCACCTGCAGAAACAGCTAAAGCTCCAACTGTAGCAAATGTAGCTAAAGAGTCAAGGTAATCTTTTATTTCACCATGAGCGCAAACAGAGATAGATCTAATTGCAGATTTATCTAATTGTGCAGCAAGGAATGCCATTTTTTGAGTTAACTCAATGTATGGTTTTACAAATGTAGGAATTTTACTCTCATCAATTGGTAAGTTAAGAGCATTTGGATATGCAATTCCTCTTGCAGACTCAATTGCATTTTCTGCTGCTTGAGTAGCAATTTTCTTTTGAGATTCTTTTGTATTTGCACCTAAGTGTGCAGTTACAGTTACATTGTCTAAATCTAAAAGTGGGTGGTCAGTTGCAGGCTCTTTTTTGAATACATCAATACCAGCCATTGCAATTTTTCCAGATTTTAAGTTATTAACTAATGCTTCTTCGTTGTATAAACCACCTCTAGCACAGTTAATTAAAATAACACCATCTTTCATTTTAGCAATTTCTTCTTCCCCAATCATGTCAAGTGTTTCTTGATTTTTTGGAGTATGAATAGTAATAATATCACAAGCTAAGATATCATCAAAGTTTGTTGTATAATTAATACCTAAATCAGTTGCTTTTGTTGAAGGAATATAAGGATCGTATGTAACTACATCCATTTCAAAAGATTTAGCTCTTAATGCAACTCTATGTCCAATGTTACCAAATCCGATAACACCAAGTTTTTTACCATAAAGTTCATTACCATACCAATCTTCTCTTTTCCAGATTCTATCTTGTTTTAATTGGTTATGTGCATAAGGGAATTTTCTCATACAAGACAGCATATGAGCCATAGTAAGCTCAACTGCTGCAATTGTATTAGCAGTAGGAACGTTCATAGCAATGATTCCTCTTTTGCTACAACCTTCCATATCTACGTTATCGTATCCTACACCAGCTCTAATAATCGCTTTAAGATTAGTTGCTGCATTTAAAAATTTTTCATCAACATCAGTTGAAGATCTAGTAATTGCAACATCTGCATCTTTAATAACATCTAAAAGTGCTACTTTATCAATGTCTGCTGCATATACATAGTTGATATCTTCAGTGTTTTGTAAAATGTTTAAACCATCTTCATGAATGTGATCACAAACTACGATTGTATGTTTACTCATTACTACAAATCCTTATTTAATTTGGTCTTTTAGTAAATCACCTAATGTCATAGACGTATCATCATTAACTGCTTTTAGAACTTCTCTTTCTTGTTGTTGCTCTAATCTTTTTACAGATAATCTTACTCTATTTTTCTTAGTGTCGATATTTACTACTACTGCTTCTAATTCGTCACCAACATTAACTTCTTCAACATTTAATGGACCAAAGTCTTCATTTCTGATTAGACCATCTAAGTTGTCATCTAATTTAATGAAAATTCCGAAATCTTTTTTATCTTTAACAGCACCTTTTACGATGTCTCCAATTTTGTGTTCATTTTGGAATTTTTTAGCTGGAGATTCAGAAATTTCTTTAATAGATAAAGAGATGTTCTCTTTTTCTCTATCAATTTTGATAATCTTAACTTCAACTTCGTCACCTTTTTTATAAAGTGATTTACATTTAGCATTTGATTCCCAAGAAGCTTCTTCATTGTGTAATAGTCCATCTACTTCACCAATTGTAACGAAAGCACCAAAATCAGTTAATGTAGCAACTTTACCTTGAATAACATCACCAACTTTGTTCTCTTTTACAAATTTAGCAAATGGTTTTTCTTGTAGGTTTTTTAAAGATACTCTTAATCTTTTTTTATCAACATCTAGTTCAATAACTTCAACATTAACTTCTTCACCTAATGTTAATAAATCTTTTGGATTTTTTAAGTTTTTGTTCCAAGAAATTTCAGAGATATGTAGTAAACCTTCAATATCATTTCCTAAATCAACAAATGCACCATAAGATTCAAAGTTAGAAACAGTAACAGTAATTGTATCACCAACTTCTAATTCGTCTTTGATCTCGTCCCAAGGATTTGGTAACGCAGCTTTGATAGATAATGATAAGTGTTGTTTTGCTTTATCGTAAGATAATACAACAACAGATACTTCATCACCTTCGTCATAGTAATTTGCAGGGTTAACAGGCCCTTTGTAAGAGATTTCATTGTAGTTTACTAAACCATCAATTCCACCTAAATCAATAAACATACCATAAGAAGTGATTTTTTTAACGATACCGTTTACTGGTTCGTTTTTCTCTAAGATTTCATTTACTTTAGAATCTTTTTGCTCTTTAGATTCTTCAATAAGTTTTTTTCTAGAAACAATGATTGAGTTTTGAGCTTCGTTTACTTTTAAAACTTTAGCTTTAACTTTTTTACCAATTGCTCCGTGAGTTTTTAAGTAAGATTGTGCCATTGGCATGAAGTATTCTAATCCTGAATCATCTTCAATAATAAATCCACCTCTGTTTTTAACAGAAATGATTTTACCTTCAATTGTTACATCTTCAACATTCTCACCATGTTCTTTTACAAAGTTATCAAATTTTTCTTTTTGTAAAACTTTTTTGTAAGAAATATTTGGTCTTTCACCTTTATTTCCCATTAACATAACAGAGATTGTATCACCAGCTTTAAATTGAACTTCACCACCAATTGTGATTTCTGAAAGGTTTAATCTACCTTCAATCTTTTGTCCAACATCAACAAGTACACTATCATTAGTAATTTCTACAATTACACCATCAACTACAGAGTTATTTTCAGCATTCTCAAAAGACTCATTAAGCATTTTCTCAAAATCAAAGTCTTCACCTAATTCAATATCATCGATACCCATTTTATTCCTTCGTATTAACCGTTTTATTATAAATGGCTATGATTATATCTAAATTTTACTTAAACAACTCGCTTAATATTTTTCTATTTCATCAACTACTTGTTGAATAATCCAATCAGGAGTACTAGCCCCTGCTGTAATACCACAAAGGTTCTTGTTTTTAAACCATGCAGAATCAAGTTCTTTGGCATTTTCTATTAGGTATGAATCCTTACAGTTTTCTACACAAATATGGTGTAATTGCTTAGTATTTGAAGAGTTTTTACCTCCAATAATTACCATAACATCAACTTCTTTTGATAGTTCTCTTGCTGCATCTTGGTTTTCAAATGTTGCATCACAAATTGTATTAAATACTCTAACTTCTTTATTTTTAAGAATAAGTTTATTTACAATCTCTAAGTAAATCTCTTTTTTTCTTGTTGTTTGTGCAACAGTAGCAATTTTGTCATATTTAAAGTTTAAATTATCTAGTTCTTCAGCAGTTAAAATTACATGTACATCATCTTGGTCTTCACCATAAGATTTTACACCTTTTACTTCTGGATGATCTTGGTCTCCAAAGATTAAAATAGAGTAATTTTCTTTTGACATTTTCTTTACTATTTGCTGTGGAGTTGTAACAAATGGACAGGTAGCATTTATAACTTTTGCATCTTTTTTTCTTAAATCTTTTAAGTCATTTTTAGGAATACCATGTGTTCTAATAATGATTGTATCATCTGGTTTAACATCTGTTAGATTGTTATATAAACCTACATTATAGTCAGTTTTTAGTCTATCAATTTCATTTTGATTATGAATCAATGGACCCATTGTTGCAGAATTTTCATATTTTTGAGCAATTTCAATTGCCCTTTTTACTCCAAAGCAGAAGCCATAGCTTGATGCTAGTTTTACTTTCATAAGTATTATCCTTTAAAAATGTTCCCATTTTAAAGGGAACCAAATTTTATATCTTCTTTTAACATCAAAAGTAAATCTTGATTAAAGAAGCAAACTCTAAAGAGAGTAACGAGTTACTTTTAATAATATAAAGAGTCAAGGATTTCTTTGAAGTTTGGAAATGAAGTTAAAATACAATCAACATCATTTATTTCCATATCACATAAAGTACCAGCTATTGCAAAGCTCATAGCAATTCTATGGTCTCCATGAGAGTCAATAGAGGCTTTATTGATAGTGCCACCTATTATTTCATAACCATCTTCAAATTCAGTGTAAGTTACCCCACATTTTTCAAGGTTTGAAACAACAGCTTTAATTCTATCTGACTCTTTTACTCTTAACTCTTTTGCATTTTTTACTAATGATTTTCCATTTGCAATTGACATAGCAATTGAAAGTGCTGGAAGCTCATCAATTAACCAAGAGATATTATCTTCAACAACAACACCATTTAGCTCTTTGTGTTTTACTTCAATATCTCCAATAGGCTCATAAATATTCTCTTTTTCAATAAAGTTAACCTCTGCACCCATTCTTTTTAAAACTTGGTATGCTTCAATTCTTGTTGGGTTTAAAGATACATTTTTTATTACAACTCTTGAGTCTTTTGTAATTGCAGCAGCAACTGCAAAAAAGAATCCAGAACTAGGATCCGTTGGAACTGTAATCTTTAATGGCTTTAAAAGACCCTTTAAAGGATGAATATTTATAAACCCTTCTTCATCTGTTTCTAACTTAGCTCCCATACCTTTTAACATTCTTTCCGTATGGTCTCTTGTTAGTTCATTCTCTTTATACTTTGATACACCATTAGCTCTTAAAGCTGCAAGTATCATTGCTGATTTTACTTGTGCAGAATCAACAGGCGAAATATAAGTAAAAGGTTTTAATTCTTTTACTCCTCTAATAAATAAAGGAGCTTTATTACCTTCTTCTCTACCATCAATATTTGCACCAATACTTCTTAGTGGGTCTGCCACTCTTTTCATTGGTCGCTCTTTAAGGTATTTATCACCAGTTAAAGTGAATGCACCATCAATAGAAGCTAATAGTCCACAAAACAGTCTCATTGCAGTTCCTGAGTTACCACAATCAAGAATATCTTTTGGTTCAGTTAGCTTATTAGTTGGTGTAATTTCTACAGTAGAACCATCTCGTGTGATTTTAGCACCTAATTGTTCTACTATACTTAAAGTATTTAATGTGTCTTCTGCTGTAAGGTAATTTTTAATATATGAAGTTTCATTAGAAAATAGTGAAAACATTGCACATCTATGTGATATTGATTTATCACTTGCAATTGAGTCAATTTCTATGTCAAAAGGCTTAGATAGTTTTTTAATGTCAAACGTTTCCACTTTTATTTCCTTATCTTAATTCAATATTCAATTTTTCTTTTAATGCTTCTAAAATACTATTCATTGTAGAAGTAATATCTTCTTCTTCAAGTGTTTTCTCATCATTTTGAAGAACAAATCTAATAGTTAAACTTTCATTCTCACCTAAGTTTTCATCTTTATAGATATCTATTAGATTATATTGTTTAATTGTTTTATTCTCTAAAGAGTTAATTACATCTTTAATTTTCTTAAATTCCATATCTTGTGGAACAATAAGACTTAAGTCTTTTTTAGAAGCTTGGAATTTAGAGTAACTTTCTACTTTGATTAAATTGTTTGCAATTGTTTCAAAATCAATCTCAGCGATAAATGTATCTGATAAGTCATATTCAGAAGCAACACTTGGGTGTAGTTTTGAAATGAATCCTACAACTTGACCATCAACAATTACATTTGCACTTTGATATGGGTGAATTAAATCATTAGAGATTTTATTCATTGGTTCTAAATCAAATTTTCCAACTGTATTTAATACTTTTTTAGAGAAAGAGAAGAAATCAATATTTTCTGGTTTTCCAGCATTTGTAATCTCTTCAAACTCTTTTTGTCCTGAGAATACAAATGATACTACAGTTTTCTCTTCTCTATTTAAATCAAATATTTTCCCAATTTCAAAAAAAGCAGCTGATTTAAATCCAAGCTTAGCATTATTTGAACAAGCTTCAATTAGATTTAATGAAATAGTTGTTCTAAAAGTATCAAGTTCTTTAACGATAGGATTTAATAAGTCTAAACTTTCTTTAACTGTTGGAAGAGAGTATTTACTTAACTTTTCTCTATCTGCAAAAACATAAGTAACAGTTTCAAAGAAACCATTTTCAATTGCTTTTGCTCTTAATTTATTTTTCTTTACTAAATCATATGAAGTTTTATTTACTCTATTTACTTCATCTATTGCTAAAGGTTTTGCTTTGATATTGTCAATACCAATAATTCTTACAACTTCTTCTGTTACATCTGCAATATTTTTAATATCATGTCTATAATGAGGAACTTTAATAGATAAAACATCAGAAGAGTTATCTTTTACTTCAAATCCTAAACCACTTAAAATATTATCAATATGTGCTTTTTCTACATCTTGACCTATAATTGCATTAACTTTTTTAACACTTACATCAATAGTAGTTTTTTCTTGATAATCTACTAGTGCTTCATTTCCATTGTAAACTTCTGCACCGCTTTTAGAAATTAAAGAACAAAAAGATTTCATACCCGTTTCAATATCTGGTTCACTTCCCCTTGAACTTCTGTAGTAAATATCACCAGTCTCTTTTTTAGTTTCAAAAACTTTTTTTGCTAAAAGTTCTGGATTAATATATGAAGCTTCAATAATATATTCATTGTCTTGGCTAACTTCACAATGTTCAACACCTACAGTGCTTAATTTCTTGTCGCCAATAATAACATCAAAACCTTGTTTGTCTTTTTGAATATGAATTGTTGCTAAACCTTTTACATCTTCAGCATCTTTTTTAGCATATGCATTTAAAATCACACCTGTAGAGTGAGTTATGTATGTTAAAGAATCAACTAAGTCTTGTGCTTTAAATTTATCAATAGCACCAACTCTTAATTTTTGTAATACTGGCAGAGTAAAGTTTTCAGAATTGATTACTGTATAAATATATGTAGATTCAATAGTACTTAAACTTTCAACTTCTAAAATTTGTCCAATTCCTAAATCATTATAGTTGATATTAAATTCTTGTTCTTTAAAAGCAATTGAATAAAATGCTGATAACTCTCTAGCAACTCCATTGATACTTAGGCAGTCACCTCTATTTGCAGTTAACTCAATTTCAATAATATCATCATTTAAAAATGGATAATCTTTAAGTTCTTTTCCTATTTCTAGTTTTCCAATTGAGTCATCAAGTTCTAAAATACCGTCATTTAATTTTGGCAGACCTATTTCAGTTGAAGAACAAATCATACCATTTGATTCTACACCTCTTAGTTTTGCTCTTTTAATTTTGAAACCTTCACCTAAGTTACAACCAACAACTGCAACAGGAACAAATTGTCCTGCATCAACATTTTTTGCACCACAAACAATTTGAACAGTTTCACTTCCAATATCAACTTGACAAATATTTAATTTATCAGCATCAGGGTGTTTTTCTTTTTCTAAAACTTTACCAACTACAACTTTAGAAGGTATTCTTTGTTCTTCAACACTATCTACTTCTAAGCCAATAGCATTTAAAGTTTTACAAATATCTTCAGTAGTAATATTTGATATATCTATATATTCTTGTATCCACGATCTTGTTATTATCATTTGAACTGTCCTAATAATCTTAAATCACTCTCAAATAGAGATCTTAAATCACCAATATTATGAATTAGCATTGCAAATCTTTCAACACCTAGTCCAAAGGCATATCCTGATTTATTTTCATATCCAACTGCTTTGAATACATTTTGATCTACTACACCACATCCAAGTACTTCTAGCCATCCTGTATGTGAGCAAACTCTACATCCATCACCTTTACAGAATACACACGAAATATCAACTTCAGCACTTGGCTCTGTGAATGGGAAGAAAGATGGTCTAAATCTAACATCAACGTCACCAAACATATGGTGTAAGAACTCTACAAGTACATGTTTTAAGTTTGCAAATGAAATCTTATCTGCATCATCAACTACTAGTGCTTCAATTTGGTGGAACATTGGAGTGTGAGTTAAATCAAAATCTCTTCTAAATACTGTACCTGGTGCAATCATTCTAATTGGCGTTTGTTGACTTAACATTGTTCTAATTTGTACAGGAGAAGTGTGTGTTCTTAATAAAGTATAATCTTTATTATAGAATGTGTCTTGCATATCTCTTGCAGGGTGATATTTTGGAAGGTTTAATGCTTCAAAGTTATGAAAATCATCTTCTACTAATGGACCTTCTTCTACTGCAAAGTTAAGGTTTTGGAAGTATTGAATAATTCTATCCATTGTTAAAGAAACAGGGTGTGCTGCACCACATGTTAATTCATTGTTGAATTTTGTTACATCAATCTTTTCTTCTTTTAGTTTTTCTTCTAATGCTTGTTGTTCTAAAATCTCTTTTTTAGCTTCAAGTGCCTCAGTGATTTGAGTTTTCTGCGTATTTAAATTCTCTGCAAAAGCTTTCTTTTCCGGTCCTGGAATATCTTTCATTTTTGCAAATTGTGCAGGGATAATACCTTTTTTACCTAAAGTTTCAATTCTTAAATTCTCTAGAACTTCAAGTGAATCAGCATTACTAATTTTATCAAGCCATTCTTTCACTTTTATTCTCCTGTTGTTTATTTATAAAGGTTTGGATTATACTTTAAAATTTATTAGAGTTTGGTTATAATATTTTTTAAACTAAAAAAGGTCAATATATGTGTATTTTTTGTAAAATAGTTAAGGGTGAAATTCCTAATCAAACTATCCTAGAGGATGAAAACTTCTTAGCTTTTAATGATATAAATCCAGCTAGAAAAATTCATGTTCTTATTATCCCTAAAGAACACTATGCTTCATTTGATGTAGTCCCTCCAAAAATAATGGCAGGTATGACTGAGTTTATGCAAAAAGTTGCATCTAAACTAGGTATTCGAGAAAGTGGATATAGATTAATCACTAATATTGGTGATGATGGTGGGCAAGAAGTTAATCATTTACATTTTCATATGATTGGTGGAGAGCCAGTAGGTAGGTTAGTTAGAGATTAAAAGTTGTAGGTTTTCTACAACTTTTAAAGAAGATTAATTTCCTTCGAACTTCCCTAAGTTCATAAGTTTTTCATACTTCTTCTCATATCTTTGTGCAGGTGTTAATTGTTTTAATTCAGCTAGTGAACTTAAGAAATAATCACCTAATGCTTTAATAGCATCTTCTTTCTTTCTATGAGCACCAATTAGTGGCTCTTTAATTACATCATCAACTAAACCTAAATCTTTTAAAGACTCAGCTGTAATTTTTAGTGCATTAGCTGCTGTTTCAACTTTTGCTGGGTCATTCCATAAAATTGCAGAACAACCTTCTGGTGAAATAACTGCATAAACAGAATATCTCATCATTGCTAATTTATCAGCAACAGAAATAGCTAAAGCTCCACCTGAACCACCTTCTCCAATTACAATAGAAACTGTAGGTGTTTTAAGTTCAGAAAACTCATAAAGGTTTCTAGCAATAGCTTCAGATTGATTTCTTTCTTCAGCTCCAATTCCTGGATATGCACCCGGAGTGTCCACAAGCATAAGAATCGGTAAATTAAACTTTTCAGCTAATTTAGCCGCTCTTAAAGCTTTTCTATAACCTTCAGGACTTGGCATACCAAAGTTTCTTTTTAACTTATCTTTTGTACCTCTACCTTTTTGTTCTCCAATAACTACTACTTTTTCATTTCCAATATAACCAAGGAAACATACAATAGCATTGTCGTCATCGAAGTGTCTATCACCATGAATTTCATAGTAATCAGTCATAAGACCTTTGATATAATCCATCGCATATGGTCTATCAGGGTGTCTAGCTAATTGAAGTTTTTGATAATCACTAAGGTTTTTAAATGTCTTTTCAACCTCTTTTTCTAACTTTTTATCCAGTATTTCTACTGCATGCTCGTCATTTTTTGTTTTTGCAACTGTGATATCTTCTTCAATTTTCTTTATCTTGTCTTCAAAATCTAAGTAAGTCGCCAAATAATTTCCTTTTTGAAAAAGTGTTTAAACTCTAATCTAATTTTTTGAATATAATAGAACCGTTAGTTCCACCGAAACCAAAGTTATTACTCATTACAGTTTTTAACTCTGCTTTTCTAGCACCATTTGGAACATAGTCTAATTTACACTCTTCATCTTGGTTTTGAATATTAATTGTTGGAGGAATGATTCCTTCATTTAATGCTTTAATTGTGAAAATTGCTTCAATTGCACCAGCAGCACCTAAACAGTGACCAACTTGACCTTTTGTAGAAGTTACAGGAGGACAATTTTCAAGTCCATCAAATAACTCAACAATAGCTTTTGACTCATTTACATCTCCAACAGGTGTAGAAGTACCATGAGCATTGATATAATCAATTTTAATGTCTTCACCAGTGTGTGCTTTTGCCATTGCTAAAGCAGCTTTCATTGATCTTAATGGACCATCCATAACAGGAGCTGTAATGTGGTTTGCATCAGCAGACTCACCAAATCCAATTACTTCACAATAGATTTTAGCACCTCTTTCTTGTGCTGACTCTAATGTTTCAAGTACAAGTGCACCAGCACCTTCACCCATAACAAATCCATCTCTATCTTTATCAAATGGTCTTGAAGCACTTTGTGGGTCATCATTTCTTGTTGATAATGCTTTCATTGCAGCAAATCCACCAATTCCAGCACCACAAATAGCACTTTCAGCACCAACAACTAGTACTCTATCGGCACCATTTGTTGCAATAGTTTTAACTGCATCAGCTAAAGCGTGTGTTGAAGCTGCACAAGCTGTTACGTGAGATAATGAAGGACCTTTTAGTCCATGCTCAATTGAAATAAATCCACCTAACATATTTACTAATGAAGAAGGAATAAAGAATGGTGAAATTCTTTTTGGTCCTCTGTTAGCACAAGTTACTGAGTTTTTCTCAATTGTTGATAATCCACCGATTCCTGAAGCTGAAATAACTCCAAATCTTTCAGAAATAGATTCATTAACTCTTTTATCTTCCGCACTGATGTATCCTGCATCATCCATCGCTTCATAAGCTGCTTTTATTCCTAATTGAATAAATCTATCAGCTTTTTTAACTTCTTTTTTATCCATTACAGTAGTTGGGTCAAAATCTTTAACCTCTCCTGCAAATTGAACAGAATATTCACTAGCATCAAAAAGTGTAATCTCATTGATTCCACATTTCCCGTCAACTACGGCTTTGAAAGAATCCTCTACATTATGACCTACTGAATTAATTGTTCCTAAACCTGTTATAACAACTCTTTTCATTAAATATGCTCCAAAAATAAGTATTTAAATAATTCAATTCTTAAAATAATTATTAAAAATTCAACAATTAAAATAAAAAATATTAAAAAAAAGCCAGTATAAAATACTGGCTTAAGTTATAAGAATAGCGTATTAATTACGCGTTATCTTCGATGTATTTGATAGCATCAGCAACAGTTAAGATACCCTCTGCATCTTCGTCTGGAATCTCGATATCGAACTTCTCTTCTAACGCCATAACTAATTCAACAACGTCTAATGAGTCAGCACCTAAATCTTCAATAAATTTAGACTCTTCTTTAACTTCTGCAGGATCACAATCTAGTTGCTCAACTACTACTTCTTTTACATCATCAAATAATGCCATATTCTTTTCCTTTTTTAAAATTATCGCCAAATTATACCATAAAAAGATTTAATAAATCTTTTTTAAACGTATAATCCACCATTTACTTTTAGTATTTCACCCGTAATATACGATGAGTGATCACTTAACAAAAATGCTACTGCATCCGCTATTTCTTTTGGTTGACCAAATCTACTTAATGGAATATTTCTCTCATATTCAGCTTTAACTTCATCTTTTAATTCATCAGTCATATCTGTTTGAATAAACCCTGGAGTTACAGCATTGTATCTAATACCTCTAGCAGCTGCTTCTTTAGCAAAAGATTTAGTCATCGCATTTAATCCACCTTTAGAAGCTGAATAATTAGTTTGTCCCGGGTTACCCATCTCACCAACAATTGAAGAGATATTAACAATAGAACCAAACTTCTTTTTACCCATAGCTTTTAAAGCACCTTTACAACCAATAAATGCAGATGTTAAGTTTGCAGCAATAACGTCATTGAAATCTTCAACTGACATTCTTAATGCTAATTTATCTTTTGTGATACCTGCATTATTAACTAAATATGAAAGTTCTCCATCTGCATCAACAATTGTTTTAATTGCAGCAGTAAATTCATCTTCTTTTGTTACATCTGCTTTAACAATTGCAGCTTTTCCACCAGCAGTTTCAATCTCTTCTTTGATTTTTTCAGCAGCTTCGGCTCCACTTCTATAGTTAATCCAAACCTTTAAACCAAAACTTGCAAGAGTTTTTGCAATTTCTGCTCCAATTCCTCTACTAGCACCTGTAACTAATACATTAGAACCTGTAAAATTCATAAATATGTCCTTTTAATTGTTCCCCAATTAAAAGGGAACAACGAATTGTTCTTTAATATTGAACGACGATTATATCTAAAATATTTTAAACACCTCTTTTATTGTCCCAAACTCTTATATGAAGTCTATCACAATACTTATATCCATTTTCAATTGCTAAGTTAATAACTGCCTCACTATTTTCATTTATTTGTTTAGCTGTATCACCCATAGGCATTAAGAAAACATCCACTTTAGGAAGTTGGGCTATAAGCTCTTTTATCTCATAACTAGCTTGTTCTTTAAAGCCTTCATCTATTACAAACTTTAAGTATGAACCATCTGTTTCATTAATGATTTTTGTAAGTGTATTTATGTTGATTCTTTTCTTTAAAGGTTCTAGTGAATTTGATAATTTCACACTCATAGAAAATAGTATTTGTTTCTGATAAATTTCATTTAAATCTATATTTAGTGAGCCATTAGTTTCAATAGTTACTTTATAATTATTCTGCACATAATATTTTAATAGTTTTTGAAACTCTTCATTTTTCCAGTATAAAAGTGGTTCTCCACCAGTAATAACAATATCAATTTTATAGTTTGGTTCAAGTTGTAAAACATCATTTATTACATCTTGCGCAGTCATTTTTTGCCATTGGTCTTTAAATGCCATATCAACTGCATAATATGAATCACATGAACATTTTTTTACACCACTTGGAGTTTCGTATTCTACATTAAAACCTTCACATTTAAAGTTGCACTTTCCAAACCTTATAAAAATAGAAGGTGTTCCAACTAATTTCCCTTCACCTTGAATAGTTGGACCAAAGATTTCATTAACTTCAAGCAAAGACATGACTTTTGCTTTTTGGAGTTTCTGCAAACTCTACACTTGAAACTTTTACTCCAAGATTTTGCATTTTTTTACTTGCAATTTCTAAAAACCAAGCAGATAAGTTCTCACTTGTAGGTACAAAATCAACTATAACATACCCTTCATACATCTCTTTAATATGAGTCTCTTCATCTTTGATTTTATTCATATCTGGAATATAATAACCCTCTTCAAAATGGATTAAATCCTCTTTTTTTATATGAGGAAGCAAAGTAGGGTAAAGGGGATCATTTATATCAAGAATAAATTTATGGTCCAATACATCATCTAAAAATTGTTTAAACCAATTTAAGTGTTTAAAGTCTGTAACCATTCCATCTTTTAATTTTTGAGCTTCTAAAAAGATTACAATTTTACCTTGATGTCCATGTAAGTGCCTACATTTTAAACAAGGGTCAAGTGAGTACTCACTATCTAAAGTTTGAGACCAAACCCTATGTCCATAACAAAAATCAAATGATTTTGAAATTTTCCAAGTCAAAATTTATCCCTTGTACTTTATTGGGTCAGTTGCATTAGCTTTTTTAAACCCATTTAATCTTAATCTACATGAATCACATACTCCACAAGCAGCTTCTTCTTCTTTGTAGCAAGACCAAGTATGTTTTAATGGTACATCCAATTCTAAAGATTTTTTTACAATTTCATCTTTCATTAGATGAACAAGAGGCGTTTTTATCTCTATTTTAGTAGACTCTTTTGTTCCTTGATTAATAGCACTAGTCATTTTTGAAATAAACTCATCAGTACAATCTGGATAACCAGAACTATCTTCTTCCACTACACCAATATATAAAGCACTTGCTTCTTCTTTTTCTGCTATAGCACTTGCAATAGAAAGGAAAATCCCATTTCTAAAAGGTACATAAGTTACAGGAACGCCTTCTTCTACTCCATCAGTTGGAATATCAATACTATTATCAGTAAGAGCACTTGCTCCAATTTGAGTGAAGAAAGGAATATCAATTTCGTATTTTTCTTTAATTTCTAAATCTTCACAAATATCTCTAAAAGCTTGAAGTTCTCTTTTTTCAGTTCTTTGCCCATAATTAAAATGAACTGCAATAATTTCATATCCATCATTTTTCGCTATATATGAAGCTAAAGTAGAGTCCATTCCTCCACTTAAAATACAAACTGCTTTTTTTGTTTTGCTATTCATATGTTAAAAAATCCTTATAATCTTTTCTAAAAAACTTCCAATTTATTGGTAAAAGTTTAACTTCTGCTTCTTTTTCTAAAGATGAAATATCTTCACTAAGAGCTATCATGCAGTTACTTTTACTTAAAGTTGATACCATTCCTGGAAGTCTTTTGTCTTCTGGAAAGAAATACTCTCCATCAAATAAACCTGGAATTATAGTAATTCTTCCTTTTTTATTTTTTAAAGTAGTTCCTAATTTCCCATTTATTGTTCTATGATGTATTAAATTAGAACCTAATAGTTTTTGAACTAGAACTTTTCCAAAAAGTTCAAAAATTAAAGCTGAAGCAAGAGGGTTACCTGGTAAATTTAAAATATAAGTATTTTGTATTTTTCCAAAAATTGTTGGTTTTCCTGGTTTTATCTCTATGCCTTTGAATATTTCTTCAAAGCCTAAATTTAAAAATGCTTCATTTGTAAAGTCTGCATCTCCAACTGAAACACCACCTGATGTGATAATTAAATCTGCATCAAGAGAGTTTGTTATTAACTCTTCAAGGGATTCAATTGAATCTCTAGCTTGTCCAATAAATGTTACATCACAGTTAAGCTCTTTGCATCTTGTTAAAAAAGTAGGGGTATTAGAGTTATATATTTGGTGGTCTTCTATTTTTTCATAATGAAGCTTTAACTCTTCACCACTTGAAAAAACAACTACTTTTGGTCTTCTATAAACATTAATATATGAAATTCCTTGTGAACTAAGTAAAGTTACATTAGCAAAGTTTATTTCATCCCCTTTACTTAATATTTTATCTGCAATATTAACATCTTCGCCTACAAATCTTATATGTGAATACTCTTTTAAGGTTTTATCTTCTACAAGAATATTTCCATTTTCTAAGACTTTGCAGTTTTCTTTAGGAACTATAACATTAACATCATCTGGAACAACAGCTCCTGTCATGATTTTGATACAGCATGCTTCTTCAAGGGTTATATCTTTATTGTCCCCTGCAAAAACTGTATCTATAACTTTAAGTTGTTTTTCTATATCTTCAAGTTTGAAGCCATAGCCGTCCATTGCAGAGTTATTAAATCTAGGCAGTGCAAGTTTTGCTTTTATGTTTTGGGCACAGATTCTATTAATTGATTCTTCAATTGGAATGATTTCTAACTTTGGATTTACTGGTAATTCTGAGATTATTTTTAATGCATTATTTACGCTTAATGCCATGGAGATCCTTTTTTACTAATACCTTATGACAATTAAGCTATAATACCCAAATTTTTTAAAAGTGAGTTTAACATGGAATTAATGAGTGATGCCGTAGTCACACACGTATTTGCAGTATATTTCTTTTTAGCAGTAATGCTATTCAATTTATATTCAGTATCAACTGCAAAAAAGTTTGTCCCCTTAGCAAAAAGATTAAAGATAATGACTCCTTTATATCATCTTACAAATGCAATTGTAATGTATACAGGTGCAATTGTATCTGCCTATGCTCAACACTTTTCATTTACTGTTGTTATTATGATTGCAGCATCAATATTTTTATTGGTAATTGAAATAAAAAGATATAAAAAAATGAGAGTTATTAAAACAACAGATACAAAGTTACAAGAAGAGTTTATGGTATATGCTAAAAAAATATATACTATTGAAATAGCTGTTTTAATTTCAGTATATATAATTTCAAAGATATTTTAGATGCAATTTACTTATCATCAAGAAGCTTCACAAGAGTTTTTAAGTGTTGATAATGAAACTTATAAATATCTATTTAAAGCAAGACGTCATAAAATAGAAGATGAAATATATTTTAGAAATTTAGATGATAAAAATATCTATCTTTATAAAGTTATTGAAATAAATAGAAAAGATGCAAGATTACAGCTTGTATCTTTTGAAGAAAAGATTGTTGAAAACAATAAAAAGTTGCACCTAGGTTGGTGTGTTGTTGATCCTAAAACAGTTGAAAAGAATATTGCTTCTTTAAATGAATTAGGGTTAGAAAAGATTACATTTATATATTGTGAATATTCACAAAAAAACTTTAAAATAAATCTTGAAAAATTAGAAAAAATTTTGCTTAACTCTTCTTCTCAGTGTGGAAGAAGTTCTATTATAAAACTTGAAATTTGTAATTGTTTAGATGAGTTTTTATCTTCAAATAAAAATGTACATTTATTAGATTTTTCACAACAAAATATTGAAACTAAAAAAGATAAAATTGAAACTTTATTATTAGGATGCGAAGGTGGCTTTTCAAAAGAAGAAAGAGAAAAATTTGATTCTAGTAAAATAGTTGGATTTAATTCGAATTTGATTTTAAGAAGTGAAACAGCTGCTATTAGTGCAGTATCTAAAGTTATTATTTAAAGTTTAATAAAAAGATAAACTATTAAGTTTATCTTTTTATTTTAAATTACCAAGATCTAACAATTGAGTGACATCTAGCACATGCATTCATCATATCTGAATATGCATTTGCTGCATCAATGTATGCTTTGTTATCTAGATTTAATTCTAAAACGTTAGCATCAAGTTTAATTCTTTGAGCTGCGTTTTCTGCAATATTTACCATATGTTTTTTATGCTCAGGTAAATATTGAGCAATTACTTTTTTATCAGAAAAAAGTTTATTACCTTCAATAACTTTGCTTGTACCACTTTTAATTAGTTCTACAGAGTTATTTAAAAAACCTTTTTGAATCTCACTCATACCTTCTTCCATGATATTCATTGATTTTTGCATAACATCTTGAGCAGAAGAAATACTTACTGTAAGTGCTACTGCTGCTAAAATTTTTAATAATTTCATTAAGCCTCTCCTATGAGTTTATTAAAGAAAGAAGTTCTTAGTGAACTTCTCTCCATTTACTTGCTTTCCATAACCAAGCGAAAATTGCGAAAATAACTAGATATATTAAGAATTTAGGTCCTAAAGCTTCTCTTTCAGCTTTTTTAGAATCACCAACTTCTTCCATATATGCAATCACTTGATCTTGTGCTTCTTCAGTTAATCCAACTCTAGGCATAGCTGTACCCTCTAAGTGTTTTTGAGGATCATTAATAAATGTATGCAGGTAGTGCTCACCTCTTGATCTAATATATTGTGATAAATCTGGAGGAAGTTTACCCATATATGCTTTGATATTTTCATTTGGAGTTTTAGCAGCCATAGAACCACCTTTCATATCTCCATATTTAATACCATGACATCTTTGACAAGCATCAACAAATACTTCTTTATTACTCATTTCAGTAGGAGCAATAGATTTTAAATATGCTACCATATCTGCAATCTCTTGTGGTTGCATCCAACCATAAGCTGGCATTGGATGAACTCTTCCATCTTGGAATTTGTGTTCTACTTTAGAAGCTTTAACTGGGTTTTTTATAAATGCAGCTAAATAATCTGCATTATAAATTTTACCAGCAGAAGATAAATCTGGTGGAACAACACCATAAGCAGCAGCAGCGCTAACATCATCCATTAATTGAGGGAAACCTTCTTTCTCAATAGAGTGACAAGCTGTACAGTTTGCTTGTACTAATCCTGCACCATTTTGAGCATTTCCAATTAAAGAATCAACATCTTTTACATCTTCTTTTACATCAGTGAATTCGTAATCCGCATCTGCTACATGTGGATGCATCTGAGAGTGAGCGAATGGCTCAACACCCCAGTAAGTAACAAGAGTTAATGCTACTACAACTGCTAAAATTTTTAATTCTCTCATTATGCACCTCTCTTTTTAGCATCTGATTTCGTAATAAATGGTAATGCTACAAATAATAAAATAAATAGTGTAGCTGCAGCAAATCCAACCCAAGCATTAATACCTGTTGGTGGTAATTTACCATAAACAGTTAATACAATTAAGTCAACCATTAAAATCCAGAACCATACTCTAAATCCAGGTCTTTTGTGAGCTGGTAAAATTGCAGGATCTCTATCTAACCATGGTAATACTAAGAAAATAACATTTGCAAAACCAAATGCTGCTAAACCAATATCAAATGCTTTAATAGGACCAACATCAAAGAAGAACCCTCTTAATACTTCATATGACCATAAGAAATACCACTCTGGATAAATATGCGCAGGAGTTACCATGTTATCAGCAGGATCGAAGTTAACTGGGTCCATTGCAAAGTTATAGTGGAAGAATACTAAGTAGAAATAGAAAATTAAGAAAATACCTAAAATAGCAAAGTCTTTAGAAATAAAGATTGGCCAGAAAGGAATAACTTTTGCTTCTTTTTTATTTCCAGATAAATATTTTTCTGCTTCTGCATCATAATCAATATCTGCACCCTCTTGGTTATTAACGTGAGGAATTCTTAATGTATAGAAGTGTAATCCAATAATACCCATAATAACAATTGGTAATAAGAATACGTGTAACATGAAGAATCTTGTTAATGTAGCATCAGCAACGTTAAAGTCACCTCTAATCCATACAACTAATGCATCACCAATAACAGGAACACCACCAAATAAGTTTGTAATAACCATTGCAGCCCAGTAAGACATTTGTCCCCATGGTAACATATATCCAGAGAATCCAGCAGCTGAGAATGTCATAAATAATAACATACCAGAAATCCAAATCATTTCTCTACCTTGCTTATAAGAACCATAATAGATTCCAGTAAACATGTGAATATAGATAATTAAGAATACAACAGAAGCTGCAACACCATGCATATGTCTAAATAGCCAACCATAAGCAACTTCTTGCATGATTGTGTAGTTTACAGAATCAAATGCTAAGTTTACATCTGGTTTATAATACATCATTAGGAATAAACCTGAGATTATAAGAATTTTAAACGTAACTGCTAAAAGAACACCCATTGCCCATAAGAAGTTAATATCTTTTGGAATCCAATACTCAGTCATTAAAACTTTAGTTAATGCTGTAGTATTAAGTCTTTGGTCTAACCACTCACCTACAGAGTTAGCTTTTTCAAATTTTGCCATAAACTACTCCTTATGCCGTAGCCATCGCGCCAGCGATTTTTTTGTATTCAGGTCCTTCTTCACCAAGAACAAGTTCAGAACCTTTAACTGCGAATGGAGGTAAATCAAGAGGTCTTGGAGGAGGTCCAAAAGTTTGTTTACCACTTGCATTAAACTCACCACCGTGACATGCACATTTCCACTGAGTTTTTTTCCATGCTGGAATACAACCTAAGTGAGTACAAAGACCGATTGCAACAGTATATCTATCTTCACCAACAATTAAGTCTCTTTCAGATGATTCCATCTCTGCAGTCTTTTTAAGAACAAAAATAGGTTTACCTCTCCACATTACTGTGATTGGTTCACCAGCTTTTATTCCACTAAGTTCAACATTCGTGAACCCACTAGCTAATACACTTGGTAATGGATCCCACGCTCGTTTCATACCAACAAGCGAGGCAGCTCCACCAACTGCCGCAACAGCTGCAAATGTATAACCTAGAAAATCCCGTCTATTTGTATCGTTAGACATTTAGCTTCCTTATTTTAAAATTAAATCTACACATTATATAGTTAATTTTCTTAAAAAATTATGATTGTGGTCAAAAAGAGGGGATTTATTGAGAAGTGTGTAGTTAAACTACACACTAGAATTATAAGGTATACTTATTATTTTTATATTACTTTCTAATAAATTTTACTATTTCTTGCTCAATATCTTCTTTTTCAATAACAGTATTATGGTTGATTTTTGATTCAAAAAGAGCTGAGATTGATTGAGGTAAATTAGCATTATATTTTGAAGATATTTCTTCTAATGCTTCTTTATCAGGATAAGTTTTATTGTCTTCTTTTAAAGCATTTAATACAGTAGGAGAGAACTTTGTCCACTCAGCAGTTGAATAAATTACAGTTTTTAGATTTTCATTTCTTAAGTTTTCATATGCTTTTATACAAGTAGCAGTATGAGGATCCATTAAATATCCATCATCTAAGTATGATTTTATGATTTTTGCACCATATGCATCATCAGAATTGATAGCAGAAAACTCTTCTTGTAAAAGTTTTGTTTCATCTTTTGTTAGTGTGAAGATATTATTGTCATTTAAGTTATCAAATAGTTCTTTTGTTCTTTGTGCTCCAAATAAAGAGAACATAACTCTTTCAATATTTGAAGATTTTAAAATATCCATTGCTGGAGAATTTGTAAGAACTAGTTCTTTGTCTCTAATATCGTAAATACCTGTATTAATCCATTCAGTTAAGATATTGTTTTCATTTGAAGCAACTAAAAGTTTTTCAATTGGTACACCCATATGTTTTGCATAGAATCCACCAAGTACATTTCCAAAATTACCAGAAGGAACAACTAAATAGATTTTTTCTCCAAATTTGATTTCTTCTTGTTTAAGAAGTTGGATATATGACCAGAAGTGGTAAATAATTTGGAAGATAATTCTTCCAAAATTTACTGAATTTGCTGCACTTAGTTTGATACCATCATTTTCTAATTCATCTTTAAAAGACTGTGAACTAAGAAGGTTTTTTAATGCAGTTTGTGCATCATCAAAGTTACCTTTAATCCCAATAACTTTTTGGTTAACTCCGTCTTCACATACCATTTGAAGTCTTTGAACATCTGATGTCCCACCATCTGGATACATACAAGCAATTTGAATATTCTCTTTATTTTTAAATGTATCAAGTGCTGCTGGACCTGTGTCTCCTGAAGTTGCTGCAAGGATTAAATATTTTTCATCTCTTTTTTTAGCAATAGAAGAAAGAATTGAACCAAAAGGTTGTAAAGCCATATCTTTGAATGCTCTTGTTGGTCCATGATATTGTTCATGCACAAATAAATCATCTTTTACTTTTACTACTGGGCAAGGGTTTGCTGCATCATCAAAGTTATCATAAAGATCAAGTGCTTTTTTGATTTCCTCTTCTTCAATATCAATTTCAAATGCTTTTAAAATATCATATGCAAGCTCTTTATATGAAGAGTTAATATGATTTTGTAAAAAATTATCTTCTAATTTTGGTAGCTGTTTTGGTACATATAATCCACCAAAAGACGCACTTGGACTTAAGATTGCATCTGAGAAGCTAACTTCTTGTGGTTTAATACCATCATTCCCTCTTGTTTCAATAAAATTCATTATATTTCCTTATTCTTCATCGTTTAATAATCTTTCCATATCTATACCATTATTGGGATTGTCTTTCCTAAGAAATTGCGTACCAATTCCATCACTAGTAAATAGTTCTAATAAAATTGAATGCTCAACCCTTCCATCAATAATGTGGGCTTTGTTAACCCCATTATAAATTGCATCTATGCATGAATCAACTTTAGGAATCATTCCCCCTGCAATTGTTCCATCTGCTTTGTATCCATCAACATCACTTTTATCTAAAGAGTTTAAAAGTTCTCCTTGTTTATCTAAAACACCAATTGTATCAGTTAAAAATAGAACTTTTTGAGCTCCAATTGCTTGAGCTACTTTAGAAGCCGCAACGTCAGCATTGATATTGTATCCTGGGTGATTTGGTTTTGCACTATCTGCAATAGGTGCAATAACAGGAATGAATCCCTCTTTAATAAGATTGTTAATTAAAGTGCCATTTATTTCAGTAATAACACCTGTATATCCAAACTTTCCATTTTCTTTTGGTGTAGCTTTTATAATTGCAGAATCTTTTCCTGAAATACCAATTGCTTTTGCACCGTGATGATTTAAAAGTGAAGTAATATTTTTATTAATTTCACCACTAAGTACCATTTCAACTACTCTCATAGTCTCTTCTGATGTTACTCTATGTCCATCAATGAACTCTGAGTGTATTTCTAATTTATCAAGAAGTTCAGAAATTCTAGCTCCACCACCATGTACAATAACTGGCTTAATTCCTACAAGAGATAGAAGAACGATATCTTCTGCAAATTTTTCTTTTAATTCAGGACTTGTTTGTGCTGAACCACCATATTTAATAACAATAGTCTTTCCATAGAATTTTTTAATATGAGGTATTGCATCAAGAAGGGTTTGTACCTTATGTTGTTTTTTTTGCATAGAAGTTCCCTAACATTATTATTTTTAAGGCAATTATTTTACCTAAAATAATCTTAAGGTTTTAATTTTATAGGAAACTCTTATTGAATCTAATTACTTTATTTCTACCACTATTTTTAGCTTTATATAGTGCAAGGTCAGAGTATTTGATTGCTTCTTCTAAATCTTCTGTATCTTCAGGGAACATTGAAACACCGATACTCATAGTTTTTTGTAAGATTGTAGTTCCACCTGTTGGAATCTCTTTTTTAGCAAAATTTTCTCTTATCTTTTCTGCAACATTCATTGCACCTTTTTCATCACAATTATATAGTAAAACAATAAACTCTTCTCCACCATATCTTACAGCAGTATCAGATTCTCTAATATTTTCATTTAGTGTTTGCGAAACTATTTTTATGGCATTATCGCCAATATCATGACCATAAGTATCATTTACCATTTTAAAGAAGTCTATGTCTAAAAGTAAAACCCCATAAGCTATTCCAGAACGTTTAGTTTGTGAAGTGATATTTGGAATTGCATCCTCTAAATATTTTCTATTTTTTAATCCTGTTAATGCATCAGTTTGTGCATTATGTTCTAAGATATTCATTAGTTTTTTACTTATAATTACAGTTTTAGCTGCATCTACATAATCTTGAATATAAGGAATCATTTCTCTTACTTCAATTGTTTGATTAACAGTATCAGTATAAATAGAAACAATTAAATCTAGTTCATTTGATATTGCATAAGGAACACAGAAATAATTTGTTTTTTCGCATGAAGTACACGAAGAACATATATTTCTAAACTGCGTAGAATCAATGGTAGTATTTGTTCTATCTGCTCTACAACCTTCTTCAATAATATTACAAATAACTTTTGCTTCACTATGCACTAGATTAATTTCATTTGTAAGTGTACTTACTTCAAAGAAGTTAAATTTGGTGATTCCTATTTTTATTTTTAAAACTTCAGCAAGTCTATTATATACATCATCAATAGTTTCATCATATTCAATTGTTTTTCTAAATTTATATACATCTGATAATCTATCAACTGTATTTTTTACATTGATTAAATGGTCTTTATCTGTAACTTTATGATGTTCAGATAAGAATATTGATATTTTTGAATCAATTGCTTCAAGTGTGATTTCAAGTTTTTCAAGTAATCCATTAATCCATAAAGCAACATCTTTTGCTTCTTTACCTTTTGGATTTTGAATTCTATATGAGTAGTCACCTTGTTGGGCTTTGTTCATTACTCTTTTAATTGAATCAAATAGTGATAAGAAAGGAGAAATAATAAGGTTCAGTAATATTATAATTACTACCATTAATACAGATGCAATTAATAGTGTATCAGTAATAGTTCTAATTCCAATTTGCTTAGAATCATCAATTGACATTTCAATTGAAATTGCACCTAAAGTGTCACCTTCTTGGGCATTAGTGTGACATGACATACAATTTATTTTGCCTTTATTTGTAGCATTATATGGAATGGTAATTCTATAAGTACTTTGAGAAAAAAGTTTATCATTTACAATCTTTTTTGTTTCCCCTGTTTTTAATACTTGTTTATCAACTTCATCTCTTGGGATTTCATTGTTAAAGCCTTTTCCATACATGTCAATTACTTTTTGACCTCTACTTAGCCATATTTTATCAATATTTGGGATATTTTTTAATTGACTTAAAAAAAGTTCTCTATCATCAATAACACCACTTACCATTTGTGATGTTAATGAGTGTTCTACTGTTTTTGCAATAGCTTTTGCTTTGTCATCAATTGATTTAATACCGTAGTTTCTAAAATTATATATCATGTCAATAGTAATTAGAAAAAATGTAAAAGAGATGATTGAAATAACTAGGAGAATAATCTTATTTTTTGTTTGCATTGATTAATTTCTTTCTTGATAATAATCTTTAAATATATTATATCTATATAATTATAAAAAAACTTATAGTTATATAGATATAAATGATTATTTTTGTATTATTCATTTATGAAAAAATATTTAGCATTAAAAGCAAGTGCGGGAAGTGGAAAAACTTTTGCATTGACAGTAAGATATATAACATTATTATTAAAAGGTGCAACTCCTAAAGAGATATTAACTCTTACATTTACAAATAAAGCTGCAAATGAAATGAGTGAAAGAATATATAAAACACTTTTAACTTTAGGTGAAGATGAAGGGTACTTAAGTGCAATACAAACTCAATCTGGATTTTCAAAAGAAGAAATATTAAGTAGAAAAGAAAACCTTGTAGATATCTTTTCTAATGCCTCTTTATCTATTTTTACAATAGATAAATTTGTGAATAAAATTTTAAGAGAGTTTAGTGGCTATGCAGGTATTAATGATGATTTTGAAATCAAAGAAGATGATGTTGAAAAACTAAGTAGTAAGTTTTTACAATCTTTAGATATTGATAACTTTGATAAATTAATAGACTTCTCACTCTTTGAAAATAAAAAATATAATTCTATTTTTGAAATATTTAAAAATATTTTTGAAAAAGGCGAAACACTTGATGTTATAAATATTGATTTATCTCTTATAGAAATACAGAAAAAAGAGGCTTTAACGGAAGGTTTAAAGATAAAAGAGTTTATTCAAAACTGCCCAAATGCATCAAATAGTGCTATTAAAGCTGTTGATTATGAAACTTTTGAGGAACTAATTTCAAAAAAATGGCTAGAGAAAAATAGTGCAGGGGAATATTCTTATTTTAAAAAGTGTGCTAATGAAACATTGGAACAATATTTTGCTAAAACAAAAGAACAAGTAGGTAATTACTATAAATTAAGGTCTGCTTTTTCATTAAGTAGATTATTTGAGTTATATCATCTTTTTAAAGACTATAAAAGAAAATATAATAGTTCAAAAAATTATCTGCACTTTGATGATATCTCAAATATCTGTTATGAGTTATTAAGTACTAAGATTGATAAAGAGTTTTTATATTTTAGATTAGATTCTAATTTCTCTCATATTTTAATAGATGAGTTCCAAGATACTTCTCTTTTACAATATAAAATCTTACAACCTTTAATAGAAGAGATACTTTCAAGTTCTGAATTTAAAACCTTCTTTTATGTGGGAGATACAAAACAATCAATTTATAGATTTAGAGGTGGGAAAAGAGAACTCTTTGATTATGTTCTAAACACCAATCCTATGATAAATGTTGAGGTTTTAAATACAAATTATAGGTCATGTGAACAAGTGGTTAATTATGTAAATGATTCTTTTAATAAGTTATCTTCATATGAGTATCATGACCAAGTGCCTATTCATAAAGATGGATATGTGGAAGTAGTAGAAGATGAGGCTTTACTTCAAGAAGAGAAATATGAAAATATAGCTAAAAAAATATCTGAGCTTATGCAAAAGGGAGTTAATAGTAACGATATTGCAATATTAACTTATACAAATGATGATGTACTAAATCTATATTCATATTTAAAAAAGATGTTTCCAAGTTTAAAAATTAGCACTGAAATGACATCTAAACTAATAAATCAAGAGAATGTAAAAGCTGTAATAAATGCAATAAAATATCTATATTTTAAAGAGAAAATTTATAAAGAAAATTTAAATGCAATTATAGGAAAGAAACCTGAAACTCCTTTTACTTTAGATATTGATTTAAAATATAAAAGTGTGCAAGAATCAGTATTAAAAATTGCGCAAACTCTAAATGTAACTGATGACAATGTTATTAAATTTGTAGAACTTTGTTCTTCATATAAAAATATTGTTGACTTTGTATATGAGATTGATGAATTAGATGCTTCAATAGAAAACTCAGAACAAATAGGTCTACAGATTCTTACAATTTTTAAATCAAAAGGTTTAGAGTTTCATACAGTTTTACTTCTTGATAGAATAAAACAAAAAGTACCTAATAGAGACTCTTTATTATTTGAGTATGATGATGTTAATTTAAAAAATATTTATTATAAAATTGGTGGCTTAGATAATTATAGTATTGAGTATAAAGAGGCTTTAAAAAAAGAGAAGTCTTTAGAGTTTGAAGATGAACTAAATATTTTGTATGTTGCTATGACAAGAGCAAAAAAGAATATGATTATATTTAAAAAAACAGAAAAATCAGTATTTGATTTATTGGATTTAAAACCAAATATTCTAGGGCAAATAGTTGTAAGTGAGAACAAAACTAAAAACTATGATAAAGTTACTAAAGTATCTTATCAAGCACTTGATTTAGGAAAACAAGATAAACCAATTAGTGTAGAAAATGATGAAGACGAATATACTTTACATGCTAAATATTTTGGTATTGCAACACACTATTGCTTAGAGATGATGAATAGTTTTGATGAAAGTTCATTAAATATGAGTATCAATCTTGTGAAAAATAGATATTCAAACTATTTAGATGATAATGATATAGAAAATATTAAAAATAGAATTCACAATCTTTTATTAAATAGTGAATTTATATCTTTAGTAAAAGAGGGTAATTTTAGTAAAGAACAATCTTTGATTTATAAAAATGAGTTAAGGATTATTGACTTACTTGTTGAAAAAGATAATAAGTATTTTATCTTTGATTATAAAACAACTAAAGCTGAATTAGAAGAACATATTTATCAAGTAAGTTATTATAAAGAAGCAATAAAAAATATCTTGGCTTCTGAGGAAGTTTATACTTATATTGTCTATTTAAATGAAGATATGGCTAAGCTTAAAAAGGTTTAAATAAAATACCTAATTGAAGCAAAGCCATAGGCTTTAGTTTTTGAAATAAGTTTTAAATTATCTTCATTTACAATTCCACCAAGGGCAATTACATCTAAGTCTTCATAAGACCTAATAATCTCTCTTAATTTTGATATTCCCTTAGGCTCACCTTTATTAGGAGTATCAAATATAGGAGAGTAAGTGATTGCATTAATATGTTTTTTTTGTGCATTCTCTATATCTGTAAAGTTATGGCAAGAAATAACTGTATAAAGGTCTAAGTCTTTTGCTTTTTGTATATCATCAAACTGATTAGAAGTAAGGTGTACTCCATTTGCTCCAAGCTCATAGGCTAGATTATAATGTTCACTAAGTAAGATATATTCTACTTCAAACTCTTTACAAGTATCTACAAATACTTTTGCAAGTTCTTTGTGGTTTTGTGAAGTCTTGTCTCTAAAACAAGCCATATTAACCTTTTTTGTTTTTAAAGCTTTTTCTAGATTTTTTTTAAATAATATTAAATCATTTGAATAATATTTTGGATCAGTTATTAAGTAACTAATCAAATCTTCTCTCATTTTGTTTATTCCTTTGATATAACAAAAAAAGGGGAAAGAGTATAAACTCTTTCCCCTTTCAAGTTTTACGAAAATTAATTTGTGCTTCTTAGACCAATTATAGATTAGTGGTCTTCGTGCTCCATCATGATTGAACCTGCAATATATACATAAGTTAAAATCATGAAAATAAATGCTTGTAAGAAACCAAAAGCAGTTAACATAAAGAAACCAGCTAATGGAACTAACCAAGGTACTAACATTAAAAGTACCATTAAGAACATATCATCACCTCTAATAGAACCGAAAAGTCTGAATGATAAAGAAACGATTCTTGATAAGTGAGAAATAATTTCAATAGGGAACATTAATGGAGCTAAGATTGGCATAGGACCCATAAAATGTTTGAAATAGTTTACAAAACCATTTTTCTTAATACCTAAGTAATTATAGTAAACAAATACAATTAACGCTAATGATAAAGTGAAGTTAATATTAGCTGTTGGTGATTCAAAACCTGGAATAACACCTGTCATATTACTGATGAAAATTACTAAACCTAAAGCACCAATTAATGGTAAATATCTTCTAGCATTTTCTTCTCCCATTGTATCTGCACCCATTGATACAACACCTTGAATGTATGCTTCTAAAACATTTTGTGTACCAGTTGGAACAAGTTGCATTTTTCTAGTTGCAGCTCTAGATAGTAAAAAAATTACTCCAACTACTAGTACAAAGTGTGATAAAATGATCCACTCTTGTCCGTGACCACCGATCGCACCCAAGAATGTAAACAATCTTCCTTCCATTTTCTTCCTTTTTTTTCGTTTGTGACTAAAATATATCGCACATTATATATTTTGTTTACTAAAAATTTTATAAATGTTAATTACAAAACTAAATTTGTTTAAATCTATAACCATTTTGTTTCAATTTTTCACTTATAGTTTTTTGGTGCTCTTCACCTTTTGTTTCAACAGATATTGTGATTTGAGCTTCGCCAAACTCTAATTTAACAGAATCTCTATCATAATCAATTTGTACAATATTTGCACCACAATCTTTGAAAATATCACTTAAATGGGTCAATGAACCTGGTTTATCCATAAGTTTTATAATTAAATTCATTTTTCTATATGATTTAACTAAACCTTTTTCAATAATTTGAGAAAGCATAGTTACATCAATATTTCCACCACTAATAAGTGCACAAACTTTAGAGTCTTCTATATTATCGATTTTATCATGCATAATAGCAGCAGTTGCAACAGCACCAGCACCTTCAACCACAAGTTTGTGTTTTTCAAGTAAAAATAAAATTGCATTTGCAATTTCATTATCAGTTACTTCAACAATGTGATCTACATAATCAATAATGATATCTAATAGTTTTGGAGTTACATCACGTACTGCTATTCCATCTGCAATAGTTCTAACACTAGCACTATCAATTGGAGTTTGAGATTTATATGACTCTTTCATACCTCTTGCACCTGTTGCAACTACACCAATTACTTTTATATCTGGATTTATAGCTTTTGCAGCAATTGCAATACCTGAAATTAGTCCACCACCACCAATTGGCACAACAATCTGTTTTAAATCAGGGATTTGTTCTAGTATTTCTAAAGAAATAGTTCCTTGTCCAGCAATTACATCATCATCAGCAAATGGATGGATAAATTCAACATTATTTTCTTCTTTATATTTCATTGCTGCTGCATATGCTTCATCAAAGTTTTCCCCAATAAGAACAACATTCGCTCCATGGGATTTAACACCACTTACTTTTGTTAAAGGAGTCGCTTCTGGCATAAAGATAGTTGCATTACATCCAAACTGTTTTGCTGCATAAGCTAAACCCTGTGCATGGTTTCCAGCACTTGCTGCAACTACACCTTTGTCTTTTTTATCTTGAGGTAAATTAGCAATTCTATTATATGCCCCTCTTACTTTAAAACTTCCTGTTAATTGTAGATTCTCTTTTTTAAAATAAATCTCACTTCTAAAAGTTTCACTTAAGATAGGAGCTAAAGTTAAAGGTGTATTTTGTGCTACATCTTTTAGATTTTCTTTTGCTTCTTTTATATTATCTAACGTAATCATATTTTTTCTTTTCATTTAATTTCCTTGCAATACTATCTAAAAACAGTTTTTAGAATCATAAAAAAACTCTTTTTAGATAGAGCATATTGCTCTATCTATTTTCTTCTCTTATTTCTTTTACTGCTTGTACCATGTTTTTTAGACTTGGAATTACTTCTTCCCATTTTCTTGTTTTAAGTCCACAATCAGGGTTTATCCATAATTGCTCTTTAGGAAGAACTTCAAGTAAAAGGTTGATTTGTTTTTTTAACTCTTCAACACTTGGGATTCTAGGAGAATGAATATCATAAATTCCAGGTCCTACTTCTTGTTTGTATCCTACTTCTTTAAATATTTTTAATAACTCATTTCCACTTCTTGCAGTCTCAATTGATATAACATCTGCATCCATATCTTCAATAGTTTTAATAATATCATTAAATTCACTATAGCACATGTGTGTATGAATTTGAGTTTGAGGATATGCTGAGCTCACTGAGATTTTAAAGTCTCTTGTTGCCCAAGATTCATAAGCTTTAATATTCTCTTGTCTTAAAGGGTATCCTTCTTTAAATGCTGCTTCATCTACTTGAATTATTTTAATACCACTTTTTTGTAAGTCATCAATTTCATCACTTAAAGCAACAGCAATTTGTTTTGAAACTTCATCTCTTGGTTTATCGTCTCTAACAAATGACCAGTTTAAAATAGTAACTGGACCTGTTAACATACCTTTCATGATTTTATCTGTTTTACTTTGGGCATAAGTAATCCAATCAACAGTCATAGCTTTTGGTCTAGAGATATCTCCATAAATAAATGGTGGTTTTACGCATCTACTTCCATATGATTGAACCCAACCATTTTGAGAGAAACCATAACCGTTTAATTGTTCTCCAAAGTATTCAACCATGTCATTTCTTTCTGGCTCTCCATGAACTAGAACTTCAATTCCACACTCTTCTTGAAAAGCAATACACTCATCAATATATTGTTTCATTTGTTTTTCATAATCTTCTTTTGAGATTTCATTGTTTTTGAAGTCTCTTCTTGCTTTTCTAATCTCAGGTGTTTGAGGAAAAGAACCAATAGTTGTTGTTGCTAAATCTTCATACTTTAAAAGCTCTTTTTGTATTTTAATTCTTTGCTCAAAATCTTTTTCTCTTGAAAGTTTAGTAAAAGTTTCCACTCTTTGTTTCACTTTTTCATCGTGAATAACAGTTGAAGTTTTTCTACTTTTATTTGCTTCTATATTTTTTTCTAAATCTTTTGCTTCAATCTCATTTAGAGCATTTTGACCTTTAAAAAATAGTTTTGTGATTAAATAAATCTCATCAAGTTTTTCTTCTGCGTAACTTAGCCAAGATTTAATCTCTTTATTCATTTTTTCTTCATATCTTAAAGTAAAAGGTGTGTGAAGTAAAGAGCAAGATGAAGAAACTATAATATTATCTTTTTTTACTTCTTTAGAAATCTCTTCTAAAGTTAAGATACTTTTTTTAATATCATTTTTCCAAATATTTCTTCCATCAACTACTCCTGCAATAAGTTTTTTGTCACTTTTTGCAATAATACTTAAGCTTTCAATATTTTTCTTACCATATAAAAAATCTAAAGCTAAAGCATAAATAGGAGTATTTACTAATATTTTAGTAGCTTCATTTGAGTGTTCAAAATATGTTGCAACAACGATTTTAATATTTTCACTTACACTTGCTAACTTGTCATAAGTGGGCTTGATTAAGCTTAATACTTTTTGTTCAATATCTTTTACAAAAATTGGCTCATCAATTT
>JABXII010000028.1 GCA_013373175.1 Campylobacteraceae bacterium | reverse complement strand
GCATTCTTTGCTGCTTCTGACTCCTCTTTTTCGTATGCTTCTACCATTCCTTTTACAAAATCTTCTGGATGGTAAAAAGAGATGTATTGACAGGCATCTGCTATACTATCGATTATATCTTTCTCTGTGATTTTTCCCATATTTTCAAAACCTTTTCATTAAATTTAAAATAAATTATATCGAATATGTGTTTATTAAAAAGAATAAATAAGCGAATAAACTTCCTTTCCCTAAGGGAAAAGTTACGCTTATTCACAAATTATTTATTTATGTTTAGCTTTATAGTGGTTTTAACACCCGTGTAGTCTTTATCTTCATAGTTATAAGTAAAGTTTTCCATTAAAATACGACCGTGCATATGCTTTACAATAATCTCTTGACTCATATAAAGTCCTATTCCTGTTCCTTGAGAAGGCCCTTTAGTAGTAAAGTATGGTTCAAATACATGTTCAAGTATTTCTTCATCGATTCCACCTGCATTATCTAAAATTTCAATTATTAATTGCTCTTTTTCTTCAAATGTTTTTATAAAGATGATTTTTCTTTTGTCTGATTTCATTTTAATCAGTTCATCTCTTGAGTTATTTAAAATATTTATAAGTACTTGTACAAGTTCTGTTTGGATTCCATAAATTTGCGTATTTTTAATATCTTTAATAATCTCTATTTGATGGTTTTTAAATTGTGCATTTATAAGGTTAAAGGTATTATCAAAAGCTTCATCAATAGTAAACTCTTTTTTTATTTTATTTGAAGAAAAGAAATTTCTAAAGTCATCAATAGTTTTAGACAAGTACTGTGTTGATTCATTTATATATTCTAAATCATCATTAAACTCTTTATCACTTAAATCACCAATCTCTTTTTTTAGTTTCATTCCTGTAGCAGCAGTTGAGATTAAAGATAAAGGTTGTCTCCATTGATGAGCTATGTTCCCAATCATTGTACCAATTGCTGCCATCTTTGATTGTTGGGCTAAAATATTTTGTTGAGTAGTTATTTCTTCTAAGTGTTCTTTTATTTGTTCTCTATATTTAGAAAATCTTATTTCTAAAAATTTTGATATTCTAACTGATAGAATAAGTAAAATTGTAGTTAAAGATAAAGATAAAAGAAGAAGGTTATAAAGGTCTTCTTCAAATTTTTTGTCTAAAATCTCTTTTTGCTCAAGAATTAATTTATTAACATCTTCTTCATAAAAACCTATACCCATAGCCCATTGCCAGCTTTGCAAACCTTTTATATAACTAGTTTTTATAGCTTCTTTATTGGTTTTCGGTCTAATATGTTTATATTCTAAATATGCAGTTCCTTCTTTTCTTGCGATATTTATTATCTTTTCAATAATTTTATAGGCTTTTTTGTCATAAATATCAATTGTATTTCTTCCAATTAGTTGTTTATTTTTGTGTGCTAAATAGTTAGAATCATAATCAAGAATAAATATATAGTTTTTGTCATTAAATTGTTGATTATCAATATATTGTAAAACTTCTTTTTTAATATCACCTTCAAAATCTTCTACATATTCACCAGTTCCTATATACCAATTATAAGGTTCAAATCTTTTATTAAAACCTAACTTTTCATATTGATTTTCCATATCATTAGGTTTATGGTAAGACCACTTTAAAAAACTTTCATTTTTATCTTTAAGACTTTTTATAATATTTCTAGTTAAGTATTTTCCCTCACCATCTTTGAAGTTATAAAAGTTTTTTCCTTCAAACTGTTTTGCAACTGGTAATAAAATACATTCATAATCAAAAGAATAAATAAAAAAATATCCTCTTCCATCATTGAATCTAATATTCCTAAGAGCATCTTTTATCATTTTTTCAACGACTTGTTTTTTTCTATACTTATTTTCATTGTAAATATTCATTGCAATACTATAAGCTTCATTTACTCTTTCTTTAAGATTTTCTTTAAGTTTGATTTCTGTTGTTTTTTGTTCTTCTAAAATAAATCTATATGTAGCTTCAAGTTGGTTTTTTATATCTGTTTTATTTTTTTGTATATACTCTTTTTCCATTAACTCTTTTTTTTCAATAAAAGTACTTTTGTAGTTTATATATAAAGTAAGAGAAATAATAATAGATAAAGAGAGGATAAAAACTATGGGTCCATATTTTATTATATTTAAAATGAGTAGTTCATTTTTATTATTCATTTAACACCTTTTTTGCTCACGTGATTATATCTTAAATAATAAAAATAAAAGTAAAACAAAAGAGCGATTATTCGCTCTTTTATAATATATAATATTAAAATTTATCAGCTATTTCTTTAACAATTTTTCCTAATTTTTCAATAGAATTAATTTCAACAGATTCTTTATTTGAATGGGGATTAAAAATATTTGGACCTATAGAAGCTAGTTTCATATGTGGAAATTTATCTTTAAAAATAGCACACTCTAGTCCTGCATGAATTGCTTCAAGTGAAGCAGAAGAATCATAAGTTTTATAAATATCTAAAACCTCATTTGTGAACTCATTTATATCAGGTTTCCAAGCAGGATATTTTCCTGCAGTTGTAACTTCAAAACCAAAGTTTTCAAGTAAGGCAGTTGTTTCTTTTTTGATAGTGTCTAAGTTTTTATTGTCCATTGACCTTGCACTTAGTTCTATATCAATACAATCAATATTTGTAGTGATTTTTGCTAAATTAATAGAGTCTAAAACTACATTTAAATTTTCATCATAAGCTCTTACTCCATTGGCAAATGTATAAATGAAATTAGTAATATCACTATTCCAAATAGTTAGATGTTCGCTTTTAGTATCTATTTTCTCTATACACACAAAATCTTTATTAAAATCTTTTGGATAAGTTTTAAAGGCTACTATTGCTTTAACATTTACAGGGATTGAGTTTATTCTTTCTCCTGCATTTATGTCTAACAATAAACCACTATTTTCTTTTACAAGCTCTCCAAATAGTTTAATTGCATTTGGTCTGTTTTCGTGAATATTAACTCCACTATGACCACCTGGAAGATTTGAAATATTTACTTCATATAACTCATAGTTATCACTATTTTTTATAATTTCTTTGTTGAAATTTTTTCCAAAAATATCAACTCCTCCTGCACATCCAATACAGATTTCACCTTCTTCTTCACTATCAATATTTAACATATATTTTGCGTTTAATTTATGTTCTAAATTGTTAGCTCCAATAAGTCCAATCTCCTCATCACTTGTAAATAAAAACTCACAATCATATCCTTGTGACATTAGACTTAACATGTATGAACATCCAATTCCATTATCTGCACCAAGAGTAGAATTTTCTGCTTTAAAAAAACCATCTTCTTCAACAATTTTTGGAATATTATTATCAATTAAACAAACAATATCATAATGGTTTTGCATGCATAAAGTTGCTTTTGAATCTTCTTTTTTACATAAGATATTGTTGTAATTATCTACTAAACACTCATAATTATACTTAGAAGAAAACTCTTTAATATAAGAAATAAAATCTGCATAGTTTCCACTACATCTATTTAAGGCTGTTATCTCTTTAAAAATATCTAATACATTATTCATTCTTTTAAACCTTTTTTTATTGGATTATATCAAATTGTATTGAATTTAAGATAATAAAAATCCTTGCTTTTAAGCTCTTTATAAACAGATTTTTATATGATAAAAATTATTAAAAATAAGGGAATATGAATGATAATTGATTATAAAGATGTAAATGATTTAAATAGATACAAAATCATGTCAGATACTGTTGTTCCAAGACCAATTGCTTGGATTGTTACAGAAGATGAAGGTGTTGTAAATGCAGCGCCATTTTCATATTTTATACCAATTTCAAGTAATCCAGCAACACTTATTGTAGCAATTGGACAAAAAGAAGAGGGTGTTCCAAAAGATAGTTTAGCAAATATCTTAAAACATAAAAAAGCAACTATTTGTTTTGTAAATAAAGATAATGTAGATAAAGTAAAGCTTAGTGCAAATATGCTAGATAAAGAACAGAGTGAAATTACTGAATATGAGATTGAAGTTGAAAAAACTTTAGAAGAGTTTCCTCCTATGATAAGTTCAACACAAACAGCACTTTTTTGTGAACTTTATGATGTAGTTAAAATACCTGGTAAGACTACGCCTTTAATCTTAGAAATAAAAAAACAGTATATAGAAGATGATAGAATAAATGAAAAATTCCACGTAAATGTAGAAAATATAGGAAGAAGTGGGATTTTCTTTAAAGCAATGGTAGATATATAAGAAGATAGTTAGAGCAAAGCTCTAACTAAATTTTTTACCTTCAAAGTTATTTTTACTTACGCTATTAACAACTTCTTGAGCGATGTTGTTTGTTTCTTTAGCAATACTGTTAGTTGTATCTGCAATAGATGCATTTTCTTGAGT
>JABXII010000016.1 GCA_013373175.1 Campylobacteraceae bacterium | reverse complement strand
TTAATCTCTATATTAAAAAAATTATTTCCAAAAAGTGAAATTAATAAAATATTTAAAATCATTATATATCTAAAAATCAAATTCCTTCTCCTAGCCGTATTATAGCAAAATGAACAAAAAAAAATCCGTCAGATTTCCGACAACTTTTTTATAGAATTGTTTTAAATAATTTATAAAATTACACAAGGGAAAAAATGAAAACAACAAAAACAAAATTTTCACTGCTTGCTTGTAGCCTCTTAGCTACTTCAAATTTATATAGTGATAGTTATACGGTAAAAGATCTAAAAGTAACTGCATCTAACAATAGTTCTTATGACATTGCCCGTAGTTTTGTTAAATATAACACATCAATAAATTCAACTTATGAGTTTATTTTTACTTTCGATGATTATAATTTCAATGGTAATAGTACAGTTACAGTTGATTATACAGATACAGTTAATGCTGGTATTTTATCTGCAGGTAAAAATTTTCAAGCTTTCTTTACTAATGGTCAGATTGCTTATGGTGGTACTGCTGTAATCCCAAGTAATACAGATGAAGCATTAACATATTTTAAAAACAATGTAAAGATAAATGATAACTCTGCACTTCTTGATTTTGAATTTTATAGTATAAATTATTCATCAATAAGAGCAATATGGTTAAAAAGTATCCAAGCCCAAACAGTAGGAAACACAATAGCAAGTGATAATAAAAATGCAGGAAAGGCAGCAGTAACATTACAAAACATTATTGACAGTAGTGCTAACTATAAGCAAATGGATGGGGTTGTTAATGCACTTAATAATCTTAGTTCTAACAAGCAAGTAGCAGATGCAGTTGATTCTACTACTCCTCAAACTACGACATCTAGTTTTACTGCTTCTAATCAAATCTCTAACAACGTATCAAACATTGTTTCTCAAAGACAAAATGTAAACTTAAATGCTGGTGGTCTTAACTCTGGGGATGAGATGTTATCTGAAAAAAATATTTGGATTAAACCTTATGGTTCTAAAGGTTCTCAAGATGATAAAGATGGTGTTAATGGTTTTGATATTGACACTTATGGTATTGGATTTGGTTTTGATGGAGAATATGCTGAAAACAAACAAATTGGTTTTGGTTTCTTCTATACTAATGCTGATGTAGATGTAAACAATGTTTCTCAAACTTCTGATATTGATGTTTATAGTTTAATTGTTTATGGAAATACTCCTATTTTAGATAACAAAACACATTTTATGTATCAACTTGGTTATTCTTGGCAAGATACTTCTAGTAATAGAGGTATTGAATTCATGGGTAAAAATGCAAAAGCTGATTATACTTCAAAAGTAGCATCTGTAGATTTAAAACTAATTAGAGATTATAGAGTTGATGAAAAACTTCTATTACAACCTTTAGTATCAACTACATATAGACATTTTAAATCACCTAATTATAGTGAAAGTGGAGCTGATGCTTTAAACTTAGAGGTTGATAAATTTACTTCAAGTGAATTTATTCTAGGTATAGGAACTCTTGGATTTTATAAACTAAATGAAAATTCAAACTTATTTGGAAATGTAAATATTGGTTATGATTTAAAAGATGATAATAATATTGTTTCTTCTTCTTATCAAGGTGCTTCTGGTTTATCTTTTGAAACAGAAGGTATTGATAATGGTAGATTTAGTTATGACCTTGGTATTGGTTATGAAAATAACATTAATGATTTAACAAATATTAACTTCTCTTACAACTTTCAAGGAGAAGGTAGTGATTATACAAACCATGTAATCTCTGCTAAATATACTTATAAGTTTTAATCTAAAAAGCTAAGCTTCATTGCTTAGCTTTTAGATATGCTTTATATTTTTTAAAAGCTTTTGCATTAAAGTTCTTTGATTTTTTGTTCATAAATCCATGTTCAAAATCACTTATTAAAACTTCTTTTATTATTAGCATATTAAGATTTTTATGACATAAAATTATTTATACTTATTTGTTAATTGAAAAAAAAATCTTGGCTATTATATAGTTGTAAATTACCCAAATAGGTGTATTCCCTTTTAACTAAAAAAGTTAAAAAGATAGTTTATTCATTTTTATTTCACGATTTTGTATCGGTTTGAATAAACCATTTTCTTTTTTTATCCATTTTTTATCAAAATAATAAAGATTGAATTTTTCATAAAAATGCTCATTTATTGTTAAAATAAATTTTGAGTTTTGACTGTTATTTTTTATTTTTAACTTTTTCTAAAGCTCTTAGGGAACATAGCCTAAAGAAAAATTATTAGAAGATTTTTCTTTAAAGTTTATATCTACAATTTCCTTAATTGTTATATTCTCACTACTTTTGTAGTAAAAAAATCAAAATTATCAATGTTCTTATCTCTTGTATTAATCTCTATATTAAAAAAATTATTTCTAAAAAGTGAAATTAATAAAATATTAAAAACCATTATATATCTAAAAATCAAATTCCTTCTTTCCACCGTATTATAGCAAAATGAACAAAAAAAAATCCGTCAGATTTCCGACAATTATCTTGTATAATATTATCAAATAATTCACTACATTGTCATAAAGGAAAAAAATGAAAAGACTAATTGATTTTAATTCTAGATTTAGAATTCTTAAAGGTGGGAAAATTAGTTTAGTTGTTAGTGCTTTATTAAGTTCTTCAACATTAACTTTTGCAGCTCCAACTGGTGGAACTGTTACTTCTGGTAGTGCAAATATCTCTCAAAGTGGCAAAACTACAAATATTATTCAAAACACAAACAAAGTTTCCATTAACTGGAATAAGTTTAATATTGCTGCTGATGAAGTTGTAAATTTTAAACAACCAAATGTTAATTCTATTGCGTTAAATAGAGTTATTGGTAATGAAAAGTCTATTATAAATGGAGCTCTTAATGCAAATGGACAAGTTTGGATTTTAAATTCAAATGGTGTTTTATTTGGCAAGAATGCAAAGATTAATACTGCTGGTTTACTTGCTACTACAAAAAATCTTTCTGATAATGATTTCAATGCAGGAAATTACAAGTTTGCAGGTTCATCAAATGAATCTATTATAAACCTTGGTGAAATTGATATTACTGATTCGGGGTATGCTGTTTTATTAGCAAATTCTGTTTCAAATGAAGGAACTATAAAAGCAGTAAAAGGTTCAGTAAGATTAGTAGGTGCAAAAGAGGTAACTATAAATCTAAATGGAAACTCGCTAGTTAATTTAACAGTAAATAAAGGTGTATTAGATTCTTTAGTTGAAAACAAAGGTGCTATTTATGCTGATGGTGGAGAAATATACTTAACAACAAATGCAGTAGATGAACTACTAAAAGGTGTTGTTAACAACGAAGGTGTTATTGAAGCAAACTCTTTAGATGGGGTTACTGGATTTGTAGAACTTTTTGCCTATGGTGGTACTGCAAATATTAATGGGACTATTAAAGCCAAAGGTGGATTTATAGAGACTTCAGGACGAGAACTAAATGTAGCTTCTTCAACTTCTATTGAAGCATCTAAGTGGCTGTTAGACCCAGATAATATGATTATAGAAAATACAGGTGGAAGCAGTTTAACAGGAGCTAGTGTTAGTGCAAGTGCAATTCAAAATGCTTTAGTTTCAGGAGATGTAGAGCTTCAAGCAGATAACGATGTAACAGTCAATGAGAATATCATTTGGGCCGATACAACAAAACTTACATTAACAGCTGGAGATGAGATATATGTTAATGCAACCATAGAGAATACCAACGATATAAATGGTGGAGTATATTTTAATGCAGAAAATACTTCTGATAAAGTTATTTTTGATACAAATGGAAAAGTTGTAATTAATAATGTCCATCAACTTCAATGGATAAATACAGCTTTAAATGGTAATTATGAACTTGGAAGTGATATTGATGCTAGTGATACAGTAAATTGGAATGGTGGTAAAGGTTTTGAGATGATAGGTTATCCCTTTACTGGAAAGTTGGATGGAAAAGATTATGCGATTGATTCTTTGTATATAAATAGACCTACTCTTGATGGAACAGATGCATATACTGGTTTTAGAGTAGGTATGTTTTTTAATTTAGACAATGCTGAAATAAGAAACTTGAGAATGACAAATGTTGATATAACAGGTGTTACAAATGCTGGTGCATTAGTTGGTTTTGCAAAAGGTTCTATTTTAGACAATATTCATGTATCAGGTAGTGTAAGTGCAACGCAAACAAATCCGATCAATGCTGTTCAAGTAGGAGGAATTGCAGCTTTGATGAAAGATACAGAACTAAGCAATAGTTCTTTTTCTGGAGATGTAAATGGAGCAAATACAGTAGGAGGTTTAGTTGGTAATGCACAAGAAAACTCAAAAATAATTAACTCTTCATCTCAAGGTACGAACAATGCCACTCATACAAATGGTTCTAACTTTGGTGGACTGGTTGGTATCTTACAGGAATCAAGTATAAGAGATTCTTTTTCTACAATGAATATAAATGGTGGAACTACAAACCTAATGGCAGGAGGACTAGTTGGGCAATTATCTTCGTCTGGGTCAATAACAAACTCTTACAGTACTGGGGCAATTACAGGACATAGCTTTCTGGGTGGACTTGTAGGATGGACTAGTGGAACAAATGATGACATTATAACTATCTCCAATAGTTATTTTGAGGGACTTCTTAATACTAGTGGATTCTTTGTAGGAGGTTTAATAGGATACTCATTAAATACTCAAATCAATGATTCTCATTCAATCGTATCAATTTTAAAAGGAACGAACTCTCTTGGGGGATTAATAGGGAGAATGAGTAATACTCAAATCAACAATTCATATAGTAAAGCAACAATAAATGGTAATAATTCCCTAGGTGGACTTGTCGGTTCTACAGGAGATAGCACTGAAAATAATACAGGCTCAAGTATCACTGATAGTTATTTTGAAGGGACAATCAATGCTTCTGAGTATAATATTGGAGGTTTGATAAGTTATGCTAACAAGTTAGAGATTGATAATTCATATAGTAAAGCAACCATTACAGGAACTAGCGCTGTCGGTGGAATTTTAGGATATGGTCAGGGAAGTACAACAAATGATATTAGTATTACAGATAGTTACTTTGAAGGAGAGATAGACGCATCAAGTGACTATATTGGAGGAGTTGTAGGATATGCAGACAATGCTATTATTAATAGTTCGCATGCTAAGTCATCTACAATTTCAGGAGATGATCAAATTGGTGGATTAGCCGGTCATACAAAAAATACTACGATAAATGATTCATATTCAAAAGAAACAACAGTTACAGGAAATAATTATGCTGGGGGATTAATTGGATATACACAGGACACTACAATTAATGACTCTTATGCTGATACTACAGTTACAGGAAATAATTATGTTGGGGGATTAGTAGGAATCTTACGAACAGGAGAGATAAATAGATCGTACTCTAAAGGAACAGTATCTGGAGATAAATATGTAGCTGGACTAGTTGGTTCGGGAAGTAGTTTTTCCAATAATATTATTATTAATGATTCATATACAGAGGTTGATGTAACAGCAAATGAGCACTCTGGAGGATTTATAGGATGGAGTAGAACAGCTGATGGATATTCAACAGCGATTAATAATTCATATGCAAATGGAAAAGTTAATGTTACAGATACTTCAAAGGGACATGGGTTTGTTGGTTTACATCAAACAGGAACAACCCTTAATATAAGCAACTCTTTTTGGAATACGACTAAGAGTGGATATGCAAACGATAAAGCTGGTTCACAAGGTCTAAGTGCATCATCAATGAAAGACTTAAATATTTTCAAAAATGCTAATTGGGATATAGTTGAAGATTCTACAATGATAAAAGGAGCTCCAGCTTTATCTTGGCAAGTAGGAAAAGATGGAATTGGTAAACCTATTTGGTTAATTGGTACAAAAGTTATTTCGAAGCCAATAATTGATAAACCAGAAGTTAAGACAGAAACAATAAACAAGCTAATCACTCCTATTGTTAATAAAGAATCCATTACACAAGTAACCCTTCCACAAATCAAAAGATTAAGTGCTAAGAATGTAAACGTATCTTTTAATGTTGGAGAAAACAAACAAATTGTTTCAAAACCAATAGAAGGGCAAGCTACAAAAAAAGTAAGTATGAGCCAAGCAAAACAGATGCAAGAAGAAGCAACAGGACAAAGTGTTGATGAAGTAAAAGTGCCACTTTCAAGAAGTTCACAAATTGTGCTAGTAAATGGTGGAGTAGCATTACCAACAGGTGTAGAGCAAGAGTTTTATATAGCAGAAGATGAAATATAGGAAGTAAAGAATGAAGACAAAAAATATTATAGCATTATCAATAATCACATCACTATCATTAAGTGCAGCTGATGTTCCAAATATAGGTGATGCCTTAAAACAAGTACAACCTCCAAAATTAAAAAAAGAGAAAGAAGTTGAACTTCCTTCTTTAGACAATAAAGTAGAAGAACCTTTAAAAAAGTTTGATGATAGTAAAAAAGTATTTATTAAAATAATTGAAATAGAAGGAAATAACAAGCTTTCAGATAAGAAATTAAAAAAAATAATCTCTTCTTATGAAAACAAAGAATTAAGCTTTAAAGATATGCAAGAAGTTGCAACCTTAATTACAAAAGCATATAGAGAAAAAGGATACTTTGTAGCAAGGGCTTATATTCCTAGACAAAACATTTTCTCACAAGAAGGTGTATTAAAGATAAATATAATTGAAGGAAACTATGGAGAGTTTATTTTAGATAATAACTCATTAGTAAAAGATAAGATACTTCAAAAAAATTTAAATTCAATTAAAGATGAAAATATAGTTTCTACTGATACGCTTGAAAGAGCAATGCTTATTATCAATGACACACCAGGGGTTGTTGTAAATAAAGCAGAAGTAAAACCAGGTAAAAAAGTAGGAACAAGTGACTTTATTATTGGAGCTGAAGCTACTAAGAAATATAGCGGATATATATTAGCAGATAACTATGGTTCTCAATACACAGGTAAACATAGAGTTATGGCTGGAGTTGATATTAACTCACCATTTAAGCTAGGAGATAAATTAACATTTTCAGGTCTTATATCAGAAAAAACAGAACTTATAAATGGAAGAGTAGCATATAACTTTCCAATGAATGAAAAAGGATTAAGAGGAGAGGTTAGTATCTCTAAAACTACTTATGAACTTGGAAGTTCATATGATAATTTAAATGCATTAGGATCATCTGATTCTATTACTTTTAAAACAGAGTATCCATATGTAAGATCAAAACTTAAAAATATCAATCTTTTTGCAGAAGTTTCATTTAATAAAATGAAGGATGAAATTCAAGAATCAGATGTATATACAAAGAAAAATTCTAAAGTATTAACTGTAGGTGTTGATTATACTGAAAACAAAGTTGTATTTAATAAAAATTCTCAATCAAGAGCTATATTATCTTTAACTACTGGAAATTTAAAGTTTAATAGTGATGAAGACAGACAGAATGACGAGAATGGGGCTAATACAAATGGAACCTTCACTAAATTAAATTTAGAGTTAGGTCAAGACTTTGTATTAACTCCTAAAATCAGATGGGAAAACTCTTTCCAAGCACAATATGCCTTAGGTGACAAAAACTTAGATGGTAGTCAAGATTTAAGTATTGGAGGTATTTATGGAGTTAAATATTATCCCAATGGAGAAGAAAGTGCTGAAAATGGATTTATCTTTAATACAGAGTTATTTTATGCACTTCCAAATTATAAAGAGTTAAACTCTTCTGTATCTGTGTTTTATGATGTAGGTAGAGCATTTATGAGTCAAGATACTACAAACGAAAAACCTAGAACATTACAATCATTTGGATTAGGATATTATGGTTCATTTAAAGATATGTTTGTTAATGCGCATTTAGCTCAAAATATCAAACATGATGTAACTTCACAAGATGATTATTCAAGCAGATTTATGCTTCAAGCTGGTTGGGTATTTTAAAATAAAAGCTAAGCTTCATAGCTTAGCTTTTAGATATGCTTTATATTTTTCAAAAGCTTTTGCATTAAAGTTCTTTGATTTTTTGTTCATAAATCCATGTTCAAAATCACTTATTAGAATTTCTTTTATTCCTTTGTTTCTCAAAACATCAACAATATCTTGTGTATTAAAACTTTGTTCTTTTTTTGCAAAAACTATATTTACTTCTACTTTTGGACTTATTTCTAAATGATTTCTTATTTGAGAAGGATAAAAAGAGATAACTTTTTTTAAAGAAGGAATATTTAAATCACTTAATCTCCAGGCAACACTTCCTCCAGCACTAAAACCAATAACTACTTCGATGTTTTCTTTAAGACAAAATTCTTTTGCTTTTTGTAAATACTTTTCATGTCCACACACTTTTATATATTTACTATAAGCTTCATGTTCATCTTCAAATAAAATAGACTCTTCTTCATAAGGGTCTAAAATAGAATACTCATCAAAAGCTAATAACTCCTTTGAAAAATAGTTTTTCCCGAATATATCTGTTAAAATTAATACTCTTGCCATGGCTAATCTTTTTCATTATTTTATAGTTTGAAGAATTCTAGCATTTTTGCTTTAATTTCTATTTAGATAAAATTCCAAATAAAAACTAGGACAAAAGATTGAACAACCCAAAAATACTATTCCCTCTAGCTTTAATAGGAATTATTACAACTTATCTTTTTGTATTTGGTCAAGAAAAAACTTTAGAACTTATTCAAAAAGAGTATTTATATCTATTAGCTATTATTCCTTTAGTTGCTGTTTTTATCTACTTCAAATTTAAACTTAAAAACTATGATTTAGTAGATTTCAATAAAAACTCAAATCTATCTTTTAAATCTATTGTTATGTTTTTTCTTATCTTCCAAGTAGTTGACTATTATAGTGAAGGAAGTTTTGAAGGTATGATTTCATTATGGTTTTTATACTGGGTTATGGGTATAATTGCCCTACTTCTGATGGAAAATATAAATTTCTATAGAAACTATAAGCTTATTTCATAACTTCATCTAATGCTATTTGATTTTAATAGGAAGTAATGATAAAAAACTAAGTGCTTCAGGTAAAGAAAAACTTGCATCTTTTAAATCATTTGATTTAGGGTCTATAAAGTAGTTTTTAGATGTCTCAAAATTTGCTTTGATTAAACTATTACTTATAAAAGAAGAAAGTTCTAAATCACAATTATCAAAAGTAGCTCTGTCTAAGTTACACTCTTCAAAGCCTGTATCTTTAATAAGAGAGTTTTTAAATACCATTTTTCTTAAGTCTAAAAGATGAAAAGAGTTTTGAGAGATATTACATGAATCAAAACTTACATCAAAAGGTTCATCACATGAACTCCATGAAACACCAATCAATTTGGAGTTTTTAAAAGTAACATCATTGAAAGTAGATGATTTTAATATGGATAGGGATAAATCACAATTTATAAAAGTACATTCTGTAAACTTACAAGAGTCAATAAATGCTTTTGAAAAGTCACATTTAATAAAAGTACAATTATCAAAGTAGATTTTATACATCTTTTCTGATTTGTATTCATTAAACTCTTCTTCCCAATAATCATCAATTTTGAACATATTTCTCTTTTTATTTCAATTTTATCATCATTATATTGAAAATAAATTTTATTTTAAGATTAAATAAGAAAATATAGAGTATAATGGTCACAATTAAAAAGATGGTTCGAGTTACATCTTTAGTATGCGTTTTATTGATAGCCCTTCGTTATACAGTACAATCCACCTATAGAGAGTCTCATATTATACTTTTAAAGGCCAATTTTGGCAAAAATTTAACAATTAAGGAATTACAATGGCAACATTAGTAAACGGAACAGTAAAATGGTTCAACAGTGAAAAAGGTTTCGGTTTTATCGAACAAAAAGACGGTGGAAAAGATGTATTTGTTCACTATAGACAAATCAATAACCCAGGATACGGTAGAGTTTCTTTAGAAGAAGGTCAAGAAGTTTCTTTCCAAATCGGTGAGAGTGACAAAGGTCTTCAAGCAGAAAACGTAACTGTTTTATAATACCATACTATAAAGTAGCAACTGCTACTTTATAGAAACTACTTTTTACTAACTAAAACCCCTCCAATAACAATCAATACAATACCTATAAAAGTATAAAAATCAGGAAATTTATCTCCTAACATAACCCCAAAACCTAGTGCAAATGGAATATTAGTATAACTTACAACTCCGATAATACTAGCTTTGCTTAAACTATATGCTTTTGTTAAGAACCACTGTGAACCAGTTGAAATAAGAGCCATTACAATAATTAAGAACCAAACAAAAGGTTCAGTATGTATTTGAAAGTGTACAGATGAAGTAAATAAAAACAATCCCAAAGGAATAAGCATTCCAATTGTCATAAATGAAAGCATAATTATTCTGGCATCATAAATATCTTTGATTTTTTTAATAGTTGCATATGCTGCAGCTGAGAAAAATCCACTTAGTACACCAAAGATATGTTCTATTGATATTTCTATACCAAAAGGTTTCATAATAAAAACCACTCCTACAAAACCTAAAATAAGTGCAAAAAAAGTAGGAAGGCTGACTTTTTCTTTCATAAGATAATATGCAAGAATAGTTACAAAAAATGGGGAAGTTTTATTTAAAACAACAGCTTCTCCCAAAGGGATTGTAGCAATAGTATAAAAAAATAGTACCATTGCAGTTCCTCCAAATAATCCTCTTAAAAAAAGTAGATGAATTTTAGAAGGAGTAAAAGAGACTTTTACCCTTTGTAAACTATATAAAACAATTAAAGCCCCAAGTAAATTTCTATAAAAAACTACTTCAATGGGATCCATAGAGTCTGAAAGTATCTTTGCAACTGCTCCATTAAGTGCTCCAAATAATGAGCTTATAAGCATAAATAAAACACCCTTGTCTATTAAAGAGTTGTGTTCATTTGACATTAAATTCCTTTATGAACGCAATTGTATAGAAAATATGTAAAAAAGACTTTTAAATGTGTTTGATAAAAATAGAATGCAAGTTTTGTGAATTAATTATTAAGTAAAAAGATATAGATAGTAAGTCTATATCTTTTCACTTTTAATATTATTTTTTAGGGTTTGTATATAAAGTACACCAACCATTAGCATCAATTGAGCCTTTTACAACTTTACAAGTATTCGTTCCAGCTTCAAAATGAATACAGTCTTTACAGGCTTTACCATCTTTAGGAGTATCTTGATATTTGAATTGAGACTTAGAACCCTTTGCATGAAGTGGAGTTGTTGAAAAAGTTATTAAACCAAGAAAAGCTACACTTTTAAAAAATTCTCTTCGTTTCAACATTTTGCCTAAACTTTTTTCGTTTTCTTTAGATTCATGTATCATTGTTTATCCTTTCTTATGATTACATTATTTTGTTTATTCCTCTACACTCTTGCTTCCTTCCTTTTTCATTGTCACATATTTATTCTTAAATAAGATTTTTATACTATATTTAGTTATTAAATAAAGAAAAATGGACTATTTTTTTATGTTTAATAATCTTTTTTTAAATCAATAAACCATAACTTGCAGATATGTTTGTATATTTTTATATAAGAATGAAGTTTTTGTATATCTATTTTATTTGCACTTTTTTGATAACTTCTTAATAAAGTTTTTTGCTCTTTTTTATTTAATTTGTATTCAAAACATAAACTAGCCAAATCAAAAAAACTGTCATTAACGCCTGTATATTCCCAATCTATAAACTTAATACTATTTTTATGAAAAAGAATATTTCTAGGATTTAAATCATGATGAGTAGTTACAAGTCTCTTTTTATGTTTTTTCAAGTTTTTTAGTTCTTTTTTACAAATACTTATACTTTTTCGTGCTTTTTTTGTATTAAGAGATTTTTTGTAATGATTTAATGTTTTTTTTAAATCATATGACTTTACATTGCTTTTTATACTATGTAGTTTTTTTATCATCTTTGCTAAATGTTTTATCTCTTTGGCATTGATTCTTTTTTTATGTTTACCTTTTAAAAATTCACACACCATAAAAGTTTTATCTTTATCCAAAAGAATCGGCTTTGCTGCAATATTTTTTTTGTATGCTTTTTTTTGAACTGAAAACTCAAAGTCTCTATCAATATTTACTGTTTCATTACTTATAAACTTTCTAATTAGATAGGTTTTTTTAGACGTTTTTAGCTTATAGTTAATATTACAAAAACCTTGGTTTTTAAGTAGTTTAAGACTTAAAAGTTCTTCATTATTAAATATATTGTATTGTTTTAACTGTTCTTTGGTCATACTCTTCTTTCCACTTTCTAAAAGCAATAAGTGCTAAAACTGTATAAATCACAAATAAAATAGCTGTAAGATTAAGTCCTTTTTGAATATAGATATAAATAGAAATCATATCAATTACAATCCAATAAATCCAGTTTTCTAATATCTTTTTTGCAAGCATATATGTTGTAAAAACTGCAAACACAGTGGTAAAAGAGTCTATATATGCAAAGTCAGCACTTGTATAATTTGCCATAATATAACCAAAAACTAAAGATACAAGAGATAATACAATTATTATTTTTATATTTTTTTCTAAACCATAACTTGATACTTCAAGTTCTTGCTCTTGTAATTTTCCACCATATTTCCATGAATACCAACCATAAATTGCCATAATAAGATAATAAGCATTTAAAGCTGAATCCATAAGTAAAGATACATCAAAAAATAGTATTGTATAAATAAGTGTTGAGATAAATGCTGCTGGCCAACACCATAAGCTTTGTCTTAGAGCAAGTAGAATATATGCTATTGCCAAAATCATAGCAATGGCTTCATAAGTACTCATCACGGACAAAGAGTTTAATATTGTTTGTAAAAAGTCTATGATTTTCAATCCTTTATATTTTTAAAGATGCAATTGTACTACATATTCTTTTTAGTTTTGTTTGTGGCAATTGCTTCAAAAGGATTATTGGGCCAATAATGTTTTTTGTACTTAGAAAATAACTCTTTTTTAACCTCATCATATGAATTTTCCCAAAAACTTTTTAAATCATAAGTTATTTGAATAGGTCTTAAGGCTGGACTTAAAAGATGAATTTGAAGAGGTACTTTATTACTTAGTATCTTTGGTGTCTCAGACATACCAAACATTTCTTGTATCTTTACTGCTAAAATAGGAGTTTTAATATCACTATAATCAATTTTGATATTTGAACCACTTGGAACTTTTATATGAGTTGGAGCAAGAGTATCTAAAAGTTGTTGTTTATCCCAAGGTAAAAGACTAAGTAACATTGAATATATATCTAAGGACTCCAACTCTTTTACTGTTTTTATATTATGTAAATGTGGTTCTAGCCATATGGAAATACTTTCTATTAGTGCCTCTTCTTTGAAACTAGGAAATTCTAAATCACTATTTTCATTTATAAAGTTTACTCTTTGTCTTAAGGCTTTTGCTTTTTTACTCCAAGTTAAAAGTTCTAATCCCTCTTTTTTTAAAAGAGAACAAAGTAATATAGAAAAGTCTTGGTTTTCATCACTTATAGGTTTAAAGAAAAGTTCTAGTTCATAAAAAAAGTATTGCTCTTTTATATCAAATTTTTTATTTTCTTTATTATATGTGATACTTTTTTGAATGTTTATATCTGATTTAAACTCTTTTAAAATAGTATCTAAAGATATTCTTGAAGCAAGATTTATATATGAGTCTTTGTTATTTGTATTTAAAATTGGAATTACCAAGAAGTTTTCATTAAATAGTGTATCTTCCTTATTTAAAATAGCTCCTTTGCCATTACTTAGTTTATATCTATTATCATTTTTAACCCTTAATTTTGCCAATCTATCAGGATAAGAAAAAAGCGTTAAAATAGCTACACCCTCTTCGTCTATTCTTTTATTTGGTTTTTTTATATCTTCAAGTGCTTTTAGTTTTGAAAATATAAATTTTGCTGCAGTTAAAATATTTTTTGCTACATGTTTATTTATAAAAGAGTTATCCAAATCTTTATCATACAAGTGTATAAATCTTGAATAAATATTTGCATCTTGGAATTTGCTTTTTAAAATATCCTTTTCTATTAAAAGTGAAGCTAAAAGGCAAGCTTCATAGGCAAAGCCTAACTCATTTGCTTTTAGTATCATATATGCAAACCTTGGATGAACTCCTAAAGCAAGTGCTTTTTTGCCAATAGCAGTTATATTACTTTTTTCATCTAACATCTTTAGTTCTTGTAAAACTATTCTTGTACTATTTAAAACTTCTGGGGAAGGAATATCTAGTAGTTTTAGTTCATTTATATTTTCTCCCCAAAGTGCAACTTCTAGTAAGAATGAACTTAAATCTGTCCTTAGTATCTCTGGCTTACTTGACTCTTGTAGTATCTTTCCTTTGTGCCATAGCTTATAGCATTTCCCATTACTTAGTCTTCCTGCTCGTCCTGCTCTTTGAGTTGCAGAATCTTGTGAAATAAAAACTTGTTCTAAATGATTTATTGCATTTGAGTAGTTATAAAAAGATTGTTTTTCTAATCCTGTATCTATAACAATTTTTACTCCTTCGATTGTAAGTGAAGTCTGAGCAATATTTGTTGAGAGTATGATTTTTCTTTTACTTGATTTTAAGATAGCTTTATCTTGTTTTTCTTTACTCAAACTTGAGTACAAAGGTAGTATTTCAATTTCTCTATCTTTTAGTTTTTCATTTAATAGTTCTTGTAAATTATTTATCTCTCTAGCCCCTGAAAGAAAAACTAAAATATCCCCTTCATCTTCATTTACTGCTTTTAGTATAGTATTTAATAAAACTATATTTATAGTCTTGAAATCAGGTTGTTTGATATTTGCATCTAAGAAAAACTCTTCTACTTCATAGCTTTTACCCTTAGAACTTACAACTGGGACATCATCGCCTAAAAGTTTTGTTAATTCTTTAGAGTTTAAAGTTGCAGACATAATAAGAAGCTTTAAATCTTCTCTTAGTAGCTCTTGAACTTGCAAAGATAAAGCAAGGGATAAATCAGTATGAATACTTCTTTCGTGAAACTCATCAAAAATGATTAAACCTACATCTTCCAAAGCTGGATCACTTTGTAATTTTCGTACCAAGATGGCTTCTGTTACAACCAATAGTTTTGTCTGCTTAGATTTACAACTATCCATCCTAACTTGATACCCAACTGTTTGCCCTACTTCTTCTCCTAGTAGTTTTGCCATTTGTTGAGCTACCATTCTTGCAGCTACTCGTCTTGGTTCTAACATAATAATTATTTTATCTTCAGCCCAAGACTCTTTTAAAAGTGAAATAGGTACAACTGTACTTTTCCCAGCTCCTGGAGGTGCTTGTAGCATAAGTGTTGAATTTTGATTTAATGTTTGTTTGATGTCATCTAAAACATCATTTATTGGTAAACTTTTCATTATAAGCTTATGATTTAATCCTATTAAGTTTTATAAATAAAAAGAAACATGCTAATAAAAAAGCCATAATATAAGTTGGTACAGGATTAAATAAAAAAACAATAACTAGCCATATAGTACTAAGAAGACAGCTAATTAATATTTTATAAAAAGTGCTCTTTAAAGCAATAAAAATCAATAAAATAAGAAAAAAGGAAAGTGCAACACACACTAACCAAACTAAATCTTTGTTAAATGATAAAATTGGATTTTTCTTTTGTTCAGCTTCCATCTTAATACCTAACATCATCCTTCTTTCCATAATAAAATGAAAAGGTATAATCAACTCATTTTTAAAAGCTGTCAATAGACTTGTACTTTTTATTTCTTGAGTTCGTATAATCAAACGTGTTTGATTTTTATTTATACTTTTAAGAAAGAACGTTCCCCAATTTTCTAGAACAATTGAATCATTAGGATTTATATCTAAAACTTTAAAATTATAAGAACTTAATCTGCCATCTTCTTTTGCTGAACCATGAATAATATCACCTATTTTTAAATCTGGATTTTTATCTTTACTTTTTAAATTCTCTTCTAAAAAGTCATAACTATAAAATCCTTGTTTTTTTGCACCTAGTTGCATAAGTAATTGCCATACAATATCTTTTGAAGCATCAATTGTAATGGCTCTTGTAGAGGTTATAGGCAGAGATTTATTATCTCCAAGCATTTGCATAGAAAACTCTTTATTAGATGAACCCCATTGTATAATTATAGGTTTTATATAAATAAAATATATTAAAATTTGTAAAGATAATAGAAGCAGAAAAATAAAAATTGATTTTAGACTATTTTGTTTTTTATATTTTTTGATTTAATAACTCCAGTGTTATTGTAGATTTTTAAAATCTGTATTTAATTAGTAAGTTTTTCATTTGTTGTATTGTACTTTAAAAGATAATATTTTGCAATATACTTTATTGATAAAATATTTCATTTTTAAAGTCTTGCTTAATAAATTCTATTAATATTATTTGTTATAATAATGTTATATCTTATAAGTGAAGAACAACATGAAACTAAAACTATTACTTTTATCAATCCTTTTTATATCAAGTCTTTGTTTTGCCCAAGATAATTCAATCAAAATTGGTATTGCCCCACACTCTTCTACTAGAGTTATTTTACAGTCCCATCAAGATTTGAAACTTTTTTTAGAAAAATATTTTAAAAGACCTGTTAATATTTTGACAGCAAAAAACTTTAGTGAATTTACTAAACGTTCTAATATGGGAACTTATTATGATTTAATTTTAACTTCTCCAAACTTAGCAGTTCTTGCCCAAAGACTTGGTGGGTACACACCTTTAATGACTTATAAAAAAGGTCTTTCAACTATTATTTTAGCAACCAATAAAGATATTTTAGAAAGTAAAAAACTACCACTTCATGTTATTGGCTTAGACCCTGTTTCTTTTCCAACATTAGATGCACAAGATTGGTTAGCAAAAAAAGGTTTTAAAGATGGGGAAAAAATAAATTATACATATACAAGTGCAACAGATAGTTCAATATCTATACTTTTAAATAATAACGCAGATATGATAATTATATCTTTACCAAACTATATAAAACTTATAACAAAAAGAAATAAAGACTTAGTGCATGTGATATATCAAAGTAAACCAAAACCAAGTAGAATATATCTTGCAAGAGATACAGATAATATTAGTTTAGAAGAGTGGAAAATAGCATTAGATACATTTTCAAAATCTCCTGAGGGTAAAAGGCACTTGGAAGTGACAAAACTTGAAGACTTTAAAAAAATAGAAGAAAAAGATTTAAATAATCTAGACTCAATAGTAGATGAAACGATGAAAAGGTTATACAAATAAATGAAATTATCTTTATCATGGAAATGGGTAATTGCTAGTTTATTAATTGAGAGTTTAATGCTCACATTAATGGTAATAAAAAATGTAGAACAACTAGAAGAAAACCTATCCACTCAAACTAATATAAGATTAGATGAGCAAAAAATATTATTAAAAAGTGCCTTAGTAGCACCTCTTGTCCAAATGGATTATGCAACAATTAATTCAATATTAGAAGAGACTAAAAAAATCTCAACAATTGATTATTTAGTAGTTGTAGATAATCAAAATAATTGTATCTCTACTATGGGATGGAGTGATTGTTCAAATTTACCACCAAAAGAGTTAAATCCTTTTACTGAAAATTCACTAAAAGATGAAAGATTTGATACAAATATTCCTATAACCTTATTTTCTCAATCTTTAGGTAAAGTCTATTTAGGTCTTTCTACAAAATTCTATATTCAAGCAAAAAAAGAGATGATTACTAGAAGTATTATTATTGCTTTAATAGAATTAATCTTATCAGCAATTTTACTTATAACTGTAAGTAAATGGATTATTAAAAACTTAGTTAAATTAACCCATAGTGCAAATGCAATTGCCCATGGAGACTACTCTCAAAGAATAAATCTAGGAGATAGCAAAGAGACTTTTGAATTACAAGAATCTTTTAATCTTATGGCAAAAAATATAGAAAAGAATATAGTAGAACTAAAACATCTAAATAAAAAAGAAAAAAAACTATTTAATAAGTTAAAGTCTCAAATAGAAAAAAATCATGAACAAGACATCCTTTTAAAACATCAATCAAGAATGGCAATAATTGGAGAGATGCTTAATAATATTGCCCACCAATGGAGACAACCATTAAATGCAATTACTGTTCAAATGAGTAGTTTAAAATTAAGAAAAGAATTAAATCTTATAGAAGATCAAGAAATAGAAAAAACCTCAGATAGCGTAATGAAATATGCAAACTATTTAAGTAGTACAATTGATGATTTTAGAGACTATATAAGTGATGATACTAGTAAAAGAGAATATTTTAGTATTGAAACTTCTCTAAATAAAGCTCTTGATATAGTATTGGCCTCTTTAAAAAATAATCATATCGAGCTAAATATAGTAAAGTCAGATAGTGATTTATTAGTAGATGGTGTAATAAATGAATTAAATCAAGTTTTTATAAATATTTTTAACAACTCAAAAGATGTATTAAATGAAAACAATATTGAAGAAAAAGTAATTGAAGTAAGATTTTTAAAAGAAGACGACAAAATAATTATCACAATACAAGATAATGCAGGTGGTATTAAAGATGATATTATTGATAAAATATTTGACCCATATTTTACTACAAAACATAAAAGTCAAGGTACAGGTATAGGCTTATACATGAGTGCAAAAATTATTCAAGAACATTATTCAGGAGAGATACTTGTGAAAAATGAAAATATAGAGTTTAATGATAAAACTTATACGGGAGCAAAATTCTTTATAATTTTACCAATATAAGTTTACTATTTAACTTTTCCTTTTTCTTTTTCTTCTTTGTATATCCCCGATACATGAATCAAACTTGCAAGTTTGATTAAAGGTTTTATTAAAAGCTGTGCACTACCTACTATAAATAACCATGTGCCACTTTCCATAAACGCATCATTTAAAAAGAAAAAACTTCCAACTAAAAACCAAATTGCAATAAGTAAATCATTAAAAGCACCAATAAATTCATATCGACGTTGTATCACAATGTATCGATTTCCTATTTCAAAATCTAATTCATTTTCTTTTTTATAAAAATTCAATCTTTCTCCTCTATTTTTCTATATATAAAATAACTAAAAGAGTTGAAACTATTTTTAAAATATACTTTTGAATTATAATTTTATTATTCACCATTTAATACTGACATTACAGTAGCTCTACTAGTTTTAAGTTCTTGGGTGATTTTAGTTATATTTATATCACCACTTTCAGTGTAATATTCTTCATCATCTAACATTCGTAAAATTTCATCTTTTTTATCAAGTATTTCTTGAGGTGTTTGTCTCTTTTGAAAAGTAAAGTCCTCTTCATTCATAGTTTTCATAGCTTCTAAATCTCTTTTGATAGTAGGAACTGTTACTTTAAGCTTAGCTGCAAGCTCTTTAGGGTCATCAATTCCTCTATCAAGAAGTTCTCTTATAGCTATTCTTCTAGTTTTCATTTTACGTCTACGATGATATGAAATCTTCAAAGTTAATAACCTTTTTTAGTATCTACAGAAATTGGTATTATGCCTTTTTCAAAGTATTCATAAATATTTTTTGAAGCTATCTTTGAAGCAGTCTTCATATTTGTAGGAGCCGAGATATGTGGAAGTACAGTTATATCTTCATTTTCCCAGATTAAAGAGCTAGAAGGAAGTGGTTCTGTATCAAATACATCTAAAATAGCATGGGATAATTCTTTTTTTCCTAACTTTTCAAGTAAATACTCATAATCAACAATTGCACCCCTTGCAAAGTTTATAATTGAAGCTTTGTTATGGAGTAAATCTAATTTTTCTTTATTTAATAAGTTTTTAGTTTCCTTAGTAAGTGGTAATAAACAAACTACGATATCTGCTTTTTTTAAGGATTCTTGTAAACCTTCACTTCCATAATAAGTAGAAATACCTTCAATCTTTTTTTTACTTCTTGCCCAACCTGATACACTAAAATCATTCTCTTTTAGTTTTTTTACACTTTCTAAACCTAACTTGCCAAGGCCTAAAACTAAAATATTTTTTTCTTCTGGAAGTGTTTCTATATGTTGTTTCCATACTTTTTGTTTTTGTTGCTTTAAATATAGTGGCATATTCTTATGTAGATATAAACTCCATGTTAAAACTGATTCTGCCATAGTTTTTGCTAATTGTGGATCAGTCATACGAACTATCTTAAAGCTAGATTGAGGAAGTTCTTGTAAAAGTTTTTCAACACCAGCCCACAAACTTTGAACCCACTTTAGATTTTTTAATTGGGCTATATCTTCTGGGTTTGGATTGGCTACAATTGCAACTTGGGAAGATAGTTTTTGTTCTTGCGTTAGATTTTCAAAAAGTACTATTTGGTATTCACTTATATGAGCTTGTAAATGTTCTAACCAAAGGTTTGTAGACTCTTTATCACAAGTACTTATAAAAGGTATTATTTTTTCCATTTTCTTATCTTTTATTTTTTGTATCATATCTTTCTTATTTATTCTTATCGATTTGAATCTCTCTCATTAATAAAAATAATGGTAAACCAAAAGAAACACCTACAAATAATGTTCCAAGAATAGGTATCCAAAGTCTATTCATCTTTTGTCTTGTTCCTTCTACTATTACAAAAACAATCAACACAATAGCTGAGATAACTACATCAATCCAAGCAAATAAACTTATCTTTGATTCTATAATTTCTTGGAATAATAATACTACATCAAGTCCATTTACACTTAACCATGAAATAAATTGTGTATAAGGTAATATGAAACCTAATATAGCTAATACTATATAGAGTTTTTTCATTGATATCCTAAAAGTTAATATTTAGTTAGAATCTTGTGATTCTTCATTATCAGTTTCTTTTTTAACTTGTTTTTTTAAACGTTTTTCTTCTTTTTTCTTTTGTTTTTCGATTTCTCTAGCTCTTTTCTCATAATTATAATTTGGCTTAGCCATCTTTATCCTTTTGTTTTGTTTTTATATAAAATAAACCAATAGAACAATCAATTATCTAAGAAAATACCAAATGTCTAAAAATCTAAGTTTTATGTAATAGAAAAAGTATAACAAAGTTTTTGATATTTTTTCTTAATTACTAAATCTGATTTTTAATATTGTACCTAAATCATAAAATATTGAATTTTAAAGAGGAACAAAACAAATTTGAAGAACTAGCAAATAAAGTCTCAAATGCTCTAAAAGAAAAAAGAGTTAATAACTATGAATAAAAATATAGTTATTAAAAATGCAACAACTAATAATCTTAAAAATATATCTATTGATATTCCAAAAAACAAAATAATTGCAGTTACAGGAGTATCTGGTTCTGGTAAGTTTTCTTTTGTATTTGATACAATCGCAAGGCTATTTAAAAGATTTTTTATTTATTCAATAATTTCATAGTGGCGTGTTACATTTGCAGTTACTTTACCCCATTTTGAAGCTTTAACTCTTTTTTGATGTTCTTCAAATGCAACTTTATCAACAAACTCTTCATAAACCTCAAAACGAAGAGGGTTGTCTATATTTTCTGTAACACTAAAAGTGATGCAACCTTCCTCTTTCAAAGTAAGGTTTTTATGAATTATTAACTCTTTTTTAACTAATTCAAGTTCTGATTGGGGAACCAAAATAAAACCTTTTAATATAACTTTTGACATAAATTTCCTTATTAATTTTTTTTATTGTATTTAACTAATATTTCTTTTGTTTTTATATTTAAAAGCTTAAAAGAAATATCAAACTTTTCTTTTGAGTTATTAGGACAAGTTCTTAAAAAATCTCCACTTTTATGCAAAGAAACTTGTCCTGTATAAGCTAATAATCCTGTAATTTTTCCTTCAAGTTCAAAAGCAATACTCTTCTTCATACTTTTTATCTTTTTATATTCACTAAAACTAATATTGTTTAAACTAATCATATCTATTCTTTTGATATTTTCTGGTTTTAAACTTTTAAAATAGCTTCTATTTATATAATCAGTTTCTAAATATGTATTCTTATTTTCAAAGATAGATACCAAACTAGCAAACTCTTCTTTTAAATATATTTTCAATATTTTTGTTTTTCTATCATAATCTAAATTAAGAGTTTTATTGCTTCTAACTCTAAGATTATTAAAACAAAACTCAATACTATTTTCTTGAGATTTAGTGCTCCACCAATTTAAAATTTTATATAATAATACTTCATTTTTCTCTAAATAATATAAATCAGATTCATATAATTCACTGTTTGCATAAATAGTGCTATAAAAAAAGAAAAAAAAGATATAAATTAATCTATTCATTTTCACTTTTAACTAAACGAACAAACATTGAAAAACCTTTGCTATGTGCATCCATTGTTTTATCAATAAAATCTACATAATAAATTAGATTTGGTAAATTATCTACTGAAGTAGAACTCCAATAAGGTGCAAAGTTAGATAAAAGTTTTATATCAGGAAACAATTTAGAATTGATTGCATTTTTTTCACACTTATTATCAAAAATTGTTCTTAACTCATCAAAAGTAGGAAGACGCCAAGCATTTTTTAAATTTTTTTCTAAATCTTTTGCTTCATAAAAACTCATAATTTGTGGAGTTTGAGTACAGCCAATATTCTTTTTCCATTTACTTCCAGCACTACAACGCATCCAAGTTAGTTTTGTCTTCTTATCAAATACCTTATTTTCAATAATTGTAAAACGTTTATTATTTACTTTATTACATTGGGCAAAAAGAAAAGTAGTAAGAATAAAAAATGATAATATAAATTTCACTTTGATAATCATTTTAAACTCTCATTTTCATTGACTTTTTCTGACATTTTCAATTTTGTAAAATACTCTTTTAAAGTATGCTTTCCATATTCAGGTGCAACCATATTCATTGCCATAACTGTTAGAAAAAATTCTATTGGTCCATAGGTTTTATCTTTTAAAAATAATCTTGCTATTTTCAAAATTGAAATACGTATCCAATTTGGGATATGCGTAATCTTAGATTCAATCTTTAAAGCTTCAAAAGCTTTTACAGCAATCTCATCATGTGTCAAAGTTTCAGGTCCACCCACTTCTATTTCTTGTTTAGAATCATTAATTGCTTCTACACATAATTGGGCTAAATCCTCTCCATGTATGGGGTTAGTTTGATATTTTCCATCGCCTAATAAATAAACCCGTCCTTTTTTAGCCATCATATAAAACTCAGTCATATCAGAAAAAAATCCATTTGGTCGTATAATACAATACTCTAATCCTGATTTTTTTAGTTGCTCCACAAACAACTCTTTTGCTTCACATATTTTCAAATTTTTAAGATGTTCACCATTTAATACAGAAACATAAATAAATTTTTTAACTGCATTTCTCTTCGCTTCTTCTAAAAGATTCATATTAGCTTGATAATCAACATCCATATAAGTAAGACCATCTTTTTGCCTTGTTATACCAACTGTAGAAATTACTATATCTATATCTTTACAACAATCTTTTATAGAACCTCTTTTAGTTATTTCTCCTTGAAATATTTCACTTACTTGGATGTTTTTTTCTTCTATTTTATCAAGGCTACGAACAAGTGCTTTAACAGTATATGAATTGTTCATTAACTCTTTTGCAATATATCCACCTAAATAGCCTGTAGCTCCTGCTATTAGAACTTTTTTCATATCATATCTCACTTTCTTTTTGAAATAAAACTACTATCTTTTAATCATGTCTATATGAGGAATTCCATCTTCATCATAGATTTCAGATGCAGCTTCAAAACCTAATGATTCATAAAAATTTTGTAAATAAACTTGTGCACCAATTTTAATACCCATATTTGGAAATTGTTCTTCTGTAAATCTAATAGCTTCATTCATCAATGAACGCCCTATTTTCAGATTTCTGAATTTTTCTAAAGTTAAAACACGTCCAATAGAAGGTTGCTCATATTTGATTTTTGGATCGACAACACGAACATATGCAACTAATTCATTTTCTATGGAAACAATAAGATGCCAAGAGTGAAGGTCCATATCATCAGTCTCTTGATAAGGACATTGTTGTTCTACAACAAATACTGATTCACGTGCTTTTATTATATTAAATAACTCCAAGGCAGTTAAAGATTCTAATCTAGACCATTTAAAATCTAATTTCATTATTTTTGTCTCCTATTTATAAGGATATAATTTTAACCATTTATTCTATAATTAGCTTTAATGAAAGTTACATTTTCTAACTTTCTGATTTCAAAACTAAAATCTGACAAATTTTATAAGCTTTTGTTAAATAAAATTATTTTACAATTCTTAATAATAGTTTAAAAGGATAGAATATGCTTATAAATCAGTTAGACTCATTACAACAATATACTAATGATATGACTCAAAAAATGAAACAAGTAGAAAAACTTGAAGGAATTACAAAAAGTGATAATAATATTGAAATAAGCAATCTTCCTACAGAATACATAGAAGAGTCTAAAATGAGTGAAGAAAAGCTCATTGAAAAAAAGATTTTTGAACAAATTTTAAATACCTATTCAAGTTCATCCTTAGAAGATTCCGATTTTTGGAAATTTCACCATGATAAAGATAACAGCAGTATTGATAAGGCTAAAGAAAAAATAGAAAGTCTTGCCAAGGAGCTTAATTCAGGAGAACAAACCCAAAGAGTAAAAGAGTTTTTAGATTCTGATAAAAATGACTTACTAAAAGAAAGAAATACCTATAAAACAGAAATTGGTTTTTCTAAATCCTTTAATATTTCAACACCAAATGGAGAATATAATATTGATATCTCATTCTCTTTCACACAAAGTTATAATAAAATTGATGAAAAGAATAATAGCACTGAGGCTTCAAATATATTAAACTTAAGTAATCAAGTTGACTATAAAAATATCTCTATTGAAGTATCTCAATCTGAGCAAAATAGTATAGAAAATTCAAGCCTTGAAGATTTAAATAATTGGCTTGATACACAAGGTCAAACTTTCAATGAAGTATACAAAAGTAATGAAAAAAATGAAAACTTTAAAGTACTAAATCACTTTCAATCAACAACACTGCTATACAGTTATTTATAAAGTATCAACTTTCAATAAAGCTTTCCAAGTTCCAGCATTATGAACATTTTCAAATCCATTTGCTATTAATTTACGTTTTGCTAATGCACTTCTACCACCACTTGCACAACATAGAATTATAGGTTTATTTTTGTCTAATTCTATCATCTCTTTTTCAAGTGAAACTATTGGTATATTTATACTTCCATCTTTGTGAGAAGAAACAAACTCTTCTTTTGTCCTAACATCTACAATCTTTCCACCTTGTGAAAGTAAAGATGGTACAAGTTTTAATACCTTGTATTGAGTATATTTTTTATATGCAAAATATACTATAACCGCAATAAATGCATAGATTATATTTTCATTCAAAATTATCCTTTAGATATTTCTTTTACTTAGATTTTTTAGCTATAAACTCTTCTAAACCAGATGTTTTCATAGGAAACTGCTTTGTGTATTTTACAATCTCTTCTTCCAATGTACTAACCCCTGCTTTTGTTTGTATCAAATAGATATTGAAAGTATCACCTTCAATAGTGAATTTTACATGGTTAAAATATACCTTTGCATCTTTGAATATATTATCTAAAGTAAGTGTATCTTTTCTAAAGAAAGGAAAAGCTTGTTTGGCTTCACCTAAAACCTCTGCCAATAAAAAATATACTAAAGTATCAGGTGTCAAATTATCACAAGAAATTCTTTTATTTTCTTTATTAAAATAGTTATCAACCAATCTCATAAAAAAATTATGAGACATAGTTCCTATATCTTTTAGTATCACACAGTTTATGTACTCTTGTATTAAGTATGAGTTTTCTTTTATAAAAGCTTTTAATTCATTTTGTTGCATTTACAAGTCCCTTTTTAAATCATAAATCATATTTTAGCAAGTAAGTGCTTCATCTAGGTTGTCTAAAGTAATCACTTCACCTGGAAGCAAGTTTCCAAGATGGATATTTCCAATACGAACTCTAACTAATCGTAAGGTAGGAAAACCAGCAGCAGCTGTCATCTTTCGCACTTGTCGAAACTTTCCCTCACAAACAGTAATAGAAGCCCAAGAAGTTGGCCCATGCTTTGATTTACGAATATTACGACCACGGGAAGGCAAAGTTGGTTCACCTTCTATTTTTCTTGCTTTACAAGGAAGAGTCATATACTTATCACCTTTTAGTACAATTTCAAGACCATTTTTCATTTTTTTTATTGCTTCATCTGTGATGATTCCATCTACTTGAACATAGTATTCTTTTTCAACACTTTTATCTCTTACTTTGTAACTTACCATCCCATCAGTTGTAAGTAAAAGTAAACCTTCTGAATCTAAATCTAATCTTCCTATTGCCATAGTATCTTCTGGAAAACTATAAAAGTCACCTAATAAATTTTTGTTCTTTCTTGGTTTTGGTCTAAATTGACTTACACAACCATATGGTTTGAACATTTTGAAATGATAATGGGATTGAGTTATTTGAGATTGTTCTATTAAATCTTGTTGTTTTGTAATTGTTCTTTCCTTATTATTTTAAAGTTATTCATGTATTTATTAGCTACTTTTTGTAAGAGCTAATTTAGTACCAAAGCCAATAAATACAATACCTGTTATTGAGTTTAACCAGATTTTAAATTTAGGGTGCTTGGTAGCTCTTTTTACTTTATTTAAAGTAAATACCATAGCTGAGAACCATATAAGGTTCACTAATGAATGAGCAGTGACAAGAGAATATGCACTTAGGGCACTTCCATCCAAAGGTATAAACTGTGGAAAAGCAGCAAGATAAAATATAGAGACTTTTGGATTAAGGGTGTTAGTCAAAAAGCCTTCAATAAAAGCACCTTTTATTGATATTAATTTTTGCTGTTTATCTGCAAGTTTATTTTTTGTCATTGAGTTTTGACTTATGGCATTTTTTAATGCCTTTAAACCAATCCAAATTAAATAAGTAGCACCTAACATTTTAAATATAAAAAAAGCATGGGCTGATTGTACTAAAAGAATAGAAATACCAAAGATAGACAAAGTTCCATGAACATAAAATGCAGCAACAAAGCCAGCAACATTTGCTAAACCTGCTCTATGACCAGACAAAAGAACTGTTTTAGCAATAAGGAACCCATTTGGACCTGGTGAAATAACCAGCAAAGTTGCAACTGCAACAAAGGTAAGAATATTGTTTAAATCCATTTCAGTCCTCCATAAAACAAACTAATGTTATTTGTTAACCTTAACTAGTGATAGGTATTTATTATTATCACATTCTGAAAAGAAGGTAAAAGGATTCATAGCATTACCATAGTTTTGAATAGTTAACGTGTCACCTTTTATTAAACCACTCACTTCCATTTTTGTATTTCCGAATGATTTTGAAGCATATAGTCCTGTAAATATAATTTGTTGTCCATTTTTTACAAAGTTTCCACTAATATTTCGGTCATCTAAAGAAACTTTATATTTTGACTTTGAGTCTTCTGTTGATAAACCTATAGTTAAGTTACAAGATGCAGGTTCTAAACTTTTATAATAAACAAAATTAGGTTCAGGAGACATAGTACAACCAGTAAGTAGAAAAAAGCTAAAAATATAAAATATGTATTTCAAGATAACTCCAAAGTAATTTTAATATGCTTTAACAAAGATTCAATCATTTAGGTATTCAAGACTTTAATAAAAATATGTACATTAGTTGAACCATCATTAAAATCTCTTTCATCTATATCTATATAAGGCAAGGACTTAATTAATTTACCATATTTTTCAAATCCATATGTTCTTGGGTCAAAAGAAGGAATATTTTTATTTATGTAGCTTCCAACATTTGATAATCTAGCCCAACCATCTTCATCGGAAACAGCATTGATTGCTTTAATTAAAATATTTTTTAAAATTTTCTCTTCACTCTTCGTTTGTTTTATAGTAACTTCTTTGCGTTGAAGATTTTCAGTTATAATAAATTTATCGCATGCAGAAATAAAAGATTCTGGAGTTTTTTTCTCACCAAATCCATATACAATTTTTCCATCTTCTCTAATTCTTGTTGCTAGTCTAGTAAAATCACTATCTGAAGAGACGATACAAAACCCATCAAGATTATTATCATGAAGCAAATCCATAGCATCTATAATTAAGGAAGAATCTGTTGAGTTTTTTCCTTTTGTGTAACTAAACTGTTGTATAGGTTGAATTGCATATTGATGCAAATGTTCTTTCCAGCCTTTAAGATTAGTAGTTGTCCAATCTCCATAGGCTCTTTTAATACTTGCAATACCATATTTGGTTATTTCCTCAAGTAATTCAGAAATAATTGCTGCTTGTGCATTATCCGCATCAATTAAGATTGCTAACTTATTATTATCCATAATGTATTTCCTAATATTTAGTTTATTTTAACATATAAAATCAACTAATTGCATTACAATTTTTATCATAAGATATTAAATTGCTATAAATCCCGTAAATAAGATATTTAGTATTATTTATTATTTTCACTTTTTAATTCTATAGTAAAAGTCGTACCTGCTCTTAAGGTATATCCTTTTGGTACTTCATCTATAGCTATTCTTACAGGTATTCTTTGGGCTAATCTAACCCAAGTAAAGGATGGATTTACATCTGCTAATAATCCTTTTCCAATCTTGTTATCCCTATCTGTGATACCCGTTGCTATACTTTGAACATGTCCTTTTATTGTAAGGTCAGTTCCAAGTGGATTCATGATAGCTTCATCTCCTATGTTTATTTTTGTAAGTTTATGTTCTTCAAAATAACCATAAACCCAAAAGCTATTTTCGTTTAATATAGATACATGACTTTGACCTTTTTGTATAAAATCACCTTTTTTTAGAAGTAAATTATTTATCCAACCACTTGTAGGTGCATATACAGTAGCCCTTTGTAAATCTAGTTTTGTAAGGTCTAGTTTTGAAAGGGCTTCATTTAACTGCTCTTTTGCCATTAGTAAATTATATTTTGCATCATCTTTTACATCTTTTGAAATAATACTATCATCACCTTTTATTCTTTTATCATATTCTGCTTTTTTCATAAGATAGTTTGCTTTTTTTATTTGAACAATTGCTTGTGCTCTTTGTACATTTGCTTCAAATCTTTTTTTATCTATTTCAAATAGTTTGGTATCTTTTTTAACATATTGATTATCTTTTACATATACTTTAGAAATCATTCCTGATACATCAGGTGCTATTAGTGTAATATCCGCTCTTACTCTTCCATCTCTCGTCCATGGAGAGTCAACATAGTTTTGCCATAACTTCATTCCTAAAATGATTGCTATAGTAACTACACTAAATGTTATAATATATCTTAAAAGTTGTACGATTTTATTTTTTTGCATATAAATCCTTATTTATAAATTAGTAATGAAAAACTTGTGAAAATGCACACGAAAAGTGCTGTTCTAAACAATCCTGGATGCCAAACAAACTCATAAACTCTTAAGTCGGCTAAAACTTTGTTTAGTAATACTTGGATTAATCCAGCAAATAAAAATATTACTATTAGTGCTGGAATTTGAATACCTAAAAACGATACGATTAGATTCATATAGTTTCTCCTTTTATTGGTAAAAACTCTTTATTCTTCATAAGTGAATATATAATTGAAAAATCCAAATATATATCTTTTAAAAGTTTTTGATCATTGGCTGAGCGTAAGTGAACTTGTTCAAATTGAATTATTAATTCTTTTATTTTTTCCATCTGATTTTCTTTATTATTTTTGTCTTTTAAATCAAAGTACTTTCTAATCAAAATAAGTATTTTATTTATCTCATGTGGTTTTGTTTTTGTAAAAAGTGTCGCATTTTTTCTTATATTTATAATGGCTTTCCCAATTTCAAGTACTAAAAGTACCCATCTAAATATCTTGTTATTTGATTTGTTATCTAGTCTTCCTAGTGCTGAATATCTTTGTATTAAATCAAAACCTGCACTTTCTAGTCTTACTCTTTGCAGAGCAAGCTTATCTTTTGTTGTTATCTCAATTTGTTTTGATAAGGCTTTTTTTACCCTTGATTCAATCCAAATATTTGATGTAAAATTGATAAGTATAAAACTAAGACCTGAAAATAATAAACCAATAACAGTAGCAATATTCATATCCATAAAAATATCAAAACTCATGTTATATTGTGTATTAATAGCACAAGTTGTAATAAATATAAGTAGAAAACCAAACCCAATCAAGTTTTTACCTGGCAATATCATAAAAAGGGAAATTCCAGCTAAAACAGGAGTTAAAAACAAACATAAAGTAAATAAATCACTTACATACATAGGAATGATGTAAAAGTTATATATAGGAGTTATGATAAAGCCTATAGCTGTACCTTTTAAAAAGTTTTTAGTAGCTCCCACTGGATTTGGGGCAGTACTTAGAAGTAGCGTATTTGCAACTGCTGGTAGTACCGCTAAAGAACCATATTCCCATCCTGAAATCACCCAGACAATGATAACAACAATTAGAGTTATAGATGCCCTTACAATCATCAATGAAATAAGTACATTATCACTATAGGTAGAAAACTTTAAATTTTCAGCAAATTTTTCTAGTCTTTTTATTTTGTCACTATTTGTTGTAAAGCCATAGTAAGTGTTACAATAATCATAAATTTCAGATTCTAATCTAAGAAAAAGAGAGGTAATAGTATTAAAATCATGGAGTAAATCAAAATCATCTAAATCAAGACTCTTCTTTTCCTCTTCAATTTTTATTTTTGTAATACCTTTTAACTTTTTTAGTTCATTTATTAAAGCGGGCAAATTATTGCTATTTGAATAGTTTGATAAACAGTTTTCAAAATCTGTGTAAATTCTTTTAAGTGAATCAACAAATTCACTATTGTCTTTATTATTATTTAGTGTATTTCTAAGTGAAAAAAATGTGGTGTTTATATGCATAAATTGGGAATTTAATCTCTTATAATATAGCTTATCAGTTTTTTTCATATTTGTTTCAAAAGAGCTATTTACTCTTAAAGCATCAGAGCCTAAAATATCTCGTGCATAATTGATATTTTCATTTTCAAAATCAAATAGATTTTCACTCTTGCTAAGAGAAGTAATCAAAAGATTAAATTTATCTTGTTCACTTTTTAAAAGTGTATTTGATAGTTTTTGAGGAAAGAGTATTTCACTTACAAAACTTGCACACAAAAGACCAATTACAACTTCTGATAATCTATCTATTCCAAATGTAAATACATTTAAAGGATTTTCAATCGTAGGCATTGCAACTAAGGCAATAGTATATCCTGTTAGTACAAAACCATAAGACATAAAATTTCTCGACATAAAACTAATCACTGAACAAAGTCCAACCCACAGGGCAAAAAACAGAGTAAAGGATACTCTATCTTGCGCAAAGGCACCAACTAAAATAATTGCCATTATTGTCCCAATTACAGTCCCTACAAATCTATAATAACTTTTTGAGAATACAAGTCCACTAAAGGGTTGCATTACAATAAATACAGTAAATACTGAAGTTTGAGGCATCGCTAAATTAAAATACATACATATACATAAAGCTAGAAGTGCAGCAATAGTTGATTTTATTACATATTTAAAAATGGGTAAGTCTTTATTTATCCATTCATCTATGGCAAAAAATATATTTTGTTTAGTTGCTACTAAGTACATCTTTTGCCTTATTTTTATATCCACCACCTAAGGCTTCAATTAAATCAATATGAAGTTGAAACTTCTTGTTTTGTAGTGCAATTTCTTTTATTTTTTCTTCTTCTAATTCTATGTTTTTATTTATAAAATCGATTTTGTTTTTTATACCTAATTCATAAACTCTTTTTTCAATATTTTTGTTTTTGTTTTTATTAAAAATAACTATTTTCTCAGATTTTTCTTGGGACTTATTTATTTGTATTTTTTTTAATGTGGTAACTATATTATTTACGGCTTTTATTATTGTCTCATTGTATGCGTATACTTGGGCATTATAATCATTCACTTTTGTATTTAAATTTGACTCTCTTCTTTTTGCATCAAAAATTGGTAATGAAAAGGCAAGGCCAGCTTCTGGGTCAAAAGAAGACTTTGTAAGTAATTGGGAAAATGGAAATGATGTAAAATGTAATAAACCGTTTAAACTAATATTTGGATAAAACTTTGACTTTGCATTTTCAATATATTGTTCTTTACTTGCCAAAAGATATTTTTGAACAGCTACTTGTGGTAGGTGAGAAATTACATTTAAATGGATATCTTTTGGTACTGAAATTTTGTATTTATTTGAAATAGAAGGGTTTTTTAACTCATTTATTTGTGAAGGTAAAAGCCCAGCAATAATGGCAATAGAGTTTTTTATATTTTCAATCTCTTCTTTTACATTTAAAATATTTTGGTTGATTTTTTCGATTAAGTAGTTGCTTTCATTTATTTTTTCTTTATTTGATAGTCCCATATTATACAATTCATTTAAAATATGATGCTTTTCATAAACCAATTTTTTTAAAGTAGAAAGTCTTTTTATATTTTCTATTTTAAAATTCCAAGATATATAAAGCTTACTAATAGAAGTAGAAATTGCCAATTGTTTTACTTTTATCAAGGCGTTTTGAGCCAAGGCTTCATTTTTTGAAGCTTTAATTAATGAAGCTCTTTGATTCCAAAAATCAAAATTGTATTGCAAGTTTAAACCTGTTTGATAAAGATTATAATAGTTCCCACCTAAAGGTTCTGGGAAAATATAGTTTTCACTAAATCTTTGTCTAGTAACTTGTGATTCAAAATTTATATTTGGTAAGTTTGAAGATTTTTTAGCTTTGATTATATTGTTTGCTTTTTGATATTTTGCCTCTAATTGTTTTAAACTTGGAGCATTTTCTATTGCCTCTTCTATTAATATATTTAATTGTTTATCATCAAAATCTTTCCACCAAGAATTTTTTAGTTCTATATCATTGCTTGAAAATTTATTTAAATCTTTAATTAGTTCATTGTCTATTTTTGTATCTTTTATTGTATTTGATGTATTTACTTTAGGAACACATCCTGAAAATAGAATAGCTAAGGAGATTATAAATGTTAATATTCTCATTTTTTTATGACTTCAAATTTGAGTGTATGTTTTTTAATATTTCAATTAGTTGCTCTTTTGTCTCTTTATCTACACCTTTTAGAGCTTCTTCTTCGACTTTTCTACTTGTATCTTTTAGAATTTGTTCTAATTTTTTACCTTCTTTAGTTATGCAAACTAAATATGCTCTTCTATCATTTTTTTTAGCTCTTCTCTCTACCATTCCTTTTTTTTCAAGTTTATCTATTATAAGAGTTAAGCTTGATTGTTGAAAGTAAGTATCTTTTGCTAATTCTTTTTGAGTTAAATTATCTTTTTCACAAAGTCTTCTTATAATAATACTCTCCGTAGGAGAAACACTATATTCTTTTAAGTCTTTTTCTAAACGATTTTTTAATAAATTTCGTATATTAGCCACTAATACACCAAATGCATTATCTATTTCAAATGACATATTTATTCCTTAAATTTGGGTGATTTAAAATGTTATGTAGTTAATAGTTAACATGTTAACTATTAATTTGTTAATGGAATTTTATTGTTTTTAACTTAAAACGATATAAATTTTTTTAGATACTTCATTATAAGCCAATTTATAGGCTTATAATTGGTAAAAATATTAGTAAGAATTTAGATGATTTTATTTTTTTGTAAGTTGTTGTGTAATTTATTAGCTCTACTGATTTATTATATGTTTTTGTCTGTCCATACGGCAAACTCATTACCGCTTGGTTCCATAAAATGGAAACGACAACCACCTGGAAAATCAAAAATCGGACGAAGGATTGTACCTCCATTGTTTACCACTTTTTCTAAAGTGGATTTTATATCCAAACTGTAGAAAACAAGCAAAGCTCCACCATTGGATGATAGACTACAATTATCTGATTTGAAAAAGCCACCATCAAGACCTTGTCCTGAAAAAGATGTGTAGTCTTCTCCATAGTCTGAAAACTCCCAGTTGAATACCTTAGAAAAAAATGCTTTTGTGGCAAGCAAATCTTTAGCTTGGAACTCTACATAATTAAGCTTTTCATGAGTGTTCATATTCGTTCCTTTGAAATCTTTTACTGCCATTCATCTTTTTTAAATCTCTTCATGTTTTTTAAGACCATAATATACTATTGTAAGTAAAATAATAGGAATAATAAAACTTATAATCAATGGAATATTATTCAATAGCGATGAAAGTATATATTCAAATATTGAATTAGGTTTTTCTTCTGGCCAAAACTTAATGACTAAGGGAATGAATGTAAAAATTATAGTTGGTACAAGAAACCAAACAGTAGCATTTCCACTTTTTCTAGCCATTTTAGCACAATAGGCATATATGACAATTACAAGAATAGCACCCAAAATAGAAAAAAGATTAACTACTTGCGAAAGTAATTCAGATAAAATAAGTATTACAATTGTTATAAAAATCAATATTCTTGATGTATGTACTTTCATGTTTTTCCTTATATTGTTTTGATTTATTAATATATATTATATATAAAAATATTTAATAATAAAACAATTTACAATTAATTCTTGTGTAAATACTTACAAAACCTTTACAGCCTTTAATCTCAGGCGAACATAGTCAGCTACCCAGCCATTTTCTTCTGAATAAATTTTTGGGTTTAATATTGCTCTTACTTCCTGCTTGAAACTACTTTGTTGTTCTTTTGTTAGGTGAGACACAATACCGTTAGCAAAGATATCTAACCAGTTTGAAATATCATCTATTTTTGTAGGTCTAGGAATAAGTTCAATGTATTCAACCTTAAAGCCGTTTGCTTCCAACATTTCTTTATAGTCTGTGTCTTTGGGGAAATACCAAGGATTATTAAATTCACCATATTCTTTACTTTTGTCAAATACTTCTTGCATTGCATCAGTCAGATATTTAATATTTCCATATCCTCCAAACTCGGCAATAAATCTTCCATTTGCTTTTAATGCATTGAAAATTTTCGTAATAGCTGTTTCAGGTTCTTTTACCCAATGTAAAACTGCATTGGAAAATACTGCATCAAACTCATTTTTATAAGACAGTTCTGTTGCGCTCATAACATAAGCTTCAATACCTTTTTTTTTGGTTTTTTCAACCATATTTTCGCTTAGGTCTACGGCAATAACTTTTGTATTAAATTTTTTAATCTCCAAGGCAAGTGTTCCATCACCACAACCTAAATCTAATATTTTTTCATTCTCTTTTGGATTTAGAAGATCAACAACTGGAAATGCCAAATTTGATACAAAATCGGCATGTTTGTTATAATTGTCAGCATTCCATTTATTTGTACTCATTGTGTTCCTCTGATTGTTATATCATTTATTTATTAAATTTTGTAACTCATTATACATTTTTGTTTTTGTAGTAATATCATAGTTGCCTTGCATAACATTATCTTCAAAGTTTTCACAAGATTTTATTTTACTTGAATATTTTGACAATATTTCTTGTGTAGATAATTTACTATTTCTAGTAACCACTTTTAAGATATGTCTCTGTAGAGCTTCACTTGCTTCTTTATTTTTACTATTTAGTTCATCAAAGTAGTTTTCTAAATATAATTTTGATGCAGCAACATATTGTTTATTTGTATTTGTCCATCTCAAAATTAAATCATTCATCCATTTATCATCTTTATTTAAATGTTGCATACAACTTTTAGCAGTTCTTCCTATTAAATTATTCAGAGTCATGACAAAACCAACGGAAGCATGATAAGATTCAACTTTTTTTAAATTATTAATGTTATTAAAGAAGTTTTTTGTACGCAATCCTAATTTATATGCTTGCATATAATCTGAATAAGATTTTTTTAATAAACCTAATTTATAATAAACTAAACCTCTGTTATGGTATATCTCGGCATATTGTGGATTTAGTTTTAAGGCTTTATCATAATCTTCTATTGCCTCCATATATTTTCCTAAATTAGACAAGGCATTAGCTCTATTTGTATAATTATAAAAGTTATCTTGAAAATTATATTCTATAGCTTTGTTATAATAATTAATTGCTTTATGATAATTTCCATTTTGACTATATGTTATTCCAATATTTCTATATGTTTGTGCTAAAGATTTATCTGTAAGATTTCCTTTTTGAATGCACTTATTGAATAAAACAAGTGCTGAATCATAATTTTTCAATTGTGTTTGACCCCATGCTTGCTTACATAATGATAAATCTTCTGCATGAATGCTAATAACTAAAAATAAAATTAAATAATACTTTTTCACTTAGATTCCTTATTTGATATAACGTTTGAAATGAGCTAATAAATTGCCCGCAGGTACTTTATTGGCTCCACTGATTTGTTAACTTTTTTTGAGTTTTGGAAGAGTTTTAGTGAAAAATTCTTCGGTTTTTTCTTCATCGCATAATTCTTCTAAAAATCTTTCAGATTCTGGTGAGGCAATTTCATTTTCAAATAGTATATTACCTAGAATTCGCAATCGGTCGAGTTGTCCCTCTTCTTTGATTCGTCTACGCAAAATAAGGTCAGTTTTAACTACATTTACGAAAAGATCAATTCCTATAGAATCAAAAGACTGAAACATTTTTTTGATACGTGGTGCCGCTCCATTTGAATAAAAATCTTTTCGTGACCATTGGTAACTACTGCCTTTATAACCTACATATGTTCGTGTTATGGCAATGACAAATTTTTGCATTAAATCATCTGGAATAAAGCGCGAAAGAGGCAAAATCTTCTTTACTAGGTTAGACTCTTTGTCCCAATCATCGAGTGAATCATATAATTCATTAATTAATGGCTCAACTATCACCTTTCGTGTGGCAGAATTGACATACATCATTCCCTTAACAAGTTTTATAAATTTAAAAGCTTTATCAATTTTCTTTTGATCTCCATTAACTACTTCTTTATCAAACCTTTTGCCAATTTGTTTTTTGTCATCCTTGGTCAGCGATGACCATAAAATAGGAGCACAAAACTCTATATTACCACGCAAATCGCTGGAAATACTATCACTTATATAAGTTGTATAAAATCTATTAGAAAGTTCAGTTTTGTATACCGAGGGAAGATCTGTGAATGCTTGATCTACGGCAATTTCATTTCTTGAAAAATCTGGAGAATCCATTTGAGCAAGATAAGTAGAAATATCAATAATTGAAGGTGGATACTCTTGCGACAATACATATTTATTGCAATCAGAAATCAGATTTAAAACCTTAAGTAACCCAGGATCTGAACTCTTTGGATGACCATGAAACATATTCCTTGTTTCACGAGCTTGATGCATCAGCTTTCGACCTTCCCAACTGAGAACACCTATCTTGTATGCTCCATCAATTAGATCATTATCGATTATATAGTCTTGAAAATCTTCATATCGCTCTATTTTTTTCTTAGGGTTTATTTCTTTATTAAATAAATCTAAACTACGATGCATGATTTTCTGCCTAATGTCATCAACAACAGCGTTCCAGTATGAACCTATCGCACTTCTATAGCCTTTTACTGGTAAAACTTTTAATGCCTCCTCTAGATAAGGACAGTCACGAATTTCTTCACGAACATTAATGATTTCTTTTGAAACTAGAGCAGCTTCTTCTTTTGAAATAAGTTCTAGCTTTGAAGAATCTGTAGTTATAAGTTTTCCTGTAGTTGCCATAGATATTTTCCTTTAAGTTAACGTTTAAAATGAGCCGATGAATTGCCCGCAGGATAATTTATTGGCTCCAATGATTTGTTAGCACATATAAATATTATTTAGATACTTTTTTCATATGTGCTCGTAATTTTTTTATAGCCCAATCATAATGGCTAGATAAAGCTGATACACAATAACTACCTAGAGAAGTTGTACCTATCCAGTCAAAATATTGTTTGGAAAAAAGTTCTTCATTTGAAAAAGTTTGTATTAAAAACAATACATTTTCATGACTTTCTTTAAGCATTTTCCTAGCATCTTCAATCTTTGTATTTTGGTGTTTTCCCCAAAATTCAATGTTCATTTCAGCATACGTTTTCCATGTATATGGTTCAGGAAGAAAATCTATTTTATTTCCATCTATATTAGATTTTATCCAATTCAAAAGTAATTGGTGCCATTCGTAAAGATGAATCAATACATCTCTAAGATTTTTATCGCGTTTCCAGTGAGCTTCTTTCTTTTTCAAATCGTCTGAAAAATCAAATTCAGTATTTAATACCTTTTCAGACATAGAATCAATTAATTTCCAAAGCTTATCAAAATTAACGCCTGCGGCTTCTATTAGTTCTTCTTTTGTTTTTGGTCTTGCCATATTTAAGCCCTTTAATATGTGCTAACTATTTATTGAATATACATTATATAAATAAAGTACTTAAATCCATTTATTTATTATATATTTATTAAAAAGCTTATTTTATACATGTTTATAGAAAAAGTATTATAAAATGCAATATTTTTCTATATATTTTTATTATAAGTTATAATTTTTATGTTTATTTTATGTTGATATTTAGAACTTTAATATACATAATGTATGTTAAAAGTGAAAAATTTAACTTTAAATAACATTTTATAGTTTAGGAAATATTATGGGTAAAAAACTACTTGATATAATGAGGGATAAAATACGATTTAAACACTACAGTATAAAAACAGAAAATGTTTATATATTAACAAAAAAAGAATAGCCTCTATTCCTTTTCTTTTTTACGTTTAGAAAAATAGTGTTGTTGCTTTTTTTCTCTTTTATTAATAAAATGAATAACTACTATTACTTGAATAAGAATACAAATAAATATAAAAAGTTGAATAAATACTGTTTCAAATATAAATGATGGCATTATAAAAACAATACTAAATGGAATAATTAAAAAAGGTAAAGTTAATATTGCAAAACAAGATGTTATAAACCTTGAATACTCTGATATACCTAAAAAATCTACATTATTTATACTTATTTGCATGTCATTATAAAAAAATATAGGTAAAAGTGATGAGTATAATAATGCAAATATTATTTGTTTTTTTGATAAATTTAGTTTCATTAATAACTCCAAATTAGATAATTACTATTATAACAGTATAGCGTTACAGTTTGTGTCACAAAATAATTAAATTTGAAAAAACATCGAAAAAAGTCAAATTGAACAAGAAAAGCTTTTATATTAAGTAGGCTTCAATAAAAAGGGTTGAATTTCTGAGAGAGTTTACAAAAGGTAAATGACCGAAAGAAATTCGGTCATTTAAAATAGAAATTGCTTAAAAGATAAGCTTTTATTCCCACTCAATAGTTGCAGGAGGTTTAGAAGAGATATCATAAACAACTCTATTAATCCCATCAACTTCATTGATAATTCTTCTAGAAATAGTTTCTAAAATATCATGTGGAATATGTGCAAATGTAGCAGTCATACCATCAGTAGCTTCTACTATTCTAACACATACAGTGTTATCATAAGTTCTATTATCACCCATAACACCTACAGATTTTACATTTAAAAGTACTGTAAATGCTTGCCAAGTTTTATCATAGTAACCTGTTGCATGCAATACATCTAACATGATAGTATCCGCTTTTCGTAGTAATTCTAAATCAGGTTTATTTACATCACCCATAACTCTAATAGCAAGTCCTGGTCCAGGGAAAGGATGTCTTCCAATCATATCTTTTGGTAACCCAAGCTCTAATCCTAATGCTCTTACTTCATCTTTAAAGATTTCTCTTAATGGCTCAATAAGTTCAAAAGTCATCCAATCAGGTAATCCACCTACATTGTGATGAGATTTGATAGTTTTAGAAGGTCCTTTTACAGAAACAGATTCAATAACATCTGTATAAAGTGTACCTTGTGCTAAGAACTCAATTCCATCGTGTTTTTTAGCTTCTTCATCAAATACTTTGATGAAAGTTTCACCGATAACTTTTCTTTTTGTTTCAGGGTCTGTAACACCTGCTAATTTTGAAAGGAATTCTTCAGAAGCGTCAACAGTAATTAAGTCAACTCCTCTTGCTTTAAACATAGCTTCAACTTGTTCTCTTTCATTTGCTCTTAATAATCCATTATCAACAAATACAGGAACTAGTTGGTCACCAATTGCTTCAGCTAAAAGTGTTGCAACAACAGAAGAATCAACTCCTCCTGATACACCACAAAGAACTTTTTTATTTCCTACAGTATCTTGGATTTTTTTAATTTGCTCTTTTGCAAATGAACCCATATTCCAAGTTGATTCACAACCACAAATATGTTTTGCGAAGTTTTTAAGGATTTTTGCACCCTCTTGTGAATGATAAACTTCTGGGTGGAATTGGAATGCATAAACTCTTTCTTCCATATTTGCAATTGCTGCAAATGGAGAGTTTTCACTTGTACCAATAACTTCAAATCCAGTAGGTAATTGGTCAACTTTATCACCATGTGACATCCATACAGTTTGTCCATCAGTAGTATCTTTGAAAATATCACTTGGGTTTTCAAAAGTTAATTTTGCTTTTCCATATTCATGATGGTCAGCTGGAATTACACTTCCACCAAAGAATTGAGAAATAAGCTGCATACCATAACAGATTCCTAAAATAGGAAGTCCTAAGTTAAAAATCTCTTCATCTGGGTGATATGCATCACTTGCATAAACTGAAGCTGGCCCACCTGAAAGAATAATTCCTCTTGGTGTTCTTGCTAGAATATCTTCAATTCTTTCATTGAAAGGTACAATTTCAGAATAAACACCCGCTTCTCTAAGTTTTCTTGCAATAATTTGTGTATATTGACTACCAAAATCTAATACAACTATTGGTACATGTTTCATTAAACAGATTCCTTTGTTTTTAAAGTATGCGCGATTATATCTGAAGTGGGATTTAAAATTGATTAATAGAAGAGAAAAAAATAAAGAGAATACTGTATGAAGGAAAAACCTTCACACAATAATATTTGGTAATTACCCGATGTGATAGAAACCTAGCATTTCGTATTGTAAGAACCAAACTGCAACAGATACAAAATATCCAATTACAATTGTCCACGCTAATTTCATGTGTGAACCGAAAGTATAAATTCCATGTAATTTACCCATTACACCAACACCAGCTGCTGAACCAAATGAAATCATAGAACCACCAACACCTGCTGTAAGAGTTACAAGCATCCATTGGTCAAGTCCCATTTCAGGGTTAGCTTTTAATACTGCAGACATAACTGGTACGTTATCAACGATAGCTGATAAGAAACCTACACCGATATTTGACCAAGTTGGACCTAATACATCTGGTTGGTAAACAACAACTGCTAAACCTAACCATCCAATAAAGTATAAAGCACCAACTGCTGCTAAAATACCAAAGAAGAACATTAATGTATTGTTTTCAATTTTAGCCATAGAGTGAAAAATGTTGAAATGATCAGTTCCATATTTTCTTTTTAAACCATAAGAGTAAACTTTTAGTAAAGAAAGACCGAACATCATACCCCACATTGCAGGTAAATGTAATACTTGGTGAGACATTACAGCACAAAAGATTGTGAATACACCAAGTCCCATTACTGCTTTAGCACCTTCAGCCATTTCTGGTTTTTTCTCTTTAGATACATCAAATTCAGGTTTATCATCAGGAACAAATTTAGATAATAAATAAGCTGTGATTAAATAACCACTTACTGAAGCTGGGAATAAGAATAAGAAGTCTGAGAAAGCACCTTTTCCAGCAGTCCAAGCCATAAGTGTAGTAATATCACCAAATGGCGACCAAGCACCACCAGCATTTGCAGCAACAACGATATTAATAGCACCTGGAACTAAGAAGTCTTTTCTTGTCTTTTCAATTGTGATTAATACTGTAGAAAGGATTAGTGCAGTAGTTAAGTTATCTGCTATTGGAGATAAGAAGAATGCAATAAAACCAGTTACCCAGAACATTTTTTTATAACTATAACCTTTAGAAACAAGATTATATTTTAATCTATCGAAAACTCCCATATGAATTAATGACTCAATATAAGTCATTGCAACAAATAAGAAGAAGAAAATCCCTGCGATTTCTAAGATTAAATGTTGAGCTTCTATGTGTACAAGACCTAAATCAAGACCGTTTAACGCATAATATAAAGCAACTAACATAAACATAAAAGTACCTATAAATAAAGCAGGTTTCGCTTTGTCAATTTCATACTTTTCTTCAGCTGCTACAAAATAATAACCAACAACAAAAATAAATAAACACGCAAATCCAACCCATGTCATAGTTAGATCAGGTGCAACTGCTCCTGTTCCCGAAGGACCACTTGCAGCAAATAATGTAATAGATGATAGAACTAAAACCATCAACAGTTTCAACATCGTTACTCCTTAATGAAATGAGCTCCAATTGATACTTGTCTTTCAATTGCAGCTTTTAAAATAGATTTTGCCGTAAGTAGTCTTAAATATAGCAGTCTTCCTACATTTTCTTCCAAAAATTTGTCTATTTTTTCAAGTGTACTTTTCAATGCTTCTCTATCTCTAACTATTGCAGCATTTTCCCACATTAGCTTTCTTAAAGAGTTTTTTATTTTCTTATCTATTTCTTTATTTCTAGTATATTTTTTTATCTCTTTTGTATAAGAGTTTTTATTTATTTCAAACTTCTCTTTTAAACTTATTTCAACTGCGATTTGAGAAAATACAATTCCTTCAAGTAAAGAGTTTGACGCAAGCCTATTTGCTCCATGAATACCATTGCAAGCTGCTTCACCAACTGCATATAAGTTTTTCATTCCTAGAACTTTTGCATTTATATCTGTTTCAATTCCACCCATTGAATAATGGAAAGCTGGAGAAATAGGAACTTTCTCAAAAGGAAGTTCAAAACCTAAATCTTTTAGGTTTGAATAGATATTTGGAAATCTTTTTTTAAAAAAGTTTTTTTCAAATTTATCAAATGATAAATATATAGAAGAGTTTGTTTTTTTGTGATAATCAAAAATTGACCTACTTACAACATCTCTTGGAGCCAATTCTCCATCCTTATGGTAATCAAATAAAAACCTTCTATCTTCTTCATCTACAATATGAGCACCCTCACCTCTTAATGCTTCACTTAAAAGTGGTTTTCTAGCAAAGTGAGTTCCTTTTACTACTGTTGGATGAAATTGCATCATTTCCATATCTTTTAGTTTAAGACCTTTTTCAACACATAACCCCTGAATTTCTCCTGCAATTGCAGTTGAATTTGTGTGGTATTTATATATTGAACCAACACCACCACTTGCAATGATAGTATTGTGAGCATAAACTATTTCTTGGTCTGTTTCATTGGTGAAAAATTGAACTCCATAACAAACATCATCTTGAATAAGTAAATCATTTACTACAACATTTGTTCTCATTTCATGGTCACAAGTTGAAAGTAAAAATAGATGAACCATTCTTCCTGTGGCATCACCATCAGCATGTAAGATTCTGTTTCTACTGTGAGCTGCTTCTTTTGTAAAAGCTAATTCCCCATTGTCGTTTAAATCAAATTGTAATCCTGCATTGATTAAGTCATCAATACAAGCCCTTGAATTTTCACTTAAAACCCTAACGGCTTCTTTACTGTTTTGATTAACACCTGCTGTAAGAGTATCTTTTATATGTGGTTCTATATCATCTTTATCGACAGCAGTAGCAACTCCACCTTGAGCCCAAAAGGTATTGCAGTTCCAAGGGGATTTTTTACAAAGTACTAAAACTTTTTTGTCTTTGGGAATCAGTCTTGCAGCGTTTAATCCTGCAACTCCTGTTCCTATAATAATATAGTCATAAACCATTACTTTGATACTTCTTGTTTATTGTCTTCAACATAAGTTGGAGGTGCTTTGTACCCACACCCACTAAAAGATAATAAAACTCCTGCTATAATAAGCGTATGAAAAAAATTAACGAAATACTTAGTCATCTTAAGAAAAGTCCTGAATTCAGAAAGATTAATACACAAAAAACAATTCAAGATTTTATTGATTTATTACCGCCAAGTTTAAAAAAAGGCGTTAAATTTGCTTATATAAAAGCTGATATCTTGTATTTTGTGTTAACCCATCCTGTTTATAAAATGGAATTTGAGTATAACAAAGAATTAATAAATACACTATTAAAAAAATATCCTCTTATTGAAGTAACTCAATTAAAATTTTTCGTTACAAATAAAAGAGAAAAAAAAGAAGTTATAAATACAGAAAAACCTTTTTTTAAAGAGCGTTCTCATGGTATTTTTACAAACTACATTACCGATGAAAAATTACGAGCAAAAGTAGAAGAGATAAGAGCTATTATAAAAAGCTCTTAAGAAGTTTTTCTCTTTGTTTATAATCATTGCAATATCTATAAACTAAACCCCAAAAAGCTTTCGAATGATTTTTATGTTTTATATGAGCTAACTCATGTATTACTACATACTCAATTACTTCAAGGGGAAATTGTATGAGTAAAATATTAAAATTTAAACCATTTTTATGATTGCATGAACCCCAAGTTCTTTTATTTTTTCTATATTTTATTGAAGTTGGATGAAGACTCATTTTATTGGCAAACTCTTCTACAAGTTTTGGAATTATCTCTTTTGCTTTTTCTTTATATAACTTATCTAAATCTTTTTGTTCAATATTTTCAAAAGGATATCTTTTCCCAAACAATAAATAACTATCTTTATTCTTTTCTTTTCGTAAAAAAACTTCTCTTCTACTTACTATCCACTCTTTTTGTCTATTTATTAAATCAACTGCTTCTAATTTTGAAAAATATTTATTTGATGAGATTTCTAGTAGATTTTTATCTTTAAGTCTTAAATAAACGTGTTTATTAGATACTTTTTTCTTCCATATAACATTATAAATTTCGTAATTAATTTTAACTTTGAACTTTTCTATCACCTTAAACTGACCACTCTCTAAGTAAACTGTAGTTATAATCATACTTTAAATTTACTAAAGGACAAACATAAAATGAAAATTGCAAGTAGAATGGAAAACCTTTCGCCATCAGTTACAATGGCAATTACAGCTTTGGCAAGAGAGCTAAAAGCACAGGGTAAAGACATTTTAAGTTTTAGTGCAGGTGAACCAGATTTTGATACACCTGAAGTTATTAAAGAAGCAGCTATTCAAGCAATCAAAGACGGTCACACAAAATATACTGCTGTGGAAGGTACCATTGAAACGAAAAAAGCAATTATCAAGAAGTTAAAGACTGACCATGGATTAGATTACGATTTAGATGAAATTATCGTATCTAATGGAGCAAAACACTCTTTATTTAACCTATTTCAATGTCTAATTGAAGAAGGTGATGAAGTAATTATTCCTGCTCCATATTGGGTTACTTATCCTGAGCAAGTAAAATTTTCTGATGGTGTTCCTGTATTTATTGAAACAGATGACTCTACAGAATTCAAAATCACTGCTGAACAATTAAAAGCAGCAATTACAGATAAAACAAAAATCTTACTTTTAAATACTCCATCTAACCCAACTGGTGCAGTATATACAAAAGAAGAGTTATTATCTTTAGCAGAAGTACTAAAAGGTACTGATATTTTAGTGTTAAGTGATGAGATGTATGAAAAAATCATTTATGATGGGGAAGAGTTCACAGCAGTTGCTTCTGTTAATGATGATATGTTCCAAAGAACAGTAACTATTAACGGTATTAGTAAAGCTGTAGCAATGACTGGATGGAGATATGGATATATTGCAACTCCACATAAAGCATTAATCAAAGCTATGACAAAACTTCAAGGTCAAGTTACTTCAAATGTTAACTCTGTTACTTTACAAGCAGCTGTTACTGCTTTAGATGGAAGTGCAGATGCTGACATTGAAACTATGAGAAAAGAGTTTGAAAAAAGAAGAAATGTTGCATCTGAATCTTTCAATGCAATCAAAGGAATCTCTTGTGTTGAACCACAAGGAGCATTCTATCTTTTTGTAAACATTAAAGATATTGGAGCAGACTCTATGAAGTTTTCTGCTGATTTATTAGAAAAAGAAGGAGTAGCTGTTGTTCCTGGTTTAGCATTTGGAACAGAAGGTTACTTTAGATTCTCTTTTGCAACAGACTTACCTACTATTGAAGAAGGTATTAGAAGAATTAAAAAGTTTGTAGAGGAAAATTACTCATAATATGACCCCACAAAAAAAAGCAACGGTTGTATCAAGTAGCGTTGCTGCAATTCTTACACTAATCAAATTAGTTGTAGGAATTGCAAGTGGTTCAGTTGCAGTTCTTGCTTCTGCCATTGATTCTGTACTTGATATGTTTGTATCTATTTTTAACTACTTTGCAATTAGCAACTCAGAAAAACCAGCAGATGAAACTTTTAACTATGGAAGAGGAAAAATTGAAGCCTTAGCTTCTGTAATAGAAGGTACAATTATTTGTATTTCTGGTCTATTTTTACTTTACCAAGCAATTAAAAAAGCTTTGAATGAAGAAACTTCTCAATACTTAGAAATCTCTTTAATTGTAATGACTATTTCAATTATAATTACTGTAAGTTTAGTTATCTACTTAAATCGTATTGCTAAGCAAACAGGAAGTATGGTTATTAAAGCTGATGCCCTACACTATAAAACAGATGTTTACACAAATGCAGCTGTTTTTGTATCTCTTATCTTAGTAAACTTCACAGGAATTGAACTAATAGATGTAATAGTTGGTGGAGGTATTTCACTTTTTATTATCTACTCTGCTTATGAACTAATTCAAGATGGTATTTTAGTTTTACTTGATAGAGCAGTTAATGAAGAGCTTGTTGAAAAGATAACAGAAATAATTAACAAAGAAGAAAAAGTAAATACTCATCATCTACTTAAAACAAGAGAAGCTGGTAGTCAAACTTTTGTAGAAGTTCATTTAGTTTTTGATTGTTTAATTACATTGATGGAAGCACACAAAGTTTCAGATAAAATTGAAGACTCTATAAAAAGATTAGATACAAAAAGGGACTGGATAATAAATATTCATATGGACCCTTATGATGACTTTGTAATCAACAAAGAAAAATAGTATAATAAAATAATTTCTTCATTCATAAGGATTTTAAATGAACTACTTAAAAGTGCTGGGAGCAAGTGGCAGCAAAACAAAACTAAAAGGTACTACTTCCTTTCAGATTTTTAAAAGTATAGTTATTGATGCAGGTAATGTAATTAACACACTAAGTGATGAAACTCTTTTTATAAACCACATATTTATTACTCATTCTCACTCTGACCATATAATTGATTTACCTTTTATAATAGAAAGTTTTTATGAAAGCAGAACAGAAACACTAAAAATCTATGGTGCAAAAGAGACAATAAACTCTTTAAAAGAGCACACTTTTAATGACAAAATTTGGCCAGACTTTACAAAAATCAACCTACTAAAATCAGATAAAAAAGCATTAGAGTTTATTGAAATACAAGAAGATGAAACTGTAAAAATTGAAAACTATGAAATAACAGCAATAAAAGCTAATCATATAAAAGGTGCATATGGTTATCAAGTTATAAAAGACGATGATACAGGTTATATAATAAGTGGAGATACTTATTCAAATCCTAAAATGTGGGATGTAGTAAATAACAATGATAAAATCAAATCAGTTATTATTGAGTGTTCATTTCCTTCTCATTTAGAAGAATTAGCTCATGCTAGTATGCATTTAACTCCAAAACTTCTAAAAGAAGAACTAAAGAATCTAAAAAGAGATGATATACAAATCTTTTTATATCATATTAAACCTTCATTTTATGAAGAGATGCTAGAAGAAATAAAAGAGTATAAAATCTTAGAAAATGGTGGAAAAATATTAAATGAAGGTGATATTATCCACATTGATACAAAACAAATTGAATCTGATTTGATAAGTCAAAATAAATTTGAAAGAATAATGGATATAAACCTTCAACTTTCAAGTGAACTTGATAAAAGTGTTTTATTTGAAATGATTCTTACTTTAACAAGAGAATTAACTCATTGTGAAGCTGGTACCCTTTATATTATGTCAAAGGATAAAAGATCTTTAGATTTTAAAGTTGTTCAAAATGACCCATTAAATATTTTTATGGGAGGAACAAAAGATGACCTAACATGGGAGTCTTTACCTTTATATCTAGAAGATGGAACAAAAAATAAAAGCATGGTTGCAGTAGTAGCAGCTTTAGAAAATAGAATTATTAATATTCCAGATGTATACAACAACAAAGATTACAACTTTCAAGGTACAAAAGAGTTTGATAAAAGAACAGGTTATGAATCAAAGTCTATGATTGTTATTCCTCTTGTAAACCACGAAGAAGATGTAATTGGTGTACTTCAACTAATAAATAAAACAAAGATTTCTAAATCAACGATTGCTTTTACTGATGAAGATGAAAAGATTATTAAAGCATTAGCTTCACAAGCAGCAATGGCTTTAACAAATAACTTTTTAATTAACAGTTTAGAAGATTTTTTAAATGCTTTTGTAACAACAATTGCACATGCAATTGATGCAAAATCAAAACATACAAGAAATCACATTGGAAGAGTTGCAAAGGTAGCTAATTATCTTGCAAAAGCAATACATGAAGATGAAACTACATACAAAGAAGTTACATATAGTGAAAATGATTTTAGACAAATAGAACTTGCTGCATGGATGCATGATATTGGTAAAATTTCAATGCCTGAGTCAATTATTGATAAATCTACCAAGTTAGAAAAAATGATTGATAGAATTGGCTTTATTGAAGAAAGAATGGAGATTTTAAAAAGAGATGATGAGATAAAACTTCTCAAAAATGAAATTACTCAAGAAGAGTATAATAAGAATATTGAAAAATATGATGAAGACATTAAGTTTCTTAAAAAAGCCAATATTGGTGGAGAATTTATGGATGATGAAGACATTCAAAGAGTTCAAGAAATAGCCAAATATAATTATTATAAAAATGGCAAAAAAACAAGATTTTTATCAGAAGATGAAGAGTTTAACCTTTGTATAAAAAAAGGAACTCTAACTAGTCACGAAAAATCGATTATGAATTATCACGCCCAACTTTCTCTTGATATGTTATCTTCATTACCATTTCCTAAAAAGTACAAAGATGTATTAAATATAGCAGTTAACCACCACGAAAAACTAAATGGAAAAGGTTATCCAAGAAATTTAGACGAAAGCCAATTAGCCCTAGAAGACAGAATTATGATTCTTGCTGATATCTTTGAAGCTTTAACGTCAAATGATAGACCATATAAAGATGCAAAAAAGTTATCTGAAGTATTTAAAATACTTTCTTTTATGGCAAAAGATGGAGAAATTGATAAAGATTTATTAAGGTTTTTCCATGAGAATGAAGCTCTTAGAAAGTATGCTTATGAAGAACTATTTGATTATCAAATTGATGAAAGTAAACTTCTATTCTAATGAATAAGCATAAGAAAAAAGCAATAAAAAAGTTTTTACTATATTTTTTAGTATCAATTTTTATTGCTATTTTTTCTTCAGCTTTTTATATCTTTTTTCCTAAATTACCTGATTCTATTGATAATAGACTAAGAGATACTCTTTTTAATATAAGAGGTGAAATTCCAAATACTGATAATGTAATTATTATAGATATTGATGAAAAATCACTAAATAGCTTAGGTCAATGGCCTTGGCAAAGAAATAAAATCACTAAAATTTTAGAAAATCTTACTCAAAATGATATTGGATTAATTGCCTTTGATATTGTTTTTGCAGAAGAAGACAATAGTTCTCCCCATAAAATATTTGAAGAGTATAATATTCAAAGAGAAAATATACCAAACTATGATTTGGATTTTGCAAAAACTATAGCAAACACACCAACAATACTTGGTTATATCTTTGAACTAGAAGAAAAAAAGCATTTAACACAAGGTTCCCCTGAAATACCTGCAATATTTGTTGAAAAGAATAAACAATTAGGAGATAGTTCTTTAATAAAAGCCCACGGAACGATATTAAATATTCCTCTTTTACAAAACAACTCTTATAGTAGTGGTTTCTTTAACAATATTCCAGATAACTCTGGAATTGTAAGAAGTGTACCTCTTATAATCTCTTATGACGATATGATTTATCCTTCTTTATCCCTTGAAGTTTTAAGAATACTAACACAAACAAGAAAAGTAGTTGTTAATTATGATGAACAAGGAATTGCAAATATCTCTTTAGGAGACTTGAAAATTCCAACTGATAGATATGGAAGAATTTTAGTTAATTTTAGAGGGAAAGAAGGAAACTTCAAATACTACTCTGCAATTGATATTTATGAAAATAAAATAGACAAAAAAGAGTTAGAAGGCAAAATTGCACTTATTGGAACCTCAGCAGCTGGTTTACTTGATTTAAGAGCAACTCCTTTTGAATCTGTTTACCCAGGAGTAGAAGTTCATGCAAATGTTATTGATAATATTATAAAAGGCGATTTTATCTATAAAGCTTCTTGGATAGATGGAGCAAATATAACTTTAATATTTTTACTTTCTATAATCACAGTACTTATCATTACTTATACTCCTTTTTGGTTTAATCCTTTAGGAACTGTTCTTTTATTAGGAAGTTTTACAGTTTTTACTTATCATGTTTTATTCACCTATGGAATTGTTTTAAATATATTTTTTCCATTGGTTACAATTATTTTTGCAGCTATTGTTGCAACTTTATTTGACTATTTTTATGAAATAAAACAAGAAGAAGCTATAAAAAAGAAATTTGCAGCAAAAGTATCAAAAGAAGTAATGGATAATCTACTTAAAAATATTGATAGTACTGAGTTTCAAGCTATGGAAAAAGAAGTAACAGTATTTTTTAGTGATGTAAGAGGCTTTACAAATATTTCAGAACAAATGAATGATGCTAAAAAACTTATTTCATATCTAAATCAATATATGGAACCTATGAGTAATATTATTACAAAGTTTGAAGGAACTATTGATAAATATATTGGTGATGCAATTATGGCATATTGGAATGCACCTGCTGATGTAAAAAATCATGCAGACAAAGCTGTTAGTGCTTCTTTATACCAAATAAAAGAACTTGAACCTTTAAATGATAGACTTAAAAAAGAGAATAAACCTTTAATAGATATTGGAATTGGATTAAATACAGGAGTAGCAATTGTTGGAGAGATGGGAAGTTCTTTAAGAAGTGACTACACAGTTATTGGAGATACTATTAACCTAGGGGCAAGATTAGAATCCCTTTGTAAATATTATGATTCTAAGTTAAATATTTCAAACTTCACAAAAGAAAAGTTAAATGAAGAGTATATCTTTAGGTTTTTAGATTATGTTACAGTAAAAGGTAAAAGTAAACCTATAGAGATTTGGCAAGTTATTGATTTTGGGAAAGCAAATGAAGTATTACAAAAAGAACTAGACTTGTATCATAAAGCAATAAAACTATATAAAGATTCAAATTTTAAAGAAGCACTAAAGATATTTGAGGATTTAGAAAATAATGAAAACAAATCAAATAAAAAGATATATAATATTTATATAGAAAGATGTAAAGAGTTTATTTTAAATCCACCAAAAGACTTCAATGGAGTTTATCAACACAATACTAAAGCTTAAAAATCCTTGTCAAAGTTGAGAAATATACTGTAAGGGAGTAAGTCCATACACTTTTTTAAAGTTTCTATTATAATGAGAAAGATCAGTAAAACCAAACTCTACAACTGCACCATAAATATCTTTTGTAATTTCTAAATATCTTTTAGAATGAACTACTTTTGCATTTAGAAAGAATTGATATGGTGTTATTCCTGTATTTGCTTTAAAAAGTCGTATAAATTCAAACTTTGATAAACTTAATTGCTTTGAAATATCTTCTAAATACAAAACATTATCAAGTTCATAATATATCATCTCTTTTGCTTTTTTAATAATTTGATTTTCATTTTTATAAGTTGATAAAAACTCTTTAGATGAAAAGTTGTCAACTAATTCCAAATATAATTCATTGCATAAGGCATCATCATATCCATTTAAAACTGCTTTTGAAAGATTCAAAATATCAGATTTTAATTTATCTTTATACACAATTGGTTCAGAAAAAGTTACTATATCCTTTTTACAAATACCTTCTAAAAATAGTTCTGGTTTAATATAAAGCATAATATAATCAATTCCTTCTTTGTAGTGCCCTGCTTTACCATCATGAACTTGTTCGGGATTAAATAACATAACACCATTTGCATAAGAAGCTTTTGACCAACCCTCTAATTTATACTCTTGAACCCCTCTTAAAGTAACACCTATAGCATACTCTTCATGAGCATGTTTTTTATAAGAAAATTTATTCATTTTTGCAGAAAGTGCTGTAATACCTAATTTATTATTTTTATATATAAATTTATCCATCTTAATTGCTTATTAATAATTTCTTTATATTTTACTAAATTTTTCCAACTTCTCATAGTATATTATTGCAAAGCTTTATAATGTGCAATTTTAACTACTTTTTAGCTATTATATCTACCTTTAAATAGATTATATAAAAGACTTAGAAGAATAAAAAGTCTTAGGAGAATTAAGAACTTATGGCATTAATAGATTTACAAAATATTTCAAAACAATATGACGTAAAAACAATACTAAAAGATGTAAACTTTACACTACTTGAGGGTCAAAGAATAGCTGTTATTGGTCAAAATGGACAAGGTAAATCAACACTATTTAAAATCATCATGAATCAAGTTGAGCCTGACAATGGAGAGCTTTCTATTGATAAGTCTTTAAAAATAGAAATGCTTGACCAACAACCAAAGTTTAAAACAGGTCTAAAAGTAAGAGATGCAATTGAAGAGCAACTTGCAGAGATTAAAAGTGCAAAAAAAGAGTATGAAGAATTAACTTTAAAACTAGCAACTGATTATGAAAATAAAGAGTTATTAAAAAGACAAAGTGAGCTTGCAACTTATATTGATTTTCACAATGCTTGGGATTTAGATAATACTATTGAAAGAGTATTAAAAGAGTTTCAACTAAAGCAGTATGAACACAAAGATGTAAACCTTTTAAGTGGTGGAGAGCAAAGAAGAGTTAGCTTAGCTGGACTTCTTCTTAAAAAACCTGATGTATTACTTTTAGATGAGCCAACAAACCACCTTGATGTATATATGGTAGAGTTTTTAGAGAGTTTACTTTTAAAGAATAACTTTACTTTACTTTTCATTTCTCACGATAGATATTTTATTGATAATATTGCAACTTCAGTTGTAGAAGTTGAAGGTGGAAACCTAAAAAGGTTTGATGGAGGTTATTCTTCATACTTAGAGCAAAAGCAACAGATGCTAGAAAATATGCAAAAAGACCATGAAAATCTTCTTAGATTAGTAAAAAGAGAAGCTCACTGGATGCAAAGAGGTGTTACTGCTAGAAGAAAGAGAAATGAAAGAAGAAAAGCCGAATATTTTGATTTAAAAAAGAAAGCAAAATCAAATCCGGCAGCCATAAAAAAGATGAGTATAGAACTTCAAAGAGAACAAAAAGCATTTAATAGTGAAGAAAAACAAAGAAACAAGAAAAAGATGCTTTATGAGTTAGACAATATTCATATATCTTTAGGTGAAAAAGAGTTAATCAAAGATTTTACCACTAGAATTTTACAAAAAGATACTATTGCTATTGTTGGTCCAAATGGAAGTGGAAAATCAACTCTACTTAAAATCTTTATGGAAAAGCTTGAAATAGATAGTGGTAGACTAAAAAAAGGTGATTTCAACATAGGTTACTTTGACCAACAAAGAGATATGCTAGATGATTCTAAAAACCTTATGGAAACTTTCTGTCCAAACGGTGGAGATAGAGTTATTTTAGACGATGGAAGAACTATGCATGTATTTGGATACTTAAAGAACTTCCTTTTCCCAAGGGAATATTTAGATAAAAAAATTGGTGTTTTAAGTGGTGGAGAAAAAAATAGAGTTGCCCTTGCTCTTTTATTTACTAAAAAAGTTGATTGCCTTATTCTTGATGAGCCAACAAATGATTTAGATATTCCTACAATTAATATTTTAGAAGAGTATTTACAAAACTTCCAAGGGGCACTTATTTTTGTATCTCACGATAGATATTTTGTAGATAAGATTGCTAAAAAACTATTTGTTTTTAAAGGTTATAATGGAATAGTTGAAGAAAGTTTCCAACCTTATACAGAGTATTTAGAAATAGAAAAAGAGTTAAAAGAACTAGATGCACTAGAAAAAGAAAGCTCAAAACAAGAGAACAACTCCTCTAATACAAAGTTAACAAACAAAGAAAAAAAACAAACAAAACTATCATATAAAGACCAAAGAGACTATGACTCTTTACCAAAAGAGATAGAAGAACTTGAAGAAAAAATAGAAGCTATAAATGAATGTCTAGCAACTCCTTCTTGTTATGAACAAAAAGGAATAGTAGCTGTTTCAAAAGAGTTAGAAGAACTAGAAGAGCTATATGAACAAAAGGTTGAGAGATTTTTAGAGCTTGAAGAACTTGTAGAAAGTTTTAACAAGTAGTTCAAAATAGTTAAGATATAATGAAATATAAATAATTGATAAGGAAATTTTATGAGTTTAAAACAAAAATTAAAAGATGATTTAAAGTTAGCTATGAGAGAAAAAAATATAGCAAAAAGAGACTCTATTAGATCTATAAATACAATGATTAAACAAATTGAAGTAGATGAAAGAAAAGAGTTATCAGATGAAGATGTTTTAAAGCTTATTCAAAAAGGAATCAAACAAAGAGAAGAGTCTATCGCTCAGTATAAAGAGGCTTCAAGAGATGACTTAGTTGAAAAAGAGCAAGAACAAGTAGATATTTTCAAAGAGTATATGCCTAAACAACTATCAGATGAAGAACTTGAAGCTGCAATGAAAGAGATTATTTCAGAAGTTGGTGCAACAACAATAAAAGATATGGGTAAAGTTATGGGAACTGCTTCTAAAAAACTTACTGGTGTTGCAGATGGAAAAAGAATTAATGAAATGACCAAGAAACTATTAGGATAAAACTTTATAGATACTAAAACTAGGAATAGTAAATATGGAAAAAAACATAAATAGCATAGTAAAAGAAACTTTAATAAATATAAAGAAAAAAGGTCTTGATGCTACACCGAATGAATATCATAAAGAGTTTTGTAATGTTTCTAAAACTTACAAATTTTCAATTAAAGAGTGTGAACAGTTCAAAGAACTAATAAGCAAACTTAGTAAAAATGAACAAATTGAAATAGAGTCAAAGGGTATTCAAACTTTTGAAGATATGATTCCTATTTTACTTAATAGAGTTTCAAAAGATAATGTTAACTCTTTAGCAAAACTATTCCAAGAAGCAGTTACTCCTTCAATTAGTATTGATGTAGACGAAAATCTAAAAAACTTCTCTATTAAAATAGGTAATTCCCCTGCACTTTTATTTGAAGAAGATATTCAAAAAGAGATGCAAGAGTTTATTACAAAAAGATTTGAAGCTGATAAAAGAGTAGTTAAGCAAAAAACTTCTGATATTGCAAAACTACTTACACTTATGGGTCAATACTTTAACGATGCTATTCATAGTAGTGGAAAAGGTTCACAAGAGGTTTCTAATATAAAAACACAAATCGAGTCTATTGATATGCAAAAATCAAATGGATTTGAAGAACTATCAGAACTTCAAACAAAACTTATTGATGCTGCTTTAACAATAGAAAGTGAAATGTCTCATGTGGGAGAAAAACTATCTTCTGGGAAATCAGAAGTTGAATCCCTAGAACAAAAAGTAAAAAAATTAGAAGAAGAACTTAATAAAACAAGAGAACAAAGTGCAAAAGACCATTTAACTGGAGTTTTAACAAGAGGAGCTTATGAAGAAGCTATCAAAAAGATAGAAAGCGAATTTGATAGAAATAATACACAATATGCAATTATATTCTTTGACTTAGACCACTTCAAAAATATTAATGATACTCATGGACACCAAGCAGGAGATATTATACTTTCTACTTTTGCTAAGGTTTTAAATAAAAATACAAGAGAGTTTGATATTGTAGGAAGATATGGTGGAGAAGAGTTTGTTGCAATCGTTCACTTTAATCTAAAAAGAGAACTTCTTAAGTACCTAAAGAGAATCAAAACAATTATCAATGACAATGACTTTATTTATAAAAAAGAGAAAATACATGTAACATTCTCTGCTGGTGTTGCAATCAGAAATAACCACTCTTCATATGAAAATGCTATTCAGAAAGCTGATATGCTACTTTATGAAGCAAAAGAAGGTGGAAGAAATAAGATTATAATTGAAGATGGTACAGTTATTTAAACTTCTTGTATTAGTTTCTTTTTTATTCTCTTCTTTAGTAGCAAAAGAAAACTACACAGAAGAAGAGATAAAGAAACTTATTGGAAGAACTATCATTTTAGGTTTTGATAGTTTTTCTTTAAATACTCAATTAAAAAATGATATAAAAAACTACAATCTTGGTGGAGTAATTTTATTTAGTAAAAATTATAAAACAAAGAAAATAAAAAATATAAAGAACCCTACCCAGCTTAAAACTTTGACTTCAAGTATTCAAAACTATTCTGATTATAAAATGTTTATTTCTATAGACCAAGAAGGTGGCAAAGTTCAAAGACTAAATACAAAGAATGGCTTTACTTCATACCCTAGTGCAAAAAAAATTTCTAAAAAACCAAAAGATGAAATAAAAACTATCTACTCAAACTTAGCAAAGGAGTTAAAAACTTATGGGTTTAACTTAAACTTTGCTCCTGTAGTTGATTTGAACATAAACAAAGATAACTATGTAATAAATAAACTTGAAAGATCATATTCAAAAGATAGTAAAGAAGTTTCCAAAATAGCACAAATATTTATAGAAGAACAAAAGAGAAATGGCATTTATTCTGTTTTAAAACATTTTCCAGGTCATGGTTCTTCAAAAAGTGATTCCCACAAAGGTTTTGTAGATATATCAAATACTTGGAACAAAAAAGAATTAGCTCCATATAAAAATCTAATAGATAAAAATAAAGTTGATTTGATAATGACTGCTCATGTTTTTAATAAACACCTTGACAAAAATCATCCTGGAACTCTATCTTATAATATAAATACTAAACTTTTAAGAGAACAACTAAATTTCAAGGGTTTAATTGTAAGTGATGATTTACAAATGAAAGCAATAGCAAATCATTATACTTTAAAACAAACACTAAAGTTAGCTATTAACTCAGGGGTTAATATTTTAGTATTTGGAAATCAACTTGGAAAAACAGAACTTAAAACAATAGTTAACACAACATATGAATTAATAAAAGAGAATAAAGTACCTCTTTCAAAGATTTTAGAATCAAATAGATTAATAAATAATCTTTTCTTGCCCTATTCTATATAGGAAAGGAAATATCTATTTTTTAGGATATATACCTGCATTTTTAACATAAGTACACTTATAGTACACTTTTATTCAAATATACTATTACATTGAACCTCATCTAGAATATATCAAATTTAAGTTCTTAACCAATTGTTAAATATAATTCAGGATAAAGATAAAGATTATTATTTTAAGGATGAGAATGGCGATTAAAATAGATGGTATTGAGACAAAATATTACAATGATATAAACTATAACTTTAAATACGAATTAGAAAATAAAATTCATCCTATATTTAAATTAAACAATTGGATTGATAAGTATCGTTTAAATAAAGGCTTTGGCATAAATATGATGGATATTTTAAATATAATTCATGATAAAAATTGCGCAATATGGTTTAATATAAATGGAGACATATGTTATAGAATATCAATTGATGGAGATACTATAATAAGCTCTTGGAAAAAAATAGGTTTTGTTTTTCATAATTTATTTGGATTAGATGTTGAGATTAAAAGATATGATTATAGTGAAGCAAGAGAATACACATTAATTACTCCTCAAAATAAATATAAAGTAAAATACACAATCTATATTGATGACCTTATAATGGTACAAAAAGATATTTTTGACCCTACTAAAAAAGAAGAATTCTACATAGAAAATGATTTGTTTTTTAAAAATACATTCAAACCTACAACTTTTTTAACTGAAAGGGGAATATACAACTATCATCCTGAGAATTCTATTATACTTAGCTATATCTATCATTTATCTAACCATAATAGAAAACGGTTTGATTATATTGTTAATTGGCTAGCTAATATGTTTAATAACTTAACAAAATCAAATATAGCTCTTATTCTAATAGGAAATAAAGAGTCTGGCGTTGATATCCTTTTTAACGATATCATTAAACCTTTATTTGGATTTCAATATTGCATTGAAATTGATGATAATGATTTAGAATCAAAACATTTTGATAAATTATTCAAAGATAAACTTTTTTACAACTTTAATGATATTTCTTACGATAGTGTTGATAACAAAACAAAAAATATCTGTAAAGATGTTATAGAGGACAGTATTATATTTCTAGAACAAAACCATAAGGAGACATATCAAAAAGTTGATATCTTTGCACAAACTCTCATAACAACAAGTAAGCCATATATCCCAATCATAGATACTAATAGGGTTAACTACACTATTTTTAATATAAAAGAAGACATAAAAGAAATACCTATTCAAAAAGAAGATGACAAAAAGAGTTTATATCAAAATATAAAAAATGATCTTGATAATTTTGCATTATTTTTAAAATCATTCAAAGTTAATATAAACTTAGCTAATGAACCATTCAAAGAAGATGACAAAGATATTATACTTGATTATGATAAAAATATATATGAGATATTTATCGAAGCAATTAAAACAAAGGACAAAGAGTTTTTTACAAAAATACAAGAAGACAAAAAGCTGTATAAAGATCTAATTTATGATTTTGATAGAAACAGGATAAAACGATCAAATCTTATTAAATATTTTTGTTTAGTATATCCAGAGGAATCAACTAATCACACAAGAACACTACTTAAAAAGTTAAGAGAGATTGATCAAAGCTTTTTCGATCAAAAAAATATAAGTTCTAGCAATAGTGAACAGTTCTTTAAAATACTATAAAGATATTATAGAGTTTTACATACTTTTTAAGAATCTTAATATAAAATATTACTTAACTACAAAGATATTTAAAATATTTTAGATATCTTTATAAATTCTTATAAAATCTAATTTAACTCCATAAATAAAACCATTATTAAAAAAAAGAGTTTTAAATTAAAATATTTAATTTATAAAATAAACTAATAATATACTATTGATTTAGTATATTATTACCACTAAATTAAACTAAAACACTAATCAATATAAATATAAGTTTTATAAAAAATTCATATCTAATTTATTTCAATACATTATCCTTATTTCTAAAACCTCAAAAATGAACTTTTACTATTGATCTTAAGAATTTCTGCTAAATAAAAAAAGTTACAATGATGTATTAATTTGATAGAAATAAATCAGATTAATATTTTGATAAAGTAAACAGTAAATATACTCAATTTGTAAAAGTAAACTTATTTATATAATTAGCAGTAACCTAACTAGAATTATAAATAATAGCCCTCTCTCTTCTTATTACTACAAATAACAATAATTACTATATAGCTCATTTCATTTAGAACTCTTATTTAATTTCTATTGCTACATACAATATAAGGAATAGAAAATGATTAATCATGAAACAAATATAGACACTGTTGCAATACAGATAAACTTAAGAAGTTCAATAGAACAAAGGAATAAATTTGATCTATTATGGAATTGGATTATTGGTAGACGTTTAGGAGGATTAATTCTAAATAAAAAGAAATCTAATAGTAGGTTAAAAGTATATGACTTAATGTATGGAAATAGAAAGTTAGCAACCCTACATACTGGTTTTTCATATTCTAGGTATTACATACGTATAAGATTTGCAGGATTAAAAAGCTTTAATAAAAAGTTTGATGATGCATCAATTAATGCACTAATAACGATATGTGCATTATTAAATACAACTAAAACACCATTTAGATTTGTAGAACTTGATGTTGCAATTGATATGTATTGTGACTTTCATAACTTGCTAATTACTGTTCCCTTTACTAAAAGAGCTCGTAATGTTCCTTATAATCAATTGGGCTTTATACAGTACTTTAATACTGTACCAACAAGTTATATAGAAAACTATAAGGATATAGAAAAAAGGAATAATGCTTTTATGCGATTTTACCTTTATGATAAAACTGCTAAAGAGAAATTAAATGGACTCACCGTTACTAGAGCTGAATTAAAGTTACAAAATAGATTCTTTCTAAGAAATGGCTTCAACCTAGACTCTATAATGAAAGCACTAAATAAATATAGTGTGCTCTATTTCCAAAACCCTATGCAAAAACAACTTGAAATAAATAAATACACCCATATGGAAGTACTAAATGATTCAGAGTTGAATAAACTAGAATACAAGTATCACAGAGTTTATCCTAATCCTTATGTTATTGAAGACTTTATTAGGAAAATTCAAACTACTTATGTTGATTTCTTTGGGAATGTGACTGTTCCACCTAAGTTAAAGAACATTGATTGTAAAAAAAAATTTTAACTACCTACTTATATTGATAAAGAAAATATAAGGATCCAAAATGAAAACTATAACTGACTACGATAAACTTATCCCTGAGGGCATAGTGTTCTCTATTCGTCAAATCCACAAGATGGGACTTATCTCAGAATCAATGTGTAAAAAATTGATCTTTAATAAATCAATTGAAGTTCTAAAAATAGGCTCTAAAAACTATATTACAAGACAGACTTTAATAGAGTACTTAGAAGCTAATACAATACCTGCTATAAATGATTAAAAAACTACATTACCCTGATACAATCTAGAAACACAAATAAAATCCCCAGATTGTATTAATATTTGTTAAACTACCTAATCATAGCATTCTTTAAATCCTCATCTGTAGGATTGATATATCTCATTGTTGTCTTTACATCACTATGACCAATAAACTTACTGATGATTTTAGTATTTATATGTTTACTTCCCATCTCCGTTATAAGACCTTGTCTAAATGAATGAGAAGTATAGCCGTGACCAAGTATTAATCTCATCTTTGAGTTAATCTGCTTAATAAACACGTGTTGATTGATACCTGTTCTTCCAGACTTGACTGAACCCTTTGTGATCACTCTTGATTTAATATCTACTTTATCATTTAGAACAAATAATTTAGATAACTGTTTTTTGAACTCATCACCAGCAAAGAGTTTTCTTTCACTTTTTGTTTTAGGCAGAATTAACTTAGTTGTACCCTGTTCTAATAACTCTTTGATATGATAAATTCTCATTTCTTGTAATTCATTAAGTCTTAGCCCTGTAAAGTAGAAAATAACAAATGTGCGCATTAAGTTTTGTTTAGTATTCTCCCTAAGAGCATCATCTCACCTTACAAAACTAATTAACTTCTTAAACTCATCTTTTGAAATAGACTCTTTTATTCTCTTGATTGAATCATTCTTTTTCATCAAAACCTCCCTTTATATACCCAGTTTGGTATAAATTATGATGTTTAATATCTATAACCTCTTAAATACCTTTAATAAAGCCCTAAAAACCTATAAACGACATAAACCAATGTAGTTTATGTCGTTTATCTACTCATTTTCTGATGGTAAATTATCTTTGATAATTGTTCCAACTGTGATAGCAATTGTTAAAATTGTTCCCCAGTTCATTTGTACTCCTTAATATTGATTTTCAAAGAGATAATATGTGATTGAATATTTTTCAAGTCAACTTTTCAGTAAGAATAAAACTATTTTTACATATGAAAAGCTAGTTTATGTAGTAAATTACAAAATATTATTATGGGTTTAGATTTTTAATTATCATAATTTTATAAGTTAACTGTTGTTCAATATAATTTAGATAAAATATCATAATTTAGAATATTAAGCTTTAAGGATTTCAGTGAATAATTTTATTATAAAAAGGGTTCAAATAGAAGGTGGCTTTTTAGATGGACTAGAATTGACATTATCAGAAGGATTAAATGCAATTATTGGTGCAAGAGGTACAGGAAAATCAAGTTTTATTGAATTAATTAGATATTGTCTAAATGTACAAGGACATACTTCCGAATCAAATACTAAAGCATTAAGCCATGCAAAAGCAGTTTTAAAAGATGGACAAGTAACAGTTACATTAAGTGATGGGAAAGAAGATTATTTTTTTACAAGAAATTCAGAAAGTGATTTTCAGATGAACTTACCCAAAAACATGAAAGCTCCTATGATTTTTTCTCAAACTGAAGTTGAAACTATAGGCCTTTTATCTAGTGGAAGACTTAAGTTAATAGATAACTTTATAGAAAACATTGATGAATATTCAAAAAAAGAATTAACTTTAATTGCAAAAATCAATACAATTTCAGAACAATTATCTCTTTTAACAGATAAAGCTAATGATTTTGAAACGAAAATTCATCCTCTTAAAGATTTAACAAAAAAACTATCTCAACTTGAAATAGAAGAAAAGAAGATATCTGAAATATCAGAGATATCGTCGAATAAATCTAATGAATTAAAAGAATTAGGAGAAAAATACTCAAAGCAAAACCTCAAAATAAAATATCTAGAAAACTTTATTAATAATGAAAACATATGGCTTAATGATTTAAAAACTAATATTCAAAGAATACCTACTGTTCCCACTTGGTCTAATGAAAAAGATGAAAATCCAGTAAATGATCTAATAGTTAAAAGAAATGAATTTTCTAAAGATATTACATCTTTATTAAATAAATATGAAATGCAATATTCAGATACATTAAAAATCATCAATGAATATAAACAAGAGTTAGAAATAATCTCAAAAAAGGGACAAGAGTTAAGAAGTGAAGTAGATAAATTACAAGAAGGAGCTGGAGAGATTACACGTAATTGTCAAAATGTACGTAATGAAATAACTAACCTAGAGTACATAGGTGTATTATTAAACGAAACAAATTTAAATATTTTAGAACTTCAAAAAGAAAGAAATTCACTTATTAATAATCTTGAAGACGTACGTTCTGAACGTTCAAACCTAAGACTTAAGATATGTGATTATTTATCAAATGAATTAGCTCCAAAAATAAAAGTTTCAATAAAAATATCTCATCAACTTGATGAATATAAACAAGTTTTAACCAACTCATTCAAAGGTAGTGGAATTCAATATAATGATATTGTTAACATAATTGCAGAAGAAATTTTACCTAGAGAATTAGTAAATATTATTGAAGGAAATAATATAAATGAACTAGTTGAATATACTGGGATATCAAAAGATCGAGCAATAAGAATTATTAGTGCGTTGAAAACACATACGGGAGATATAATTACTGTTTTACTCGAAGATGAAATCTTATTTAAATTGAGTGACGGCCAAAAATGGAAAAATCTAAAAGAGTTGTCAACAGGACAAAGATGTACACTTATTTTACCAATTATTCTTGAACATAAAGATACCATTCTAGTCATTGATCAACCAGAAGATCACATTGATAATGCTTTTATTGTTGATACATTGATTTCTTCAATATTAAAAAGGAAAAATGAAGGGCAGGTAATAGTTACAACACACAACGCGAATATTCCTGTTTTAGGAAAAGCAGAAATTGTTGCTCAACTTGCTTCCAATGGAAATAGAGGATTTATTAACGTAGAAGGAAGACTTAATAAACATAATGTTGTAAATGCTATTTCTAATATTATGGAGGGTGGAGAAGAAGCATTTAAAAATAGGGCTGATTTTTATGGAATATAATTATGAAACAGCCTTAAAAGATCTTCAATCACATTTAATTAGAGATAGAATTAATGCCGTAAAGTTTTTTATTAAACATAAAGACCCTGAAATGAAAAAAATGCTAATTATGTGTAAACGAACTGAAAAAGTTGAACATATAAAGAAACTACTTACAAGAGCAATTAATAATTTAGAGGAAATGGAAGTAATAAAAGAAATAGATGAAAAATCTTTTTTTTCTTCTTCAGAAGATGAAGAAAAGATAAATCGATATATTAAAGCAAAAGCAATTGATGAATTCTCAGGAGTAATTTTACATGAACTAGCTCGTAATATAGGATTATTAAAAATAAATGCTCAAAGAGAAGTAAATAGTTATGAGACAAGTAAAACTAAGAATAGTATTGAAACATTTGAAAGAATTTTTTATGCATTAGAATCATTAAGGAAATCTTCTGCTCCTCCAGAAATTTCAGAAATTAACCTATACCAATTAATTATAGATATTGTAAGTCAAGAAACTGATTCTTCAATAAAAGTAACTTATGAAGGTAGCCAACCTTTTATTATAAAAACAGATAAAAACTTGCTGTATCTAGCAATTTCAAATGGAATCAGAAATGCAAAAGAATCTTTACTTGAATTAGAAGCAGATAATCCTAAATTTTTAACTTTAAAATGGGGGAAAACAGATGTCGATACTTGGATATGTATAGAAGATGAAGGTATTGGACTTAGTGATGATCCTGAAAACATGTTTAGAATTGGAGCTACTAGTAAAACAAAACATACAGGTTTTGGACTTGGTATTATTAAACAAGCAATGGAAAGTTTAGGTGGTGATGCAACCTTAAAAAATAATGAAGTTGGTGCACAACTAATGTTAAAGTGGGAAAGTTGATAATGAGCATAAATAAATTTAGAATACTTATAATTGAAGATGAAAGTGAAATATCAGATACATTAATAGAAGAATTATATAAATATGGTAATTCGATTGATATTACATTAGCAGAAAATGTGAAAGAGGCATTAACTATAATAAAAGATACACCTTTTTTTGATTTAATCACATTAGATTTACAAATACCTTCAGACAAAGGTAAACTTGATCAAAAACCAGAACATGGGCTATCGATATTAGCAGAATGTCAAGAATATGCAAAAGGTACACCTGTAATAATCCTAACAGGTACAGGGACTGAAGATATGATTGATGAATTTTTAGGATATTCAAATAGACATAAAATATGGTTTGATAATAATAAATATTCAACTATTTCATATGTTTCAAAAGTAAATACTGATAAATTTTTTAAAAAAATAGAAGATATCTATAATTCTGTAAAAAAATTATTTGAAATTGAGCTACAGACAAGTGAATCACTTCCAATTGAACATGATAGACTAATTAGAATGTTTACAAAATCTCAATCTGCTGTATTTACTAAAGTAAAAACAATTGGAGGTGGTTTATCAGGAGTCAAAGTCTACGCATTAGAAGTTTTCAATGAACAAGGCCATGTTATTATTAAAACTATAGCAAAATGTGGAAAAATGGATGAAGTTAATGAAGATGCAAATAATTATGAAAAATATATCAATAGATTAGATCAGAGTGTTACTCCAAGAAAGATAATAAAAATCAATTATGGAGCAAAATCTAATTCAGGTGTATTCTATGGTTTAGTTACAAATTATGATTTTTCTTACTTTGGGGCCACAAAAGAAAATAAAAATAATTCTTCAATTAGAGAAAGTATTAAAGAGATTTTAAAACCTTGGCATAGTGCAAAGACTCAACATAGAACAAAGATAATTGAAATTAGAAGAAGTTTAGTTTCTGATAAAATTGCACAAAAACTTGTAGAAAAATATGATTTGAGTTGGGTAACAGAAATTGAAGAAATTCTTTTCCAATCGACTAAATCTTGTTATCATGGAGATTTGCATGGTGAAAATATTCTAATAGATACCTCAGGTAATACTTCTACTCTTATTGATTATGGAGATGTAAATGAAGGTGCATCAACTATTGACCCTATTACATTAGAATGTAGTTTCTTATTTCATCCAGATGGACTAGATAATAAAGGATGGCCAACTATAGAAAATCTTAATAACTGGGAAGATTTAGAAAAATATATCGAAGGATGTCCTATTCCTGATGAAATAAGTTTCTGTAGAAAATGGACAGAAGAATTATCTGTTGGAAAAAGAGATATTGGAGCTTGTCTATATGCATATGCTTTAAGACAATTAAAATATCCAGATACAGATAAAAGTTTAGCTTTAGCGCTTTTAAATACTTCACGAAGAATAATATTAGAACAAACGTAACCTTACTAAAATCTTTATACTAGATAAGTACACTTAACTATTGCCACCTACTAAATCATCTAGAGCTTTTATTGCTCTAGATGCTTGATCTTTTGTTTTACTTGCATATCTATCTTCTGTAATTGCAATACTACTATGTCCAAGCATAACACTAATGTCTGCAATGGGAACGCCGTGTTGAACCAGTGTTGATCCTAACATATGTCTTATATCATGTAACCTTAGTTTCTTAATACCTAGAGCCTTTAAGAGAGATTGGAAATGTATTCTTGGAGTTTCTTTCGTATATGTAAACAATCTCCTATCTATGGTCATGTCCGTAACACCTGTTGCAGATGCTTGCCGTTTGATCGCATCTAATAAATAACTGTCTAAATTGTAAACTAAATCCTTCTTACCCTTCGCTCTACTTGATGGGATTTTAAACACATTCGTCTCAAAATTAATATCAGAATAACGCAATCCTAATACTTCACTAATTCTTCGACCTGTTAGTAAAAAAGCAAATATATTTCTTATTTCAGGATATTGATAAACTGCCTCACCCTCTATTGGTAATCTTGAATATTCTCTCATTGCTTTAATAATTTTTTTAGTATCTTCAAGGCTTAAAGTAAATTCAACTTTATTATCAAACTCTGGTAATTCCAATCCATCTAAATTTAATCCAATTTTCTTTGCAAATGTTTTAATAGTAACACCCAATAATGAAACAGTTGCAGGTGCTTTAGTTTGCATCTGCTCATTAATTATGTCCTGAACATCATCAACAGTAATATCTTCAATTGATAAATTATGTAATGGGCTACAATGAGTTAATAAAGCAGTTTTATAGTTTTGAATAGTAGAAGCTCTTGCCGAAATAGATTTTGTTTCAATATATCTATTTGCTACCTCTAAAAATGTTACAGCTTTTTTTGACTCTTCAATAACTACCTTCTTCGGTCTTAAAGTTCCCTCTTTTATCAAAATATTTTTTATAGTTTGTCTTTGACTTGCTACTTCTTCCAATGCAGATAAAAAAGTTGTTTTCTTCTTATTGAATTCAAATGTCTTTTTACCTGTCTTATTTCCAACTTTTGTTCTTAACTGCAATTTAAAAGGATTTGTAAGTAGTTTTGTAGCTTCTTTTGGATCAGTGATGATTTTTATATCTGCATTTGTAAATAAATATATACCTTTACAATCTTTATCTAAAATCTTTATATTTACATATTTCCCCATCATTATCCTTTTTTAAATAAGTACACTTTTAGATACACTTTAAAGTACACTTTTTTATCATTATTTGTATATAAATATAACTATTTATAGCTTTCGATATACTTATAAATACCATACATAAGTACCTATATAACAATATATGATTACTTATATCATTTTTTCTTGTCCTATTCTATATAAAGCAAAGTCATACTTTACAGGGTCAAGAATATCAAACTCTCTTAACTTTTCAGTGATTAAAATAGCTGATTTTAAATCATAAGTCTTCCTATCAAGCAATCCAAGCTTTTGAGATACTTTAAAAGTGTGTGTATCAAGGGGAAGTATTAAATCTTTTTTATCAACTTCTTTCCATAATCCTAAATCTAAATTATCATTTCTAACCATCCATCTTAAATACATCATCCATCTTTTATATGGAGCATTTCCTATATGTTTAATGATACCTTCACTTTTTCTTTTTAGTGGACTTGATACTAAGAAAGTCATACCTTGTGAAGTATAATTTGCTACTTTATGTATTCTTGAAATAAGAGTATCAAGAGATTCTAAAATATCATTGTCTTTTTTGTATGTTTCAAGGAAAATGTTTTTTAAACTATCTTCTTGTTTCATCCGTCTAAAAGTTTTAAAAATAGTTTTCACATCTTCATTAGTTTGAAATCTATAGTAAAACTTATCTAACTCTTTTTCTATAACTTCTTCTTTTTCATTTAGCAAATCAAAGTTTAAACTATCTAAAAACTTCACTATCAAAGAAGCTTTTCCATAACCAAATAAAGCACATAAAAGTATTATATATTCGTCTTGATATCTACTTGCAACTAAAAGTGGGTCTGGTCTTTCATATGAAAGCTCACAATTATTGTTTCTACTACATACTTCTTTATCTAAAAGCTCTTTTATACTTTGCATTAATCTTCCAGTTTTTTTCTTTTGTTATAATACCATCTTAAAAAAAATAGAAAATAAATTGGACAATAAATGCAAAATATTTTTATAACAGGATGTTCCACTGGAATAGGATTTCAAGCAGCACTTACTTTAAAAGAAAACGGCTACAAAGTTTATGCAAGTGCTAGAAAAGAAGAAGATGTACAAAAACTAAAAGAGTTAGGCTTTGATGCACTTAAAGTAGATGTGACTATCAAAGAAGATATAACAAAAGCTTTAGAATATATTCTAAAAAAAGATGAAAAACTAGATGCTATTTTTAATAATGCTGGATATGGACAACCAGGAGCTGTTGAAGATATCACTACTGAAACTTTAAAAGAGCAGTTTGAAACAAACCTTTTTGGACTACATGAAGCTACTATTCAGGCTATGAAAATCTTTAGAAAACAAGGCTTTGGAAAAGTTATTCAGCACTCTTCTGTTTTAGGAATCATTTCACTTAAGTTTAGAGGTGCATACAATGCTTCTAAATATGCCATTGAAGGACTTGCTGATACGATGAGATTAGAAGTAGCAAATAGTGATATTTATATCTCTACAATAAACACAGGTCCTGTAACTTCTAAGTTTAGAGAAAATGCTCTTAAAAAGTTTAATCAAAATGTAGATATTGAAAATAGCTTCTTTACACCAACATATAAACAAGAGTTAAAGAAAAGACTTGAAAATGATAAAGATACAACACCTTTTAATCTTCCAGCAACTTCAGTTGCAAATGTTGTATTAAAGATTATGGAAACACAAAAGCCAAAACCAAGATATTATGTTACTAAAGCAACTCATATTTTAGGTTTTGCAAAAAGAGTTTTAAGTACAGGCTTACTTGATAAGCTTCTAAATAGAATATAAAGAGCTTTTTTAGCTCTTTATTTAAGTTTAAAACTATTTAAATAGTTTTCTAGGTGTGAAATAGAAATATTATAAAACTTTTCATCTTGGGACTTTTTTGCACTTAAAAGCGCACCTTCAATTGAAGATACAATAAACATTGACAAACTTTTTGTATCTGTTTGTATAATTTCTTTATTTTCAATAGCTTTATCTAAAACTTGTTCAAAAATATTTTCAAATCTAAAGTAGACTTTCTCTAAAGCATTTTTAAAATCTTCATCTTTATATGAAAGTTCTTGCACAAAGTTGTTTAACTTACAACCACAATTAAAATCAAAATCTTTTCTATTTTTTATCACTTCTAAAATTGATTCAATATAGTTTTCATTTATATTTAAAAGTGGTGCATATTTTTCTTCAATATAATAAGAAATTTTCTCTTCAATAATAGCTTTTGCTAACTCTTTTTTTGATTTAAAAAAATAGTACATTGAACTTTTACTTGCATTTGCTTTTTTTAGAATTTTATCTATTGATGTTGCATGATAACCATTATAATATATTTCATCAAATGCAATATTTAATAACTTCTCTTTTGTAATATTCATCAATATCCCTTAATTAAAGTAAATATATTATCATTTTTTTAGTTAAATAAATTTAACAAATAAGATAAGCTTCCAAGGGTTATTATAAGAGATAAAATAATTGCAATAGAGCTTTCATCTTTGTAATAATTATATTTACTTGCAAAAACATAAACACCTGCTCCTATAGGTAGTGCTGACATAATTATTGCTGTTTTAAAATATACATCATCTAAAGACATTTCAAATATATAAAAAGCCAAGAAAAATGTAACTAAAGGTTGAATCAAAATCTTTATAAAAACAAAAGGGAATATTTTTAATAACTTAGTTACTTCTAAGTGTTCTGTTATTTTTAATTTTGCAAGTCCTAAGCCTAAAGCAAAAAGAGCAGTAGGACCAGCAGCCATTCCTAAAAAGTTTGAAAAGTTTATTAAAACTTCAGGTAACTCTATTTTTAAAACAGAAAAAAACATTCCAGCTAAAACAGCTAAAGTTAGTGGATTTTTAAGTGTAGTTAAAAAAGCACTTTTTATAATCTTAAACTTTGACATTTTATTTTCTAAACTTTGAGCCATAATTCCATATGTAATTATTACTGCCATTATGGCAGGTATATTATGTAATATTGTTGCAAGGGCAGCTGGAACTGCTGAGATTGAACCAAAAGCAATAATAACTAATGGAATACCCATATAACCCGTAGTTCCATAAGAAGAAGCCATTGCAAGAATTGAAGAATTAGGAGCTTTAATTTTTAATAAAGAAGCAAATACTAAACCACAAATATATGCCACAATAATTCCAGCTAAGGTACTAAATAAAAAACCCCATTTTGTAAGCTCACTTACATCTGCTTTTGCAATTGCTAAAAAAAGTAAAGCTGGAAGTGCGATATTAAGAACATAACTATTAATTAATTGCTCTGCATCTTGTGAAACTTTTTCCTTTTTTGCAAAGATATATCCTGTAAGAATAAGTAAAAATATTGGTAATACTGTTGAAAACATTTTCTTCCTTTTTTATTTCTTGGACTAGTTAGTCCATAAAATAATAGTAGCATACTGGACTGATTAGTCCATAAAATATTTATAAATTTGTTTTTAATTAATCAATATGAGAAAGTATGTAACAAATAAGGGTTTAAAAAGCATAAAAAAAGGGGTGAAGAAAAACCTTCACCCCTTGTAAAGTTAAAGAAGAAAATCCTCTTTTTAATCCATGTAAGGTTTTCCGTAGAATCTTATTACTAAATAAATTAATGCTAATCCAAGAGGTAATAATAAATATACTGGCACACCAAATGCAGCTGGTAAATATCCACAAACTATTGCTACAAAACCAACAAATAACGCATATGGTAACTGTGTAGAGATATGGTCCATATGATTACAAGAAGATGCCATTGAAGATAAAATAGATGTATCAGAGATTGGAGAACAGTGATCCCCAAAAATAGCACCTGTTAGTACAGCTCCTACATTTAATACAATATAACTATGTAATTCCGTTCCTTCTAATCCTGTATGAATACCAATTGCACTTGCTAATGGAATAGTTAAAGGCATTAAAATTCCCATTGTTCCATAAGAAGTTCCAGTTGAAAATGAAATAATAGAACCAAGTATAAAAATAATAGTTGGCAAGATAAACTGAGGAGTAGAATCAGATAACATTGTTACAAGATACTGTGCAGTTCCAAGCTCTTTCATAACTGCGGATAAAGACCACGCAAGAATTAAAATTACAGCTGTAATTACAAGTGCTTTTACTCCATAAACCCAAGTTTCAATTGCTTCATGTATTGAAAATATTTTTTGTTGTAATCCCATTCCAATAGCAACTAATGAAGCTAGTAATGCAGCTTCAAAAATAACAATAGAGGCATCTGCAGCACCAAAGGCTTCTCTAATTGAAGCAAAAGTATAAGGGGCAGCTTGAACAGCTTTTAAAGTTTCTCCCTCTAAACCTTTAACACCATTAATATAAAAACCAACAATTGCAACTATGATTAAAACTGCAATTGGAATAATTGCATTAAAAATAGAGTATGTAACTCCCTCTTTTGGCATCATAAAAGAGTTTTCTTGATTCATAAGTGTTGAATCTGTTTTAGGGTTTGTTACTTCCCCTCTTTCATGAGCTCTTTTTGCTGCTGTATGCATAGGACCAAACTCTCTTAATGAAAGTGCAGATATAAAAACAAAGGCTAACATTAAGATGTTATAGAATCTATAAGGAAGAGTCTCAACAAAAACTGCAAAGGCATTTATCTCTGGTTGACCAATTGACTCATAAGCATCTTTGATTAATGAAAGTTCATAACCAACCCAAGTTGAAATTAATGCTAATCCTGCAATAGGAGCAGCAGTAGAATCAATAATAAAGGCTAATTTTTCTCTAGCAATTTTTAATTTATCAGTTACTGGTCTCATAATTGGACCTACAACTAAAGAGTTTGCATAATCATCAAAGAAGATAAAGAATCCAAGTAACCACGTGTAAAACTGAGCTGTTGCAGGAGTTTTAGCTTTTTGTGCCAGTTTTTCAGCAATTGCTCTTGGGCCTCCCATTTTAGTAATAACTGCAATCATACCACCAATAGTAAGTACTTGCATGATAATACCTGCATTCCAAGAATCAGCCATAGAACCAACCATTTTCCCAGACATATCAACAAAGGCATTAAAGAAACTTGCAAAAATATTTGCACCACTAATATTTACCATAAATGTTCCAGTAAATATACCCATAAAAAGTGAGAAGATAACATTTCTTGTAACAAAGGCTAAAACAATAGCAACCAGTGGTGGAAGCAGTGTTAAAGCACCATAAGTTATGGCATTATCTTTTCCTTCAGCAAAAAGAGCTATCGGCAAAATAGCTAATATTAATAATGATTTTATAGTACTACTCAAAGTAATCCTTTAGTAAAAAAGTCGGGAATTATAGCATTAGTTATTTGAAAGTTGCAAAAAAGTTGCAGATTTAATTACATTAATTTCAAAATTTATTTAAGTACTTTGTATTTCTTTTGTATTAAATTTTTGTTGTAGGTAATCGGAAATTTGTATTAAACAAAAAGTAATTAAAAATATCATAAGTCCAGGGAAGAAACTAACCCACCAAGCTATATCCATAACAGCTTTTCCATCGCTTAGTAAACTACCCCAAGACATTTGAGGAGGATTAACACCAAGACCTAAAAAAGAAAGTCCTGATTCAGCTAAAATTGCACCACCTACTCCAAAAGTAAAAGAAATAAGAAAAATAGGTGCTAAAAGTGGAGCAAAATATTTAAATATGATTTTTCTTTTAGGAACATTTGCAAGTTTTAAAATCTTGATAAAAGGCTGATTCCCTATCGCAAAACTTTCACTTCTAATAAGTCTTGCCATTCCCATCCAGCCAGTTATTGAAATAACTATTACTAATACTAAAATAGAAGCTTGGATATAAGCAACTAAAGCAAGAAGTAAAAAGAAAGTTGGAAAAGTTAAAAAAAGGTCTATTAAAACTATTATTGCTTTATCAACTTTACCTTTAAAAAAAGCTGCATTAATTCCAATAAAAAGTCCTATTAGTGAAGCAATACTTGCACTTAAAAAACCAATTATAAGAGAAGTTTGTCCACCTTGTAAAACCCTTGCAAAAATATCTCTTCCTAGTCTATCTGTCCCCATAAGATGTTCAAAAGAAGGAGCAAGAAGTATTTTGGAAGGATTTAATTCATATGCAGATATAGAGTAAAAAAATGGCAGAAAGAATACTGCTAAAACTAAAGATACTAGTAATCCAAATGCCACTTTTACCATAATCTACGCTTCTGTACTTTCAAAATAAGATAATGAACTTTTCCCGAACTTTTTAGTTCTTTGAAGAGTAAACTTCCCTAAAGTATTAGGTATTTCAAGAGTTGAAACATGCTCAATTATTATCAAATAAATATTTTCATTTTCTATATTTTTAATCATTTCAAAAGATTTTTCATATATTTCTTCCATTCCATCTCTATAATCAAAAGGAGGATCAACATATAAAACAATCTCATCTTCACTATTTTTTAAGCTATCTAAAATAGCCGGAGTTTGAGAAAAGGTATCTCCAAAAAAAGTTTGACATTTTTGAGGTTCTACTGCTTTACAATTGTTTGTTAAACATCTATATGAATTTTTATCTAACTCAACAAAGTAAGCTCTCTTTGCATCTCTACTAATAGCTTCAAGTCCAATACTTCCACTTCCTGCAAAACTCTCAACAAATATTTTATCGATAATATCAAACTGTAAAACATTAAAAAGTGACTCTTTTAACCTAGCTTTCGAGCTTCTCGTTACATCAAGTGAAGGCAGCTCTAAAACTTTTCCTTTATATTTCCCTGCAATTATTTTTGTAGTTGGTTTATTGTTTTTCATAATACTCTTAATTTTTTGAATTTTTTTGTATTATAGTAAAAATTAAGTAAGCATTTGTTTTATTGTATTTTTAATACTGTTTGTATTATAATGTTGTAAATTATTTAAAGGAATTACTATGATTGTTGAACCAGCATCTCAAAGTAACTATTATTTTACAAATAATGATTCTAAAAAAGAAACTACACCAGAAAATAGTATTTTTCAAGAAGAACTTTCAAATACACAATCAAAAGAAGACCCTGAGCCACTAAAAGAGGAAAAATCTTTAAGAGAACTTGTTGAAGATATAATCTCATTATTAAAAACAGGTTTTACAAAAGAAGAATTAGAAGCCATTGAAAAATTAAAAGAAGAGATTCTTGCAAAGATAAAAGAAGAACAAAAAAATGGTACAGGTGATATAAAAACTATAGAAAGATTACTTGATAAATTAGAAAAAATGATTGATGAATTCAAAAAATCTGTAAATGGTGTTAATATCAAAGAGGCAGAAGATATAGAAGAAAATAAACATAATCTAGGTGATAATGAAGATGTAATAAGTCCTCTTAAAGAAGCAATTCTTAAAATCGAAGAATTATCAGCTGAGATAACAGAAATAACGAAATTAAAAAAAGAAGATAATAGACACATTAATAATCAAGAAGAATTACTTTTATTACAAGCACTAAAAAACTCTTAAAAACTCTTATTGTTAAATTTAGGTTTAACTTATCATAATATAATTCCAAAAAATATTTTTTGGAGTTATAATGAAAAAAAAGAAAAAACTTTCAACTACTTTTAGAAACTGGCATAGAGACTTAGGTTACTTAGTTATTGGAATAACTATTGTTTATTCAATATCAGGAATTATCCTTTCCGTTAGAGATTTACATCTTTTTGAAAAAGAGTATATCTTAAATACAACAATTGAAAAAAATATCAAAGAAGAAGAATTACAAAATAAATTAATCAGTGCTTTTAGTAAAAGTGAGGAAAAAAAGAGTTTACCTGCTCATATCAATAAAAAATCTATTTTAAATAGTTTTAAATTACTTGAAAATAACAATGAATTTACAAAATATCAAATATCAAGAAAAAAAGATATGAAATTTATTACCTACTACAAAACTTCTGGTGAAGTGATTTATTCAATTAGTGGATATCCAACTTTTATCAATACTTTTATAAAAGCTCACAAATCATCAACTAAAGATAAATGGTCATATCTAGCATTAGTTTATTCTTTAATCTTATTCTTTCTTGCTATTTCTGCAATATTTATGGTTAAAGGAAAATATGGATTTAAACAAAGAGGCATATATTTAACACTTCTTGGAATAGCCCTTATAGTAATATTTTTATACCTTTAATTTTAATAAACATAACTCTTTAATAGTTTTTATAATATTAAAAATACAAATACTTTGATAAAATTTGCCAAAAATTAGCATTAAGGATTTCTTTGCCTAGAAAGAAATTAAAAAAAATACTTCCTACCCATGAAAAAATACAGGCACAAAGATTTTTAAAAGTATTTGGAAATTTTCTAGATAAAAGAGAATTATGGAGCTTATCTAGAAGAAAAGTTGTAGGGGGAGTTTTAATTGGTATTTTTGTAGCCTGTTTACCAATGCCTCTACAAATGGTATTATCAACACTCTTAGCTATCTATTTTAATGTAAACTTACCTATTAGTTTTGCTCTTATATTTATTAGCAACCCCATTACTATGCCACCACTTTTTTATTTTGAGTATAAACTTGGAAATTTAATTTTAGGAAATACTAATTCTGTAGAGTTTAACTTCTATTCTATGTATGACAATTTTGAACAAATTGCTTCATCTCTTTGGACAGGAGCTTTAGTTTTTGGAATCTTTTCTAGTGTTGTTTGTGCAATATTTGTAAACTTTTTTTGGATTGTAAGTGTTAAAAAACAAAGAAGGAGATAAAAAAGAGAAAACTCTTTTCTATCTAGCGTAAGAAGAAGCTCTAAGCTCTCTAATTACATTTACTTTTATCTCACCTGGATATTGAACTTTTTCTTCAATCTCCTGTGCTATTTCAGTTGCAAGTAAAATTGCTTCATCATCATTTACTAATTCAGCTTTTACTATAACTCTTACTTCACGTCCTGCATTAATAGCATATGCATTAATTACACCAGTTTTAGAAGTAGAAATATTTTCAACCTCTTCTACTCTTTTTAAGAAGCTTTCAAGAACTTCTCTTCTAGCTCCTGGTCTAGCTGCACTTAGTGCATCAGCAGCACATACAGCAGCAGATTCAACATTAATTGGTTCTTCATGTCCATGGTGAGCATAGATACCATTAATAACAGTATCTGGCTCATCATATCTTTTACAGATTTCTGCACCTAAATCAACATGACTTCCTGGCATGTCATGAGTTAAAGCTTTTCCAATGTCATGTAAAATACCTGCACGTCTAGCTAAAATTGCATCTCCACCCATTTGTGCAGCAAGTAATCCAGCTAAGTTTGCGACTTCTAATGTATGCTTTAAAGCATTTTGACCATAAGAAGCTCTATATCTTAATCTTCCAACTAGTTTGATAAGCTCTGGATGCATTGATTTAATTCCAAGTTCCATTATTACATCTTCACCCTCTTTTAGGATGCTGTTATCAAACTCTGTTTTAACTTTGTTATAAATTTCTTCAATTCTTGCAGGTTGAATTCTTCCATCTTCTAATAACTCTTCAATAGTTTTTGTAGCAATTGCTCTTCTATAAAGATTAAAAGATGAAATAGTAATTGTATTTGGTGTATCATCAATAATAATATCTACACCTAATAACATTTCAAGAGCTTTAATATTTCGCCCTTCTTTACCAATAATCTTTCCTTTTGTTTCTTCATCATTAATAGGAATATTATTGATAAGCCTTTCAGCTGCAAATTCACCTGCATATCGCGTAACAGCTTGTGAGAACATATTATTAATCTCATCTTTGCTATTTTGCTCTGCAAGTTTATATCTCTTTCTAAAAATCGAAGCAATTTCTGCACGGCTATCTTCTTTTACTTTTTCAAGCATAAGTTCTTTTGCTTCATCTTCTGTTAACCCAGAAGCATTTTCTAATACTTTAATAGCCTTAGAAATTTTCTCTTCATAAGTTTTTTGTTGTCTTTTTAGCCCCTCTTTAATAGTTGTGATTTTCTCATTTTTCTCAACAATTTGGGCTTTCTCTTCTTTTATGGCTTTTAGCTCACACTCTAAATGATGATTTAACTCTTTCTCTTTTCTTTCGATTTGAGAAAGCATATCATCATACTCTCTTTTAGCAGCTTTGAACTCTCTATCATAATCTTTCTTTGCCTTAATTTGGGCATCTTTTAGGATTACTTTAGCTTCATGTTCAATAACTTTTGCTTTTGCCTTTGCTTGTTCAATATAAATATCAAATTTTGCTTTATTTATTTTTTTTACTACGAATACCGTAATTGCAACACTAATAATTGCAACTACAATACATACTATTACTAATTCCATATCAAAACCTTAATTTGTAATTACAAAATCAGCTTGAATATCGTATTTATTACTTAGTGTTTTATTCGCTTTACAAAGTGTTAGTTGAGTAAAAACAATAGTGGGTTTATAGCCTAAACTATAAAAAAATCTGTCATACATTCCTTTACCAAAGCCAATTCTTTTCCATTCTTTATCCATTCCCACAACTGGGACAATAGCTAAATCTATCCTAGGATGAATACAAAAAGAGTTATTTGGCTCCCTAATACCAAATCTCTTTTTTTGCAATGGCAATCTATACTTTACTAATTTAAAACTGTCCTTGTACATGAAAGGAACAAAAACATTAATTTGTTTCTTTCTTAACTTATTAATTAAAGGAAGTACATTTACTTCCATATCCATTGGAATATATAACAATATATTTCTGAAATTATATAATTCTATAAATTTTTCTAATTTCTCTACTGTTTTTTTATCTTTATATAACTTTGAAAAGCGGCTTGAAAACTCTAATCTTTTAATACATGATTTTCTGAAATCACTTTTGTGATTTTCTTTCATATTTAAGCCTTACTTGGGTAAAATTCTTACCTTAAATATTCTACCAATAAGGAATTAAAATGCAGTTTAAAAAAATAGCATTTTTAGTAATTTCTGTTACACTTTTGTTTACCGGTTGTGGTTCAAAAGATGAAAAAAAAGAAATTATAAAAGAAAAGCAAACAAAATTTACACTACAAACACATGATTTAAAAAACTTAAATATTGAAGTTAAAAAAGAACAAGTTTCAATAGATGAGTTAAAAGGTAAAGCAGTTTTATTAAATTTTTGGGCTACTTGGTGTCCTCCATGTAGAGCAGAGATTCCACATTTAAATAATTTAAAGAAAAAATATAATGAAAAACTTGAAATTGTTGGTTTTAATTTAGGTAAAAAAGATGGTACTTTATTAAGTCAAGAAGAGTTAAATAGATTTATTGAAGAGTATGAAATAGAATATCCTATTACAAATAGCGATGATAATTTCAAAATAGCAAATTTAATTGGCCCTGTACAAAGTATTCCTTCAATGTTTTTAATAGACCCAAGTGGAAAAGTAGTACAAAAATATGTCGGTGTAGTTCCAGAAGAGATGATGGAATTAGATATTGATGATGCACTTGGAAAATAATTAATGTTTAGTTTTTTAAAAAAGAAAAAAGAAGAAGAGAAAATTGAAGAAGAAGTTCTTCAAGAAGAAAAACAAGAGCTTATTGAAAAAGAAGAAACAAAAGAGGTTTCAGTAGAAGAAAACTCTTCAAAAGGTTTCTTTAGTAAAGCCCTATCAAAAACTTTCGACAATATCAAATCAGTTGTTCCTCAAAGAAAAGAGAAAATTGCCTTTGAAGATATTGAAGAGATGTTAATTGAAGCTGATATGGAGTATGAAATTATAGAAAAAGCTATGGATGGACTTCCTGAAGAGATCACAAGAAAACAGTTAAGACATAGACTTGTAATGCTTTTTGAACATGCACCAGAAGTTGACCTTTCAAACCTTCCAAAACCATTTGTAAGACTTATAATTGGAGTTAATGGAGCAGGAAAGACAACAACTATTGCAAAGTTGGCAAATAGGTCAAAAAATGATGAAAAATCAGTTATTTTAGGAGCTGGTGATACATTTAGAGCTGCTGCAATTGAACAACTTAGCTCTTGGGCACAAAAACTTGATGTTCCAATTATCAAGACAAAACAAGGTCATGATGCAAGTGCAGTTGCATATGATACTATTTCATCTGCCATTGCAAGAGATATTGATAATGTAATTATTGACACAGCAGGAAGACTTCAAACACAAACAAATTTAAGTAATGAGCTTAAAAAAATAGTAAAAGTATGTAATAAAGCAAAAGAAGGTGCTCCTCACCAAAAACTTATGATTTTGGATGGAACTCAAGGAAATACAGCAATTGCTCAAGCCAAAGCTTTTAATGAAATGGTTGGAGTTGATGGAATTATTGTAACAAAACTTGATGGTACTGCAAAAGGTGGTGCACTATTTTCTATCTCAAATCAATTAGAACTTCCAATTTTCTATGTGGGAGTTGGTGAAAAACAAAATGATTTAATCGAGTTCAGTCCAGATGATTTCGTAGATTCACTATTAGACGAAATCTATACAACAGAACAATAATAGTTTCTTAAAAGAGGTGATTATTGAGATATTTAAACTCAAAACCTAATAAGTATTTATTAATAATACTTTTTATCACCTCTTTTTTTGTTGTATTAATCTTCTATTTTCTAAACAATTTAAATAACAGTAACAACCTTTTAAACAAACTTGAAAACTCTTTAACTACTACAAAGAACCTTTTTGAAGAACAAAAAAGATATGCCCTATCTTTAGCTATTTTATTATCAGAAGATAAAGAGATAATAAATAGTTTTAAAAAACAAGATAGACAAGAAAGCTTTGAGATTGTAAATAGAAAAATAAAAAGTTTAAAACAACTACAAGATAGCAACTTCGAAATACAAATTCATAATAAAAACCTAACTACGTATTTAAGAAGTTGGGACATAAATATAAAAGATGTGCCTTTAGCTTCTTTTAGACAAGGTTTAGTAAAAGTAAAAGAGTCAAAACAACCTCTTGTTTCAATTGAGTTAGGGAAAAGACTTAATATAAAAGCCATTTCTGCAATTATAGAAGACAACAAATATCTTGGTTCAATTGAAGCAATCATAGATTTTGAGTATTTAAGTAAAGAACTAAAGAAAAAAGGATATAAACTTTTTGTTCTTTTAAATAAAAAGTATTTAAATATTGCAAATGAGCTTAAAAACAATGATAAAATTTCAAACTATATCTTAGTAAATAATACAAATATAGACTACTTAAAAGGTTTAAACCTTGATAGTTTAGAAGATTATGGATATGTATCAAACAAAAACTTCTCTTTTGCATATTTTTCTTATTATGACTTACAGAACAATCATTTGGGATATATCTTTACTGGAATAAAAAACAATAAACATATAAATATCAATAATAGTTTTGACTATGAAACTGTAAATATAGACTCTAAGGTGAAAATAAAATGAGACTTTTACTACTTGAAGATGATTTAGATTATAGACAAAGTATTAAAGAGTATTTAGAGTCTTTAAACTACAATATCGATGATTTTGAAGATGGAGAAGAGGCTTTAAGTGCAATTCATGAAAATAAATATCATCTTCTAATTCTTGATATTAGAGTTCCTTCTTTAAGTGGATATGAGTTAGTAAAAACAATACGAGAAAACGGTGATAATACACCTGTTATTTATATAACTTCTTTAACAGATATAAATAATCTAAGCTTAGGTTATGAGCTTGGATGTAATGATTATATAAAGAAACCATTTTCTCCAAAAGAGTTAAAATATAGAATTGAACAACTTATAAAACTTTTTTATACAAATGAAACAACTAAGCAAATAAAGCTAAAACCAGATTTCACCTATGATATTTTAAAAAAAGAGCTTAAAAAAGATGATGAAATCATAAACCTAACAAAAAAACAAAGTGATGTAGTTTTTTGTTTAGTTTCAAACAAAAATCAATATATAAGCATAGAAACTCTTAGAAGTGAAGTATGGGATGATAAATATATTTGTGAAGCAGACATTCGAGTTTGTATCAAAAAAATCAGAGATAAAACCTCTAAAGAGTTTATTATAAACCAAAGAGGAATAGGATATAAAATTGATAGAGAAGAGTAAAAATTTTATATTAAAAGTATCTCTTTTTTATACTGCAATATTTTTTATTTTTATTGCAATACCTACATATTTTTATACAAATTTAGAACTTGAAAGTTATAAAAATAGTCAAAATAGAGTTCTTATAGAGTATGCACAAAAGGTTCAAAGAACTATTTATGATTTTTCAAATTCTAAAAGTGATACCTTTATTTTTCCAAAATCTTTTAAATATGAAGCAACATTATTAACAGATAAAAAACAAATAATTTATAAAACAAGAAACCTAAACTTAGATAAAAACTCAAAACTTTTAAGTCTAGAGGTTGAATTATCTAAAAATAGACTAAATGCAAAATATCTAAAGGTTTCAAAAAAGATATCTTATGAAGAAGTTTACTTAAAAATACTTATTTTATTTGTATGTATTGGATTGTTTATATTTATCTCTATATATTTAATTATAAAAGCAAGTGTAGAGCCATATAAAAAAGCAAATGAATATTTAGATGCCTTTTTCAATGATGCGATGCATGAACTTAAAACACCCCTTGGAATTATTCAATTAAACCTTGAAATGTTAGAAGAAAAACAAGAAATTAATAAAACAAATTCCAAAGAGCTTCAAAGATCAATAAATGCAACAAAAAATCTATTTTTAGTATATGAAGATATTGAATACTTAATAAAAGAAAAAACAGTAAAATATAATAAAGAACAAATAGACTTTTCTTATCTTTTAAAACAAAGAATAGACCAGTTTGAAAGTCTAGCAAATCCCAAAGAAATAAATCTAAAATTAAATATTGAAGATAACTTAACACTTTTAATAAATAGAACTCATTTATTAAGAATAATTGATAATACTCTCTCAAATGCAATTAAATATTCATTTAATGAAACAGATATAACAATAAACTTGTATAAAAAAAATGACCAAATAATATTTAGTGTAACTAACATTGCACCACCTATAAAAAATAAGAAAAACATCTTTGATAGATACCAGAAAGAGAACCATATTAAGGGTGGTTTTGGTATTGGATTGAATATTGTAAAAAATATTTGTAGAATAAATAATATAGATATTTTTTTAGAATCTTCAAAAGAAGACGGAACTACTTTCAGATACAGTTTCTTTATTTAAACTTAAATCATATTATTAAAAGTAAACATAAAAGTAACTTTATATTTGTACAATGATACAGATAAAAAAAGGAGTTACTTATGAAACTTAGCAACAAAAAACTTATTCTTGTTTCCACACTGATAGCGACACTGTTTTGTTCAAATGCTTTAGCATTTGATAAAAAAGAGTTACAAAAAAGAAGTGATAGAGGTTTTTCAAAACAAAAGATGGAATATAAAGTTCCAAATATTGATAAATTACCAGATAATGACTATGGTAAATTAGTAAGATATGGTAAAGAGCTTATTGTTCATACATATAAATATATTGGACCTGAAGTTGAAGATATGAGTATGAGATATGCAGGAAATAATAATGCCTGTCAAAACTGCCACTTAGATGCGGGTACAAAAAAATTCTCTGCTCCATTTATTGGAACTTACGGAGAGTTTCCACAATATAGACCAAGAGAAGATGGAATTGGAACTTTAACAGCTAGAATTAATGGATGTATGCAAAGAAGTATGAATGGATATCCTCTTCCTGCTGAAGGTAAAGAGATGAAAGCTATGAAAGCTTACATGCACTTCTTAAGTCAAGGTTACCCTGTAGGTGGAGCTAAAGTTGATGGTAGAAGACTTACTAAAGTTGATAGAAAAATGGTTAAAACAACTAAAGCAGATGTAGAAAATGGTAAAAAAGTTTATACAAAACACTGTGCTTCTTGTCATGGTGCAAATGGTTTAGGTGTTAAAAATGAAGGTGTAGCAAACGGATATATGTTCCCTGCATTATGGGGTACTGATGACACTTATAATAAAGGTGCTGGTATGTATAGAATCCTAAAAGCAGCAGACTTTATCAAAGCAAACATGCCTTTAGGTGCAACAAAAGAGAATCCTATTTTAACAGATAAAGAGTCTTATGATGTAGCAGCATATATGAATCAAGATAGTCACTATAGACCTGAGAAAATCAATAGAACTTCTGATTTCCCTGATGATATTGTAAAAGCTCCAGATGTTTATAGACCAAATATGGAAAACTTTGACCATAAATTTGGACCGTATGGGAAAATTATAAAATAATTAAAGCCCCACAAAATAGGAAGATTTGATATCTTCCTATTTTTAACTATCTAAAAAAGAGTAAATCTTTCTAAAATAACTTTCAATATTTTCAAAAGAGTGATTTCCACCCTCTTCTATTACGAGTTCTGATTCTGATAGTTTTTCAACTGCCTCATTATAATCTAATACTTCATCATCAGTTTGTAATAAAGTCATAAAATTTTCTTGAGTTTGTATCTCTTGAACTTCTAAAGCTTTTAGCGTTTGAATATGTTCATTTGTTATTTCAAAAGATGAACCATCATAATAGTTCATTACAGTACCAATTTTGTCTAAAGTTTTATAAGGATAGATGGCAGGGTTAATTAATACTGCTTTTAAATCATACTTATTTGCTAAATATATCGAATAATATCCACCTAATGAAGACCCAACTAAACCTACAGTTTCATCTTTTTCCAATAAAACTTCTATTAACTGCTCTAAAGTATCAATTGCAAGCTTTGGTATGTGAGATAAAGAAGGAGCGATTAATTCCTCTTCAAAATACTCTCTAAATAAAGATGCTTTTCCACCTTGTCCACTACTTGCGAAACCATGAATATAAATAATTGTCATTTTTGTTTTCCTAATTTTAATTGTTTAGCAGCTAATGCATAACCACCATTTGAACCATCTACAAAGTGTACATGTTTTCCATGTCTTTCAAAAATTAAACAAGTCATTAAAGAGGAATCAGACTTATGAATTCCATAGACTATATTTTTATTTTCTTGTTCATTTTGTAAATAAGCTTCCAAAAGTTTTGTTTGTTTAAAACTTGTAGAAACTACCATTCTTAACATATCGTCAAACTTTTCATTATCAGTTGTTGAAACTATTCTTTGTTTATAGCTTCCCCATTTATCAATATCAAATCTCATTAAAAATTTTCCAATAAGATTTATTAATTTTAATTTCTGTCTTATTAAAAGCTTACCTAAAAAACTTTGTGAAAATAAAGATGCTTCAATATCCAAGTTCTTATCTTGAAAACTTAAAACTAAATCCTCTTTTGTAATAGGGTTTCTTGTATCATTAGAACCTAAAATCTCATCAAGTTTTTCTAAGATAGTTTTATAATAATCATCATTAAAGGCTTTAATTAAAATTGTTAAATTCTCATCTTTAGGTGTTTTTATTGCTTCCCACCTACACTCTAATCCAGATATATCCAAATCAAAAGTTTCATCTTTTTCTTCTTTTATATAGAAAGTTTCATCTTTTTTTAAAAGCTCATCACTTAAATCTAAACCCCCACCTTTTATAATAGCTTGAAAGTAATCCTTTGAAACTTCATATTTTGCAATATATAAACTTTTTTGTAATTCATATATCTTTTTTACAGGAATTACCCCTACTCTCAAATCTAAGCCATAAGATACTTTAGATAATTCTTTTACTGCTAAAAGAGCTTGTTTTGATTCATCTAACAAGGATTTTGGTATAAGTAAAAAAGAACCATCCCCTCCAAAAATATAAGGAATATCAAGCTCTTTTTTTAGATTTAAAATTGAAATAATAGTTAAGGCACCAACCATATTTATTTGCTTATATTTTCCTTCTTCTATTTGTTTTGTTGAGTTTTTGACATCACTAACTAAAACATACCAAGTGCCTGGAACTTTTGTATAAAGGGAAGTATCTGAGATTTTAGAAAAGTCTTTTAATAATCTTAAGTCTTTGTAAAAGTTGTCGTTCATAATTTACTTCTTTGTATTAATATATTATTTTACAAAAATATCAATTACAAAGAAGTATTAAAAGAAAAGTGTAGTACTTTTCTTTTAGAATTTAGATTTTCTTACCTCTTCTACAACTTCTGTTGCCATTTGTTTTACACTTTTTACAACATCGTTTGTTTCAGATGCAATTGCTGCATTTTCTTGAGTAGTTTTATCAAGCTGAGAAACTGCACTATTAATTTGTTCAATTCCCAACATCTGTTCTTTTGAATTCGTAGTAACAGTATCAACAATACTTGTTGTTTTTAGAATATTAGTATTAAGTTCTTCATAACCTTCATACATTGATTGAACAATTTTTCTTCCATCATTTGTTCTTGCAGTTGCACTTTCAACTAAATCTTTAATCTCTTTTGCTGCTTCAGCAGATCTATTTGCTAAGTTTCTAACTTCACCTGCAACAACTGCAAAACCTTTACCTGCTTCACCTGCAGTTGCTGCTTCAACTGCTGCATTTAGTGATAGAATATTTGTTTGGAATGCAATTTGGTCAATTATAGTAATTGATTCAATAATAGCTTCAACTTGAGAGTTAATAGATTCCATAGAAGAGCTAGTTTGTTTAGATAACTCTTTACCTTTATTTACTTCATCTCTTAGTGAAACTGAATTTGCAGATAACTCATTGATGTTATTTGTATTTTCTCTCATAGTTTGAGTAATCTCTTCTAACGCTGCTGCACTCTCTTCTAAAGAAGCTGCTTGTTGATTTGCACTTACTGTTAATCTTTCCATATTTGAAGTTAGATTATCTGAACTATTATTAAGCATATTTGCTGTATCAAGATTTTCTTGAAGCATATGAGTAATTTCTTTCCCTAAATTATCAACACCACTCATAAGTGAACATAATTGCCCTTTACAGGTTAAAGAAGTTGTTTTTGTAAAATCTCTATTTTCATATGCTTTTAAAACATCAATTGTATGAGAAATAGTACTATTTAAACTTGCAATCATTTCATTTAAATCTTTTGTTAATTCACTAATTACTGCATTTGAAGATGTAGCTTCAACTCTTTTTGATAAGTTCCCTGCACTAACTTCACTTACAATTCTAGTAACATCTTCAATTACTTTATCGTCTTGTTTTATTGTTTCTCTAATTTTTGTAATATTTTCATTGATTTTAACAGTCATCTTTCCAATTTCATCTTTAGTTGTAATTTCAATAAGTTCAACATCATCTTTTTCTTTATTTAAAAATGATAAAAATGACAATAAACCTCTTTCAAAAGTTTCCAGTGGATCTACTATTGAAATCTTTGAAATATACGAAACAACTGCTAATAAAACTAATACTATAACTACAACAATACTTATTAATGTATAAATTAATGTATTTGCATCATTATCAATTCTATTTTGAATTTTTGCAATCTTTTCTTCAATATCATCTACATAAATACCTGTAACTATAGTCCAGTTTAACTCTTCAATGTATTTTGAAAATGCCATTTTCTTTAAGACTTTGTCAGTGTTTGGCTTTTTATAATAGTATTCAACAAATTTTGAATCATCATTAGCAGTATCAATTAAAGATTTCCTAAATGTAAAACCTTTAATATCTGGTTTCATAATATCTGTTTTCTTACCATTTAAGTTTGGGTTTGTGCCATGAAAAGCAAAATAATAATCATTTCCTATTCTTTCATAAGCGAAAAAGTAACCAGTTCCTTTTAGAAACCTTGCCTTTGAAATAATATCAATAACTTTTTCTTTTGCTTCTTCTTTACTAGAAGAATTTTTAACAATAGAATCTATTATTGTATACGCAGTTAGTATCTGATTTTTTAATAGTTCTTTCTTTTCCCCAACAATTGAACTATCAAACTCTTTTAGTGTTTCAATACTATTTTTTTGCGTTAAATTTATAGTAATAACAGTAGTAATCAATATTGCTATTGTTACAGGAAGTATTACTATAGCCATTAGTTTTAACTTTATACTTTTGAACATCATCACTCCTTATGTAAAATATAATATAAATATATCTGTTAAAAGTAAATTAAAACTTCTTACTTTTTAGTTATTATTTGTATTTATAAATTGCATAAAGTTACATTATTATTACATTGTGGTGATTAAATAATATAATATAGCATTTAATGATATTATTGAGAATTGGTTTAAAATAAAAAGAATATATTTAAAAGTTTATAGTTAACATTTATCTATGGACACGTGAAAAGTCTAGAATCACAAACCTTTACACTTTTTAGGTATTTTATACTTTTGTTTTCTAATTCTTTATTTGTTTTTCCTGTAAATGCTTTTTGTACTGCATAAAAACTATCTGCACCTTTGATAGCTTTAAGATACATAGTCTCTTCTTTCTTTGTAATCTTGCTTAATTTACAATTCATCATAACTGTTTTAGTTTTATAGCCATTTTCAAATGATTCATCAATATCTTTAAATGAAGATTTCTCACAGCTTTTTAACCAACTCTTTTTCATTGCATTAACATATTCATTTACCGAATATCTTAGATTTCTATGATAAATATTAGTTGTAATCATTTCTGTCCAGTTTTTTAATCCTTCACTTTTAGGAATAAACTCATAAAAGGACGTTCCATTTTGTGTTTTTTTATATGCCAGTTTATAGTTTTTTGGAAAACTTTGTAGTAAGTTTTCATATTTAAGCTTACTTGAGAATAAGGCTGTTGCAATAATAGCTATAGTTAGTAAAATTTTCATAGGTCTCCTGATAAATAACAAATTACATAATATAATATATGTAGTAAATTTTATATTAAAAAGCTTGCATTTTGAAATATTTTTTCTGTTCTTAAAAAAAGTTAACTATAATTGCACTTAGATTTAAGAAGGAAAAACTTATGGCAAAAAAGAAAACATCACTTTTTGAGTGTCAAGCATGTGGAGAGCAAAGTACAAAATGGCTTGGTAAATGTCCTAACTGCGGTTCTTGGGATAGTTTCATGGAATTAAATCAAGAGCAACAAGAGGTTTTAAAACAGACTTCAAAAGTTATAAATACAAGTTCTAAAGCAACTCCAATTACAGATATACAACAAGATGATGTGGTTAGATTTTCATCAAACAACGATGAATTTGATTTAGTCTTAGGTGGAGGAATAGTTCCTGGAAGTTTAACACTAATTGGAGGAAGTCCAGGGGTTGGAAAATCTACTTTACTACTAAAAGTAGCTGGTTCTATTGCTGCAAGTGGTAAAAAAGTTTTATATGTTTCAGGGGAAGAGAGTTCAGGACAAATAAAACTTCGTGCAAATAGACTAGATGCAAATCATAAAGAGCTATTTTTATTAAGTGAAATTAAACTTGAAGAGATACAAGATGAACTTTTAAGACAAAATTATGATGTAGTTATTATTGACTCAATTCAGACAATATATTCTTCAAACCTAACAAGTGCTCCAGGAAGTGTTTCTCAAGTTAGAGAAATCACTTTTGAACTTATGAGAAAAGCAAAAGATTCTGATATAGCTATGTTTATTATTGGACATATTACAAAAGATGGTTCAATAGCAGGTCCTAGAGTTTTAGAACATATGGTTGATACTGTTTTATATTTTGAAGGTGAAGCAAGTAAAGAGTTACGAATGCTTAGAGGTTTTAAAAATAGATTTGGTTCAACCTCTGAAATAGGTATTTTCGAAATGACACAAGAAGGTTTAATCTCAGCAAAAGATATTGCTTCAAAGTTCTTTGATAAAACAAAAGCTCAAGCAGGTTCTGCCTTAACTGTTACAATGGAAGGAACAAGAGCTTTAATTATTGAAGTTCAAGCTTTAGTTACAGAAAGTACTTATCCAAATCCAAAAAGATCTGCCACTGGATTTGATGCAAATAGATTAAATATGCTCCTTGCCCTACTTGAAAAGAAAATTGATTTACCATTAAATCATTATGATGTTTTTATAAATGTATCCGGTGGAATAAAAATCAAAGAGAGTTCTGCTGATTTAGCTGTTATTGCAGCTATCATCTCTTCTTTTAGGGATAGACCTATTTCAAAAGAGTCTGTGTTTATTGGAGAAGTTTCATTAACAGGTGAGATTAAAGATGTTTATTCTATTGATTTAAGACTAAGAGAAGCGCAGGCACAAGGTATAAAAAAAGCAGTAGTTGCACAAAAACCTAATTTAAAACTTGATTTAAAAGCTTATGCTGTAGATGAAGTACCTAAAATGATAGAATTATTTTGATTGAGCTATATTAAGCTCAATCAACTACTTTCCTACTCTTTTATTAGCCCCAGACATTAATCTATCTTTAGTAACAATTGCTCTTGTGTGAATACACTCTCCTACTTTCCCTGCTGAATCTTCTGCTTCAACTTCAAATTTATAAAGTTTACCTTCCATTCCAACAAAAGTTGCAGTAGCTTTTACAATATCACCTTCAAGTGTAGGTGCTAGATGTTTTAAGTTAACTTCAACTCCAACAGATAACTGCCCTTCTTCATAAAAAGGTATTAATATTTTTGCAGATGCACACTCCATAAGTGCTGTAAGCCTTGCTGTTGCAAACACTTCTGGAAAATCATCTTCTTTTGATATCTCTAAATTTTTTGCTAAATCTGATTCTTTTACTTTAAACTCAATAGTAGCTTGTGTACCAATTTCTAATTCCATTTTTGCTCCTAAAAATTTTATTCAATTATTGTATCAAATTTTTTAAAAAACTATTAATTGGTTACTTTATGATTTTCTGATATAATTCGCGAAAATTAAATAGGTAGATAATGATTGATTTAGATAATCAAACAGATGTAACAATTAATATAGATTCTTTAGAACTGATTTTAGATGAAGTTACTTCAAAAGATATAGAACTAATTTTAGTGAATAATGAAGAAATTCAAATTTTAAATAAAGAGCATAGAAATATCGATAAAGCAACAGATGTTTTATCTTTTCCATTAGAGTTTGATATGCCCAATATGCCTTTAGGTTCAATTGTTATTTCAATTGACTTTGTAAATGAAAAAGCAAAAGAGTATAAGCATACCTTTGAAGACGAGCTAAAGCTTTTGTTCATACATGGTTTACTTCATCTTTTAGGTTTTGACCATGAAGTTGACAATGGTGAACATCGTCAAAAAGAAGAGGAATTGATTAAGAGATTTAATCTACCAAATAGTTTAATAGTAAGGAACTCATAAATGGATTTTTTGATATTTGTAGTATCTATGGGAGCACTAATTTATGGTGCAGAATTTATTATACAGCAAAGTGAAAAAATTGCATTACAATATAATATATCTCATTTTATCATAGGTGCAACATTAATTGCATTAGGTACAAGTTTACCAGAAATGGCTGTTTCAATGTCAGCTTCAATGAAAGGAAGTGGTGATATTGCAGTAGCAAATGTTATTGGAAGTACAATTTTTAATATTGCTATGGTTTTAGGTGCTGTTTTTCTAGTTGCTAAAAAAATCACACCAGATAGAGACCTATTCGCAAAAGATTCAGCATGGTCACTTTTTCCTATATTAGTTTTTATACTTATGGCAATAGATGGAAAATTAAATGCAATTGATGGGATTTTATTTCTTTGTTTAATGGGAGCATATTTACTATTTCTTATTGGTTCAAATCAAGTTGAAGAAATAGATGAAGAGTTAGCAAAAGAGAAATTTGCTTGGCCAAAAACATTAAGTCTTTTAGTTGTTGGTTTTATCCTTGTTGTAGGTGGTGCAGACTTTGCAATTGATAGTGCAGAAAATATTGCAAGATCTTTTGGTATTAGTGAATGGGTAATTGGTCTGTTTTTAGTTGCCTTTGGAACTTCATTACCTGAGCTTACAATTTCAATTAAATCAGCAATGAATAACAATGCCGATTTAGCAATTGGTAATATCATTGGATCAAATGTTGCAAACTTTACAATGGTATTAGGTGTAAGTTCAATTGTAAATACTTTAAATGTTGATTTAAGTAAAAACTTCTTTGATGTAGCAGCAGCATTTGTTGTATCACTAATGTTAGTATTTATAACTGCTAATAAACTTTATAATAAAAGTGCTGGTATTGTATTAATTGTAGTACTTGGATTAGTTATTCAAAATAGTCTATAAAAGACTATCTTGAATTATTTTTGACAAGACTTACAAAGTCCAGAAAAAACTACATCTACATTTTGAATTTGAAATGTAGAGTTTTCTTTAATAGAACTTTGTAATATTGATGTATCTATTGTAATATCTTCTATAATTCCGCATGAAGAACAAACTAAATGTGAATGCTCTTCTTTAGCTAATTCATAAACAGATTTAGCTTCAGGAATTTTCACTTCATTTAAAAAAACTTTCTCTACCATTGCATTTACATTTTTGTAAATTGTTGCAAGAGAAATTGAAGGAAACTTTTCTAATAGCTTTTTATAAAGTTCATCAATATTCATATGTCCGTTAGAGTAAAGTTCTTCAACAATTGCAACTCTTTGAGGAGTTACTTTTAAATTATACTCTTTTAATAATAGTGAACTATTCATCATCTTTTCAACCTTTCCTGCATAGAATAATACTAAAATCTTTTTTAGTTTTTTATTTGCAGAGTTTTATATTATGAATAATATTCAAAAAATGTAAAATAGATTTTATTAATTAATTTTAGTAGAAGATAATAATTTTCCTTTAAGTTTAAAGCAACTATAATTTTCCAAAGATAAAAATTATCCAAAAGGAGGATGAGATGAAAAATCAAATAAAACAATTAAAAGTGTTACAAGCAAGTTCTTTAGTTATGTTTACGAAATTACATAACTACCACTGGAACATTAAAGGTATGCAGTTTTTCCCAATTCATGAAATGACAGAAAAAATGTATGAACAATTTAGCACTCTTTATGATGATTGTGCAGAAAGAGTATTACAATTAGGTGATAGACCTTATGTATTATTATCTGACTTAGAGAAGAACTCTATTATTAAAGAAGATAAAAAAAGTGACTTTAAAGCAGAATATGTATTAGAAAACATATTAGCTGACTTTGAGACTTTATTAAAAGAGTTTAAAAAACTATCAAAAGCTGCTGACAAAAATGATGATAGTACTACTGTTACTTTTGCTGATGATAATATTGCGCATTTAGAAAAAAATATATGGATGATTAAAGCTACTTTAGCCTAATATTCGTTCTTAAGCTTAGGTGAACTATAATTTATTTTGGTTCACCTAATATATATTAAAACTAAACCGCAAAGGAATATTATGAGACAATATGAATCATTTAGATGTAATAAATGTGGAAATGTAATAGAAGTACAAAAAGTTGGTGGAGGAGAACTTCACTGCTGTGATGAAAAAATGGAAATGATTACTGAGAATTTAACTGCTGTTAACCTTATGAAAGCTTTCGCTGGCGAATCTATGGCAAGAAACAAATATGAATATTTTGCAAAAATTGCACAAAAAGAAGGATACAGAGATATTGCTGCACACTTCCAAAGAGCAGCTGACAATGAAAAAATGCATGCTAAGCTTGAATTAAAAGCCTGTAATGAGTTACTTACAGGAGAAGAGTTTTCAGATACAGTTGGAAATTTAAAAATTGCAATAGCTGGTGAAAGTTATGAAAATGAAACTATGTATCCAGATTTTGCAAAAATTGCTAAAGAAGATGGATATAATCAAATTTCAAATATGTTAAAACTAATCGGTAATGTTGAGATTGAACATGAAAATATGTACAAAGAATTACTTGCAAGACTAGAAGCAGGTGAAGAATTTGTAAGTGAAGATGATGAAGAAGAATGGATTTGTGAAGTTTGTGGACACGTTCATAGAGGTAAAAAAGCTTTAAAAATGTGCCCTGTTTGTAAACATCCACAAGAATATCAATCAAGACTTAAAAGCAAGAAATAATTATTAAATCAATTCTTTGATAAAATATCTTCTTTTAGGAGATATTTTTGATAAGAGTTTTTATTTTTTTATTTTTTTTACCACTATTATTACTCTCAAAAGAGTTTTCTGTAGCTTCATACAATGTAGAGAATTTCTTTGATTTAAACTACAATAAAACAGAATACAAAGAGTATCACCCTAACACAAAATCAAAATGGAATAAAAAAACTTTCCAAATAAAATTAAACAATATTATAAAAGTTTTAAAAGATTTAGATGCAGATATTGTTGCATTACAAGAAATAGAAAATAAAGAACTTCTAAAACTTCTTCAAAAAAAACTTCCAGATTATAAATATATCTCTTTTAGTAAATATTCAAATGCAAGTATTGGCTTAGGATTTTTAAGTAAGATTGAAATAATAAATGAAAAATCTATTAATATAAAATTCTCAAATAAAACCTATAGACCTATTTTAGAAACAACCTTTAAATTAAACAATACTGAGTTTAAAATCTTTAATAATCATTGGCCATCGAAAAGAGTAGCTGAGAGTTATCGAATAAAGTTTGCAAAGAAACTTTTTGATAGATTAGAAACACTACCAAGAGATTATGACTATATTTTATTAGGTGATTTTAACTCAAATTACAATGAGTATGAAACAATTTATTCTGAAAAAAGATTAAATAATACAAATGGCATAATTGGAATAAATCATGTTTTAAATAGCTTTGTAAACAATCATTTACTAACTTTAAATGATATGCAAAACTCTTCTAAAGTACTTCATTATAATCCTTGGCTTGAATTAAATGTAAAAGAAAGGTTTTCAAGTAAATTTAGAGGAAGGAATATCACTGCTGATAACTTTTTACTTCCTTTTTCCATGTTTGATAAAAAAGGTTTTGCATACAAATATGATTCATTTAAAGTATTTAAGCCTAAATATCTATATAAAAACAAAAAAATAAATAGATGGCAAATGAAAAATAAAATCCATATAGGAGTTGGTTATTCTGATCATTTACCTATAATTGCAAAATTTACAGACAAAGCACAAAAAAAAAGTAAAAATAAAGTTTTGAAAACTATTGGTGATTTATACCTTGTAGAAAGACTTAATAAATCTATCACTTTGAAAAACTGTATTGTACTTTTAAAACAAGAAGATTTTGCAATTATAAAACAAGAAAATAGTAGAGCTATTTTAATTTATAAAAATATTGAGAACTTAAGTGAAGGTTTCTCTTATAATTTAGAAATAAAACAATTAAAAACCTATAAGGGATTAAAAGAGATTATTGATTTTGAAATAGAAAATTATAATGGAAAAGTTTTAGACTACAAACAATTTTATAAAAAACAAATTGACTTTTTTGATTTAAAAAATCAAAATGAAATAGTAAAAGATATAAAAGGTACCTATAAAAAAGGATATTTATATTTTGATAATAAAAAAATAGCAATATATTTCAGAAATAAAGATTTTATTCCTAAAAATGGTTCTTCTATTATGATAAAAAGAGCACAATTAGGATATTATGTCAACAAAATTCAATTAGTAGTATTTAATAAAAGTGATATAATAAATGTTAATTAAGTCAATCTTTACAAACAGTAGCGGTATTTTATTCTCTAGGATTTTAGGATTTATAAGAGATTTACTAACAGCTTCAATTTTAGGTGCAAATATCTATTCAGATATCTTTTTTGTTGCCTTTAAATTACCAAATCTTTTTAGAAGAATCTTTGCGGAAGGAGCTTTTACCCAAGCTTTTATACCCTCTTACTCCAAATCAAAATATAAAATAAGATTTTCATCAATTATATTTTTGCAACTATTCGCTTTTTTGATTTTTTTATCCCTAGTAGTGACTTTATTTTCAAGCCTTATTACAAAAGCTATTGCCTTAGGTTTTGATGAACAAACCATTGATTTAGCTGCACCTTTAGTTGCTATAAACTTTTATTATTTACCTTTAATTTTTGTAGTAACATTTATGGCTGCACTTTTACAATATAAAAATCACTTTGCAACAACAGCATTTTCAACTGCACTTTTAAATCTTGCACTTATTGCAGCACTTTTAATATCTAAAGATTTAGAGAAGTATGAAATCACTTTTTATCTTTCTTATGGAGTGTTAGCAGGTGGACTTTTACAAGTATTAGTTCATCTTCTTGCTGTAAAAAAATATAATCTATGTAAAATATTTACTTTTAAAAAACATAAGAAAAAAGAAGAAAATAGGTTTTACAAAAGCTTCTTTGGAGCAACACTAGGAAGTTCAACTGCTCATATTTCAGCATTTTTAGATACTTGGCTTGCTTCATTTTTAGTTAGTGGTTCAATTTCATACCTTTATTATGCAAATAGAGTTTTCCAACTTCCTCTTGCTCTTTTTGCCATTGCAACATCAGTTGCCCTATTTCCTATGATTGCAAAAGCAATAAAAAACAAAGATGAAAACAGAGCTTTAAAACTTATGAAAAAGTCTTCAATTATCCTTATAGGACTACTTTCTATTGCTACATTAATTGGAATAGTTTTTGACAATGAAATTATTTGGCTTTTATTTGAAAGAGGAGCTTTTACAAATTCTGATACAACAAATACAGCAATTATTTTAACAATGTATTTAATTGGTCTTCTACCTTATGGTTTAGCAAAGATTTTCTCACTTTGGCTTTACTCTCATGAAAAGCAGTTTTTAGCTGCTAAAATCTCAATGAAAGCACTAGCTTTCAACATTGTATTTTCATTATTACTTATAAAACCATACGGTGCAGCAGGACTTGCTTTCGCAAGTACACTTAGTGGTTTTATTCTTCTTTTACTTACTTTAAAAGAGTTTGGTTTAAAAAACCTTAAAACATTGTATTTTAGTAAAATTTAGATATAATATTAACTTTTTAAAACGAAATATAGGACTATAATGAAACAATTTTTTAAATATTACTTACCTTATTATAAAAACTACAAATTAAAAATATTTTTTGCTCTTATTGGTATTATAGGGGTTGCAGGTGGAAGTGCTGGACTTGCATACATAGTAAAACCTTTACTTGATCAAGTTTTCATTGAAAAAGACCAGCAAATGCTTTATATCGTACCAGTTTTATTAATTGTTGTACAAACTGCACAAGGTGTTGGTAAATATATTCAAATCTATTACACTTCATATATTGGACAAGATATAATTAGAGTTGTTAGGGATAAACTATTAGCACATATTTTAACTTTAGATATAGATTTCTTTCAAAAAAAACATGGTGGAGAATTAATATCAAGAGTTACAAATGATATTAATAAAATCCAATCTGCAGTTTCAAGTCAAATTGCAGGTATGATTAGAGAGGTTTTAACAGTAGTTGCTTTAATTGGTGTTGTTATTTATCAAAGTGCAGAACTAGCATTTTATGGACTTGTTATTATGCCATTAGCTATTTATCCACTTACAGTTTTAGCAAAAAAGATGAAAAAACTTTCATTTAAATCTCAAGAAAAAGCTTCTGATATTACATCTCATTTAAGTGAGATTTTTAATAATGTTGAAATTATCAAAGCAAACTCAACAGAAAGAACAGAGCTTGATAAATTTGAAAAACATAATAAAAAGTTTTTTGATATCAATATCAAATCTGTAAAAACTTCAGAACTTACTTCTCCACTAATGGAATTTTTAGGTGCTATTGCAGCAGCTATTGTTATAGTTTATGGTGGTAGCTTAGTAATAAAAGGTGAAATGACAACTGGTACATTTATGTCATTTATTGCAGCACTTTTTATGCTTTATGCACCAATAAAGAGACTTTCAACAATTTATAATAAACTTCAAAGTGCTATTGCAGCCCATGAAAGAATTTTATCAGTTTATGAAATCAAACCTACAATTTTAACAGGTGAGAAAAATATTCCTGCAAAAGTTCAAACAATAGAATTTAAAGATGTTGAACTAAAATACGATGAATTTGTTGCATTAAAAAATATTAAACTAACTGCTACAAGAGGTGAAAAAGTTGCCCTTGTAGGAGATAGTGGTGGGGGAAAATCTTCTTTAATAAATCTTCTAATTAGATTTTATGATACAAGTAAAGGTCAAATTCTGTTTAATGATACTTGTTTAAGAGATATTTGTATCAAAGATTTAAGAAAAAATATTTCTGTTGTTACACAAAGAGTTTATATCTTTAATGATACAGTTGCCTCAAATGTGGCATATGGTGAAAAGTTAGATGAAAATAGAGTAATTGAAGCTTTAAAACAAGCCCATGCCCTTGATTTTGTAGAACAACTTGAAAATGGTATAAATACTACATTAGATGAATTTGGTACAAACCTAAGTGGGGGACAAAGACAAAGAATTGCTATTGCAAGAGCTTTATATAAAAACCCTCAAATTCTTATTTTAGATGAAGCAACATCAGCACTAGACAATGAGAGTGAATCTATTATTTCTGAAGTTATAGATGAAGTATCTCAAGACAGATTTGTTTTCGTTATTGCACATAGATTAAGTACCATTAAAAATGCTGATAAAATAGCAGTATTTAGAAAAGGTGAAATCGTTTGTGTAGGTGATGAAAAAGCCTTATTAAATAATTGTAAAGAATATCAAAGACTTTATAATCTTGCAAATATCTAGTATCAAGTTTTTTTCAATACTTTTTAGATAAAATGTTAAAATTTCATAAAAAGGGAAATATTTGTTTACCTATAACACATTAAAGAAAATATTATTTTTGTTTCAACCTGAAACTGCTCACCATTTAGGAGAGTATGGATTAAGAGTTTTACCTAACTGTAGAATTCTAAACAATTATATGGTAAAGAAAAATTTTGTGATGAGCCCAAAACTTACACAAGAAGTTTTTGGAATTGAATTTAAAAATCCAGTAGGACTTGCAGCAGGTTTTGACAAGAATGCAACTATGATTAAATCTATGCCTGCACTTGGGTTTGGTTTTACTGAAATTGGAACAATGACACCAAGAGCTCAAGATGGAAACCCTAAACCTAGAATGTTTAGATACCCTGAACAAAAATCTGTTCAGAATGCAATGGGATTTAATAATGAAGGTTCAGCAAAAGTATTAGAAAACTTAAAAAAAGTTTACCCTTTTACTATCCCTGTTGGAGTTAATATTGGTAAAAATAAAACAACACCTGAAGAGCATGCTCTTTTAGATTATAAAGCTTTAATTAGGAAGTTTAAAGACACAAGCGATTATTTAGTAATAAATATCTCTAGTCCAAATACTCCAAATTTAAGAGATTTACAAAATGAAAAGTTTATTAATGAGCTATTTGGTATGGCTAAAGAGCTTACAGATAAACCGATATTTCTAAAAATAGCACCTGATATGGAAGTTGATGTAGCAGTTGAATTATGTAAGACAGCAGTAAATGCAGGTGCTGCTGGTATTATTGCTACAAATACAACAATTGATTATTCACTAGTTCCTAATGCCAAAGATTTTGGTGGTTTAAGTGGAGAGTGCTTGAAAGAAAAATCAAGAGAAATTTTTGAGCAAATAGCAAAAGAGTTATTTGGAAAAACAGTTCTGATTTCTGTTGGTGGTATTTCAACAGGAGAAGAAGCATACAAAAGATTAAAGCTTGGTGCAACACTTGTACAAGCTTATTCTGGTTTAGTTTTTGAAGGTCCATCAATGGTTAGAAAAATCAATGAAGAGATTCTTGAACTTATGCAAAAAGATGGATTTAATAGTATTTCTGAAGTAATTGGTTCAGATTTAAAATAAAAAGAATAGGAAAAGACATGAGTATTAGAAGTTTTAAATCATTCATTATTTACTTTTCACTATTCATTATTTTCACAGGAGAGTTAATGGCTAATAGTTTATTAAAATATCATACTAAAACATTAGATAATGGCCTACAAATTGTTGCTATACCTATGGACAATGGTTCAAATGTAGTTTCTACAAACATTTTTTATAACGTAGGAAGCAGAAATGAAGTTATGGGGAAAAGTGGAATTGCTCATATGCTAGAACACTTAAACTTTAAGTCTACAAAAAATTTAGAAGCAGGTGAATTTGATGAAGTAGTAAAAGGTTTTGGTGGAGTGAATAATGCTTCAACATCTTTTGATTATACAAAATATTTCATCAAATCAAGTTCTCAAAATATGAATAAATCTTTAGAACTTTTTGCAGAATTAATGGAGAACTTAACTTTAAAAGATGAAGAGTTTCAACCAGAAAGAGATGTAGTAGCAGAAGAGAGAAGATGGAGAACTGATAATAACCCAATGGGATATTTACAGTATAGACTTTTTAATAATTCATATATCTATCATCCATACCATTGGACACCAATTGGATTTACACAAGATATAAAGACATGGACAATTGATGATATTAGAGATTTTCACTCTACATATTATCAACCTAAAAATGCAGTTATAGTTGTAGCTGGTGATATATCAAAAGAAGAAGTTTTTAAAGCTAGTGAAAAATATTTTGCAAATATTAAAAATGAAAAAGAGATTCCAGAAACTATTCATACAGTAGAACCAGTACAAGATGGTGAAAAGAATATTACTATTTATAAAGATAGTCAAGTAGAAATGCTTGCCGTTTCATATCATATTCCAAACTATGAACATGAAGACCAAGTTGCATTAAGTGCTTTAAGTGAGCTATTAAGTGCTGGAAAAAGTTCATATTTACAAAAAATACTTGTAGATGAAAAAAGATTAGTTAATTCAGTATATGCATATAATATGGAATTAACAGACCCTGGTGTTTTTCTTTTTGTAGCTGTTTGCAATGAAGGAATAAAAGCAAAAGATGTTAAAAAAGAGATTGATAAAATCATTCAAAACATCAAAGATGGGAAAATCACTAAAAAAGAAGTTGAAAGAATTAAGATAAATACTAAGGCTGATTTTATCTTCTCATTAGAGAATTCAAGTTCTGTAGCTTCACTTTATGGGAGTTACTTTGTAAGAGGAAATGCTAAACCTCTTTTTGAATATGAAGAGAATATTGAAAAATTAAAAAGAAAAGATATCTCTAAAGTTGCAAAAAAATATTTAACAAATAAAAATTCAACAACAGTTATATTAAAAAAAGAAAAATAATTTACGAAGGGAAGAAAATATATGGAAATTATTACTGGTGCAATGACCGCTTTAATAACACCATTTAAAAATGGAAAAGTAGATTTAGAAAAATATGAATCTTTAATAAAAAGACAAATTGAACAAGGTATTGATGTAGTTGTTCCAGTTGGAACAACAGGAGAAAGTGCTACTTTATCACATGCTGAACACAAAGATTGTATCTCTGTAGCAGTTGCAACTTGTAAAGGTACAAACGCTAAAGTTATAGCTGGTGCTGGTTCAAATGCAACACATGAGGCTTGTGATATTGCAAAACATGCCCAATCAGTGGGAGCAGATGGATTATTATCTGTTACTCCATATTACAATAAACCAACTCAAGAGGGTTTATACCAACACTATAAAGCAATTGCAAACTCTGTTGAGATTCCATTTATGCTTTATAATGTACCAGGAAGAACAGGTGTAGAAATTGAAACTGATACAATTGTAAGATTATATGATGATATTGCAAATATTTATGCAATAAAAGAAGCAAGTGGTTCAGTAGAAAAAATTGTTGAGCTACAGTCTAAAAGAAAAGATTTAGTAATTATATCAGGTGAAGATGGTATTGACTTTCCTATTTTAGCTAGTGGTGGTAAAGGTAATATTTCTGTAACAGCTAATATTCTTCCAAACTTAAAAGCTGATCTTGTTCATGCCGTTGAAAATGGTGACTTTGCAACTGCTAAAAAGATTAATGAGGATTTATTTCCTCTAAACTCTGTGCTTTTCTGTGAAAGTAACCCTATTCCAATTAAAGCAGCAATGTATATTGCAGGATTATTAGATACATTAGAATATAGACTTCCTTTAACTGCACCAAGTGCAGAAACAATGAAAAAATTAGAAGAAACTTTAAAAAACTATGAGGTGATTAAATAATGAGTAACGAGATGAAAGGTAAAACTTTAGTAATTTCTGGTGGTACAAAAGGTATCGGTAAAGAGTGTGTATATAAATTTGCAAGTAATGGCGTAAATGTAGCTTTTACATATAACTCTAATTCAGAAATTGCTGAAAATATATGCAAAGATGTTGAAGAAAAATTTGGCGTTAAATGTAAAGCATATCCTTTTAATATTTTAGAACCAGAAAAATATAAAGAGTTATTTTTAGAGATTGATAAAGACTTTGATAGAGTTGACTTTTTTATCTCAAATGCAATGATTTATGGTAGAGCTGTTGTTGGTGGATATGGTAAATTTATGAAGCTAAAACCTAGAGGATTAAATAATATCTATACTGCAACAGTTAATGCTTTTGTTTGTGGCTCACAACAAGCAGCTAAAAGAATGGAAAAAGTTGGTGGAGGAGCTATTGTTTCTTTATCTTCTACTGGAAACTTAGTATATATTGAAAACTATTCAGGTCACGGAACTAATAAAGCAGCCGTTGAAGCTATGGTTAGATATGCAGCAACAGAGCTTGGAGAGATGAATATTAGAGTAAATGCAGTATCTGGTGGTCCTATTGATACAGATGCTTTAAAAGCGTTTACAAACTATGAAGAAGTTAAAGCTAAAACTGCTGAATATTCTCCATTAAATAGAATTGGTCAACCTGAAGACTTAGCACAATCTTGTTACTTCTTATGTACAAATGATGCTTCATGGGTTACAGGACATACACTAATCGTTGATGGTGGGACAACGTTTAAATAATGTCAAAAGCCTTAAACTTACCAAATACCTTGGCTCTTTTCAGAATAGCATTAGCACCGCTAATGCTATGGTTCTTAGTGGAAAGAGACTTTTCTCTTTTTGCTTCGTGGCATCCTTCTTGGTTTGATTACTTTGCTGGTTTAATTTTTGTTATCGCATCTGTTACTGATTTTTTTGATGGTTTTATTGCCAGAAAATGGGATCAAATGACAAAACTTGGTGCAATATTAGACCCACTTGCAGACAAAATGCTAATGCTTGCAGGATTTTTGGGTCTTGTAATGATTGATAGAGCTTCAGCCTGGGCAGTATTTTTGATACTTTCAAGGGAGTTTTTTATCACAGGACTTCGTGTTGTTGCTGTAAGTGAAGGTAAAAGTGTTGCTTCAACAATGGCAGGAAAAATTAAAACTGTTGTTCAAATGATTGCTATAGGATTTCTTATTATGAATTGGCCATTTGCAACTACACTTTTATGGATTGCAGTAATTTTAACTTTATATTCTGGTTATGAATATTTAAGAGATTACTATAAGATATAAACCATAAGGAAAATAATTGGGTACTATAACTTTTTTACTTGTACTTTCATTTTTAGTATTCTTTCATGAGTTAGGACATTTTCTAGCTGCAAGATACTTTGGAGTAACTGTAAATGTTTTTTCAATTGGATTTGGAAAACAAATTTACTCTAAAGTATGGAGAGGAACTAGATGGCAAATAGCTTTAGTTCCTCTTGGTGGATATGTTCAAATGAAAGGTCAAGATGATACAAAACCTGGTCTTCAAGAAGATGGAAACGATTCATACAACAACAAAAAACCTTGGCAAAGAATAATTATACTTTTTGCAGGTCCTTTTGCAAACTTTATTCTTGCTGCTATTTTATATTTTGTTATTGCTCTTGCTGGTGCAAACTCATTAAGTCCTACTGTTGGAAAAGTTCAAGAGAATTCTCCTGCTCTTAAAGCTGGGATTAAAGCTGGTGATGAGATTGTAAGAATTAATGACACTGAAGTTAAAACTTGGGAGCAAATAGGTGAAACTATTACTTCTACAAATGGTGCATTACAATTTTATATAAAAAGAGATGGTCAACTTATTTCCAAAGTTATTAATCCTCATATTTCAGATGCACAAAATATGTTTAGAGAGAATATCAAAAAAAGAATGATTGGTATTTCACCTGCTCCTAAAGTAGTAACTATTTACCATGATCCAATAAGTGCTATCTCTTTTGCATGGGATAAAACACTTGAATCATCAAAAATGATTTTTCAAGGAGTTCAAAAACTAATCCAAGGGATAATTCCAAGTAGTGAAATTGGTGGAGTTATTACAATAGGAAAAGTTATTTCAGATGCAAGTGAATCATCAATAATTGCCTTACTTGCTATTACTGCACTTATTTCTGTTAACTTAGGAGTGTTAAACTTACTTCCTATTCCAGCACTTGATGGTGGACATATTATGTTTAACCTTTATGAGATTATTACTAGAAGAAAGCCCAGTGATAAAGTATTTATGTACTTAACTATTGCTGGATGGGTTATTTTAGCTTCACTTATGCTTCTAGGAATTTATAATGATATTAATAGATTATTTTTAGGATAAATAAATGGATAAAACTAAAGCTGTAGAAAACTTAGATAAAGTTATTTCACAAGTTGAAGCTTCTAGACTTAGAGTATCAGAACATCACATTGTAAAAATTATTGGTATTTCAAAATACTCAACTTCTGAAGATGTTAAAACTTTATATAGTGCTGGGCAAAGAGCTTTTGGAGAAAATAAAGTACAAGATTTAAAGCAAAAGTCATCTGATTTAGAAGAGTTACCTCTTGAGTGGCATTTTGTAGGAAGATTACAAAAAAATAAAATCAATAATCTAATTGATTTAAACCCTACTTTAATGCAATCACTTGATTCATTAGAATTAGCACAAGAGTTAAATAATAAACTTGAAGCTAAAAATAAAAAGATGTCATGTTTACTTCAAATTAACTCTGCAAAAGAGGATAGTAAAACTGGTGTTATGCCAGAAGATGCTATTGAAATATATGAAAAGATTTTAAAAGAGTGTCCAAATATAAAACTTAAAGGTGTTATGAGTATTGGTGCACATGTTGAAGATAGAAATATCATCAAAGAATCTTTTATGACAACAAAGTCTATTTTTGATGAATTAAAAAAACATGGAGCAAAATATTGTTCTATGGGAATGAGCTCTGATTTTGAACTTGCTATTTCATGTGGTTCAAATATGATTAGAGTTGGCTCTACCCTTTTTAAATAAAAGAAGAAATTCTTTTATTTAAAATTCTCTCTTTGTTCTAAAAATACATAACTTATTTTAAATTCTATTGCTTATTTAATTTTTTTCAAATAAAATTTATCAAAATTACATTTGAAGGAATATAATGAAAAAACTTACAATCTCAATACTATTATCGACGGCAACTTTATTTGCACATCAAATTACAGCTCAAAAAGCTCAAAACAATACATATAAAGCAAGTTTCTGGGCTCATGGAAAGTATCAAGAGTATAAACCTACTCAATTAAAAGGTGCTTTGGCATATGACAATAACAACAAAGAGATAAAAACAGGAATTGACTATTCTAAAAAACAACCTGTTTTATTAACTGCTAAAAAACCTGCAATGATGAGTTTAGTTTTTGATGCTGGATATTGGGTAAAAGGTGAAAATGGATATGAAAATGTTGATCCAGCAAAATATGATGGTATAGTTTACAATACTCTAAAAAGTATTAAATATGGAAAAAGATTTTTCTCTTGGAATGAAAACTTTTTAAAACCATCTGGTTTACCACTTGAGGTTGTTCCTTTAGTTAACCCTCTTACAATTAAAGCAGGAGAAAAGTTACCAGTACTTGTAATAAAAGATGGTAAAGCCTTAGAAGGTGCAGGTTTTGAAACATCAGACTATGAGGATTTAAATATAAAAACAAATAAATATGGTATTGCAAATATTCCTGTAAAATCAAAAGGTTTACAAATTATTGCAGCACAATATTATACAAGTGAATTAAGTGATCCAAAAGTAAGTCATATTACTATTCAAAGTAGTATCTCTTTTGAAGTTAAATAGATATGTTATTTAAAACTTTTTTATTTACTCTTATCTTAAATATTTCGCTGTTTGCCCATGGAGTATTTTATAATATTGTTGATGGGGCAATTGGAATTAGAGTAACTGCACCAAATAATATTGCCATTGATAATGCAAAGATAACTATTTATGCTCCTGAAAGTTCACTTCCTTTTACAAAAGGGAAAACAGACTTAAATGGAAACTTTGCATTTATTCCTGATGCTCATGGAAAATGGAAAGTTGATATTGATGTTCCTAGTGATCATGGTTCTCATTTAAAGAGTTTTCATATCACAGTTGATGAAAATAAAAACGTAAAAGAGTTTGAAAAAACTCCTTATGATAGATATATAAATATGGTTTCTGCCCTTGGTTTTTTATTCGGTATATTTGGAATAATAACTTTATTTAAATCAAGAAAAAAAGATACAGATTAATTCTTATCTTTATTCAAAGTCATAAAAATAATTATTTTTATGACTTTGAATTCTACTCCTTATTCTTAATTTTTTTACTTAAAAAAACTCTTACAACAAGCCTTTTATTGGTACTTTTCAAAGTTCTTTAATTTTATCTCTAAAAACTTATTAATTGTAAATAAAAGTGTAAAATAAATTATGGTACAATCTTTCAATTTTAAAAATATTTATACATATTTTAAAGGCACTTAATGGATAATGTAGTTGATGTTAAAAAATGGTTGACAAAAAAGGGTGTAGAAAACTTTACTATCTCTGAAGATTTGTATATTACTGTACATGGCAGTGTTAATCTTGAAGGGAAAATTGATGGAAATGAGCTTCCTGTAAAATTTGATGTTGTAGATGGATATTTTAATGTTTCAAATAATAACCTTACAAGTTTAAAAGGCTCTCCTAAGAAAGTAGTAAGAGACTTCAACTGCTCACATAATCAACTAACATCTCTTTTTGGAGCTCCTAATGAAGTAGGAGACTTTGACTGTTCAAACAATGAAATCAAAAATAACTTATCTTATGGACCTAAAGAAGTTGGTGGATATTATAACTGTTCAAATAATAGATTAGAATCTATTGAAGGTGCACCACGAAGTATTGTAAGCTATTTTAACTGTTCAAACAATGTAATTACTTCTTTAGAAGGTGGACCTAAATATGTAGAGGGTACTTTTGATTGTTCTAAAAATAGACTTGAACTTTTAAGAGGTGGACCTATTACAGTTGGTCAAGACTATATATGTTATTGGAACCAACTTAAAAATCTAAATGACATTGCAGATGAAATCTCATGGAACTTATTTACAGATATCTCTTTAAATCATATTTCTAGAAACTTCGACGATGAAAAGAAAATGTGGAAATATAAAGGTGAAGAAGTTATTGGTCACATTTATAAACCACTTCTTGCTTTAACTTCAAGAGATGAAGTAGAAAGATGGCTTCATAGAATGGGAATAAAAAAATACAATATTTTACCAGATAACTCGGTTAGAGTTCATGGAGACGTAAGATTAGCAGGAAAGTTAGAAAATCTATCAAAACTTCCACTAAGATTTCATGAAGTTGAAGGTGATTTTGATGTTAGTGATAATGAACTTACAACACTTGAAGGAAGTCCTAAAAGAGTTGATGGAGACTTTTTAGCATTTAAAAATGAATTAGTTTCACTAAAAGGTGGACCAATTGAAGTAAATAAAAACTTCATAGTACTAAGAAATAATATTACGTCTTTAGAGTATGCACCTGTTAGAGTAAAAGAAGATTTTATTTGTTCTCATAACCCTGTTAAATCATTAGTTGGATTAGTAGCTGTTGGTGGATATGTATTTACAAATGTTTATGTTGAAGATGTAAAGTCTCAAGAGTTTGTTTATAACACTGTTAAAACTTATAAATATAAAGGTGATAGCCTTATTGCTTATATTGAAAAAGAGTTCAAAGTATTAACAGAAGAAGAACAAGTATTTGAAAGAACAAGAAAAAATCTTCAAACTGTTATTGGAAAAATGATAAATAACGATACTCTTAAAAAAGAGATGATTAATGACACTTTAATAAACAACCTTACAAAATATAACTTAGATGATTTAAAAGAGATGGTTCTTCTTATTAAAAATCCTCCTAAAACAGAGGTTAAAAAAGAACTTAGTGAAAGTGAGATTCTAAGTAAAGTATTTGAAGAAGAACTTTAATAGTTCTTCTTTTCTTTTTAAATATAACTAAAATAAATATATTTCATAGTTTCTTTTAGATAAAATAATTTTCTAAATAATATAAAAGGAAACTAATGAAAAAAAATCTTATTCACTTCTTACTTTTAAGCATCATTGCCTTTGCATTTGTTGGTTGTGGAGTAAATAAAGTTTATAATGTTGAGCCTAAAAGCTTCTTAATTAAACCACAAAACCAAACTGTTTATAATGCAATTATCCAATCAGGAAAGTTTCTTGGATGGAGTATGAAACAAACAGGAAATAATACAATTATTGGTAAACTTGTAATTAGAAAGCATCTTGCAAAAGTATCTATTTACTTTGATGAAAACTCTTATTCGATAAAACTTTTAGAAGCTGAAAATCTTAATTATAATAGTTCAAAAAATACAATCCACAAAAATTATAATGGTTGGATAAGAAATTTAGAAAATCAAATTGATGCAAGATTAACTCCTTTAAAAATGACTCCTAATTTAGTTGAAGCAGAAAAATTATCTAATGAATATAAGAAAAATCCATTGGAAGCTGGAAACAGTAAATATAAGCCTATTTATAATGTTGAAAATAAAAAAATAAATAAAAACTATGATTCATTATCTCAAATAGAAGAAAAAATCCTAAATGCAGGAGAAAAGATTAGTTGGGTTATGAGCAAACAAAAAGATGGATTTATCTTAGCAAAAATTGTAAGAAGAGTTCACACTGCATTTGTTAGAATTGATTATAATTTAGATAGTTATAGTATCACTTATATTACAAGTGAAAACTTAGGTGCAGATACTCATTATAACATTCATAATAACTACAATATCTGGGTTAAAGAACTAGAAGAAGAAATAGACTTCTCTTTACAATAAAAGGTAAAACATGAAAATAAAAAATTTATTATTAGCATTAATTCCAATCTCTTTAGTATTTATTCTAAGTGGTTGTGCAATCAAGCGTGGTGAAGTAACTATCAAGCAAGAGGCAAAAGAAACAAAAGTAAATACTAACTCACAATTAAGTGTTTATATAAAAGAAGTAAAAGACAACAGAACTTTTGAATTCAATCCAATTGACCCTAATATTCCATCTTTAAGCCCAGATGAAATAAACACTAATGAAGTAAAAACAAGAGCAATTGCAAGAAAAAGAAATGCTTATGGCAAAGGTTTAGGTGATATTTTATTAAAAAAGGGTCAAACTGTTAGTTCTTTAATGAAAGAAAATATAGAAATAGCTTTTAAAGAATTAGGATATAAAGTTATTAAAGATGAAAAAAATATAACTACTGATACTAAGATTGTAAATGTGGATATAAATAAATTCTGGAGTTGGATGACACCTGGTTTTTGGGCTATTACTTTAAGTACAGAAATATCTACAAACTTAAAAATAAATACAATAAATAAAGAAGAAATAAATGTCTTTACAAAAGATTATTATTCAGTAGGTACAGAAAGTAACTATGTAAAAGTTATAAAAACTGCATTAAAAATGCATATAGAAGAAGTTAAAACAAAAATAGACAAAATGCCTTAGCGTAATCTTACGCTAAAGCATTTTTGAAGCTCTTTAGTTCCTCTTCTATTGATGGAACTCTCATAAAGTGTTCCCCAATTAAAAAGGCATCTGCTCCAATTGAGCTTAATCTTTTGATAGTCTCAATATTTGAAACCCCTGATTCTGCTACAATTATTTTTCCATTTGGAATCATTGGAATTAATTCATCACAAAGATTCATATCCATCTCAAATGTTTCAAGATTTCTATGGTTTATTCCTATAATATTTGCACCACAATGCATTGCTTTTTTTAAGTCTTCTTTATCATGTATTTCAACTAATACTTCTAAGCCTAAGTGAATTGCATATTCATAAAGTTCTTTCAACTCTTTTGTACTTAAACTTTTTGCAATAAGTAAGATAAAATCAGCTCCATAAACTAAAGCTTCTACAATTTGATACTTATCTAAAATAAAATCTTTTCTAAGAACTGGTGTTGGAACGTATCTTCTTATTTGAGTTAAATACTCTAAATTACCTTGAAAATAGTGAGGTTCTGTTAGTACAGAAATTGCATTTGCTCCATTTGCTGAATACTCTTGCGCAATAGCTAAAGGATCGAAATCTTCTTTTATAACACCTTTACTAGGGCTTGCTTTTTTTACTTCTGCAATTATTCTAATTGGTTCTTCTTTTGTAGATGTAAGATATGGTTTTACATCTCTTGGAGGAAAAGGATTTGCACTTAGACTTCTTCCTAACCAATCAAGGGAATACTCTTTTTTTCTTCTCTCAACATCTTCTAATGTTCTTTTATTAATTTCATCTAATATCACTTACTACACTCCTTTATTTTTTCCCAATGAGTTCTAATCTCATCATCTTTTAATCCTGCACTATCTACAACTTTTTGCATATTAATTTTTGCATTCTTACAATCTTTTAATTTATACTGTCCCCATGCTAAGGAATCAATATATGCTAAATTGTTTGGTGCTTTTTCTAAAGCTTTTTTAACTAATTTAAGCCCTTTTTTCACATCAACATCAAAATCAATTAAAATATATCCTAAATAGTTCTGATAAATATGATTATCCAATACTGCTAAAACATCTTCAAATTTTTTGATTACACTTTTTAAAACTTTTTTTCTATCCTTTGCAACTTCAAATTCTAACATTGCAACTTGTGCTAGATAGTCTAAATTGCCAGTTTTTTTATATAGTTTTTTTACTAATTCATAGGCTTTATTTGACATTTTTGCATTTTGATAAAGTGCTAAAAGTTTTTCATCATTTGCATTAGTATCTTCTAAAAAAGCAATTGCTTCTTTGATATCTTTCTTTTCTAAGTAATACATTAAAAGTTTATAAACTTTTTCTTTTGTATATTTATTTTTAATGTCATCATCAAAGTTTTTATATGTTTTCTTTAAAACAGAAATAACTCCATTAATATCTTTTTGTTCTTGATAAAAACCAAGTAATTTTGAACATAATAAATTATTACATCCATAGATATTAATATGTGATTCTAAATAATTTATTGCAGCTTTTTTTTCATTTAAATATGTGTACATCACATCTACAAGATTAAGTAAAGTATTTGAAGTTAAAGTTGATTTATAAACTTCTTCAAAAACATCTTTTGCTTTTTCATAATCTTTTTTAAGTAAATAAATATTTGCTAATAACTCTTTATTACTATCAGTATCATATTTTTTCAATAAATCATCAAGTACAAGTTTTGCTTTATCTACTTGATTTGTTTGCATCAAAGATAAAATATATAATTTTAAAACTTTATCTTCATTTTTTTTGATATGCTCTTTATTTGTCTCAATAACAGTAATAATTTCATCATATTTTTTAATAGAAAAAGCTAATCTTGAATACTCAAATAAATACTCATCATTTAATGTTTTATTAAATAGTTTCAAAAACAATTTACTTGATTTTATTCTATTTCCTTGTTTCATATACTCTAAAGCATATAAAATTAGTTCATTTTCATTTTCATATGCTTTATATTTATAATCATACTTTACTAAATTGTTTGTTTGAGGTACACAACCAAAGAAAATAAATATAATTGGTAATAGAATTAAAGTTCTTTTATAGCTGGACACTCTTTTATAACCTCTTCTTTATTTGTTTTAAAATATTCCCAAAAAGGAAATGTTCTACATTGTGTAGGCCTAGCTTCATAGATGCCACACTGTTTCTTTTCTAAGTCAAAAAAGATACATGCATAGTTATTCTCTGCAAGCTTTCGCTCTTTTATACTATATCTATACCCTCTTTTTTCAATATACTTTGAAGCTAATTCCTCTATTGAAATATTTAGATGATTTTTTAAATACTCAATTTCTTGTCTAGAAATCCAAATATTCCCACTCTCTCCAATACAGCAGTTTCCCTCACAGGATTCACAACCTTTTGGATTAAATGCAAAGTCATAGCCATCTTTTTTTATTAAACTCATATTTCTACTTTTATACTATGTGTTGAAGACTTTTCATATATTTTTTGTACTTCTTGCGTAAAATCTTCATTTTCAAAAACTACTACGGGTTTTAAAACACTAAGTAATGACTTAGAGTTTTTTCTAGCATAAACTAAAACTAAAGTAGCATCTTTGTCTTTCTTTGGATGAACAAACTGTAATGCTTCTATATTTAACTTATACTCTTTTAAATAAAAGATAATCTCATTTAATTGCTTAACATCATAGCAAAAAAAGAACTTACCATTACTTTTTAAAACTTTTGAAACTTTTCTAATGAAATCTTTTAAAGGCATATTATCATTATATCTTGCAATTTTTTTAATTTCATTTTCACTTTTTATTACACTACTATGATAAAAAGGAGGGTTAGAAACACAAATATCAAACTGTTTTTCAAAATCTAGCTCTAGAAATGAACCCTTATGCATTTTAGCTTCTATTTTATTACAAAGTGCATTTCTTGAAGAAAACTCTTGAAAGATACTTTGTATTTCGCACTGATTTAAGTTTAATTTTTCATAATCCCTTGAAACTAAGAGTCCTAAAATACCACTTCCACTTCCTATATCAAGTAACTCACCTTTTATGTTTTTAAATTTTTCTAAATTTATTGAAATAAAATTATATAAAAAGTGTGTATCACTATTGTAACAATAACCATTACTAGGCTGATATAAAAGCAAACTTACCCCTATAGATTTTTGTGAGATTATACCCAATAATAGATTTAACTTTAGTGATATATCTACTAAATAAAAAAATGATTTAAAAATTAAATGTAACTTTTACTTTTTAGCTTGTAACATATAGTAACAAGCCCATAAAATAAGGTTTTTATTGAAACTTTAATTCTTTTTTATATATGAACTTTAGTTATTATGCTTTAATATTAATTTAGGTTAACTAATTATATTTACAAAAAATTTAAAGGAGAGCACATGTCAATAATGAAAGCTCCTGAAAATACTCCTGTTTGGGTAGATGAAAGTAGATGCAAAGCATGTGATGTTTGTGTTTCAGTTTGTCCTGCGGGAGTCCTTGCTATGAGACAAGAACCTCATTCAACATTAGGTGCAATGGTAGAGATTATTGAAAAAGATTCATGTATTGGATGTACGGACTGTGAATTGTCATGTCCGGACTTTGCCATTTATGTAGCTGATAAAAAAGAGTTTAAATTTGCAAAACTAACTGATGAAGCAAGGCAAAGAGGCGAATCAATTAAAAAGAACAATTATAGAAAACTGTAGCCTTTAAGGAGAAATAATGGCAAGAGAATTAATTTCAACTGGTAACGACTTAGCAGCAATTGCAGCAGTTGATGCAGGGTGTGAATTCTTTGGTGGATACCCTATTACACCATCAAGTGAAGTTATGCATACTATTTCAGACCTTTTACCAAAAAATGGAGGAGCTGCAATTCAAATGGAAGATGAAATTGCAGGAATCTGTGCTGCTTTAGGTGCAGCAATGAGTGGTAAAAGATCACTTACTGCAACAAGTGGACCTGGTATTTCATTAAAAGCAGAAAATATTGGATTAGGATATATTGCTGAAGTTCCACTAGTTATTATAGATGTTATGAGAGGTGGACCATCAACTGGCCTTCCTACAAGAGTACAACAAGGTGATATCAATCAAGTAAAAGCTCCAACACATGGGGACTTTAAATCAATTACAGTTTGTGCTTCTACACTTGAAGAGTGTTATACTGAAACAGTAAGAGCATTTAACTTAGCAGATAGATTTATGCAACCTGTATTTGTATTACTTGATGAAACAATTGGACATATGAGTGGAAAAGCAACTCTTCCTGATTTAGAAGAAGTTAAAGACTCTATTCTTTCAAGAAGAGTATTTGAAGGTGATCCACAAGATTATAGACCATATGATGTTCCAAAAGATGAAGCAGCAATCTTAAACCCAATGTTTAAAGGTTATAGATATCACTATACAGGTCTTCATCATGATGCAACAGGTCACCCAACAGAAGATGCTGATATTTGTCAAAATCTAATGGATAGACTTTTTAATAAAATTGATGCACACCTTGATGAAGTTGAGTCTTATGAAGAGTATATGCTTGATGATGCAGAGATTATGATTATTGCATATGGTTCTGTAGCACTTTCAGCTAGAGAAGCTATTCATAGACTAAGAAAAGAAGGTATTAAAATTGGAATGTTTAGACCAATTACACTTTGGCCAAGTCCAGACAAAAAAATCAATGAATGGTGTAATAAAATTGAAAAGACACTAGTTATTGAGTTAAATATGGGTCAATACATTCAAGAGATTGAAAGAGCAAGTGGAAGAAGAGATTTTGCAACCTTATTTAAATCAAATGGTAGACCTATTGCTCCTTTAGAAATCATTGAGAAAGTAAAAGGATTATAAAATGGCATTTAATTATGATAACTATTTAAGAACAAACAAAATGCCAACTTTATGGTGTTGGGGTTGTGGAGATGGTGTTATTTTAAAAGCACTTATTAGAGCAATTGATAAACTTGGATGGGACATGGACGATGTTTGTGTTGTTTCAGGAATTGGATGTTCTGGAAGATTTTCATCATATATCAACTGTAATACAGTACATACAACTCATGGTAGAGCAATTGCTTATGCAACTGGTATCAAACTAGCTAACCCAGATAAAAAAGTTATTTGTGTAACTGGGGATGGTGATGGTTTAGCAATTGGGGGAAACCATACAATCCATGGTTGTAGAAGAAATATAGATATTAACCATATTGTTATTAATAACTTTATTTATGGATTAACTAACTCTCAAACTTCTCCAACTACTCCTCAAGGAATGTGGACAGTTACAGCAAAAAGAGGAAATATAGACCCTACTTTTAATGCCTGTGATTTAGCCATTGGAGCTGGTGCTTCATTTGTAGCAAGAGAGACTATGTTAGACCCTAAAAAACTTGAAAGAATATTTGTAAAAGGTTTTGAGCATAATGGTTATTCTTTCTTTGATATTTTCTCAAACTGTCATGTTAATCTTGGTAGAAAAAATAAAATGGCAACTGCAATGGAAAACTTAAAGTGGATTGATGAAATCACAATGGCAAAACCTAAGTTTGAAAAACTTGAAGAAAATGAAGAGAAAGAGAAACTTTTCCCTACAGGTATTTTAAAACAAGATAAAGAAGCAAAAGAATATACAGATATGTATAAACTGGTTCAAGAAGCACATCAAAATAATACTAAAGTTGAAATTTAAGGAGACATCATGGCTAAAACATTAATGAGATTTACTGGTGTTGGTGGACAAGGTGTACTTCTTGCAGGTGCAATTTTTGCAGCTGCTAAAATCAAAGCTGGCGGATATGGACTAAAAACTGCAACTTATACTTCTCAAGTAAGAGGTGGTCCAACAGTGGTAGATATTACTTTAGAAGATGAAGAAATTTTATACCCATATGCAAATGATGGGGAAATTGATTTTATGTTATCAGTTGCACAAATTTCATATGACCAATTTAAAAGTGGTGTAAAACCTGGTGGAACTATTGTTGTAGAACCAAACTTAGTTAAACCAACACAAGAAGATAGAGATAAATGGAATATTTATGAGATTCCTATCATCACTATTGCAAAAGAGGAAGTAGGAAATGTAATTACTCAATCAGTTCTTGCTTTATCTATTGCAAATCATATGACTGGATATACAGTTGACAATGATACTTTAAGACAAACAATGCTTTCTAAAGTTCCTGAAAAAGTTCATGATATAAATAATAAAGCTTTTGATTTAGGTTTAGAATACGCAAAAAAAGTAAAATAGTTTAGAAATTTTTCTAAACTATTTACTAACTAACTTAAGTCCTATAATTGAAGCTATTAAAGTAAATAAGAAAAATAGTCTCAAGGCACTTGCAGGCTCTTTATACAAAAATATTCCTATAATTATCGTACCAAAAGCTCCTATTCCAGTCCAAACAGCATATGCTGTTCCCATAGGTATTTCTTCAACTGCTTTTGTAAGAAAATAAAAACTCCCACTTGCAAAAACTAAAAATATAATAGTAGGAATAAGCTTTGTAAAATTATCAGTAAGTTTTAACATTGAAGCAAAGCCTACTTCTAAAAGTCCTGCTAAAACTAAATAAAACCAAGCAGACATTATCTGTTTATATAAATTATATATTGATTTATTTTATCTTCTAATCTTTTTGAAAGATGGGCATTAGAATTCTTTAGGCAAGATAATATAAATTTCGCTTCTTTGTGATAGTTTAATATTTTTAGATTATCCCAAGACTTTGGTGGCTCTTGCATATTTACAATTCTATCTGCAAGTTTTACCATTTGAATTTCATAAGGCTGTGTTAGAAGATTATTAATACTAGCTGCCATTTGCTCTTTTTTAGACTCTAATGTTTTATCTTTTGTTAAAGCATCTACAGCTTCGGCAACATCTCCTCCAAACTCTTTATAAATATCATCATATGTTACATCAGTATCTTCAATAGTATCATGTAATAATGCAACTGTAATTGCTAAATCTGTTTGTTCTAACTTTAATTCACTCTTTGCACAAGCATACATTACTTCCATAGCAACTGAAGCTAAATGACTTATATAAGAAACGCCTGTTGGTGTTTTTTGTTCACCATGAGCTTTTGCAGCAAAGTTCATTGCTTTTTGATATTTATCTTGTGTAAACATTACTTTTCCACCTTTTGTTTTTCTTCTTTTTTTCCATGATTAACTTTCATCTTTGGCATAACAGGTTTTGCATTTTTTGAATAAGAAATCAAATCTTCTACTGTAACAACACTTTTATCTACATGCTTTATAGCTTCTTTCAAAATATAAGTTGTACTTAATGCATCACTGTAAGCTCTATGATGATTATCTATATCTATTTGAAGTAGTTCTTTTAACGATTTTAAACCATATTTCTCTGCTTTTATTGTTCTTCTAGCTAAATCAATAGTGCAAAGCTTTCTATTAAGAAGTTTTCCTAAATTACACTTCTCTAAAGAGTTTGAAATAAAGTTATAATCAAACTTTATATCATGGGCCACAAAAACATCATCTTCTAAAAAGACTTTAAACTCTTCTAATACTTTTTTTAATAAAGGAGCATCTTCTAACATATCTGGTGTAATATTTGTAACACCTTGAATATATTCTGGAATATCTTTAGCATATACTAAAGACTCAAAAGAGTCTAAGATTTCTCCATTTTTATATTTTACTGCACCTATTTCTATTATTTGATGACCTTTATTTACATGACCACCATTTGTCTCAATATCAACTATACAGAAAGTTTGTTCACTAATTTTTGTTTTTGTTGTTTTTAAAAAAACTTTATCATCTTCAATATCAATAGAAAATCCATTTGAAAGCAGTAGTTCAAACTCTAACTCTGGATTATCAAAAAACTTCTCTTTATGCCTTTTTAGAATATCTAAAAAATCATCAAATAAAATAGGAGATTTTTTTAGTTTATCTACAAGACTAGAATAGAAATTTTTATTTGATTTCATTTACAGCTTTTACAAAATTTATCATTTTTTGTTTGTCTTTTTTACCCTTGCTTTCTTCCACACCAGAACTTACATCAACTCCATAAAAGCTATAACCTTTTAATTCACAGATGTTATCTTGAGTTAATCCACCAGCAAGAACAATTTTAGAACAATCAACTTTTTTAAACCACTCCAAGGCAACTCTTTTACCAGCTCCACCAAAAGAGTCAACAAAAGCATCTACTAAAATATAGTTATTCATATTTTCAATAATATCTTTTTCACTTTTTGCTCTTATTACTCTCATTGATTTAAATTTTAAAGCATCAAAATCAGTAAAACTATCATCATCAATTATCTGTGCAAGTTGCATTTTTGCATTTGTACAAACTTGGTTTATAAAACCACTGTTTTCATTTACAAATAGACCTACTGTTTGAATAAATGGAGGTATTTCATCTACTATTTTTCTAGCTTCAAAAGGTTCGATAAATCTTGGACTTTTATCATAAAAAACAAATCCTAAAGCATCAGCACCTGCTTCAATAGCTGCTAGGGCATCTTCTAAATTTGTTATTCCACAAATCTTAATTTTCATATATTAAACCTGCAGGCTCTTTATTGCTTTTGAGTAGTCTTCATTTCCAAAAACATATGACCCAGCAACAACCATATCTACACCAGCTTCTTTTAATTCATGAATATTTTTATCATTTACTCCACCATCTACTTGTATTAAACAGGCAGGATTTCTTTTATTGATAAGTTCTTTTAACTTTTTAGTTTTTTCAACAACACTTGAAATAAACTTTTGACCACCAAAACCTGGATTTACTGACATTAGTAAAACCATATCTAAATCTTCAATTAAATATTCAATTGATTCAGGAGGAGTATGTGGATTTAAAACTATTGCAGGTCTTATTCCATAAGATCTAATTTTTTGAATAAGTCTATGAGGGTGTTTTTCACTCTCTATATGAAAAGATATAAACTCTGGTTTTAAAGGAGCAAAAAGCTCTACGAAAAAAGTATTGTTTTCAACCATTAAGTGTACATCTAAAGGTTTTGTTGCAACCTTTGCAACAGGATTAACTACAACTGGTCCAATTGTCATATTTGGAACAAAGTGTCCATCCATCACATCAACATGAATATAGTCACAACCACCATCACAAATAGCTGTAATTTCTTCATTTAGTTTTCCAAAATCTGCCGATAAAATCGAAGGTGCTACAAGCATAAATAATAACCTTTTTTAAATAATTGCGGGATTATACCATTGTTTTTCTTGCAAAAATATTTTAAAATTCCTATAGATTTTTAAACTTAGGATTCCACTGCAACCACTCTTCCTCTACATCATCATATAAAGGGAAGCTCATCATAGGTTTTGCTTTTTCTTTATATTCTGTAGGAGTAACCAAAGAAATTCCACCTGTAAGAAGTGTTTCTAAAGTCTCTGTTGTAACTTTAACTCCTAAAAGACTAATCTCCATACCAAAAGCTGTAGCATTATAAAAAATTGAATTTTCTCTAACAAGATGTTTGAACTTTTCATCTATATAAAGTTGAAGTTTAACAGAAGTTCCATCTTTAGCTAAACTATAATCTTCTACAACACCTATTTGAAGTTGTCTATAAAATACAGGAGAATTCTTTTTTAATGAACTTTTACTTTTTGCAAGAACTACTACTCTTAGACCGTTTTCATCAAATCTTTGTTCTTTTAAAACCTCATCTAAACTTTTATAAAAATCAAACTTATGGAAACTCTTTACTTCTCTTGCATTTTCATCTAATGAAATAAAAGAGATACCACCTTTTACTAAAGTATTTAAAGATTGTGTTTTTATATTTACTTTTTCTAGGGAAAAGTCCATATCAAAACCACTTATAGAATAGAACTTTGTACTTTCATTGATATATTTTGCATATTTATCAAATACAAAAATTTGTGCATCTACTTTTTTTGTTTTTTCATTATACTTTTTACTTACTACTTTTCCAGCTTCTATCCCTTTATAATATATAGAGTTAGACTTTAATACATTGTTTGCATTGTCAAGTGATAGAGTATATCTTTTCCCCTTTTGTAAGAAGTATTTTTGCTCTAACATCTTTTCATAACTAGGAAATAAATAAAATCTATTTATTGTTCTTTTTGCTCTTAAATCTTTAGTTTCAAAGGCTATTGATGAGTTTATAAAACTACTTAAAGGAGCAGTTTTAAACGAGATATTCTCTAAACTAGCATTTATTTCTACTGGAGATTGAATATAAAAGATTGAAGTACTGTTTACTAAATATGAATACTCTTTAAATATTTCTACCTCAACTCTTAACTCGTCAGATTTAGTGTGAAGCTTTTTACTTTTTACTTGCCCTACTTTTATATCTTTAAAAAATACTGGTGAGTTTTTTTCTATTTTTAAAGTATCATCACTTTTTAAAACTATTTCTAATGTTTCTCTTTTTATTGAACTATCATGTAAAGTATATATATCTTTTATTTTGCCTTCTTTTTTACTTCTTTTAGTAAGGTTGATATATGTCCCTTTTACTATATTAGGCAGTTCTTCTAGCTTTTCTAATGAGATGGTAGGTTTTTTAAGTTCAAAATATGGATTGTTTTTCAATAAAGATGCAAACTCTTTTTTAATTTTTATAAAAATAAAACTCTGTTTATCTTCTAACACAAAACTTAAATCATCAACATACCCTATTTCTATTCCATTATAAAGAACTTTACTAAACTCTTTTTCTAATCCATGCTCAACATTTGTTTGTAAAACCACATAATCACTTAAATAAGCAATATCTTCTTTACTAGAATATAGATTGAACACTTTTGAAGTATTTCTTAACGGTTCTTTTAAACTATCTGAATCAAATTCAATTCCACCTGCAATAAGAGAGGCTAAGGTATTAACTTTAAATTTTATTCCACTTAAAGAAGCTTTTAAATCTATTGCACTTATATTCCAAAAAGAGCTATCTTCTTTAACTAAACCTTTATACTCTTCTTCTATAAATATTGTGTATAAAATATTATTATCTTTTAAATTCTTTTTAACAATTTTTCCTACTAAGAAACTTTTGTATAAAATAGGTGCGCCTACTTCTAGAGTTCCATTTGAAGATTTTAAATCTAAAAACAGACCATCTTGTAAATAGTTTATAGGTTTTTCAGATACTGCATCAAAAGAGAACTGTTCTTCTAGCTTTTTGATCTCTTCAATATTTTGAGCACTAGGCATTGCTTCAATATATATACCACTAAAAATTGTATTTAATCCTGATATTTCAGTAAGTGTAGCCTTTGGTTCAACTTTCCAAAATTTAGTACCTTTTTTTGCTACTAAAGATAAAGCTTTGTTATCAACTTCAACTTTTACTAAAAATCTATTTATATTTTTTTCATCAACTTCAATATTAGATACTATACCAATTTTTATTCCCTTATATTTCAAAGGTGTTTTATCTACGACAAAGCCTTCCGCATTGTTAAAGTAAATCTCAATTTCTTCACCTTGCTTTTCAAAATGATTATATAACATTGATGTAGAGATAAGTAATGCAATAAAAGGTAAAAGCCAAATTAAAAATACTATTTTTTTACTCTTCCTTACACTTTCATGTTCTATCTTTTCATCCATTTATTAATCCTTATCCCATAATAATCTTGTATCAAAACTCTCTGTTGCTAACATAGTTGATACAACTACAACTGTAAATGCAATTGCAGCAGGTCCTGCAGTTATATTTGAAAGGTTCCCAAACTGAACCATTACAATCATTAAAGCAACTACAAATATATCTATCATTGACCATTTACCAATAAATTTAATTATTCTATAATATTTTGTTGCATTTTTTGCTAAATAGGTTTTATTATATTTTGTTGTATATAAAAGATATACTAGTACAAGTAGCTTAAAAATAGGAACAATAATACTTGCAAAGAAAATAACTATTGCTATTAAATATGATTTTGTTTCAAAGAAGTAAACTATTCCGTCTAAAATAGTACTCTTTTCAGATACACCTAAAGTTGTAACATCCATCATAGTTAAAATATTTGCAGGGAATAAAAATATCATTGCTACAATAGTAAAACTTAAAGTTTTTACTAAAGAGTACTCTTCTCTTTGTTTTAATTCACTATTACATTTAGTACAAATCTTTTCTTCTACTTTAAAAACACTATTACAGTGAGTACAAAGAACTAAACCTAAATCTTTATCACTTTTATAACTCATCATCATTCCAAATATCGTAAGGATTAAATAATGCCATAGTAAAAGACATCATTACTAAAAATGCAAAAAAGAAGTAAAACCCTAAGCCTATATCTAAAGTAGCCATTTTCTGTAACTTTATAATTGCAACAACAATACTAATCATATATATTTCACCCATTTGCCACTCTAACAGTTTTTCATACAGTTTTAATGGTGCTGAAACATATTTTGCCTTTTTACCTATTCTTAAAGGAATCAAAATAATAAGAATAAGTATTAACATAAATAAAGGCACTACAATCCCAATAAAAGTAATTAATATAGAAATAGCAGTATATCCATTCTTAAAAAAAATCAATAAGGTCTCAACTAGAGTTGTTGTTTGTTTTAAGTCCAATATTTCAAGACTCATTAAAGGTAAAGATACTGCAGGAATAAAAAGAATAATAGATGTAAAAGCAAATAATAATACTGTTAAATAATCTTGCCCAAACTTATATATCAAACTATTGCACCTTGGACAATGAAATTCATGACTATAATCTAGCTCTGGTTTATTTAAAACTAAACCACAATCCTTACAAATAGTTAAATTTTTGAAGCTTTTGGGCAATTTATTTCCTTCTTTTATTAAAACTATATTATAGTATATTAAAAATAATTAAATTATGACTTGAAACATAATATAAAATCAAATCATTTATTAGGACCTTTTACATGAAAAAAATTTTATCAGTATTATTTGTTTGCATTTTATTAAATGCCCAAGATACAGAAGAACTTTTAAAACAAGCACAAGAGTATGAGAAAGCAAATGACTACAAAAATGCTATGCTTATATACAAAAAAATAGCAAATACACAAAAAGTAGAGTTTCCAAAAGAAGAGAAAGTTGTAGTAGTAGAAAAGAAAGTTGTAGAGAATAAAGATGTAGCACCTTTAAAAAAGAAACTAAATAGTTTTGATGATAAAGAGACAAAATCAACAATAGAACAAATGTTGGAATCCTCTTTTGATATATATCCATATCAGGAAAACTACTTCTTCCCTATCTCATATGATACAAAATCAAAAAAAGATAGAAAAAGAAATGAAGCAAAATTCCAATTAAGTATAAAAAAGCCTATAATTCATGACTTCTTTGGTTTTGATGAAACTTTTTATTTTGGTTATACACAAACTTCTTGGTGGCAATTATATAATGATTCATCTCCTTTTAGAGAGACTAATTATAAACCTGAATTCTTTGTTACAGTTCCTTATGGGAAGAAAGATGAATCTCTTATAAAAGGTTTTAAAACAGGTTTTCTACATGAATCAAATGGACAAAGTGAAGAGAAATCAAGGTCATGGAATAGAGTTTATTTAGAAACTTACTTACAATATGAAAACTTATTTATAATTCCTAAAGTGTGGTATAGATTAGAAGAAGATAGAAACAGTGATGATAACCATGATATTGATGATTACTTAGGTTATGGGGATTTAACTTTAGTTTATCCGTATAAAGAACATAGCTTTAAACTTCTTCTTAGAAATAACCTAAAATCAAGTAATAACAGAAGTTATGGACAACTTGATTGGACTTTCCCTTTCTTTGGTTCAAAAAATACTTTTGGACATATACAAGTTTCAAGTGGTTATGGAGAAAGTTTAATTGATTATAATGAAGATATCACAAGAATAAACTTTGGTATTTCTTTATCAAGATAGGATAAAAAAATGGTAAAAATAAAAAATTTAGACCATTTTGTTTTAACAGTAAAAGATTTAGATAAAACAGTAGAATTTTATACAAAAGCTTTAGGTATGGAAAAAGAGACTTTCAAAGGTACAAGAGTTGCACTAAAGTTTGGAAATTCTAAAATAAACTTACATGAGTTAGGAAAAGAGTTTGAACCAAAAGCTTTCAATGTAAAAGAAGGAAGTGCTGATTTATGTTTTATTATTGAAACTTCTTTAGAAGAAGCAAAAAAACATCTTGCAAACTTAGATATAGAATTAGAACAAGATATCATAAAAAGAACTGGAGCTTTAGGGGAAATTGAATCAATTTACCTAAGAGATCCAGATAAAAACCTTATCGAACTTTCAAACTATATAAAAGCTTAATTTTTTTAAGCTTTTATTAACGCCTTCTCTTTTTATTTCGTCTTTGATGGATTTTATCTAGTAAACTACTTGTAAAAATACTTCCAGGTATTGCATAAAATGCGATTCCTAATATACTAACTATAGTTGTTAAAATTCTTCCTAAGGTAGTAATAGGATACATATCCCCATAACCTACTGTAGTAAAAGTTATTACAGCCCACCAAAGTGTAGTTGACATACTTGAAAAAACTTCTGGTTGTACTTTTGATTCAGCAAAATAAACTAAAGGTGTTATTGTAAAAAGTAAGATAGATAAAACCACAAAAATATAAAAAAGTTCCTCTTTTTTTTCACTTAAAATGTCCATAATCATTTTATCAAACTCATGAAACTTAGCCAATCTAAAAAGCTTGAATATTCTAAGTATTCTTAATCCTCTTAAGAAGCCTAAATCAATATTTAAAAAAGATAGATAAAAAGGAATAAGTACCACTAAATCAATAATCATTAAAGGTGTAAGCATAAACTTTATCTTATTTCTAGGTTTAGAATAAATTCTTAAAAGATATTCAATAGTAAATAAAAATATATTAATCATATTGATTGTTCTAAAAAGTTCAAGATACTCACTTAAAGACTTTTCTGTTTCTAAAAACATCACTACTATACTAACTAGAATATTTAGATGGATTAAAAACTGAATATAGTATCCATATTTATGTTTTGATGGATTTTCAAAGATTACATATAATTCTTGAGATAACTTCATTTATCTATAATTTTCCATAAACCACATAAATGCAAACATTAAACCAGGAGTTTTTGCTTTAGATTCATCATAAATAAACTCTTTATACTCATTTAAAGGTAAATACATGAGTTCAATTTGTTCATCATGTATTCCTCCTCCATCATGAACTTTCATACTATCATTTATTTTTGCATAATAAAGATGCTGACAGCCACCACTTACACCAACATTTGTATAAAAAGAAGTGATTTTTTCAATATTTCCTACAGGAACATCAAAACCACACTCTTCGTCTATCTCTTCTTTTGCTATTTGAACCAAAGTAGTATCTTTATCTACAAGTCCTGCACAAAGTTCATAGGTGAATTTTTTATTTTCATCATTTAGATAAACAGCTGGTCTAAATTGTTTAACCAAAACAAAAGAGTCTTTTTCTTCATGATATAACAAAATTGCTACTGAATCAAAGTTTCTAACTGCTTCCCATGTTTTATCTTTTCCATTTTGAGTATATTTTATTTTTACCGGATGAACATATTCTGGTTCACTTAAAGGTTCTGTTTTAAAATTTTCTATTTTATTATTCATTTTTAGCCTTTGTACTCTAATTTTATATAGATTTAAATAAAATACTAGTAAATTAGTTTAATTATATATAATATAATTATTAAAGGTCTGTTATGAAACTTAAGTATACTGGTCCCAAAGAGATTATCTCTCCCCATGGAGTTGATTTTAAAGATGGGAAAGAAGACAAATATGTATACATCTCTTATGCAATGCAAATATTTTATGCAATTCACCATGAATATGAAAAAGATAGAATCTATACTCATACTATAGACAAAGAACTTTTAGAAGATTCTCATATTTTAAATAAAGTTTGTTCTTTAAAACCAGACTTTGAAGAAAATTGTAGAAAAAAGATTTCTGATTTAGAAGAAGAACTAGATAATGAAATACAAACAGTTAAAGAGCATACCGAGTTAGTACCAGAAGAATTAACAGCATATAAAAACAATTTAATCATTATGAAAGATTATAGACTTCAAAGAGAAACAAACAAAGTAATATATCAACAAATTATAGAATTAATTGTTGATGAAATATTTGAACACAAATTAAAACAAATTAGTGCACCATTTAATGAAAAATTTTGGCATGTATTACAAACTATTCAAGGTGAATTATCTCATCATGAAAAAAGATCTATAGGTTCGACTCTTGATACAACAAAGACTGAACCTATAGTAATCACACTTAAAATAAACTCTATTGGCAAATAACAGAAGAAAAATCAATACTAAAGGTTGAACCTTTATTCTTTTTAGAATCTAGGTTTATCTTTAGATTATAAGACTTACAAATTCTATTTACTATATCTAAACCTATTCCAAAGCCACCTTCTATATTTTTCCCTCGTTTAAAACGTTTAAATATCTCTTTTTGTTCTTTCTCACTTATTCCTATACCAAAGTCTTCTACTTTAAATATATTATTCTGTAAGGATACTTTAATTACAGAATTGTTCTTACTGTATTTAATTGCATTTGATAAAAGATTATTAACAACTTTTTGAGCCTTTGTTCTATCCATATAAACTTCAAGAGCTTCAATTTTTGCTTCTATATCAATATTTTTTGTAATAGAAATATCATTAAAAAACTCAACACTATCTTCTATTAAACTATTTAAATAAAATTTCTCTTCCATACTTTCATTTATATCATTAAAAGCAGAGAAGTGAATATCATTATATATTTGAGAAATCTGTTTTGAACTACTTAATATATATTTCATCATTTTTTCTGGACTTTTACCATTTTTCAACATCGTAACCGAAGTCATTAATACTGAAACAGGAGTATTTAATTCATGGGCTGAATCTTTAATAAAGTTGTCCATATCAATAACTTTTTCTCTTACAGGCTTTAGTAAAAGTTTCGCAAGAAAATAGGCTATAAAACCTATGAAAACAGAACTTAGTATAAAAGTTAAAGTTAGATATATCTTTAACTTATTTATGCTATCAACACCTCTGCAAGTCTCCATTACAATATACTTAATAGGAATATTCTCTTCTTTGATTTTTTGAATATAAAAGTGCTGATTTGATTTTTGATAAAAACTTTGTTTAAAATCAACTGCTTGTTTTTCATCTAAATTTGAGAATAAAAGTTTTTTATTTACGTCATATAAAGCAAACTTGATTTTTCTTTCTTTTAAGGGTTTAGGCATATACTCTTTTTTATTCATATATGCATTTAAAATATCGGTTTTTATTTCCATTGAAGCATTAATTAACTCCATACTACAACTTTTTTGTAGAGATTTATATTGCTCTTGGTAATAAAAATAAAACAATACAGCTAGAAGAAGCATTGCAGAACCAACATATATTGATAAGAAACTAATTAATGCATTTCTCTCATTTTTATTCAAATTTATACCCTATTCCTCTAATTGTTTGAATTCTATCTTTTCCCAAAGACTCTCTTAGATTTTTTATATAAACTCTAATTGTTGCATCAGTAGGCATCTCTTCATATGCCCAAATATTTTGAAGTAACTCTTCACTTGAAACAACTCTATTTCTATGCTTACAGAAATAACTTAAAATATCTCTCTCTTTTTGTGCAAGATGTTTTGTCTCTCCATTTAGAATAATCTGGCAAAGTTCTGGTAAAAATAGTATCTCTTCACTAATTTTAACTTCACTTTCATTTCCTAAATTAAACTGTTTACATAGTTTTTTTATTCTTTGGTCTAATTCTTCTAAATCAAAAGGTTTTTTTATATAATCATCAACTCCACTTTCAAAAGACTCTTTTAAATGCTTCATATCTTGAAAAGCTGTTAGGATTATCACAGGAGTTTGATTTTTATAATCAGTTCTAATTGTTTTTAAAACTTCAATCCCACTCATAATAGGAGTATTTATATCAAGTAAGGCAAAGGCAAATACTTCATCTATTAAATACTCTAAAGCTTCTTGGCCATTTGTACATGAAGTTACTTCAAAACCTTGGTCATGTAAGTGTTCATTTAATAAATAATTTAATGAGGGGTCATCTTCTAGAAGTAAAACTTTCAAACAGTATCCTTTTTTAATGTTAAAAAATTATACTGTAAGTTTGTTTATTAAGTGTAAAGGCTAGTCTACGTATCTATCTCTAATTTTTAAAAAATCATCTAAGTTATCAAAGAATAAATCAACTAATACAGGATCAAAGTGTTTACCTTTTTGTTCTCTAAATAGTTCAAGTATTTTATCAAGCTCCCAAGCTCTTTTATAACACCTATCACTTCCAAGGGCATCAAAAACATCTGCAATTGCAGTTATTCTTCCAAAAATATGTATTTCTTCTTCTTTTAAAGCTTGTGGATAACCACCACCATCCCATTTTTCATGGTGATGATAAGAGATTATTGCAGCAGCTTTTAAAATTTCTCTTTTAGAGTTTTTAAGGATATTATATCCAAGCTCACTATGCTCTTTCATAATTTCCCATTCTTCTGCATTTAGTTTCCCTGGTTTATTTAAAACCCTATCAGGAATACCAACTTTTCCAATATCATGCATAGGAGAAGCCATAAAAATAATGTCAATATCTTCTTGTGGTAAGCCACAAAGTTTTCCTAGAAGTTTTGAGTACTCTGCTACTCTTTTTACATGGTTTCCTGTCTCTTTTGATCTAGTTTCACCAATCTCACCCATTCTATAAATAATCTCTCTTTGGGTATCTTCTAATTCTTTATGAAGTTCCATAATAGAAGTAATATTATGACATACAGAGATAAACTCTGCAATCTCATTATTTTGATTAAAAATTGGAGAAATCACTGCATCTAAATGAAAAGTCTTCCCTGTTTTTGACTTATTCATTAGTTTTCCACTCCAAGTTTTACCACTTTTTATAGTTTTCCACATCTGCCTTGAGATTTCAATATTTGTTTTCTCATGCCTTATTTTTTTGAAAGTTTCACCAATAAGTTCATCTTTTGTAAACTCAATTAACTTACAGAATCTATCATTTACATAAGTAATTTTCCCAGATAAATCAAATCTTGAAACAATGTTTATTTGATTAATTACATTTTCATATTGTTCTTGATTTTTCAAGGCATCATTTAAATTTGAAATCTTTTGAACATTTTGTTTTTGTAAGAATTTTCTTGTTCTTTCTTGAGGAGTAATATCTTGTCTTATTGCAATATACTCAATAATCTCACCATTTACATCTAAAATAGGTTTTATAGTAGAACGAACATAATAAGATTTACCTTGCTTAGAAAGGTTTAAAACAACTCCTTGCCAAACTTTTTTCTTTTCTGAAATTGTTGTCCACATTTTTCTAAAAAGTTTTTCTGGAGTATCTGGATGTCTGATAATATTATGGGGTTGACCTATTAATTCTTCTCGTGAATAACCAGAAATATCAATAAATCTATCATTAACGTAAGTAATTATTCCATCTTTATCAGTTTTTGAAACAATTGAATCAACATCAACAATACTTTTGTATTGTTCTAATAAATTTGTGACACTATCTTTTTCATTTTTATTACAAATATTTTCTGCAAACTCTGTTATTATTTGCATCAAATCAGATATATTTAATGGTTTTAATAAAAATCTCGTAATACCTACTTCAATTGCCTCAATTAAAATATTACTATCATTGTGGGCACTTATTACTATAATAGGTATTTCATCATTGCTTTTTCTTATGTATTTGGAAAACTCTATTCCAGTCATATTTGGCATAGTAATATCTGTAATAACAATATCAACTTTATTATTATCATAAATATTAACTGCTTCTTGTCCACAGTTTGCCACATAAACTTTTTTTACTAAGTTTTTTAATATTCCTACTGTTTGTTGCTGAATTACAAGGTCATCTTCTGCATATAATATTGTAATTTGCTTCAAAGATTCTAAATTTAAATTCTTCACTCTTTTCCCAAATTTTTTTATTTTTTATTGTAACAGATTTTCTTGAATTTTTTATACTTTTTAGTAATAAAATGATAGATTTTAAAAGTTTTTTTATTTGAAAATAGCTTTAAAATAGCAATTGTAGAGATTATTAATTATAGTACTCAAAAGAGTACTATTTGAAGTTATCAAAAACTAAAGGAGACTTTAGCTCTAATGATTTTAAATGTTTCATAATTGTTTGTAAATCATCAATATTTTTTGCTGTAACTCTAATTTCGTCACCTTGATTTACTGCTTTCACTTTTAGCTTTAGTTTTTTTATTTCAACTTGAATTTGTTTTGCTTCATCAGCTTTAATAGAATCTACAATTGAATATACATATCTTCTATTAGCACCTGAACTATCCTCTTTTTTTAGTTCTTCTAAAGAGTTAATTGATAAACCTCTTTTATTCATTTTAGAGATTAAGATGTCATACATTGCATCAATCTTATTATCACTTGAACTAACAAGTGTTAAAGTTTTTGCACCTTGATTAAAATCGATTTCTTTTTCAATACCTTTAAAGTCATATCTATTATCTATCTCTTTTTGTGCTTGAATTACAGCATTTTTCATCTCTTGCATATCTAATTTAGCAGAGATATCAAAACTATGTTCTTTTGCCATATGTAAGAACTCCTATTATTTTATTTTATGTTTTATTATAAGAAATTTTTGATGTAGAAATAATTAAAAATTGTTATATAGTTAGATTTCTCTAACTATATAATGTGATCTTCTTTTCGTGGTTGCGGTAAAACAAGATTTAAGAAAATACCTGTAATTGCACCAAGACCGATTCCAGAGAATGGAACTCCACCAAAATTAAATGTCATTCCACCAATTGAAAATACTAAAATCATTGATACAATGATTAAATTTCTAGGACAATTGAAATCAATATTTGCTCTTGTTAGTGTAGAAATACCAATACTTGCAATAATACCAAATAATAAAAGCATAATACCACCCATAACTGGAACTGGAATAGTTGCTAATAAACCACCAAGTTTACCAATAAAAGCTAATAAAATAGCTGTTATCGCAGCCCAAGTCATAATTGCTGGATTATATGCTTTTGTAACAGTAACTGCACCTGTAACTTCTGAATAAGTAGTATTTGGTGGTCCACCAAAAAGTGAAGCAACTGAAGTTGCTAAACCATCACCTAAAAGTGTATTTTTAAGTCCTGGCTTTTTTAAATAATCTTGTTTTGTAACATTTGAAATTGCTAACATATCACCAATGTGCTCAATAGCAGGTGCAATTGCAATTGGTAAAATAAATAAAATAGCTTGCCAATTAAACTCTGGTGCAGTAAAACTAGGAACTGCAAACCAAGCTGCTTTTTCCACTGAAGAAAAATCAATTACTCCATAAAAAAGTGCTGCAATATAACCTGCAATAATACCACCTAAAATAGGAATAAGTTTAAAAATTCCTTTTCCTAAAAGAGAAATGAATACCATTGTAAAAAGCGCTATCATTGAAATAACTATTGCTTTATCAAAGGCAATTAATTCAATTGCTCCATCACCTGTTTTTCCCATTGCCATGTTTACTGCAACAGGAGAAAGAATAAGACCAATAGACATAATAACAGGTCCTACAACTACAGGAGGTAAAAGTTTATGTAAAAACTCATCACCTTTTAGTCTAATTAAAAAACTTAGAACAATATATAATAAACCTGCTGCTACAAGTCCTGACATAGTTGCTGCAATACCCCAAGTTTTTACACCATGTGCGATTGGAGCAATAAATGCAAATGATGATGCTAAGAAAATAGGAGGAATTGCACCTCTATTTACAAATTGAAAAACTAAAGTACCAATACCTGCTGTAAATAGTGCAACATTTGGGTCAAGTCCAGTTAAAATAGGAACTAATACAAGTGCACCAAATGCAACAAACAGAAATTGAATACCTAAGACTGAGTCTTTTATTCGAAAGTTATAATCCGTGGGTTTCATAAGTCCTCTTTAGTAGAAAATTAAGTTAATTATATTATCTAAGAATAGGTTAATTTTCAGTAAACTTATCTGCAACTTATAAGTAATTTTTAGCTATTATTTAAATTGGAAAACAAAAATAATCAGGAATTATATTATGTATAAAGAAAGCTCAAACGTAGTTGTTAAACACTTGGTAAATAGACTAAGAGATGTTAGAACTGCATCAAATGAATTTAGACTTACAATAGAAGAAATCTCAAGAATTATAGCGGCAGAAGTTTTAGAAGATTTTGAAACTATCACAACGAATATTGAAACTTGGCAAGGACCATTAGACGTACAAATGTTAGAAGTTCAAAAACTTGTTTTAGTTCCAATTTTAAGAGCTGGTGAACCTATGTTAACTGGAATTTTAAGAACTTTACCATATGCAAAAAGTGGTTTTTTAGCAATGAAAAGAGATGAAGAGACTGCTTTATCTAAACTATTTTATGAAAATATCCCAAATTTAGAGGGAAGAACTGTTTTATTACTAGACCCAATGATTGCAACTGGTGGTTCTTTAATTGATGGAATTGATTACTTAAAAGAAAAAGGTGCTCAAAAAATCATTTCATTAAATATATTAGGAGCTCCTGAAGGTATTGAAGCTGTTCAAAAAGCTCATCCTGATGTAAATATTTATATTGCTCAAATTGATGAAAGACTTGATGAAAATAAATATATCAGACCAGGTCTTGGAGACGCTGGAGACAGAGCATTTAACACTAACGGTTAATACTCATATTCTAAAGGGTTTGGATACTTATATCTAAATCCTTCTCTTTCAATTTTACTTCCATCAATCAGTCTTTGTTTATACTCTTTTTTATTTTTAAAAATAGGTTTATCAAATCCAAATCTTAAAGCATTTTTAAAATATATCTCTTTTCTAGTTGGATGTTCCTTGCTACAAAGATTGTATATTCCTTCTAAATCATTTAAAAGAGCAAATTTAGTTGCACCTATTACATCATCAAGATGAACATAGTTTACTTTTACATCTTCACTATCAAGCTCTTTTCCAGCAAAATATTTCCCTGAAACTCTATTAGCTCCCATAAGTCCTGCACATCTAAAAATAAGATGTGTTTTATCTTCAATTAACTTTTCTATATCATAAATCTTTTGGGATTTAGCATTTGTAAATACTTCATCTTCACTAAAAGTTTTTTCTTCATCTGGATAGATAGAAGTTGAACTAATAAATATGATTTTTTCTATGTTTTTTATATTTTTGTGGGAATATATTTTTTCTAAAAAAGCTTTAAAATCTTCAAACTTAGAGGGAGGAAAATTTATAAAAAGATAGTTTGTATCTAAAAGATTATCTAAGCTTTCATAAGAAGTTTCATTTAAAACATATGCTTTTAAACCTTCATTTTCAAAAGTTTCTTTTTTCTCTTCTATTCTAACAGAAACTTTTACCTCATAGTTTTCTTTTAAACTTAGAGCTAAAGGATGACCTAGCCACCCTGCTCCTAATATTGAAACTGTTTTCTTCATTGTTTTACTCTTTCTTCTTTAGGTCTTGAACCTCTTGTCTTAATGTTTTAATCTCTTCTAATAAAATATCTAATTTTTTACTATCTTCATGTGCTTCCTCATGGAAGTCTGCTTCTTGAATTTTTTGCATTTCACCAATAATAACTGCAACAAAAAGATTAAAGAATACAAAGGCTGCAATAATTACAAAAGATACAAAGTAAATCCAAGCCATTGGATATACTTCCATAGCTTCATACATAACATCTGTCCAGTCTTCAAAGGTTAAAACCCTAAACAATGTAAGCATTGATACTAAGAAGTCTTTCCATAATCCTGATGGTAAATCTTGAAAATAGAAATTTCCTATAATTGCATAAATATAGAAAATTATAAACATCAAAATCACAATATCAATAATTGAAGGAATAGCTTTAATCAACATATCAATAATAGCTTTTAATTCTGGACGTGCTGTAAATAATCTTAAAACTCTAAATACTCTTAGTGTTCTTGCAATTGCAGCAAAACCTGATTGTTCAAGTGGTAAAAGAGTAATTACAACGATTGTAAAATCAAAAAGATTCCATCCTGATTTAAAAAAGTTAATAAACTTTTTTTCTGCCGCCATTTTAATAGCTATTTCAAATATAAAATAGATAGTTACAAAAATATCTGCAAACTGTAAAAATATCGCATAATTAGTCTCTACTTCATCAATTGTTTTAAATCCTAAAACTGAAGCATACGCTAAAATAATAAAAGTTGTAAGGTTAGAAAACCATCTTGCATCTCTTATGTGCTCAATTCTCTCAATTATGTTCATCTATTACTTTTCCTTGTAAAATGAAATTGCTAAAGTAATCCATGCAATAATTAGAAGTGTTCCCCCAATAGGAGTAATTGCACCTAAAATTGGCATGTTTAATAAAACTAATGCATATAATGAAAATGAAAAGATTATCATTCCTATTAAAATAAGCCAAGCTGCTATTTTAACACCTTTTGAATCAGGCTTTAAATACATCATAAATGTTGCTGCAAAAAGCCCCAAGGTATTATAGAAATGATATTCAACACCAGTATTATAAGTTACTAATAACTGTGCTGAAACAACTGCTTTTAGACCATGAGCTCCAAAAGCTCCAATTGCAATGGCAAGTGCCATCATAATAGAAGAAACCGTTAGAAAAAATCTAACATTTTTATTTATTGTCATTTGCTTTTCCCAAATTTTTTGGGAAGTATAGCTAAAAAAGATTAATCGTTTTCTTTATTTTTTTTATCTTTCTTTTTTGAAGAAAAACCTGCACCTTTTTTCTCTTTTTTAATTAAATCAAGGTCATTGATTAAAGTTTTATAATCCATTCCCTCTTGATTCATTTTTGCAAAACATGCTGCTACTGCGGCAATTGCATTTGGAACTTGCTCTTTTTTCTTATAAGATTGAATGTTTTTTTCACTAACTTTAATTAAAGCTGTAAATTTTGGTATTGTAAGTTCTGCATCCAGTAAAAGTTTTTTAAATTCAATAAAAGTCATGTCATCCTATTCCATAATTTAAATTTGTGGAAACATTATACAATAAAATCTCTTTGAATTTATCTAAAATAGTAAATATTTATATAGAAAGTACATAATTTATAGAGAATAACAGTTTAGAAAAATCTAAACTGTTATTTAACGTCAACTTCCCAGAAGAAGTCAATCCATTTGTCAGCTTCTTTTACAGAGTAATCAGGTTGTAAAACAGCTGTTTCTTTTCTAAAGATTGTTGCTAATTTGAACTCTACTTCAGGAAATTTTTCGTGTAATACTTTTAAAATTTCTCTCATAGTTTCACCAGAATCAACAATATCATCAATGATTAATACTCTTTTTGCATGAGACACATCAGGAATATTGAAAATATTAAATGTATCAAGTTTTAATTCACCTTCATAGTGAATAGAATTTAATGCATATAAATTTCTCATATCCATAGCTTGTGCCATTAAATGTGCTAAAGTTAATCCACCTCTTGCTATTGCTAAAAGAATATCAGGTTCGAAACCTCTACACTTATCAACTAAAGCTTGCGTGTCATCTCTAAACTCTTCGTAACCGTAATAATATTTTTCCAAAAAAAACCCTTATAAAATAAATGCTAATAAACTTATGAATGTAATTACCAAAATCCCTAAGTTTAAGTCTTTGTATTGATTCTTAGCTAATTTAATAATTGTATATACTAAGAATCCTGCAGCAATACCATTTGTAATAGAAAAAGTTAATGGCATTAAAACTACAATAAAAAATGCACCTGCACTTGTTGCTAAATCTGTTTCTTCAAAGTTAATTTTTCCTAACTCAGTAAACATTAATACCCCAACAACAACTAAAACAGGATAAATTGCATTTCCTGGAATTGATTTAAATAATGGTAACATAAAAAGTGTACAAACAAAAAATGCAGCTGTAAATACAGCAGTTAAACCTGTTCTTCCACCTGCTTCAACTCCAGAAGCACTTTCAATAAATGCTGTTGTAGTAGATACACCAAGTAAAGAACCAGCAGTAGTTGCCATTGCATCTGCTTCTAAAGTTTTTTGTAAAGATTTGTCATCTTTATTATTTTCTTGGAATAAGTTTGCTCTTGTACCAACACCAGTTAAAGTTCCTAATGTATCAAACATATCAGTAATTAAGAATGTGATAATTACAGGAAGTAAAGATAAAGTTAAAGCACTAGTAATATCAAGTTCAAGTGCAATTGGTGCAATAGAGGCAGGAGCACTAAAAAGTTCTGTAGGTAAGCTACCTAATCCAGTTGTCCATGCAACAATTGATGTAATTGCAATAGAAAGTACAAATGCCCCTTTTACTCTATATGAATAAAAAGCAAAGGCTAATACTAATCCTAACACTCCAAGTAAAACATTAGAATCAGAAAAATTACCAAGTGAAACTAATGTTGCTTGGTTATCTACAATCATTCCCATCTGTTTTAAACCAATGAAGGCAATAAAAGTTCCAATACCTGCAGAGATTGCACGTCTTAAATTCATAGGAATAGAAGTCATAATCCAAACTCTAAAGTTTGTGAAAGATAGAATTACAAATAAAATACCAGAAAGAAACACTATTCCAAGTGCTGTTTGCCAAGGTATTTTCATTCCTAATACTAAGCCATAAGAGAAATATGCATTTAATCCCATTCCAACTGACATTGCAATTGGAGTATTAGCCCATAAACCACTAAATAGTGTTGCTAAAATAGTAATTAACGCTGTTGCTGTTATTACTGCTTCCATTGGAAGTCCTGCATCGGCTAAAATAAAACCATTTACAGGAACAATATACATCATTGTTAAAAATGTTGTAAATCCAGCAGAGAATTCAGTAAAAACATTTGTTTTATGTTCGTTTAGCTTAAACATAAATATGTCCTTAAATTTTAAAATTAAGGGACGATTATACAAAATTTTAGCTCTATTTCTACTAAAAAAATATATAAAATATGCAACTTTTCTATATAAAATAATATTACTCTTTATTTAAAATTTTTGCTATTGTCTTAATCCCTGCTTTTATCTGTGATTTAGAACTGTTAGTAAAGTTAAACCTTGCATAAGTAGATTTTTCTTCATTCACATCAAAAACACATGAAGGTACAAATGCAACATTTTTTTCTAATGCTTTTTTTGCTAATTCTAAACTATCAACTTCAAATTTACCATAAATAAACATTCCACCTTTAGATTTTTCAAATTTAAAAGATGGTAAATACTTTTTCATACAAGAAGCCATATATTGCATCTTAGATTTGTAATCTTTTCTAATAAGTTTTATATGTTCAAATAAATCATTATCTTCTAAATATTGGTTTATTATCATCTGATTTAATGTAGAAGTATGTAAATCTAAAGACTCCTTTGCAATTAATAGCTTTTCGATATTCTCTTTTGATGTTCTAATCCATCCTACTCTAAGACCAGGTGCTACTATTTTTGAAAAAGACCCTAAATGAAAACTCTTTTCATATAATGAAGAGATTGGTTTTTTTATTTTTCCATTGAAACTTAATAAGCTATATGCTCCATCTTCAATCAAATATGAATCACTTTGTTTTAATAAACTTGCAAAGATTAATCTCTCTTTTTGAGACATACTTATTGAAGTAGGATTAGAAAAATCACTCATTAAGTATAAAGTATCATCCGTAGAGATTTTTGTTTTTAAACTTTGTACATCACTAAAATCATTTAAACTTTTATTTAAGATTTTAAAAGCTCCCAATGCTCCTATATAAGTAGGTTTTTGTACAAACAACTCTTTATGAATAAATGTCTTACTTATCATGTCAAAGGATTGTTGAGAACCTGTTGTTATTAAAATTTCATTTTCATTTGTAGGAAAATCAAACTTTTCATTATATATTTTTGCAATCTTCTTTCTTAAAGACTCATCTCCAATTGATTTACTATATTGTAAAGCATCGGCACTTTTTAAAACTTTGTTTGTAGCTTTCTTTAGTTGTGTTAAGGGAAATAGTTTTTCATTTGGTAAACCACCAGCAAAAGAGATTGTTTCTTCATTTGTTGCGTCTAATATTTCCCTTATATATGAACGTTTTAACTTATTCATTTTCTTCCCTTTTATTTTATTATTAGAACTTTACTCTTTTTTTAGATTTTATTCTTTATCCTAAATTTCATTTTTCTTGTTCTATGTTGCTATTTTTGATATAATCAAATTATGAAAAAAGATACAAAAATGATTCGATCTAAAATTGTTAATGACACAATTTTTTATATTAATAAAAATATTGAGCTAAATATCACTTTAGAGGAGTTAGCAAAAAACAACTCTGTAAGTAAATATCATTTCCATAGAATTTTTAAAGAAGAGACAGGAATGAACCTTTTTGAAATGATTACTTCAATAAGACTTCAAAAAGCTGCTAACCTTATTATTGTAAACAAATACTCTACTATTAGTGAAATTGCAAATGCTTGTGGCTTTAACTCACACTCTTCATTTATAAAAGCTTTTAAGAAGAAATTTAAATATACTCCTAAAGAGTGGAAAAAAGATGGCTATAAAAAGTTTTCTCAAGAGATTATTAAAAGTTATGAAAGCCTAGAAATAAAAGAAAAAGTAGAACCAAAAATTAAATTTTGTGAAACAATAAAGTGCCTTTACATAAGACATAAAGGTTATGGTAAAAACATTACAAATACTTGGCAAAGACTTTTATCTTTAAGTTTTGAATTAGGAATAAAAGACCCAGTTCAAATCGGAATACAACATGACAATCCAACTATTACTTTAAAAGAAGAAGCTTCATATATAGCTTGTATAAAAGTAGATGAAGAGAAGTTCCCTAACCTTCCTATTTTAGAACTTCCAAGTAGTATATGTGCTGTATTTACTTTAAAAGGCAAATATGGAGATGTACTAAAATATATGGCATACATATATAATGAATGGCTTCCAAACTCAGGTTATGAAGCAAAAACTATTCCCTCTTATTCTATATACAAAAAGAATCATTTTCTTGAAGAAGAGGATTTTTTTGAATTAGATTTTTTTCTTCCAATAAAAGTGATATATTAATATGTCACATAAGTCATGTTTGTAATAATTAATAATGAGTATCAGAACCCAAAATAAGGGCTTTACAAAAAATTACTTTATCTAAAATATATCAACACTAAAGTATAATATTAGTGACCAAAGAATAAAGTAAAGGATAAATAATGATAAAAAATGCTTCTATAAAAGTAAAACTTTTATCTACAGTGATTATTGCTATTTTAATAGTAGCACTCTATATGCTATTTGAAGTTGTTTCATCTTTAAAAAACGCATCTACTCTAGTTGTAAATCAAACTGAAAAAACAGCCTATGCAAATAAAGAAAAAGAGTTAAAACACTATGTCTCGCTGGCTTTTAAAACAGTTGAATCATACTACGAAAGAACTTCTAAAGATAAAGTAAAAAGTGAAGTTGAAGATTATATTACAGAACAATCAGGATTTTTGTTTTCTATTATTGAAGCTGAATATGAAAAGAATAAAAATATTTTAAGTGAACAAGCACTAAAAGAAAGAATCAAATCAATTATCGAAGATACAAGATATGGAACTTCAGGATATTTTTGGATAAATGATTTTAACTATAAAATGATAATGCATCCAATCAAAAAAGAATTAACTGGACAATATTTTAAAAACACTCCTAAAGTTCCCTTTGTAGAACTTGGTGTTGAAGCATTGAATAAAAATAAAAAAGATAAAGCATTTATTGAATACTCATTTTATAACCCAAGTAGCAAAAAAACTGTATTTAAAGCTTCTATTGTAAAAGTATTTAAGCCATATAATTGGATTATAGGTACTGGTGCTTATATTGATGATATAAATGAAAAGATGAAAGCAGAAGCACTTAAAGCAATTGAAAAGATGAAATATGGAAAGACTGGTTATTTTTGGGTAAATGACTCTAATCACATTGTTTTATCCCATGGAGCTAAAGCATCTTTAGTTGGAAAGGATATGACAAATTTACAAGATAAAAGAGGTACATATCTTTACCAAGAGATTGTAAAGACTGCAAATGCTTCAAAAGATGGTGGCTTAGTTAAATATTTCTGGACAATCCCTGGAAAAACTGGTGATTTTGAAAAATTCTCATATGTACAAAAATTTGAGCCATGGGACATGATTATTGGAACTGGTGCTTATATAGTTGATGCTGAAAAAGAGATTGCAAAACTAAATCAATTAACTAATGAAAATATTACATCTTCAATTACTAGTTCTATTATTGCAGTTTTAATTTTAATCATAATTTTAACAGTTGCAGTTGTAGTTATTTTAAATAAAGTTGTATTTAATCCACTAGAGTATTTCCAACATGGCTTACTTGACTTTTTTAAATATGTAAATAAAGAGAAAAAAGATATTAATCCAATTAAGATTACTGCAAATGATGAAATTGGGAAAATGGCATCACTTATTAATGAAAATATAGACAAAACAAAAACAATTATTGAACAAGATAACAAAGTAATAAATGATGTAAAAGTTATTGTAAACAAAGTTAGTGATGGGTTATTAGATGAAAGAATCTTAACTTCAACAAACAATGAATCACTAGAAGAGTTAAAAAACTTACTAAATAATATGCTTGACAACTTAGAGAAACTTGTTGGTAAAAATATCAATAACCTAAGTGATACATTAGAGCATTATTCAAATAGAGACTTTACACAATCTTTAGATGTTGCAAATAGTGGTAAGATAGGAAAAGATATTCTAGACTTAAACAAAATGATAACTACTATTCTTCAAGACAATAAAGAAGATGGTGAAACTTTACAAGAAAAATCTTTAGAGTTAACAACTAATGTTAAAACATTAAGTGAAAATGCTACAAGTCAAGCTGCCTCTTTAGAAGAGACCGCAGCTTCAATTGAAGAGATTACAGGTAACATTAGACAAACAAATGAAAAAGCACAAGAAATGTTAAAAATCTCTTCAGAAACTCAAAATTCTGCGCATAAAGGTAAAGATTTAGCAACTAGAACTTCTGTTTCTATGGAAGAGATAAATGAGAAAGTTACTATGATTAATGAAGCAATCACAGTTATTGATCAAATTGCTTTCCAAACAAATATTCTATCACTAAACGCAGCTGTTGAAGCAGCAACGGCAGGAGAAGCAGGTAAAGGATTTGCCGTAGTTGCTCAAGAAGTAAGAAACTTAGCAGCTAGGTCTGCTGAGGCAGCTAAAGAGATTAAGAATTTAGTTGAAGATGCAACAATAAAAGCAAATGATGGCAAAAATATTAGTTCTGAGATGATTAATGGTTTCCAAGAATTAGAAGACAATATTAAACAAACTAACAATCTAATTAATGACGTTACAAGTGCAGCTAGAGAGCAAAGTTCAGGAATGAACCAAATTAGTGATGCAGTAAATCAACTTGATAGATTTACACAAGAAAATGCTTCTATTGCTGATAAAACGAATTATATCTCACAAGAAACAAATTCAATTGCAAATGATATTGTAGAAGCAACTAATAAAAATAAATTCCAACAAAAATAAAAAATATCAAACTAGATGAAGTTTTTCATTCTAGTTTGATTTCTTCCTTTCTCTTTAGACTCATATAAAAGCTTATCTACATTATTATACAAATAACTTACAGTGAAATTTTTGTTAGATTTTAAAATATTTCCTAAACCTATTGAAACAGTTAAATATGGATAAATAGAAGTATTAGCAGCAGTTATTTCTTTTGAGATAATATTCATTCTTAACTTTTCCATTAAAGCATAAGAGTCTTCAGTAGAGTTTGTATTAAACAATAAACCAAACTCCTCTCCTCCTAATCTAAAACAAAAATCATTTTCTCTATTAAGTGTATTTCTTATAGCTTTAGCAACTTTTTTTAAAACTTTATCGCCTTTTTGATGACCAAATTTATCATTGTAATCTTTAAAAAAATCAATATCTATTAATGCAAAAGAAAACTCTTGATTAGACCTATTTAAATATGCTAATTTTTTTGAAAATGTTGTTTCAAAATATCTTCTATTTCCTAAGTTTGTTAAGAAATCAGTATTACTAAGTCCGCTTAGCATTTTATTTTTTCTGTCTAATTCTTCTAAAGTCTTTTTATAAGAAGTAATATCAAGCATAATTCCTACAATTCCTAAAGCTACTCCATCTTCTTGAAATGTTGCTTTATAAAAATTGTAATGTCTTACTTCATTATCAGCACATTTTACTTTTGTTTCATAGTTTTGGATGCCTGGATTATCAAATAGTTCTTCATCTTTTTGTTTATATATTTCTGCATACTCTTTAGGAATCACTTCTGGAAGTTCGAAAAGTGTTTTACCTTCTATTTGTTCTTTAGTAATTCCAAGTATTGTTTTCGAAAAAGCATTATTACAATAAAGATATTTACCGCTTCTATCCTTATAAAACATTGGATTAGGAACTGTATCAAATAACATTTGTAAAAAAGAGTTATTTGACTTCAAACTATCATTAAAAAATTTTAGTTGAGTTTCAATCTCTTTTTTTTCGTTATTATTTTGCAAAAAACACTCCTTTTATTTAAATTTACAATAGCATAAAAGTTATTTCAAAAACTTAAGACTCTTTAGTTTTTTTTAGATAATATTCATTCATGAGACTTTTAGAACCAATTGAAAAAATATACTTACTTGATGAAGACAACTTTGACTTCCCTACTTTAGATATGATGAATAATGATTTAGTTGCAGTAGGAGGAGATTTTCATCCCCAAAGACTTTTAAATGCCTATAAAAATGGTTTATTCCCTTGGTTCATGGATGAGTATAATCATATTCATTGGTTTTCACCACAACAAAGAATGGTTTTATACCCAGAGGAAATGAAAGTATCAAAAAGTCTTAAAAAAACAATCAAAAACAAAGGCTTTGTAGTAAAGACAAATGAAAACTTTGAAGAAGTTATGAAGAACTGTGCAAGTATAAAAAGAAAACACGAAGATGATACTTGGATAAATGATTACTTTATTCAAGCATACACAAACCTTCATAAGCTAGGATATGCTTATTCAATAGAAACTTACTTAGAAAATGAACTTGTTGGTGGTCTTTATGGAGTACTTATAGATGATGTTTTTTGTGGAGAAAGTATGTTTGCTAAAGTTAGTGATGCTTCAAAAGTTGCGTTTTATCACCTTTGTAAACAAGCAAAAGACAATGGCATAAATCTAATTGATTGCCAAGTACATAATGAACACTTGGAAAGTCTAGGAGCAAAAGAGATTCCAAGAGAAGAATATTTTAAGTTACTAAAAAAAGAAACTTTATAGTAGATTAATTTTTATACTTTATCTTTTAGTCTTAATTTTTACTTAATAAACATATGATAAATTATTGAAGAAGGATGATTTTTTTGACATAATAAGGAGTTATTATGGATTCATTACTTCACTTACATATCCTTGCTTTTACTATCATTTTTTTTAATATGCTCATATTTAGTAAAGAATTATCAAATAATTTAGGCTCTAAATATTTTTTAATTAATTATATATATCACCACAACAAAAGAATCAGTTGTTTAATTATACTCTATCCTTTTTTTATTATTTTAATATATTTTTTGTCTGAAAATATATTTTTATTTAGTTCTTTTTTTATTGCAGTTTTACATACCTTTTTTCTTTATGAAATAATTTCAAAAAAAGATATTACTAAAAGAGAAGCTTATATACACTGGTATAAACAAAATGTCAAGCATAGCTTATCTATGCACTCTTATGATATTTTTAAAAAAGATTTCAACTTCTTAAATGCAAAAGCAAGTAGATTAATTCTTTTTAAATTTGAGATAATATTTCTTATTTCAGTGATATTAGAAAGTGAAATTTTAAATGAAATATTTTCACAATAGCTATTGACTTTCCTATTATATGATGTTATCATCATATGAAATATTTATCATATAAAAGGATTTAAAATGAAAAAAACATTTAAAGCTCAAAATATAGCTTGTGGAAATTGTTCAAACTTAATTAAAGGTTCTTTAGAAGAAGAGTTTGGAGAAATAACTGTAAATTTAAATAAAGACCCAAAAGAAGTAACAGTAGAAATAGCAGATGAGGCAAATGAAGCAAAATTCAAAGAAGAAATGAAAGATCTTGGGTTTGAAATTATAGAAGAGTAAAATGTGTGCTTGTGAAGAAAAAAAGCTAATTAGGTCTTGTTGCGAAGATATTAGTTATATTTCTGATATAAACAAAGTTCTTCCCTCACAAGATAAATTAGTGGAAATATCAAATGTATTTAAAGCTCTTGCTGACCCAACTAGAGCCAAAATGCTATATGCATTAATTGATTATGAGATATGTGTAGGAGAAATGACTAATCTACTTGAAATACCACAATCCCATGTTTCTCATCAATTAAGAACTCTTAAAAAATATGGAATAGTTGATTTTAAAAAAGACAAAAAGATGTCTTTTTATTTTATTAAAGATAAATACATAAAAAATTTACTGAAACTAATCTTAAAAGAAAAGGTGTAACTCTATGTCAAAAGAGAAAATAAATCTAAATATCTCAGGAATGACTTGCGTTAACTGCTCAAATGGAATTGAAAAGTTTTTAAATAAACAAAAAGGTATAGAAGAGACAAAAGTAAGTTTTGCTTCTAGTGAAGGAGAATTTACAATTGATAATGAAACTATGTCAAAAGATACTCTTATTAAAAAAATTGAACTTTTAGGATATAAAGTAGAGGAAGATTTTTCCCACCTAGAAAAAGCCCAAGAAAAAGAGTTTAAAAACCTTAAAAAGCTTTTTTCTATTTCAATGACAATAACTGCTTTTATGTTTGTAATTATGTTTTCCAGTATAGTTGATGCATCAGTTAAAAAATATGCTATCTTTGCTCTTGCTACTGTTGTACAGTTCTTTTGTGCAGCTAGATTTTATAAATTAGCATATAAAGCTTTAAGTAACAAAAACTACGATATGAATGTTTTAGTTGCCCTAGGAACTAGTGCTGCATATTTTTATTCTACTTTTGTAGTTTTCTTCCCTTCTTTATTTCCAGAACATTTAAGGTTCTTATATTTTGATGGAGCAGCTGTAATTATCTCATTTGTTTTATTAGGAAGATTTTTAGAAGAACGTTCAAAACAAAAAGCAAGTGATTTTTTAAAAAAATTAATGACTTTAGCTCCCCAACTTGCAAACTTACTTAAAGATGATAATAGTACAAAAGAAGTACTTGCTAATGAACTAAAAATAGATGACAAGATAATAGTTAAAACAGGAGAAAAAATACCAGCAGATGGAGAAATTATAAAAGGTCATGCAGATATTGATACTTCTATGATTACAGGGGAGTCACTGCCAGCATTTAAAGAAATAGGAGATGAAGTATTATCCGGAACTTTAAACACAAATGGTGTAATCACTGTAAGGGTTAAAAAATTAGCAAGTGATACAACACTATCAAAGATAATTAACCTTTTAAAATCTGCTCAAAGTAAACAAATACCTATTAGTAGATTTGCAGATAAAATTGCAAATATCTTTGTGCCTTCAGTTATTATTATAGCTATTATTACTTTTATTATTTGGGCATTTGTAGGAGAGATGCAAAATGCTATTTTAGCAAGTATTTCTGTACTTATTATCTCTTGTCCTTGTGCTTTAGGACTTGCAACTCCAATTGCAATTGTAAGTTCTGTAAGTAAAGGTGCAAATGAAGGGATTTTAATCAAAAATCCTGAAGTACTAGAAGTTATCAAAGATATAAAATACGCAATATTTGATAAAACAGGAACACTAACAAAAGGTGAAATTGCAGTAACAAAAACAGATATAGATAAACAGTATTTCTCACAGATATTAGCTGTTGAAAGCTTAAGTGAGCACCCTATTTCTAAAGCAATTGTAAACTATTTAAAAGATATAGAAAAACAAAACTATGAGATAGAAGATTTAGAGATAATTGCAGGAAGAGGAATAAAAGCAAAAATAGAAAATCAACTAATTTTACTTGGGAACAAACAACTTTTAGAAGAGAACAATATTGAAATCAAAACTTCTCATCTAGAGTTTTACAATGAAAGATTAGAGTTAGCAAATGGTGTTATCTTAGCTTCAATTGATAAAGAAAGTATTGGTTCTTTTGCTTTAGAAGATCAACTAAAAGATAATGCAAAAGAGTTAATTGAAAATCTAAAAAAACAAAATATAAAACCTATTTTATTAACAGGTGATAATAAAATCACAGCTTCAAAAATAGCAGCTAAAATTGGTATTGATGAAGTTTATAGTGAAGTTATTCCAACGCAAAAATATGATGTAATTAAAGAAGTTCAAGAAAAAGGAAAAGTTATGTTTGTAGGAGATGGAATAAATGATGCTCCTTCAATCAAACAAGCAAACATTGGAGTAACATTAAACTCAGGAGCTGATATTAGTAAAGATGCAGGGGATATAATCTTAGTAAACAACGAGCTTAACTCTATTACTAAAAGTATTAACCTTTCAATTGAAACAATGAAAATTATAAAACAAAATCTTTTCTGGGCATTTATTTACAATGCAATTGGTATTCCACTAGCAGCAGGAATTTTATATCCATTCTTTGGACTTATGTTATCACCAGTATATGCAGGAATAGCTATGAGTTTTAGTTCAGTAACAGTTGTTCTAAACTCTCTTAGATTAAAACTAAAAAAGCTTTAGTTAGTAGTTCAAATAAAAGAGAAGAAAACTTCTCTTTTATTCTATTTTGACTTAGTGTAAGTCAGCGTTTAATTTAACTTCTCTAGTTGATCTCATTGCAACAGTTTGACCAGTTTGAGAATTAACTCTAAAGTGTACTCCATTAACACCTAAGAAATCCATACCTTTCATAACAGTAGAAATCTCTTTATCTGGGTTAATCTCTTTTAATTGCTCAACAGCTTTTTCTGAAAGAGTAATTTTAGTACCTGGTAAAATTGTTACACCTGCATCTAAGATACAAGAATCACCAATTGCAGTACCTGTACAAGAGTTAGCACCTAATAATGTGTTATCACCAATAGTTACAGGAACACCGTCAGTACCAGAAAGAACACCAAGAATTGAAGCTCCACCACCAACATCAGAACCAGCACCAACTTTAGCACTTGAAGAAATTCTACCTTCAACCATTACAGCACCTTCAGTACCTGCATTGAAGTTAACATATGCAGCACCAGGCATTACAGTAGTTCCAGCTGCTAATTGAGCACCAAATCTTACTTTGTTTGTATCTAAGATTCTTGTGTTATCAGCAGGGATTACATGGTCTAAGAATTGAGGGAATTTATCAACTTTTGTGATACTTGGGAATTTACCAGATAGTTTTAATGAAATTTCATTTTCTCTTAACCAGTCTAATTCAATTGGTTGATTTCCAACCCAAGCACTATTGTGTAATTGACCAAATGCACCATCAAGGTTTAAGCTTCTTAAAGCTGCTTTTCCAGTTGATAAAGCATAAAGTTTTAAATATACAGATTCTGCACTTGCTGGATTTGTATCTTCAAAAATAAATACAACTTTATAATCAGCAGCAGTAAGACCTGAATCAATTGGTAAAGAAGCTAAAGTAGAAATAACTTGAACATTTTTGTGCTCTTGTCCTTTTGCTTCAGGAATGTACGGTCTAAAAGACTCAATACAAGTTGTTAAAAATTTGTCACTAATATTAAATACTAATTCTGATTTAGAAGTATCAATTTCTTCACCTGCTTCTTTTAATGCATTTAAAAAAATTGCAGCACTACCATAGTTTTCTTCCCAGTTTACTACAGGATATGATGCTTGTAAAATTTTTTCAGGGTTTAATTGTCCTCTATCTACTTTTGCGATACCAAAACCAATTGGGTTTTTGTACCAGTCTTGAGATTGGATATTTGATACTAATTCTTTAAAATCATCTTTTGTAAAAGCCATTATTTTTCCTTATTATTTTTAGGCTCGATTATACAATAAGAAGACTAAAGATTAATTAATAGATTGTATCCATATCAATTGTAGCCATAGTAGAATCAATACTATGTAGGGCTTGTAGCAAGGCTTTGACATTTGAGGAACGTAGAATTATTTCATATCTATATTTATTTGCAACTTTAAATATTGCACACTGTCCAAAACCAACTACTTGAATATTCTCTTTTTGTTTTAAAAGTTTTACGTATCTATCAAGCTCATCTTTTACTTTAAGACCATTTGCATGTGCAAATATAACTTTAGCCATTTTCAAAAATGGAGGATAAAGACCTTCTCTAAACTCTAATTCTTCTTTTAAAAACTCTGCATAATCATACTCTTGCAAATATTCTGAGAAGAAGTCTTGATTTTGAGTTTGAACAATTACTTCTCCATCGCCTTTTCTTCCACTTCTTCCTGCTATTTGAATAAGTAAAGATAAAGCTTTTTCTCTAGCTTTATAAGAGTTCATATTTAAAATTGAATCAATTCCAAGAACTACTGCAAGCTTTACATTATGATAGTCATGCCCTTTTGAAAGCATTTGTGTTCCAACTAAAATATCAATTTTATTGTTATTGAAATCATTTAAAATCTTTTTTAGCTTATTATCAGTTTTGATTTCATCTCTATCAAATCTTTTTACGACTTTTTCAGGAAACATCTCATTTAATTGTTCTTCAATTTGAGCAGTTCCAACTCTTAGGTTATGAATTACTCCATTATTACAAGAAGGACATGTTTCTGGGATTTTTTGAGCATATCCACAATAATGGCACTTTAAGGCTAAATCATTTTTGTGTAAACTCATAGAAACAGAACAATAAGGACACTCAACTGACTTTCCACATGAAGTACAAATTTGATATTTGTAGTTTGCCCTAGTTGGCAAAAATACAATTACTTGATTTTCATTATCTAAAGTCTGTTTTATTTTATTTAATACTTTTAAAGAGATATCTAAAGAAGAATCATCAAACTCTATTTTCTTTCTTGTATCAAAAAAAGTCTCTTTTAATCTATAAAAAGGCAACTTTGAAAAAGAAGAGATAGAGGCTGTTGCGCTTCCTAAAATAAGTCTTATGTCATATTTCTTTGCAATATAAATACTTAAATCTTTTGCATGATATCTTGGTTTTGAATCACTTTTATAAGACTCATCATGTTCTTCATCTACAACTATTAATTGTAAATCTTTAAAGGGTAAAAAAAGTGCTGACCTAGCTCCTGCTACAAGTTTGATACTTCCTTCTTGTAGGCCTTGAAGGATTGTTTCTTTTTTCTTTTTTGTAATTTTTGAATGCCAAATTGCAACAGAAGTAGAAAAAACCTTTTCTAGTCTTTTTTGCATTTGAGGGGTTAATGAAATCTCAGGCATAAGTAAAACTGCTTGAGAACCTTTATTTAAAACCTCTTCAATACTTTTTATATAAACTTCTGTTTTACCACTTCCTGTATTTGCAAAAAGTAAGGCTTGTTTTTTTTCTTTACAAAAGACATATGCCTCTTGTTGTTTAGATGATAACTCTATTTTTGAATCAAAGGTTAAAGAGTCATCTTTATTTTCAAACTCTTTATTAAAAGGAATAAATATTGAAAGTGCTTCTCCTAAAGAACATACATAATATTGAGAAATAAACTTTGCTATTTCTAAAGTTTTTGTATTATAAAAAAACTCTGTAATAATATTTATATCACTACATTTAAAGCTAGGTTTTTCAACTTTTTTTACAACCACTGCATCACTATTATTTTTTCTATTTCTTAAGGGAACTTCCACTTTAGTTCCAAGTTCTAACTCTCCTTCATATTGAAAAGTTAAAGGCTCAAGTGGGGATTTTAGTAAAGATACTTCGTAATAATTCATTATTCAAACTCTTTACAAAGTTTTAAATCACTAACACAAGAAAATGAATCATTTTTAAATCTATACTCTAAAAACTCTAGCTTTGAAAGATAAACTCTATATTTATTATTAGAAATTTTAATCCATTTACCAAGCTCTTTTTGAGATGAACTTGTTGAAATCATTGGTACTTGTAAGATATTATCAAAAATTTCTAATCCTTTTTGATTTGTCATTGCATTATCTAAATAAGTGATTTTTGATTTATTTAGTAATATATTCTTTGTGTTTTTCTTTGTTATAGCACTATTAATTAATGCTATATCTGCTTTTACAGTAGTTTTTACTGTACTATTTATTGAAGTGGCATATTTACTTATTAGAAAACTTGCAATAATAGAAATAACTACAATTACAACAATAATCTCAATAAGTGAAAATGCCTTTTTCATAAGATTTATAGATTTGGTAATTTTTCTGTTACGGCCTCAACATCATCTTTTAGTCGTATATACTGCTGAGAAACTCTTATATAAGCTGCTAGCAACTCTTTTGTATCTAAATTTTTATCTGTAGATAGATATCTTGTAATCTCATCTTTAAGTTTATCATCTACAGTGATGGTATAAGCCATATTGTTTATATGAAATGTCACTTTATTTTCCACTACTCTTTGCCTCAACGAAAGTTAATGTACTATCGATCTTTAAAAGCATATCTTGGTTGTTTCTTTCTAATTCATCATTCTCATTTTTTAAATCATCAAGGTCACGTTTTAATAATTCATTCTCTTTTTTAAGAAGTTCATATTCATGTATAAGTTTTTCTATTTTATTATTTAATGTACTGATGATATCCATAGCGATTATTTTATCCAAATAAACCAATTAAATTATTTAAATTCATTCTCACTACTCTATAAACAGCTTACCTTGGGTATATAATGCTGCTGTTGCTTTCCCCCACTGTGAATAAAACTCTATGTCTTTTTGAGATAAATTAAATATTTCATTTATTTGAAAAATAAGGTTTCTTTCCTCAAAATCAAACTTATCATCTGCATGAATTAAAATCATTAATTCCAAAATAACTATTTTTTTACTCTTTAAACTCTTGAAATCTTTTAAAATATCATGTAAATCAAAATTTTCTAAATCAAAATCTTCATCATTTTCAATTCCCATTTCTGCACAATATTCTAAAATAACTTCTTGTTCTTTTTCACCATAATCATTGTCAACTCTTGCTAAATAGTGTGCAAGTTGTAAAAATGAGAATTTCTCTTTTGTTTCTAATTTCATTAATAGCATTGTAATCCTAATAAAAATATTTGTATTTATAATTTAAAAGCAATTGTAGTAAATAAAAGTTAATAATAGTTAAATAAAGTATACTTTAAGTGGGTTTTACCCACCTAAGTACTTCTCTCTAATTTCATCGGAGTCGATAAGTTCAGCTCCAGTACCTTCTAAAGCTATTTTTCCATTTTCTAAAACATAGGCATAATCAGAGATTTCTAATGCTGCAAAAGCATTTTGTTCTACTAATAAAATAGTAATTCCTTCATCTCTTAACCTCTCAATTGTTTTGAAAAGTTCTCCTACTATCTTTGGAGCAAGACCAAGTGAGGGTTCATCAAGCATAAGAAGTTTGGGCGAACTCATTAAAGCTCTTGCAATTGCAAGCATTTGTTGTTCACCCCCTGACATAGTTCCTGCTAACTGACCTTTTTTTGCAACAAGTCTAGGAAACAGTTCAAACATATGCTCTTGAAGTCTTTCATAGTTATCATCATTATTAAAAGCACCCATTCTAAGATTTTCTTCAATTGTTAAGTTCTGAAAACACCTTCTTCCTTCAGGAACTAAAGCAATATTGCTCTTGATTATCTTATGTGTTTTCATTTTAGAGATATTATTTCCTTTGAAAACTATTTCACCAGTTTTCTTAACATCATTTACAATTGATTGTAAAGTTGAAGTTTTTCCAGCACCATTACTTCCAATTAATGAAACAATTTGCCCCTGTTGTACTTCAAATTCAACACCTTTAACAGCGTTAATTAATCCATAATAAACTTTTAAATCTTTTACTTTAAGCATGTTTAAAATCTCCAAGGTAAGCTTTAATTACTTCTTCATCTTTAATTGCATCTTTAATATGTCCCTCAAAGATTGTTTTTCCATAGTCTAATACCATAACTCTATCACAAAGCTTATTTACAAACTTCATATCATGTTCTATTAATAAAATTGTTACATCAAACTCATCTCTAATTTTAAAGAATAACTCTGCAAGTTCATCTGTTTCTTGTGGGTTCATACCTGCTGCTGGTTCATCTAAAAGTAAAAGTTGAGGAGAAGCTGCTAAGGCTCTTGCAATCTCAACTTTTCTTTGTTGTCCATAAGATAATGACGTTGCCATTTCATCTGCATATTCAGCTATTCCAAGAACTTCCATAATCTCAAAAGCTCTTTTTCTTACTCTTCTTTCTTCTTTGAAAAATCTTGGTAATCTAAAAATTGCTTCTAGATAACTATATTCTGCTTGATAGTCAAAGCCAATTAAAATATTGTCTAATACAGTCATAGAAGTAAATAATCTAATATTTTGAAATGTTCTTGCAATACCACGATGAACAATTTTATAAGGTTTTATTCCATCTATTCTTTGTCCATGGAATTTAACAGCACCTTCTGTTGGTTCATAGTTTCCAGTAATAACATTAAACATCGTAGTTTTACCAGCTCCATTAGGACCAATAAGACCATAGATTTCCTTTGCTTTTACGTGAAAAGTTGTATCTTTTATGGCAGTAACTCCACCAAATTTTTTAGTTACATTTTGTACTTCTAAAATCATTTGTCTGCCTTTTTCTTTTTAAACCACTTTAATTCAAATAACTCTTTTTTACCCATTAATCCTTCTCTTGCAAATAGCATAACTATGATTAAGATTAGAGAGAATACAACCATTCTCATTCCTGGTGTTCCTTCTGTTTGGAAACCAAAGATATTCATAGGTTCGTCTAAGAATCTCATCCACTCTAAACCAGCCATTACAAAAATAGTTCCTATAATAGCTCCAGTTGTAGAGCCTAAACCACCTAAAATAATTATAATTAAAAGTTGGAATGTAAGTAAGAATGTAAATAAATCCGGGCTGATTGATGTTAATAAAGCAGCTAATAAACCACCACCAACACCTTCAAAGAACGCTGACGTACAAAATGCTAATGTTTTTGTTTTAAATGTATTTACACCCATTGCAGTAGCTGCATCTTCATCATCTCTTACTGCTTTCATGGCTCGCCCAAATTTTGAATAGATAATATTCAATATCGCTAGAACTGCTAAAATTGCAATTCCACCTGTCCAATATAGATTTGAAAACTCTGGAATATCATTTAATCCTAAAGAACCATTTGTAATATGAGGATTATTAATTGCTAAGATTTTAATAATAAAACCAAAACCAAGTGTAACAATTGCAAGATAATCACCTCTTACTCTAAATACAGGGAAAGAAAGAGCTAAAGCAAGTAAAGATGAAACAATACCCGCAAAAAGTAAAGCCCAAACAAAATCAGCTTGTAATGCTAAAACCCATTGGGCTGGGTCTTCTAAATCAAATTGATAAAGCATTGCATCTGCATCAAGAGTTAATATAGCTGTAACATAAGCACCAACTGCAACAAATCCATTTGGTTCTAATGATAACTGTCCTGTCACCCCATTAATTAAGTTATATGAAACTGCTAAGATAACAAAAATTGCAACATTGTTTATAATTCTTACTGTATATTCATCAAAGGTAACTTGTGCAAACCATGTGAACCAGATTGCAGTTACAATAATTGCTAGATTTATTAATCTTTGTTTTGTAAAAATTGCATCGTTCATCATGATTAAAACCTACTCTTTTCTAAATCTTCACCCATAATACCAGTTGGTTTAAATAGAAGTACAAAAATTAAGAAGATAAAAGCAAAGGCATCTTTATATCCACCTAATTCTGGCCAAAATGCAATTACTACAACTTCTGTAAATCCAATAATAAATCCACCAAGTACCGCACCTGTTACTGAACCAATACCACCAACAACTGCTGCTGCGAAGGCTTTAAGCCCGACTAAAACACCCATCATAGGCTCAACTGAAGGATAATTTACAACCCAGAAAATTCCTCCAACTGCTGCTAAGGCTGAACCTAAAGCAAAAACAATAGAAATAATCATGTTTGCATCAATACCCATAAGGTTTACTGTTTTAAAATCAAAAGATAAAGCTCTAATTGCCATACCATACTTTGTTTTATATAAAACAAAAAGTATTCCTATTAATAAACCTAAAGTTACAACAGGAACCATGATAGAAGAAACAGTGAAAGTAACCTCAGATATATTAAAAACATGCTCCATATATTCAGGAACAGGAAAGGCTCTTCTTACTCCACCTACAAAAACAGTAAAGGCATTTTCTAAGAAAAATGAAATACCAATTGCTGTAATAAGTAATGAAATTCTTGGTGCATCTCTTAGAGGTTTATATGCAATTTTATCTGTTAAAATACCTACAAGTGCAGATAAACAAACGGCAAGTAGTACTGCTACAGGAAAAGGTAATCCTAAAACTGCAATACATGCATAACCTAGAAAAGCACCTACCATCATAATATCTCCATGTGCAAAGTTGATAAGTCTTAGCACACCATAAACCATAGTATATCCGATTGCAATAAGGGCATACATACTACCCAAACTGAAACCGTTTACCATTTGCTGTATAAACGTTGTAATGTCCATTTTTTCCCCGATTGATTTTCATTAAATACAATAAAAAAAGCAATCCTATTACTTTTAGATTACTTTTTTTATTCTAAAAAAAAAGCCTAGCATATGCTAGACTTTTTAATTATTTTCCTTATGGATTTACAGTAGCTTTAAACTTTGCTTGTCCATTTTTAATCTCTTTGATAACTGCTGATCTTGTAGCGTTACCTTGACCATTAATAGTGATTTTTCCTGATACACCATCAAAGTTAGTTGTTTTTTTAATCTCTTTATTAACACAAATTGAATCAGTTGGGTCTTCACATCTGTTCATTGCATCAATTAAGATGTTATAAGTATCAGCACCTAAAGCTGTAAATGAGTTAACCTCTTTTTTACCAGTCTCTTTTTCATGGAACTTGATAAAGTCTGCTGAAGTTTGTGATGGAGGGTTTGTATAATCAAAGAAGTCAGTAAACATATAACCTTCTACTGAATCTCCACCTAAATCAATAAACGTTTGGTTTGCAACACCATCACCACTAAACATTGGTTTATTTAAACCTAATTGCTTAGCTTGTCTTGCAATCATTGAAGCTTCTGGGTGGTATAAAGGTAAGAACATAAAATCAGGATTTAAGCTCTTGATTTGTGATACTACTGCTTTGAAATCTTTGTCACCTGAAGTAACTCTGATTTTTTTAAGTAGTTTTCCACCATTTTCTTTAAATGCTTTTTGGAAAGCTTTTGATAAACCTAAAGAATAAACTTGTGCTTGGTCAACAATAACTACTGCTGTTTTATAACCTTGTTCTTTTGCATAATTTGCAACAACTTCACCTTGGAAAGAGTCAGTAAAACAAACTCTGTTTGCAAAATCTCTTCTTGCAGTTAGTTTATCACTTGTAGCAACAGAAGCAATAACTGGTACTTTTTTCTTGTCAGCAATTGCAATAGTTTGAGCAGTATTTGTAGAAGTTAATGCACCTAAAATTGCAACAACTTTATCAGAAGAGATAAGTCTAGTAGTAGCATTTGCAGTTTCTACCTTATCACCTTTGTTATCAATTAATACTATTTTAATAGTATCCCCATTTTTTAATTTAGGTTGTAATTTATGTGCTAATTCAACACCTAAATTTGCTACTTGACCATATGCAGCTATTGGACCTGACATAGGCATTACTGCACCAACTTTAATCTCCTTTGCCATTGCAACCCCAGCAGTTAAAGCTGTAGCAAGAGCTAAACCAATTACTTTTTTCATACACTCTCCTTAAAAAAATTATCTATTACCTTAGCATAAAAAAACAAAAAAGTTTTTAATAAAGTGTATATAAAGTGTGTAAATTATATAAAAATTGCTAAATTTTTCAACTCATTTCCAAACTCATCAAGTACATATCTTCTCCATCTATCACTTTTACTTGTGTTGAGTTGCATTTAGGACAGGCAAATTCATGTTTTTCTAGGGTTGATTCTTCATCACAGGATAAACAAGCAATCACTACTTTTTGATGATTTATAATAAACTGTGCATTATGACAAACAGTTTTCTCTTTAAAGGTATCAAAAGCTGTTTGTAACAAATCAGGCTCAACTCCTGATAAAACACCAATTTTTACTACAACTTTTGTTACGTTTTCAGACTCGTTTTGTCTTGCATGCTCTTCACAAGACTCTAATAGTGATTGAACAATTGAATACTCATGCATTTTTATAATTCCTTTAATCTTTTTAAACTATCTTTATGTTCTTTTTTATATATAAACTCTTTTCTCAAACTATGAAAAGAGCTTTTTTTATCCCAAAACTCAGGATACATTCTTTTTAGTTCTTCTTCTTTAAACTTTTCTATTATTGATTTATTCTCATATAAAAAGTCCTTTTTTTCATCAATAAACTCTTCAAAACTATCTTCATCACTTAATAAGTTCTCACAAAAGCTTTCAAGTTTTTCACTATAGTTTTCGCTGTCAAAGACCTCATCAAGCATTCCAATACTTTTTGCTTTTCTACTTCCTACAGGGATACATTTTTCTAAAATATTATCTGCAATACTTTTATCAACTCTTTTATAAAAACTAAAGGTGTGATATTCACTTCCACTTAAACCCATAGTTTTATAGTGAGCATTTAAAACCACACCTTCTCTTGCAATAGTATAATCACAAGCAAGACCTAAAAATACTCCCCCTGCCCCTGCATTTTTTGAAAATGAAGCAATAGTTATAATATCTTCTGCAAAAAGAATTGATTTTACAACATCATTCATGGCGTTGATATTACTCCAACCATCTTCCCCTTGTTTTTTACTATCTTCAAGGATATTTAGGTGTATTCCATTTGAAAAGAATTCATTTCCACCCATTAAAACTAAGACTTTGCACTCTTCTTTTAAATAGTCAACAGCATATTTTAGTCTTATTGCTTGCTCACTACTCATTGCTCCATTGTGGAAATTAAAGTGTAAATATGCCACTTCATCTTTTCTTTCTACAAAGATTTCATAAAAAGTCTCTCTTTTCGCTTCTAAAATAAGAGGTATTCTTTGCTCTTTTACACCTTTGATTTTATCTTTTAAAACATATGTGGCAGGAAGTTTGAAACTATCCTTTTGCTTTAAATGACTCACCCAAATAGCTCCATCAATAGCACCTATACAAATGGCTCCATCTCTTTTTGCTATTATCTCTTTAGGTTTACCTCTTAGAGTATCTTCTTTACAAACTCCATACATATAACAAGTGATACCAAAAAACTCTTCTTCAACTCCAGGATAAGAGTCACTCATGTTAATTTTTTTGATTATTACATCTACACTATCTTTTTGCCAGTTTATTTTTCTATTGCTTTGAGTTAGTCTTTTATGTATTTCATTTTTTATTTGAGCAGTTGCTTTGAAGTTTTTGTTAGGGAAGTTTTGAAGCAAGTTTTTTAGAGCCTTTGAAGTAGCATCGCAAACTTCATTTCTATAAAGGGATCCCTTACTTACTTTTCTCATAGGAAAGTTAGCTTGGGCATAAATATCTCCGGCATCTAACTCTTCATTTGCTTTTAGTATTACTACTCCCCAGTTCTCTTTTTCATCATTTATTGCATGGTCTAAAGATTGATGACCTCTATCTCCAATAATTCCAGGGTGTAAAATAAAAGTAGGATAGTTTGAAGTTATATCATTTGGAAGATACTCTTTTAAAAAAGGTGAAAAGATAAGTGTTGGATTAAACTCTTTTATCTCTTCTTGTAAGTTTTCCTGTGTAGATAGACAAATAGCTACTTCATAGTTTAACTCTTTTAACTCAGTATATACTCTTTGAGATAAGGAATTAAAAGAGCTAATAAGAAGTAGTATTTTCATTTATTCTCTTAGCAAATTCTTGGTAGTAATTCACCAGTTGGCAACTCTAAAAATCTTTTTGTTCCCCAAGCAGAGTTTAATACAACTTTACCAATATGTTCATCTGATACAGAACCTATAATTGAAGCAGTTTCGTTTGTCTGTTTTAAAACCTCTAAAGCTTTTTGGGCATCTTCATTTTTAATAGCAAGTACAAATGTTCCTTCATTTGCTAAAGCCATCGCTTCAAAACCAAGTAATTCACAAATACCATTTACCTCATCAGAAACAGGAATAGAAGCCTCTTCTACTTCGATACAGATATTTGATTGTTTTGCCCATTCATTTAAAACAGCACTAACTCCACCTCTTGTAGCATCTCTTAAAGCAGTTATTTTAATACCTGCATCAATTAAAGCTTTTACTTGTGGATAAAGTGAAGCACAATCAGATTTTAGGTTTGTATTCATATCAATACCCTCTCTGCTTGCAAAAATAGTTGCGCCATGGGCTCCTATATCACGACTAACTAAAATAGTATCTTCACTTGTGATATTGTTTGAGCTAATACCTTTATATTGTATTTCTCCAATACCAGTTGTGTTTATAAAGATTTTATCTACACTTCCTCTTGGAACTACCTTTGTATCACCACTTACAACTACTGCACCATTTACTTCAAGCTCTTCTTTCATACTTTTTACTATCTTATCTAGTGTTCTTTTATCAAGACCTTCTTCAATAATAACAGAACAAGTTAAGTATTTAGGTTTTGCTCCCATCATAGCTAGGTCATTGCATGTTCCACAAATTGCAAGTTTTCCTATATCTGCTCCATTGAAAAAAAGTGGACTTACTGTAAAAGAATCAGTTGAAAAAGCTAAATTACCATTTTCAATAACTGCTGCATCTTCACTTTTGTCTAAAATATCATTTTTAAAGGCTTTATAAAAAACTTTTGAAATAAGTTCATTGTTTTCTTGTCCACCATTTCCATGGGCTAAAGTTATTGTCTTCATTTTTTCTCTTTAACTATTTATTCTTAATTATTCTTCTTATATAAAAGGATAGTAGATTTTATATTTTATTTCTAGTTCAAGGCGGAGCTAAAAATTTAAGTAAGAGTTTACTTTTAGTAAATGACTATTTAAATTTTTAGATTCAACGATGAAATAATATATAAAGATGAAGTCTAATATCCTTTTATAAGAGATTACCATATTTGTAGTATGCCGCACATGCGCCTTCACTACTCACCATACAAGAACCAATTGGAGTACTTGGTTTACAGGCAGTACCAAAGATAGTACACTCAGGAGGACTAGCCATACCCCTTAAAATATCTCCACAAATACAAAGTTTATGGTCTTCTATTTCTGTTATAGGCAAGATATCTTTATAAATAACTTCTGCATCATATTTAGAGTAATCATCTCTTAATTTAAGTCCAGAATCTTTTATATTTCCTAAACCTCTCCATTTAAAAAGACTTATCTTTTCAAAATATTTATTGATTAACTCTTGAGCTTTGATGTTTCCATCATAAGAAACCAATCTTTTATACTCAATTTCAAGCTCACATCTTTTTTCAATAAACTGCTTAACAATCATAGAGATAGACTGCATAACATCCACTGGTTCAAAACCTGCAACTACTACTGGCTTATTATAATCTCTTGGAAACTCTTCATAAATCTTACTTCCACTAATAACACTTACATGAGAAGGTCCTAAGAAAGCATCAATTTGATGATTGTATGAATCAACATGCTCATCTCTGCTATCAATTAACTCTTTCATTACTTCAGGAACTGTTACATGATTTATATGAAAGAATATATTCTTAATATCTTGTTTTACTACTGTATCAATTAAAGCAGCAGTCATAGGAGTAGTTGTTTCAAAACCTATTGCAAAAAATATGATTCTTTTACTAGGGTTTTCTTGTGCTATTTTTATACACTCCATTGGTGAATATACAAATCTTACATCAGCACCTTTACTTCTTGCATCTTGTAAGCTTCCATTACTTCCGGGAACTTTTATCATATCACCTAAAGTTACTAAAATAACATCTTCTTGTAGTGATAAAATATATGCATGGTCTATTCTTTCCTTTGGCATAATACAAACAGGACAACCTGGACCATGAATAAAGTTAATATTTTCTGGAAGTAATTGAGGAATTCCATACTTCATTATTGTATGAGTATGTCCACCACATACTTCCATTATATTTATTGGCTTTTCAAGTTTTTTTGCATCTTCTTCAATGATTTTTTTATAAGCTTTTATTGTATCAGGGTCTCTAAACCCATCATATAAATCTTTTAGCTTTAATTCACTCATTTTAGCCTCTATTTGGACAGGCATCATCTTCTAAAATTGCTTGCCTACGCTCTTCTTCTTCCATTTTTTCAATTATCTCTTTATAAACTTCCAAGGAAGCTAAAGCATCTTCTTCATCGATTTTATTCATTGCAAAACCAATATGAATTAATACATAATCTCCAACTTCAACTTCTTGGTCTACTAATTCTAAAGAAGCTTGTCTTTCAACACCCATAGTATCTACAGTTGCTACATTATTCTCTTTATCAATCTTTGTGATTTTTGATGGTATTGAAAGGCACATTATCTCATCTTTCTTTTAAAGTTAATCCACTCAACTACAGCTTTCAAGCTATCTTCATCTTTTGTAGAAACTTCTAAAATATCAACATTTGGTTTAAGTTTTCTAGCAACTTCTTTCTCTTTTTCTAAGTCATACTCAAAATAAGGAAGTAAATCTACTTTTGTGAAAAGGATTAAATCAGCAGCTCTAAACATCACTGGATATTTTGCAATTTTATCTTCACCTTCTGGTATTGATACTAATACTATATTTAAGTGTGTTCCTACATCATAAGATGCTGGACAAACTAGATTACCTACGTTTTCTACAAAACATACGTCTAAATTATCTAAAGGCATATCATGTAAACCTTTGTGAACCATAAAAGCATCTAAGTGACAAGCACTACCAGTTTGAATTTGTACTGCTTTAATTCCTTTTGCTTCTAATCTATCAGCATCTTTATTTGTCTCTAAATCACCTTCAACAACAGCAAAATTAAAGTCTGCAAGTGGGGCTAAATGTTCAAGTAAAGTTGTTTTACCACTTCCTGGACTTGACATAAGATTGATACCTAGAACATTTTGTTTATCAAAGTGTGCTCTATTATGAGCTGCTTCATGGTCATTTTTGTCTAAAATCTTTTTTATAACTGCAACTGTTTTACTATCATTCAACTGTGGATTATGATGTAAAGTATCATGGGCAGCTTGGTGAGAAGCTGAGTCTGAATGTTGGTGATGATCATGTGAATGATCATGGTCATGATGATGGTGGTGGTCTGTTATGCTACATCCGCAATCTGTACACATTTTTATTCCTTTTTAATGAACGTTCATTTATTATTCTTTTAGCAGTTTATTTATAGGAAACTGAAATTTAGCTAATGAGTATGATCACTTATGTACTTTTAGGACAAAAATAGTAGAATTGTTACCATGATAAAAAGATGCCCATATTGCAACAACAAACATTTATATGATTTACAAGATAATTACAAGAAATGCTCTTCTTGTAAAAGAAAGTTTTCCCTAAAAAAACTTCAAACAGATATAACTGTAATTGAGTTTTTTTGTAACCAAGTTAGTGCTAATAGATGTGCTAAACTTTTAAATGTAAATTATAGAACAATTAAAAATAGATACAATCTTTTTAGACAACTAATTGCAACACATCTTGAAGATGTTTATCAATCTTCAATCAAAGATAATAGCTCCTATGAAGAGTTTTATTACTTTACAGATAAACAAAAAAAAGATAAACAGAAATCTTTATATAGTGCTGTTAACATCATTGGTTTTTATTCAAATGATAGAATTTATACCCTACTTATGCCTAAGCTGCCTATTTACAATAATGAAGATGACAATAAAACCTTTGAAAATTACTTAAGATGGCATAGAATCTTTTCAAAGGATTCCTACTCTACTCCACTAAATATATTTTGGAAATACCTCGAAAAAAACTTACGAAAATATAAAGGAGTAAATGAAAAAAACTTTTTCTACTATTTAAAAGAGTGTGAGTTTAAATTCAACTACTTACAAAATGAGCAAATTAAAATCTTAAGAAATCTATATTTTAATTAGTACACTTAATTTCCACTATAAACAAAGTATAATCATAAAACTATATAATTTTACAAAATAAAAAAGGAAAATAAATGCTTAGTAGTGCATTAGGTCGATTTAGAACAATTTCTGCTATTGAAGGTATCTCTTATTTAATTCTGATTTTTATAGCAATGCCTATAAAATATATTGGTGGTGATCCAATTCCTGTAAAAATTGTAGGTATGACTCATGGAGTATTATTTATTATTTTTATGATTTCACTTTTTGAAGCAAAAATAAAACAAGAATGGGATACAGGATTTGTATTTCAACTATTTGTTTTATCATTAATACCTTTTGGTGCAATTTTAATTGAAAGAAAAGTTAAAAAAACTGTCCTTATATAAATAAGTTAAAATAAGTCCAATTTTTATTGGGCTTATATCTCTTTTTTGAAAATTATAAAATTTTATTAATTATTTTATTTTAAGCAAAAGTAAATACTCATTCACTACAATTGTATTTTTGATATCCACTATCAAAGTTATAAATATTAAGGAGTATATCATGACAATTAAAAATAAACTTTTAATTTCATTTGGAACAATAATTGCATTATTATCTATTATGTCTATATACAGTATGGTAGGAATAGATAAGTCAGCAGAAGGTTTTACACACTATAGAGAAATGGCAAGACACAACATTCTTGCAAGTCAAATTCAATCAAATATGTTAATGGTAAGAATGAATGTAAAAGATTATTTGAATACTTCATCAAAGAAAGATATAGAAGAATATTCACATTATTTTCAAAAAACATTAGAGCTATTGGAAGAAGCTAAAAAAAATATTAAAACCCCAGCTAGGGAAAAATTAATTAAACAGTTAGATAAAAACCTTATTGATTATGATAAAGAGTTTAAAGAAATAATTGTCTATGTTAGTTTTAGAAATGAATTTTTTACAAAACTTGGCAAATATGGAAACAATATTGAATCACTCCTTACAACAATAATGAATGATAGCTACAAAAACAAAGAAACATATGCTTCACTTCAAACAGCAAAAGCTATTAGAACACTATTACTTATAAGACTTAGTGGTACAAAATTTTATATAAATAGTAATAAAGAAGATATAGAAAAAGCTTATTTAGAGTTTGATGATTTAAAAAAGAATATAAACTCAACTGAATCACTTATTACGAATAATAAAACTAGAAGTGAACTTAAAGAAGTTACAAAACTTATTAATCTTTATTTAAATGATTTAAAACAGATGAGTGAGGCTATTTCAAAAAGAGACCTACATATAGATGAAATTAATAAAATGGGACCAGAAATTGCTAACATTGCAGAAAAAATCAAAACTTCAATAAAAGAAGAACAAGCTAAAATTGGACCAGAAGTTGCCCAAAACAATGATCTTTTAAAGACATTGACTATTATTATTTCACTAGTTATTCTTGCTTTAGTTGTTTTATTATCAATATTTATACCAAAATCAATTACTGAAGAAATTACTGAGTTCCAAAAAGGTTTAATAAGCTTCTTTAGATACATAAATAGAGAGATTCAAGATACTGAACCAATAAAAAATAACACTAAATCTGAAATAGGAACTATGGCAAAAGTTGTAAATGAGAATATTGTAAAAACAAAAAAATCTATTGATGAAGATAGAGCTATTATTCAAGAAACAGTAGAAGTATTAAGTGAGTTTGAACAAGGAGACTTATGTCAAAGAATTACTACTGAGGTTTCAAATCCATCTTTAAATAAACTAAAAGATGTGTTAAATAATATGGGTAATAATTTTGAAAGAAATATTGAAAATATTTTAGAGGTATTAGAAGAGTTCTCAAATTACAACTATTTAAATAAAATAGATACAAATGGAATAAAAGAGCACTTAGAAAAACTTGCTAATGGTGTAAATAATTTAGGTATTTCTATTACTAAAATGTTAATTGAAAACAAAAAAAATGGGCTTGTTTTAAATCATAATTCTGATTCTCTTTTAGAAAATGTTAATATATTAAATATTAACTCAAATGAAGCTGCTGCATCTTTAGAAGAAACAGCTGCTGCTTTAGAAGAAATCACAAGTAATATTACACTTACAACAAATAAAATAACTCAAATGAGTGAATTAACTACAGATGTAACGGCATCTGCAAATGAAGGTGAAAGATTAGCATTAAAAACAAATGAAGCTATGAATGAAATAGATAACCAAGTAAACTCTATTAATGAAGCAATTACAGTTATTGATCAAATTGCATTCCAAACAAATATTCTTTCTCTAAATGCAGCTGTTGAAGCAGCAACTGCTGGTGAAGCTGGAAAAGGTTTTGCAGTAGTTGCAGGGGAAGTTAGAAACTTAGCAAATAGATCTGCTGAAGCAGCAAAACAGATTAAAGAATTAGTTGAAACTGCAACATTAAAAGCAAATGAAGGTAAAGATATTTCAAATAAAATGCAAAATGGTTATATAAACCTAAAAGGCAATATTACTCAAACTATAGAACTTATTGATGATATTTCGAATGCCTCAAAGGAACAGCAAACAGGTATTGTTCAAATAAATGAAGCAATTAACTCTTTAGATGAACAAACACAAAAAAATGCTTCAATTGCTAATAAAACAGAAGAAGTAGCTTTAAAGACTTCAAGTATTGCAAGTACAATAGTTAAAAATGCAAATGAAAAAGAGTTTGAAGGGAAAGAAGAGATAGAAAAAGATGTACAAAAAGATATAAATAGTTAGAAATTCTAACTATTTATATTAAAATACAAAAGAGATATCTGTAATTGAAATATTATAGATATTTACTTTTACACCTGTATTATCTAAAATACTATATGAGATGATTAATTCTGAAGGATTTTCTATTGTCTCATTTAACTTTACAAACTCTTTATATTTATCAAAATCAATAATTGCATATATAAACATTGCTTTTTCTTTAAACTTCTCATTGTTTATATACTTGTCATAAACCTCTTTATAAACTGTTTCATCATACTTATCATAAAAATTTTGTTTATACATATTTTCACAATACTCTTTTCTATCAAACTCTTTAGTTCCATATTTTTGATAATCTTTGTGAATAATTGCTTCTAAATCTGGATGAATTTCAAAAAAGTTATATCTTGAGTATCCATCTTCTTTTGAGATTTCATTTGTTGTTTTTATCATTTTATTTCCTACTTTACTTATAAAAAAAGCAGAGACCTAAGCCTCTGCTTTTTATTTTTGTTATTGTACATTCTTTTAGATTAGAATTTAAAAATTCCTGTCTCATTTAAGATAACAATAATTAAAGCAATAGGAATAACAAATCTAACCATAAAGAACCATACTTTAGTTAAAAATTCTCCCATTAAAGGAACAAGTTCATTTTCAACGTCTTCTTTATCCATAAAGTGTCCAATGAAAACAACAACTAAAATTCCACCAATTGGAACTAAAATTGTAGAACAAACAAAATCTAACCAATCAAATAGACCTTTTTCTCCAATTTTTAGAACCTCTGAATATCCTTCAATATTTGAGAATAATGCAGCAATACCTAATACATAAAAGAAGATACTACAAATAACTGCTGCTTTCATTCTTGAATATTTAAATCTATTTTCAAAATACTCAACCGTTGGTTCTAACATTGAAATAGCAGAAGTAACACCTGCAAAAGCAATAGCAATAAAGAATAATAATGCTAAGAATGAACCAATTGAACCAAACTCATAGAATACTGATGGTAATGAGATAAATACTAATCCAGCACCTTTTGTTGACTCAGCACCTTTATCAAATAATAAAGTAAAGATAATAAGACCTGCAACGATTGCGACTAAAGTATCAATGATTGAGATTAGAATTGAAGATTTAACAACATTACTATCCTTTGGTAATGAAGCTGCATATGTAAGAATAATACCCATACCTAAAGATAGAGTATAAAATGCTTGTCCAATTGCAACAACAACTGCTTCAGATGATAACTTTGAAAAATCAGGGTTAAACATAAAAGTAAATGCTTGAGAAAAACTATCAACATTGATTGAGTAAACAAGTAAAATTGCTAAAATAATACCTAATAATGGCATTAAAATCTTATTGATTTTTTCAATACCATCTTTAATACCTCTTAAAATAATTGCAGTTACTAATACAAATACAACAGTGTGATACATAAGTTGAGTTTGAATATCAGTTGTCAATAAAGACATAAAAATTTCTTTAGATTGTTCAACTGTTTCAGGTAATCCTTGAACAGATATTGCTATATAGTGGAAAATCCAACCTATTACAACTGAGTAATAAGAAAGAATAATTAATGGAACAATTACAATAAACCCTGCATATTTCCATAAGTTTTTATGCTTTGTTGCTAAAGTTTCAAACATAGTTACAGCATCACTTCTTCCAAGTTTACCAATTACTAACTCAGAAATAAGAACAAATACACCAATAAAAAGTGCTGTAATTAAATATACAAGAACAAAAGCCCCACCACCATACTCACCTGTTACATATGGGAATTTCCAAATATTCCCTAAACCAACTGCAGAACCAACAGCAGCTAAAATAAATCCTAGTTTACTAAATCTTGAACTAATCAATAGTATCTCCTTAATCAAAGCAAAGATTCTATCAAAAACTAATTTAAATAAACTTGTGACTTTTGTGCAATTTATTGAAACTTTTTGAAATTTTTATAAGTTAATAGTTTAAAAAAACTAATAATACTTTGATTTAAACCTAATATATATAAATATAATTAGGTTTAAATTCTTTTAGTTAAATTTTTTCTTCTACTACTTTTTCTAATTTTATAGATTTATATATAGGCCCTTTAGGGTTTTTTAAATTAAAAATAGGATAATCCTTTTCATTGCTCTCAAAGATATATTTTTTAATCTTTACTTTTTTACCATTATTTTTAATTACTTTTTCTCCTATAAGTCTCATGCCATTATTTTCTTTTCTTAGATAAACCTTGTCATAGTTAGATCTATTGTAAATCTCATTTTTAGAAGTTGATTCAAAATCTCTTACTTTAAAACTAGGATTATTGCTATTACTATTTACTGATTTTACAGATACAAATTTGTTAAGTACAGAACTCCACCCATCTTTATCAACTCCATATTTATTATCCCCATCTTTTGTAAAACCATTTTTATCATATCTTGTATTAGTATATTTGTTTATTCCTTCTTTACTCCAACCATTTATATCATATCCACTCATATCATACTTAGTTTTAGTAAAACTATTCACTCCAAAAGTATCCCATCCTAAATTATTAGAACCATAAATAGTTTGCCACGCTTGAGTATCTTTTTTTAAAGTATATGTTTCTTTAAGTTTATCAAAACACATTTCATCCATTTGAACTAAATTTTTATCATAAATTCTGTCTTCATAGATTTTACTATTTTCAAGATAATACTCTTTTGTTTTATCTTTTTCACAAGAAATAAAATTAACCTCATCTATTTTTTCAACTTTACATTTATTATCATAATATTTTAAAATTTGATTTTTATATGAGTTTTTTAAACTTACTTCTTTATCTTCTTTTGTACCTCTTGCATATGTTAAAACCATATCTTTGCAAGTAGTATTGTTTATTTTATAATATTGTTGTCCTGTATTTACATTTAATATAGAAGAGTTTGATTTAGAACTTATTCGTTTTGCTTTTTGTAATCCAACACTTCCAATACATAAAGTTCTATTGTTTTTTTGCCATAATCCAAAATCAGAAGAAGGGGCATTATAACAATTAGTATATTTAATAGCTTGTTCTTTTTGTACAGCTTCAAGATCTTTTTTTACTTTTGGAAGTTCAATTACATTTGATAAGGCTTTAATTATAGATTCTGCAAGAACATCACTGTCTTTTTTCATAATATCAGCTTGTTTAAGAGTAAGAACTTTTCTATAAATAATATTGCTATCTTTTAGTTCTGTTAAATCTTTTATACTATCTTTCTTTTCTTGATTTTTCCATTTTTGAGAAACTTTTTCTATATCATAAAGAGTTACTTCAACATCAACTAATTTACTAACACAATTATACAAAGCAGGTCTAACTATCAAAACTCTTGATATTGGTTCACTATTATTAGTTATATATTTAATATCAATATCTCTCATCATAAACTTTTCTTGTAAAAAAGCGAACCTTAGTACTTTGTCACTAACTAATTTATAATCAACTTTACATTGAGCAAGTGTACTTCTACGATACGTAATCTGGGTTCCTTTTTTATACCCAATCATTGTTATTTCATTTAATTTAGAGTATTCCTCTTTTTTTGAAATATTATTAATATTATTCATATTAGCAGCACAGCCTGTAAATATGAAAATTGAAATAATAATCCCTAATATAATAGACAAACTTTTCATTTTGTTCCTTTTTTTAAAGTTATCTATTTTAAAATAATATTTCTTTGTACATTATTATAATATGAGTAATTACGCTAAATAGTAGATTTGTCCAGCAGAAATACCCCCATCATTTAAAGGAATATCTTTTGAGTAGTAATATCTTTTTTGTTTATTCGTTAAAGTCTTAGATACTAATTCTAATAGAGTTTTATTCTGGAAAACGCCACCACTAAATACTACTGGTAAATTATCATAATCGTGAGCAATTATTAAAATTATTTTTACTATAGCATTTAAAAATTTAGAACAAATAATTTTTATATCTTTTTCTTCTAATATTTGTTTTATCATAGGAGATAAATCAATTTCATTATCATTAAGCTTAAAATCAAAACTCTCTATTATCTTCTTATCATAATTTTGTTCAATTAATAATCCAGTTTCACCTTCGAAACTCTGAGTATGTACAAGATTGGCTAAAGAAGCAACTGCATCAAACACTCTTCCCATAGAGCTTGTAAGAGGAGCATTTAAACCTTTTTTCCATGCCAGATGTAGCATTTTTATTTCAGCCACAGTAAACTGCTTTACAACACTAGTTTCTAAAGATAAAACCTCTTCTAAACTAAACTGTTCAAAAAGTAAAGACAAAGCAACTCTTTTAGGTTCTTTAACTGCTTTTTCACCACCTAAGAGTTTGAAATATTTTAAATGATAAGTTCGTTCATAAGTCTTATTATCGCAAACAAAAACTTCTCCACCCCAAATATTTCCATCATCTCCATAACCAGTTCCATCAAAAGCAAAACCAAGAACCTTTTCTTTTAATTTGTACTCTGCCATTGTTGATAAAATATGTGCATAATGGTGTTGTACAAAAATGAGCTCTTTGTTTAAACTCTTTGCAAACTTTGTACTTTCGTAATTTGGGTGTTTATCACAAACTATAATATCTGCTTCAAAATCATAAAATCGTTTAAAAGTATCAATTGTTCTTGTAAAATACTCCATTGATTCAATTGAATTTAAATCTCCAATATGCGGAGATAAAATAAGATTATCTTCAAAGGCTAAGGCAATAGTTGATTTTTGATTAGCCCCTAAAGCTAATATTTTTTTATCAACTTTTTTTTCTAGTTTTAATGCAGTTGGAGCATAACCCCTTGCATTTCTTAGTTTACTAATCTCATCATTTACTACTTGAATAACAGAATCATCACAAGCATTTACAATATCTCTATTAAAATCTAAAACATAATCAACTACATGTCCTAACTTTCCTAAGATTTCATTTTTAAATCTGATGATTGGTTCATCTTTTAAATTTGCACTTGTGGCAACTATTGGGTTATCTAAATACCTAAAAAGTATATGATGTAAAGGAGTATAAGCAATAAAACAACCTAATCTATCGATATTAGGAGCTACACTTTTGCATAGATTACTTTTGAGAGATTTTTTTACTAAAACAATGGGTTTTTCTTTTGAAGATAAAAACTCTTCCTCTTTATCTGTCAATAAGGTATATTCTTTTATTTGCTCTAATTTTTCAAACATTACAGCAAAGGGTTTTGAAGGTCTTTGTTTTCTTTGTCTTAAATTATTTACTGCTTCTTCATTTGTTGCATCACAAACTAAATGAAAACCTCCTAGACCTTTTATAGCTACTATTTTTCCACTGTTAATTAAACTTGCTACTTCTTTTATAGCATCAAAAGAGAAAGAGATTTCTTTTTTGTTTTTATCAAAAAGTTTAACTTGCGGTCCACATTTTTCACAAGCAACAGGTTGAGCATGGTATCTTCTATTTGTTGGGTCTTCATACTCTTTTTTACACTCTTCACAAAGTATAAAATCTTTCATTGAAGTATTTTCTCTGTCATAAGGAACTGTTTTTATTATAGAGTATCGTGGTCCACAGTTAGTACAATTTGTTAAAGCATAATTTGCTCTAAAATTTGATTTATCATTTATATCATCAATACAATCTTGACAAACTGCCATATCTGGACTTATTATTGTAGATTTATTATTACTTGTTTCACTTTTTTTAATTTCAAAGTTTGTATATTTATTAGTAGAATTTAAATCTTCTATTTCTATTGAGTCTATTTTAGACAAAGGCGGTGGGTTTTGTTTTAACTCTTTAATAAAATTTTCGATATTTTCTTTTGATGAACAAAGAAGTATATTTACTCCCTTTTCATCATTATTTACCCAACCATTGATAGAGTATTTTGAGGCTAAATTAAAAACAAAAGGTCTAAACCCTACTCCTTGAACCGTTCCTTTTATTTTTATTTTTTTACTTATCATTAACACACTTTAATTAACTATTAATTTTGAAGACACTTCTAAAAGTATTTTTCGCTCTAATTCTTTTTCTATTCTTTTTCTTATTTCTTTATACTCTAAAGTACTAGTATAACTGTTACTTATAAGCTCCATTCTCACGTAAACATACTCTTTTCTATCTTCTAAATCTAGAAGCTTTAAGACTATAGCTTTATCATTTATATTTACTTTTTTAATCTCTTTTATTTTATTTGATAAGTCATTTTTTTCAACCATTTTTCCAAAAGTATTTGCTAAAGGTACACTAATTAAAACTAATAGTAAAAATGTATAGATTAAACCTTTTTTAGCTTTTTTGATTGGGGCATAACCCATAATAATAAAAGTTAAAGAGGCACTAAGTGTCATTCCTACTAAGTTAGTAAGAAAAAGTAAAAATGCTCCATAAATAATATCTAAGTCCATTAAACCAATACCAATACCTGTAACACTTAAAGGAGGTACTAAAGCAACAGCTATTGCTACACCTGCTAAGGATTTAATTACGTCTTCTTTTGAGTTGGCATAAGCTCCTGCTATTCCAGAAAAAATTGCCACAAATAAATCTAATAAATTAGGATGTAATCTACTTTCCATTTCATAAGTTATTTCATCTAAAGGCATAAAGCAAGTGAAAATTGAAGATACAAATAAAGCTAAGAAAACTCCAAAAGTTAAAGTTTTAGTACTTTGAATAATCAATAAGCTATTAGCTCTTATTACTCCCATTGCTAATGAAATTAAAGGAGCCATTAAAGGAGCTAAAATCATTGCACCAATAATAACAGGAGAAGAATTGGCAAATAATCCAGTAGTAGATAATAAACTACTTAAAATCATCAGTGTAGAAAAAATAAATGTAATCTCTGAGTTTTTTCTAAGAGTTAAATTTAAATCTTTGAAATCCTCTTCTGAAGCTTTCTTAAAAAATGGCAATTTCTTTTTTAATAAAACCTCACTAAGCTCTTCTTTTGGTAAGTTATCTACATCTACTAACTCTTCTTCCTCTTTATCTTTATCATCATCTTTTATATACTCTTCTAGTTTGCTTCCTAAGTGCAAATTAAAAGTATCTTTTAAAACAGAAACTTCAATAGTTTTTACATCTTTTACCACAATATCATCAGCAATATAATCCATAGATTCTTTTGATTGAATTTTTAAAGACTTACTTTTAATAAATCCTAAACTTTTAGGACGAGATACTATTGAGATTTTTTCATAAAAAAATATTAGAATTAAATAAAAGAAATAAGCTATAAGAGACCCAGGAGATAGTATTAAAGTATTTAATTTCCCATCTTGAATAGATAATTTATCCTTTAAAGCAGTGTTAGTACTGTTTAATGAATGTTCTAAAATTATGATACCTGAAGCAACTGTTTCAAAACTATAATCTTCGGCAGTTGTAAACTTATATGATTTGAATTTTATATTAACTAGGTTTTTAAAAAAAGTTTTTATTTTTTGAAATTTTGTATTTAGATTGAAGTTACTTATACCATGCATTTCACCTATTTCTATTTTATTTAGAATAATTTCATCATTGCACTTAAGTAAATCTATTTTTGCTAATAATTTATCATTTAAAGCATCATCAATAGCTTCTTCTAACTTAGTTGAAATACCATAATTTGACATACAATTATTTGCATCATCATTGGGTAAAAAAGCTACATTTATATCGTCTTCAATATGCTCTTTAAAAAATTCTTTGATTTCCTTGTCATTTAAATCAAGAAGATAAAGAGCATCTTTCTCTTTTATTTTTTTATCATAATTTCTAGCAGTTGCTTTGAGTTTATACTTTTCCTTGAGATATTTATTTATTTCATCTTGACTATTTTTACTATTTTCACTAAAAAGTAAATATATTTTTTTATACATTTTAATCCCAAAATTTTGTATTTAAATTTTATTTATCTATTACAAACTCCCTGTTAAAATAAATCTTATAGTTATTTGTAATATTTTTTAAAACTAATTTAGTAAATATATCATATGTAAACATATCACCACATAAACTTATACCCTCAACTTTATAAAGGTCATTTATCTTATCAACTTCACTTGCTATAAAACTTGCTAAACTATCGATAAAACCTAAGGATAAAGTTACTTCATCAATTCCTGCAAGTTTAAAACTCATAGCTGATTTAAACATCGAAACATAATCAAACTCACGTAAAAAAAGTTTTTCATTTTCAATAATTTTAAAATCAACTCTAGGGCCTTTTTCTAAATGACAATTTAGTGCATTTGACAATATACTATTTTCAAAACCTAAAATTGCTTTTGCCACTTTGAAATATGATAAAAATGAGTTTGTCTTAATTAAAGTAAAATCAAATAATAAAGAATTTTCATACTCTTTAGGGAACTTCTGTTTATAGTTTTCTAAAAGTCTATCTCCACTTTTAGATTCACTTATTTGTTTATATAGTTCATTCATGTTTTTAGGAAGGGTAATTTTTTTTGAAGTATCTACAAAACCATTTAACTCTTCAGAATAAAAGGTAAATCTATCATCATATTTATTTGAAATATAAAAGTTTAAAATAGCTTTATCAAAAAGCATATTTTCAGATAAGACAGTCATAAATTGAGCTTTATTTTTTTCTTCAAATCTATTATAAACAACATCAAGATTTTTAGAATAGCAGTTGGAAGAAAGAATAAACTTTCTATTTTCACAATACATTATTTTAGGAACATCTATATTTACTATATCATCAGTTTTTACATCTAAAAAATAATCATAAGAAGAGTTTTCATCTTCTATTTGCAAAAAATCTATTTTATACTTTTCAAGCTCTTTAGAAAGTAAGTAAAGAGTTAAATCATTCGCAACTCTTATATCTATAAACTCTTTTGAAACTTTTTCTTTCATCTTATAGATTTCATTTACTTTAAAAGTAATAAGTGGTTTTTCAATACTAGCTAGTGCAACTATTGATTGTTTTTCTTCAACAACTAAAGATGAAATGTTTTTTAGATTTGTACACAAAATCGTTTTACTTTCATCTAAAGAGTGAAGCTTTTGAAAAACAAAAGTACTACTTATTGTTTTTATCTTTATTCTTTTATTCTCATTTATAAAAGAAGCTAAGTTTTCAAAAAGTTCTTTTGAAGAAGTTACTTCTTTTTTATCTAATAAAAATATTCCATCTTCAAATGTCTTACAAGCTTTACAAAATTTAAAGGCATTATAATAGTTTACACTTTTTTCATCTTCTACCGCTTGTAAACAACTAGGACAAAAAGAGTTGAAGCTTTGAGCTTCAGCTTTTACACTTTCAAGCTTTGGCATAGTTTTTACAACGTCAACTTCAAGTCCTTCATAGTAGATTGACATTGGTAAAAAATTAGATAAGTTATTTGACAAATCCTCTAAAGTTTCTTCTTTAGCTTCAACTAATAAATAAATATGATCTAAATCCTGTAAGATTTTATATTCACATTCATAGTTTTCTATAAACGAATGTAAAATATTTACATAGGTTTTAGTTGAAGCTTTATATTTGAACTTAAATTTTAGGACCATTTATAATATCTCTTTTAAAAGAAACTTGAGCAATATGTTCTATTGTTGTTTCATTTTTTATTTTAGTTTTAATATCTAATTTATTAAGATATTTAACTACCACTTCCTCCATTAGCTTGACGGCACTAATTATCTCTTTACTTAACTCAAAGGTAGTATCATCAGCTACTCTTTTGGGAATAACTCCTAATACATTTGTTTTGGGTAAATCTTTATTCATATCAATCATATTTAGTGTTTGAAGCATCTCTACTTCATGGGCACTTCCTTGCCAATTGATATTTGAAGGGGCTTTGTGATAGTCAAAAAAATAAACATCACCAGGCATTGAATCATTTGCATCAATACAGTCAACTACAATAAGCTCATCATACTTTACTATAAGAGGAATAAGTCTTTGAGCTAAAGTTCCACCATCTACAATGCTAACAGTAGAATCTTTAGCTTCAAATTCATATTTTTCATCTAAATAATGAATAAAATGAGCTCCTATTCCTTCATCTTGAAACAATATGTTCCCTATTCCTAATATTAATACATTCATTAATGTTCTTCTTCCCATTTATATCCAGAAACAATAGAATCCATTGCTCCACTTTTTCCATAAACAGAGTTAAATATAGCAAGATAAATATGAATTGGTAAAAATACAATAAAAAACCACATAGCTATATGATGAATTTCTCTAACCATTGCAAGGGAACCCATCATAACTTCTAAAGGTCTTAAAAACTCATATAAAAATCCGCCTAAACCTTCATGATAAACATGCATATGTAAAACTAAACCTGTAATACATATTACGATAAGTGTGATATAAACACCTAAATATGCAACAAACTGTAAAGGATTATATACACCTTTTAATCTGGCATGTTTTCCAATTAATAGATAATATTTAATTTGTTTTACCCATACTTTTGGATTAATAAAATCCCAAAAAGAAACTCTTTCAATTTGACTTTGTTTATCAAAAATAAATAAATAAAACTTTCCAATTGTAACTGCAATTAAAAGAAATCCAAAAATAATATGCCATGATCTCATTAAAGCATATAAATAGTTGTTTGGCTCTCCTTGATTAAGTGCAGGAGCTATAAAAGGAACTGCAAGATAAAACCCAGTAAAAGTAAGAACTACAATAGCTATAGCTCTTACCCAGTGAGTGATTCTAACCCAAAATGAAAACTCATAATGTTTTTTAATCATGACTGCTCCTTAACAAGATAGTCCATAAATTGGATCTACCTTGTATGTACCTAAATCATTACCTTTTTTATCCATTACATGAACTGCACAAGCAATACAAGGGTCAAAAGAGTGAATAACTCTAATAATCTCTAAAGGTTGAGTTAAGTCTTGAACTTTTAGTCCCACTAAATTTGCTTCATAAGGTCCTATTTGTCCTAATGAATCAATTGGTCCTGCATTCCAAGTTGAAGGAACAACTGCTTGATAGTTTTCTACAACTCCATTTTTAATTCTAATCCAGTGAGAAAGCATACCTCTTGGAACATCACCTATAAATCTTCCTCTATACTCTTTATTTTTGTCAATTTTATAAGAAGTGTAAGTGTCTTGGTCAACTTTTAAATTCTCAATTAATGTATTAAATGCCTCTAATCCATGTTTAGCGATTGCTCTTACTTGAATCATTCTAGCTGCTGTTCTTCCTAAAGTTGTAAATAATGCTGCTTTTGGAAGTCCTGTTTTAGCTAAAAAGTCATCTACAAGTGGAACAATTTTTTCATTTCCTTTTGCATAAGAAATTAAAATACAAGCTAGTGGACCAACTTCCATTGGTTTACCATCATATCTTGGTGATTTAATCCAAGAGTATTTACCATTTTCATCGATTACTTTAGAGTGAATCATTTTTCCATCAGGACCTACTGTATCCATATCTTTAAATCCAGTATAATTAGGGTTTGTTTTACCATTATATGGATGTAAAGCTTCATTATCAGCATACCAAGAGTGAGTTGCTTCTTCAGTGATTAAATCCTCATTGATATCAAATACCTTTGATAAATCTCCATTTTCAATAATACCAGTATCAAATAAAAACTCTGTTCTATTTAATTGCATCTCTTGATGAGACATAAAGTTCATAACACCAGCTTGTTCTGTTACAGATGCTTCATCTTTATACATTTTTGCTGCCATAATAACATCAGCTTGGTAGGCATTTTCGATAAATTCTGAACCAACTTTAAATAAAGTTAAATACTCACCCATTCTACTTGGGTCCATTAAGTCCATTACACAAGTTACACCACCAACAGTTAAACTTTGAGGGTGTGGTTGTTTACCACCAAACATAGCCATAAGTTTTGCTAAGTCTCTTTGTACTTCTAAAGCTTTTAAATAGTGAGATAATAAAATTAAGTTTTGCTCAGGAGTTAATCTATAAGTTTTATGTCCCCAATAAGCATTTGCAAAAGGCCCTAATTGTCCTTTATCAACAAACTCTTTTACTCTTCTTTTAACTTTTTTAAGGTCATTTTCACCAGTTGCAATTGGAAGTTCTGCATATTTAAATGCCTCTTTAGAAGCTTTAGCAGGGTCTGCATCAAGTGCTGAAACAACATCAACCCAATCAAGTCCATGTAAATGATAGAAGTGAACAACATGGTCATGCATAAATAAAGCCATATTCATTAAAGACCTAGTTAATTTTGCATTTAAAGGAGGAACAATACCAAGGGCATCTTCAACTGCTTCAATTCCAGCTCTATAATGAGAAAAAGTACAAACTCCACAAATTCTTTGCATTAAGAAACCTGCATCTCTAGGGTCTCTATTTTTAACAATAGTTTCTAAACCTCTCCAAAGTGTTGATGTAGAATAAGCATTTTGAATAACATTGTTTTCATCAACTTCAACCTCAATTCTTAAGTGTCCTTCAATTCTTGTAATTGGGTCTACTACTACTCTTTTATTTGCCATAATTTACTCCTCACCATCTTTTGGATTTTTAAATTTAGAAATAGCTGCATGTGCTGCAATACCGATACCTGTTACTGTTAATAATCCAACACCAATTTTATCTGCTGTTGCATCTGCACCTAGACCTTTAAATACTGTGCTATATAATCTATTTGCAACTGGTTCTTCAAATGGTCCCATAGTATCCCAAAAATCAGGTTCAGAACATCCTATACAACCATGACCTGCTTGAATAGGCCAAGACATATGAGAATTAAACTTATTTTTAGAACAGTTATTAAAAGTATAAGGTCCTTTACAACCTACTTTATATAAACAGTAACCTTTCTTAGCACCTTCATCTCCAAACTCTTCTACAAATTCACCTGCATCAAAGTGACCTCTTCTTTCACATAAGTCATGTACTCTATTTGCATAAGCCCATTTTGGTCTATTGTATGCATCAAGTGCAGGAAGTGTTCCATAAAGAATATAATGTAATAAAGTTCCTACAATATTTTTTTCACTTGGTGGACAACCTGGAACATTAATAACTGGTTTATCAGTAATTTTAGAGAGTGCAACTGCTCCTGTTGGATTTGGAATTGCTGCTTGAACACCACCATAAGAAGAACATGTACCAATAGCAAAAATTGCAGCAGCATTTTTAGATGCTTTTTTAGCAGAATATTCCCCTGTATGCCCATGTCCACCAATAGTTAAATAGTGAGCACTATTTCCTGAAGGAATTCCACCTTCTACCATTAAAATATATTGTCCCTTATAAGTTTCAATTGCATGTTCTAAATTGTTCTCAGCCTGCCAACCTGCTGCTGCCATTAATGTTTCGTGATACTCTAATGAAATATAATCAAAAATTAATGAGTCAATTGTAGGTGCATCAGTTCTTAAAAGTGATTCACTACATCCAGTACACTCAGCCATGTGTAACCAGATAATAGGTAACCTATCACTTAATTTTGCAGCCTTTGCAACAAGTGGAGTAAAAGTTCCAGGAAGAGCTAACATAGCAGTAATCGCACTAGCCCATTTCATAAAATCTCTTCTAGAAACACCTTTTTCCTCTAAGTGACTTTCAATAGACTTCTCTTCTCTAAGTCTAGGAAGTTTTTCTAAATCACTTAATCTTTTAGTTAATTTTTCGTATAGTCTTTGCTCTTGCAAAATCCATCCTTTATTCAATGAATGAATATTCATTTTTATATTTTATAAAATTCTATACTATAAAAGGTTAAAGTTTCTTGACCATAATCAAAAAAAGTGAATGATTGTTCATTTTTTTAATAAATTGGCTCATTTTGTAACTTTGAGCCAATTTATTGTAAATTTTTTAGTAATCTAGTGGGTATTCTTTTGGAATAAGAGTGTTAATTGTATTTAGTTTTTTATTTAATTTTGAAAGTAGAATTGAGTTTGCAAACATATCTCCACAAAGAATAATATCTTTTGCATTAAAATCACTTTGGATTTCAGTTACATTATCAGAAATAAAATCACATAATGACTCATAAAAAGAGTATGCTAATAAAGTATTTTCTACATCTGCCATCTTGTAGCTTAAAGTACTTTGAATAATTCTTCTATAGTCTAAATAGTTTTTACCATCTATTTGCATAATTTTCATATCTATTTGAAGTCCACTTTTCCCTGCATACATTAAAGCTGTATCTTCAAACTGTTTATAATCTTTCATCCCTAAACAGTATGCAAGTAAATTCAAAATAGCTTCAAACCCATCAGCATCTGTATCTACAAACTCTTTTTCAAAATATTTAGGAAATTTTTTTGTATAGTTATCTATTAATCTACTTGTATTTTCATCTATACTTTTAATATCTTCAAAACATTTATCAATATTATTAAGTACATTTGGAACTTCTACTATGCATTTTTCACCATGTTCTACACTATTTATTTTAATAGCTGATTCACAACTTGTATATGAAAAATAAGCTCCAATTGTAGGTACTAATCTTTTATTAAATTGTGCAATACATGCTTTATAAATTGAGCCATACTCTTCAAAGTAGTCTTCACTAGAGTTAACTCTTCTTTTTAAATCATAATCATATTTAGGGAAAAGACCTTTATCACCGTGTATGATTATATTTTGCTCTTCATTATAGGTAACTTTTAAACCATCTTGGTAAACTTCATCATTTACATAAAGTAAATAATCAATTCCATTTTCTTTTAGTGCTTGTGTAAAAAGTAAAGTCTCTTTATCATCTGCAATCTTTGCATAGATAAATCTAGTATTTGAAAACTCTCCTTTAGCATTTTGTAAAAGTTTAAATTTTAATTTTACAAGAGGTCTTTCTATTGAACATAAAAGTTGTAAATCTTTTTGTGAAATATCAACTAAGTTTGAGATATTACTTACATTTGTAATTAAAAGTTTTACTTCATAACCTTTTGCTTCAAACTCTTCTCTTAATTTTGTTGAAGGTAAGAATAGGTCTTTTAATCCATTATGAGTTTCAAATCTTGATACTCCACCTGATTTTATTTTTTCAATATCATTTGTAAAGTCAATGTTATTTTCATTTATAGTTTTGTTAATTTCATCATTTGTTAGTAAAGAAAGATTTAGTTTTACGTCTTGCTCTTTTAACTCAGTAAAGGCATCAAAATCAAAGTTTTCTATAACTTGTGCATTTGAAATAAAAATAGATAAAGGAAGCTTTTGTTCTAGTACTTTGAAGAAATCTTCAATCATTTCAGCTTCATCCTCACAAACTAAAAGAATAAAACCTCTATACATTTTACATGTAGCTTTAATTTTAGTTTCTTGGATTAAATCATCTATAATATGCTTAAAATAAAAGTTTGTTGTATTAAAATCTATTTTATAAATTAATTCCATGTAGTATCTTCCTCATTAGGAATTCTTGTTAAATGTTCACCATTGTAACTTCCAATCAACTCTTGCGCGATTGTTTTTAAGTCTTTATTATCAACTTTTTCTATTGTTACACCAATACTCTCAATCTCTTGTAATGCTTGTGAAATATAGCCATCAAACTTCTCTTCTAACGTTGAAGTTAAACCTATTTCAACTGCTTCAATATCTTCAGGAATAATACCTAAAATAGTAACTATTGCATGTTTATCTAAAACAGAACAAATTTCAAGCATCTCTACAATCTCAACTTCATGGGCTGTTTTTCTATATTGTCCCATTCCTAGTAAAACATCAGAAGGAAGTCTATAAATAGAACCTGCTTCATCCTCCGTTGAAATAGTGTCTAAAATAATAACATTATCATACTCTTGGAAATATGTCATTAATTTAAACCCTAAAGTTCCCCCGTCAATTATTTCTAAACTATCATCAAACTTATAATTTTGTTGTAAAAACTTAGAAGCATAAATCCCTACTCCTTCATCTTTAAACAATACATTACCAACCCCAATTACAATATTTCTCATAAAAATCCCTATTAAATTAAAAAACTTATGACAATTAAAACTATTAACTGTAATAAATTCTCATAAAAAAAGGCTATGACATTGTAGCCATAGCCCCTTGAAGTAAAAATAAAACTAAATTAGGCTTTTTTTTCTACTTTCTTTTTCGGATCAACAATATTTTTATTAACAAATTTTGTTCCACCAAATACAATATTGATATCACCTTCTCTCCAGAAAATTGTTCTCCATACTTGATAATAAATATGACACATAACCCACATAATAATTAAATACATAGCTGTGTGATGAGCAATTCTAACTCCCATATTTCCACCAAATACATCTAAAGTCCAATCAGTAGCAAAGTGCAGCATCCAAGGCCACCAAGCTCCAATAGAACTATGCCCAGATGCTAAGCCATGTACATACATTTGAAGACCAGTTAATAACATAAACACTAATAGAATATGAAAAAGTGTAAAGAACATAATGTTATAAGAATCACTATGTTCTGTATCAAATTTTTTTCTTCTATTAAATGTCATTAAGTTAAAGAACACTTCACAAAACTCAATAAAGTTTTTCTTTGTAGGTAAAATCTTTCTATATGGTTTTTCAAACCTTGAGAAAAGATATAAATACCCAATTAAAATTGCTGTAACATCAAAAATAATTGCAGCAATGAAATGTCCCCATCTATTCCATGCCATCACATATTTATCAACTGCTGGGTCAGCAATTAATGTTTGATAGTATGGATATCCGATATATAGCCCGGTTGCAACCGCAACAATCATACAAATAGCATTCGTCCAGTGAATGATTCGCATGATTGGGGTCATTCTTTCAACCCGCTTCATTTTAGGCACGGCATCCTCCTACAGGATCTACTTTATAAACTGCCAATTCTTTTCCATTTGTATCTACAATATGAACTGCACAAGCGATACAAGGGTCAAAACTATGTACTGTTCTAATAATTTCTAAAGGCTCATCAGGATTAACAACTTTAGTTCCAACTAGTGAAGCTTCATATGCTCCTAATCTTCCTTTATAATCTTTTGGTGCAGCATTCCAAGTTGAAGGAACAACTGCTTGATAATTTACTACTTTTCCATCTTTGATTTTAACCCAGTGACCTAAACTACCTCTTGGTGCTTCAGCCATACCAAATCCTTGAGCATCTTTTGCTACTTTATCAAAATCAAATTCAGTCCAAGTAGATAAATCACCACTTGCAACATTTACTGCTAACTCATCACACCATTTGATAACTTCTTCACACATTAGCTCAGTTTCAATAGCACGTGCTGCTGTTCTTCCTACTGTTGAGAAAAGAACTTTTGTTGGAAGATTTCCATTTTTTAAGAATTTAGTTACATGCTCAGTGATTTTTTTATCACCACGTGCCACTCCTACAACCATTCTTGCTAATGGACCAACTTCCATTCTTTCATCATCATATAATGGTGACTTAATCCAAGAATATTTATTGTCAGTATCTAAATAAGCGATACCATCTTTTTTCTCTCTAAATCCAGTATATTTAGGGTCAGTCACACCATCATATGGGTGTTTATTTGTAGTTCCCTCATACCAAGCATGAGTTACATCTTCTGTAATTTTAGTTTGGTCTAAGTCATATACTTTTGATAAGTCTTTATTCATAACAATACCAGATGGGAATAGCTTTGATGACTTATAAAACGGTAAATCATCTAAGTTAAAATCACCATAAGACATAAAGTTACCAATACCAGCACCAACACCTTCAAGTGCCTCATCTGCATACATTGTTCCAGCCATATAAACATCTGGTAAATATGCTTCTTTTGCAAACTTAAGAGCTTTTTGAATAATATCTTTAAACTCAGCAACTCTTACTGGGTTTTTGATATCTTGAACACAAGTTACTCCACCAACTACAATTGATTGTGGGTGTGGGTTTTTACCACCAAAAATTGCTTGTGCTTTTGCTACTTCTCTTTGTAAGTCTAAAGCATCTAAATAGTGAGAAAGACCAATTAAGTTTTGCTCAGGAGTTAATTTATAAGCTTTACTTCCCCAGTATGCATTTCCAAAAATACCAAGTCTTCCTTGTTTTACATACTTAGTAACTCTTTCTTGAACTGCTGCATAGTTATCTTCACTTGCATTCCAAGCTCTTTGACCTGAAAGTTTAGCCCATTTTTGTGCTTCTTCTACAGTTTTCTTTGGATCTGCTTCTAAGGCTTTTGTAATATCTACCCAGTCTAAAGCATGTAAGTGATAGAAGTGAACAATATGGTCATGAATATATAATCCACCTTGCATAAGATTTCTAACTATTCTTGCATTTTTTGGAATAGTTACATTAAACGCATGCTCAACAGCTTCAATACTTCTTTGATAGTGAGTTCCAGTACATACACCACAAATTCTCATAGCTAAAAGACCACAGTCTCTTGGGTCTCTACCTTTTAGAATTTCTTCAATACCTCTGAACATCGTTGATGAACTATAAGCTTCTTGAATAACATTATTATCATCAATTACAGCTTCAATTCTAAGATGTCCTTCAATTCTTGTTATTGGATCTATTACTACGTGTTTACTCATTTGTTATTCCTCATCTTCACTATGAACTGTTCTTTTTCCTGCAACTGCACTTGCTACGGCATGTACACCAATACCAATTGATGTAGCTGTTAATAGCCCTAGACCGAACTCATCTACAGTTTTTTCTACTCCACCAGTAGGAGCTTTAATATTTGCATCTGCCATTGGTCTTTCATATGCATATTTATCCCAGAAATCTGGTTCAGAACAACCAATACAACCACGACCAACACCAATAGGCCAGTTTGCACCTTCGTTATATCTAATAATAGAACAATTGTTAAATGTCATTGGTCCTTTACAACCCATTTTGTATAGACACCAGTTATTTTTAGCTCCATCATCACCCCACTCTTCTACATACTCACCTGCATCAAAGTGTGCTCTTCTTTCACAGTTATCATGAATTCTATACCCAAATGCAAATTTAGGTCTTAATAATGAGTCTAACTCAGGAATTTGACCTGTTAATACATAATGTAAAACTACACCAACCATATTAGCTGGGTTTGCTGGACAGGCAGGGATATTAATAATTGGCTTACCTTTTACAATATCCATAACACCAACGGCACCTGTTGGATTTGGAGCAGCAGCTGGAATACCACCAAATGTAGCACATGTACCAACAGCAACTACAGCAGCAGCATCTTTTGATAATCTTTTAAGATTATCTTCAAATGTTTCACCACCAGGACCAATTGTTCCATATTGTCCATTCATTGCTTTTGGAATTGCACCTTCAACAAATAGTAAATATTTCCCTTTAAAAGTATGAATTGCATCTTCTAACTGATGTTCAGCTTGATGACCTGAAGCAGCTTGTAATGTATGATGATACTCTAAAGATAGTACATCAAAAAGTAAATCATCTACAGTTGGAGTAGCTGACCTTAAAATAGCTTCTGAGTTACCAGCACAGTCTTGTAACTCAATCCAAACAACAGGAACTCTATTCATAAGTTCTGTTGCTTCAGCAACTAAAGGAGTAAACATAGGAGGTAACATAAGTGTTGCAGTTGTTGCACTTGCCCACTTCATAAAGTCTCTTCTATTTACACCTTCACTTTCTACAACCTCCATTAAATCGATATCTTTAAGTGCAGGTTGCTTTCTTAATGCAGCTAATCTACTTTTTGCTTTTTCAAAAAGCGAATTATAATAAGCATCACCTTTATTCGTGTCAATTCTAGCGGAATTCTGGGTAAAAACTTTTTTTACCATCTCTTGAGAATCAATCATCCCCTTCTCCTTTAAGCTTTTAAATGAATATTCATTTATTATCATTGTAAAATTAACTATTTATTACTTAATTTAAAATTATCAAAAATGACATTTTTTGTTAAAATGGTAGCATTAGTATAGCATCGATAAAATGAACGTTCATTTATATCGGTAATTGAGAAATATTGGTTCTAAAAATACATAAGTAAAATAGAGGTTAAAGTTTTTTTTATTTTTTATTAAAGTGTTTCAAAGTGAAACAAAAATTAGTGGGTTGTACAAACAGAACAAACATCAAAACTTCTTAGAATCAATTTTGCTTTTTCTAAAGAGTCTGTTCCTACTATTGCTTTTTGTGAAATTGAAAGTTTATTATCAATCCCAGGTCCTAAATTCCATACAGTAGGTGTTATAACATCATATTTTCTAATAATACCATTTTCAATTTCAACATCATGATACAAAGAACCTCTGCAAGCCTCCACAGAAGCTTGGCCAATTCCATATCTAAAATCTTTAAGGGAAACTTGTGGTTTTATAAAAGACTCTTCATTTATATCAATTTGTTTTATTAACTCTTTTGTTTTAAAAAGTAAGAAGCCTAATTCATCCATTCTTGCCAATACTCTTGTGAACATTGAGTCACTATAATGTTTATGAATATCACTTACAAAACTTCTATCTTGTACAACTGCTCTTGAAAGAGGTCCTGTTTCATAAAAGTTATTTGCATACAGTGCAGTTTTTGACCAAGTATATGCTTCCTTTGATACTTTTGATTTATCAATATCAAAACTATTCATCGTAAATTCTTCTATATTTTCATAATCAATATTTTTAGTTAATTTTTTGCTTATCTTTCCTTTTTCAAATGAAAGAGAATCTCCTAATACCAAATGTCTATCATATGATTTTCCAATTTTTTCAAATTCATTTTCAAAAGAAATTGTTATAAAATCTTTTAAATCCCCTTTTACTTTATATAAGTCTTCACTTTTATTAAAGTTAAGATAAGTATCTAAATCATTGCCTACTAAACTATTTTCATAAAATCTAATTGCTTGGTCCATATAGTTTTGCATTGTTGCTAAATCTAATAAGGTAGGGTCTGAAACTACTCCACCTGGAATCATATAAGAAGTATGTGGCCACTGCCCTCCAATAATGGCTAAGGATTTAATAGTTTCACTTGCAATATTTGAAGCTTCTAGCCATTTTTTTCCTTTTAAAGCAGAATATTCATCTAAACTATTATTTGAAAACTTAACGACATCTGGCATAATAAACATATAAAACCATTTTATATGTGAATCTATAATTTCAATATTTAATCCAATCTCTCTAAGTAGTTTTGCTTTATTTGTTAAAGTTAGTTTTTCATTATGATTTTTATAAATATTTTCTAATGATTCTACTGTAGCTTTTAAATGAGCTTGTCCGCAAATACCACAAATTCTTGGAGTGTAAACAAGTGCATCTAAAGCAGGTTTATCTTTTAAGATGAACTCAAAACCTCTAAAGTTTAAAAACTGTATTTTTACATCTGATATCTTTTCTTTTTCCCACTGACAAACAAGCTTAGCTTCACCTTCTATTCTTTCTACTATATCTACAGTTTTCATTTAATAATCTTTTCATTTAATCTATCTATTTTAAAAGTCTTTGCAACACCAGCTAAAGACAGATATGCTCTTTTAGTAACACCTAAAGGCACTTCATCAGGTATTCCTATATTCTTTTTTGTTTCAAGCATATTATTTCTAGGAAAATCAAACTCTGTACAACCAATACATGGCATACCAGCTCGTGTCTTTGTGTTTACATCATTCCAAAGTATTTTATTGCAATTTGAGTGAGTCATAGGACCACGGCAACCTTGTTCATAAAAAAGACACCCTTCTTTTAGTCCAAAAGATTTTGCTTCAACCTTCCACTCAAAATATTCATTTCTTGTACAACCATGGTGTGCTAAATAAGAATAGATTTCTTTAGGTCTTCCCATTTCATCTAAAGCAATTTGTTGATACTCTTTTAGTGAAAATAGAGTTTGAAATATCCACTCAGGATGAACAGGACAACCTGTAAGATTAACTATTGGATGAAATAAAGAAGAAGTGTCTTCTTTTTCTAAAGCCTCTTTTAAACCCCAAATATCACTATTTTGTTCAAATTTTTTGTGTACTCCCCCATAAGAAGCACAAGAACCAACAGCTATTAAATATTTTGATTTTAAAACAAGCTTTTTTAAGACTTCACTTATAGTTTGGTCAGATATTTGATAAAACTCTTTATTTGAAGTAATTGCACCTTCAACAAGTAAAAAGTCAATCTCTTTATCTTCTTTAAGTAAGTCATCTAGTAAAGTATCAGTAGTTAATGAAGGGTGATAAACTAAATCAAAACTATCTAAAAATAGTTTTAACCTATTTGCATTTGCACTTAAAAGTGAATGAGTATTGCCATTACATGTTATAGCTTGTAGCCAAACTATTTTTGGTTTTTTATTTGTATTAATCATTACCAAAAAACTGCTTTCAAAAAATAGAGATAACTCTTTAAAGTATCTCTATTTAATTAATTTTATTAATCGTCACTTTTTAAAGCTCTATAGATATTTTCAGCAACATCATCAGAATAAGTTGAAATATCTTTTTCTAAAACTTTTTCTCCAGAAAGAAAAGCAAAACCACCTAATGCACCCATAATCATTGCAAAAGCCGGGAAAAAGTCTTGTTGCCTAAACTCTTCTTTTGCAGCTCCTTCGTCAAGTAAAATCATTACTTCAGTTACAAATTCACTTACACATAAAAAACCTTCACAATCATTGTTAAAAACTTCTCTATTTGATAAATAAACCCTTAAAAAATACTCAATTACTTCTGGTGATTTTTGAACATTTTCTAAATATTTTCTTGTAAATAAAAAAATTTTATCCCTAGAAGAGGCTTCCATTTGATTAATTTCTCTTAAATCTTTAGCTAGAATATTAGTAGAATACTTAATTGCATATTTTGCTAATTCTTCTTTTGAAGAAAAGTAGTTATACATATTACCAACACTCATTTTCATAGCTCTTGCAATATCAGGAATTGTCGTATTATAAAAACCTTTTTGAGAAAAAAGTTTTAATGAATTTTCAATAATATTGTTCTTTTTAGTCTCTTTTGTAGTTGATATGATAAATCCTTAGAATTATTTTTTTAATAATACTATATTTCTAATTAATAGTGAATGATTTTTCATAAGACTATTTCATTACATTTAAAATTGTATTCCTTGAAATAATAAATATTGATAATAAAAATTATATATATTTATGCTAATATTTTAAAAAATTTTTATTAAATAAAGGTTACTTTTGAATAATATACAGATACTATTTCTTTTTATTTTACTTTTTTTATTGATTACAAGCCTACTTCCTCTTCTAAATCATAGACACTGGACTATCAGATTTTGGGAGTTTCCTAGACTAATTCTTATTGTTTCTTCATTTATAGTATTAAGTGTTGAAATTATTTTTCTAGATTTATCAAAGTTATTTTCACTGTTTTTAATTGTTGGCACAACTGTTGTTTTACTATATCAAATAATGTATATTCTTCCCTATACTATTTTTTATCCCAAAGAAGTTGAAAATACAAAAGAAAAAAATAATTCAATCGACATCCTTACAGCAAATGTTTTAATGCACAATAAAAATACAGAAAAATTTATTGAACTAATAAATAAATATGACCCGGATATTATTATCACCTTAGAAACTAACAAATGGTGGGAAGAGAAATTAAATAAAATTGAGTCAAAATATAAATATAATGTAAAGTGTCCTTTAGAAAATCTTTATGGAATGCACCTTTATTCTAAATTTAAAATAGAATGTGCAGAAATAAAATATTTGGTTGAAGATGAAGTGCCATCTATACACTCAGAAATACATTTACCTTCTAAACAAAGAATAAAAGCACATTTTTTACACCCTAAACCTCCAAGTCCTACGGAAAATGAGAAATCTACTAATAGAGACATTGAGTTAATAATATTAGCAAAAAGTTTAAAGGAAAAAGAGTTACCAACTATTGTAACAGGAGATTTAAATGACGTTGCTTGGTCAAAATCCACTAAGACCTTCAAAAAAATCAGTAAGCTTTTAGACCCAAGAGTTGGAAGAGGTATTTATAGTACTTATAATGCCAAATATTGGTTTTTTAGATGGCCATTAGATCATTTATTTCATAGCAAACACTTCAAAGTAAATAAGATTGAAAGACTACCTTACTATGGTTCTGATCATTTTGCTATCTTAACAAGTTTAGAATTATGTTCATTTGAAAATGAAGGAGAAAATATTAAATGAGTATTAGTGAAAAATATATAAAATACATTCCAATAATTACAAGTTTTATCTTCATACTAATAATGATAGTTTTATATTTTGTAAATGACAGTTTTAAAAACAATGTAAATGAACTATGGGAAGTTTTCATGTCAGGAAATAAAGAAGAAATCTCAAGCCAAATAAAATCATATGGTATTTGGGGTGCAATTATTTTGATTTTAGTGATGATTTTTCAATTGTTTTTAGTAGTATTCCCTTCTTGGTTACCTATGATTATCGCTGCTTTAGTATATGGATTCATCCCTTCTATTTTAATTAGTTTAATTGGAGTATTCTTAGCTTCTACCTTAGCTTACGTTATAGGAAATGCATTTAGTGAAAATGCATTAAAAAAGTATATCAGTAAAAAAAGTTTTGATAAATTAGATTTTTGGATAAATAATTATGGTTTTCTTAGTGTAGTCATTTTTAGAATATCTCCATTTTTATCAAATGATGGAGTTAGTTTAATTGCAGGTGCCTTAAGGATGAATTATTTAAAATTTATCTTTGCAACTATTATTGGAATAACACCCTTAGCTGTAGCAATTACATTCTTTTCAAGTAATATTAGTGACTTAAAAGAGGGCTTAACTTATATAAGTGCTATAGGAATTTTAATATATGCTATTTTTATTTATTTTGATTATAGAAAAAGAAAAAGAAATAAGTAAGTAAGTAAAAAAGAAGATATAAAATATCTTCTTTTCGTTATCCTCTTGGTCCAAGGAAATACCAAGCAATTAAACCTATAAAAGGTAAGAATAAAATTATTAAAATCCATATTGCTTTTCTTACTGTTGTAGCACCACTATTTACTATTTTAATTATTGCTATAATGTCTAAAAATAATAAAATAAATCCTAAAATTCCATTTACTTGTAAACTCAATTTTTATCCTTTATGTATTTTTTTAATCATGTAGATAAGTATATTACAGTAAATAATATTAAGAAATATAAAATTTTAAAAGAAATATTTATGGATTAAGTAGTTTTAATTAAAGACAAAAAGGCTAAAACCTTTTTGTCTTAATGTAAGATTATCTAGAAGTAACTAATGTAGTTAAATGCTCTTTAGATACTTGGTTGAAGTTTAAGTATTTATAAACTCCATCTTTGTTTTGTTCAGTAATTTTCTTAGGTACGATTTCCATATACTCTTCTTTAGATGGTAATCTTCCTAGAAGTGCTGTAACTGCTGCAACTTCTGCTGATCCTAAGTAAACTTGCGAACCTTTTCCAAGTCTATTATCAAAGTTTCTTGTAGAAGTTGAGAATACTGCTGCACCTTCAGTAACAGAAGCTTGGTTACCCATACATAAAGAACAACCAGGAATTTCAAGTCTTGCACCTGCTGCTGCAAATGTAGCGTAGTATCCTTCTTCAGTTAATTGAGCTTCATCCATTTTTGTTGGAGGAGCAACCCATAATTTAGTAGGAACAGCACCCTCACCTTTAAGAACTTCTCCAAGTGCTCTGAATAATCCAATATTAGTCATACAAGAACCAACGAATACTTCGTCAATTTTGTGGATTCTATTTTCATCAGCTAAGATATTTGTTAAAGTATCAACATCATCTGGATCGTTTGGACAAGCTAAGATTGGTTCAGTAATAGTATTTAAATCGATTTCAATAATCTCTTTATACTCTGCATCTGCATCTGGTTGAATTAACTCAGGGTTTGCAATCCACTCTTTCATTTTATCAGCTCTTCTTTGAAGAGTTCTTGCATCTTCATAACCTTCTTCAATCATTTTTTCAATTAAAGCAATGTTTGAAGATAAGTATTCAATAATTGGTTCTTTATCTAATTGTACAGAACAAGCTGCTGCTGATCTCTCTGCTGCTGCATCTGATAATTCGAATGCTTGCTCAACTTTTAGATTTGGTAAACCTTGAATTTCAATAATTGTACCAGCAAAAACATTCTTTTTGTTTTTCTTAGGAACAGTTAATAATCCATCTTGAATAGCTTGGTATGGAATAGCATTAACTAAATCTCTTAAAGTGATTCCTGGTTGCATTTCACCTTTAAATCTTACAAGAACAGATTCTGGCATAGTTAAAGGCATCATACCTGTAACACCTGCAAATGCAATAAGACCTGAACCAGCTGGGAATGAAATACCAATAGGGAATCTTGTATGTGAATCTCCACCAGTTCCTACTGTATCTGGTAAACAAAGTCTATTTAACCAAGAGTGAATAATTCCATCACCTGGCTTAAGTGTTACCCCACCTCTTGAATTGATGAAGTCTGGTAAAGTATGTCTTAATTTAATATCTGCTGGTTTTGGGTAAGCAGCTGTGTGACAAAATGATTGCATAACCATATCAGCACCAAATGATAATGCTGCAAGTTCTTTAATCTCATCTCTTGTCATTGGTCCAGTTGTATCTTGAGATCCAACAGTAGTTGCAATTGGTTCAACATACATACCTGGTCTAACACCATCAAGACCACAAGCTCTACCTACCATTTTTTGTGCTTGAGAGAAACCTTTTCCAGAATCAGCTGGTTGCTCAGGAGCTAAGAACATATCAGATGCACCTAATCCTAATGCTTCTCTAGCTTTTGCAGTTAAACCTTTACCAATAATTAAAGGAATTCTTCCCCCTGCTCTCATTTCGTCAGTCATTGTATTTGGAGCTAATTTAAATTCAGAAACTACTTCACCATTTTTAGTGATTTGCCCAGCGTAAGGCTTAACAATAATTTCATCACCAGTTTCTAATTCATCAACTGGAGCTTCAATTGGTAAACATCCTGAATCTTCTGCAGTATTGAAGAAAATTGGAGCAATAATAGAACCAATTACAACACCACCAGTTCTTTTATTTGGAACACCTGGAATATCTCTACCCATGTGCCATTGAACTGAGTTGATACCTGATTTTCTAGAAGAACCAGTACCAACAACATCACCAACGTATGCTAATGGGTTACCTTTTTGTCTTAACTCTTCCATTGTTTCTAATGGTTTTTCCATTCTTGATTGTAACATCGCAGTTGCGTGTAATGGAATATCAGGTCTTGTAAATGCAACAGTTGCAGGAGATAAATCATCTGTATTAGTTTCACCTGGAATTTTGTAAACAGTTAATTTGATTTCTTCTTCTAATGCTGGTTTATTAGTGAACCACTCAGCGTTTGCCCATGACTCAATAACTTCTTTAGCTTTAGCATTTCCAGCATCCATTAAATCTTTTACATCATTGAATGCATCATATACTAAGATAGTATTTTTTAATTGTGTTGCAGCGATATCAGCTACTTCATCAACTTTAAGTGCTTCAATTAACGGAGTTACATTGAATCCACCCATCATTTTTCCTAAGATTTCAACAGCTTCAGTCTTAGAAATAACAGAACATGCAACATTCCCTTGTACAATATCATTTAAAAATGCAGCTTTTACGTATGCAGCATCATCAACACCTGGGTTAATTTTGTTTTTAAATAATTCTAAGCAATACTCTGCTTCTTCTACTGGATTAGCTTTTAATAATTCAACTAATTCTGCAGTTTCTTCAGCAGTTAATGCTAACGGTGGTAATCCACCTTCATTTAATCTTTCTTCAGTATGCGCTTTATAAGTAGCTAATAAACTCATATAGATCTCCTAATAAATTTGTAGCACTAGTATAGCATAATGTTTATTTTCTTTAATGTACAATTTCTGTTAAGCATTCGACAATTTTTTATTCTTAAAAAAAAAGTTACAAAAAGTAATAAAAAAAGCATTAAATAGCTATTTTTATGTTTATTCATACAACAATTATTACTCTGTTTTAAGTAAAAAAGCTTTAATTTAAGAATCTATGCTTATTTAAGGTACATTGGTGTACAATTATTGTACATACAATATTTAAAATATATTTTTATTTTTGACTTAAATAATCAAGATAATATATTATTTTAATAAATTTTATTTATATAGAAAGGATTGAATTGTTAAAAAAATTAAAAGAAAAACTTCATAAACAGATTCCATTAACTAAATACATGCAAATAAGTCCAGAAGAGATTAAAGAAGATAAATTAATTACAACAGCACCTATTGAACCCAATATAAATGATAAACAAACAGGTTTTGCAGGAAGTTTAAGTACTCTTGTAACAATTTCAGCTTGGAGTGCTTGTTATTTAGTAATTGAAGAACAATTAAACTTCAAAGATACAATGATTGCGGTAATTAAAAGTGATACCTCATATAGAGCACCTGTAACTAAAAACTTATATTGTGAAACAACTATGCCTAATGAAGAAGAAATAAAAAGAGTAAAAGAGAAACTTGACTCAAAAGGAAGTGCTTCTTTAAGAATCAAGTCTCAAATTATCGAAGATGAAAAAGTATGCGTTGATTTTGAAGGTATTTATGTAATCAAGATTTAAAAATATAGTTTTTAATAAGTCGCAGATACTGTTTTGAACTAATTATTGAACCTAATATAATTAAGACACAAGCTATTGCAACTGTTGTTGTCATATTTGAAATTCCAACTACCACTAATAATAAAGTTGACAACAATGGTGCTAAATAAGCAAGGGAACCTAAAACTTTTATGTCTCCATTTTTTAGAGCAAAATCCCATAAATAAAAAGCTCCACCAACTGGTCCAAGTCCTAACATAATTGCAGAAATAAACTCAACAAAAGTTGGCAAATACATTTGTTCAAATATTAAATGTGAAGTAAAAGAAAAAATAGCTGTTAAAATACAAAATCCAGTAACTGCAAAAGTTGGCACATGAGTTAATGTTTTTGAAATAACAGAGTAAGAAGACCAAAGAAGAGCTGCAACTAAAGCAAAACTATAACCCAAAGTATATTTTGCATCAAACTCTAAGCTTCCATCTTTTAATACTAATAAAAATGCACCTGCTAATGCTAATATTGTACCTACTATATGAAACCATTTTAACTTTTCATTTGGTAAAAGTGCAGAAAAAACTACAATTAATAAAGGCCATAAATAGTTAATCAAATTTGCTTCTACTGCGGGTGCATTTTTTATGGCTAAAAAATAGAAAAAATGGTATCCAAATAGTCCTACTACCCCAACAATATAAGCTTTTAATGGTACATTTAATAACTCTCTTAATCTTCTTCTTTGTTTTAATAACATTAATAAGCCAATAATAGAAGCTACTGAAAATGAGATTGTTAATAATAAAAAAGCAGGAATTTTTCCTGAATAAACTGTAAATAAAGCAAGAGATGACCAGGAAAGAATTGTTATAAGACCTAAAATGTTTCCTTTTGTATGATTCATTTAATATATATCTCCTAAATAAAAAAATAATTCTACACTAATTTTCTTAAAATAATTTTCTTTTTGATAAAATTAGAAATAAAAGGAGACAAAGTGAAAATCAAACAAATAGTTTCAGTATTTTTTTTAGTACTATTAATTGTTGGTTGTACAAGTAAAACACCATATACAAATAGAAGCCAAATGATATTAATCTCTGATGAAAAAGAGTTAGCTTTAGGTGAGCAAAGTTATGAAAAAACTTTAAAAGAATCAAAAGTTATTGAAAATACTAAGGATTCAAAAAGAGTAAAAGAGATTGGTAAAAGAATAGCAAAAGTTGCAAATAAAAACTATGATTGGGAATTTAATCTAATTGAGAATAAAGCTAAAAATGCCTTTTGTTTGCCAGGGGGAAAAGTTGTTGTTTATACTGGTATATTAAAAGTAGCCAAAAATGATGACCAACTTGCAACTGTTATTTCCCATGAAATAGCACATGCTCTTGCAAGACATGGAGCAGAAAGAATAAGCACAAATATGGTTTCACAAGGTATTCAAATCTTAGGAAATATTGCAATATCAACTCAGGCACCAGAATATACAAAATCATTTAATATAGCTTATGGTTTAGGTTCTCAATATGGAGTTTTAATGCCTTATGGAAGAATGCAAGAAAATGAAGCTGATGAAATAGGAATTTATCTTATGGCTAAAGCAGGATATGATTTAAATGAAGCTGTAAAGTTTTGGGAAAATATGAATGAAGGCAAAAAAGAGAGTATAGAATTTCTTTCTACTCACCCTAGTTCAGAAACTAGAATTGCAAAAATTAAAAATATAATAAAAAATATAGAAAAGAAAAAATAACATAGTTAAACTATGTTATTTTTTATTCCATATTAGTAAATACAGCTTGAACATCATCATCATCTTCAAGTTTTTCTAATAACTTTCCAATCTCTTCTTGTTGTTCTTCTGTAAACTCTTGTGGATTATTTGAAATTCTTTTTAACTCAGCTTTTTTAAGCTCAATTCCAAGCTCTTCAAATTTTGTATTCATATTTCCAAAGTCAGTATAGTTTGCAAGTGCAATACATAAACCATCTTCTTCTTCAAGCTCTTCTAATCCTGCATCAATAAGTTCTAACTCTAACTCTTCTAAATCCATATCTGGTTTATCAAACTCAAAGATAGCTTTTCTATCAAACATAAACTCTAAAGAACCAGTTGGAACAACTTGACCACCATTTTTATTAAAGTGCATTTTTACATTTGCTACTGTTCTTGTGTTATTATCAGTTGCACATTCTACAAATACAAGTACCCCGTGAGGTCCTTTACCTTCAAAATTAACATCAGTATAGTTTTTTGCATCTTTTCCTGTAGCTCTTTTAATAGCTGCTTCAATATTTGCTTTTGGTAAGTTTTGTGATTTTGCATTAAGAATAGCTGTTCTTAAAACTGGGTTCATTTCAGGATCACCACCACCAGCTTTTGCTGCAATTTCGATTGCTTTTGCTAGTTTTGGGAAAACTCTTGACATATTTCCCCATCTTTTCATTTTTGCTGCTTTTCGATATTCAAAGGCTCTACCCATAAAAACTCCATAAACTTTAATTTTTGCGTAGTATACCCTTTTTGAGATAATAGCTTTATAAGATAGTAATAATATTTTTTCGATAAGATTATTTCATGAAAAAAATATTTATACTTTTATTTATTATTAATCAATTAATATTTGCCATTGAAATTTCTTCAAAAAAAATAGAAAATGCAAATACTATTTTTCTTAAAATTGTTAAAAAAAATATCAAAGAGCCAAAATTAACATTAGATAAACATAACATCAATTTTTTTGCTTTTTCAAAAGAAAAAGATAGTTATTATGCTCTAATTCCAATCTCATATTATAAAGAACTAAAAAAATATAAAATCATCATTTCATATATTGAGAATGAAAAAAAAGTTTTTAAAGGTATTCCTATTGAAGTTATTGATGGGAATTATAAAAGTGAAGTTATAAACGTAGATAGTTCAAAAGTTGTATTAAATGAAAAAGATAAACAACGTGTTTCAAAAGAGTATGAAGAAGCAATGAAAATCTATGAAACAACCACTTCCAAACTATACATTAAAGAGAAATTTATTTATCCCCTTGAAACTAAAATTACTAGTGATTTTGGTAAAAAAAGAGTTTATAATGGAACACTTAAATCTTATCATAGTGGAACAGATTATAGAGCTTCTGTAGGTACTAAAATAAAAGCAAGTAATGATGGAAAAGTAGTTATTGCAAAAAATAGATTTTATGCAGGAAATTCTATTGTAATAGACCATGGAAATGGTATCTACTCTGGGTATTACCATTTAAGTAAAATGTATTATAAAGAAGGTGACCTTATAAAAAAAGGAGATATTCTTGGTTTAAGTGGTAGCACAGGTAGAGTTACTGGCCCACATTTACATTTCTCCTTTAGAATACATGGTGTCCAAGTAGATCCGTTACAAGCTATAAGAGTACTTAATAATTATTTTTGATATTAAGCTTTTTTTATAATATTTTTAGCTATTCTATCTTTCTTTACACACACACAAGGAAAAGTTAAAATGAAAAAGTTTATTGTTCTTTTTTTAATGATTGTTAGCATTAGTTTTGCGCAAGAACTAGAAAAAGATGATTTAAATAGTGAGTTTAGTGAATTTACTACTCCTAAAGAAAGCTTCGATCCACTTGAAGGCTATAACCGTGCAATGACATCTTTTAATCATTATATTTATTTGAACGTATTAGAACCAACAGCAGATGGTTATGCAAAAGTTGTTCCTGAAGTTGCTAGAACTGGTATTTCAAACTTTATTGATAATATTAAATTTCCAATTAGATTTGTAAACAATATTCTTCAATTAAAATTTGATCATGCCTTTGAAGAGTTAGGAAGATTTGCTATTAACTCTACTATTGGAATAGCTGGATTAATGGATCCTGCTACAAAAATGAATCTAAAAGAAAGAAAAGAAGACTTTGGTCAAACTCTTGGATTTTATGGTGCAGGAGAAGGTTTTCACCTAGTATTACCATTTTTAGGACCATCAAATATAAGAGATACTTTTGGCTTAGTGGCAGATGGTTATATCTCTCCATTAACTGATGCAGGTTCATTAGATTATAAAATACCAAATAGAACAGAAAAGACTATAGGAATTCAAACACTAAATATTGTAAATAATATCTCTTTAAACCAAGGAAGATATGAAGCATTTACAAGAGATGCTATTGACTTGTATTCATTATTAAAAAATGCATACAATCAAAGAAGAGAAAAAGAGATTAAGGAATAAACAATGTTAAAAAAATATTTTCTACTATTTCTAATTTCTACAACATTACTATTTGCAGTAACAAAAGAAGAAATAGAACCATTTATGGTTAAAAAAGTTAATGAAGTATTATCAATTTTAAAAAATGATCAAATAAAACAAGAAGATAAAAGTGAAAAAATAGTCTCTATAATGGACCCTATTTTTGATTATACTTTAATGTCAAGATTATCATTAGGGAAAGAGTGGAATACTCTTTCAGATGAAAAGCAAAAAGAGTTTACAACTTTATTTACTAAAGTTCTAAAAAAATCTTATCTTCATAAACTTGATTTATATACAAATCAAAAGATTAAGTTTCTTGGAACACAAGAACCAAAGAAAAATAGAGTTGTACTTAACACTGTACTTATAGGAGAAAAAGAGAATTTTGATATCAACTATAAATTCTATCAACAAGCAAAAGATGACTGGAAAATTTATGATATCAAGCTACTTGGAGTAAGTATTATCCAAACTTACAGACAACAATTTGCAGGATTTTTAAAAGATAAATCTTTTGATGAATTATTTAAAAACTTAAATAGTAAAAAATAGATAAGATGACTAAAAAGTTTTTTGATTTAACTGTTATTAAACACCCATTTAAAACAGTTTTTATTCTTTTATTAGGAGTAATATTCTTAGGATATTACTCTACGAAGTTAGAAATAGATGCTTCATCAGAAACACTGCTACTTGATGATGACAAAGACTTACAATTTGCTAGAAAAGTTTCTAAACTATATTATAATCCTGATTTTCTATTAGTTACTTATTCTCCCAAAAAAGATTTGCTAAATGATGAAACATTAGAAGAGATAAAAAAATTATCAGAGGAATTAACACAAATAGAGAGTATTGCCTCAGTTACTTCTATTTTAAATGTTCCTTTACTTCAATCGCCTGTTCAAAAGTTAACAAAACTTGTTGATAATATAAGAACTTTACAAAATAGCAATCCAGATAAAAAACTTGTAAAAGAAGAGTTTTTAACTTCTGAATTATATAAAAATGCATTAGTTAGTTCTGATTTTAAAACAACTGCACTTGTTTTAAATCTTAAAGAAAATAAAAAATATTTTGAATTTATTGACAAAAGAAAAAAACTATTAGATAAAAAAAGAGAAAATGCTCTATCTCAAAAAGAAGAAGAACAGTTAAATAAAATTCAAGCAGAGTTTAAAATCTTTAGAGATAAACAAAGAGAAGAAAATAGCCAAACAATAAAAGAGATAAGAACTACTATTGCAAAGTATAAAGATAATGCTTCCCTATTTTTAGGTGGAGTTAATATGATTGCCGATGATATTATCACTTTTGTAAAAAATGATTTAGTTATCTATGGCTCAACTTTGGTTTTACTTTTAATTCTTATTTTATGGATTATCTTTAGACAAATGATTTGGATAACTCTACCCTTATTAATTTGTATTCTTTCAGTAGTTTCAACAACTGGAGCCTTAGGCTTTTTTGCTTGGGAAGTAACAGTTATTTCTTCAAACTTTATTGCCTTACAATTAATTATTACAATATCTATTGTTTTACACTTGATAGTAAGATATAGAGAGCTTAATTCTATTTATCCTAACTCTTCACAATATAAGTTAGTAATAAATACTATTTTATCAAAACTAAACCCTTCATTCTTTGCGATTATTACAACTATTGCAGGTTTTGGTTCATTAGTTTTATCTGGCATTCAACCAGTTAAAAATCTAGGTTGGATGATGAGTACAGGTATTGCTATCTCATTAATCATTTCATTTATAGTTTTTCCATCAATTCTAATACTACTAAAAAAAGTTAAAAGTCCAAAAGAGTCTAACTTCAAGTTAAATATAATTACTTTATCTAAGTATCTTGTTGAAAACCATGGTAAGAAAATTATATTAGCAAGTATTTTAGTCGTGATTTTTTCTCTTACAGGTGCTTCTAAACTTATAGTTGAAAATAGTTTTATTAACTATTTTAAAGAATCAACACAAATATACAAAGGGATGAAAGTAATTGATGAAAAACTAGGAGGAACTACTCCTTTAGATGTTGTAATTACTTTCAAGGATGAAGAAAAAGAAAAAGCTAAAGAAACAACCGATGACTCTGGCTTTGACTCTTTTGAAGATGAATTTGCCGTTGATAAAAATGACGAACAATACTGGTTTACAAGGGATAAACTAAATATAATTCTCAGAGTACACAACTATTTAGAAGGCATTGATGAAATAGGAAAAGTACAATCTTTGGCTACTCTTTTAAAAGTAGGAAAAACTTTAAATGAAGGAAAAGAGTTAGATAGTTTTACTCTTGCATTACTTTATAAAAAACTTCCCCTAGAGTATAAAAAAATAATTTTAAGTCCGTATATAAATATTGAACACAATCAAGCAAGAATTACAACAAGAATCGTTGATTCAAATCCAAAGTTAAGAAGAGATGAACTATTAAAAAGAATAAACAATGAACTTCCTGCTGTTATCAACAGTTCAAGTGTTGAGTTTAGATTATCAAATTTAATGGTTTTATATAATAATATGTTGCAATCACTATTTGACTCACAAATCAAAACTTTAGGGTTTGTTGTTGTCATTTTATTTATAATGTTTTTAATTTTATTTAAATCATTTAAAATAGCGACAATTGCAATACTAGCAAATATTGTTCCTATCTCTATTATATTTGGAATTATGGGATGGCTTACTATTCCTTTAGATATTATGACAATTACTATTGCTGCTATTTCAATTGGGATTGGGGTAGATGATACAATTCACTACATACATAGATTCCATGAAGAGTATAAAAAAGACCATAATTATATGGAAGCTATGAAAAGAAGTCATGAAAGTATCGGTTATGCTATGACTTATACTTCTTTAGTAGTAATTGTTGGTTTTTCTATTTTAGTACTTTCAAACCTTATTCCAACTATTTATTTTGGACTATTAACAGTTATTGTAATGGCAACTATTTTAAGTTCTGCCCTACTTTTACTTCCAAAACTATTAATTCTTTTTAAACCTTATGGTAATAAAAAAATTAAAAGTCTTGAATAAATGAATATTGCAATATATTGTGGTTCAAACTTTGGTAAAAATGAGATCTACAGAATAACAGCTTTAAAGATGGTTGATTACCTAGCTAAAGAAAACTGTTCAATAGTTTATGGTGGAAGTGAATCTGGGCTTATGGGAGTTATTTCAAACTATGCTTTAAAAAAGAGTATTCCTGTATATGGAGTAATAACCCATGACCTTGCAAAAAAAGAGTTAGAAAACGAAAAACTTTCAAACATCTTCAAAGTAAATAGCATGAGAGAAAGAAAAATAAAGATGGAAGAATTAGCAGATGCTTTCATTGCTTATCCTGGTGGTTTTGGTACTTTAGAAGAGATTTCAGAAATATTAACTTCAATTCAAGTTGGATATAGCACTAAACCTTGTGCTTTTTTTAACGTAAATGGATATTATGATAATTTATTAGCTTTTTTACAAAATGCTGTAAATGAAGGTTTTATGCTAAAAGAACATTTGGATTCAATTATTGTAAGTGACGATATACAGGAGATATATAAAGGTTTTATAAACTATGAAGCACCAAAGAGTAAATGGGAGATTTTAAAAGCGTTAACGAATCATTAATTTTTTGTTACTGCTCATTAATACTTAACTATTATAATTTTATTAAGCAATGAGTAGCCGCGAACCTACTCATAGCATTTTTGCGAACAAACAATCTCCTTAAAAAGTAGAGCTTTCTCCTTGCTCTACTTTTTTTTTAGTAAATATTTTATAAATTGTACAAAAGTATCACATTTGCTACACGTATGTTATGATATAATTATATAATTTCAAAAAATTTTAAGGCAATATAAATTAATGAAAAAACTTGATAATATTCAAAAAGAATTACTATTAACAAATCTTGATGAAGAAGGCAAATTATCCTGTCTAAAAGCATTTAAAGTTGCAAGGTTAATAGGTATGAAACCTAAAGATATGGCACAAGTTACAAAGTCAATGAATATAAAAATTACGAACTGTGAATTAGGAGTATTTGGGAAAATATCTTTTTCTGAACTTGATGATAATATATATGACAAACTTTCAAGAAACTTTGCTCAAAATAAAAAAGTTGAATGTGAAGTTGCATGGTATACTGCAAGGGATAGAGGTGCTAGCTTAAGAAAAGTTGGTTCAACAATTAATAACTCAGATATAAAAGTTACGCACTGTCAACTTGGATGCTTTTATGATGAAGAGTTTGAAAAGTATGATGACAAATAAAAAGAAATATATTCTTTTTGATAATGATGGGGTTTTAGTAGAAACAGAAAAATGGTACTACGAAGCTAATGTCAAAGCATTAAAAGAGTTAAATCTAACCCTTGAACTAGATACTTACTTAGAAATCATGGCAAGGGGTGGAACAGCTTGGGAAATTGCATTTGAACAAGGTATTCCAAAAGAAATTGTTGATAAGCAAAGAGAAAAAAGAGATGAGTTCTATCAAGAGTTTCTTACAACTAAAGATATTGAAATCAAAGGTGTAAGACCACTATTAGAAGAATTATCACAGAACTATAAAATGGCTATTATTACTACTTCTAGAAGAGTTGATTTTGATTTAATTCACAAAGGTAGAGGAATAGTTGATTTTATGGACTTTACCCTTTGTGTTGAAGAGTATGCAAAAGCAAAACCTCACCCTGATCCATACCTTGCAGGTCTTAAAAAATTTAATGCAAGTAAAGAAGAAACTATAGTAGTTGAAGATTCACAAAGAGGTCTTACTTCAGCATATAATTCTGGCATTGAGTGTGCTATAGTTTATAATGAGTTTACAAAAAGCCATGACTTTTCAAAAGCAAACTATCATATTAAGAAACTTGATGAATTAAAAGAGCTTTTATCTACTTTGTAAATACTCTTTTAATCTTTTAATTCCTTCTTTCATATGCTCTATATCTCTTGTATAGGCAAATCTTAGATATCTATTGGTTTTATTAGTACCAAAATCTTTTCCAGGTGTTGTAGCAATATGAATATTTTCTAATAACTCTTTTGCAAAAGCAAAACTATCATCTGTATATTTAGAAACATCTACCCAAAGATAAAAAGCTCCATCAGGCTTTGCATCAACAGTAAAAATATCATTTAATTCTTTATACAAATAATCACGTCTTTGTTTAAAAGTGTTTTTAATATTTTCTAAATACTCATAATCAAAAGCTTCTAATGCTGCATATTGAGAAAGAGTTGGAGCAGAGATAAAAATATTTTGAGCTATAATCTCAGCTTCTCTTACTAGATTTTTGGGAACTATAATCCAACCAAGTCTAAGTCCTGGCATACAATAATATTTAGAAAAGCCATTAATTACAAAAACATTTTCACTAAACTGCAAAGCAGTAGAAGAACTCTTTTCATAAACTAAGCCATGATATAACTCATCAGAGATAAAAGAGATACTATTTTTATCACAATATTCAATTAACTCTTTTAAATTTTTATCCCCATAAATATTTCCAGTTGGATTAGAAGGAGAAGAGATTTGAAGAGCATCTAAGTTCTGTTTTTCTAAATGTTCAACTTTTAACTCATAATCACATGATTTATCAATATTCATAAAAATAGGTTCAATATCAAGCATATTTGCAAAGTTCTTATAACAAGGGTAAGAAGGATCACTAAGTCCTAGTTTTCCATTTTGTTTCAATGTTAAAGTATATGCTACTAAAAAAGCTCCTGAAGTACCAGGAGTTAGTAATACTTGAGAGGAATCAATATCTACACTATACTCTTTTTTATAGTGAGTTACTATTTTATCACGTAAACTTTTTAGTCCTAAACTTTCAGTATATGAAAATCTATTATTATCAACTGCTTGTTTTAATGCTTCTTTTACCTTTGGGTTTGGATTTAAATCAGGTTGCCCTATTTCAAAATGTATAGTATCTTCATATTTTAAAGCATCTCTTACAATATCCATAACAATAAAAGAGTTCATATTTTCATATCTCATAAGTTATCCTAATAATTAAAAAATGGATTATACTATAAAAAGGTTGGATTTTTAATATATTAATGAGAGCAGCATTAGCGAAGGAGAAGAATAATATAATGCTAACTCTCATTAAATTTGGCTGTGTAGTTTACATCAAAATTTTTTAATGTATTGAAATCTTATCAAACTACTCTTAACCAAAAATCACACGCAAAAACAAATAGGAGTATTTTAGTCTTATTTAAGATTATTGTTATTTTAACAAACTCTGTGCTTACTTTTGATACTATTTCATCACTAATACAAGGATTTTTATGCAATATTTTGGAACATTAGAAACTAAATATGAAGAAGTGTTTTTAACTTCTAGTTACTTATATTTTAACAAAGAAGATGAACAAATTGATGCTAAGCAGCTTAAACAATTAATTAAAACAAACAAAGACAAAAAGAAAAATATAGTTGGAACAATTATTCTTTATAGTCCACTTGTTACACCAGTTGGATATGATTCTAATAAATATTTATTAGACCAAGATTTTGACCAATATGACGAAATGGTAGAGTTAAAATGTGAAGATTACATCACACTATTTAAACATGCCATAGGCAATCAATTTGAAGGTAAACTTGTAGAAATAGTAAACCTATTTAACTTAATGGAAAAAAATATAGACGCTTCTTCTTTACTTATGAAGTTTGACCAAGACTTAGAGATTTACTACTCACAACAAAATACAGAGTTTGATAGAGATATTATGTATTTAGATTGCAAAAATATTATTCCAAAAGGAAAGTTTGTATTCTTTGCTTGGGGAGAAAAAATAAATCCAAAAGAGTTTATTTATATTAACAACTATGCCCAAACTATTTATAGAAGATGTAAAGATGAACTAAGCAAAAATGTTGCTTTTGTTTATAAAAGAGAAAAAACAATTGAGTGGTCTGAAGACTTCATTCAATTTGCAGCACCATCACAAGCTTCTAAGTATAAAGCATCAATTCATAGTGCAATAAAAAAATCTTTTGAGAGTTTTCCACCTATTAGTCAACCTTATAATTAAAAGCTTATATTTCATTGACATTATTTTCTTTGTTAGATATTATAGTAACACTAGTTGTTACGCATAAAGGAGAAGAAGATGAATGTCTATGAGTATGCAATGAAGGTAGAAAAAGAAGGTGAAGCTTATTACAGAGAAATGGCTGAAATGTCACCAAATGCTGGATTAAAAAGAATCTTCACTATGCTTGCAGAAGAAGAAGTTAAACACTACAATGTCTTTAGAAGTATGATGAAAAAAGAGAAGCTAGATGTTGATAATCTAAATCTAATTACTGATACTCAAACAATCTTTAAAACCCTTGCTAATGAAAAAGATAATGTAAACTTTGATGAAAAACAAATTAACTACTACAAAGATGCAATTAAAAGAGAAGAAAACTCACATAACTTTTATATAGAAAAATCTAAAGATATTGAAGATGAACAAGAAAGACAAATCTTCATTGAGATTGCCCATGAAGAGACAAAACACAAAAAAGTCTTAGAAGAGATTGTTTTATTTTTGGAAGAACCAGATAACTGGGTAGCTAGCGCTGAGTTTTAAACTATAAAGAAGCAAGTCTTTGAACTAAGGCTTTTGCTTCACTATCACTAAAAAATATATTATTGTGAATTTTATTACTTGCTTTTTTTAAGTACTCAATCTTTTTTATAGTTAAAGTATCAGGGTCATCTTTATACTCTTCAATTATAGCTTTCATTTCATCTTCATATTTTTGTATCAGTTCTTCTTTTTTTAAAGCACTTGAACGATACTCTTTTTGTTTTGTATTATTACCAAAATAAAATACTAAAAATGCAATAAGAGATAAACCTATAATAACAAGTAAAACTTCCAAAAAAACTCCTAATCAACCTTTGGCTGAACTACTGGTTTCTCTTTTTTCTTTTTAGAACCATTTTGATTAAAAGATTTTGCTTCTATTGCAATAGATTCTGCTCTTTTTGCAATAGTTAAGGCCTCTTCTATCTTTTTATTATTTTCTATATCAGTTTTAATTCTATCAACTCTTTCAATTAAACTTCTAAACTCTGTATGCCCTAAAACATCTAAAACTCCAGGGGACTTTGAAACAAACTCAATATGCTCTTTATCTCTCCAATTTGTTGTTAAAGAATTATCAATATACTCTTTATACTCATTTTCTATTTGTGTAGGATTTGCAATAAATGCTAAGTCTAAATGTAAATCATCTTTATTATCAAATAAAACTTTATATAAATATTGTAAATAAGAAGCTTTAGTTAAAGTTTTAATATATTCATATACTTTTTCTTTCTCTTGCTTTTCATAAAGGTACTCTAAAATATTAACAGATACTTCACTTTTACCATTTGTAAAAAGATCATTAACTTTTTCTATACAATAATCATATACTTGTTTTGAGTTTTTCTTATCAAGTTTTTCAGTAAACTTGAAAAGTTCTAAGTTATAAGAGAAAGAGAAACTATTTAAATTCTTAAATAAAACATCTAAGATTTGCCAAGGAGAGTTTTGTTTATTTGCATATTGCACAATCGCATTTACATTTTCTACCTCAGCTTCACAAAAATGTATTGTTGAACAATAATCATCTATATCTTTTGCTAAGTGATTACTTAATAGTTGTAAAGACTTGTTTTTAAAAAAAGAAGTTAATTTATCATTATTGTATTTAGCAGTACTATTTGATAATTGTTTAAATCTTTTACTAATAGTTTGATATTTTTTGATTTTATCTTTGATAGAAAAAGCTGATAGTATTTTTAATGACTTAAATAATATTTTATCTTTATTTTCATCTAGTGCTTTTGCAACAGCTTCACCTCTTTTGGGTACTTCATTTGCAAAAAGTACAAGCTTTGCATTTAGTTCATCAAATGTATTTATCTCATCAACTTTTGCTAACTCTTTTAAAACAATTGATTTTTTTATGGTGTGGTTAATAAAAAAGTATGCAAGTGCTATTAAAGCTAATAGCACTGCAACTACTATTAAAGTCTCATTGGGAGCTTGTTTATAAATTTCTAATAAATTGTAGTTTGATTCTTTTATAAGGCTTAAGAAGTCACTCATAGTATACTGTCCTTTAAGTGTAAAAAAATAATTATTAGTATACTAAAATAAACTTCATAAACTATTTACTAAGATAGCTTTCTAAGTCCTTTTCTCCAACTTCACCTATATATTTCTTTAAAAATCTTCCATCTTTTCCATAAAGAAAAGATTCTGGAATCTTATTTACATCATCAAAAGCTTTTGCCATTCTAAAGTTTTCTTCTCCTGTAACAACTGGAAATTTAATATTATGTTCTTCCATAAATAAAGCTAACTCTTCAAGGTCTTTATCTTTTTCAAATAAAATTCCTATTAACTCAAATTTGTCTTGATACTTCTCATATAACTTATTAAATACAGGCATTTCTTTAATACATGGTGGACACCAAGTTGCCCAAAAGTTAAGTAATACATATTTTCCTTTTAACTGTTCAGATGTTAATACATCATTTTCTACTTTTAGAGTAATTGTTTTTCCGTCTGTAGTTTTTAATTTATATGTTTTATTACTTTGTTTTTTTAGTTCTTCAAAACTTGTATTATCTTCTATAACTTTCACTGCTTCATCATTTGAATCACACCCTGCAAAAACCAATACGGCAAATACTGATAAAAATATTAAAGATAGTCTCTTCATCTACAAATTTCTCCTTTATGCTCTATTTTTTTGTAAACTTAATAGTAATACTGCAATTGTTCCATAAGCTAGTAATGATAAAAATGGAATATTAATAAATCCAAAGTATTCAAAATATTCAGTTGAACAAGGAACACCTTGTTTACAAGGTACTGCACTTTCTGGAATGATTTCCCACATTAGTAAGTTATGATAAAGAGCAAACCCTAAACCTACAAGAACTAATGGAGCTGCATATTTAAATAGTTTATCATCTGGATATAAAAGATTAACTAAAAATATTAAAACCAATGGATACATAAAAATTCTTTGATACCAACACATGCTACAAGGAACAAACTCCATAATCTCACTAAAAAATAGTGAGCCTAATGTAGCCATTGAAGCTATAACAAACATTAAAAGAACAAGACTTGAATTTACTCTATTCATTTTCTTTAAAATCCTATATTTTTTCTGTATTTTATAGTTTTCTTGTGTAAAGTCTGTGTAAACAAAACTTTACATAAAAACTTTATACTATTTCGCTCTTATTGAAGTAGCAGTCAGTATCGTATAATATTTACCTGTAAGTGTTACTCTAAATTTCTTTTGTTGCAAATATTTTTTGCAAAAAAATGCATCTTTATAAAGTAACGACTGCTCACTAAAACTATAGTTTGGAGCTTTTGCTCCATAAATCACTTCCCCACCTAACCATCTACAATTTGGAAAACCTAAAATTAAAGCTCCTGTTTTTTCAAGATAGTTTTGTACAATATGCATAAAAATTGCATTGAAATCCAAATTAGAACTTTGTAGTGTTCCAATTGAAATTATCATATCAAATTTTCCTAGATTTAACTCATCTAGAGTATTTATGTCATGGGCGTAAAATTTTACATTTTTATTGTTTTGAAACTTCTTTTTTGCAGTTTCAATAGCAGAAAGACAATAATCAATACCAACAAATTCAATATCACTAAACTCTTTATTAAAAGAATCTCTTATTAACTCGAACTCTTCAGCATTGTTAACACCAAGATTTAAAACTCTTTTTCTCTTATTTATTTTAGAGTTTTTTAGAGCTTGTAAAAAACTATGAAAAAACTCTGGTTCTTCATTTTTATTTATCTTTGAAAATAAAGAGTCAGCTCCATACTTTTCTTCTACTTCCTTACTTGAATGAAAAGTTCTATCTTCAAGTTTTAAAAAGCTTAACTCTACAAAATTTTCATCTATTAGTTTTGGAGTTAACATCTTAAAATAAAAAGTTTGAGCCAAATCAACCCATGATTTATAAGACCTATAAATAAACTCTTCATTTTCTATAACTATTTTTTCTCCTGCATAAGCATTTGAACTTATGTCTGGATTCAAAACTATGACTTTTATTATTTTTTCATTTTTTTTATTATTAAAGTAAGTATAAATTTCTGATAATGATTTTTTACTAAAGTTTTTTTTCATTTTTCTCCATTTCTTGATAAAAGTATATCAAAGTTTAACTACATAGTAGTTATAATTTGTAACAATCACTAGGTTATAAAAGATGATATTCGAAAATGAAAAACAATTTTTAAAAATAATTAAATATACACCTTCTTTTTTTATTATTATTTTATCTTTATTTATTATTATCTATCAATTTATTGACAAAAATAATACTTTTGAAAAAGAAAAGAATAAAATCACACAAGAATACATTCAAAAAAATAAAAATCAAATCAAAACAAGAGTTGATTCTATTTATAATTTTATTCAAAAAGAAAGAACTTATACAAAAAAAGAGCTAGAACACTCAATTAAAAGTGCAGTTGATAATGCACACTCAGTTGCTCAATCAATCTATAAAAGAAATAAAGATAAGAATCCCCAACTAATAAAAAAACTTATAATTGATGCCCTAAGAGATGTTCGTTTTAATGAAGGACGAGGATACTATTTTATATATGAAAAATCAGGTAAAAATCTTCTTTTACCTTATAATGAAGAGTTAGAAGGAACTAACTTTATAAACCATAAAGACTCAAAGGGAACTTTTATTATCCAAGAGATGAAAGAACTTTTATCTAAAAAAGAGTCAACTTTTTATTCTTGGTACTGGTATAATCCAAACCAGCCAGATATCATGAGAGAAAAATTAGGATATGTTAAAAACTTCAAACCCTTTGATTGGTTTATAGGAACTGGAGAATATCTTGAAGAGTATGAAAAAGCAGTAAAAGAAAAGATTTTAAAACATATAAAGGCCCTACATTTTGATAAAAACGGTTATTTTTTTGTAGTTAACTATGATTCTATATATTTAAGTCACATAAAAAAAGAGTATATTGGAAAAGATGCTATTACAAACAATGATACTAAAGAAGTAAATAAAGTAGCAAAAGACCTACTTAAAATAGCTAAAAGGGGTTCTGGCTTTTATGAATATACGCAATTTGTAAAACCAGATGGAGCAGAGTCAATAAAAAAGATTAGTTTTATTAGAGGTTTACAAGATTGGCGATGGATTATTGGTACTGGCTTTTACGAAGATGATTTAAAAAAAGCTATAAAAAACAAAAAAGAAGAAATAGAAAGCGAATACCAAAAGAGTTTAAAAAGTACCCTTGAAATATCTGTATTCTTATTAATAATACTATTACTAAGTTCAATGTACTTTTCAAAAATATTGCAAAAGAAGTTTAGAAGATATAAAAGAGATATTAGAGAGCACCTAATAGAAAATACTAAACAACAAAATATCTTAGCACAACAATCAAAAATGGCAGCAATGGGAGAGATGATTGGAAATATTGCTCACCAATGGAGACAACCACTTTCAACTATATCTACAACTGCAACAGGATTGAAGTTACAAAAAGAGATGGATATTCTAGATGATAACTTCTTAATTGAAAGTCTTGATGGAATAAATAACTCCGCTCAATTTCTTTCTAAAACTATTGATGATTTTAGAAACTTCTTTAAAACAGATAAGAAAAAAGAAGTTTTTTCTATTCAAGATGCCTTAGACAAAGCTTTAGCTCTTGTTTATGTGCAGTTTCACAATAAAAATATTAAAATTATTAGAAATAGTACTGATGCACAAATTAAAAATTTAGAAAATGAGTTTATTCAAGTAATAATCAATATATTAAATAATGCAAGGGATGAATTAGTAAAAAAAGATTTAGGTGAGGAAAAGGTTATTTTCATCAATTTAAATAAAAGTGCTAATTCAATAGATATCTCTATAAAAGATAATGCAGGTGGAGTACCAGAAGATATTTTGCCTAGAGTATTTGAACCATATTTTACAACTAAACACAAATCTCAGGGAACTGGTATTGGGCTTTATATGAGTCAAGAGATTATTAGAAAAAATATGCAAGGTGAGATTCTTTTAGAAAATAAAGAGTTTACTTATAATAATATTGATTATATAGGTGCTTGCTTTACAATAAAACTTCCAAGAGATAATTAATATACAAGCTGTCATTAACTTGCAACTTTTAAATGCTATAATTATCTTATGAAAGATAAAGTATATGTATTAGACACAAATATTATTTTGCAAAATGTCCAAAACTTAAGTAGAATATCTGACAATAGTACAAATACTATTGTAGTCCCTGAAACTGTACTATTAGAGCTTGAGGATAAAAAGAAGCTTACTAATGAACTTGGATTTTATTCTAGAGAGTTTGCAAGACTTTTAGCAAAAATGAAAATCAAGGAAGTTGATTACAAATTAGGTTTCAAAGTTGTAAAACTTTTCAACGATGAACTTACTTTACATATAATCTCAAAAGATAAATATGAATCTGAAATAGAACAAACTCATTTAAGTGAGAGTAATGATAAAAGAATTATAGAAGTTGCAGCTATTGCACAAGACTACTATAAAGGAAGTCAAACTATCTTTTTATCACTTGATGTCTACGCAAGAACTTTTGCCTTGTTTAAAGGTATTAAATCAGAAACACTACACGATGATAAATCTACAGTTCCTGATTTTAAATTTATGAAAACCATAAAGGTTGACTCATCACTTTTTAATTCACTAGACCAAGCAGAGATAAAAGAGTATGATGAAGAGTATTCAAAAGAAAACTTCTCTTATATCTTTGAAAGTGAAGATGGCAATTCTTGTCATGGAATCATTATAAATGAGAGAATAAACCTTTTAACAGAAGCTGATTTTAAATCTTTACAAGTAAAACCTGTAAATTTAAAACAAAAACTATTTATGAAAGCAATTCTTTCAGATATGTTTGAGTTATTAGTAATCGATGCAAAAGCAGGTTCAGGTAAAACTCTTATGTCAATGGTTAGTGCTATGAGACTAATTGATTTAGGACATTACGATAAAATTGTTTATGTTAGAAACTCTATTGAATCACTGGATAAAGGTGCTGATATAGGTTATTTAGCTGGAAATGATGAAAAGTTTAGAATTTATAATATGGCATTACAAGATACTTTAGAGTTTATTGCAAAAAAACATCTAAAAAAAAGTGAAAGTAAAGAGAATAAAGAATCAATAGAATCAAAAATATCTGAGCTTACATCTAAATATTGTATTGAAACACTTTGGCCAGGAGAAGCAAGAGGAAGAACACTTTCTAGTGCAATTGTTATCATGGATGAATGGCAAAACTCTTCTGAAAAAACAACACAATTAATATTAAGTAGATTAGATGAATCTTGCATGGCAATAGTTATTGGTTCAAACAGACAAATCGATAATTTATATTTAAATAAATATAATAACGGTCTTACAACACTTTTAAAGCAAACTAGAAATGAACATGATGAAATAAATATGTTTGCAATAGAGTTAGAAAAAGCAGTACGTGGTAAATTTGCAGAATTTACTGAAAGAATATTTGAAAGGAATCAAAATACAAAATAGATTAGTTAATGATACAATATATAATCATATACCATACACAAAATTAGAAGATAAGATTCTACAAACAAAGATTTTAAATAGGCTACAGTTTATTACACAAAATGCTCTAGCCTATTTTTCATACCCTTCAATTACTACTAGAAGGTTTATTCACTCATTAGGAACAATGCATTTAAGTTCATTTATTTTTAAGAACTCTTTACTTAATGCGGATAAAGAGACAAAAAATCAATTTTTAAAAGACTTAAAGAAAGTTATAAAAGCAATTGTAAAAGAACAAAAATTAAATATCAATCTTGATGATTTAAGCTATTTTGACAATAAAGCTTTATATGAATTTACTATTCCTACAAAAAACAAAAAAGATAGAGCTGTTTATACTATACTTTTACAAACAATTAGAATAGCAGGTCTTATGCATGATGTAGGACATTTACCTTTTTCACATCAAGTTGAATATGCACTAAAAAAAATATACTTTAACTTAATGAAAAAAGCTGAACTTGAAGAAAAAGAGTTAGAGTTTATTACTTTGTATGAAGATATTACAAAAAACTCTAAATTAGTTCTTCATGAGGCAATAGGAAAAGAGCTTGTAAAACTTTTATTTGAGTTTGAGATTTTTGATTTTATTAAAGACAATGAAGAAAAAGAGTTACTAAAACTTATTAAAACTTTGTGTTTATATATCTTAGAAGACAAGGTTTATAAAGGTTTTGATTTTTCTACAGTTCATAAAATAATTGATTCAACTGTTGATGCTGATAGACTTGATTATATAAATAGAGACATGCTTGCAAGTGGTTATATAACAGGTCCTTTAGACCACATTAGAATTACGAAACAAGCAGTTTTAGTAAAAGAAAATGGTTCATATATTTTAAGCTTTTTTGATATGGGCTTAATTGATATAGAACATATGCTTGAGATGAGATTTAATCTATATAAAAAGGTTATTTATAATCATGGTATTGCAAAAACAGATGCCTTACTTGAAAATGTAGTTCAATACTTATCGTCAAAAGGTTTTGATAAAAAAGATGAAGAAGAAACTCCTTTTGACTCGATTTCTATGCTTTGGAATTTTCAAAAAGAAAAAGATAGTGATAAAAGGCTTGATATTATTTCTGTATTAGATGAAAACTGGTTAATCTCTTTATTTAAAAAAGAGTATTTTTCACTAAAAAATAAAGAATCCTTGTCTCATATAGAAAAAAAATATAAATACTGTTTTGAAGAAGTTTTATTTGGAAAAAGATTCTTTAGAAGTCCATGGAAAAACCTAAATGAATTTTATAAAGTTTTAGGCTTTTCAACTGTTGAAAGATACCAATTTAGAGAAAGTTTTGGATATATAACTCCTAAAAAACTATCTAAACTACAAAACTCACTTGATTTATTTATAAAAAAATGGGAAGAAAAAGAAGAAGAGTTATTTTTTACATATCAAACTGTTTCTTTTAAAATAGGGATAGGAAAAGAGTTTTCTTTATATGATGGAGAAAATATAATAAACCTTGATGAAATTTCAACTTTGAGAAAAAGATTAAAACAATCAATGAGAAATACTGTACCTTTTTATATCTATACAAACCAGAAATTAATGAATGATGAAATGAAAAGTGAATTAAAAGAGTTAATTCTTTCTGTCTTTAGAGATTAATATTGCATTTTGTCAAGTATTTATATCCATTTAAAAATTTTTGTTAAGATACAAATAAAAAAAGGTTTTTAATGATACTTGGTAAGTGTCCTTATTGTGAAGGTAGTGTTTTATCAAAGAAAATAAATGTAAAAGGTAAAAACATTAAACTTTACTCTTGTGAGAATGCTAAAAAAGAGTATGACGAGAGTGAACAATATGTTTTTACTGCTGATTCAACTTGTCGATTTAGAGTATATTCAAATGCATTTTTAAGATGGAATAAACGTTCTTTTTCTGAGTATGAGATGAAGAAACTACTTCAAGATGAGCAGGCAGTAATTAGGCTTCATGGAAGAAGCGGCACAGGAGAATACTTTAAATATATAGTACCTGACTATGAGTATGGAGTTTCTATCCTTTGGGATGAAGAAGTAGAAAAGGATTAAACCTTTTCTTTTCTACTTAAACTCTTTCAAAAGAACAACAATAATCTACTAAAGATGTAACTTTTAATTTATATTTTGAGTTTTGTGCAATCTTAATAGTTGCAGGTGCTACATATTCAACCCAATCTTCTGCTGGTAACATAACCTCTAAAACCCCAGAGTTAATATCAATAGTTGCTTTATTTACTGTATTTAATTCATATTCACCAGGTAACATAATTCCTAATGTCTTTTTACTTCCATCTTCAAATGTAATACTTCTACTAGTAATGTTTCCATCAAATAAGATATTTGCTTCTTTTGCAATACTTACATTATTAAAATCCATCAATGTCCCTTTATAATTCAAAAAATTTCAAATATTTTAACATAATAATTATTTGAAGCAAATATCTATTTTATGTTTGATATAATTTTTTTCAATTTTAATAAAAAGAAGAGAATGCAAGGCTATATAATAGATATTAAAAAAGTCAGAGATGATGACTTAATTGTTACCATATTAACAGAAAGTCACGTTTATACTTGCTATAGATTTTATGGGGCAAGGCACTCAAATATAAATATTGGCTACAAAATAGATTTTGAGCTTGAAACAAATGTAAAAAGCACAATTCCTAGACTTAAAGATGTAATTCAACTTGGATTTCCTTGGATTTTTGATACAGAAAAACTTTACTGTTGGCAAAGGTTTATAAAACTTTTTAATCCCCACTTAAAAGATGTAGAAACTATCGATGATTTTTATTTTAACCTTTTAGATAAACTTGTACACGAAATGACTAAGCAAAACCCTAAAAGAGCTATTTGTAATAACTATCTTGAACTACTTGATTATGAGGGAAGACTTCATTTAGATTTTGAATGCTTTTTATGTGAAACTAAAATTACCAAAAACTTTTCTCTTGTTAGAAGTTTTGTACCTACTCATAGTAATTGTAGTTACAGTAGAAAATTTGATAAGAAAAAAATGCAAGAGTTGTATTTTAATAAGAGTTTGATACTTTTTAATGATGATGAAATAGAATACTTATGGAATATTCTACTTCAAGGTTTATAGAAGATTACTCGTCTAGTAATCTATCTTCTAATTTTTCAATAGCTTCTTTTAAACTTTTAATATCTAAACCATAGCTATTTGCTTTTGCAATACCTTTTTCAATATTTTCAACACTCATTGGGTCAGTTACATTACAAATTGTTTTAAGAACATCTAATATTTCAGATTTAGATTTATATGAAGGATCACATTTTTCTATATCATCTACATTTTCAATCACTAAAATAAGATTTTCACTTAATTTCCAATGTCTAAATATCTTTGCAGTAATTTGAGAAGTTGTTACTCCTACAGTTTCTCTTTCTGCTTGAGCAATTGTATGACCTGAAGAAATAAGAGCTTTAAACTCTTCAGTTTTACCTTCACTATCTATTACATCAGCAAGAACAAACTTTCCAGCTTCTTGTAAAAGTGCAGGTAGAACTAACTCTTCTTTTAAGTCAAAAGATACTTTATTTAACCAAATTGAAGCTAGTGTAGTTGATAGATTTGATGCTCGCATAAAATCATCACTATTTATTCCATATGCTGATAAATTTGATTTTAAAAGATTTTGAACTGTACCACCAATTGCAATAGAAATTGTAAAGTTAATACCTAAAAGATTAATAGCTTTGCTTGCAGTTTCAACTTTACTTCTAAATCCAAACATAGCTGAGTTTGAAACTTTTAATAGTGTAGATATTATTAAAGCATCTTTTTCAATAATTTGTAATAATTCAAAAGCTTCTTTCTCATTTTTTTGTCTGAACTCTTCTATATCTAAAACTGTTTTAGGAAGTGGTGGTAGTGCTTCAATCTTTTCAATTATAGTATCAGTCATTTTATTCTCCTGCAACCAAAGGTTATTTTATGTAACAAAATTATATCAAATTAAGTGTTAAATCTGAAATGCATTACGTCACCATCTTGAACAACGTAATCTTTTCCTTCAAGTCTTAGCTTTCCAGCCTCTTTACATTTAGCTTCTCCACCTAAAGATACAAAATCTTCATAAGAGATAACTTCTGCTTTAATAAACCCTTTTTCAAAGTCATTGTGAATAACAGCTGCTGCTTGAGGAGCTTTTGTACCTTTTCTTATAGTCCAAGCTCTAACTTCTACTTTTCCAGCAGTGAAGTATGATTGTAATCCTAATTTATCAAATGCTTTATGAATAATTTGTTCTAAACCAGATTCAGCAACACCTAAATCAGTTAAAAGCTCTTTTGCTTCATCATCATCCATTCCAACAAGCTCTTCTTCAATCTTAGCACAAAGAGTGATAACATCTGCATTTACTTCTTGCGCATGTGCTCTTAAAGCATCTACATACTCATTTGTACCTTCCATTAAAGAGTCTTCATCCATGTTTGCACCATAGATCACATCTTTATTTGATAAAAATCTTAACTCTTTGTCCATTTGAAGGAATAAATCATTTTCAATATCTTCAAAAGTTTTTACAGGTTGAAGATCTTCTAAGTGTTTTAATAAAGCTTCTGCTACTACTAACATAGATGCTGCTTCTTTAGAACCTTTTGATTGTTTTTTCAGTTTTTCAATTTTCTTTTCACACTGAGTAATATCAGCATAAATAAGTTCAGTCTCAATAATTTCAATATCTCTAATAGGATTTACATCACCTTCTACGTGAGTAATATTTCCATCATCAAAACATCTAACCATGTGTAAGATAACTTCTACTTCTCTAATATTTGATAAGAATTGGTTTCCTAAACCTTCACCTTTACTTGCGCCTCTAACTAATCCAGCGATATCAACAAAATCAATTGTTGAGTATTGGATTTTATTTGGGTCAACGATTTTTGCTAATTCGTCTAATCTTTTATCTGGTACTGGTACAATTGCCTTATTTGGTTCAATTGTACAGAAAGGATAATTTTGAGCCTCTGCATTTTGTGCTTTTGTTAAAGCATTGAAAGTTGTTGATTTACCTACGTTTGGAAGCCCTACTATACCTACACCTAATCCCATTAATTAACCTTTATTTCTATTTTAAAAACGCAATAGTACTTTAATTTTGATTAATCTTCAAATTAATAATTTAAAATATAACCGCTACCATAAATACTATCAATAATATCTACTGGTAATTTTTTTCTTAATCTTTTAACCAAGTTTCTAATACTAGCATCATTTACATTGTTTTCTGTATTCCAAACATATGAAGAGATTTCTTCTGGTTTTACAATTTGATTTTTCTTATTTAATAATAGTTCAAATAAGATTCTCTCATTTTTAGTTAAATCTACAATTTTCTCTTTAAAGAATAGAATTCTAGATCTAGCATCCCAGTAACATTTGTTGTTAATTACAACTTTATCTTCATCATTTACTGTATCATTTTTTAATCTTTCAAAAGAGTTTTCAATAACTTCTTTAAACTCATTTCTATTGATTGGCTTAATTAAATAATCCACAAGATTTAATTTAATAGCCTCAAAAAGATACTCTTTATGAGAGTGGGCACTTAAAACAATAATTGGTGTAGTTTGATCAACTTCTCTAATTTTCTTAATCACTTCTAACCCATTTAAATGTGGCATAGTAATATCAAGAAGTAAGATATTTGGCTTCTTATCCTTATAAAGGTTAAGTGCTTCTAATCCATCACTTGCTTCATAAATCTTATCGAAATACTTCTCTAGATATAAAACATAATTCTTTCTTACGTTCTCATCATCCTCTGCATATAATACTGAATAACTATTTTCCATGTCAATTTCCTATATAGTTTATTTAACTTTACAAGCTAAGTTTTTTTCTATTAATTTTCTATCTAAATATACCTGGTCAGATTGAATTTCATCTATTGAAACTGTAGCAGTTCCTGTTTTTCTTAATACTACACCTGTAGCTAAGTTTGCAAATTCAACTGATTCATAAATAGAGTTATTTAACCCTAGTGAAAACCCAATTGAGGCTAATACAGTATCACCAGAACCTGTTACATCAAATACTTCTAATGGAACAGTTGGCATAACTGATAGTTTGTTATCTTTTAATACTGCAATTCCCTCTTCTGCTAGAGTTATAATTGCATATTCTGTATCAAACTCTTTTTTCATAGCTTTTAGAGCATCTAATAATCTATCATCATTAGAAATCTCTATATTTGTTACAGTTTGTGCTTCTTCTTTATTTGGAATAATTAAAGTTGCACCTTTATATTTTGTATAGTCACTTCCATATGGATCAACTATTGTTTTAACATTATTCTTATTTGCATAAGCAATGATTTTTTCAGTGAAATCTTTAGTTAAAACGCCCTTTCCATAATCTGCTAACAAAATTGCATCATAAGCATTTATTTTTTCAACCAATTTAGAGTAAAGACTTTTTACATTATCAAAAGAGATATTATTTTTACTTTCATGGTCAAATCTAAATACTTGAGAATTACCTGCTACAATTCTAGTTTTTTTAGATGTTTTACGTCCTTTTTGTTCAATCAAAAAAGATTTTGTTTGAATTTCATCTAAAAGGTGTTTTAAAAGTTTTGCATTATCATCACTTCCCACAACTGACATAACACTTACTTTAGCACCCAATGAAGCAAGGTTTCTTATAACATTACCTGCACCACCTAAAACTGATTCTTCTTTTGTTATATCTACAACAGGAATAGGAGCATCTGTTGCTATTCTATCACAAGACCCCATAAGGTATGAATCAATCATTAAGTCACCAATAACTAAAACTTTAGGTTTTTTCTCAATATTTATCATTTTTTCTCCTATTGAAAATATACTATAACATTATTTAATATTCTTTAAAAACTCAAGAGTCATTCTAACCCCTGTACCACTTCCGCCAAATGGATTATATCCCCAAGCTTTCTCGACATATGCAGGTCCAGCAATATCGTGGTGTACCCATTTGTCTTTATTCTCTTTTGCGATGAATTTTTCTAAGAAAATTCCAGCTGTAATAGAACCCCCGTATCTAGTGCTTGCAATGTTATTTATATCTGCAACTTCAGATTTTATAGTTTTCTTTAAAAATCTATTAAAGTGTAGAACAGTAGCATATTCACCTGCTTTATTTGCATTATTTACAACTTCTTGTGCTAAATCGTTGTTATTACCCATGATACCAGAAGTATATTCTCCTACTCCAACTACACAAGCACCAGTTAATGTTGCATAATCAAAAAGGTAATCTATATCTTTAATTTCATCTTGTGCGTAACATAAACAATCAGCTAATACAAGTCTTCCTTCTGCATCTGTATTTTTAACTTCAATAGTAGTTCCATTTTTAGCTTTTAATACATCATCAGGCTTATAAGCATCTCCACCAATCATATTTTCAACAGCACCAACGATACCATGAACTTCAAAAGGAAGTTGTAGTTTTGAAATTACACTCATGATTCCAAGAACTGCACAACCACCACTTTTATCTGATTTCATAGTCGTCATAAAGTCTGCTGGTTTTAAAGATAATCCACCTGAATCATAAGTTAATCCCTTACCAACTAATACTATTTTTTTCTTAGCATTTGATGGCTTATATGATAAGTGAATAAGTTTAGACTCATGTCTAGATGCTCTACCAACACTTAGCATTGCAAACATTCCATTTTTTTCTAAATATTTTTCACCATGGACTACACACTCTAATTTTGCTTCTTTTGCAATATCTTTTGCTTCTTTTGCCATAACATCTGGGTAAAAATCATCTGGAGTAGTATTTACCATATCTCTAGTTTTATTTACAGCTTTTGCAATTTCTAAAGACTCTTCAAAACTATTTTTAATAGCTTTTGAAACTTTTTCTATACAAAAGTTTAATTCTTTTTCTTTGTCTTTTTTCTTTTCAGATTTATATTTATCAAATTTGTAAGCACCAAGAGCAGCACCTTCTACTAAAGCTTTAATACTGTCTTTTTCAACTTTAACTTTTGCACTTACAAATTTAGTTGAACTAAATTTTTTAACAGCTGTTGCTATTGCTATTGCTAAAGAATCATAATCATTAGCTTCACATCCAACAAAAATCTTTTTTGATTCTGGAAGTAAAACAGACACCTCATCTTTTGCTTCAAAACCTAAATTTTCTAAAATCTCTTTTTCTTTTAAATTTTTAATAGAATCTACAATTATAATTTCTAAATCAGTATTTACTTTTTTTATATTTTTTTCAATTAAATTTAATTTCACTTATTTCTCCTTTTTCTTTGTCATTACATGGAAATAGTAAACTATGCTTCCACCCATTAATAATGCGAATGGTAAAGCATAATACCAGTGTTCTTTTAACCATTTTAACACAATTAAAATTTCTTCACCAAAATACCAAGTAGGAACAATAGTAATAGATGCCCAACACCAAGCACTAATAAGATTGATAAAGGCAAAAGTCTTTGCACTATATCTTGTTAGTCCAATAGAGATTGGAATAATTGTTCTCATACCATACATATATCTTTGTGCAAAAATAATTGGCCATCCATATTTTTGTAATAAAATATGTGCCAATGCAAATTTTCTTCTTTGACCTTTAAACTTTTTATGCACATAAGATTTATTAAATCTTCCAGTATAAAAATAAATTTGGTCACCAACAAAGCCACCAAGCCCTGCAATAAAAATTGCCATATACATATTCATATCGCCTGTATGCGATAAAAGACCAGCCATTATAAGACCAGCCTCACCTTCTAAAATACTCCAAGCAAATAAAATTATATATCCATAAGTTTTTAAAAGATAAAAAAAGCTATTTTCAATTCCCTCTACAGGGGCTTGATAAAGGCTATATCCTAAAAAACTTATAAATAAAAGGACTACTACAAAAAGTATTTTTCCTGCGTTATTTCTTAAAAATTCTTTCATTCCTAGCCTTAGTTAGTCAAAGTGTAAAATTTCTTTGGCTTGCACCATATCTTTATCACCTCGACCTGAAAGACTTATAATAATAGTCTTACCTTGGAACTTCTCTTTTGCTTTTTTTAGATATGCTATTGCATGTGCAGATTCAAAAGCTGGAATAATTCCCTCTTTCCTGCTTAACCAAACAAAAGCATCCATAGCTTCATCATCAGTTACTGAATCATATTGAACTGATTTATTATCCTTATGGAAAGAGTGTTCTGGTCCAATTCCTGGATAATCAAGTCCTGCACTAATAGAGTGGGCTTCTAAAACTTGTCCATTTTCATCTTGTAAAAGATATGAACATTGTCCATGTAAAATTCCAGGTTTTCCTTTTTCTAGGGAACAACCATGTTTATCTGTATCAAGTCCTAAACCACCTGCTTCAATTCCCACACAAGTTACTTCTTTATCTTCTAAAAAGTGTGAGAACATTCCAATTGCATTTGATCCACCACCGATACAGGCTAATACATAATCAGGAAGTTTTCCCTCTTTTTCTAATATCTGTTTTCTTGACTCATAACCAATAATTGCTTGGAAATCTCTAACCATTAATGGATAAGGATGTGGTCCTGCAACTGTTCCGATAATATAGAAAGTATCCCTTGCATTTGTTACCCAGTATCTAATAGCATCATTCATTGCATCTTTAAGTGTTTTACTTCCAGACTCAACTGCTATAACTTTAGCACCAAGAAGTTTCATTCTAAATACATTTAACTCTTGTCTAGCTACATCTTTTGCACCCATGAAAACAGTACACTCTAAACCTAAAAGAGCTGCTATTGTTGCTGTAGCAACACCATGTTGCCCTGCTCCTGTTTCTGCAATAACTTTGTTTTTTCCTAATTTTTTAGCTAAAAGTCCTTGTGCAATTACATTATTAACTTTATGTGCACCAGTATGATTTAAGTCTTCTCTTTTTAAATATACTTTTGCACCTATTTCTTCACTAACATTTTTTGCTAAGTATAAAGGGTTTTCTCTTCCTACATAATCTTTAAGTAAGGCATTAACTTCTGTCCAGAATTCTTTATCAAATCTATATTTATTATATTCTTCTTCTAACTCTTTTAAAATAGGCATTAAAGTTTCAGGAACATATCTTCCTCCAAACTCTCCAAAATGTCCATTTTCATCTGGATCAAATTTACTTTTCTTTGGTATATAAATGTTATTCTCTTTCATAATTACTTCTTTAAATATCTAATATTGAATATACAGGTGCATGTTCTTCTACTTTTTTAGCACCTTTTAAAAATGTTAAGTTTAATAAAAAACATACTTCTACTAAATTAGCATCCACATGTTTAATAAGTTTAGCAGCTGCATTTGCTGTTCCACCAGTTGCTATTAAATCATCAATCATTAAAACTCTTGCATTTTTCTTTGGAAAAGCATCAAGATGAATTTCTACTTCATCAAAACCGTACTCTAATTCATACTTTTCACAAACTGTAGTACTAGGAAGTTTTCCTTTTTTTCTAACTGGAACAAAACCAACTTTTAATCTATCTGCTAAGGCTGCACCAAAAATAAATCCTCTAGAATCAATTCCAGCAACATAATCTAAATCATAAGATTTGTACCTTTGTTCTAAATGATTCATTAAAGTTTGGTATGCTTCTTTATTATTTAATAGTGTTGTAATATCTTTAAAAACAATCCCTTCTTTGGGGAAATCTTTAATATCTCTAATTGAATCATTTATTATTTTTTTCTCTTCTTGAGTTAATACCATATTAAATCCTAACAATATTTTTTACAAAGTGTAATTATTCTATCTAAAAAATTATTATGTCTGTATAATTTTTTCTATATCCTTAATACTTTCACAAATATAGTCTGCTTCTGAGGCAGTTTTATCAAACTTGTGACCTGATTGTACTTGAATTGTATTAGATATTCCAGCATTTTGAGCACATCTTATATCTGAAGATTTATCACCTACTAACCACGAGTTTTTTAAATCAATATTGTGCTTTTCTAGTATCTTATCAATCATGCCAGTTTTAGGTTTTCTACAAAGACAGTTATCAGCAGGACCATGGGGGCAAAACTCTACTTGCGATATTACAATTTCATTATTTCTAAACTCTTGTAACATCCATGAAGTAAGTTTTTCAAAATCTTTTTTTGTATAATATCCTCTACCAATTCCAGATTGGTTTGTTATTATAAATATTTTATAGCCTAAGGCTTGTACTTTTTTTAAAGATTCAAATATCCCTTCTATAAACTCAAAATCTTCTATTTTATATAAGTAGTTTTTTTCAACATTTACTACTCCATCTCTATCCAAAAAAACAGCTTTTGTCATTAGCAACCTTATATTAAGTCAAATGTTTCACTTTTTACACCCATCTCGTCTAATATTCTACAAACATTACCTTTAGATGAATCAATTGTAATAATTATACTAGACTCTTTTAGTTCTAAGCTTAGACACTCTTCTTTCTTATCATTAAAAAGCATACTTTTATCTTTTATAATCCAATTTGATTCATTAACACTAACAGCATCTGAAATTTTTTCTATATCTTGGTTTATCAAATAATAACTTTGAATTGAGGTTATAACAGTAATTAAGTCTCTTTTTATTGTAGTAGCAAGAGCACTATCTCTAGTATCAATATATTTAGGAACTGCAAAAGAAGCAATAATTCCTATTACTACAATTGCAAATATAAGTTCAAGTAAGGAGAAAGCCTTTTTCATAATCAATCCTTAAAATAAGATTTATAATTATGTCAAGTACTTTCTTAAAAAATAATAATTTTATATATTATAAAATATTAGGAACCTCAATATTAGCCTCTTTTTCTGTATCAGAAATAGATTCAAATACCACTTCAATAGGGGCATCATTAGAGTTTTCTTTATCAATAAATCTAGTTAATTGTTTTTGGAAATCAAGTTTAACTGTACCAATTGGACCATTTCTTTGTTTACCAATAATAATTTCAGCTTCTTCAACTGGTTTATTAACAAATGTAGATTTATACTCTTCACCTTTGTCTTTTGCTTCTTTCTCTTTTCTAGCTTCATCTCTTTCTCTATATACATCATCTCTATATACAAACATAATAATATCAGCATCTTGCTCAATAGCACCAGATTCTCTAAGGTCTGAAAGCATTGGTCTTTTATCTGGTCTATTTTCAAGTCCCCTATTTAACTGAGAAAGAGCAACAACAGGAATTTTCATCTCCCTTGCAAGCATTTTAAGTCCCCTTGAAATATCAGAAACCTCTTGGTGTCTATCTTTATTTCCAGTTCCTTGCATAAGTTGAAGATAATCGATTACAACCAGTGAAATTTTGTTATCTTCATTTTGAGCTAGTTTTCTAACTCTTGCTCTTAGTTGATTAATATTAATACTACCACCATCATCAACAAAAAGTTTTTTCTGATTTAAATCTTCAAAGGCTCCTGTTAACTGTGCCCATTGATTATCATCCATATCACCTTTTCTTAGGTTTTGTAAAGGGATTGAAGTTTTTGCAGCAAGCATCCTTAACATAAGTTGTTCAGCTGGCATTTCTAAAGAGAAAAATATTACCCCTTTATTAGCTTCAACATTTGCTAAAGCCATATTTAAAACAAGAGCTGTTTTACCCATTGCAGGTCTTGCAGCAATAATTACTAAGTCACCCTCATTAAAACCAGTTGTTCTTTTATCTAAATCATAAAACCCTGTTGTTTGACCTGTTAAGTGAGTATTTCCTAACTCTTTCATCTTTTTTATATATGAAAGAGTATCAGAAGTAATAGTTTCCATCTCTTTTAATTCTGAAGTTGCACTATCTGTTGAGATTTTATAAAGTTCACCTTGAACTGTATCTAAAGCTTCATTTGCACTTACTTCATCTTCTATTGCAACTTTCTTAATAGTAGTTGCAAGTGTTGCTAGCTCTCTTTTTACAGAACCATCTTTTATTTCTCTTACATAGGCTAAAGTATTTGTAATTGGGTTTGCAGAAAGTATTTCAAGTAATATTGAATCATCAACATCTTTTGAGTCAACTCTTTTTTTAATAAACTCTTCATCAATTGGCATTGCCTCATCATGAAGTTTTGACATAACTTCATAGATTTTTTGATGGGCAGGTAAATAGAAGTCTTTAGGTTTTAAAACACCTAAAATATCTTCTAACTCCTCTGGATTAAAAAGAACTGAACTTAAAACTGCTCTTTCAATATTTATACTATATACACTATCCACTAATTGTTACCCTCTTTCTTTGCTTCAAATTCTACTTCTTTTAAAAATCTATCTAATAATTGGTCTGTTGGAAGTTTTGCTATTGTTTCACCTTTTTTGATGATAAGCCCAACTCCTTTTCCATATGCAATTGCAACATCAGCAGCTTTTGCTTCACCTAAAGCATTAACAACACATCCCATAACTGAAACATTTAAAGGTGTTTTAATATGCTTTGTTTTCTCTTCAACTTCAGCAACTGCACTTACTAAATCAGCTTCAATTCTTCCACAAGTTGGACATGAAATAATATTTAAGCCTTCTTGTACAAGTCCTGCATCTTTAAGTATTGCTCGCCCTACTTCAATCTCTTTTTCAAGCTCTCCTGTCATTGATACTCTTAAAGTATCACCAATACCATCAAGAAGTAAACTTCCAAGTGCAATTGAAGATTTTATTGTTGAGTGAAACTGTGTTCCAGCTTCTGTTACACCTAAATGGAAAGGATAATTATTCATAGGCCTTAACATTCTATATGCTTCAACTGTTCTTTGAACATCACTAGCTTTTAATGATACTTTTATATCATCAAAACCTAAATCCTCTAAATACTTAATATTATAGTCCGCACTTTCTACCATACCACGTGCTGTTTGGCCATATTTGTCTTCAAATTGTGATTCTAAAGAACCACAGTTTACTCCAATTCTAATTGGAAGATTTCTTTGTTGACAAGCCTTTACAACCTCTGTAACCCTTTTTTTATCTCCTATATTTCCAGGATTAAGTCTGATACAGTCTACCACTTCTGCTGCTATTAATGCTAATTTATAGTTAAAATGAATATCTGCAACTAGTGGTAAAGAAGTTTGTTCTTTAATAGCTTTTAATGCATTTGCTGCTTTTAAATCAGGAACGGCTACTCTTACGATGTCTGCCCCTGCAAAGTGCAATGCTCTAATTTGTTCTACGGTTGCTTCCACATCGGAAGTCTTACTATATGTCATAGATTGAACTGATATTGGAGCATCTCCCCCAATAGCAACATCACCTACGAAAATCTTTTTTGTTGGATATCTTTTTACATTGTTCATAATAAATGAATTCTAGCAAAAAAAGATTAATATCTCTTAAACTTTTATTTTAGAAAAACTAAGATATAATTGCGCCATATTATAAATATAAGGATATTTATGCAAGAGTTTACTGCATTTGATATAATAATCTTAAGTATTACTGTTTTATTAGGTCTTAAAGGTCTTATGAAAGGCTTTATAAAAGAGGTTTTTGGTTTAGTTGGAATTATAGGTGGTATTTTTATTGCTTCAAGACTTTCTGAAGATATTGGAAGTATGATTGCTCCTATTCTAGCACTTGAAAATGGTGCCACAATAAAACTTATTGGGTTTATTTTAGGTCTTATTGGTTTTTGGATTATTCTATACATTGCAGGTATTATTGTAAGTAACATTTTCTCTGCAAGTGGACTTGGAGTTTTTGATAGAATTTTAGGATTTGTATTTGGAAGTGCAAAAATATTCTTTATATTTTCAGTAATTACTTATGCAGTTTATCAAATTGAATCATTTAGAAGTCTATTAGATGAAAAAGTTTCTAATTCAATAACTTTCCCCCTTCTTGTAAAAACTGGTGATTTTATTATTAAACTTGACCCAGCAGACTTTACTAAAAAAATAGAAGGAAAAATGTCTAATGAAGATGGTAAAAAAATAAATATTTCTGAAGAAGCAAAAAAGACTTTTGAAGAGTTAAAAACTACTACTAATGAAACAATTGAATCTACAAAAGAAGCAGTAAACAAAGAGATTGAAAAAGCAAAAAAAGAAGCAACAGAAAATATTGTTAATTCAATTTCAAAAGAAGAAAATACAACTAATACGGAAAAAGGAAATTAATATTGTTTGAGAATAAATATATACAACAAAGAATAGAAAAAGCTAATACTTTAAGAGAGCAAGGAGTAAATCCTTATGCAAATAATAGTTCAAGAAATACAACAATTAGTAAATATTTAAATGTAAATACAGATATTTTCCAAAAAGAAGATAAAAGAGATGAGAATAGACACTATACAGTTGCAGGAAGAATTAAATTCTTCAGACTTATGGGGAAAGCATCTTTTCTTAAAATTGAAGATGAAAGTGGAATTTTACAAATTTATGTAGCAAGAGATAATCTACCTGAAGGTTTCTATAATAATACTTTTAAAAAGAATATTGAAGTTGGGGATATTATCGAAGTAACAGGTTATCCATTTGTTACTGGAAAAGGTGAACTATCACTACATGTACATGAACTAACAATTTTAACAAAATCTATTTCTCCACTACCAGAAAAATATCATGGTATTCAAGACAAAGAGTTAAGATATAGACAAAGATATTTAGACTTAATTATGAACTCTCAAGTTAGAAAAACTTTCCATATTAGATCTAAAGTTATCTCATTAACTAGAAGATTCTTTGAAGATAAAGGTTTCTTAGAAGTTGAAACTCCAATGATGCACCCAATTCCTGGTGGAGCAAATGCAAAACCATTTGTTACTCATCACAATGCTTTAGGTGTAGATAGATATTTAAGAATTGCACCAGAGTTATATTTAAAAAGACTTATTGTTGGTGGATTTGAAGCAGTATTTGAAATCAACAGAAACTTCAGAAATGAAGGAATGGATGCAACTCATAACCCTGAGTTTACTTCTATTGAATTTTATTGGGCATATAAAACATATAAAGATTTAATTGATATTACAAAAGAGTATTTTGAGTATCTATTTGAGCACTTAGATTTACCAATGACTCTTCCATATGGAGATGTTGAAATTGACTTTAATAAGTTTTCTGAAGTTCCATTAATTGAATCACTTACAACTATTGGTGGTGTTCCAGCTGATATTACTGAAGACAAAGATAAAATTATTGCTTTCATGAAAGAGAAAAATCTTGATGTAAATGAAGCAATGAACTTAGGTCAATTACAAGGTGAGTTATTTGACGAGTATGTTGAAGAAAAACTTATCAACCCAACATTTATTACAGAATATCCAGTTGAAATTTCTCCACTTGCAAGAAGAAGTGATGAGAAACCTCATTTAACTGATAGATTTGAGTTATTCATTGCTGGTAAAGAGATTGCAAATGCGTTCTCTGAGCTTAATGACCCATTAGACCAACTTCAAAGATTTGAAGGTCAAATCGCAGCAAAAGATGCTGGTGATGATGAAGCACACGAGATGGATGAAGATTTTGTAAATGCATTATCTTATGGTATGGCACCTTGTGCTGGTCAAGGTATTGGTATTGATAGATTAGTAATGATGCTAACAAATCAACACTCAATTAGAGATGTATTATTATTCCCTGCAATGAAACCAATCAAACATGAAATTGATTTACATGCAGATGATGAGGAAGAGAATTAGTACTAAGGTACTATTTTCTTCAAATTTGATAAATTAAGATATTTGAAAGGACTTTGAATGAGCTACATAACAGAAGCAAGACTAGAAGAAGCAGATAAAGAGATTTTTGATTTAGTAGAAGCAGAATTAGAGAGACAAACAACACACTTAGAGATGATAGCAAGTGAGAACTTTACAAGTCCAGCAGTGATGGAAGCA
>JABXII010000002.1 GCA_013373175.1 Campylobacteraceae bacterium | reverse complement strand
CAAATATCATCTAAAGCGACATTTAAACAAGAGTTTTTAATATAATGAGCTTTTTGAGCTATTGCTTCTTTCTCTTGATTTTGTATTAATATTTCTAGTTCTTCTAAATCTTTTGTTATATCTTTTTTAAATTTATTTACTATCATTGTTGCTATATTCTCTGAGATACCTAATTTATCTACTATTTTTGAAACATTTAGTTTCTCTTCATTATCTACTACTGAAGACCTCTTTTCACTTGGAGAGTTTAATAGTTCTTGTTTTAGGTATTTATCAAATACTTTTTTTAGTTCATCTGTATTTATTGGTTTACTTAGGTAATCATTCATTCCTAGGCTTAGGAATCTTTCTTTATCACCTTTTACTGCATTTGCTGTTAAGGCTATAATTGGTATTTGTTTTAGAAGTTTCTCTTCTTCATATTTTCTTATTTCTTTAAAGCTTTCTACTCCATCTAAAACTGGCATATTTATATCCATAAGAATTAAGTCATAGGAGTTTTGTTTATATTCATTTAAAGCTTTTAATCCATTATCTTGGATTGAGTATTTAATATTCATACTATCTAGGATATAAGAGATTAATTCTTGGTTTGCTTCATTATCTTCTGCTACAAGTACATTAGCTTGATATTTTATTTCATCATTAGAAGGTTTCTTTACTTGTTTTGTTTTTCTTAATAGTTCTTGCAGGGCATCATTTACTTTTGAGGCATAAAATGGCAGAGCTAAGATATGTTCATTTTCTTTTAGAGTAAAGTTTTTAGCTTCTTCTTCATGTTCAAACAGTATTAAAATTGGAGTATCTTTATATTGTTCTCTCATAGACTCTAATTGTTCTTTTGTTTTATCACAAGAGCAAATTACTATATCTGGTATTTCATCACTATTAATTGAAGTTCCAAACAATCCTAGGTATCTTTTTATATAGTGATATAAATCACTATCTTCTTTAGTTACTTTAAACTTTACATGATTTAAAAAGCTTTTAGAGATATGAAGATTATCATCACAAGTTTCAAACTCTAAATCAAAGAAGAATTTACTTCCAACATTTTCTTCACTTTGTGCTTGTATTTTTGAACCTAAAGATTTTACAATATGAGAACAGATACTTAATCCTAATCCTGTTCCTTCATATTGTCTATTTGATTTATGATCTACTTGTACGAAAGGTTTAAATACATTTTTTAGTTTCTCTTTTGGTATTCCTATACCACTATCTTCTATTTCAAATCTTATTTTACTTTTATTCTCTTTTTCTTCTAGAAGAGTTATATTTAAAGATACTTTACCCTCTTGGGTAAATTTAATTGCATTTGCTAATAAGTTTGACAATACTTGTCTTAATCTTATTCCATCTGTTAATATACATAGAGGTATTCTATGGTCTATATTAAAGATTAGTTTTAAGTGTTTTTCACTTGCTTTTTTAGAGAATAGTTCTACTACATGTTCACTAACAAAGTAAAGGTCAGTTTTTTCAATAGCAATATCAAAGTTACCACTTTCTATTTTACTAATATCTAAAATATCATTTATAATGCCAAGTAAAGAGTTAGCACTCGTTTGAATAATTTGTGCTTGTTTTTTATTTGAGTTTGTTAATTCATTTGAGTTACTAAGGATATCTGAGAATCCTATTATTGCATTTAATGGTGTTCTTATCTCATGACTCATATTTGCTAAGAACGTTGACTTCGCTTCATCTGCTCTTTGCGCTTTTTGTTGAGCATGAATAATATCTGTTACATCTAATCTAATAGCTAAAAACTCTTCTATTTCATCTTCATAATTTAATATAGGAACAATAGTTGAAGCTACATAATAAGCAGTACCATCTTTAGCTTTATTTTTTATTTGACCTTTCCATATCTTTTTAGAAGAGATTGTTTCCCATAATTCTTTGAAAATCTCTTTTGGCATATCTTCATGTCTAACAATATTGTGACTTTTTCCAATAAGCTCTTCTTCTTTATATTGAGAAACCTTTACAAACTCTTCATTTACATAGGTAATAATACCTCTCTTATCAGTCTTTGAAACAATAGCACTTGAGTCAACTGCTTTTTTGTATTGATTTAAAAGTTTAACAGTGTTTTGTAAAGTTTGTGTTCTATTTTCAACTTTTTCTTCAAGTTCTTTTTTAGCACTTTTATGTTCTTTTTGTCTCTCTCTAGAAATAACAGTGTAGTGAATACCTAAAATAAAGATTATTCCAATTAATGAAGACAGAGTAATAATAATTTGTTTACTAGTTAATAAAAAAGTATTTTCAACGGGAATAGAAATCTGAATTACACCTCTTACATCCCCTAACTTCCAGTTGTTTTTAGGTGTATCAGCTCTTGTGTTATGGCAAGAAACACAAGATTGGTCATAAAATATATCTGCAATGGATACTTTAAATACCTTTTTGCCTTTTTCTTTAACTGTTTTTTTATAGATACTTGTTGGGTTATTTATCAAATATCTTAAAGACTCTTTTTCGAAATCATTTAAAACTCTATCTTTCCTATTTGGAAAAGGATAATTACTATATAGTTTTATATGCATATCTTTTTTAGTAATAAGTTTACTTAAGTCATGAAGAAGTGTTGCAGGAAGTGGTATAACACCTTTTTTACTGTCATGGTCATAGTTTATTTTTATATCACTATTCTCTTTTATCTCTTTTATTACATGAGAGGTATAGTAACTTCTAATTTTTTTTAAATTATTTACCATCTCAATTGATTGTTTTGTCATTTCATTGATTTTATTTTTACTTGAAAAATCTGGGAGAACAAAAACTATAAGATAAATAAGTGTTAACCCAATTACTAGAATAGGTCCAATATAAGGGTTAAAAAAAGGACTAAAAAGTTTTTTCATTTATTCTCCAAATGAGGTATATATTTTTCTAATTTCTTCAATATTTTCTATAAATAAATTTATAATTTTAGGGTCAAAGTGTTTCCCTTTTTCTTCTTTTAGAAGATTAAAAGCTTCTTCAAAACTCCAAGCTTTTTTGTATGGTCTATGAGAAGTTAAGGCATCAAAAACATCAACAGCAGCTACTATTCTTCCATATATATGAATTTCATCTTCTTTTAATCCATTTGGATAACCAGTTCCATCATATTTTTCATGATGAGTTAATGCTATAATTGCTCCTGCTTTTAAAAACTCACTTTTTGAATCTTTAAGTATTTCATAACCAATTTTGGCATGTTTTTTCATTTGTTCAAACTCTTCTTTATCTAACTTACCTGATTTTAAAAGGATTCTATCTTCTATTCCTATTTTACCAAGGTCATGAAATGGAGCTGCATAAAAAATAAGTTCTTGTTCTTTTTCTTCTAAGCCATAAGCTTTTGCAATAAGTTTAGAGTAGTGAGCAACCCTTGCAACATGAGAAGCAGTTTCTGGGTCTTTGTATTCAGCTGTTTTCCCTAAGATATAAAGAGTTTCATGCTCTCTATCAATTAAGTCTTCTGTAGCTTTTTTTACTTCTTCTTCTAAAAGTTTTGCTCTATCTTCTATAAGTAATGTATTTTGATAGTTTGTTAAAAGGTTTGTAACTCTTGCTTTAAATAGTACAGAGTTTACAGGCTTACTTAAAAAATCATTTACCCCAGCTTCAAAAGCTTCCTTGTGAATTGTTTCATCATCACCAGCAGCAGTTACCATAACAATTGGTACTTGAGTATTTTTTCTTCTAAACTCTTTTATAAATTCAATTCCATCAAGATTTGGCATCATATAATCAATAATAATTAAATCAACTCTATTTTGTAGCACATGCATTAAAGCTTCAAGTGGTTCTGAAAAACTTTTTACAGATAATTTCATCTCTTCGCAGATAGCTTCTATTAGAAATAAGTTATTTTCATTATCATCAATTGATACAATCTGCAAATTTTCATAATCCATAAGGTGCCTTTATTTTAATAAATAAGAATAATATTTTATAGTTATATAACTTAAGATAATATTTTCATAAAGAGCCATTATAACAGGAAAGTAATAAAATATTAATCATGTCTTTATATAAAACTTATAGGTTTTAAATGATAAAATTACAAAAAAATAAAGGAACTGTTATTAATCTAGAACCTTGTAGACACTGCAAAAGAGAAATCGAAACAAAAAAAAGACAATGTCCTTATTGTGGAACACTAAATCCAACAGTTAAAATAAAAGAAATAGCAATAGGAATTGCTGCTGTTACTATTATAATGTATGCAGTTAGCTTTTTTATTAATTCAAATTAATAAAGCTATCTTCTAACTGCTCCTAATAAAAATCCAATACCTAAACCAATAAAGTGTGAATACCAAGCAATTGGAAGTCCAATAAGAACAGGAGCTACTGAGATTATTAAAACCCATGTAACTATGGCTTTTCTTTGAAATCTATCTACATAAGCAATATATCCCATAAGTGCACAAATAGCACCAGAAGCACCAACTAAGTTTACATAGTTATCTAAATAATAAATATATAAAAAACTAAGAATTGAAGTTGCAAGTCCAGCTACAAAGTATGCAAGAACAAACTCTTTTTTCCCTCTATACATCTCAATGGCATTTCCAAATTGATATAAAACAAACATGTTCATTGCTAAGTGACCAAGTCCTCCATGGGCAAACATAGTTGTAAGAGGTTGCCAATAAAAGTTACTTTCAATAAAATACATATTAAGACCTAAATATAAACCTCCATAGCTTATATTTGTTTGTACAAGATACATTAATATTGTAATTGCAATAGTGATATTAGTTAGTGTAAAGTTTGATCTAGTTCTGAACATAGTTTTTATATACCTTTATTGAGCAATCAACTCTTTGTTTGATAGCATTTTTATACATAAATTTAAAATCACTTTGCATGAAAAATATCTCTGTAGAGTTAATTCTAAATGATGTTATTACAGTTCCTGCATTTAATTTATCTTTGGAACTCTCTATTATTTCATATTTTATCTTTAAATACTTTTGTAAATCTTCTTTGGGTTTAATCTTAAGTAAGTTTTTAATGTAATTATTTATCTCTTCTATAGTAAGAACTTTTTCAATTTGAGAGTTTTTTTCTAACTTTAAAAAAGAACCTTCTATTTTATAATAGCCTTTTTCAATGGCATTAAAAGATTTTTTTACTAGTTCATGATTTTTTACAATAACTTTAGTGAGAGTCTCTTTTTGACAAGGAAGTTTTTCAATCTTTGAAAGTGAACTTTCTTCTTTCTTTGGTTTTACAATAAAGTTGCTATATAAAACAATTGTTATTGAAACCATAACAATTGTTGCAAAGGTAAAAAGATTGTTAATGATAATACTATCATTAGGTCTTGTTCTTTTTACCTTCATTTTTTGTTAGATTAATGTTTCTTTTAAAACATCTTCTATAGTATCAACTGCTTTAATTTCCATATTCTCTTTTACTTCTGCAGGAATATCTTCTAGATCCCTTTGGAAGTTCTTTCTAGGAATTAACGCAAGTTTCATTTTTGCTTTATGAGCTGCAATTAGTTTCTCTTTTAATCCACCAATTGGTAAAACTTTTCCAGTAAGAGTAAGCTCTCCTGTCATAGCAATATCTGATTTAACTTCTTTGTTACTTAAAATAGAAGCAATAGTTGTAGCCATAGTTATACCAGCACTTGGTCCATCTTTTGGAGTAGCACCTTCTGGAATATGTAAGTGAATATCAAATCTTTTGTAAATTTCACTTGGGTCTAGTTTTATTTTATCTTCTATTTCTTTAGCTGTTTTTGGAATAAGCTCTTGGTCTATTTTTAATTTTTTATTGTCAATTAAAAGTTTTACAACTGAGAAAGAAATTCTAGATGATTCTTTCATAACATCACCCATATTTCCAGTTACACTTAAAAGACCTTTTCCTTTAAGTTTTACAGCTTCAGTTTTTAAAACATCTCCACCAACAGCAGTCCACGCTAAACCATTTGTAACTCCAACAGAGTTTTTCTTTTCAGCTTGGTCTATTTCAAAGATAGGATTCTCTAAAAATTCAGATAAATTTTTAGTTGTAATAGAAACCTTTTTTGTATCTTTTTCTTTAAGAAGTATTTTTACTGCTTTTCTAAATAGTTTTGCAAATACACGTCTTAGATTTCTAACACCTGCTTCTCTTGTATATTTAGAGATGATAGTTTCAATTGTTGTTTTAGATAATGAAACTTCACTTTTCTTAAGACCATGTTTTTCTAACTCTTGTGGAATTAAATAGTCTTTTGCAATATGATATTTCTCATTTGGAGTATAAGAAGAAATTTCAATAAACTCCATTCTATCTCTTAAAGCAGGAGGAATTCTTCTTGCATCATTTGCAGTTGCTACAAAGATACATTGTGATAAATCAATTGCAAAGTTTAAATAAAGGTCTCTGAACTCATTGTTTTGTTCTGGGTCTAAAACTTCAAGCATAACAGCTGTTGGGTCACCTCTGTGATTTGCTCCAAGTTTATCAATCTCATCTAAAACAACAACAGGATTCATAGTTTTAGCATCACAAAGACCTTTTACTATTCTACCTGGCATTGCTCCAACATAAGTTCTTCTATGTCCTCTTAATTCATTTACATCTTCCATACCACCTAAAGCTACTCTTACAAGTGGTCTTTGAAGTGCTTGAGAAATAGAGTTTGCAAGTGAAGTTTTACCAACACCTGGAGGTCCTACAAAACAAAGAACAGTACCTTTTGATTTAAGATTTTCTATCTTTCTAATTTCTAACATCTCTTTTACTGCAAAGTATTCAGAGATTCTCTCTTTTGGTTTTTCTAAAGAGTAGTGGTCATTATCTAACTGCTCTTCTACATTTTTTACAGAGATGTTATTGTGTGCATAGTTTCCAAAAGGAATTTCTAAAACATTTTCTATATAAGTTTGAAGTAGGGCACTATCTGGTGAATCTTGGTGCATTCTACTTAATTTATCAATTTGTTTTTTAGTCTCTTTATAGCCATCTTTTGGCATATGAGGTTTTAGTTTTTTAAGTTTTTTCTTATAAGCTCTAATCTCTGAATCTTTTTGATTATCAGCTCCAAGCTCTTTTTGAATAGCCTTAATTTGCTCTTTTAAGAAATAGTCTTTGTGTGTTTTTTCAATTTTAGAGTTTACTTTTTGAGTAATCTCTTTTTGAATTTTTAAACTCTCTATCTCTTTTTTTATAGTCTCTATTATATTTAAAAGTCTTTGTTCTAAATTTGTTTCAGCAAATAGTCTATAAGCTTCATCTTTTTTTACTTTTAAAACAGAAGAGATTAAATCAGCAATTCTTGTTGCATCATTGTTTTCTTCAATTGTTTTTATCAAGTCTGCTGGAAATTTAGAGTTTACAGCTGAAAGTTTTTTAACTTGTTCTCTTAAAACATCAATAATAGAATCAATACTTTCTTGTGAATACTCAGAATCTTCTAATCTATCAACAAAAGCAAATTCTGAACTCTCTTCATTAAATGAAGTGATTTTACCTTTTGCTAAACCTTGGAAAAGAACTTTAATCTTTCCATCTGGCAAAGATACTTTTCTCATAATATTACCGATAACTCCTACATCATAAAAGCTATCTTTATCTCTTTTTCCCTCGTGACCTGGTTTACTAACAGCTACGATTACTAGTTTATTATGCTCAATAGAATGCTCTACTGCTTTTAAGTTCTCTTCACTTCCTAAAAACAATGGAGCAATCATAAATGGATATAAAAATACTTCGTCTTCAACTATTAAAGGTATTTCTTGAGGAAAAGAATCATAATTCTCTAATTCCATATATATTAACTCCTAAAATCTATTAATATTTTTAAAATATGTTTTTTTCAAAAGGATATTTGTAAAAAGGTGTTTCTACAGGTTCAATCTCTTTTTCATCAACCCACGACTCTTTTACTTTTTTATCATAGTATTCAGCCGCTTTTGGCTTATCTATTCTTTTGTATAAATCAGCAATCTCTTTATCTAAAGATGCTTTTGCCATATAAAGTCTTGCACTCATAGTATTTACTAAAGGCATATACTTAGAGTCTCCAAATAAATTTCTATACTCTTCAATCTCTTTGATTGTATCTTCAATAAGTTGTTGATCTCTTAATTCATTAGAGAAACCTAAGAAGTTAGCTTTGATTTTTAAGTATCTAACATAATCGATATTTTTGCTTAATGCAAACCTTTTAATATATTCATCTAAATAGAAGTTTGCAAGTTGATACTCTTCATTGTCTATATGTGCGTTTGCTAAAATTAAAAGTGCAGTTGGTATTAATGGAGAGTTTCTATGTTCACTTTCTAATGAAGTATATACATCATCTGCTTCTTCTAAATATCCAGTAGAGATTTGCTTAAGCATGTCATTGTACCAGTAAAGTGCTGGCTTATCATACTCTTGCACTCTGTCAGATTTTTGAGAACAAGCTGTTAACACAAAACCTAAACCAATAATTAATACAAAATTTTTGAACTTTAAATTGTTAATCATTTGAGTTATCCTTTTTCATAAAGTAAGTATTTTATCTTATGTATCCTTGCGCTTCTCTTACTTTTTTTATTTTATTTTTCTAATATTATAATTAATTCGTTATAATGAATTAAATAATTTTTAAAGGTAGCTAATATGAAATTAACATTAATAGGAAATGGCTTTATGGCGCAAGCTTTAGCGAGAGGACTTATAAATAACTTTGAAGTAGAAATTATTGGAAGAGATGAAAAAAAATTAAATGATATTAAGACAAAAATTCCAAATATAGAAGTAAAAGTTATGAGTGATTCTGAAAATATCACTGATAAGAATATAATCTTTTGTGTAAAACCTTATGCACTACAAAGTGTTGCAGCAAGATTAGAAGGGCAAGCAAATATAATTTTCTCTATTTTAGCAGGAACTACAATTGATAGTTTAAAGAAACAAATTAAATCAAAATTCTATATTAGAAGTATGCCAAATGTAGCTGCTTCAGTTTTAGGTTCAACTACAACTATCACAGGGGATAAAGAAGCAAAAAACTTAGCTTTAGAATTATTCAATCATATTGGAAAAGCGGTATGGGTTAACACTGAAAATCAACTTGATATTGCAACTGCATTAGCAGGAAGTGGACCAGCATTTTTAAGTGTAGTAGCAGAAAGTTTAAGTGATGGAGCAGTAAAAGCAGGTCTTGAAAGACAAATTAGTAATGAATTAGTTCAAGGTTTATTAGCAGGATACGCAAAACTATTAGAAACTTCACATCCAGCTCTTATTAAAGATTCAGTAATGAGTCCAGGTGGAACAACATCAGCAGGAATTGCTAAGTTAGAAGAGGGTGCGGTTAGAGACTCTATGATAAAAGCTATTGAAGCAGCTTATGAAAAAGCTTGTGAAATCGGGAAAAAATAGTTTTACCTTACTAGAAACACTAATTAGTGTTTTTCTTTTATCAATTATCATAGTAGGCTTTTCAAAAAGTTCTTTCTATGATAATCTTGATGAAGAGTATATGATATTAAATGAGTTAGAAAATAAATTTAATATCTCTTCTTATAACTCTTCTTTTTCTACAAAAAATAAAAACCTTACTGTTATCATAAATGATATAGAAACAAAGAACATAAATATCAAAAAGATTGAATATAAAGATGAAAATCTAAGGCTTATAAAATATGAATTATAAAAAAGCTTTCTCTTTATTAGAATTAATATTTGTAGTTTTTATTGGTTCCATTGTTATTGTTTATTCAACTATTTATTCAAAAGAGTATTATGAAGCTCAAACTTTAAATCAAAAACTTGCGATAATAAAACTTGATTTAGACTCTGCAAAAATAATAGTGGAAAAAAACCTTCCTTCTTCAATAACTAATTTAAAATATATAGATAATACTTTGTATTTTAAAAACAGTACTCTTTTAGAAAATGTAAATTATTACTCATTAAGAAAACTCTCTTCAAATAACTTAGAAATAGAAGTTGAGGTGGAAGAAAAAATAAGACAAAAGTGGGTTTTTAAATTATGAAAAAAGCATTTACACTATTTTCTGTACTTATTTTACTTTTTATATTTTCTATTTTAGCAGTAAAAATTTATGAGACAAAAACAATTAATTCAATAAACATAGTAAATAAATATAAATATATCCAAGCAAAAAATCATTTAATGTTTTTAGAAGAGTATGTAAAAAGTTTAAGTGATTATAGTTCTTTAGAAAAATTAACTATTGATGATGAAAATTATTCTATAAATGCATATGTACAAGAAGAATTAAACTCCTATAAAATCGAGCTAATAGTAAAAGCAAATGAAGATAATATTAGAGTTCAAAGAGTGATTTCTGTATCAAAATAGAAACACTTTAGTACTTTTTTAAAAGCTTTTAAGTAAACTTCTTCCTTAAAAATGAAACTTTCTTATAAAAATCAGGTAATTTTTATAAAACTTAAAATGAAGGACGAAGTATGAACTCTGTAATAATTGCAGTTAGTTTAATGGTTTTACTTTCTTTAGTGAGAGTAAATATTGTTATTGCTTTAATTGTTGGAGCAATAGTTGGTGGTTTAAGTGCTGGCTTAGACATAAATGAAACAATTAAAACTTTTAATAGCGGCTTAGGAAATGGTGCAACTATTGCATTAAGTTATGCAATGCTTGGAACATTTGCTGTTGCTATTTCTAAATCAGGAATTACTGATTTATTATCAAATATGATTATAAAAAAAGTAGGTAAAGGAGAAACTTCTTTCCAATTTCTTTATATTAAGTATTTAATGCTTGCACTTATTTTATTAGCTGCAATTTCTTCTCAAAATATTGTTCCAGTTCATATTGCGTTTATTCCTATTTTAATTCCACCATTACTGCACTCAATGGCAAAATTAGAGTTAGATAGAAGAGTTGTTGCTTGTGTAATTACTTTTGGTTTAGTTGCAACTTATATGTTCTTACCTGTTGGATTTGGAGGAATTTTCTTAAATGAAATTTTATTAAAAAACCTTGTTGATAATGGAGTAGAAGCTGTTTCAGGACAATTACCAATTGCTATGGCAGTTCCAGTTTTTGGTATGTTCTTAGGTCTTCTAGTTGCAATTTTCTTTACATATAAAAAGAAAAGAAAATATAATATAAGTAAGATTCTAGAGATTGAATCAGAATCAAAAGAGATAAACTACTTTCATGTACTAATTGCTTTAGTTTCTGTAGTAACTGCTTTAGGACTTCAATTATATACAAACTCAATTATTTTAGGTTCACTAGCAGGTTTTATTATCTTTATTGTTGCAGGTGTAATTAAAGCAGACCAAACACAAGACTTCTTTTCAAAAGGTCTTAAGATGATGGGTATGATTGGTTTTATTATGATTGCAGCAAATGGTTTTGCAAGTGTTATTAACTCAACAGGTGGAGTTGAAAGTTTAGTAACTTCGGTTGTAGATATCATTGGAGATAATAAATCTTTAGCAGCTCTTTTAATGTTAATTGTTGGATTATTTATTACAATGGGTATTGGTTCTTCATTTTCAACAATTCCAATTATTGCAACAATCTATGCACCATTATGTTTACAGTTAGATTTTTCTGTTATGGCAACAATTACTATTATAGGAACTGCTGCTGCTTTAGGTGATGCCGGAAGTCCAGCTTCTGATAGTACATTAGGACCAACTTCTGGACTTAATGTTGATGGACAACATGACCATATTTGGGATTCAGTTGTTCCAACTTTCTTACACTACAATATTCCATTAATTATCTTTGGATGGGTTGCAGCTGTATATATCTTCTAGTATAAAAGTAGGGTAATCCTACTTTTATAAAATCACATCTAAAACTTTTTTTGCTAGATTTAAAGCCTTTGTTCTATGGGAAAAATCTTTTTTTGTTTCGTATCCTAATTCCCCTAAAGTTTTATCAAAACCATTAGGAATAAACATAGGGTCATATCCAAAACCTCCCTCTCCAAGCTCTTTATTAATAACTTCACCATGCAACCAACCATGAACTGTATATGGATGACCTTTATATATTATTGCTATACAAGCTGTATAATAAGCAGGTGTTTTTTCAAGATTTTTTTCATTTAATTTTGAAATTAATTTTGCGTTGTTTTCTTTATCACTTGCATTCTCTCCTGCGTATCTTGCAGAATAAATACCTGGTTCATTGTTTATTGCAGGAACGGTAATTCCACTATCATCTGAAATCACAATAGCTTCTTCATCGCCAATTTTTTCATAAATCTCTTGTGCTTTTTTTAAAGCATTTCCTTGGAAAGAGTCCTTATCTTCAACAACTTCGTAGTCACCTATTAATTCTTTAAAAGTAATTACTTCTTCTTTTGGTAAAAGCTTTTTAAACTCTTCTATTTTGCCTTTATTTCCCGTAGCTAAAATAATTCTCACACTTTTTCCTTTTAACGTCTTATTAATTTTATTGATATATAATCTTTGTTTATTTTAAATACATATGGGATTATATATGATTAAATCTATTTTACCTCTTAGTCTAATTATCGCACTAAGGTTTTTCGGGCTTTTTATTGTTCTACCAGTATTATCAGTTTATGCTATAAATCTTCACGGAGCTACAACTACTTTAGTTGGAATTGTTATTGGTGGGTATGCTTTAACTCAAATGATATTTCAAGTTCCTTTTGGAGTAATGAGTGATAAGCTAGGAAGAAAAGGTACTATTATTACAGGACTTTTATTATTTGCAATTGGTTCAATTTTTTGTGCAATTGCAAATGATATTTTAATGTTAATGGTAGGAAGATTCTTACAAGGTGCTGGTGCAATTGGTGCAGTTGTAACAGCTATGATTAGTGACTTAGTTAAAGAAGAGCAAAGACCAAAAGCAATGGCAACAATGGGTATGTTCATTGGAATGAGTTTTGCAGCTTCAATGCTTCTTGGGCCTACAATCTCTTCATTTTCAGGAGTTCCAACACTATTTTATCTTACTGCTATTATTGCTTTAAGTTCAATTGTTATTTTAATTAAGCTGGTTCCAAACCCTCCAAAAATAACTCATACATATAGAAAAAAAGCAATAGTAACTGATGTTTTACTAAACCAAAACCTAATCAAGATGAACATAACTAACTTTTTACAAAAAGGTTTAATGACATTTGCATTTATGATTATTCCAATGGTTTTAATAAACAACTATGAATGGCAAATGAGTGATTTATGGAAAGTATATTTACCAGCTATGATTTTTGGTTTTCTTGCTATGGCACCTGCTGCAATTTTAGCTGAGAAAAAAGGTAAATTTAAAGAAATACTTGCAGTAGGAATTGTTTTCTTTGCTGTTTCATATTTATTAATTGGATTAAGTTCAGGAACACTTTTATTTATCGTTGGTGTTGTTATCTTCTTTGTTGGATTTAATATGCATGAACCTATTATGCAATCACTTGCAACTAAGTTTGCAAAGGTTCATCAAAGAGGTTTAGTTCTTGGTATTTTTAACTCTTTTGGATATTTAGGAACTTTCTTAGGTGGTGTTTTAGGTGGTATCTTCTTTGAAGACGTTGGATTAACAACTATTGTTTACACTATTGCCGTTATTTGTGTGCTATGGATTATTTTAATATTAACTATGCCAAATCCTGCAAAGAAGAAGGTAATGTACGTAGAATTAAATAATGATTATAGAAATAATACACATAAATTAGATACAATATCACACGTTGATGAATGGTATATTAATGATACTGAAAATGTATTAATTGTAAAATACGATAATGAAAAAATAGATGAAGATACAATATTAGATAAAATAAAATAGTCTAATACTTCAAAAGGGGAGATAGTGAAAAGTAAATACTTATTAATTATTTTTGCTTTCTCCTTTTTTCTTTCTGTTATAACAGCAAGCAACTTATTTAATATCTCTCCAAAAAAACTCGAAGCAGTAACAAAAAAATATGGAACTAAAGCAGCACATCGTGTGCAACTTTGGGATAAGCTTATAGAAAAAGCAAAAAATGAAGATATTCTTTATAAACTAAAATATGTGAATGATTTTTTTAACACAATTAGATATGAAAGGGATAGCACCCATTGGAAACAAAATGACTATTGGGCTTCACCTTTTGAATTTTTAGGAACTGGTGCTGGGGATTGTGAAGATTATGCCATTGCAAAATATTTTACTTTAAGGCAACTTGGAGTTCCAGACAACAAACTAAGAATTACTTATGTAAAGTTAAAACAAAGAGGAACTAAATATGAGCAGGCTCATATGGTTTTAACTTATTATCACAAACCAACTTCAACACCAATTGTATTAGATAATGTTAATAAAAAACTAAAGCTAGCTACTAAAAGACCTGACTTAAGACCAGTATATAGTTTTAATGCAAGTGGCTTATGGCAAGCAAAAAATAAAGGTAGAAGTTCAGTAAAAGTTGGAAAAAACAACTTGAAAAACTGGAAATCTATGATGAGTAGAATCTAAAGGAGAATCGATGTCTTTATCAAAACAACTGTACTTAATTATATTATTTATATTTTTTATAATATTTACTGGTAATTTTATTATTAGTGTTAAAAATACAAAAGAGTATTTAGAACTTGAATCACAAACAAAAGCACAAGATACTGCTACTTCTTTAGGAATGAGCTTAAGAGCTTTAATTAAAGATAAAAATGACCCAGAAATAGAAACAATAATAAAAGCTATCTCAAATAGAGGTTTTTATAAAGAGATTAGATTAGAAGATAGTGATTTTGTTATTAGTGATGAAATGCTACTGAGTGCAATAAAATTAGATTATCCTGATAATTGGAAGATTAAAAAAGTAACTGTGCTTTCAAAATATGGAAAAATAGAAAAAGTAGAGTTAGATAGTGATATTAATAACAAGCTAATGCGCCTTGAAAATGAAGACTTAGATTTAGGTTTTGTTGAAGAATCAAATAAAAATAAATATAGGTTTATTCCTAATGATCCTTTCTCAAATGGTGGAAAAATAGATTTTAAAATTCAAGTTCTTGAGGGTAAAAAACTTCTTTTTAAAGAAGTTACTTTAGATATAGAGAAAGTAATTGTACGAGAAAAAAGAGATGTTAAATTTGATTATGTTCCTTCTTGGTTTGTAAATATGATTTCTTTTAATTTAGAAGAAAAATCAAGTGAAATCTCTGATGGCTGGAAAAAATCAGCTGTAATTTATGTAAGCCCTAATCCAGGTGAAGCATATGCCAAACTTTATGACCAAGCAAAAAGCTCTATTACTTATGCCGTTATTGCTTTTTTAATTTCTATGCTAATACTATTTATATTTGTGCAATATCTTTTAAGACCTCTTAAAACTATTGAATCATTAGCTAAATCAATTGCTCAAGGTAAATTTGAAACAATAGATGAATTACCTTGGACAACAGAAATCAAACATGTTTCAATTGCTATGAATGATATGTCTATAAAAATTAAATCTATTATTAGCAAATTAAATAAAAACCTTGAAACCCTTTCAAGAAAATTATCAAAAGATGAGTTGACAGGGTTACCTTTAAAAACTACTTTTGAAACAGATATGAAAGAGATGTTTATTCAAAAAAGTGAAGGGTATATCTTAAAAGTGAAGATTAATTCTCTTGCTTCTTATGCAAAAACTCATACAAATAGTGAAATCAATAATCTTATAAAAGATTTTGCAAAGACATTAAAAAGTGTTGAATCTGTAAATGATAAATATATCAAACCAACAGCCTATAGATTTTTTGGTTCAGAATTTATGGTAATACTTAGAAACTGCAACTATGAAGGTGCAATTGAAGTTTGTAAAATATACAAAGGAAACTTTGAAGTTTTAAAAGATAAATATGATTTAGAAGAGTTAGCTTATATAGGTGGAACACCTTTTAATAAGTATGGAACAACACCAGAGATGTTAGAAGCAACTTCAGAAGCTTATGAAAAAGCAAAACTTATTGGACCAAATGAGTTCTTCTTAAGAGATAATAGTGATTTAACAAGAGATATGAAAGAGTGGAGAAATTTAGTATTTGATATTATTGATAATAAAACATTTGAAGTTGATTATATAAATGAGACTTACTCTTTAAATGAAGAAAAAAATACTCTTTTAATGCAAGAAGCCTTTACAAGTGCAAAAGATAAAGATGGAAAAAATATCCCTATTGGTACATTTGTTTCTATTGCAGAAAAGTATGAAAAAATTGTAGACTTTGATAAGGCAGTTATTCAAAAAGTTATCCATTATATTTCTATACACAATCTAAAAAATGATGTTATGATAAACTTATCTTTAATGTCACTTTCTGATAGTAATTTCTTAGCATGGTTACTTGAACAAATAGAAAAAAATAAAGAAATCTCTTCAAAACTAGTATTTTCTGTTACTGCTTATGCCGTTGCAAAAGATGTTAAAAACTTCCATAGATTTTGTAAAAAGATTCATGATACAGGTTCTAAAATTATTGTTAAAAGATTTGAAAGTAAATTTATTCCACTTGATAACTTAAAAGACTTTAATTTAGACTATATTAGATTAGCAAGAGAGTATACGACAAATATTAATTTAGATAGTTCAAAACAGAGTTTTGTTGAATCAATTCAAGAATTAGCAACATTACTTAATATAAAAGTATATTGTGAAAGTGTTCAAAATGATGAAGATTATAAATGTATTAAAAAGTTAAAATTAAATGGAGCAAGTAGATAATTACTACTTGCTTTATTTATGCCATATCACAAGAGTTACAAGTATTGTGGTATTGTAGTTCATCAACAGGGCATACAACACATGGGTCATTTGAATCTACTTTTTTCTTAGTAGTATGATTTGAGTGTCTTGTTGCCCAATAAGATACATTACAAGCTGAGTCAATAGCAAGTTTATTTGCAATTGGTGTAGTAGTGTGTACATTTTTAGCTACACATCTTCTTACTGTAATAAAAGCATTATCAGCAAGACTATGAAGTGTATTTTCATCAGTAGCTGTTTTTGCTAGTTTTATTAATTCGATTTCTTCTAATCCATTTAAATTGTTCATAACTGTCAGTCCCTTGTTTGTTATAATGTAATTTTTTAGTTACTTAAATAATATTATCTAGTCTTATATAGTTTGTATAGAAGTAAAAAATAATTTATAAGCCAAAAAAAGTAATATATAATGAGATTATGGAATATTGTAATTAAAAAAAATAACTTTGTAATATTACTTAAAAAAATATCTAGTGTTACGAATTATCTCAAAAATAAGAGTATAAAAATAAATAATTTATTATTTTATTGTGGTTTTTATTTATTAAAATAGAACAATGTATTAAAAATAGATAGAATATTAATAATGCATTAATAATTGTAAATTATAATACTTTTTTTAATAAAGGCAATAGATGTTTGAAAGTTTTTTAAGGTTTTTTGTAAATAACTCTAGAATGAACTATACACTATTTGTATTAGTTTTTTTAGTTGGAATTTGGTCTTATAATAATACAGCAAAAGAAATCTTCCCAAGTTTTGAATTAGAAATGGTTTCTATTCAAGGTTCATATGCTGGAGCTTCAGTTGATATACTAGATAAAATGGCTGTAACAGAGATAGAAGATAATTTAAAAAATCTTGATAGTATTGATGTTATGACAACTGTTATTAGTCCTGGAGGTTTTACAATTGTTGTAGAACTTAAAAAAGGTAAGAATAAATATAACGAAGCTAACAAAATAAAAGATATTATAACCTTAGTAAAATCTGACTTGCCCTCTGATATGGATGAACCATCAGTTAATGTTTTAGATAGAACTAGAACTCTTTTAGATATTTCACTTACTTCAAAACAGTTAAAACTTGACGAACTTAAGCCCCTTGCAAGTGATTTAAAAAGTGACCTTCTTACAATAACAGGAATTAATGATGTAACTATATATGGTGATTCTGATGAGTATTATGAAGTATTAATTGATGACAAAAAAGTAGAAGCTTTAGGCATAAATAAAAGTGAACTTTTTAATGCAATTTCAACTATTTCATATATTTTCCCTGTTGGTAAAATAGAAGATAGTAAAAAGCACTACTATGTTTCAACATACAATGGTGAAAAAAATGCTAAAAATTTTGGGAAAACACTTATCAAAATAGGAAATACAAACCTTTATTTATCAGATGTTGCAACTATTTCTAAGAAGTATGAAGATGCTTCAACTTTATACTCTTTCAATGGTAAAAATGCATTATCTTTAAAAGTTGAACAAAATGAAACAGCAGATGCACTTAAATTAACTGAAAATATTAAAGGAATGTTGCCAAAACTAAATGAGCAAAATCCAAATGTGGATATTATAATTGCCGATGATAATAGTGAAAGAATTAGAGATAGACTTAATATTGTAGTATCAAATATTTTACTTGGAATTATTCTTATTACTATTTTAGTAATGCTTTTAATCAACTTTAGAATGTCATTTATTATTGCAGTTGGAATTCCTACATCTTTTGTTATAGCAGCTGTTTATATGTATCTTTCAGGTTATACAATAAATATGATTTCCTTAGTTGGGGTTCTTATTGCAATAGGTATAGTAGTTGATGATGCTATTGTTGTAAGTGAAAATATCCAACAACATATAGAAGAAGGACATGCTCCTAAAGAAGCAGCTGTAATGGGTGCAAAAGAGATGGTAAAACCAGTTACAGTAGCTTCTATTACAACACTATTTTCATTTTTACCAATACTTATGATTAGTGGAACAATGGGAGAGGTTATTAAGCTTATTCCTATTGCTTTATCAGCTTTAGTTGTAGCTTCACTTATTGAGTCATTTATTTTCTTACCTATTCATGCAGCACATGTATTAAAAAATGGTTCAAAAGTTACATCATGGGAGAAAGCTAATAATATTTATAACTCTATCTTACACTTTTTTATGGACTATAAAAAAAGTTTTCTAACTATATTTGTGATTTTAGTTCCTATTCTTACTGTTTTAGCTATTTCAAGTTCAAAGTTTCAAATCTTTCCTAAATTTGATGCAAGTGATGTAAAGATTACTATTAAAGCAAATGAGAATACAAAGCTAGAAGAAGCCTTTGCAATTGTACAACAAATAGAAGAGGATTTGATTTCAAAAGACGATGAACTATTTATTAGAAGTATTGATTCAGTAGCTGGTGTTAGAAGAGATACAGCTGGAAATACAGAAAGATTCCCTTATGTTATGTATATGACTTTAGAACTTCAAAAAAGAAAAGAAGCAAATCTCTTAGATAAATATGTAACTCCTTATTTGAGTTTTTATTATGATGATGAAGGAAGAACAAGAACATTAAGTTCAAGAGAAATTGCTAAAAAACTAAAGAAATATATAATTGACTCAAAATATAAAGAGAAGTTCAACTTAGAAGAAATAGCAGTAGCAGAAAGAAAAGTAGGACCAGTAAAAGCAGATATACAAATAGGACTTGTGTCAAATGATAACCAAAAAATAGTATCATCAATTGAGAAGTTAGAAAAAGCACTTAAAGAGTTAAATGGAGTAAAATCTGTAGCAAACTCATTGAAATTTGGTATTGATGAAATAAAATTAAAAGTAAATAATTATGGTCAGCAATTAGGACTTGACGAATCATATATAGGTTCTTATCTTTCAAATATGTATTTATTAAAGAAAAAAGGTGTTACCTTTGATGCAAATACAATGCTTGATATCAAAATTCAAAGTATAAATAAAGATGATTATGAACTTTTCAAAACTACACAAATACCACTTTCTGATGGTACTTTTGTAGCTTTAAATCAAGTTGCAGAATTTAGAGTAATAAAAGGTTTTGAACAACTGATAAAAGATAATGCTCTAAAAAACTTCTATGTATATGGACAAGTTGACCCTGATATTCTAACAGCAGGTGAAGCAATTGAAAAGATAAAACCAGTATTAGATAAAATAGAAAAAAGTGGAATTAAATTAGTGTTTAAAGGTGAAGAAGAGAAGAAAAAAGATTTAAAAAATGACATGATTTTAGCAAGTGGATTGGCTATTGTATTAATCATGCTAGCAATGTTATATCTTTTCAACTCTTTTAGGGAAACATTTATTTTAATGTCAATTATTCCTTTCTCTATTTTAGGGGTTTTAATAGGTCATAAAATAATGGGACTAAATCTTTCTATGCCTTCAGTTATTGGTATGTTAGGACTGGCAGGAGTTGTTATTAATGATGGGATTATTATGATGACATATCTAAAGAAAGCAAAGACTTTACACGAAGTATTTGTCAGAGCTACAAAAAGATTTAGACCAATTATTCTTACTACAATAACAACTTTAATAGGAATGAGTTCATTAATCTTCTTCCCTACTGGACAAGCAGTTATTTTCCAACCAATTGCAATTGGACTTGGTTTTGGGCTTTTATGGGGAACAATTTTAAATCTTATTTACTTACCTGTAATCTACTCAATCTCACATAAACTAAAAAAAGATAATTAAGACAAGATTTAAGAGAATAGAAATATAATAAACTAAAATATTTTTACTCTCTTAAAGGAATAAAATGCAACTTTCACCATCTTATGAAAAACACATTGAAATAGTAAAAGATCTTAAAATGCATAGTGATTTTACTAATAGTCGAGCTGAATATAAAGATGATTTTGAAAAGATTTATACTGAAGCAAAAGAAGAGAGAGTAAACCTTTCAAATGCAAAAGAGTTTTTAAACTCTCTTAGTGAAGAAGAGTTATCAACTATTCAACACTATGTTGGTTTAGCAGACCCTATAAAAACAGGTGATTTATCAAATGAGGGTGCTTATAATCTACTAGTTCATCACTATGAAAGATTTGATTTTGACCAAAGTGGTTTTGTAGATGTTGGTTTAGCTCAAACAAGAAATATGATACCAGTAAATATGCCAGAAACTGAAAAAAGAGTCTTAGTTGCCTCTTTAAATGAGATGGAAGAAGGTGAGCGATTTAAAGCTATTTTTTTAATAAGTTTGCCTGATAGGATTGTTATTGATGACAAAGGTGAATTTAAACCAGTATATGATGATACAATCAAAGACTATGATGCAATTCTTAAAATGTTTGATAGGATATTAAAACCAGACCCAATGTCATACACTTCACCTGAATTAAAATCAGTTTTCTCAAAATTTAAAGATCTTTTTGAAAAACACTACGAAGAGCAAAAAGAGTTAGAAAACTCTTACCAAGTACAATCAGATATAAGTACTCAAGCAGTAAAAGCAAAACTCTCTTAGAAAGTAACATCGATTAATTTAAATAGTGCTATAATTTTTCCTTTTAAGGAAATAGCACTATGGAATTTTTAGATGATATAACTACCACTTGGATTATAATTTTTATTTTAACAGGTTTTATAGCAGGATATATTGATGCAATTGCAGGTGGTGGTGGAATGATTCAAGTTCCGGTTCTACTTTTATCTGGTATTCCTCCTATTTATGTTCTTGCTTGTAATAAAGTTGCATCTGTCTTAGGTGTTTCAACTGCAACAATTAAATATGCTCTTAGTAAAAAAATATCATGGAAAGTTGTAGCAGTTGCAATTATTCCTTGTCTTATAGCTTCATATATTGGAAGTTCCTTAGTTATGTATGTTCCAGATACTCTTATTCAATGGGCTATTTTATTAGCAATTCCAGTTGCACTATTTTTTATGTTAAAAAAGAGTAAAACAATAAAAGAAGAAAAAACAGAAGTAAATAATAAGAATATCATACTTTCTACTGCTCCAATAGGTTTTTATGATGGCTTACTTGGACCTGGAACAGGAACGTATCTTACTATCTCTATGAAGAAGTTTTTACACCTTGATTATTTAGTTTCAACTGCTTCTACAAAACCTTTAAACTTTGCTACTAATGTGGGTTCAGTATTTGCCTTCTTTTTTGCAGGTAAGATTCTTTGGTTAGTAGCTATTCCTATGGGCTTAGCAAATGTTGCTGGTTCTTATGTGGGAAGTCACTATGCTATAAAAGGTGGTGAAGAGTTTATTAAAAAAGTACTAATAACTGTACTTATTTTTATGCTTTTAGCAAATGTGATTAAGATAATAGTTTCTTAATCATTTTTATTTTTTAAAGCTTCATAGGCTACAAGAATTTTCTTTCTTTCTATTCCCCATCTATATCCAGTCATAGCTCCGCTTTTACCCAAAACTCTGTGACATGGAATTAAGAACCCAATAGGATTAGAACCAATAGCACTAGCAACAGCTCTTACAGATTTTGGTTTATTAAGATACTTTGCTACATCAGAATAGGTAGCAATAGAGCCATCAGGAATATTTATTAAAGCTTTCCAAACATTGATTTGAAAATTTGTTCCTTTTACATAAAGGTTAAACTTTTTATCTTTTTTTATGAAAATACTATTTAAAACTTCATCTGCTTTTTTATTATCTTCTTTTAACTCTGCTTTAGCCCATACTTCTTTAAATCTTGTGTAAACTTGTTCTTTTGAGGAATCATCATAAAAACCTAAATAGCAAATACCTCTTTTAGTAATAGCAACTAGAGCATTTCCAAAGGGAGTATTTCCAAAACCATAGGTTATCTCTACATTTTCACCTAGACTTTTGTACTCTTTAGGAGTTACTCCAATAATATTTACAAATAAGTCATGTAATCTACTTGAACTAGAAAGTCCAATATCTAAAGCACTATCTAAAATAGATTTTGATTCTTTTAAATGCTCTTTTGCATAGTTTAAAGTTACAGATTGAAGAAACTGTATAGGAGTTACACCAACATACTCTTTGAATACTCTTATAAGATGGTATTTACTCATACCAATATATTTTGCGATTGTGTCTATTGAGGGTTGGTCTTTAAAGTTTTCATCAATATATTTTATTACTTCTTCGATTTTTTTATAATTTTCATTTTTTTCTAAAAGTTTGTCTTCCATAAAATACCTTGATGTGATATGTTAAAGTGGTATTATACCACTTTAACACTCAAAATATTAATAAGTTGATTGGTTGTAAATAACAAAATTAGAAGCAAGCTCTTTAAGCTCACCCTTAATTTGTTCTTGAAGCTCTGTGTTGTTAATATCATCTAAAATATCAGCAATCTTATTAGCAATGAATTCAAACTCTTTCTCTTTCAT
>JABXII010000005.1 GCA_013373175.1 Campylobacteraceae bacterium | reverse complement strand
TCTAAGGTTTGTCCATTATTTAGGTTCGTTCTTGCGTTCGTTCCTAAGGCTTCTCCTAGTTTATTGATACTTTCCATTACTTCAAGCATTTTATCTTTTAGTTTAGGATTTATAGTTACAGTATCTGTATAATCATTATTTGCAAAATGAGATACCGTTCTTACTACTTCAGTCATATTTCTTTCATTTTCATCAAGCATTTTGTTAATTGTGTTTTTCAGTGTCACAATCATTGGGTTATCTGAACTTGCATGAATTCTACATTTATAGATACCTTGTTCTACTTTATCACTTGTAAGAACAATCTCGCCTATAACTCTCATATCTTCTTTTAATTTCTTATCAAAAATATCAGCTGTTTCATTTAACATAACAAGCATTTGTCCAACTTCATCATTTGTATACACAGCAGGTTTACTAAAGGTATTTGTTTTAAACGATATAAAGTCTAAGAATTCTGCAAATGATTTTTTAAATTTATTTAATCCACCTGTAACTATCTTTTTAAATAAGAAGTAGATTATAAAGACAAGAACTAAAGTTAATATTACCATCATAGTAAGCATAAAATAAACTAAAGTTGCTGATTCTTGGAAACTAGTATCAACATGTTTAATATGATCACCAAGTAAATATAAACCTATTGTATTTCCTTGAAAATCTTTTATTGGAAATTGTGTATAAAAATAAGACTTATCAGAGGAATAACCATTATTAATTAAACTTGAGAAATCTAAAGAACTTACACTGTTTTTAAAGTCTTCATCTATGTTTTTTTGAGAAATAAAATAGTTTCCAATTTTATTTTCAGAGGTTAAAGCATTACCTCTTTTTAGTTTTTCATCCATTAAAACTAAAAGGAATTCATCATCTGCTTTAAAATCTTTTGCAACAGAATTAAAGCCTTGGATAAACTCTAAAGAACCAATATATTCACCTGCATTATTAAAAATAGGAGCAAGTCCTCTTAAAACTAATCCAGCTCTTCCAACTTCAATGGCAGAAAGAGGTTTTTTCGTTTTTTTAACTTCTAAAATAGTTTTTCTGAATGAACTTAAGTCATCCCCAAACTTTTCAGGTTTCCAGTTTCTTAAAAAAGAGTTTGCATCTTTATCATGAATATGAACTTTTACATTTTTAAATGAAGTCCCTTTTTTCATTGCACTTGAAATAGCACTTAAAGCACTTATTGCTAAGTCTCTATTTTCAGTCTCTAAAGCCTCTATTACATCTGCATTTCTAGAGATTGTAACAGCATTAGTAATACCAATATCAAGTTTTGCTTTGATTCTTTCTTTTATTAGAATATGAAAGTGTTCTTGTGTTCGAAGCTCAATGTCTTTCTTCATGCCCATTACTAAATAGTATGAAATACCAGCAGCAATAAGAATAACAATTGCAGCAACAAATAGAATCCTAATTAGGATTTTATTTGCAATAGAACTTTCCTTCATGCAAACTCCTTAAGAATGTTGATATATTTTATCTACTGTAAACTTAATTTATTATTGTTTTTTTATATCTTCAATAGTACATAAAGCAATTGTTTTCGGTGTTTGTAGAGTAACTTTATCATTTAAGTCAAGTTCTTCAAGATTAACTATTTTATTATTTATTGATAATTGAGCATATCCTGTTTTATATTTCTTATCAGGATTACTAAGTAGTAGTTGCTCTTTTAATAGGTTTATTCTACTTTGTTTATTCTGTAGATTTTGCTTTAATAAATTTGCAAATCTTTCCTTTAAAAGCTTGATTTGTTCGTTTATAAAGTTGAATTTTGCATTTAAAGAGTTTTGCTCAAAAAGGCTATACATATTTTTTAATTCCACTTCTTTTCTTGCAATTATATTTTTTAACCTATTATCAAAATCCATTGTAATATTATCTAGGTATATTCTATTTTCATTTATATCAGGTAATGAGATTTCCATTGCATTTGAAGGAGTTGCAGCTCTTACATCTGCAACGAAGTCTGAAATTAGGAAGTCAGTTTCATGTCCAACTGCTGAAATAATAGGTTTAGAACAGTTATAAATAGCATCTGCTACTATCTCTTCATTAAAAGCCCAAAGGTCTTCAATACTTCCCCCACCACGTCCTACAACAATTAAATCTACATCTAAAGTTTGTGCATATTTTATTGAATCAACTATATCAAACTTTGAGCTTTCACCTTGAACTAAAGTTGGTACAAGTACCAATTCGATAAGTGGCCATCTATTTGTAGCTACTTTTTTCATATCTTCAATAGCAGCACCTGTAGGAGATGTTACAAGTGCAATTTTTTTAGGAAGCAAAGGAAGTCTTTTTTTTCTTTCTTGATCAAAGTATCCTTTAGCTTGAAGTTTTGCTTTTAATTGCTCATAAGCTAAAGCTAATGCTCCTTGTCCTGAAGGTTCAATTTTAGAACACATAAGTTGATAACTTCCCCTTGGAGTGTAAACAGTGATTGTTCCAGAGATAACTATCATTTGCCCTACTTCAAGCCTAAACTTCAAGTATTTTGCATTACCTTTAAACATAACACAAGAGATAGTTGATTTTTCATCTTTTACTGAAAAATAGATATGCCCAGAGTTATGGTATGTTAAGTTTGAAATTTCACCTTCAACACTTACATTTATAAAAGTTGTTTCAAGTAAAGATTTTATTTGGGTATTTAAAGTAGATACAGAAATAGGAGAATTCAAATGTTTCCTTTGCAATATTATTGCAAGAAGTTAAACTTTTCTTGCAATAATAAGAGTAGAGATTTTCATAGAGAAAGATTTTACATGGATTGGCTCAAGTCCAGCTTGTCTTAACTCTTTACATAAATTATCAGTTGTTAAAAACTCATCAATTGAGTCTGGTAAATATCTATAAGCTTCTTTATTTTTTGAAATAATTCCACCAATTGTTGGTAAAACTTTATTCATATAAAAGTCTGTTAAATGGTCTAAGATATTAGTTTTTTCTTGTTTTGTAAACTCTGAAATAACTACTAAACCATCTTTTTTAAGTACTCTTGCAAACTCATCAAAAGCCTCTTGTCTTTGAACTACATTTCTAATTCCATAAGAAATAGAGATAATATCAGCACTATTACTATCAAGTGGCATTTGAGCAGCCCCTGCTTCTATAAACTCAACTTCTGGAAATTTCTGTTTTGCAACGTCCATCATTCCAACACTAGGGTCTACACCAACAATATTTTTTAGTTCAATACCATTTTTGTTTGCAATTGTTTTCCAAAAATCAATCATATCACCTGTACCACAAGCAACATCAACAATTTTTTCTATTCTATCTTTGTTATATAAACTTAATGCTTTGTTACAAGCCTTGTTTCTCCAAGACTTATCAATCCCCATACTTAAAATTCTATTTGCTATATCATATCTTCCAGCAATATCATTAAACATTGATACAATTTTTTCTTGTTTATCCATCAACTATCCTAAATTATAATAAATATTTTCCAACAAATAAGCCACCAATAAAACCAATATTAAGCATAATAATTAAATATAAAATTGATATTTTCTTATCTTTTTGTGGTAGCTGTTTTAAAACTTTTTTTTGTTCCATTACAGAGTCATCTAATGATCTTCTTGCATGGTCCATACTATCAAATGAGTTTCTAAGACTTAGTTCTGATAGTTCAAGTCTTTCAACTATCTCTTTAGCTTGTTTAAATGTCATATCACTCATATTTTAAATCACTTATTTTTTAATCTCTAGCCACTTATCTAAATCAAAGAAGATTTTATTTAAAGTTCCTAGTACATAATCTTTTGCTTCAGTTTGAATTCTTCTAAAGAATAAAAACTTTCTAGCACTCTCAATATCACCTAATTCTTTTGCTTGTATTGCTTTTTTAGCAAAATCAGTATTGTTGTAAGCCATTTCCCAAACAGTACTTCCTAAATATCTACTCATAGTAATAACTTTGTCATTTTTAACTGCAAAATATTTTGGGTCTTTTACAAAGTCACAAAGAACTGAATTACTATCTAGATATTTATGTCCAAAGAAGTTAATAAATTGTTCTTCTATGTATTCTTGGTCCATTGAAATAGCTCTATTTAAAGCAAATAAAACATTTTCTTCAAGATTATCTTCAATTTTTTTGATTTTTTTCATAGTAGCGATGGCATTTTTACCATCTAGTTCACCATCACCTAAAGGAATAATCCATTTAATATTTCCAAAAGAACCTACTTTTTTAATCTCTTCTAAAACCAATGAAGAAGTTTTGTTTCCACCAACATCAACAATAATTTCATGTTTATCATCCATTAAAATAAGTTCATCTAACTCAGTTAACTTATTTGTTCCAAGCATTCTTTTTTCAACGATCTCAGTTCTTGTAAAAGATTTGCTATCATTATTTTCATCATCTATTTCAATGTAAGTGATTTTTTTACCATGCTTTTTAAATAAATAAGGAGCAATAACTTGCATTGCAACAGTAGATTTACCAACACCACCTTTAGTTTGTGGAATTATTATCATTTTTTTCCCTTATTAGACTGTTTATTTCTTATTTTCATATACTCAATAATCTTACCATGAAATCGACAGTACAATTTATTAAGTGATATTTCATATCCGTAAAGTTGAAATATTTTATCTAAATTATCATTAATTCCATATTCACACCAAGCTTGTAAATCCTCATAGCTTTCAAACTCATAACCAAAAGAAGCAACTAACTTTTGTGTATATTTATCTACAACCATAAACTCTTGCTTACAAGCATAACAAAGTATTGCATCTGCTGTTTCAAGCCCTATTCCTTTTTGCTCTAAAAGCCAATCTTTACTAACGTTTTCACAAAAAGATTCAAAAGTATTAAAGTCCTCTAAAATATTTAAAACTATTTTTTTTATTCTTACTGATTTTTGATTTTTAAAACCACTTGGAGTTATTGCTAAAATAAAACTATCTAAATCTACTTCATTTATAGCTTCTAAAGATAAGAGATTTTTTTCTCTTAAATTCCATAAAGATTTTTCTACATTTTCCCATTTTGTATTTTGAGTTAAGATTGCACCTAAAAATATTTCAAAGGAGTTTTGATTTGGCCACCAAAACTCTGGATGATTTTCTAATAAGTTTTGTTCTTTTAAATATTTTAATAAATCAAAACTATCTGATATTTCTACTTTTTCTTTAATCAAAAATAGCCTCTGTTTTTATAATATCTGGTTTATCACAATACTTTTTTAATTTAAAACAATCAACTGTTTTCCCATTTTCAATATCAATAACCATCATTTGAAGTACTGATTTACAAGCATTTGGAATAGTAAAATGTCCACCTAAGCCTGTAGTTGCTTTTTCTATTGGTATTTTACTATCCATCCCAATTACGTTATCTCTACAACCTGTAAGGCCTATATCTGTTAAATAAGCTGTTCCATTAATAACTTGTAAATCATCAGTTCCTATGTGAGTATGCGTTCCACAAACTCCACTTATTAAACCTTTTAACATCATGAAAATAATTCTTTTTTCACTTGTTGCTTCCCCGTGAAAGTCAATGAAAATATTTCTTATATTTTTTTCATGTAATTCATCAACAAGTTTAACTGCCCAGTTAAATGGATTTTCAACTGTTGGCATAGAGAACTGTCCCATTAAGTTTATCACTGCTAATTTTTCATTTGCTACATCAAAAACTTTTATCCCCGATCCAGGTACACCTTTTGGATAGTTATCAGGTCTTAAAACAGGTTTTGTTTCAAGAAGAGTGAACATCTCACTTTTTTTATCAAAAGAGTGGTTTCCTCCAGTTATAACATCAATACCAGAGTTTAAAAGTTCTTGGCAATTTTTTACTGTTAATCCAAAACCATGACTAGCATTTTCTGCATTTGCAATTACCATATCAAATTTATATTTTTCTCTTATATTTTGCAAATGTTGTTTAATAATTTTTCGACCAGGTCGTCCTACAATATCACCTATAAATGCTATTCTCAAAATAGTCCTTTAATTAAAATAGTTGAAATTGTATCTACTTTATTCTTGTAGTTTCAACTTTACATCAAATACTGCACCTTTGTCGTTATTATATACGAAGATTTCCCCATTGTGGTCATCGATAATCTTTTTAGCAATATTTAGGCCAACTCCCATTCCACTATGGGTTTTAGAACTAACAAATGGGTCAAAAATTTTATCAATAATCTTTTCATCTACTCCACCTGCATTATCACTAAACCTTACAATTACTTTATCATCTTCAGAGAATACATCAATTCTTAATTCTCGTTGTTCATAATCTTCAATAGATTTTAGTGCATCTAAAGCATTGTTTATAATAATAATCCAAACTTGCTCTATTCTTTGTTTTTGTACTATTGCAAAAACTTCAAAATCATTTTTATCAATATTTGTAGGAGAGAACTCTTTATTATTTAAATATATCTTTGCTATTTGTTTTGAAACATTATATGCCATAGTTAAAGAAGTAAATAAAGTAGCATATACATTTGTTCTCTCTTTTGCCTCAATTGAAGTTTGCGACATTTCTCTCATTGATTCAACAATTACAGCAATACGATTTATAGCATCTTCCATTTTTTCACAAGAAAATAGCATATTGTTTCTAGTATTTTCATCTTCTAAATCTTCAATATCCATTGTTAGCATCTCAAAGTTACCCTTTAAGTATGTTAATGGAGTATTTATTTCATGGGTAATTCCAGCAGCTAAAGTACCAATAGAAGTAAGTTTGGCATTTTTTATTTGCTCTTCTTGATGAATCTTATCTTTTTCTATATTCTTCTTAACTTCTTGTGCAACTCTTGACTCTAAGTTATGATTTAATTCTTGAAGTTTTCGCTTATCCTCTAAAGAGTTTGCAACCATAACCATATTTTCTCTATCAGGAAGAAGATTAAAAGATACATCTAAATATATCTCTTCTTGATTTTTTGATATAAATACTAATTCTATATTTAAAATAGAACCATACTCTTTTACTTCATTTATAACTTTCTTTAGTAAATCAACACTACCTACATCTACTAAATTAAATAGTTTCTTTTCTAATATTTCATTTTCAGTATAGTTGAATAAATTAAAGAATTTTTCATTGAATCTTCTAAAATTACCATCAAAGTCAACTAAAGCTATTCCACTATTTGCATTTTGGAAAATAGTATTTAATTGTTCTATTTGATAATTTAATTCATTGTATAATTTTTCAATTCTTTTATTATCACTGATATCTGTTCTAATATCTGTAAACCCAACTAACTTTCCATAATCGTTATAGTCTGGTTCGATATTTGACCTAACCCAATAATCTCCAGCAATTTTTTTAATACCTTGAAGTTCACCATTCCAAGAAGCTTCGGTTTTTAGAATATCCATTATCTTTTCTTCAAACTTTTTTGAACTGTTATTATTTAATAAAAAAGTATAATTTTGTCCAATTAATTCTTCTTTTTCAAATCCTGTTACCATTGAAAGATAAGAACTTGTATCTAATATTTTAAACTCTCTATCTAGTTTTACATACATTACATTCTTATCTAAAAGGGACAAGCTATTATTTAACATCAAACTATTTTTCTTAATTGAATCACTTAAATCGTTTTTCTCGCTCTCTAATCTTTTATTTATATTTGATAAGGGAGTTGTGAAAAGCATTGAGATTATAAATGAAATAACAAACATCAAAAAAGCAATATTATAAAAAGAGCTTTCATATCTATTGAAGAACTCTTTATATGTGATTTTTTTATTATCATCTACTAAAGTAAAATAGTGTTTATCATTAAAAAATATCTGTTTTAGGTAGTTTGTATTTGTAACAATAAAGCTTTCATTAAAGACTCTATTACTAAATCCTTTTATAATATTTTTTATATCTAAAGAAGGATTATAATATTTAGACCAAGAGTTTAAACCTGCATCATCATAAATAATATTTAAGTCTTTATCTACTAGAAATTTAATACTTTTAACTTTTAGTGATTTTATTAACTTACTTATATTATAAGAGATAAAAACTATTTTATCGTTTGTTTTATATACTAATTCAATTAAAGGTTTTAAAGGTAAAACAATTTCACCTTTTTTTTCTAAAAGATATGGTTCAGTAATAAAAAGTTTATTTTCTACTATTTCATCACTACTTAGATAATAGTGAATTATAGAGTTTAACTCTAAGTCTTTCTTTTTTATATTTCCATCTTCTTTATACAATGAAATTATATTTTCACCACTATTTCTAATAACTTTTAAAGAATTGATATCTTCATTACTTTTTAATAGTATTTTTAACTTTGATTCAAAGGTTGATAAATCATTTTGATTTAATGAACTATCAGAAATAACTGTTTTAATAAGTGTATTGTTTTTAGATATTATATCATCTAATCTCTCTTGAAAGAGTTCTGCTTTTGTTAAAAAGTTTTCAATATTTTTGTGTTCAACTTTTGTTTCAAAAGTTTTATACGTAAGAAAAGAAGTCAATACAAAAAATATTAATGAAAAGACTAAAAATGCTAAAAAAAGCTTTAATGAAAATTGAACTTTCAAATTATTATGTTCTCCTATTCTCTCTTCTATCTCTTGTTATAAGTTTAATATAAAAACAACAACCATCTTCTTCATTTTTAACCCAAATATCACCATTTAACTTCTTAACAATAAGTTTTGCAATATGTAAAGGTAATCCCATTGAAGATAAATTATCTTTTGTACTAAATCCTGTTTCAAATATTTTACTTATAAACTCTTGAGGTATTCCCCCTGCATTGTCTTTACATTTTATAAGAATATTTTCATTTGTTTTATTTATTGTGATATTTATTTTTCCAGAATCTATCTTTTTCTTTTTAAACTCTTCAAAAGAGTTATAAACGATTCCTAAAATAATTTTTCTTAAATCATATGAGACACCATAGGTTTCTAGATTTTCATCTCCTGATAATTCTATTTTTATATCATTTTGAGGAACTGATGCAATTGCTGTTTTAATTGCATTAAAAACATTATATTTATCTTCATTTGTGTTATGAGAAAATAGTGTTTTAAACTCATTTAAGTGCATTGATAAAATCTTTAACTCAGAACTCAAATCTTTTGATAAATTTGTTAAATAGTTTTTGTCATATGAGTTTTTATTTACACTATTTTCAAAGGCAAGTATCTTAGAAGATAAGTTTGAAATTGGTTTTTTCCACTCATTGGAAAAAGCATCTAAAATCTGTCCCATTAGGATTATTTTAGATTGGTCTATTTTCATTTTATCTCTAGTTTTTATCTCATTTAGTTTTAAGAACAAGTCTCTTTTTAAGAGTGAATTAACTTTTAAAAGTTGTTTTTCATCACTTATATTAACTCTAATAGATCGATATCCTATCTTTTTGTTATTAATATCAAAAATAGGTAAGATATTTCCTCTTACCCAATAAGAGTTTCCATTTTTATCAATATTTTTTATTTCCCCTTCCCAAACTTCGTTAGATAAGAGTTTTTGCCACATATTCTCGTAAAATTTATTTGAGATATCAGGATGTCTTATTTTATTTATAGGTTTACCTATTAATTCTTCTTTTTTATATCCACTTACATCACAAAAAGCTTGTGATACATATGTTACTTTTCCTTTTAAATTTGTTTCAGCAACAATTACATATTTATCAATACTTTTACTTATACTGTTTAGTTTAGATTTTTTTATTTTATATTTATAAAAATATAAATTTATTAAAAATAATAAAAGAACTAAAATAAAACTAATAAAAACACTAGCGTATATATAGTTATTATATCTATTAACTATTTGAAGATAGTCTTCACACTCAACAGTTAACATCATATAGGCAAAGTCATTTACTGTATCAAAGCTTGTTATAAAACATTTTTCTTTAACTTTATAATCAACAACAAACTTCTCTTTGTTTTCCATTTTAGTTTTAATTTCATCTAAAAGTTCAGAAGGTAGATTATTTACTAAAAATCTATTTTTATAAAAAGAGCTTACATACATATAGTTTGGATTTACATTATGAGGTAGATAGTTAGTGAAATATTTTGGGTCTATACTTTCTTTTAAAGCAGAATGTTCTACTACAAATTCAACATTTAAACCTTTTTCAATAAAGGTATTATGAGATAATCTTGGAAGATCCATTGTTATTTCAAAAACTGCAATTGGTTTTAGATTTTTATCAAAAATTGGTTTTAAATAGTTTAATGATGCATTTGTATCATTTATTGAAAAAACTATTTGAGGGTTATATTTTTTAGATACATTAACAATAAGTTCTTTATGTTTTTTATTTATATTATCGTCGTATTTACTAAATGAACTTTTATAAATAGGAGTACCAGTTATTGTGTAGAAGTTTATTTCTTTTAAGTTATGTTTTTTAAAAAAACTCAACTTTTTAGAATATAGCTTTTCAATTTTATTAAAAATTACTTCTTTTTTATCTTTTTTGCTCAAAAGAGATAATAGTTTTTTGTTGTTTTGTACATAATTGAAAAAGAAAAGTTCAGATATCTCTAAAGTCTCTTTTTTATATAAAGAAAAAACTTTACTGTTCTTTAGTTTTACTTCTTCTTTTTTAACTTCTATTTCTTCATTTTTATTATACAAAAGCACAAAATTTATTGTCACTGCTAGTAAAATAAAAAGAAAACTATATCTAAGTACTAAATTCTTGCTCTTCATATAAATTAATTCTTTAAAAGTGTATTTATTTTTTCATTCAATGTTTCTAAAGAAGGAAATGGTTTCATTATATAGTTTTGAGCCCCTTGTTTATGTGACTTTAAAACTTTATCTAAAGTTGAATATGCTGTCATCATACAAACTTTTTGTTTTGGTATTTCTTTTTTAATTTTTTCTAAAAATTCTATACCATCCATTCCTGGCATCATAATATCTAATAATATTAAATCATACTTAGTTTTAATACAAGAGTCAAGGGCAATTGTAGGGTTTGAAAAAGTTGTTACTCTATACTCATCTTTTCTTTTTAGATATTTTTCAATTACTTGTAAAATCTCTATTTCATCATCAACTACTGCAATCTCATAAATTTTTTCTTCCATTATATTTTCCTATCAACCAAATAGTTTACTTGCTGCATCTTTCATAACAGCTGTATTTTTTTCTTCTAAAATTTTATCTAAGTAAATAAATACATCTTCACTTGCATCTTCAACTAGTGCAACTTTTTGTTCGATTAGTTCTTTAGAACAAGAAATTTCATGTCCTGAACACTCTTTGGCTAATTCATTTGCTTCTTTATGCACAATTGAATGGCAATGTTCTAAATGTCTATATGAAGGCACAAAACTAAACTCTTCTTTACCTAATCCAGAATCATACCATTTGCCTAATCTACAATTATGATGGTCAACTGCTGTAAAGTTATTCTCTGCTCCAAAGATTAGTTGATATAGATTATTTTTGTAAATTACGTGGTCTAACTTTGCAAGATTGATAAAGATTTTATTAGAAACACTCTCTACTTCATAAACAGATCTACTTGAATTTCTTTGGAAACCATTCATTAATTCACTTAAAATCTCTACTCTACTTTTTGTTTCTGCTACAACTTTAGAAACAACATCTGAACTATTTTTTATTTTATGTGTTTCTTCTTGAATAGAATCAACTACACTTTTGATTTGAGAAGCTGCTTGTGCCGACCTATTTGCTAGATTTCTTACTTCCCCAGCAACTACTGCAAAGCCTTTTCCTGCTTCTCCTGCTGTTGCAGCTTCTACTGCTGCATTAAGAGATAAAATATTTGTTTGGAAGGCAATTTCTTGAATAATAGTAATAACATTTGCAATATCTTTACTTTTTGAAACTAAAGAGTTTACAACTTCATGTTCCATTTCTATTTCTTTATGTAAATTTTCAGTGTCACCTACAATATTATTTGTTAGATTTAAACCTTTTGTAGAACCTTCTGCTGTTTCTTTTGATTCTTTCATCATACTTTGAAGTTCATCTAAAAGTTCTAAATAAGCATTTTGAGTTGAAGTTAAAGAGTTAGTCATATTTTTATTATGTCTTTCTAATAAACCACCTTCTTTATTATCATGAACAGAAGTTTGTCTTAATGAAGCAATAATTTTATCATCATACTTTTCTAATAAAATTGAAGCTTCACAATCATTTAAAACAACAGTATCACTTCCATTTTTAATTGCTTTTAATAGTGTTTTAGTATCAATATTGTGAGATTTTGCTCTTTTATTTATAAATAAAACTTCATCATTAGTATTGAAGGCAACTAAGCCCTCTTCTTGTGAAATTTCTGCAAGTATTTTATAAAACTCATTTTCTTTTTCAAGATTTGTAAGTTTTTTTTCATCAACTGAGCTTAACTGAAGTTTATTCTCTAAATTATCAATTTTTTTATCTTTTAGGGATACTTCTTCTTTTAACAAAGCAAGCTCTTTTTTTAGCTTTTCTACTTCTTCATTGTTTTTCTTTGAGTTAGAAAAAAACATTTTTATGCCTTAATAATCTTTTTTAAAATTAAGTAAATATTATATCTCATTATCACTTTATAATCAAAGAAATTTTTTATTGTTACTTGAAGTTACTTGCACAAAGGTATGCTTGTGAAAAGTACAGTTGAAAATTGTATCCTCCTAATTCCCCAGTAGGTTCTAAGCATTCACCTAAGAAATATAACTTTTTTTGATGTTTACTCTCAAAGCTATCTTTATCAATAAAAGAAATATCTATTCCACCACTTGTAACTTCTGCTTTTGTATATCCAAAAGTTCCGGCAGGAGAAAACTCATAGTTCTTTAAAGTTTTTAATTTATCTTTCTCAGAAGGTGAGAGTTTACTAACTGGTTTGTCTTTTAATTCAATTGAATCTAAAAACTCTTGCATAAATCTTTTAGGTAATGGTAAAGCAGTGGAAATATTTTTATTTCCTTTAAGTAAAGGTTCTATTTTCTTTTTTGGCATAAAATCAATAGTAACCTTACCTTTTTGCCAATATAATGAAGCATTTAAAACAGCAGGTCCAGAGCATCCTTTATGAGCAAAAAGTAGTTTTCCATTAAAACTTTTCTCATCTACTTTTATATCAACTTCACAAGAGATACCACTTAGTTTTTTAAACCAAAACTGCTCTTTTTGAACAGTAAATCCTACTAATGCAGGTTTAGTTGGTTTTACTTCATGCCCAAACTCTTTTGCAATATCATAAGCAATAGGTGAAGCTCCAACACTAGCATAAGATAAGCCTCCACTAGCTACTATTAAGTTCTTTGCTTTGATTAAACCTTTAGAAGTATTTACTAAAAACTCTTTATCATACTTTACATCTATAACTTTTGTATTTAAAAACTTTTTTGTATGTGAAGTTAACTTTGTAAACATATCAATAACATCTTGTGAAGAGTTACAAAAGTATGTTCCTTTTACTATTTTAGGGTTTACTTTAGGATAAACACCATTTTTATTTAAGAAGCTCAATAAGTCTTTATTTGAAAAAAAGTCTAAACTGTTTTTGACAAACTCCTTATCTCCTAAATAGTTTTTGAAACTTACATTTTCATTTGTGATGTTGCATTTTGCACCACCACTTATTTTTATTTTTTGTCCAATTTTAGCATTTGATTCTATAATTGCAATTTTTTTATTCTTAACTTGTGATGCAAACATCAAACCACTTGCACCAGCTCCAATTACTACAATATCGTATTCTATTTCTCTTCCTTTTTACAAATAAAAATATTCTTTTCATCTTCATATTTATACTCTAAACTATAAGCATTTGCTTTTAAAATATTATGAACAATATAAAGTCCTAAACCAAAAGAATTGCTAGCACTTTTTTCATTTGCAAAGAATGGTTCATAATAGTTTTCTAATTCAAACTCTAAAGGTTTTCCACTATTTTCAAAAATAATATCTTCACCTTCTGTTCTTACTAATACTTTTTTGTCATTTGAGTATTTAATAGCATTATCAATAAGGTTTTTTAATGCAATTGAAAATAACTTAAAGTTTATCTCTAGCTTTAGATTATTGTGTTTTTCTTCAATATCTTCATCATCTAACATTAAAATATCTTTTGCATTGTCTAAAACATCATTTAAAAAGTATATTTTCTTATCTATATTTTTAGAAGAGATTAACTCTTCAATAGAAGCAAACTCATTAATTAAAAGTTCAAGTCTATTAAATACTTCTTTTAGTTTTTCATCATTTTCTTCATTTCTTTCAATCTCTGCTAAGAACTTTCCTTTTGTAATAGGAGTTTTTAATTCATGCATTATATTTCTAATAAATATATTTCTAGCTTCTTTTAATTCTTTTAACTTTTTAGCACTCTTTTTAAACTCCAAAGCAAGTAAAGAAACCTCATCTTTTCTATCAGTATTACAACACTCAAAATCAAAGTTTTCATCCCCTAAGGTACTAACTTTATCTTTTAATATTTTCAATGGCATAAGTTTTCTAAGTGTCACTAAAAATGAAAGAATAAGAGTAATTAAAATAATTGCAAAAACTGAGATTATATAAATAGAACTATTTTGAGTAAACTCATTTTTGTCTTCTACTAAAAAGGTTTTCCCTTTTCTTTTTAAGTATAAAAATTGTCTATCATTTAATTGAAGTACTCTCATAACTGTAGCTCTAAACTTTCTTTCTACAAGTACCTTTGTATTTATATTATAAGTTATTGAATCAATTCTACTTTTCTTTAAAAATAGTTCATAATTAAAAGGTTCTAAACTCTTTTTAAAATCCTCATTGATTTTCCCAAACTTGTAGTGCTGTCTATAAATCATTTTTGTCAAAGGTTGATATCTTTCAAAAAGATGATGCTCTAACCTTTTTTGATTTCCTATCATTATAATTATAAAACTAACTATAACTAAAACAAGTGAAATAATAAATGTAACGGTAACTGTAAAAAATAAAGATTGTCTATTCATTTGTAAATTTATACCCCATTCCTCTTATTGTATGAAGATATTTTGGTTCTTTTGGATTATCTTCAATTTTTTGTCTTATTCTATTTATTATAACAGCTAAAGAACCAGAATTTTCATAATCTGAATTAAGTAGATTTGAGTTATCAAAAATATCTTCTCTACTAATTACAAAACCTTCTCTTTTTATCATTAAAGAAAGAACTTCATATTCAGCTGCTGTTAGCTTAACAAACTTACCATTTTTTGTAATCTCTTTTTTATCACAATTTAACTCAAAAACTCTTTTAATATCGTTTTTATCTTCTGCTATTTTATGATTAAATCTTCTTAAGATAGTTTTTATTCGAACTTCTAATTCTCTTGGGTCATATGGTTTTGGAAGGTAGTCATCAGCTCCAAGTTGTAAAGCTGTAACTTTATCAGTGATATCACTTCTTGCACTTGAAATAATAATTGGTATATCAAAGTTTTTAACGACTTCTTTGCAGACATCTAAACCATCCATTCCTGGAAGAGTTAAGTCTAAAATTAATAAATCATATTTTTGCATTTTTAAACTACTTAGAGCCAAAAAAGGCTCTTCGTAGTTTGTAACTTCAATATGATACTGCTTTAAATATTGAGTTAGAACATCTGCTAATTCTAAATCATCCTCTACCATTGCAATTTTTATCAAAGTTCACCCTTTTTTTCATCATTGAATAAAATCTTTCTTTTCTTTTATCCATCATCTCTTTTAACTGTTTTTTCTGGTCTTTATTTAAAACCTTATAAACTTTGTCAATCATTTGAGCTTTTGATTCTATCATATTCTCTCTTTTTTGTTTCATTAGCTGAATATATTTCTCTTTATCAAAATCTGTAGCTGTAAAAGCACTTTGCTTTTTAGCAAATCTTTTTTCCATCATCTCTTTTTTTATTTCTTGGATTTCATTCTTTTGTTTATCATTTAAATCTAAGTTATAAACAAAATACATAAATCCACCACGATGAGCTTTTTTCATCATTTTATGTGATTTTTTATAATCACAACCACTTTTATCCATATTGCCTTTTGCATAAACTCCTGTTGCTAAAACAGCAGCTAATGCTATTGAAATAAGTACTCTTTTTTTCATAATAACTCCTTTTTATTTATAAAATTATGACATTGCCTTTTTAACCACTTTTAAATTTATTATTAACCTAGTATTAACAACATTGCATTTATTATTTAAGTAAGATATAATTTCTTATGAAAATTTCTAATTTTATTTCAAAGTCAATATTTTTAGTATCTATTATTTCTGTTATCTTTGTTCTATTAGTAACTATTTTCTTTCAATATAACAACTTTCTAAAAGAGAGTAATGAAATAAAAAAGACTTATATAAAACAAAAAAAACAACATTTAGAAAAAGAAGTTGAAAAAGTATATAACTACATAGAATTTAAAGAAAAAGAAACAAATCAAAAACTAAGAATTGAACTAAAACATAAAGTTGAAAATGCTTACAACATTGCAATGATTATCTATGAACAGTATAAAGATAAAAAAAATGATGATGAAATAAAAGAACTTATTGTAAATATTTTAAAAAACTATTCTTTCCCAAATAAAAGAAATTACTACTATATAAATAGCAATACAGGAAGAGCTATTTTATTTAATAAAAAATCTTATTTAGATACTTATAAAAACATTTGGAATATGCATGATTCAACAGGTGAATATATAATTAGAAAACAAAGTATTATTGCATTAAAACAAGGTTCTGGTTTTGTAAAAAACTATTTTGTAAAACCTGATGGTAAAAATGCAAAACAGTTTCCAAAACTATCTTATATCAAAAACTTTGAACCTTTTAATTGGCATATTGGAATAGGTGAATATTTAGATGATGAAGAAGAGTTAGTAAAAGATGAAATATTAAATTATATTGCATCAATAAGATATGATGAAAATGGATATATTTTTCTTAATACAATTAATAAAAAAGCATTGATTTTCAATGGAGAAAAGCAATCTCCTGCAATTGAGTATCCAAATTATGAATTATTAAAAAAACAAATTGATGCTTCTTCTAAGAAAACAGGTGGTTTTATTAATTACAAATTTAAAAAACTTACTTCAGACCAAAAATATGAAAAAATTGCTTTTGTAAAAAGATTTGAGAAATGGGGTTGGATTATAGGAACTGGGGCTTATATTGATGAAATTGATGAAATTATAGAACAAAAAAAACTATTTTTGAAAAATAGTGTTTTCTTTCAATTAGAGTTAGGTTTTTTATTTATTCTATTTATAATTTTAGTTATCTATCTTATTTCACAAAAAACATCTTCTTTAATAAATAATCACATTGAGAATTTTATTAATGAATTTAATATTGCAACAAAAGATTTAAAAAAGATAAATGTTCATAATCTAACATACAAAGAGTTTAAAATGTTAGCCACAAGTTTAAATAAAATCTTGGAACAAAGAAACAAAGATTATGAAAAACTAGAAAGATATAACAATATTATTAATGAACATGTAATTAGTTCTACTACAAACCTTGAAGGAATAATCACTGATGTATCTCAAGCCTTTTGTGATATTTCTGGATATAAAAAAGAAGAGTTAATAGGAAAAACTCATAGTATTATCAGACATCCAGATATTGAAGATTCATTCTATAAAAGCATATGGCAAGAATTGTCTAAAAATAATATCTTCAAAGGTGAAATAAAAAATAGAAAAAAAGATGGACAAAGCTATTGGGTAGACATAATTATTCAACCAATATATGAAGATGATAAAAAAATTGGATATACGGCTATCAAACATGACATAACAGATAAAAAAAGAATTGAAGAGATATCAATAACTGATGAGTTAACTAAACTATTTAATAGACGATATTTTAATAAAAAAATAGAAGATGGAATAAAAATATCAAAAGAGAGTGATAAACTATTTTGTTTAATCATGATAGATATCGACTATTTCAAAAACTATAATGATACTTATGGACATCAGCAAGGAGATGAGGCTTTATTTAGGATTTCAAATAGTTTAACAGATTATTTCAACTCATTAGATAATTATAACTTTAGATTAGGTGGAGAAGAGTTTGCTGTATTACTCTTCCCTGAAACTAAAGAAAAGGCTCTAAATTATGCTAATGAATTTAGAGAAAAAGTTAAAAAATTAAACATTGCACATAGCACAAGTAAAGTTTCACAAGTAGTTACTGTTTCTTGTGGAATTGCATTTTTAGAAGAAAATATGCAAAGTAAAGAGTTTTATATAAATGCAGATAAAGCTCTATACAAAGCAAAAGAGTCAGGAAGAGATAAGGTGTGTACTTTTAATTAAATACTTTTTTCTAAAAGAGTTTTTATTTGATTAAAAGTTAAAGGTTTAGAGAATAAGAATCCTTGCCCCATATTACACTCTATTCCTTGTAAATAGTTTTCTTGCTTTTTATACTCAATACCTTCAGCAATAACGCTATATCCCAAACTTTTAGATAAGGCCACAATTGCCGATGAGATTTGTACATTTCCATTATCATCAGGAGTATCATCAATAAAGGCTTTATCAACTTTAATTACATCAATAGGAAGTTTAGTAAGATAACTCATAGAAGAGTATCCTGTACCAAAATCATCAATAGAGAACCTAAAACCTAAATCTCTTAATTTATTCATAGTATCCATATTTGTTTGAGTAAATTCCATAACATATCTCTCTGTTACTTCTAATTCTACTTCTTTGGGTTCTAAGTTATATTTTTTTACAATCTCTAATATGTCATTTACAAAGTTTTTATCTTTGAATTGAACACTAGAAATGTTTATTGCAATATATCTAAGATTTTTATTAATCTTTTTAAACTCTACAAAATCCTTACAGGCTGTTTTAAAAATATTTTTTCCAATATCAACAATCATACCTGTATCTTCAGCAATAGGTATAAACTTATCAGGTCTTATAAATCCTAATTCAGGATGTTCCCACCTAACTAAAGCTTCAAAAGAGATAATTTCTTTTGTATCTAATAAATATTGAGGTTGATAACATAAATAAAGTTCTTCTCTTTGAAGAACTCCCTTTAGTGCTTGTTCTATTTTCAATTGCTCATGTACATCTATAGATAATTGCTTATCATAATATTGGAAATTGTTTTTCCCTTTTTCTTTTGCATGGTACATAGCTGTGTCTGCATTTTTAATTAAAGTAGAGATATCAATTCCATCATAAGGATACATAGAAACACCAATACTTGCACTTGTATTTAAAACATGACCTTTTACTTTAATAGGTTCTTTTATAATTTCTAAAATTCTTCCACATACATAGCCTGCGGCTTTCTTAGTAGGACTTGATTCTAAGATTACAATAAACTCATCCCCACCCATTCTAAATACAGAATCTGTACCTCTTAAAATTGCTTTTAATCTTTTAGCTAATACTTTTAATAATTCATCACCTGTTTGATGTCCTAAAGTGTCATTAATTATTTTAAATCTATCTAAATCAATAAATAAAACAAATAAGCTTGAATTATTTCTTTTTGCTATAGAAATTGAGTAGGTTAAGTCTTCTTCTAATTTTGCTCTATTTGGCAAGTTAGTTAAAGGGTCATGATAAGCTAAAAAGTCTGCTTTTTCTTGAGTTTCAAGTATCTCTTTAAGATTTGTATGAACAGCAATAAATCTACTAAATTTACCATTTTTGTCTCGTATAGCTGTGATATTTAACCAAATAGGAATAATCTCTCCATCTCTTCTTCTATCGTAGATTTTTCCTCTCCAATAGCCATTGTCAATAATAGAACTCCACATTTTACTGTAGAATACTTTATCATGATGACCAGATTGTAAAATAGTTGGAGTCATTCCTATTAACTCAGATTTATGGTATCCAGTGATATCTTCAAAGGCACTATTAACAGTGATAATCTTTTTATCTCCATCACAAATAAGAATACCTTCTTGAACATTATCAAAGGCAATTGAAGACAATTCTAAATTCTCTTTTTGTTTTACATATTTTGTGATGTCAAGTTTAATAGCAAGATAATTAACTACCTTATTGTCAAGAAAGATAGGAACAATAGAAGCTTTTTCATAGAAAACTGTACCATTTTTTCTTTTATTGATAAACTCCCCTTCCCATTTTTTACCTTGTTTTAATTTCTCAGTTAACTCTTTATATTCTGAACGGTCTGTATAACCTGAATTTAAAAATCTTGGATTGTGACCTAAAACTTCTTCTTTATCGTATCCACTGTTAAGCTCAAAGTTTTCATTTACATATATAATATTTTGATCTGAATCTGTAAGAATTATCGAGTTATCAGAATTTTCTACTGCATATTTGAAAGCTAAAAGTTCATTTTTGATTTTTCTAGTTCTTCTATGTTCAAAATAGATGACAATAATCATAAAGATTAAAAATAAGAAAAATAAAGATGCTATAACCAATTGCATTAACATCTTTTTATTATAACTATCAACTAAATGAACATCTACTTTATCAAGTTTTTTAGCTAATTCTAATTGAGCTACCTCTTTCTTGATAATATTTATTTTCTCTATTTTCTCTATAGTTTTTTTTGTATGTATGTATAAAAGTTCTAATCTTTTATCTTTATTTTTATTTGTTAAGTTATTTATAGATTCTAAGTTTTTAGATAACAACTCTTTATTGTCATTAATATTTATAAAACTCTGCATTAATATAAAAAGAGTTCGATTGATTAAAACTTTATTTTCATTTGAAATTTTACTTTTATTAAAATATTGATTTAAATCATAGATAAAATATATAGAGCTTAAATTTGAAGCTTGTAAAGACTTATATCTTTCTATATACTCTAATTTTCTAGCAAAAATTATCCGTGTTTGTGCAAGCTCAATATAAACATTAGGAGAAAATTCAGTCTTAATTTTACTAGATAAAATCTCATCAATTATTTTATTAAACTTTTTTGTATTTTTTACGATTTTATCAAAATTAACAAATTTATCTTGTTTTTCTAAAAAATTATCCAAATAAAGATTTATAAATTTTAAGTCATTTATACCTTTTTTATAAAAGCCATAATTTTTTATACTATTTTCAATATGATATAAATATATGAAAAGTGAAGCAATAAAGAAAGTAAATAATACTAATTTCATCTCAAAAGTTTTTAAAAGTTTTTTCATCTATTCTATTATTTCTAACTTTCCATTTAGTGTTTTTAAAAAGGCTACAATTTTTTCTATTTCTAAGTTTGTTATTGGTCTACCTAATTGAACAAGCGCCATAGTTTTCACTACTTCTTTTAAATCCTGGTATCTACCATCATGAAAGTATGGTGCAGTTAAACTTATATTTCTTAATGTAGGTACTTTAAAATAATATTTATCTAGTTCGTTTTTAGTAACATTATATTTACCTAAACTTTTACTATCTATATCTACAATCATTCCAAATTTACTATATAGATTTCCCCCAATATTTACACCATTATGGCAAGAGATGCAACCTTTGTTTTTAAATAGTTCAAAACCTTCTTTTTCAAAAGCTGTGATTGCAGCTTCGTCACCTTTTAAATATTTATCAAAAGAAGAGTTAGGAGTTATTAGAGTTTTCTCAAACTCTGCAAGTGCATTTACAATATTTTGTTCTGTAATTCCATCTTTATATACTGCTTTGAAACTCTCTTTATAAGAACTTCTCTTTAATACTTTTACTAAACTTGCAAAATCATGTCCCATTTCAATTGGATTTTCAATAGGTCCTTTTGCTTGTTCTGCTAAATCTTTAGCTCTTCCATCCCAAAACTGTCTAAAATTGAATATAGAGTTTAAAACGGTTGGAGCATTAATATTCCCTAGTTTTCCATTTATTCCAACAGAAAATATTAAGCCATCATCTCCACCATTATTTAAATCATGACAGCTTGCACAAGAAATAGTATTATCTTTTGAAAGCTTTTTATCAAAAAATAGTTTTTTCCCTAAGAGTGCTTTTTTATAGTCATATTCTATATTCATAGGTATAGGTTCGATACTTGAAGCAAGAAGAATTAGTGTGAAGAGATTAAAAATTAAGATTTTTTTCAAAAGCAAGTAAACCTTGTATATTATATTAGTTTGCGAATTATAACCAAAAAAAACAAAATTTTGTTATAATAATAAAAAACCAACAAGGATTATCTATGAGAAATATTGCAATTTTTTATGCTAGCAGTACGGGTAATACGAAAGAGATTGCAAAGCAAATCTCTAAAAGTTTAGATGGCTTAAAAGAGTATGATCTAAAAGTCACAGGTTGCGAATATATGCAAGACTATGAAAATATAATCCTTGGTGTATCTACTTGGGAAGCAGGCAAGATGCAAGAGGACTGGGAAAAAGTCTGGAAAGAGTTTTCTAATATAGATTTCAAAGGTAAAAAAGTTGCTATATTTGGACTTGGAAATCAAAAAAAATATAAAAATAATTTTCTTGATGCAATGGGTAAAATTTATTCACAACTTATAAAAGCAAATGCTCAAGTTGTAGGCTTTACTCCTACAAGAGGATATGAATTTGAAAAGTCTGAAGCAGTTATTGAAAACTGTTTTGTAGGTTTAGCTGTTGATATAGAAAATGATGATAACTATTTAGAAAAAATAGAAGATTGGACGAAGATTATAAAAAGTGAGTTTAAATAGGAAAGATATTCCTATTTTGACTCTAGACAATCTGGACAAGTACCATATAGTTGCATAGAATGGCTAGTGATTTTAAATTTATTTTTCTTAGCAATTCTATCTTGTCTTTTTTCAATCTCATCATCTAAAAATTCAATAATCTTTCCACAAGATGTACAAATTAGATGATCATGATGTTCTTTTTTGTTGCTCTCATACTTCTTACCGTCTACACCAAAGTTTATTGATGCAATTAAATTAACTTCTTCTAAGAAACTTAATGCTCTATATACAGTTGCAATACCTATATTAGAATCTGGATTATTTGTTTTAATTAAATTATAAATTTCCTCAGCAGTTAAGTGTTCATCAGCGTGAAGTAAAACATTTAAAACAATTTCTCTTTGTTCTGTATATTTTAAACCTTTTTGTTTAACAATTTTTTTTAGTTCATCAATTACTTCATTGCTATCTGCCATGAATCTACCCTTAAATGTTTTATTATATAATTATTGCAAAAAACAGTTCAATTTTAGTTAAAAGTTTTTACAAATAGCATTAATTTTAGTTATATTAGCAAAATTTTATTCATATCAAATAAATTAATAAAATATTTTAAGTATATTTTCAGTACTATTGACTAATGATAATCATTATTGATGAAGGACCTTAATTGTATTTAAATGAACTATCTAAGAACGAATGTGGCAAAATTGTCTCAATCTCTTGTGCAGATAAATTAAAAGCGAGACTTAATTCCTTTGGAATCACAAAAAACTCCGAAGTACTAGTTGTAGAACAAACTCTATCAAAAAACACTATTGAAATAAAAGTAAATAATTCAAAAATAGCTCTAAGAAACTCAGAAGCAAAATTTATAGAAGTAGAGAAATTGTCATGCAAGAACTAATAAAAATTGCCCTTGTAGGACAGCCAAATGTTGGTAAGTCTATGCTTATTAACTCAATTTCAAACTCAAAATTAAAAGTAGGAAATTTTTCAGGGGTTACTGTAGAAAAGACTGTAGTTGAATTTGAGTATAAAAACTACTTATTACAAATTACTGATTTACCAGGCTCTTACTCTTTAAGTGACTATACCTTAGAAGAAAAAGTAACTAAAAACTATTTGCAAGATAGTGACTATGATATTATTTTAAATGTTATAGATTCTACTAACCTAGAAAGAAACCTGTATTTAACAACAGAATTACTAGAGCTTGACAAAAAAATGGTTATTGCTTTAAATATGAGTGATGAAGCAAAAAAAGAGAATATCTTTATTGATGAAAAACAATTAAGTAAAATACTAGGAAAACCTTGTGTTAAAACTTCTGCTAAAAATAAGCAAGGTGTTGGTGAACTTATAAAAACTCTTATAAATAAATATGAAACGCAAAAACTTGATTCAAAACTTATTTTTTCAGATGTTGTAGAAGAAGAGATTTCAAATATATGTACTCTTTTAGAAGAAAAAAATTATATTTCAAAACTTCCTTATAGAGAACTTGCTATAAAGCTTTTAAAAGAAGATAAAAAAACATTTATAAAATTTCATAATGACCCTATTTGGATAGAACTACAACCTTTAGTTAACAACTCTTTTGAACATCTATACATTCACTTTCACACAAAAAATATAAAAGATATTTTTGATGATGAAAAGTTTGCTTTTGCAAAGGGTGCAGTAAAAGAGACGGTTACATTAAATGAGAAAATAGAAGATAAATCATTAAGTGATAAGATAGACAATATTTTGATTAATAAGTTTGTAGGACTTCCTATTTTCTTATTTTTAATGTGGATGCTATTTCAATTAACATTTGAAGTTGGAAATATTCCTATGGATATAATCGATTCATTTTTTGCAAATTTAATAGACAGTACAAAAAATGCCTTAGGTGATAATCAAATTTCATCAATAATTGCTGATGGAGCAATTGCTGGTGTTGGTTCAGTTGTTCTATTTTTACCTAATATTGTGATTTTATTCTTTGGAATTGCCCTTTTAGAAACAACTGGATATATGAGTAGAGTTGCTTTTTTACTTGATGGTTTTTTTCATAAGTTTGGATTACATGGTAAATCATTCATTCCTCTTGTAACAGGTTTTGGATGTTCAGTGCCAGCTTATATGGCAGCAAGAACTTTAAAAAATGAAAAAGATAGATTACTAACTCTTTTTATTATTGGATTTATGTCTTGTGGAGCTAGACTTCCTATTTATGTACTATTTACAGGAGCATTTTTTTCTAAAGAAAATGCTGGAAATATTCTATTTTTAATCTATATTAGTGGAGCAATTTTAGGTTTACTTGCTGCAAAAGTTTTAACAATAACTGCTTTTAAAAATGAAGATGAACCTTTTGTTATGGAAATGCCAAAATACAGAATGCCATCATTTAAACTTATTTGGCACACAGTTTCAAATCAAGCTTTAATGTATTTAAAAAAAGCAGGTACTTTTATTCTAGCAGCCTCTATTTTAATTTGGTTTGCTTCTAATTATCCAAAACAATTAGAGTATGAAAAGGTAATTAACACAAAAATAGAACAAGCTTCTAATATAAAAGAAGTTGAAGCACTTGAAAATGAACTGGCTTTATATAACCTTGAAAACTCTTACCTAGGAAAAATTGGTAAGTTCTCTCAACCTTTATTTGAGCCCCTTGGTTTTGATTGGAGAATGACAGTTGCTCTTGAAACTGGACTTGCTGCAAAAGAGATTGTTGTTTCTACTTTAGGTATTTTATATGGCTTAGGGGAAGAAAATACAGAAGAAAGTGATACTCTTATAAACAAAGTTAAAACAAATATCCCTTTTATTTCTGCTATATCATTTATTGTATTTGTAATGATTTATTTACCTTGTTTAGCGGCATCTATGGTATTTGCTAAAGAAGCTGGAGGTATGAAATATCTTGTTTATCTATTTGTTTTTACAACAGTTACAGCGTGGATACTGTCATTTGTAGCTTATAATATAGCAAAAGTAATAGTTAGTTAAGCTAACTATTACTTGATTTGAAAAGTAGTTACTGTTTCTCTTTTATTATCTATAACTTTAAATTGCCATATTCCAGGAAGTCTTCCTGCAATATATCTAAAATCATAAATTGATCCATGTCCCGCTGGAATAAGTAACATCCTATCCCTTGAAATTTCACCTGTTGGGTCAATCCATTGAACTTGAATCTCTTTATCTTCGTCTGAACGTTCATGAATGTATTTACAAACTATAGAGTTTTCATCTTCTAAAATCAAACAATCTGCACTATATTTTGTATCTTCATCAATTGTTTCTGCAAAAATTGTTGAAAGTAAAAAAAGAGATATTAATATAATCTTTTTCATATTTTCTCACTTTATTTATATTGCAGGAATTATATCATATTTTGGTTACGATTTATACTCTTCCCAAATAACCTCTTCTTCAAGGGATGCTCTATTAGTTAAAATTTCAAAAGGTTTATATGCATCTTTATATCCCATTGAAAAATGGTCTTTAATCCAATAGCCTAAATATATATATGGAATATTTAACTCTTTTGCAATTTTAATCTGAGCTAAGATAGAAAATTTACCTATTGATAAATCTTGGTAATCATGGTCATAAAAACAATAAATTGAAGAAATAGCCTTTGGTAAAATATCAACTAAAGCAACTCCAATTAATTTGTCATCTCTTACATATAAAAACTCTTTTGTAAAATCATCTTTACCTTGTACATAAGACCTGTCATATTCTGCTGGTTCTATTGGAGAATAATTCCAGTTTTTCTTTTTATTCATATGGTGATGATATTTATCATAAAGCTTTAAATGGTCTAAAGTTAAAGACGGTGGTTGAATATAAACTTTTGTATCTAGATTCTTTTTAAACACTCTTTTTTCAGAACGAGAAAATTTATAGTTTTTTACATCGATCCGCATAGAAATACACTTTGTACAGGCTTTACACTCTGGTACAAAATGCATTTTACCAAATCTACGCCATCCATGCTCTAACATATTCTGATAGTCTTCTTTTTTACAGTTACTTATGTACCTGTATCTTATATCAGATATCTCATTATCAAAATATGAGCACTCTCTTTGCTCTTCTACAAACTCTACGTCCCGTTCTAAAATATGCATAATCTATCTATTCGTTTATCTTCTCTTTTATTTCTTTTGCGATTTTTGTTATTCTATCAACTTTTTCACTATTTGACAATGAAGTATCAATTAAGTGTTTTACAAAAGCACTTCCTACTATAACTCCATCAACACCTTTAGACTTCTCTTTACAAGTTTTTTCATCAACTCCAAATCCTATATATAAAGGAGTATTTGAATACTTTTTAACAGTTTCGATGATATATGTTAAATCTTCACTTTGCCCACTTCCAGTAATCCCAGCATAAGCAACCATATAAATAAACTTTTGTGCATTTTGCACTACTTGCTTGATTCTATTTTCATGGTGAGTAGGAGCTACAAATGCAATATTTGCTTTTTCATATTTATCAAATAATGGTTTAACTAATTGAGCTTCCTCAAAAGGTAAATCTGGAACAATCATTCCATTTACACCAAATTCATCTGCTTTTTTTAAAAAGTTTTCTAAACCATAATTATAAAAAGGATTCATATATCCCATCCATAACATATCCATATTTGGTGCTATTTTAGAAGAAACTTCAAATAAATCATTTAAACTAAAATTATTTGCTAATGCAATTTGATTTGCTTTTTCAATAACTGGACCATCTGCTACAGGGTCAGAAAAAGGAATACCTAATTCTAAAGTATCAACACCTGCTTCTTTCATGCTTAACGCTAAATCTACAGAGAAGTTATTATCAGGAACTGAAGATGTAATATAACCTACTAATTTTTTCAAAATAAAATCCTAAAATATTAATTCATTAAAATTTATTTTATCAAAATTTATCTTGTAAGGGTATGAGTAAATAATAAACAAAAATAAAAAGGATATTTTTGATACAATATTCTTTAAATATCACATGTTATTAGGGAATTTTATGAGTATAATTAAAAACGATTTTGAAAGAATGAATATAACTAAAATTAAAAAAGCTAAAAATAATAAAAACTTAACAATGATTACTGCATATGATGCACTTTTTGCAAAGCTTTTTGAAGAGATTGCTGACATCATTTTAGTAGGAGATAGTCTTAATATGAGTTTTGCAGGGAAACCTGATACTCTTTCTGCAACCTTAGATCAAATGATTTATCATACTACTGCTGTTTGTACTGGGGCACCTAAAGCTTTTGTAGTTTTAGATATGCCTTTTGGAACATATATCAATAAAGATGAAGCTTTAACAAATGCTGTAAAAGTGTATCAACAAACAAATGCAGCAGCTATAAAAATTGAAGGTGGAGAAGATAAAGCCCATATTGTAAAACATCTTACTTCAAATTCAATAGCTGTAATGGGACATATTGGGCTAATGCCTCAGTATGTAAGAAGTGAAGGTGGTTATAAAGTAAGAGGTAAGAGTGAAGAAGATACAAAACAACTTATTCGTGATGCAAAAGCTATTGAAGAAGCAGGAGCTTTTTGTATTGTAGTTGAAGGCGTTCTTTCAAGTGCTGCACAAAAAATTACTGAAGCTGTTAATATCCCAATTATTGGTATTGGAGCTGGAAATGTAACTGATGGGCAAGTTCTTGTGTGGTCAGATATGTTAGGTTTCTTTGAAGAGTTTAAACCTAAGTTTGTAAGACATTATTTAGATGGAGCCTCTTTAGTAAAAGAAGCTGTTAATAAATATAGAGACGATGTTCAAACAAAAGCATTCCCATCAGAAGAGGAAGAGTACTAACATGAATAATTTTAAAGGAGACCTTTAAAAGTGGAAAGAGTTGTAGAAGTAGAACAAGTATCCTTTGAAGATGAAACTACAGAAGTAAATCTAAGACCTTCATCATGGGATGATTATATAGGTCAAGAAAAAATAAAAAAGAATTTAAAGGTTTTTATTGAAGCTAGTAAAAAAAGAAATGAAGCCTTAGACCATATTCTTTTTTATGGACCTCCAGGACTTGGTAAAACTACAATTTCATATCTTATTTCAAATGAAATGAATACAAATATTAAAGTAACTGCTGGACCAATGATTGAAAAAAGTGGTGATTTAGCTGCTATTTTAACAAACCTTGAAGAAGGTGATATTCTTTTTATTGATGAGATTCATAGATTAAGCCCTGCTGTTGAAGAGATTTTATATCCTGCAATGGAAGATTATAGACTTGATATTATTATAGGTTCTGGTCCAGCAGCTCAAACTGTGAAAATTGACCTTCCAAGATTTACTCTAATTGGAGCAACAACAAGAGCTGGTATGCTTTCAAACCCTTTACGTGAGAGATTTGGAATGCACTTTAGAATGCAATTTTATAATTTTGAGGAATTAGCAAAAATCATTCAAAAAGCAGCATTTAAACTTGAGAAAGCATGTGATGATGATGCAGCCTTAGAAGTTTCAAAAAGAAGTAGAGGTACTCCAAGGGTTGCACTTAGACTTCTAAGACGTGTTAGAGACTTTGCTGAAGTAGAAAATGAAGATACTATTAAAATCGAAAGATGTAAATATGCTTTAGATGAACTAGGAGTAAATGATTCTGGTTTTGACGAAATGGATATAAACCTTCTTGAGCTTCTTGTTTCAAACAAAGGAAAACCAATGGGACTTTCTACTATGGCAGCAGCCCTTAGTGAGGATGAAGGAACAATTGAAGATGCCATTGAGCCATACTTACTAGCAAATGGTTATATAGAAAGAACAGCAAGGGGAAGAGTTGCAAGTGTAAAAACTTATGAACTATTTAGGTTAACTCATCCAGATGCACAAAAACTAAATGATGAAGGAACACTTTTTTGAAGCCACAGTATTTCTTAATAGCTCTTACTATAGTAACTCTATTTTTTATGTTTGAGCTATTTTCTCCTTTTTTAAAGCCTATGATTGTTGCACTTCTTTTAGCTGTTGCAACAAACTCTTTAAATATATATTTTAAAAGGCATATTCCTAATCAACTTATATCTTCTATGTTAATGACAGTATTTTTAACTTTTATTTTCTTTGTTCCAGTTTTATACTGTATTTTTTCATTTGCAACAATGATAAATAAAATAGACCAAAAAGCTTTAATTGAGATGTATGATGCAATGGAGCATTGGGTTAAAAATATGCCTAATGAATTCTTATTTATAAAAGAGCAACTAAATAAGATTCTTGACAAAATAGATATTCCACAGTTTATCCAAAGGCTTCTTTCAATTGGGGCATTCTTAGGTAAAAACTCTGCTAAGTTTATTATTGATATGGTAATGATATTAATATTTTATTTTTTCTTTATTTTTTATAGTACAAGTCTTTCTCACTATTTTAAAGAAGCACTACCACTTAAAAAAGAGGATTCAAATGCCCTATTTTATGAATCATCAAATGTTATGAGTGTAGTTTTATACTCTATTTTAGCAACTGCTGTATTTGAAGGTTTCTTATTTGGTATTTTTGTTTCTTTCTTTGGTTATGATGGAATTTTATTAGGAGTTCTTTATGGCTTCGCCTCTTTAGTTCCTGTTGTTGGAGGAGTTATTATGTGGCTTCCAGTAGTAATTTATGAAATCTTTGCAGGAAGTACAACTAATGCCCTTGCAATAGCTGGTTATTCAATTATTGTTATTTCAATTATTGCAGATACTTTTATTAAACCAGTAATTATTAAATATATAAATCAAAAAGTAGTAAAAACTCCAAGTGAAGTAAATGAACTACTTATTTTCTTTGCAATAGTAGCAGGACTTTCTACCTTTGGATTTTGGGGAATGATTATAGGTCCAGCTATGGTTACATTTTTCATCTCACTAATCCAACTTTTAAATAAGTTTAGTGATGACTACTACAGCATAAAAAAGAGTATAAAGAACAATGAATAATTGTTCTTTATATCTCTACTTTTCTATTCACCCGATAAAAGTTCACCTCTAAAAGTAACTATTCCATAATCTAAATTTGCAACTGATTTAAAACCCATGTCAAGCATAATTTTTTGACAATAAGCACTTCTGCTTCCACTATGACAATAAACTACAATAGGAGTATCTTTTTTATCTTCAATTTGTTCTAAAGCTTGATAAAAAGAAGTTGTAGGAACTAAAAAATCTGTTCCTTTTATTCTTGCTCCAACCCATTCCATCCACTCTCTTGTATCAACTAATAAAAAGTTTACTAAATTTAATTCTCTAGCTTCTAATAAAGCTTCAACTTCTGATGATGAAAGTTGTTGTTTTTTTAATAACTCTTCACAATCTTCTTTTGAAAAACCTTGAGAATGTTCAACTTCTTCTACTTCATCTTTTTGAATTAATGAATCAACATGCTCTTTTGTACAGAATATCCCACAATGGCAGTGACCTTTTTGGGGGATTTCTTTAGTCAAAGCAGGAGTACATGGACATAGTCTATTATCCTCTTTTTCTCTTTGAGATGGTGTTTCACCAACTACCATAAAACAGGGACAAAATCTTTGTCCATAAATCATTTTATTTCTAGTAAGTCCAAGTTGGATAGATTCGTTTACATCTTCTTCTGGATTATAGAAAAAACCATGTTCTTCACACACTTTATCAGTAAACTGTTTTGTAAGTTCTAACTGTGTTTGAAACTCTTCACTTTGAATATCAATTTTTTTAATCATTATACTTCCTAATTTAAAAGTGAAAAAATAACATAATCATCTCTATATATAAATTAAACAAAAAAATTAGAAAAGTTAAAAAAGTTTTTACTATAATAATAAATAACAAAATTTAACATGAGTAGATAAAATGAAAAAGAAGAAAATATATCTCAAAATAAAACCTACGATTTCTATGATCTTAATTTTTTTAATTTCTTCGGTAATATTAGTAACCTTGTCTTTAAACTATTACTTTTCTAAAGACTTAGCTTATGAGGCTACTGAAACAAGCTTTAGATTAACTGCTGAAAAGATAGAACAAAAGATAGTTTCCTTTGATAGAACAAATACAAATATTCTTAAATCTCTTGTGTACGCAGAAAGCATTAAAGAATTTCCTTTAGTAGATGAAGTTCATAAAAAACTAAAACAACTAACTGTAATACTAGAAAATAATAAGCATATATATGCACTATATACTGGAAATAAAAATGGTGATTTTTATGAAGTGATTAATCTGAACATTAGTGAAAAATTAAGAGAGAAATATAGCACCAAAAAAGAAGCAAGATGGTTAATTGTTAAAATATATAAAGAAGATAATATTAGGTATAGATATGAACAAATTTTAACTCCTGAGCTTAAAATAATCTCTACTAAAAAAATACTTGCTAAATATAATCCTAGTAATAGACCTTGGTTTAAAGAAGCACATTTACATAAGAATAGTACAATAAAAACAAAACCATACAAATATGTAAATATAGATGAACTTGGAATTACTTTTGCAGAAAAAATACCAGATAGTGATATTGTTTTAGGATTAGATATATCATTAAATAGTCTTTCAAAGTTTTTAGAAGAACAAGCACTTACTAAAAATAATCAAATTTTACTATTTCAAGATACGGGTAAAATTATTGCATCAACTAACTTTGATAAGAAACATACAAATGTTCCATATGATGATTTAATAAAGTTTGCAAAAGATAAAAATATTACTAATATGCACTTCACACTTAATAATAAGTATATTTATTACTCTTTACTTAAAAGTGATTTTAAAAATAAAAGCCACCTTGCTTTTATGATTCCAATTGACACAATTATGAAACCTTACACAAATAAGATATACAACTCATTTATAATTACTTTATTAATTTTAACTCTTACAATTCCTTTGATATGGTACTCGACAAAAACCCTTGTTGATCCAATAGCAAGATTAGAAATTGAAAATAAGAAAATTATGCATAGAGATTATGAAAAGGTTCAGATAATCAATACAAAAATTAAAGAGTATCATGAGTTATCTAAGTCCTTATATAAAATGTCTGTGTCAATAAAAGAGTTTGAAGAAAAGCAAGAAGAACTAATGGACTCTTTTATTCAACTAATAGCAAGTGCTATTGATACTAAATCTAAATATACAGGTGGACACTGTGAAAGAGTACCAATTTTAACTATAGCTTTAGCAAATGCTGCTGCTGATTGTAATGAAGGAATTTTCAAAGAGTTCAATCTATCTACTAAGGATAAGAAAAGAGAACTTAGTGTTGCAGCTTGGCTACACGATTGTGGTAAAGTAACTACACCTGAATATGTTGTAGATAAAGCAACAAAACTTGAAACAATATATAATAGAATTCATGAAATAAGAACTCGATTTGAAGTTATCCATAGAGACCTAAGTATAAAAATGTATGAAAATATACTAGCAGGAGCAAATAAAGAGCAAGAAGAGCAAAAACTTCAAGAAGAACATAAGAAGTTAATTCAAGAGTTTGAAGCTGTTGCAAATGCTAATATTGGTGGAGAGTTTATGCATGATGAAGATATTAAAAAGATAAATGAAATTGCACAAAGAAAATGGACAAAATATTTTGATGATACTCTAGGCTTATCCCATGATGAAAAATCAAGAATAAAAGATACTAATAGAAGCTTTCCCAAAGAAGAAAACTTACTATGTGATAAAGATGAGCATATAATAGAGAGAAAATACTTTTCACAAGAAGAGTTTGATAAATATAATTTTAAGATGGAAGTCCCAAAACATCTATATAATTTAGGAGAGGTTTATAACTTGGCTGTTAGAAAAGGAACCCTAACAGAAGAAGAAAGGTTCAAAATCAATGAACACATGATTATGACAATAAAAATGTTAGAACAGTTGCCTTTCCCTAATAATCTAAAAAGAGTTCCCGAGTATGCAGGTGCTCACCATGAAACCCTTATTGGCACAGGTTATCCTAGAAAACTCAAAAAAGAAGATATGTCAATTCCTGCAAGAATCATGGCAATAGCTGATATTTTTGAAGCACTAACTGCTGCTGATAGACCATATAAAGAAGCAAAAAAACTTTCAGAGACACTTAAAATTCTTAACTTTATGGTAAAAGACAAACATATAGATGAAGATATTTTTAAACTATTTTTGACAAGTGGTGTTTATATGAATTATGCAAAAGAGTACTTAAAAGAAGAACAAATAGACGAAGTAGATATTTCAAAATACCTATAAACAATCACAAAAGTGATTGTTTATAAACTATTTAAAAGAAGCTATATATTCTGCTAAAATTTCTAAGTCTTCATTAGATAAAGAACTAACTTGAGCAATCATTACACCTTTCATTGCTGAACCATATGTTCCTTCTTTATATCCAATTAAAGCATCTAATATTTTTTGTTTATCCCAACCTTTAATAATTTGAGATTTTCCTAAGGCTTTCATCTCTCCATTTTGTCCATGACAGCCTGCACATTTTAAATATAAAGATTTACCCTTTGAAGCAACATTTGTATCTTTTTTTGTTTCTACAATATTATCAATACTTGATTCAATACTAGTTTTTGCAGCTTTAGTTTTGTTAACTATTTCATCAGTTAACTCTTTTGCTACAACTTCAGCTTTTGAGCTAATACTCTTTGCAGCTTCACTACCTTTTTCTACAACTTGTTTTGATTCTTCAACTACTCTTGTAGCTACTTCAGAACTTGCATCTTTTACAGTTTTAGTGATTTTAGAAGTTGATTCTTTAACTTGATCCACAAGTTTTGACTCTGCACTTGCTTCCTTTTCAACTTTTGCTTCTGCTTTTTCAGTTTTTGTTTCTGTTGAATCAGAACAGCCTGTTAAAATAGCTACTGCTATAAAAGAACTTAGTAAAATTTTCTTCATTATCAATCCTTGTTTTTGTTATATTTTAATTTTTTATTGTGTACTTTTTGCGTTTTTTAACTCTAAAGCTTTATATGTAAATTTAAACTCATTTTTTACAAAATCAATTTTAACTTGACCACCTTTTTTAAGTTTTCCAAATAAAATTTCATCTGTAAGTACATTTTTGATTTTATCTGAAATAACTCTATTAAGAGGTCTAGCTCCCATTGCTTTATCATAACCAAGTCTTGCTAACTCATTTTTAGCTTTTGTAGTAATAGAGATTTCAATCTTTTTATTTTCAAGCTGTTTTTCTAAATCTTCAACAAATTTACCAGCTACTTTTGCAACAATACTTTGTTCTAAAGGAGCAAAAGGAACTGTTGCATCAAGTCTATTTCTAAACTCTGGTGCAAAGAATTTATTAACTGCTTTGTCTTCATTTAATGAATTATTTTTAGCAAATCCCATAACATTAGCTTCACTAGCTCCTAAATTAGAAGTCATAATTAAAACAACATTTTGAAAATCTGCTTTGTTTCCACTATTATCTGTAAGTTCTGCATTATCCATAACTTGAAGTAAGATAGACATTAAATCTGGATGTGCTTTTTCTATTTCATCAAGTAATAACACACAGTGAGGATGTTTTCTAATAGCTTCAGTTAGCAACCCACCGTTTTCAAAGCCAACATATCCAGCAGGTGCTCCAATAAGTCTTGAAACAGTATGAGCTTCCATATACTCACTCATATCAAATCTTTCAAAATGAATTCCTAATTGATTTGATAACTCTTTAGCAACTTCAGTCTTACCAACTCCTGTAGGTCCTGTAAACAGGAAGCTTCCAATTGGTTTTTTATCAAGTCCAAGTCCTGCTTTATTTCTTTTAATTGATTGAACAATTGTAGAAATAGCTGTGTCTTGACCAAATACTCTTTTTTGCATTCTTGATTCAAGGTTTTTAAGTAAAGATACATCAGACCTTGTAGTTGATTTTGAAGGTACATGTGCCATTCTTGCAACTGTATCTTCTATATCTTTTTGTAAAACTTTTACACTCTTTTTATTTACATTTGCATACTCAATCTTTTTGCTTGCACCTGCTTCATCAATAACATCAATTGCACTATCAGGTAAAAATCTATCAGAGATATACTTCTTACTTAATTCAACCGCTGATTCAATAGCAGAAGGATTATAACTAACACTGTGAAACTCTTCATACTTTGGTTTTAAACCTTCTAAAATAGTTATTGCATCTTCAATACTAGGTTCTTCAATATCAACCTTAGCAAATCTTCTACTTAAAGCTTTATCTTTAGAAAAATCATTTCTAAACTCAGAGAAAGTAGTTGCACCTATACATTTTAGTTTACCATTTGCAAGCATTGGTTTTAAAATATTTGAAGCATCCATTGCACTTCCACCAACGCTTCCTGCTCCAACTATTGTATGAATTTCATCAATAAATAATATTGCATTAGGAATTTTTGAAATCTCTTTTAAAAGTGATTTTAGTTTTTTCTCAAAATCACCTCTATATTTAGTTCCAGCAACCATTGAACCCATATCTAAAGAGTATACTTTAGCATCTTCTAAAAACTCAGGTACTCTTTTATTTGCAATTTCTAAAGCTAAACCCTCTGCAATTGCTGTTTTACCAACACCAGGCTCACCTACTAAGATAGGATTGTTTTTCTTTCTTCTTCCTAGTATTTGAATAACTCTATTTATTTCTAGACTTCTTCCAATAACTGGGTCAATCTCACCTTTTTTTGCTAAATTTACAAGTTCAACTGAATTTTTATCTAAGACCTTGTTATCATCTTTTTCTTCTTTTAATTCTAAGTCTTCAGGTCCATTTTCATTTTCTCTATGTGAAATTTCTTCTAAAATATCAATTCTTTCTACACCAGCAGATTTTAAAATATATGTTGAATATGATTTATCATTTTTTAAAATTGCAACAAACATATCTTCAACACTAGCATTTCCTCTTCCACTTGTTTGAGTATGGGCTACCATATTCTCAATTGTAGAAGTTAATGTTAGAGTTTCAACTGGTTCATCTTCGATATTTTCAGGGAAAACAGGAGTATTTTCTTCAATATACTTTTTTATTTCATTAAATATTTTTTCTTGATCAAGTCCTAAATCTACAAATAGATTTTCTATTACCTCATCATGCAGAAGCATAAGAAAGATATGTTCTACTGTTAAATATTCATGCCTACTTTTTTTAGCATAACTTACAGCTTGACCAAATATATTTCTTAATTCTTTACTTATCATTTTTCTATTCTTCTTCCATTATAGCTTTTAGAGGGAAACCCTTCTCTCTTGCATGTGTTTTTACTTGGGCAACTTTTGTAGAAGCAATTTCATGGCTATAAATTCCACAAACTTCTCTTCCATTATTATGTATATTTAACATAATTTGAGTTGCTTCATCAACACTTTTTCTAAATATATTTGTTAATACATCAATAACAAAATCCATAGTTGAATAATCATCATTTAATAAAATCACTTTGTACTTTTTTGGTTCAGAAACCTCTAAATTACTGTCCAATTCTATTTCTAATTCATTTGCCACCTAGGTCACCTTTTTATTAATCTATTAATATTATAACTAAAAAACTGATTAGCTTAGTAAAACAAATAGTCAAATAAATATTTTAAGCTATATTTATATTTTACGCTTTACAAAGTTAATTAGTTCTTCTTTTGAAAGTGGTTTACTAAAATAATAACCTTGATAAATATCACATCCAAAACTCTCTAAAAGTTCTAACTCTTTTTGTTCTTCAACACCTTCTGCTACAACTTTTAAATTTATATCTTTCCCAATATTTACTATAGATTTTACAAGCTTCATATTTTCATCATTTAAGAACATATTATGAATAAAAGACTTATCAATTTTAAGTTCTGAAATAGGAAGTTTACTTAAGATACTTAAAGAAGAATAGCCTGTACCAAAATCATCCAAAGAGATACTTACATTATATGATTTTATTGTATTTAAGAATAGAATAATTCTTTTTACATCTCCCACAAAGATATTTTCAGTTATTTCAATCATAAATTTATCATTTGGAAAATCGCTATTTAAAATCACTTTTTTAAATCTATTCATCTCTTTTATTGATACTAATTGTCTAGGGGAAACATTTACTGAAAGAGTAAACTCTTTTGAAGTTTTTTCCCATACATCAAAGATATCATCTTGGGCTTTTCTTATTACAAACTCTCCTATTTCATTTATTATTCCACTTTTCTCTGCTACTTTGATAAATTTTTCAGGGGATACAAAACCTAGTTTTTTGTTATTCCATCTAAGTAGAGCTTCTACTCCAATTATTTCATGGGTTTTTGAATTAATTTTAGGTTGATAAACTAAAGAGAACTCATCATTTTTTATTGCTTGTCTAAGTTGTGTTTCTATTTGTACAATCTCTTTTGTATTTCCATAAATTGCTTTTGAAAAAATCACATAAGAGTTCTTATTCTCTTTTGCTTTATATAATGCCATATCGGCTTGATTTAAAAGTTCTGATGTAGTTGTTTTACTTTTGTTATATCTAGAAATACCAATACTAACCCCTGTAAATAATTCAATATCTCCAATTTTAAAATTATTTGTAAAAATATCTAAGATTTTCTTTGCAATTGTTCTTACAGTTTCCTCACTTCTTTCATCAATTAAAACAATAAATTCATCACCTGCATTTCTAGAAATAAAATCTCTTTTAAACAATCTTGTCTTTAACCTCTTTGCCACTTCTTTTAAAAGTTTATCTCCAACTAAGTGTCCATAAGTATCATTTATATATTTGAAGTTGTCTAGGTCTAAAAAGAATACATAGAAGTTTTTTCCTTCTTCCATTCTTTTTGAAATCTCTTGATTTAAAGAATATCTATTATAAACTCCCGTTAAAGTATCATGATTAGCAATATATTTTAGTTCATTTCTAGTACGGTTTTGTATTTTAATACTATAACTAAATAAAAAATATAAAATTCCAAGAAGAATAAATATTAATACCAAGGCAATGACAAGTTTTTTATTGAAATCTTTTGTAATTACAGAATAAGGAATCGATACTAATGAGTATAACTCATATTCATCAATGTAAATAACAGACAACATACACTTTTTACCATTTGAGTTAACAGTTATAACCTTAGGAGAAAACTCTCTTATTGCATCTATTTGCTTAAATTTATTAAAATCATACTCTTTTGAGTACGTCTCTTCCAATGTAGTTTTTATTGGCATTTGAAATTGAATAAAACCATCATTTCTGATAAGTTGAATTGTTAAATCACTAGGTAATTCTTTTATACTTAGAACACTATTATTTCCATCCACCTCAATACCAGCAGTCATAACTAAAGGAGTTTTTCCTTTATCATCTTGAATTCCCATTCTAATTGGAATAACCCACTTACCAAGCTTTTCCACATAATAAGTTCTTCCTAAATTCATTTGCTCACTATCCCTAGCTATTGCAAAACTTTTACTTGTTAGTGTATTGTCCATTAAATTAGGTAAGTTAGTTAAGTTATCAATTGTAGAGATAAGAATTAGTTGACCATCATATTTTGCTAAACCAAAGGCAACTATGCCTTTATTTACTCTTTTCATGTCATTTATTAGTTTTCTTCCATTTTCTGGATTATTTAAAGTATCCAATTCAAGGAGATTTTCTCCTAATATTTTTAAAGTAGATTCTTTACTTCTAAAAGAAGAGATTGTGCTTTGTACGCTAATCTTATTAAAATTTGTTAGGTTTTGAGCATACTTGTTTTTATTTATAATCCATTCATAATAAAAAATAAAAATTGCAGCTGATAGAATCAATACACTAACAACTGCATAAACAAGCCAAAAGTTAACTTCTTTGAGCTTTGACATAAAATTCCTATAAAATAATTTGTTAATAAATATGTGTAATGTAATAAAAAATATACAATATATAGTTTTTAATTTTACTTAGGTAAAATTCCAATCAAAAACAAAAAGTACAATTATGAAAGAAACTATTTTTATTACTGCTACAAATACTGATGTTGGTAAAACCTATGCTTGTGAAAAATTTATTAGAAGTTATACTAAAAAAGGTTTTAAAGTAGGCTATTTTAAACCTATAGAAACAGGAGTTATTTCATCTCCTTTAGATGGTTCAAAAATGTTAAATTTAGTAAAAGAGTTAAACCCATCTTTTGATTTTGATATGAAAGATGTAGTTCCCTATCAATTTGAACTACCAGCTGCTCCATATGTGGCTAAAAATGATACAAAAATAGACCTAGAATTTTTAACTAAAAAAAAGAAAGAATTAGAAGAAAAATGTGATATTTTGATAATCGAAGGTGCTGGGGGACTTATGGTTCCTATTGAAAAAGATTTTTTTATAATAGATTTAATTAAACACCTTGAGTGTAAGGCTAAATTAATAACACCATCAAAACTTGGCTGTATAAATGATACCCTACTTTCAATAAATGCCTTAAAATCAAAAGACATAGAGTTTGACTGGTACATAAATCTATTTTTAGATAAAGATGAGTTTGATAAAGTGACTCTACCTTTTTATAAAGAGTATTTTGAAGAAATAAAATATCTACATGACATATAGAAATTAGATAATTTTTCTATTTCTATATGCTAATAATACTAAGATAATAATCACTACTAAAGTAACTGGTACAAAAGTAGGAATAGGAACAGGGTCACCTGCTGCATAAGAGTGTTTTCCTGAAAGATAGTAGTTTACTCCAAAATATGTCATAATAATTGAAGCATAAGAGATTGTGGTAAGTACTGCAAATACAAAATCTGATAAAACATCTTTTATATATTTTAAGTGAATGATAATTGCATAAATAACAATAGATACTAAAGTCCAAGTCTCTTTTGGATCCCATCCCCAATATCTTCCCCAAGATTCATTTGCCCAAATTCCACCAAGGAAGTTTCCAATAACAAGAAGTACAAGACCTATTAAAATAGACATTTCATTTATTCTATTTGACTCTTTAATACTAACTAAGATATTAAAAAACTTATCATCCTCTTTTTTAGAATTTGCAAGGGCAAAAAGAATTAAACATAAAAACCCAAGTAAACAAGAAAGTCCTAAGAAACCGTAACTAGCAGTAATAACACTTACATGAATAGTTAGCCAGTATGATTTAAGTACTGGAACTAAAGTTGTAATTTGTGGCTCCATCCAAGAAAGGTGAGCTACAAAAAGAGTAATTCCACTTAAAATTGTTGTTGTAGATAAAGCAAGCACTGATTGTTTTGAGAAGATAATACCCGCTAAAACTATTGCCCATGAAATATAAATCATTGACTCATAACCATTAGACCAAGGAGCATGCCCTGCAACATACCATCTTAAGCCAATGGCAAGAGTATGAAAAATAAAAGCTATCACAAGTAATGATAAAACTACTTTAGAACTTCTTTCTAGCTTTACTTCACTTTTAAATATATTTACAAAAATTAAAACTAATAAAAAGAAACCTAAAAGTAAATATATAGGAGTTAAGTTTTCAAAGATATTGTATTGATTAAAAAGTAGTTCTGCTTTGATTTTTAAATCATTTGGAATAACATTTTTATTGGCATTTTCTTTTTGATAATCTATTATATTTTGTAAAGAAGAGTCTACTTTGTCCCAAGAAAGTTTATTTTTAGTTGCTAAATCAAGTTTTAGATAATACTCTTGCATCAACTCTTTTATTTTTTCAAAATCTTTTGAAATAAGCAAGTTTACTGCTTCATTTGTATTTAACCATTTATTGTTTTTATCACCCTTTTTAGGAAATACTCTTAAAAAGTCACCTGTAAAAACAGTATAAGCAATATTTAGTCTTTCATCTACTTTTATTAAATCTTTATCAAACTCATCTCTTAAAGAGCTTTTTTTCTTATTTGCTATTTCTAAATAACCTTGTAGTTTATAAAAACCCTCTTTTGTATATATGTCATTAAAAGAGATTGTCTTTGCACTTTTTTTAACACCAACAATATTTTTTAATCTATCACTTTTAACTTTTATAAAATCTACTTCTTGCCAAATTTTAGGATATAACATCATACTTAGGAAAAACTGATTTGAATCTAAACCGTAAACACTACTTTTTCTTGTGGTTTTATTTATAATCTCAATTGCTAAAGAGTTTATTGGTTTTATTCTTCCTTGATAATCTTGAACTAAAAGCTGTGCAAACTTTGAAGCATGTGCTTTATTTATATTTAAAACTTCAGGATTTTTTTCTAAAATAGGATTAGCAAAACTATTTGTTTGCATAAAGAACATACTAAATGTAATAATAAGGAAGCTTATAACTGCTTTTTTTGCATAATATATTTTCTTTATACTTTCCACATCATATTTTTTTGAACTTAGTTTTTTAAGTCTTCCTTTTTTTACAAAAAGGCTTAATATAAGTCCTGTAAAAAGTAAAAAGTAGCCTATATAAGTAGGAACTTTCCCCGGGTCTTTATTTACTAAAAGTATTGTTCCATCTTCATTTTCTGTGTATGAAGATTGAAATAGTCTATATCCATTGTAATCTAAAGTATTATTCATATAAATTGTGTACTCTAATGTATTTTTATTTTTTGTGTCATAGATTTTAATATCACTTTCATAAGCAGACGGAGCATTAGAACCTGGGTATCTATGAAGTCTAAAATCATTTAATAAAATAGAAAAAGGAAGTTGTAACTCTTTTGTTCCCCATTGTAAAGTTAGCTTTTGCCCTTCAATATTAATACTTCTTTTAAAGCCCGTGAATCCAGCTTTTCCAAATAGTGAAACCTCTTGTTTTTTACCATCAATTAACAAGTCTAAAACAACTGCAGATAATCTTTTATTTTTTGGAATCTCTTTACTTCCATGTACAGTTTTTACTTTACCTTTTAATGAGGCCTCATTTATTATAAACTGTGTTTGCCCTACTTTATAAATAACATCTAAATGTAACTGTTCTTTTTGATTTGCTTTTATTGTTTTTGTTGATTTAAAATCTTTTGTAAAAAGAGTTGTTTCCAAGTTTGAACTATAAAAAATCTTGTTCTCATTTGTTTCAAAATCAACATAAGCTTTATTAGTTTTTTTATCACTATTTAAAGAGAAGTCTAAAAACTTAGTTGATTTAGTCTGTTTATCACTTAAATCAATACTTTTGGAACCATTAAAACCTTTTACAATAAGATTAATTATTGGCTTTCCATTTTTGCTTGGAACAATTGTTTCAACAGCATTATCTAAAAATCTATTAAACTTTATTTCTATATTTTTGTCTTTTATATTTGTATCATATGAAAAACTATCTTGTGATAATTTTGTCATTAAAACTTTTTTATCATATATTAATTCATCATCTTTATATACTTTTATATACTCATCACTAGAGTACATTTTATTTTCCATTCTTCCTTCGTATATAGTTATATTTGCTTCATAACCCATATATCTTGTCATTGCAGAACCTATAAAAATAAATACTAAAGAAATATGAATCATAAATAAAAAGAATTTATCTTTTTTATACATTTTAAAAACAAAAATATTTACTATTACAGCAACTGTAAGTAAAAGCATTAAAAGTTCAAACCAAGTCTGTCCATATATAAAAGATTTAGCTCCTTGTGGACCAAAATCATTTTCAATAAATGTAGCAATTGCACAGACAAAAGCAAAAAATAACAACAGAACAATAACAATTGGCATAGAGAATATAGTTTTAAGTTTTTTTAACATGATTATTTGCCTTGTTTTTTTGTATTAGCACATGTAAGTAACATCAAGATTTATTAAGAAAGGAGATTGTTGCAATGAAAGCCATTGATGTTACTTACATGTACCAATAGAAATAAAGAGAACAAAAGTTCTCTTTATTTTATGTTTTAATTATAAGAAGTTTTATCTTCTATACCTTTAGTTGATTCAGGATTATAAATACCCTTTTTCTCAGCTTCTTTTTTCCATTCTTGCATTAACCCATTTCTAAATTTTATTTTTTCATCAATTAATTTTTCAAAAGGTAATCCAATAATCTCTTGAGCTTGTTTTTTGTCTTTAATCTCAGGAGCTTTATAATCAGCTGCACCATATTTAGCTAATACTTTAGCTAATTTAATTCTTGCATCACCTGCTTTTCCTAATGCAGTACCAAGAACTCTTAGAGTCTCTTCTGGTGCATGGAAGAATGCTGGGTGAGAAGCAACTGCATAGTCCCATCTCCATTGAGCATGTCTAATATCTTTTAAGATAGGAGCCATTTCTTCTTTAGTAGCACCTAATTCCCAAGCTTTTCCTGCTTCTAAATGAGCTGCTGCAATAGCTTTCATAGCTTTTTTATGAAGCTCATTTTTTCTTTCTCTTTTTGCATTGATATTAGCAAGTAATGATTTCTCACTTACTCTGTGACAATTCATACAAGATTTATCCATATTTTCTAATGGATTTCCAATATTATGACTTGTATATTTAATACCACCTTCTTGAACATATGGCATATGACAATCTGCACAAGATACATTGTTTCTTCCATGTGCACCTGTTTTCCACATTTCCCAACCTGGGTGTTGTGCTTTTAACATAGGTGTTTTAGAAATTTTATGTGTCCAGTCTTTAAATTCCATATTGTCATAATATTTTTCCATCTCTTCTACAAGTGTACCCTCACCCCATGGTAAAGTTACAACTGCTGCTTTTTTACCATTATCTAATGGTGTTTTAGCAAAGTAATATTCTACGTGACATTGGGCACAAACCATAGATCTCATATCTTGTTGAGTTGCTTCGGCTAGTGATTTTTCACCTGCTGCTTTTAACCCCTCATCTAAATATTTTCTATTTACTTGAAGTTCCATAGTTTCTGGATTATGGCAATCTACACAACCAATTGGATTAATGATATCTGAACCATATTTAGCCCATTTACCAGTAAAGTACTCCATATCGCCATCTTTATTCATAATTCTAGGAACATCAGGAGATTTACATGTCCAACATGCAGTTGGCATAGGACCTGTTTTCTCATCAACTGGAGCACCAGTTCTTAATGTATTTCTATTATCTTCTATTGCATAGAAGTGTCCTCTTGGTGCATTATAATCTTTTGCAAAACCATAACCAGCCCATAATACAACTAACTCAGGATAATCTTTTAACATATCATGAATTTCATCAGAGTTTTTAGTTTGTTTCCAAGAATCAAACTGTCTTGGATAATGTTTTCTAAACTCTTCGTTTTTTGTTTCCCATCTATCTACTTTAGGAACCTCATTTAGTTTAACTTGTTCTTCTTTTTTCTCATTAATAGAAGCTACAAGAGCAGTCATTAGACAAATTGCAACTACACTTACTGCCATCAATATTTTGTATTTTTTCATAACAACCAACCTCTACTTTTCTTTTACTTTAACACCAAGATTATATGGAGTTGATGTTAAACTTCTAACTTTCCCATGTGGCACATATTTGTGACACTCCCAACATTTACGACCATTTTCAAGACTTCCAACCTCTTCACTGTGATATTTGTCAGCGTTCATTTTAAGTGTTGCACTTTCACTTGCATGACATCTAATACAGTTTGCTTGCACACGGCTTGCCCCATCATCACTTATGTGAATATTATTCTCATAAGTGTTAAGAGTGAATGCAACAGAGTGATTCCATCCATCTATAGCTTTAGACTTGTATTTTGCAACAAAATCTCCTACAGGTAAATGGCAGTCAACACATCCTGCTACATTCTTATGTGAACTTTTTTCCCATGTTGCATACGCAGAATTCATTGTATGACAATTAATACAGGCTTTTGGATCACTTGACAAATATGACAACATATTTGACGCATAAACTGTGTAAACAAAAAGAGCTGAAGCAATTAGAAAACTTAAAATTGACCCATAAACTACAATTTTCTTATTCTTCTCCATCACCTATCCTTTATTTACTTTAAAATTATACAATTAGTTTTTTATGTTAAAATTGACATTAGTCAAGAAATTGAATGAGTATTCATATATTATTAAGTTTTATTAATATCTTTTTGTGTTGACATTATTTTATTTTAAGTATTAAAAGTATTGTAAAGTGCCTTCTATAGGTACTTTTAGAAGTTTAATATAAGTCAAGCTTATATTATAAAAGATATTAAATTTTAGTGGCTTTTTTATGTAATTTTTTTGTAACTTTTAGAAATTAAGCTTAAATTCTTGGTTTTAGCCATTTATAATATATAGCTACAAGGAAAAATGCTATACCTAAAAAGAAAGTAATAAGTTTTAGAGATACTAGTTCAGCCATTACTCCAATAAAAATTGTGGTTAAAACTGTAGTTAACATAAATATCATATCATTATAAGAGATTACTCTTCCTAAATATTTATTATCTGTTTTCTCTTGTAACAAGGCATAAGTAAAAGACCAAATAGTTGTTGTTGTAAATCCAACAAAAAATATTGCAAGTAATGAGATATAAAAATTACTTTGTACTACTGCCCAAAAGATTATTGCAGTCCCTTGAAAAATAAATATATAAAGAAGTCTATCTTTATTTACCCAGTTTGAAATTATAAAAGGACCTATCATAAGAGCTGTTGCTCTAAAAGCATTTGTTAATCCAATAGCAAGGGGAACTGAAATTACATATTTATACTCATTTTTTGCAAGTAAAGTTACTATTGTATCAAAGATTGTAAGTCCTACTGAAGAGTGAAGAATAATTAAATGAACAACTAGTTTGTTCTTTTTTAAATAATAAAAACCATCTTTTATTAATGATAAAATTTTCTCTTGTGTATGTATTATCTCAACTTTAAAGTTTATATTTATAAGTAATATTATTGCAGAAAGAATAATAAAAGAATCTATAATAATAGCCCACTTTACACCAACTAAATTAACAACTACTCCACTTAAAGCCATACCCGCAGCAAAAGTAAAAGACCAAATTATAGAGTGTATTTCATTTGCTTTTTGTAATGCTACACCTGAAACTAGTTTAGGAAGTAAAGACATTTCTGTTGAAAAAAACATTGAAGCACAGGCCATTCTAATAAATATAAAAATCATTAAAAACCAAACTTCTTCTTTACTATCAATGGTTAAAAAAAGTAAAGTCATAAGAAGTTCAATAGATAAAAGAGTTAACATCAAAGGTTTGATTTTAAATCTATCTATTATTGCACCTGAAAGAGGAGCTATTATAATTGCTGGTAAGAAATGCATTGCTGTAACTACTGAGATTGCAAAGGCTGAAGAGTTAAACTGCACAAGCATAGTATAAATAGCTACATTAGAGAACCAAGCAGCAAAGTATGCCACTAGCTGTAATGCAGACAGTTGTCTAACTACAGCATAGTTTGTTAATAATTCACGATAATTCAATTTCTACTAAGACCTCTTGGAATATAGCAGAATCTGCTTCTTGGTCAGTTAAAAAAGGTGTTACGTAATTTGCATATTTGTTTCCAGAGTATGCTAAAACACAGTTCTCTTTTATATCTTCACTATTTTTTATTTTTATTTTTGTTTCACCATATTCTGATTTTAATAAAACTTCATCTCCATCTTGAAAACCTAAACATGGGTTTACATATAAGTGATTATCTACTTTAAATTGAGAGTTTAAAGACTCTTTTCTTTTTGCAGTCAAAAAGTAGTATTGCTTATCTTTTTTATTTTCATATAATTCATTTATTTCAAGCTCTTCTATAAACTCAAATTTTTCTATATAAGAATTATCTTTTACCTTGGTATTTATATAATAATCTAAAATTTTTTCTTCATCTTCAAGCTTTTCAAAGCCAAAATTTTCATTTAAAAAGTTAGCTAACTCATATTCACTTATCGTATTTTCATCTTTTAATTCTGTATAGTTAGAAATAGCTTTTAACTCATGTCCATATGAAAGTCTCACGTCTTTTTTAGTTAAAAATGAAGATGAAGGAATTATTAAATCAGCATATTTACTAGTTTCATTTAATACTGTCCCAAAAAATACTACAAAACTATTTTTTAGTCCTTCAATCACCTTTTTTGTATTTGGAGCTGTTACAACGGGGTCAGTACCTTGAATAAAAACTAAGTCAAATTTTGAGAAATCAACTGTAGGAAGAGGTATTTTTTTCTTTGCTTTTGAAACTAGCTGTTTATCATATCCATATGATGAATCATCTAAATACCAAAGACCACCTTTTTCTTTATTATGTACTCCAATATAAGCTGCAAAAGAATCAATAGTTCTAAATATTTGAGCCCCCTCATAATATTTTTGAGGTCCTAATCCTAATAAAATAGAGACTGACTTTCCTTCTATAAGTTCAAAGAATTTAGTTATTTGTGATAAATTAACTCCTGTAGTTTGCTCATATGAAACTACTGGTTTAGATTTTGCTAAATCAAAAAACCAATCTGCACCTTCATGAGAAGAAATAAACTCTTCATCTTCTTGATTTGACATATGAGCAAATCTTGTTAATAAAAGTGCTAAGTCATGATCTGTTTTTGGATTTATCTGTAAATGAAGTTCAGATTTTTTTGCAATTTTTGTTTTAAGTGGGTCAATAGTGATAAAAGTCTTATCTTTTACAAGATTATAAATATGTGCTGATGTAACAGTTAAGTTTCTTCCCCAAACAATTACTATATCACTATTTATAAGTTTTTCTATTGGAGGGTTTACATTAATTCCCTCTCTTCCTTGCTCAATACCTAAAGAACCAATTGCATCGCAAAGACTTCCTTTTGTAAGAGTAGAACCATATTTTGCAAAAAAAGTTTTAACACTGTTTTGCATAACTCCTAAATTTCCAGCACCTTTATAAAAAAGGCTTTTATCACTATTTGTATTTTTTAGTTTTTCAACTAAAATATCTAAGGCTTTTTCTAAATTTACTTCTTCATCTTTATAAAAAGCTTTTTTTAGAAAATCCTCTTTTAATAGATTTGCAAAATTTACACATAATTTTTTATTTGTAACTAAATGTTCACTGCTACCTTTGATATTACCTTTTTCATCTACACACCCTTGACAAGTATCATAGCAATCTAAAGGGCAAGCTACTAGATTATTTGAATTCAATTTTTACAAGCCTAGAGAATACTTTTGGTTGGGGTATTATTATTTCTACTTTATATGAAGAGATATGTTTAGAATCAGCAACTTTATAAACTTTGTTTAACTTTATATCACTTTTTTTGCCATCTAAGTAGATTGTTTTACTTTTTAAATCTTCTATATCATCTATAGGAACAAATATTTCTAGTTTTCCTTTTGATAAATCTTTAGCTTCATAAAGTAAAGTTCCAGGATTAACATAATCACCTTCTTCAACTGCAATATTATAGATATATCTATTTTTCTCTTTTAATAACTTATTTTTAATACTATCTTTTAAATTTGCGATTTTAACTTCAATGTCTGCTTTTGTTGTTTGATAGTTTATTGCTTTTAACTTTTGAGAATCTTTTTCAAAACCAGATTTAGATGATACTTGAAGCATTCTGTTATAGTTTTTCTCTTCAATTTTAAGCATTTGTGAAATAGCTTTTAGTTTTATTTTTGATTGTTTTAAATCTATTCTGTCAACATAAGAATCAATCTCTACGATTTTAGAGTTGTTAGCTTTTTTACCTTCAATTTCATCATTAACATATATTACTTTGCCACTTACTGCTGCTTTCATTTCATAAGAGTTTACAGGTTCTAATTTTGCATAAAATTCATATGCAAATAAAGAGTTAACTAAAAGAAATAGTGCAAAAATATATTTCATCTTTAACCTTTGATATCTAATTGTTTAACTAAAGAAATAATATCTTTTTTTGTTTCTTTAAAATCCTCAGTTTTTTCACATTTAAATATTAATTCATCTAATTTTGAATCATATTTTAAATAAGGAAGTAGTAGTTTTAATATCTCTTCTTTTGTTTTAGCTGACTTTATTCTTTTTATTAAGGGTTTATCTTCTTTAGTCTTTTGTTTATAAATCTTAACATAATTATATAAACCAAATATTAATATTGTAAACAAACTTCCTAATGAAAAATATAGAAGCTTTTCTTTTATTGTTGTACTTTTTTCTATAACTTTAGTAGTCTCTTTTGATTGAATAGCTTTTTCTAATTTTGGAGTAACTTTATCTTTTTTTAAAGAGTTTACTTTTAATTTGAATTCTTTTGTTGTTTTTTCTATAATTTTGTTTTGTTTTTTGTCAAAATATTTCAGTTTAAAACTTGGGATTGTTATTGAACTTGAAGGCACAATAGAAAAAGTTTTTTCATAACTTCCTTCATACCCATTTTTAGAATAGCTTGTTTTTATTTGTGGTTTATTATCATAAATAGTTGCATTTTGAATATTAAGTTTATAATCCTCTAAATCATCAAAATTCCCAGTTCCTTTTATATTTAACTTTAAAGATACTGATTCACCTTCTTTTATTTCATCTTTATCAATACTTGCATTTATATCAAAGTCACCTATTAAATTTGTATTTTTAGGTAGAGGTTTAATATCAAAATCTAAAGAGTTAGAGTAAACTCTTTTTTCAGAAGGAACACTTAAAAAAGAAAAGTTTCCATAGTTTGAGTTTTGGTTTACTAGTTGAACGATTATAGATACAGGATTAATTTTTAATTTTCCTTCTTTTTGTGGGAAAAGTAAGTATTCTAATTCTTGTACAATAGAACCATTATCTTCATATCTTCTATTTTTATTTTCAATTTTTTTATACCAAAAGTTTTCAAAATGAGGAGGCTCAAAACCTAGATTTGTAATCTGAAGGCTCTTTTTATATTTAAATGCTAATTTTAATAATATATCTTCACCTACATATGCTTTTTGCTTTGAAGCTTTTAACTCTAAATCGAAGTTATTTGATACAGTTTTATTAACTTTTCTTTGTGTTATTTTTCTAGAAGGAGATTGAACCTTTGTTCCATTTATTTCAAAAGTAAAAGAAGGAATAGTAAAATCTTCTTGAGGTAAGATTTGAAACTTTTGACTTATCTTTTCACTATAGTTGCCATTTATTATTTGTAAAGACCTTGAAGTTCCTAAACTTTGTACAACATAAGAGTCTATTTTCTCTATTTTAGGAAACTTTATTGAACTACCCGCTATTTCAAACTCAAAAATAAAAGGTTCACCCTTTACAAATGTATTTGAAGAGTTTAGTTTTACGCTTGAAAATAAATCCAAGGCTAATATAAAAATAATAATTAAAGATTTAACTACTGTTTTCATTAAAAGTCTAATGTTCCTTCTATTGCAAAGTTAGCTCTAGAGTCAAGTTCTGCATGTGATAATACAGCAACTTGAAGTCCAAACTTCTCATATATCTCAGAAATTCTTTTTCTTAACATTGGATCAACTACCATGGCAACTTTTCCAAAACCTTTTGTTTCTATTTCTTCTAATAACTCTTTAGTTTTTGTTACTAAGTTATTGATTTCTGCAATTGAAAGCATAAGTTGTGATACTCCATGTTGTTCTTGCAGTTTTCCAATAAATTGTTGTTCAATTTCTGGTTTAATTGTAATAATGTGTAGTGTATCATCTACATCTTTAAATCTATTTGTAATAAGTCTATATAATTTACTTCTTACATGTTCTAAAAGTACATCAGGAGCTTTTGTAAACTCTGCAATATCTGCAACTGCTTCAATAATTGTTAACATATCAACAATTGGTATCTTTTCATGAAGTAAATCTTTACATACTTTTAATAATGAACCATACGAAGTAACTTTCATAGCTTCTTCAATAACAATTGGGAAGTCTTTTTTAAGTCTTTCAACAATATCCACTATATCTTGTCTAGTAATAATATCTTCAGCATGCTTTTTAATTAACTCTGAAATATGTGTCGAGATAATTGTTGGAGCATCTACAACTGTAAATCCATTCATTAATGCGTCATCTTTTTGAGATTCTTCAATCCAAACAGCATCAAGATTAAATACAGGTTCTTTTACTTTAATTCCTTTTAATTTACCAGGAATCCCACCCATAGCAAGAAGTTTTTCAACTTCTACTCTTCCTCTTGTTAAAGGTATTCTTTTTAGATATAACTCATACTCATTTGATGGTAAATTTGCATCATCTGAAATTCTAATTTGAGGAATAACAAATCCTAAATCAGATGCGATAGTTTTTCTAATTGCTTTAATCTTATCAAGAAGTTCTGAGTTTCCTTGAACTAATTGTAGAAGTCTAATTCCAAGTTTAAGTTCAAGAACATCCATTTTCATGATATTCTCCATAACTTGGTTTTCATCTGGTGCAGCTTCTTGTTTTTTCTCTTTTAATGATTGAATATCACCTTTATCTTCCATAGGCTTAGCTTTTTGAGTTGCAGGAGTAAATAATCTTGTAAGAGCATTATCTTTACCATCTTCTATCATAGAGATTGTGTATCCAATACTTGCTAAAATAAGACCCATAACAACTAAAATTCCTGTTGGGAATCCTGGTACAAAACCAAAGAAAACAAGACCTATCCCAACTAAAACTAAAGATTTAGATTCTTTAACTAATTGAGAAACAGATTGGTTTGCAAACTTGTCTTCATCCATATTTGAACGAGTAATAATTACAGCAGTTGCCGTTGATAAAATTAATGCAGGAAGTTGAGCTACAAGTCCATCACCAATAGTTAAGATTGTATATATTTCACCACTTTGAGCAACTGTCATATCATGTTGGAAAAGACCAATTAATAATCCCCCAACCAAGTTTACTATTGTAATAATAATACCAGCAACGGCATCACCTTTTACAAACTTAGACGAACCATCCATTGCACCGTAAAAACTTGCTTCTGAAATAAGTTCTTTTCTTCTTATCTGTGCTTCTTTATCATCAATAAAACCTGCGTTTAAATCAGCATCAATTGCCATTTGTTTACCAGGCATAGAATCTAATGTAAATCTTGCAGTAACCTCAGCAACCCTTGTTGCACCTTTAGTTACAACCATAAAGTTAATTAATACTAATATAATAAATACAATAACACCAATAACCATATTTCCACCAACAACAAACTCCCCAAAGGCAGAAATAATAGAACTTACAGAATCAGGACCATTATGTCCCTCACTTAGAATAGACCTTGTTGTGGCTATATTTAAAGATAGTCTAAAAAGAGCTAAAATTAATATTAATGTTGGGAAAGTTGTAAGGTCAGCTGGTTTTTGTATATATAAAGAAATTAATAATATTAAAAGAGAAAAAGATAAAGATAATATTAAAAAAAAGTCTAGTACCCCTTTTGGTAGAGGTACTATAATAATCATTAAAATTGCAACAAAAAGTGCAACAACCAATAAATCTTTAGAAAAGAAACGTCTTATATTCATCTAGGTCTTTAACTTAATACTTAAATTATCTAACAAAATTAACTAATGTTAATTCGTTCATTTTACTTATCGTTGAATATAATGCAGTAAATGTTACTTCTAATGCCTTTGCTTCTACTGCAAGTTTTGTTAAATCTGAAGCAGTTGCTTCATGAGACATAATTGAAAATTGATTGATTTTAGAATCTACTCTTTCTAAAGAAATTTCAAATACCTTATTTCTTCCACCAAGTTTTGCATGACCAGTATTCGCTGCTTCGTATGCTTCTGAAATAAGTTCAACAGCATCTAATAATTCTTGGTCTGCTTCATCCTTTGAAATTGTATTTCTATCTGAATCTTTAAGCTCTAAAGCATTAATAATCTTGTCCAAGATATCAAAAGTATTACCTTTTGCCTCAAATCTAGTTCCATCAACATCAGGTAAGTCAACCTCATAGTCTTTATCTTCACCCAACCTTATAGGTAAAAATTCTTTAGTTGGATTTCCTTCCTCATCATATTTTGTAAGTTGTGCAGCACTCATAGCCATTGGAGGAACTGAATCAGAAGGAGTAATTGTAAAAGTAGACATATCAAGTTCATATGAATTAGGTCCTGTTTCAACTACTGATAAAGAAGTCCCTTTATCGTCTTCTAAAGCAGTTCCAGTATCATTTAACTTCCATACTTTCCCTGTTTCATCTATTAAAGGTGTTTTAGACTGAAAAGACACTACTGTACTTGGTGAAGAAGATGCAGATATAGGTTCTTCTGTTCCACTAAGTTTCCATTCATATCTTCCTTCATCAATAACTCTTTCATTTGAGTCAAAGCTTAAAGTATCTCCTTTTAGTCCAACATCAGTATTGTACATAAAAGACTCAAAGCCTGTAATTCCTTTTTCTCTATATGAACCATCTTCAACTGCAACTTTTCTTAAGAAACCATCTCCATTATATGCAACTTTCCCTTCTGCATCTTTAGAAAAAGGCTTAATCATTGAATTTGAACCAGCGTAAAGATACTCACCTTCTACTTGCTCATTTCCAAGCATATAAAGGTTCTCTTTTACACCCCTTAAGTTAACTGCAATAGCTTCTCTTGCTTCATCATCTACTGTCCCATTATTTGCTTTTATTACTTCTTGTTTTACATATGTCAAAAGCTTTTTTATTTCACCCAAAGTAGAATCAGATACATTATTTTGAGCAGTTGTTTTTTCTATTTGTTTCTTAATTCCATCATAAACTCTAAGCTTGTCATCTAAATAGACATCTCTAGAAAATAAAGTTGCATCATCACTACCATATCTTAATATTTCCTTGGAACTTGTTTGATAAGAAATTCTTTGTTGTTCATTATTTAGATTCTGTAATCTAAATAATATTTCTGAAGTTGATCTAATCATTGGAATACCTCCTTGAACTTCGCTACTATCTCATTAAAATTATACTGTTCTTTCATACCTTGTGTCAAGAAAGTTCTAATTTTCTCTTTTCTAGCTAAGGCATCATCTAGTTCTTTGTCCATTCCAGGTTTATATGCACCAACACGAACTAAAACTTCATTCTCTTTTATTAGTGATAATACCCTTTTTAGCTTTAAAAAATAATTATAGTGTTCATCATTTACAACTTTATCCATTACCCTAGATGCCGATTTTAGAAGATTTATTGGAGGATAAAACCCTTGTTCTGTTAATTCCCTAGTTAAAACAATGTGTCCGTCTAGAATTGACCTACTTTGGTCAGCAATTGGGTCATTCATATCATCACCATCAACTAAAACTGTAAAAAATGCAGTAATAGAACCTTTTGCATTATTACCAGCTCGTTCCATTAATTGTGGTAAAAGAGCAAATACAGAAGGTGGATATCCCCTACTTACAGGTGGTTCTCCAGTACTAAGACCAATCTCTCTTTGGGCCATTGCAAATCTAGTAACTGAGTCCATCATTAAAAGAACATCATGCCCTTTATCCCTAAAAAACTCTGCAATTGCCATTGCTGTAAAAGCACCATATTTACGCATTAAAGCAGATTCATCAGAAGTTGCAGCAACAATAATTGTATTCTCTAAATTATTGTTTAGATTATAATGAATAAACTCAGGAATCTCACGACCCCTTTCCCCAATTAGTGCAACTACTTTTATCTGTGCTTCACAACCTTTTACAATCATTCCCATTAAAGTTGATTTACCAACCCCTGAACCTGCAAAAATACCTACTTTTTGTCCCTTCCCAGAAGTTAGCATTGAATCTATTGCTTTTACACCAGTTGAAAACCTTTCATCAATAACACCTCTTTCTAATGGAGACATAGAGACTTTATTAATTGCAGAACTTTCGGATAAGTCTTTAATTTTTCCTTTTTCATCAATAGGCTCACCTAAAGCGTTTACCACTCTTCCTAAAAGACCATATCCTGTTTCAACAGATAATCCATCTTTTTGTAGGAACACTTTATCATGTATTCTAAATCCATCAATAAAAGAAAAAGGTACAATCGTAAAAACATTTGATTCGATTGATGCAACCATCCCTAAAACAGTGTATATATGTTGTTGAGATTCAATCCTTACAATATCTCCTACTGCAACCTCAATTCCAGAAGCTTTTATTGTTGTTGAAGAGATATGCTTAATTCTTCCAAAAGGAATAGAAAGTTCAGTTGAATCAATGCTATTTAATAGTGAATCAATATCCATATTTACATCTCATCACACATTTTTTTGTATAAACTATCTGTTGTTCCTTCGATTGATTTACACTTATTAATAAACTCATCTTTTTTGATATTGTTATTAAACTCTTCGTAAAGTATTATTATCTCATAGTACACTTGTGCTAAGTCATTTGGACTTATTTTTCTTGAATAATCAAGAGCATCTAAAAGTAACTTTAAAGCTTCATCATTCTTATTATTTGTTTGAGCTATTTTTGCTAGTTCTAATTCTACAAAAGGAGAATAAACATGAGCATTGTTCTCTTTTTGCTTTTTATATAATTTATTTAAAATATCTTTTGCCTCATCTTTTAACTCTCTTTTCATTAAATAAAGATAGTAATAGTAATAAAAGTCAATAATCATAGGATTACTAGCATTTGCTTTTATAAATTGTTGATTTCTATGGGCATAATTAAAGAATTTATCCATCGAAATAGAATCACCAACAGTATTCTTTATAAGAAATCTATATAAAAACTCTTTTTCTAAAATCTTTTTATCATCAACCATATCAATTTTTGCAGAAAAACTTTTTGCATCAGTAAATTTTTGTAAAGAAAGTGCCATTCTCTCTAAGTATAAATAAAGCGTTGCATCTCTACTAGTACTGAAAGTGTCTTTAAGTAAATTGTAGGCTTTTTCAGAAGGAACTTCAACTAAACATTCAAAGAACTTATCTTTTGTTGTCTCATCTTCAATAAGTGTTTGAAAGGTTTCTGTTCTTGCACCATTTAAAGTCTCATTTAATAAAAAACATTTTCCTGTTGCTAAATATTTTTTAATCATGTCAATAGTTACTTCATCAAAAATCTTCTCAACTGAATCATATCCAAATCTTTTTGCAATAGTATTTGAAATCTTTTTATAAATTCTTTTTGATTTTAATATTAAATCATATTTACCTTGTCTCTTATGATTTAATAACTCTTGAACTAATACTTTTTGTTGCATAGCTTCTGATTCTGGATATTTAGCAGCAACTGCTGCAGGTTCTAAAATTCCTTGTCTCATAAGAATTTCATCTATATACATTTTTGATTTCTCTGCATAGATTCCACCAGGGAAATCATTTAAAATATCTTTATATAATTCTCTTGCTTTTATCAAATATTTTTCTGTTCCATCATACATTTTCATGTATATTTCTGCTAATTTAAATTTAAAATCTTCTATAGATGCTGGCTTATTAGTTCTTTTTAACAACTCTTCTAAAATTCTAACTGCAAACTCTGGCATATCAGCTTTTAGTAATCTATTCACTTTCTCTAAGGCTAAAAAAGAGTCTTTAGCATAATAGTCCATATTTTTTTCTAATACTTTAGAAATAAGTTCATATGCCTCTTTTTTCTGGTCATTTAAAACATATACATCAAAAAGTTCATCGGCAACTAAAGTAGCTACTAAAAGGTCTGTGGTTTTTGTTAAAACTTCATATAATATTTTAATAGCCATGTCATAATTACGTTGGTGTCTATAAACTTTTGCAAGAAATATTTTTCCATAAGCATTTATAACTTCATTATCGAAATTGTTTATAATAATATTTGCAAAATATTTAGCCTCTTCAGATTTATTAAGATTTAGTTTTAAATCAACTAAAACCATATAAGCCCTAGCTAAATCATTTTCATGAATTTTTGAATCATTTATAGCTTTTTCAAGTTCTGCTGCTGCATCAATTATAATTCTTTTTGACTTTTTTTTAATAGCAAGTTCTGAATATAAAATAATAATATCTGAATATAAAATCTCAACTTTATTTTGTTCTTTTAATGCATTTACCTGAGAATAGGCTTCATCAACTCTTCCCTCTTTTGAAAGTTGCCTTGCATTTTTAATTGTAGAAAATCCATCATCTATTTCTTGGATTCTTTTTTGAGATATTTGCTCACCAGAAGAGTCAATAAATCCATAGTAGAAATCTTTTTTTGCAAATGAAAAAGTAAATATCAATATAAAAAATATAAAAAACTTCAAAAACTACCTTTTCTTTTTTTTCAATTCAAATACATATGAGAATATTTCAGCTAAAGCCTTATAAAACTCTGCTGGTATCTCTTGGTCAACTTCAATTTGAGAATACAATGACCTAGCAAGAGCAGGATTTTCTATAATAGGAACATCATTTTCCCTTGCAACATCTTTAATTTTTAAAGCAATAAAATCAATACCTTTTGCTACTACTTTAGGTGCATTATCTCTTGTATTATCATATCTCAATGCTACTGCATAATGTGTTGGATTTGTAATTACAACATCTGCATCAGGAACATCATTCATCATTCTTTTTTGATGCATTTGCATTTGTATCTTACGAATTCGTCCTTTTACTTGAGGATCCCCCTCCATATTTTTAAACTCATCTTTAATTTCTTGTTTACTCATTTTTAAAGATTTAAAAAAATAATGTCTAGTAAAAAAGAAGTCTATTATAGCAAAAATTATTATAATTAGAAGAATTGCTGCTAAAAAATAAATAATCAAATTTACTATAGTATGAAATGTTGCATAAAACTCTTTATCCATCATTGCTAAAAATGCTTTGTGAGTTAAAGCTAAAACTATAAACATCACAACAATAATTATGAATAATTTAAGTGCTAATTTTAGTGATTCTAAAGCTTTTTTTAATGCAAATACATTCTTAATCCCTTTAATTGGATCTAACTTCTGTAAATCAATTTTTAAAGGAGTTATTATAAAACCAAATTGACTCCAGTTTGAGACTAATGCTACTAAAACAACTATTGTAAAGATAGGTAAAAGTGCCTTTACAGCCGTCATCACAAAGGTATATACAATAGAATAAAATACTGTTGAATTCATTTCTACACCAATAAAGTTATAAGAAAACATCATTAGTTTTTTTATTGATTCAAAAGTAAAACCAGAAAAGAATAATAAATAAATTGACCCAAAAAGTAATACTGCAGCCCCTGTTACTTCCATTGATTTAGGGACATTACCCTTTTCTTTGGCATCGTCTATTTTTTTCTGGGTGGGTTCTTCGGTTTTTTCTTCTTCGTCAGCCATATTAACTACTCAAACTTATTTATCATATAATCTGTTAAATTCTCTGTAAAGACTTCCATACCTAAAATTAAGAATATAAATATCAATGCAAATTTTAACTGGAATGTAATTACAAAAGGAGAAAAAGCTGGCATAGATTTTGTTCCGTATCCATAATAGATATCTAAAATAAACCCAATAAAAAATAGAGGTAAGGCAAAAGAAAAGGCAAAAGCGAACATTCTTTGTACTTCATCTATTGCAATTTGTATTCCATCATATGAGAAAATATTAAACATTCCTAAATGAACCATAGAAAAACTCTTTACAAGCATTATAATAGTTATCTCATACATTCCTGTTTGAAAAAAGACCATTAATGCAACTAAATATAAAAGTCTATTTACTAAACCTGTATTTGTACCACTTGAAGCATCAAACATACTTGCCATAGATAAGGCTGTTGCGTACTCAACAAACTCTCCAATAATTCTTACTGCTGCAAAAATAACATGTAAAAAGAAAGAAGCTACAAGACCTAATGTTATTTCTGATATTAAAGATAAGATAAAAGCATCTTGAGTAAAGTTACCTTTTACTTCTATAAGTGGATATAGAAAGATTGTTAAGTAAAAAGCTACTGAAACTCTTACTGTAGGATTTACTGAATTATGGTCAAAAACAGGAGGCATAAAAGCTACGAAGGCTAAAATTCTTGCAAAAAGTAGTAAAGAGCTAAAAAGTAACTCTTCATTTAAAAAGGATAAAAGTTGTTCCATTTACATATAATTTAAATCGTCTGCAACATTTTTATTATCATTAACTGCTTCTAAAATATCTGATGAAGAGTGATGTTGCTCTGCTTCTTGATGTTGACCTTCACTATTATTTCCAGATGAAGCATTATCTTGACCTTCACCTTGCATACCAAACTCAAAATTTACATCTGTTTGATTATTAAAGTTTCTATTAATAGCTTCTCTTAATGAACCTTGGTTTTCTACAATAGCATCTAGTGTTGAAGAGTTTGACATATTCATTGAAATACTAATTCCACTATCTCTATCACTTTTCATTAAAATTGCAATTTGACCTAACTGAGCGGGGAATAGATTAATTCTAAATGCAGTAACAGGTGGCTTATAGTTTTCATACATATTTCTTGCTATATCTGACATCATTGATGACATTTGTTGATGTGCACCAATAATTCTATTTTGTATTGTTAAAGCTGTATTTGGTGATACTGTTAAGTTAACAGTTGTTTCTTGATTAGAAGAAGAGTTTGATTTAGAAACTGCTTCACTTTGAGCTGAACTTTTTTTGCTGTTTTGGTCCAATAATACTCTATCAATATTTTCTCTTTGAACTTTTTGTTCTATATGCTTATTGAATTCATGTTTTGTTTCTACTATTTTTGCATCTTCTTTTGAAACACTTAAGTCTTTAGGATTTAACTCTAACTTATCTGCACCTTTTTTTATATCCTCTGCATTTTTCCCTTCTTTTACAATTTTAACTGCTTCACTTTTTGTTGATAACATTTGATTGTAAATTGAGTTTTTTTGAGAACCTAAATAAATGTTTGTTACTAAATCATTATTTTTATTAGCTTTAGAGTTTGCAGTCTCCATAGCATCAACTGAAATAGTTTTGGGTTGATTTGTTTTTAGAAGTTCATCCATCAAAGACTTAGGTTTTGTCTCTTTTGAATTATCTTGGGTTGACTCTTTTAAAGAATCTTTTTTTACTTCAATTTTCTGTTCATCTTTTACAATAGCTTCTTTATCAAGTTTTGATAAATTACCTGCTTCTTTTTTAACTTCAGAGGTAGAACTATTTGTTTCAGTTTTTTTATTAATATTTTCAGAACTAGAAGTTTTCTCTTCTTTTGGTATACTTTCTTTTATCTCATTTATTTTAGTTTTTGATTCTTCTTTTATCTCACTAGTTTCTTTTTTTGAAGTATCAGTATTAACTATTTTTTCTACTTCTTCTTTCTTATTTTCTTTTGTTTCTACAGAAGGTTTGTTTGCTTTTTCTTCTTTTACTTCAGAAACTTTATTTTCAACCTTTTTGGTATTATCACTTATATTTTTAGGTTCTATTTTTGATTCATCAGAAGTTTCATCTGTATTTTTTACTTTATTAACTTCTTTTGTAATATCCTTTGAATCACTGCTCTTTTCTGCTTTAGATTTATCTTTTATATTACTTTCTTCAGTTTTATCATTTTCTTTTAATTCAATTTTATTTTCTACACTTGAAGAAGCTTCACTTTTACTATTTTTTGTTACTTTTTCTAAACTATCTTTAGACTCTTTTTTATCTTCTTTCTTAGAAGGCTTTTCTTTACCATCTATCTCTTTTTTTGCTTTATTAATTAACTCATCCATCAGTGAAGGTTGAGTTTGTTTTACTTTTTCATCACTATTATTTACTTTTTTATCTTTACTGTCACTTTCATCTACATTAGCTGATTTTGAATCTTTATTTACTTCCTCTTTTGTTTCTAAAGATTCTTTACTATCTTTTCCATCTGCTGATTGAGTTTTTTTATCTGTCTTTTTCTCTTCTTTAGAAACTTCATCAAACAATGAATTTTGTTTTTGTGTTACTTCTTTTGACTCTTGATTTTTTAAAGTTCTTTTATCTGTTTCATTGTCAGTTTTAGTATCAGTTTTTGTTTCAGCTTTAGTATCAGTTTTTTCTAAATTATTCTTTTTTATTTTTTTATTTGCTTCTAAAACTAGTCTATCTAGCAAAGAGCCACTACTTTTAGAAGTTGATGAACTATTTGTTTCTTTTTTATTTTCGGTATTATTTTCAGTAGTATTTTGTTTTTGATTTTTTTTATTTTCGCTATTTTGTTCAGTATTATCTTCTGTTTTAGTACTTGAAGATTCTTTTTTTAAATTATTAGTGTCAATATCTTTTGAAGTTTTTTCTTTTGGTTCTTCTTTTAAAGTCTCAGTATTTTTTGATTCTATAGTTTTTTCTTCTGAAGAAGTTTTAATTTTCTTAGCTGAACTATCTACCATTGTATCAAATAAAGATTTACCTTCTTTCTTTGACTCAGTAATAGCTTTAGTACTAGTAGTTTTTGTATCTTGAGTAGTTTTACTAAGATTTAAAAATTTTACTTCTTCACTCATTTATTATGCTTTTAAGATATCTAATGTTCTCACATCAATATTCTTATGTGTAGTAAATGCAGTAACATTTGCTTCATAAGAACGTCTAGCTTCCAATAAGTTAATCATTTCAATAACAGGATTAATATTTGGATAAGCAACATAACCCTCATCATTTGCATCTGGATGCGATGGTTCGTATCTCATCACAGGATCAGAATCATCTTCTACAATTGATTTTACTCCTACTCCTCTTAAAGATAATTGATTTTCATCACTATCTTTTTTATTAAAGTCCGCATTAATATCATTAGTTGCTTTTTCATTTTGCTTTAATAATACTTCATGAAAGGCAACACTTTGTCTTTTGTAAGGTCCACCATCTTCTGTATGTGTAGTTTTTGCATTTGCAATATTTGCACTTGTAACATTAACTCTTGTTCTTTGTGCACTCATACCAGAAACAGCAATATCATATCCATCAAAAAAACCCATAACTACTCCCTATTAAACTGGCATCTTCATAATTTCTCTATAAGCATTAATTGCTTTATTCTTAACTTCAAGCCCAAGTTTTAAAGAAAGCTCAGCTTCTTCAATTTTTTGTACTGCTTCTTGAAGGTTCTTAACTTTGCCAGTTGCTATACCTTCCATCGCATTATACCCTTGTACTTGTGTATCATTTACATCATTCACAGCATCTTTAAGCATATCTTTAAAACTTAAATCTGATTGTTGACTTTGATTTACTTGATTATTTTGTTTTGAAGTAATTGACCCAATTGAATCAGTAATAGAATTAATATTCATCTACTTCTCCTTATTTATTTTGAAGTTGCTTTATCTACTTTTTCTTGTGCATCTTGAACACTTAGCTCAGCTAACATAGCATCAATTTTATCTTCATTGTACTTATGTTTTAATTCTTCTCTTTTGTTATCTAAATTAAAAAGTAAAATAATTAATGATAGCATCATGTTAGTGACACCTTTTAAAACAATAGTTACACCCATTATTCCAAATATCATTTCCATTGGTGTAAATAAATCAGCATTTATTACGAAGAAAATTAGTGTTGCAAAAAATCCTGTAGCTATGTACAGTCTAAATATTCCACTATTTATAAGATTTTGAGAAAATCTTTCTACAACCATATTTTTCCTACTAATATAAAAAATACCAAATGCTTACTTATTAGCACAAACTACCCTATTTACTTAATCTCTTTTAGTAAAATGTCGATTATTTTTTGTAATTGTAAAGTTATTTCATCATTTGTGAACTCTTGAACGAATAACTTTCTTAGTCTTGATGTTGTTGAAATATTTGTAGATGTCGACACATTACCTATATATTTTACCATAAAATTTGAATTTAACCTATTTTTTTTAGCTAAATTTACTAAAGATTTGGAAATTGTCTCGCCAATATTATAATTTTTTGTATGATTAAAACAAATCAACAGTTTTTCTTTATCTTTTGCTAACATTTTTATTAGTGCATAAACATCAGTCAAAGCTGAAGGATCAGTAGTTGTTAAAGCTAAAATATTATCTGAAATAGATAAAAACTCTTGTACATATTCATTTAATCCAGCGCCTGTATCTATGATTATATAGTCAAAACTATTTAAAGATTTAACATCAGTTACTATTCTTGTTAAGATAAATGAAGCTTTTAAGCTTGAATACTGATATCCACTTTTCCCTGCAATCAAAGAAATGTTTTCATATGAAGTAGGAGATATTACTTCTTCAATAGTATTTCTACCTTCAATATAATCAAATAGAGAATATCGTGGTTTTACATCAAATAAAACTTGCATATTTGCTAAGCCAATATCTGCATCAATTACAGCAACTTTAAAACCTCTTCTTGCTAATAAATATGCCATATTTGCGGTTAGCGTAGATTTTCCAACACCACCTTTTCCTGATGTAATAGTAAGGAGCTTTGTTTTTGATACAACAGAGGTACTCTTTGTTAAATTAACAAGCTTGCTTGCTTGTGCTGAGATAGAATTAAACAAACTACCTCCTTGTACAAGCGTTATTCATAAAACAATCAATCAAATAAGATGAATCAGAAACAATTAAATCATCGGGAACATTTTGTCCTATTGAAAAATAAGTAATAGATTTTTTTGTTTTATGAGAAAAAGAGATAAGATTACCAAAACTTCTTGTTTCATCTAACTTTGTAAAAGTTAAATAATCAATATTTAGTCTTGAGTAATTTGTATAAATATCAACTAAATCACTATGTTTTACATTTGCAGGAAGTACTAATACTTTCTCTATAGGTAATTCGTGAACTTTTTCTTGGTATTCATTTATCATTTCAATTTTATCAACATCATATTGACTAGAGCCTGCTGTATCAATAAAAATATAGTTACAATCCTTTAATCTAAGTAATGCTTCAACTAAATCTTCAGGTTTTTTAACTACTTCTAAAGGAAGTCTCATAATATTTGTATATGCTTGAAGTTGTTCTATTGCACCTACTCTAAATGAGTCTAAAGTAACTATTCCAACTTTATAATTTTGTCCTAATTTATAAGCATACCTTGCTGCTAATTTTGCAATTGTTGTTGTTTTTCCAACACCTGTTGGACCAACCATCATTACTATTTTTCTTTGATGTTTTCTTAAAGGTATTTCTTGCTTTATTGGAATAATTCGTCTAAGTACTAATTTGAAAAAATCATTGATTTTTTTTGGATTATTTTTCAATGCAACAGGCAATTGCTTAATAGTTTTTTTCATAATTGTATACGTCATTTCTTGATCAAATTCATTTTGTTCAAAAAGATTATACATATCTACAAACTCTAAGGGTATAGTTAAATCATACAACTGACTTTTTGGATTCCAAAGAGATTTTTGTACTTGCATAATTGCATCTTGCATTTTAAGAATTTCTTCTTTAAAATCATAAACTTTAGCTTCAAATCTTTTATCTTTTTTGTCACTTTCACTTGCAGATGTTGAAATCTTTTTTGCATGTTTTATCTCTTTATCATCATCTTCTAAAGCAACGATAACTTCATACATATCTTTATTGCCATCTTTTGCACTAGATATTTTTTTAGTAGAGATTACAATAGCCTCTTCGCCACATTCAGCTTGGGCATTTTTAAGTGCTACAGTAGGAGTTTCGCCTAAAAACGAAAGCATATTCATTTTATTCTTCCATCTTTATAAATTTTTTCAATATCACCATTACTCTTTTTTATTCTTATATAATCATCATTTTCAAATATTATTCTGCCATTCTTTTCTATTTCTATTGCACCAAAGTCAAATAAAACAGACTTTTGATTAAACTCTTTAATATCATCTTTGCAAAGCACATATCCTCTTTTCATATAATGAGTTGCTTGTACTTTTTTTGCTTTAAAATCATCTATAGTTGCAGGGATACAGTTTCTTTTTACACTTTGAACATTACCCATTGTAATCATTTCTAAAGTAATAAAATTATTAAAATGGATATCCTCTTTTGCTATGATTACATTTATTGCAAATAATTTAGAACTAAGAATTGCTAGTAAAATAAAAAGACCACTAAGCCTTAACATCAAACATTTGTCCTCCGTTTAATTCAGTTATCTCATCAACAATTTCTTTATACATTTGCTGAATAGGTTTCACTATTAAAGCTAACTTTCTATTTGCTTCATAAAGTCTTTTAAGTTCTTCTTCTAGACTATCTACTTTGTCTCTATATATATTAACATCAACACCATTTTCCATCTCTTGAACTAGGGCATTATTTAAGTCTTGCTTGTATGATGTTATCTTCTCAATCATTTCTTCTTTTTCACTATTTCTTGTAAGAAGTTCTTCATGTTTTGCTTTTTTTATATCTTCAATATCTTGTGCAATATAGTCTTCCATTTTTCTTATTAAAAGTAACATTTTATCTATAATTGAGTTAACCATATTAAGCCTTTATTTTTTTCTTTCACTTAAAAAATTATATAACATATCACTTATTCCTAATGTACCTGCTGACTGTCTTGAAATAGTATCTGTATACATGCCTTTAATAATATCTGAGCCACTACCTTCTCCAGCAAAAGTACTATCTTTTAAAGAGACATCCAATAATTGCTTCATAAAAAAAGCTTCAAAATCATTACTTACTTTTCTTAAGCTTTCATCTTCTAATTTTGATGAGTCAAGATTTTTATAATTGTCTGATGGACTCTTTTTTATTGTATTAATATCTACATAATTAGTATTTATATCCATTTTTACTCCAATCTATCAAAGAAACTCTCTTCAGACAATATATCGTCATTTGTATTGTCTGCAAAAAATTTCATTTCAACTCTTCTATTATCTGAGGCTAATTCACTCTTAGGATGATAAGATGAGTATGCCGATACCTTTAATGAACTTGGGTCTATTCTATTTTTTATAAGCTCTTTAACAACTGAAATTGATCTTAAAGCTGATAAATCCCAATTGTCTCTTGGAATTTTTTCATCTTGAAAACCATTTGTTGCTGTATGTCCTATAATCTCAATATTAAATGCTTGTGGCATTGTTCTAATAACTCTTGCTACTTTAGCTATAAATCTTTTTGAATTAGGATTTGTAATATTATACTGACCTTCTTCAAACATAATAGTAGAAGGAATATCTAAAGTAAACTCATTTTGTCCTTTTTCAAGTTGAATCTGCTCTGTTTCTACAGTACTAATATCATTCATTTGATTTACTAGTTCTGTAACTTCTTGCATACTTTCTTCCATAGATTCATCATTTGAATCTGTATCATCATCTGAAGAGTTACTACTTTCAGTTGAGTATTTATCTGATTGGGTTTGAACATCAGTTGAAGCATCAATAAATCCCATCGCTTTTTTCATAATATCAAAATACTCTTCTACTTTTTTCTTATCCATTACTGCCATAGATAAAAGTAAAATAAAAAAAGTTAAAAGTAATGACATTAAATCACCAAATTGAACAAGCCAACCTGGTAAGCATTTAGGACATTCTGGACACTTTTTATCAGCCATTAGTTTTATTCTTCCCCATCATCAACTAAAATAGCATTTAGTTGCATTTTAATATTACCTATTGATTCTTCTGCTGCAATCATACTTGCACCTAAGATAATTACTTCACAAGATTCAACTTCTTTTGTATGTTTTTGAGATAATTTACTTTCCATTATCCCTGCAAAAAGAGTACCAATTAAGGCACCATACATAGTAGTAAGTAAGGCAACTGCCATTGCAGGACCAACAGATGCAGGGTCAGATAAGTTGGCAAGCATTGCAACAAGACCTACTAAAGTACCAATCATCCCCATTGAACCAGCTGTTCCACCTACATTTGCAAATAATTTATGCATTGTAGTATGTCTTTTTTCCATATACTCTAATTTTGTTTCTAACAAAGGAGTTAAAGTTTCTGCTTTTGTACCATCAACTAATAATTGGAAAGCTTCTTTGAAAAAAGGATTATCTTCTTCTAAAACTTTTTGCTCAATATGCATAACACCATGCTTTTTAATTTCTGTAGCATAAAATGTAATCTTTTCAATTAACTCAGGTAAAGATTCAACTTTTACTTCATTAAATGCTACTTTCATAGAAGGAACAATTCTTTTTAAATCTGCAGCTTCAAACTGTCCTGCAGTTACTGCTAAAGTTCCCCCAATAACAATAATTACAGAAGGTACATCAATATAAGGTCCAAAACCAACTCCACCTAATATAATGGCCAGGGAAACTAAGGCCCAACCACCAGCCAATCCACCTGCAGTACTCTTATCCATATGCTATATTCCTATTTGACTTAGTTTTGTTGAACCATCGCCGATATTTTTTATTTTTAGACCAAATTTACCTTCAACAATAACAGCTTCACCTTCACCAATTTTAACACCATTTACTAAAATATCTAAAGGCTCATTTACCATTTGTTCTAACTCAATAATTTCACCAATATCCCATCTTAAGATATCTTTTAATAAGAAATTTTTAGTCCCAAGTCTTACACTTAGTTTTAGTTTGATATTAAATAAAAGCTGTAAATTTTCTGCTGAATCTTCTGATAATAAAGAGCTAATTGCACTTACACTTGGACTCATAGCAGGTTGAGGAGCAGTTACAGAAGGACTGCTAACTGTATTTTGTGGACTTGATACGACTTCATGATTTGCAGAGTCATTATATCCTGTTATAGATGATAAGTAAGGCAAAATTATTTCATCTAATGATAAATAAATTGGTAACTTCTCACCATCTAATGCTAAGTCTAAAGTATATGTTCTATCATTATCCTCAATATCTGAACATGATTTTATTGAAAAATCTAGAACCTCAGATTTAATTGAACTTACATCAGGGAACCCTTGTGCATTTACAGATGTACATAAACTACCACATACATTTGAAATAATTTCATTTACTGCATCTGCAATTTCATCATCAATATGCTCTTTTAAGTCACCCATACCACCAAGCATAAAGTACTCAAATTTAGTTGCAGTTAAAGAAGGTATGTAGAATTTCCAAGTTGAACTAATTGTTGAAAACTCAAACTTAACCGATACCTCAATACATTGAGAATCATCTAAACTGTTAACGTCTAATGCTGATACTGAATCAACAGTAGTACTTTTAGATAATAATTGTTCTAAAGTATTAGCTAGTTCATCTTTTAAAAAACTTGATAAATCAGATGCCAAAAATAAACCCTTTGATTATATATTATTTTTCTTCATTTAAAAACTCAAGCATATGAGCCTTTATTCTCATCATATCCTCAGTAGGATATTTATACTCAGCATCACCCCTTGTAACCTTTACAAAAAAGTCCTGAGACTGTTTGTTATAACCAAATTTTATATTATCTAGTATAACTTCATTTTTTTCTGTTTCATGTAATGAACCTTGTACTTTTTTGTACTGGTCATCCTGAATAGACTTGTGCTTCTCATCAACTTCTTGTACAGATTTAAGCTTTTCTGTATGGTTAACTTGTGCATTATCAATTTCAGCAATTCTTCCTAGTTCCATAAGAACCTCCTTGAAAAGTACAGAATTATATTTATTATATCAAAAAAATATTAAATTTGATGAATAATACTGGAAAAACGTGGGGAATTATATTATTTTTACATTGTCTCTAAAAGAGAGTCAAAGTTAAGAAGTTTAAAGTCAATAAAAGAGTCTTTATAGGGTTGTACAAAATATTGAGAGGCACTATTTAACTTTAAATCTTGGACAAGTTGTACCCCTGTTAAAAAGTCTGCTCCAGGGTCTTTTAAAATTGCTTTTATAAGAGATATTTGAAGTAAAGCTTCATTGTATTTTTTATCTTCTAATTGTGAAGCAACTATTAAATACATAGTATATTTATCTTCTAATTTATACTTTTTTTGAAGGTTAAATAAAATTTCTAAACTCTTTTTAGGATTACCATTATGTAACTCTCTTAAAGCTTTTGTTCTTAAATATGACGGTGTTTCATCAGCACTTAAAGATAAGTCAGCTTTTTGGAAAAGTCCAATTGCTTTTAGTAAATCTATATAATATTTAGTAATAACTAAAGGACCTTCTAAGAAGTTATTATTAATATTTAATGGGGTTTTATCTTGAAGTCTAGCAAAATAATTATAATCATTTTCCCCTTCTCTTCTAATTGTTGATTTCATTAAATATACTAATGGATCTTTGTAATGTTCAGTAAATAAAGGATGCTCTAAAGTAACTTTATTATTAGCTAATTTATCTAAATAATCTAAAGCTTTATAAAAAATTGTTTTGCTATATGTTAAAGGATCAAAAACAACATTAAATTTTGATTCAACATACTCTTTATATATAGTTTGCCCAAAATATTTGTACATACCATTTTTTGATTTAATATTTTGAATAATGTATTCTTTATCTTTAATATCTTTATTTATTTTATCGGCACTAATTAGAGTCATTACAGAATATAACTTATTACCAGGATTTAATTTATAAGCTTTTGAAAAATACTTATAAGCATTATGGAAGTCACTAATTTGTGCATAACAAAGAGCCAAATTATAATAAATATATGAATTAGAATCTTCTTTTAAAAATGATCGCATTTTACTTACTCTAATAATTGGGTCTTCTTTAATTACTTCAATAAACTTTGCATTAAACTTGACCATATCTTCCAAGCTTTCTACATTTTGTTCATTATTAAAAATAAATCCCTTTGAAATATCATAAAGAATCTCTTGTTTGTCAGAAAAGACAAATGGTGCAAAATAAAATAGAAAATCAATTTTTCTATCTTTATCAAATTTTGTAACAAACTTTAAATACTCTTTTGGCGTATATTTTGCTTTATTGAAAAATATTTTTAATGGATATTCTTGATTTACTTTAAAATTATCTTTTACTTTTTCTAAATCTTTTAATCTATCTAATAATTTTTGAATATCATTTGCTTTTAAATCTCTATAAATCATTAACCAAATAATTAAATTAACTCTATCTTGATTAAAAGTTTCTTCTTTTGCCCTTTGTAGATATCTTTCAGCTTTATCATAATCTTTTAATTTTAGATGAAGTAAGGCTTTTTTCATATTCATTGGAAACTCCATAGTTTCCAATATTTTTAAAGCTAATTCATAATTTTTTAATAAAACAAAAGTATCTACAACTAATCGTTTTGAATGTTCTGTTAAATTCTTAAATTTCTTTGTAATATTAACAATTGTCTCTAGATATTTTCTTTCTTTTTTTATTAAATATAAATAATAACTTGCTGAGATATATGAGTATGTATCTGAATAAATAGCTTCTGTGTAGTCATAAATATTATTTAAATAAAGTAAAGCATTATCAGTTTGCCCTAATTTATAATATGCTATTCCAATATTTAAAAAAGATGGTACCTTAAGTAGTTCAGAAGTGACTTTAAAGCTTTCTATTGCTTTTTTATATTCACCTTTTTCAAGTAATAAAATAGCTTTATTAAACTCTACTTGTAGTCTAAACTTTTCTTGATTTTCTTTTAATTTATCATACTTAAAAAGTATTTCTGGTTGGGAGTCAATCTTACCCTCATTTGAAAAAGATACAACTGGCAAAATAAGTATAATAAATAATAAACTATATATCTTTTTCAAAAAAGTTGTCCTAAACCATAGTATTTACTTGAGCATAAAGTTCTTCTGTTCTTTTTTCTAAGATTTCAACTTGATGCTTTAATTCAGTATTTTCAAGTCTTAGTTTTTGTAAATCATCCCTTGCAACTTGTAAAGAATCTTGAGAATTTTTTAGCGTACCTGAACTTACTTTCACTTGTTTTTCATATCTATCAATTATTTCTTGTAGACGTTTATTTTCATCTTCTACCATATTTTTTTCTTCATTTACTTTTCTATATAAAGACTTATGAACATTTGTACTTGAAAAAAAGTATAAAAGTAAAACCCCAATTATTGTAACTAATAAAAAATTATCCAAATTCCCCTCTTTAGTCTATTAAGAAGGCTAAAAAGCCTTCTTAAAATATTATCTTTTTAGATTGATTAATGTGTTTAGTAATTGATCTGATGTAGTAATCGATTTAGCATTTGCTTCGAATGCTCTTTGGAATACCATTAGATTAACTAAACTTTCAGATAAGTCTGCTGTTGAAAGCTCTAAAGTTTTACCTTCAATTTTAGCAGTTTTATCATTATTTAAGTTATAGATTGGTTCACCAGACTCATTAGTTTTAGCTAAAAGGTTATCTCCACTTGGATTTAAACCTCTTGTATTGTTAAACAGTGCGATTGAAACTTGACCAATTGCAAACTCTGCACCATCTTGTTTCATTGTAATAAGTCCCGTACTATCTACTGAAAATTCTCCAAAAGCTGAATCAGAGATACCTAGAGTATCAAGTTTAAGCTGAAGTGAACTTTGAGTTGTTGTTTGGTCAATTGTATTAACTAACTCAATAAACTCTGCACCTGCACCTTGTCTACCACTATAATCATTATTTTTATCAAGAGGTAACATTGATGTTGCAGCATCAGAGATTAATGTTGTAGAAGTAAAGGCATAATCCTGATTTGTAGGAGTTACTGTTATTGTTCCTGCTGCAAAGTTAGCTGTTGCAATATTTGAATCTGCTTGAATTAAGGCAGCCATTGCTGTTCCATCTGCTGTTCCAGCTGGAATATCAATACTACTTTTTGTACCATCTGCTTGCTCATAATAGAATACAAAATTTTCTGTTGTAGGGAATGTTAAGGTAGTTGTATTTATATCAGAAGACGTTGTTCCACCTGTGTGAGTTAGAGGAAGTCCCGCATCATTTACAGTTCCAGTACCACCATCCGAATCGTCTAATGATGAAGCAGTTATATCCATTGTTTTATCTGCAAAAGTAATTGCTATATCTGTTCCCGAAGTTGTAACAGTATCAATATTTGGATCTGCTTGTAATTTTGTAGCTAAATCATTGATATCTGTTACTCCTGTTAGAGTAATAGTATTAGAACCACTTGACCCACTATAATTATATGTAAATGTACCTGGGAAAGTTAATGTTGCTGTATCAATAGTAGAAGTTACTGCGGCAGGAGCTGTATGAGAGTTACTAATTCCTGAAGTTTGATCTAAATAGAATGGCACTGCACCTTTTAAATTCCCACTAAACTCTACATCATAATTATCATCTAATGTTTGAATAACTACATTCCCATTAATATTAACTGCTTGTACATAATCAGATAATATAGGCGTTGACATAGCTGCTTGTGCATTAAATTTATCTACAAAATCTTGAACACTATCAACATCTGCAATACTAATATTTGTAGCCTGGGGAGGTGTTCCATTATCATTTGGTACAGGAATAATTTTATCTAGTTCTTTATCAAAAATTGAAATTGAATAAGTAAAATCATTTTTAATATTAGGTACATCTAATTTTAAATCAGCTGTAGTATATACATCCCTTTGATTTCCTGTAATTGCTCTTGCTAGAGCATCTCTTGCACTTTCAAGTGCTCCAACACCTTCACCAGCAGAAGCTATAGTTGTAGTTTGGAAATCACCTGCTACAGTATTTGAACCAGATACTTCTCCTACTTCAGAAATATCAAATGCTACCCCTGGAATTAGAGATTTAATTTGAATAATCCCTTTCATCATATCAAGATTAGATGTTGATAAATTAAAATTATCACTATCTTCTAAAACATCATTATTTCCAGTAGTTGAGTTCCTTTCACTAACCATAGTAGCTCTAAGACCTTGAATTTCTGAAATTTGATCAGCTAAGGCTCTATATGTTGCAACTCTACTTGCAGCTACATCTAAATCAAGAGGAACAATGCTATCAAAAGTTCTTTCAGAAACTTCTATTGGATCGGCATGAGAGATAGTAATTGTTTTATCAGGTGCAGCAGGCATATTTACAGTATAACCTGTAAGTGTACTTTCTCCTTCTATTGCAAGTTTAAGTCCATTTCTAATTTCATCTGTAGTTGCATCATTATCACTCTCATAATATACAGTTGTTCCATTTATTTCAATTTCATATCTTGTATTATTAGTTGGGCTATCTACAGAATAAGTTACTGTTGATGTATTATTACCTGTAACTGAAGCTTTCCCCGTTTTTAAACTATCTATAAAGTCTTGAGATGCTGAAGTTGAGATATAGTTTTGAGATTTTTTCTTCCCATCTATATATACATATACTTGATCCCCTTCTTTTGAGATAAGTCCATCAGAACCTGACTTAAAGTTTACTTGAGAAATCTGTGCAATAGAACTTGCACTTCCTCCATCAGGATTATCTGCAAGTTTTTGAAGCCATGAAGCATAATTTGCAACTAAAGTTTCTACATCAGAAATTTTTGCTGCTTTACTTTTTCCACCTGCTCCTTCATAAATAGTAGATGAGTCTGCTTTTGCACTTTGATTATAATCAGTTGCTTTTGCAGTAACTGTCTCAATATAATCTGAATACTTAATTACTTTTGATGTTAAAAGTTTATTATAATCACTAGTGAAAGTTTTATTATTTGGATCTGTTGATACTACATCTTTATTTGGATCAATGGCTCTCATAGCCCATCCTTGAACTTCATTTCCTGCAGCATCTTGAAGTGTACCATTATCACCCATTCTGAAGTTACCAGCACGAGTATAATAGTTTTCTCCACTACCACTAGAAGTAGTATTTTTTACAGTAAAAAAACCATCTCCACTAAGAGCCATATCATAATCAACTCCAGTAAGTTTTAAGTTACCCTGTACATAAAGTTTCTCAGCATCAAGTATTTTAGAACCTTTACCAATTCTATCTTGATACATTTGATCTGCAAAAGAGATTCTTGAAGATTTATAACCTATTGTATTAACATTCGCGATATTATGTGATTCATTATCAAGCGCCGCTTGATGAGACGCAAGTCCTGAAATTCCTGTCCATAATGCTCCGATCATGATTTATCCTTTTAGATAAATTTTTAAACACTCTCATGTTCAAATATTAATGCTTAAATTAAGCACTGATATTTAAACACAAACTAAAGAAATTATTTCTTTAGTTGTATTGCTGTTTTTAGAAACTCATCGGATGTTGTAATTGATTTTGAACTAGCCTCAAATGCTCTTTGATATACCATTAAATCAACTAAACCATCTCCTAAGTCTGTATTACTAAGTTCTACAGATGAACCAACTAAATTATTTACATTAGATGCATTTAGCATTTCTCCTGCTTCTTTAGTTGCTCTATATAAATTATTTCCTTGAGGATCTAATCCTCCAGGATTTGTAAACATAATAGTTTCTAATTTTCCTATTAAAAACTTATTATCTCCATCTTTTGCATATATTGCTCCATTTTCTATAGATAAACTACCAAAAACATCTTCAGTAATACCTAAACTATCAAGTTTAAGTTGTAATTCTCCAATACCAGCTAAGGCAGCCCCACTACTAGGAATAGTATGTGTCATTTCAATTAATTTTGCATCTGCTGCTTCTAAGGCTGTTTTTAATGCATCTCTTGCATCATCAAGCATTGCTCTTCCTGTACCAGTTGAAGGAGATATTGTCTCAGTTATTGCAGGTGCACTATTATTTATTGCAGCTTCTTTTATATCAAAACTTTTTCCAGGGATTAAAGAGTCTATTGTTACAAGTCCTGCATTATCAACACTTGCAGTTAAACCTATTACCGAAGATAATTTATCTGCAAAAAGATTCATAGTAGTTTGAACATCTGTATCAAAATATTGTCTTACTTTTTCTCCATCAACTGTAACTTCTACAAAATCATCACTTCCTTGTAAGTCTGTTAAAAAAGTACTATAAGAAATCTGATTTTGTTGAGATGTAGATGCTTGACTAGTTGCAGAAGGGTCACTTGCAAAAAGCTCTAATTTCTCTTTATAATTTGTAACAAGAGCTTGAATATCTGAAATCTTTGAATCTCTATCTTTAAATCCACTTCCTGAAACACCACTATCTTGTGCAGTCTTTGTATAATCAGTAGCTTTTGCATTTATTGACTCTATATATTCTGATGTAGAGATTTGTTTTGAACTAATATCTTTGCTATATTCTGAGGTAAACTGTGTTGCCCCATCAGAAGTTACTAAATTAGTTAAAGTAGGTGAAGAACCATATATCTTCTTACTATCTACTGTTTGAAGTGTTCCATCAGCACCCATTTTAAAATTTCCAGCTCTTGTATAGAAAGTCTCTCCTGTTAAAGGATCATTTACTACAAAGAAACCTCGTCCTTCAATGGCAACATCTAAACTATTTCCTGTATTTCTAAGACCCCCTTGAGAAAAATCTTTTTCCACAGAATGTACAGAAACACCTTTACCATATCCTGACTGATACATCATATCTGCAAAACTAATTCTATCTGACTTGTGTCCGATTGTATTAGAGTTTGTAACATTATTTGATTGAGAGCTTAATGCTTTTTCAAAAGCATTAAGTCCTGATATTCCGTTCCATAAACCACTAATCATTTTTTAGCCTTTAAAATATTTTAGTAACTTGAGCATAAGGAATAACAGACAATTGATTTGAATAGACAGGCATAGTACTTCCATCTACTGTATATTCAGAGTCTTCAATAATCTCATTATTTTTATCTAGTATTACAGGGTTGCCATCTTTATCTACGATTACTTTCCCTGGGTCTTCTAGAGCAACTTTTTTTCCAGTTGGTTTCCCATCTTCATCTAAAATTTGACCTTTCACATCATAAAAAACATAGTTACCATCTTTATCTCTTACTTGGTCTTCTATATACAGAATTTGTTGTGCTTTTACCATTACATCGCCATCTACAACTTCTACCGATCTTACAGTATATGCTTTGCTAACTCCATTTTCACCAATATTTCCATCTTCAATATTTTTACCAATTATTGTTGCTGCATTTGAAAGATTTGATTGCTTAAAAGAATTAGCAAGAAATTTCATAGTTTCGATTGTTTCAAGGTTAGTATTAATACTAGACATTTGCATTTGAGTAGTAAGCATTTGATCAGAATCCATTGGTTTAGTAGGATCTTGCATTTTAAGTTGTTCCAACATTAGTCTTAAAAAGTCTTGATTTGTTAGCTCATCATTAGCTACAGAAGTAGTATATGAATTACCATCTACACCTCTTGAACTATTAACTGTCACATTATTTTCTACTGCCATAATAATCTCCTAATTCGCTTTTTCATCAAAGAAGTATCTAACTACATTGTCAGAATCCATTGCTTCTTGAACTCTTACTGCTAGTTTTTCATCAATAACAATGATATCACCTGTACCGATAATCCTATGATTAACAAAGATATCACCACCTGAACCTGCTTGCTTATCTAAAGATATAATATCCCCTTCTGAAAGTTCTAAAAACTCTTTTAAAGTAATATTTGCACTTCCAAGCATAACATCAACAGTAATCTCGGTATCTACTAATAGGTCATAATCTCTTTCACTAATTTCCATAAATGCACTTTTTTGTTAAGTTACTAGATTATACCACAAAATTATGGTAAAAAAGATTATATAGAAAAAATATTTAAATAGTTTATTTTTTTAAGTTTTTTTATAAGACGTTGTCTAAGGATTCAAGCATAGTATTAACTTTTGCTTCAATATTTCCATCAAAGTTTCCTAAGTCACTAGCTATAACAACACCACCTGGTGTTACATTAGGGTCATCAACTAATTGAATAAAACTCTCAAGGTTTAGTTCATTTTTTAATACTTGATAATCTTTTGGATTCAAATGTATCTTAACTTTAGAAGCATTTTTTATCTTTTCTAAAAGATGTGTAATAGTTTGTTTTGCAATAGCCGCTGAGTTTTGTCCAATTTCAATTGCAATAATTTTTTGTGCTATAGAGATAGATGTTTTAAGAAGTTTTGTTTCCATTTGAAAAGTTGCTTGCTCAAAGAAGTTTGCGTAATGTTTTAAATCTTTTATAGCTTGAACAACTTGTGCATCAATATCTTTTTCTTTTACCCCTGCATTTTCAAGGCTAGTAACTTTTTGGTTCATTTGAGTAAGTTGAGTACTTAAGCTTTTGATTTCATTTAAAACAGCTTCCATATCACCATTAATATTGCTTGTATTTAATACAGATGTTGGAATATTAACTTGTTGTGTTTGTCCAGCTTCATCTTTAACAAAAGTACCTAATTGATACTCTTGAACTTCACTGTTTTTTACAATTTTTGCATTTGAGTATACATTTGCTTTATTCATTATTGTTCATCCATATCTCTATCAATTGTACCTTCTTCAATCATTTTTTGTGCAACATCAAGCATTTTCCTTTGTGCCGCTTCAATGTCTTTAATTTTAACTTTTGTAAGCATTTCAAACTCTTCTTTAAATCTATCACTTGCTCTTTGAGACATTGCACTTGTGATTTTAGTCATATCATCTTCAGTAGCATTTTTCATTGCTACTGCAACATCGGCAGTATCAACATTTTGTAAAATCTTCATAACATGTTCAGAATCTAAGTTTAATAAATCTTCAAACACGAACATATTTTCTTTAATCTTAGTTGCTAACGAGGTATCAACACCATTGATATTTTTTAAGATATCTTGAGACTTTGGACCAACTCTATTTAACATATCTGCAACAACTTTAACACCACCAACATCAACAATAGAAGAAAGAAGAGATTCTAGTTTCTTTTCTAATACTACAGAAATTGTTCTTACAACATCTGGTGATACATCTTTAATAGTTGCCATTTGCATAGTAACTTTAACTTTAATATCTTCTTCAAGTTGCATTAATACATCTGCTGCTTTTGTTGCTTCCATATGAGAAAGAATTACTGCAATAGTTTGAGGTGATTCATCTTTAATGAAGTCAGATAACTGTTTTGGATTAATTGCATCTAAATAAGCAAATGATTGTGCTGCAAGCTTCATTCTTGATAGCTTTGCTAAAACTTCATCTGCTTCACCTTTACCTAAAGATTTATATAAAATATCTTTAGCATAGTCATATCCACCAGAACTAATAAAGTTTTTTGACCTAGTAAATAGATGAAACTCTTCTAATATTGCAAGGGATATTTCTTTATCAACAGATTGAATCATTGTAATTTCAGTAGAAATATCTTCAACAATATTTTTTGGTAAATGTTGAAAAATTTTTACTGTTGCATCTTCACCAATAAGGACGCAAAAATGTGCGACCTTACTTATCATTGACATACCTTTTAATAAATCTTTATACTCTTCAGCCATCTTTATTTTCTTTCCGGTTTAAATTTACCACTTCCTTCAGAAAGTAGTAACTCAATCATTCTTGCTATTTCTTCTGGATTATTATTAATTTCTTTATCTATTGCTTCAATTAATACTTCATACTTAGCGGCACTCTCTTCATCTAAGCCTTCAATATTATTCATAATTTGACTTTTAACTTTAGACTTAAGTCTTCCTTTTGCTGTATTTCTATCAAACTCATTTTCATAGTCACCTAAAAACTCATTCATAAAATCATCATCGATAGGATTACCATCTGCATCTAATTTCTTTTTGCCATCTTCACCTAAAATTACAACTTCATGATTAACAATGAATTTCTTATAGAAAATAAATAAAAGTAAAGCAGCAATTATATATTGGAAGTATTCACTAAACTCTTTAAGTATTGATTTAATCATACTTAATGTATCTACAGAAGAGTCTGCATCTGAAGCATCTACAATTACAGGATTACCATTTTCATCAACTTGTACTTTTGTATTTTTCATTGTAACAAACTTAAATGCTTTTACTGCAAGTTTATCACCTCTTTTTGCATTAAAGCCTATTGTCTCTTGTACAATTGATTCTATTGAAGCTAAAAACTCTTCTTTATTTTCATTGTTTTCAAAAACTGTTGAATCAAAGGTTACTGCTGCACTTACTTTTTTAACAGAAGAGTAATTATTATTCTTTTCATCTATTACTTTTTTTGATATTTCATAATTTGTTATATTTTTTGAACTTTCACTAGTTGATTGAATTCCATTATTTCCATTTGCTTCATCGGGAGTTTGTATATTATTCTCAACACCAGCTGTTCCACCAGTACCAGTATTTCCACCTGTCGCACTTGTGCTATTTTCTGTAGTTTGTTGACTTCTTATTGTTCCTTCAGGTTCATATATTTCTTCTTGAACATGTCTTTTTTTAAAATCTAGTTCCATTGTTACTCTTGCAACAACTCTTCCAACTCCAACTACTGGTTCTAATAATTCAACAATCTTTTTTTCATAATCTTTTTCAAGCTTTTGTTTATACTTATTTTGTGTTAATGATTTCTCATTTTCAATATCATCTGATGACATTTGTAATAAAGCACCATCTTGATCGATAAGTTTAATGTTTTCAACTTCTAAATCTGGTACCGCAGATGCAATAAAGTTTTTGATACCATCAATTTGTTTTTGAGTTAAGAAAACTCCAGGTTTTAAAGAAAGTACTGCAGAAGCCGTTGGGTCAGTTTTTCTTTCAGTGAAAATAGTGTTTTTAGGAATTGCTATTTTAACACTGGCACTTAAAACCCCAGAAAGTGATTCAAGTGATCTTGATAATTCACCTTCTGTTGCTCTTAAAAACTTAACATTATTTTCAAAATTTGTTGTTCCTAAAGAGGATTTTTCAAATATTTCCCATCCAACATGTTTACTTGTTGAAGCTTCACTTGTTACAAGTTTAATTTTTGCAATATTTATAAACTCTTTTGATGTTTTTAAAGTAAGAGAATTACCACTTCCAATTACAGAAAAAGGGACTCCTGATGCTTCAAGTTCATTACTTGCCATCATAACTTGATTTTTTGTTAAATTACTTGCAATAGTATAATTAAGTTTTTTATCTTCTGCTTTTACATTTGAGTATACCAATAATCCAACTAGTAGCACAAATAAAATAGAAAAACCTCCAATTATTACAGCTCTTTGTGCAGCATTTAAGTTGTTAATAAACTTTAAAAGTTGATCCATATAATAATAATCCTAACTAGTTTTTTTGTGATGATTCAATAACTGACCTAAATAGTCTAGAATCTTTTTTAATTGATGATTGTATAGCATCAAAAATAATCTTATTTTTTGACATTTCACTCATTTGACTATCCATGCTAACATTATTTCCATCATTTTGTTCTTCTAATCCCTTTACATTAACTAATTTAGGTTCATTGAATTTATTAATGTCACTTAAAGAAGGATTGATATGTTTTGTATTTGTTGTGTAAAGTGCTAAGTCTCTGTTATTTTTTACTTGATTTAATTCATTTTCAAAAACTAAATCTTTTGTTTTGTATCCTGGTGTATTTACATTTGCAATATTACTTGAGATAACATTTTGTCTATCGCTTCTAAAGCTTAAATGTTTAAATAATAAGTTAGTTACTCCACTTGCTTCCATTATCTACTCGTATCCCCAATTTTTTGAACTAACACTTCATTCATTTCACTTTCTGTTTGAACTGCTTTTTGTGCTTGTTCTAATCTTCTATGTGCATCAATTAAAGCTACCATTGATGAGACACTATTTACATTTGACTTTTCTAAAGAACCTTGCATAAATTGTCCATCATTATTTTCTATTGGAATAATATTTGCTTGTCCATTTTTAGCTCTAAAATTATTATCCTTATATTTTTGTAAATCATCATAATTTATTTGAACCACACCAATTTGAGCTTCGAAATTTTCTCCATCCTCTATTGCAACAGGTTCATCATCATTTGATAATACAGCTTGTCCATTTGAATCTACTAAAACACCATTTAAGTTCTTAAATGAGCCATCTCTTGTATAAACAACATCTCCTGTATTTTCATCCCTAACTTTAAAAAAAGTATCCGATTGTGTTAAAGAAAAATCTAAAGCATTTCCAGTGGGTATAATAGGTCCACTTTCAGCGTTAATATATGTTGTATCCATTTTTGGAATTGTATTAACTACTTCATTTAATTTTGTGGGATCAAAACCCTCTTTTTGGGCCCTTTGCATATAATAGTTAAATGACCCTTCAGCTGTTCCTTCTTGTTTAAAACCAACTGTATTCACATTTGCTAAATTATTAGAAACTACATCAATCCTATTTATCTGATTAATCATTGATGCCGCTAAAGGATATTTTGCCATTATCTTCTCCTACTTATTAAACTCTGCAATTAATGCGTCTAAATCATCTTCTGCCATTAAATCTCCAGTAGATGAATCTCCATGAATATGTTTAGCAACTGCAATCTCTTTATAATCATTTTCATCTTCAAAAAGATTATTTAAGTATACTGTTAATTTTCTAATAACAGACATTACTCTTTCTATCTTTTGTCTATTAATATCATGATATTGCATTAACTCCATTGCCTGAAAAATTTCCATATTACCATTATTTATTTTATCATTAATATCAGAGATAAAATTACCCATTTTTTCTGCTTGTTCAAGATTTTGTTTAAAAGCATCAATATTTGGGAATTTTTGATTTAATGAAGATAACATAACTGTTTGTTTTTCATTAAAACTTGCTAACTCTTGAACATCATTTTGTATTTCATTATTATAATCTAAGATATTACTTAATACATCAAATATTTTTGTTGCTTTTTCTTCAGAATCATTAGCAACTTGACTTAATTGATTTACTACTTTATTATCTTGTTCTACTGGCAAAGGAAAAACTCCACTATTTATTTTTGAATCAATATCTTCTATATCAGGATCCATTTCGGGAATATCCATTGGTATATCCACTTTTTCAGTTTCAGTAATAGCTTCTTCTTTAGGTTCTTCCTCTTGTAATCCATCAATAGAAGAAAGAATATCATCAAAGTTATCTTCTTCTACAGGGTCTTCTTTTGCCATTTCTTCTTCAACTGGCTCTTCAACTGAAGGTATATCCGTTTCAGTTATTTCAGGAGTATCAACAGAAGGTACACTATCTTCAGTAATCTTAGGTTCATCAACCTCTTCAATTGCTTCAACTTCTTTTAACACATCATCTATACTATCACTTGTGTCAACAACTGATGCAGTTTCTTCAATGTTATTTAGAATATCATCAACTGTTTCTTCTTCAATATCTTCTTCTTTATTATTTACTATTTCTTCAGTTTGCGCTATCAAATCATTAATGTCATTTTCAGACATCGTTGAGTTTTCTGTCGTCTCTTCTGCTTGAGGCTCTGGTGCTACTTCTTCTTTAGCTTCTGGTTGCTCTGCTGGCGCAGCTTCTTCCTTTGAACTATCATCTTCAAAGTCTAAACCATTCATTAAAGCTTCAATTTCTTCTTGACTCATACTCATTTTAAAACCTTTTATTGGTACTGTGTATTATTTATTATTTTAAAACTCCATCAAGTTTCTCTTTTAAAACTTGTGCATTAAATGGTTTAACAATATAGTTATTTACTCCAGCTTTTAGTGCTGTAATAACTTCCCCTTTACCACCTTCTGTAGTAATCATAATAATTGGAACCTTTTGATGGTTACCTTCAGATCTAACTTTTTTAACTAAATCTAAACCATTCATATTAGGCATATTCCAGTCTGTTAAAATAATATCATACTGACCTTCTGTAAGAAGTTTCCAAGCTTTCACACCATCTTCTGCTTCATCGAAGTCATCTTTTGCAAAACCTAATTGCATTACAACATTACCAATGATTCTTCTCATTGTAGAACTATCATCCACTATCAAAATTTTCATAATTTAACCCTTATCAAAAAACTATATTCAAAATCTATACATTATATAAAATTTGTTTTAAATTTATACTTAATAAATAAAAAATTGCTTAATAGAATTTATCAAAGTTTAAAAGTACTTTAAATATAATTATTTAATATTACTTTAATTAAAAGGTACACCATGTTAAGAGGTTTATATACTGCAGCAACAGGAATGAATTCTATGCAGCATCAAATTGATGTTACATCTAATAATATCTCAAATGTAAATACTGCTGGGTTTAAGAAAGATAGGGCAGAGTTTCAAGACTTAATGTACGAAAGTTTAAACTATACAGCAGGAAGAACTTCACAGAATACTATAAATCCAACAGGAATGGATGTAGGTTTAGGGGTTAGAATTTCTGGTATACAAAAAGACTTTTTAGAAGGTGACTTAAAGAACACCTCAAATCCACTTGATATTGCCATTGAAGGCAAAGGCTTCTTCCAAATCACTTTACCGAATGGTGAACTAGCTTATACAAGAAATGGTCAATTTAAGCTTGATGAAGAAGGAAACATTGTAAATGGAAACGGATATCTTTTAGAGCCTCAAATTACAGTTCCTGATAATCTAGTTGAGATCTCAATTGGTACAGATGGTATTGTAACAGGGAAAGATCCTCAAACAGAAGAAGAAGTTGAAATTGGACAAATCACAATTGCAGATTTTATTAACCCTGCTGGATTAACACCTACAGGAGAATCACTATATAGAGCAAGTGAAGCATCTGGAGATGCAATTGTTGCTAATCCTACAGAAGATCAATTAGGTGGATTAAGACAAGGGATGATTGAGTTATCAAACGTTAAACTTGTTAATGAAATGGTTGACTTAATTACAGCTCAAAGAGCTTATGAAGCTAACTCAAAAGCAATTACTACTGCAGATAGTATGCTTGACACAGTTAACAGACTTAAAAGATAATTATTAATTTTGTAGTTCAATGGATTTAAAAGAATTAAAAAGACTAAGAGAAGAAAACTTTTTAAAGCATAAAAAAAAGAAAAGAGAATATTATTTAAAAAGTAAAAATAAAGACTCTTCTTCTGCAAAGTATAAAGACTTAAAAAGTATTGATTACTCTGAAGAACTAAGTGATGTAAACTTTTTGAAAAATATGAAACTTATTGCAAAAAAGCAAAAGGGTCATATTGATGAAAGAAAAGAACAAATCATTAAAAAAATTCAAGACTATAAAAAACAGAAAAAAGAGTACTACGAAGAGAATAAAGAAGAAAGACTAAACTACGATAAAGAGTATAGAGAAAGAAAAAAAGAAAAACTTCGAGAGTATAGAAGAGAATATTATAGAAGAAATAAAGAAAAAATACTAGCAAAACAAAAAGAAAAAAGAAAACAAAATAAAGAGTAAAAAATGGCAGAAAAAACAGACCAAGAAATAATTGAAGAGTTAGGTTTAGAACAAGATAATAGTCAAACTACTGAAGAAGATACACTTCAACTTGTGGATAATGAAGAAAATTCCTCATCTGATAATTCTGAAGAAGAAAATATTCAAAACAATGAAGAAAATGTAGAGTATGAAGACAATACCATTGAAAATGAAGATTTAGATGAAGAACCAATTCAAAAAAAGAAACCAAAAATTTTAAAAATATTAATTGGTGTAATTGCTGCTTTATCTGTTGTTTTAACATTAGGAACTATTTTATTTTTAGCAGGTTTCTTTGATGAAGAAGAGAAAGCACCACAAACTAAAGCTAAACCAGTGAAAGTAGAAAAGAAAGCTGAGATTGATGTTAATATTGATGATATAGATAAGAACAAATTAAATCAAAAACTTAAAATGCTAACTAAAACTGAAATATTAAATAAAGAGCAATTAGAAGCAGAAGAAAGAAAGATAAAAGAAGAAGAAAGAAAAAAAGAAGAAGCAAAACAAAAAGCAATTGAAGAACAAAAAAGAAAAGAAGAAGAGAAGATTGCAAAAGAAAAAGAAGCTTTAGAAAAAGAGAAACAACTTCTTGAAGAAAGACAAATGGCTATAAAAAAAGAACAAGAAGAATTCTTAAAGCTTCAAGAACAAATCAAAAAAGAGTTTGAAGAACAAAAAGCAATAATATTCAAAGAAATTGAAGAACAAAAAAAGAATATTAAACCAGTTGAAGTAAAAGAAGTAAAAAAAGTTATTGAAACAAACAATAACAATGTAGAACAAATAATAGAAAATGCCATAAATGAAGATAAGGATGCTACTATAATAGTAGAACCTAATACAGGAACAAATGAAGAAATACAAAAAGAAGTAACAATAGCTGTTCCTACAAAAGAAGAAGCAAATGATGTTATGAATGCAAATTTATTCTTACCATTTATCAATGTAGCTATTATAAAAGGAGAACTTCACAAGTCATATCTAGATAAAGTTGAAAGCTTTGATAAAAAGATTTCACTATGTAGAGACTCTAAAAATAGAATTGAAATTTATTTTGGACCTTATGAATCTTCAGTAGAAAGAAACAAAGTATTTAATGCCTTAATGGATAATGGATTTAAAGATTCATTCTTAGTTGATTTTACAAAAGAAGAGTATCAGAAAAGATGTAATTATTAGAAAACTTTTAAGAGTTTTCTAGTATTACTAAAGAGTCTTTAACTTCTATTCTTTTATTATCAGTATCTACGCTTACTATATAATTTTCAATATTGTAAGGAATTAAAAAAGTTTTTGGAAGACCTTTATCTACTAATTCTTTAGATGTCTTAATTTCTAAATAGTCTTCAATTGGATATCGATGAATTTCAACAACTTCACCTAAATCTAAATCATTTTCAAATACATTACAAGTAACAATATCAAACCAGAAGTGTTCATTCTCTTCTAATTTACAATCATTCTTTGTTTGTTCTATAGTTGCATATAAAAGTTGATTTGTAAGTTTTTTTGCAGTATCTACATCATCATAGTCTTTAAATTTAACTAAGTCTCTATTTGGATTGTACTCTTCTAGAGTTAATGTAGTTTTTTTGTTTGTAGTAAAGCTTGCGCCTTTTTTGAATTGCTCAGGAAAGTCAGAGTCAATAAAAAGTCTTAAGTGACCTTTTAGTCCAACAGCCTTTCCTAATTTAGCAACATAGATTTTATCATTCATGCTAGTTTGACAATACTTGTATTTTGTAAGATACACCATCTTTGGCTTTACAACCATTTGCCATAGTCTTTAATGCATTTATCATGTTTCCATTTTTACCGATAAGTTTACCGATATCTGCACTATTTGCATTGATAGTTATCTCTGTAAAAGTTTCATCTACCACATTCGTTGAGATGTTAACATCTTCAGGGAAACTTACTATAAGTTTTGCATAGTTTTCTATAAAATTAGTAATCATGATAAAATCTTATAATAAATTTACTTTTTTTCAGCTAATTTCTTAACTCTCTCAGATGGTTTTGCACCAACACTTAACCAATAGTTATATCTTTCTTCATCTAATTTTAATACTTTTGGCTCAGATACTGGGTTATAGTAACCAAGTGATTCAATCCATCCTGAATCTCTTCTTTTTCTTGAGTCTGTTACAACGATTCTGTAAAATGGTTTTTTATTTCTACCCATTCTTGTTAATCTAATTACTGTCATTTTTATTCCTTCTGTTTATTTATAGTATTGAATTCTAAACTCCTCTTCTTTCAAAGTAAGTTTACAACTCAATACTATTTATTATATTTATTACCTATTTAGGTAAATTAAGTCCTCCTGGACCACCTTGACCTTGCATTTGTTGCATCATGTTTTGTAAACCTTTCATTCCACCTTTAGAAGAAAGTTTTTTAGCCATTTTAGATGCATTTTTAAATTGCTTAAGTATTTTGTTTACTTGCATTTCTGAAAGTCCAGAACCTTTTGCAATTCTTCTTTTTCTACTTGGATTCATTAAACTTGGGTTTTCTCTCTCTTTAGGAGTCATAGAACCAATTAGTGCTTTAATTCTTTTAATCTCATCAGAGTTTTCAAAATCCATATCTTTTAATTGACCTGTCATTTGCGATAAACCTGGAATCATACCTATGATAGATTTCATAGAACCTAGTTTACTCATCATTGAAAGTTGATCTAAAAAGTCATTGAAATTGAATTCACCTTTTTTAATCTTCTTAGATACTGCTTTTGCTTTTTTCTCATCAATAACTGCGGCAGTTTTTTCAGCAAGACCTTCAATATCCCCTGCACCCATAAGTCTAGATACAATTCTATCTGGAATAAATACCTCAAGGTCTGGCATCTTTTCACCAGTACCAATAAATCTTAATGGAACACCTACTTGATGTGAAATAGAAATTGCAACTCCACCTTTTGTGTCACCATCATATTTTGATAATACAACTCCATCAATTCCAATTTTTTCTTTAAATGTAGTTGCTGTTTTAGTTGCATCATGACCAGTTAATGAATCTGCAACATAGAAAATTTCATCTGGAACAACTGCTTTTTTTACATCATGTAATTGTTGCATTAACTCTTCATCAATTGCAAGCCTACCTGCTGTATCTATTAATAATACATCGTAGTGCTCTTTTTTTGCTTTTTCTTGAGCTGCAAGAGCAATTTTAATAGGATCTTTTTCATTATCATCAAAATAAATATCTACTTCAATTTGTGCTGCAATTTGTTTTAATTGTTCAACGGCTGCAAGTCTTTGTAAGTCACAAGCTGCAACTAATACTTTTTTCTTTCTAAGTTTTAAATAGTTTGCTAATTTACCTGTTGTTGTTGTTTTACCAGAACCTTGAAGTCCTGTCATTAAGATTGTTGTTGGAGGCGTAGGAGAGAATACAAAACCTTGATTTCCCTCTGTCGTTAAAATTTTTGTTAACTCACTTTGTAATGCTCTTAAGAATGAGTCTTGCCCTATTCCTTGTCTTTTTGTTTCTAATTCAACTGCAGTAACAAGTTCTTTTGTAGTTTTATGATGAACGTCTGACTTTAATAATGACTTTCTAAGTTCAGTTGTTGCTTTCTTAAGAGATGCTGCATCATCTTTATGTCTTATTTTATTAACTGCACTTTTTATTGAACCGGTTATTGAATCAAACAAAATAAACTCCAAACTTTAATAATTTTTGTGGATTATATTAAAAGTATACTTTAAGTTAGTTTAAGCAAGTCTATTTTTTAAGGATTTTTTAAATTTGTTTTATTATAGAAGTCCCTATTAAAGGGATTTCTAATTTTTAATAAACTTAAATTTTAATTAAATTCATACACTTTGAATTCTCTAGGTTCTTTTGCTTCAAAGTCATAATCAAATATTTTTGTTCTTTTTGAATGAAGTAATACCCTATTTATATTAGCAACTGGCTTACCATAAATAGTATCTCCAATAATTGGAATTCCTATATTATTTAGGTGCACTCTAATTTGATGAGTTCTTCCTGTATCAATTACTACTTTTACTTTAGATTTATTACCTTCAACAAACATTGGATATACAGTAGTTTTTGCAGGTTTACCTTTTTTATCTACTTTAGATTTTGCTTGTCCTCTATCTTTAGTAGTTAAAATTGGTTTATCAATTTCAATTTCATCAATTACTTTTCCATCAACAATTGCAACATACTCTTTATATACATTGTTAGCTCTAAACTCTTTTATTGCTTTTTTCTGGAAGTCTTCATTTTTTGCAAAAAGCATTACTCCACTTGTTTCTTTATCAAGTCTATTTAACATAATTGCTTTTGGAAATTTCTTTGCTACTTCATCAGAAGTTAAAAATGCTGGTTTATCTACAGCTAAAATATCATCGTCTTGGAAGATAACTTTTATTGTTCCAATCTCTTTAACAGTAAACTTTGTACTTGTATCAATTTCACCTCTTGCAATCATTACTTTTTTGCCAGAAGCTCTAACTAGACCTTTATCTATTAGCTCTTTTGCTTTAGAGTTTGAAATTCCTTCTTGTTTTGCAAGAACTTTATATGCTTTATCATATGCCATGTAATTCCTTTATTATTGGCTTTATATCACCTTCTTGTACTAAAGATGACTTTTCTATATTCTGAACATTTTCCAATGTTTGTTTTAGTTCATTATCTTCTATTATCTTATAATTTTTAACACACTCAAAAAGTGATTTCTGATTAAAAATTCTTTTTCCTGAAATTAATTTACACTCAAAAAAAGCTGGTTCAATTGGGTTATGTCCACCTACATTTGCAAAAGCTCCTCCTAGAATAACAATATCTGAAATTGCATAGATATTATTAAGTTCACCTAACTTATCTACTAAAATTATATCAGAAGAGAAGTCTTCTTTTTGTGAAAATCTATGAAAAGTTAAACTTTTTTCCTTTGCAAAAGATTCAATAAGTTCAGCTACTTTTTCAAATCTTTCTGGATGTCTTGGAACAATAACCAACTTTCCATATTTTCTATCATATGCTTCTAGGATTAACTCTTCTTCTTTTTCATGAGTACTTCCAGCTGTAATCAAAGTTTCCTCTGGTTTATCAAAAGTTCTAGTTACCTTTGGAAGTTGTGCTAACTTAATGTTTCCTATAACTTTAACATCAGTTGCACCAAGTTCTAATAATCTTTGTTTGTCAATTTCTGTTTGAGCAAATACCTTATCAATATTTGAAAATACTCTTTTATAAAAAAATGAAAACTTTTTATATGAAGTATAAGACTTATCTGATATTCGTGCATTTATTAAATATGTTTTTGCACCTTTTCTTTTTGCAAATAAAAATAAAAAATACCAAAGTTCAGCTTCCATTACCACTAAAGCTTTTTGCTTTTTTATCCAAAATGGTAAAAATATTTCAAAGGGCAAATATCTAACACTAGAAGATAGCTTTTTTGCTTCTTCATAACCTGTATTTGTTATTACACTTATATTTGCATTATCAAGTTCTTCTACTAAAGGTTTAATAGCTTTTGCTTCTCCTAATGAACAAACATGAAACCAAATACCACTTTTATCAAAAGGCTTATTATTCTTTAAAAAAAATTTTGCGGGAATTGCTTCTTTGTATTTTTTGTTTTTTGTTTTAAAAAGTAAGTAGGGAATTGCTAGTATGTAAATTAATAGAGAAACTAGATAATATAGAATACTAAAAAGGCTCAAAATTAAGCCTCTTCAGTCTCATCTTCTTTGTAAAGAATTCTTCCACAATGTGGACAGTTGATGATTTCTTCTGATTTAATAACTTCTGAATAAGTTTTGTCATTGATTTTCATGAAGCATCCATAGCATGCTTGATCTACTACAGGAACTACCGCTGAATCTTTTGCCCATCTTCTAATTTTTTCGTAGAAAGTTAAAATTTTATTATCAAATTTTTCTAACAGTTCACTTCTTTCTTGATAAACTGCATTTCTTTCTTGATTAATTTCATCAATTGCATTATCAACTGCAATTTGAATCTCTTTGATTGAATCTTCTTCTTCAGTTAATTTTGCTTGTAACTCTTTTAATTCTTCTTCTTTTGCTGCTGCAATTTCATCTAATCTTTCAATCTCTTCATTAGCGAAAGTAATTTGTTCTTTTGCAATTTCTTCTTCTAATTGTAAAGCTTTTACTTCTTTTTCATTTGTTACTTCATTATGCTTTTTAGAAATATCATCTAATTTAGTTTTTAATTCTGCTAAATGAATATTGTTTTTTGTTCTTTTTGATTTTACATCATCAATTTGTGCGTATGTATTGTTGATTGAAGTTTTAATTGTCTCTGCTACTTCAATAAATGTCGATAACTTTGCTTTTTCGTTTTCTATTTTTGGTTCAAACATACTGATAGAACTATCATACTTAGATAGTTTTACTAAATCCTGTAAATACTTATTCAACCGTGTCTCCTTGTGTACAAAACTTAAATGGGTTTTTTGAAGCTGTTATTATAGCTTTTAATTGATTTTTTTTCAAATATTCACTAACAAGTCCCTCTAATAGAGTGCTGAAATACCTTTCACTTTCATAGTGTCTAATATCAATTAATGAAATACCTCTTGCTTTTGCTTCCATAGCATCATGGTATTTTATATCTCCTGTTAAAAACAGGTCAGCTTGAACTTCGTTTATTAGTGACATACCTGCACCAGTTACTAATGCAACTTTTTTTACTTCTTCGTTACATTTTACATATTTTAAATACTCTAATTTTAAATTTTTAGAAATTTTATTTGCAAAGTTATCAAAAGTATCATTTACATTTGCATAACAAATAAACTCTTCACTATCAATAACTTCTAAACCTAAAATCTCTTGTGCAACATATTTATTTAAGTGGGTTTTATCAATATTTGTGTGCATAGAAATTAGAGCAATATTTTTTTGAATTAGTTTTTTAACTAATTTAGAACTATAACTATCATAATTGATAGTTTTTAAAGCTTTGAAGATTAAAGGATGATGAGTAATAACTAAAGAGTTTTCTTCCATTTCATCAACTATTTCTTCATCTAAATCTATAGAAATATAAACTTGATTTATCTCATCTTCAAAGTTTCCAATAAGAAGACCTGAATTATCCCATTTTTCTTGTAATAAAAAAGGAGATAACTCATCTAAAAAACTATATATTTCTTTTATTTTCAAAACACTTCCTAAGCAAATAATTCTGGGTTTGTTTCTTTTAGGTTTGCTAATGCTTTTTTAGCAGACTCACTACCTACTTTCTCTAACCTTTGAACTTCTTGCTCTTTATATAAAACAGCACAACCTTGTGCTAATTCTCGCACTTTTAAAATATAGTTTTGTCTTTCAGTTACAGAGATTGCTTTTCTTGCATCAAGAGTATTAAATGCATGTGAAGCAATCATACACTGATCATATGCAGGCAATGGAAGTCCTGCTTCTAAACAAGATTTACACTCATTAAAAGCATCATCAAAGTGTCTAAATAACATTTCAGTATTTGCTATTTCAAAATTATATTTTGAAAACTCATATTCGTCTTCTTTATGAACATCTGCATAAGTTGTTGTTCCATGTTCATTTTTATTCCATACAATATCAAATACAGAATCAACACCTTGAAGATACATTGCAAGTCTTTCAGTACCATAAGTAATTTCAACTGCAACAGGGTCACAAGCTAAGCCTCCAACTTGTTGGAAATAAGTAAATTGTGTTACTTCCATTCCATCAAGCCAAACTTCCCAACCAAGTCCCCATGCTCCTAGAGTTGGAGATTCCCAGTTATCTTCAACAAATCTGATATCATGTTTAGATAAATCAAGTCCTAAATACTCTAAAGATTGTAAATATAAATCTTGAATATTGTCAGGACTTGGTTTAATTAAAGTTTGGAACTGATAGTAAGCCCCTAATCTATTTGGGTTTTCTCCATATCTTCCATCAGTTGGTCTTCTACTTGGTGCAACATAAGCTGTACTCCAAGGCGTAGAATCTAAACTTCTTAAAAGTGTAGCTGGGTGAAAAGTTCCAGCTCCAGCAGGAATATCATACGGTTGTACAATATTACATCCTTGCTTTGCCCAGAACTCTTGTAACTTTAATAGAATTTCTGAAAATGTTACCATCTATTTTATTCCTAACTATTTATAAAATTTGTTTATTAAAGTAATTGTTTTACTTCAATTAATAATACAGGTTGAATTTATTTATACTATAAAATTACTTCTATGTTTTTAGAAACAGTTTCAACTCTTTTTGATTGAACTATTCTATCTTCTTTTAATTTTACAGCCAACTCTTTATCTGAGATTGCTAAAATTTGCATCGCAAAATATGCAGCATTTATAGCTCCTGTTTCACCAAGTGTTGCACTACAAACAGGTATTCCTGCTGGAGTGTAAACTGTAGAAAAGGATTCATTGATATCACTACTTTTTGTTTGATGTGATACAACTGGTTTAGTAGTTAAAGAACTAACCATTCCTGCTAAATGAGAAACAACTTTAGAAGCAGTAATAAATACTACAGCTCCTTTTTTCTCAGCTTCTAACACATACTGTTCTGTTCTTTTGGGTGACTTAAGGGCAGAAGAAACAATAAGTTCATACTTAACTTCAAACTTCTCAAAAGTTTCAACACAACACTTCATTGTTTCATAGTCAGATTCACTACCCATAATAATAGATACAAACTTCATTTTCTCACCTGTTATTTTTTAAACACGTGATTTTATCAAAGTTTTTCTAATAATTTAATTACTTTGCTAGCTTTAAGTTCTTGCCATCCATCAAACCGGTATAAAAGTAGAGATTCATTTTTGAAAATAAACTGGCTGTAATCTTTTGATTTGTCTTTAACATATATTGCATTAGAGTATTCATACTCTTTTACATTTTTTTTCTGCTCATAATCAGTAAAGACTACAACACTTGGTATAAAAAATGCATCTGCAATGTGATATGTTGAAGTATTAACTGTAAATGCTTTATCGCAATTTGAGATGATATAACAGAAATCTAAGAAACTACTTGAATCATTTGAAAGGTCAAAGTATCTATCATTTTTAAATTTTGGGTCTAATTTTAAAGCAGAGACAAATACATAGTCAGGCATTTTCTCTATCATTTTTTTAAGTAACTTTACTGCATAGTCTTTTGGTATAGATTTAAAGGAGTTTGCTGAATAAGGATGAAATAATAAAACCTTACCTTTTTGTTTTATTAATTGAAGTCTATCTTTCAACTCTTTTTTTGGTCTATATGAAGTAAGATTTATCGTATTATACTTCATCTCTTCTGGTATAGTTTTATAATCTATTCCTAGTTTATACAACCAAGCATCAGTATAATTTAGAGTTTGATAAAAACTTCTTTTTGTAACTGAACTTGCATCAACAAAAAAATCATAAGAACAAAACTCTTTAACATCAATAGATAAAGCACTAACTTTGTTTACAAAATTTTGATTTGAGAAAATCATTTTATCTCTTGAATAAAATCTATTTTCTGAAGCGTTAATATATATATCTAAAGTTACAGTTTTAAACTGCTTTTTTAATTTTTCATAGAAAATTCGAAGGGCACTACATGCACAAATCATTTGTGAAATACTTGAACCTAAACTTCCTAAGATTAGAACTTTTATATCTTTTTTTAGTGTTCCACTTATTTGTTTTTTTAAATCACTTTTATCTTCATTTAAATAAACAGACTCTACAAGGTTTTCGTCGCTTTGCATAGCTATTTTATTTCTATACTTATAGTTTAAATTATTTGTAATATTGTATTCATTTATATTAGTAATTCCTAATTCTCTAGGAAATTGACTAAGATATCTAATTTTTGCCTCATCAATAATTTTTGCTTTATATTTATTGCCAACACTTGCGAAGACTTTTTTTAAATCTGCAAAATCTTCTAATGTTGTTATATAAATTGTTTCATTTTGTAAGTTGGATGGGCTTTTAACTTTTTCATACTTTACTAAAGTCCCATCCGTAGTCTTGATATTTATATTATCTGTAACTCTAAAAACTACCATTCTTAACTATTACAAGAACCTTCACAAGATTTTTCTTCTTCTTCGCTTTTAACTCTAAGCATAGTTAGATAAGGCAGTTTTCCTGGAAGTTTGATTTTATTTGTATTTCCACTATGAACTGATTCTAACTCTTTATTAGTCTCTGTTAAAATCTTTTTAAATGAAACATAATATTTACCATCTTCTTTTTTATAAATTTTTCCAATCTCATTTTCACACTCTAAAATAGAACTTCCTATTGGAGCAAAAATTTCAATTTCATCATTTGGATAAGTTTTATATTTACAATAGAAATGTTCTTCATCTTCTGTAATAAGTCCACTTACTTCATAACTTCCTTTACTTAAAGCATATTCATGGTTTTGAGTATTTGTTCTATCAAAAGGTCTATGTACTAAATAAGCATCAGTAAAGCCTCTATTTTTTGTAGTTGCTAACTCTTCTTGATATTTATCTGCTTCAAATTTTCCAGCTTCATAATCATCAATTGCTTTTCTATAAGCATATGCTGTTACAGCAGCATAATATGGAGATTTTGTTCTACCTTCAATTTTAATAGAATCAACTGCTCCACTTTCTAAAATTTCATCAACATGAGAAGCTAAGTTCATATCTTTTGCATTAAAGATATATGTCCCTACACCTGGTTCTTCTTCAAGTCTAAATAGCGTACTATGGTCTTCATTTGCTGCGTATAAAGTATATTCAAATCTACAGTCATTTGCACAACTTCCTCTATTTGGAACTCTTCCCATTTGTACAGCAGATACTAAACATCTTCCTGAGTAAGCAAAACACATAGAACCATGTACAAATATTTCTATTTCCATCTCTGGTAAATGTTTTTTAATCTCTTGAACATCTTTTAAAGATATTTCCCTTGCTGCAATTATTCTTCTAACACCCATATCCCAAAATACTTGGGCATCTAAATAGTTTAATACATTTGCTTGTGTTGATAGATGAATTGGTATTTGAGGAGCTAGTTCTCTACAAAGTCTTACAACTCCAGGTGCTGCAACAATAAATGCATCTGGTTCTAATTCTGCCATTTTAATAATATGTTTTTTTAATAAATCTATTTGAGAGTTAAATGGAAAACCATTAATAGTTGCATAAACTTGTTTACCTCTTGCATGAGCGTAATCAATACCTTCTTTAAAAGTTTCAAAGCTAAACTCTTTTCCACTTCTGATTCTTAAACTAAAGTGGCTTACACCACCATAAACTGCATCAGCACCATAGGCAAAGGCAATTTTTAATTTTTCTAAATTACCAGCTGGTGAAAGCAGTTCTACCTTATTATTTTTGTTCATTATATTCCTTTGTGTTTCCAAGACACTGTTTTTAAAACGTGATTATATCAAAAATTTCTATAGTTTAAAGTTTAAAAAAAATTAGTTAGATTTTATAAGATTTAGATTATGAAGATGAAGAAGGAAGCTTCTTAGAAGCTTTCCCACTCATCATCGTCATTATTATTTGCAGTTATTGTTTTACTTGCTGAAGTTGAACTTGTAGAACTAGTAGTAGGTTCTGCTTTTTTTACAGAAGCAGTCTCTTTTGGAACATGTTTTCTTACAGGTTCTTCTTTTTTAGGTTCTATTGTTGGTTTTTCTTCAATAGTTTCCTCTTTTATATAAGTTTTACAATGCTCTACTTTAATATTATCCATCATATCAAATAAGCTTTGTGTAGAATCTTCTAACTTCTTAGAGATTGCTTCTAACTTTTCATTTGAAGCATTTTTAGCATTTTCATCAACATACTCTTGCACTGCTTGGTGTACATTTTGATGTTGCTCTTTTAATGAAGGCCAAGTAGAAGTTCTTGTGAAGTCTTTACCTGCATTTTCTTGGTCTACAATCCACTTACCAAAATCACACTCTTTGCAAGTTTTTACTGTCCAAGAACTATTTGAACTTCCTACTTTTGCAAAGTTCTCATTTTTGAACTTAATATGATCATTTTTAAGTTTTGCAATTTCAAATACTAAATTTACATCACAAATCTCATTCTTCTTGTCTTTATTAAAGTTTGCTCTATCTGCAATCTCAAGCATGTTAGTAGATAATCCTGCAACTTCATTTGCAAGGTTACTAATTTGAGTTGAAGACTCTGCATTTCTTTGTGTAGCTTGGTCTAAAGAGTTAACTACATCATTAATTTGAATAATTCCTGTTTCTTGTTCTTTACTTGCACTATTTACATCAGAAATTAATCCAATTGTTTCAGTAACTTTAGAACTTAAGTCAGAATATCCACCAATCATATTATTTGCAATTTGTTTACCTTCATTGGCTTTAGACGTTGCACTTTCAACTAAACTCTTAATCTCTTTAGCTGCTTCAGCTGATCTACTAGCTAAGTTTCTAACTTCTCCTGCAACAACCGCAAAACCTTTTCCTGCTTCACCTGCTGTTGCTGCTTCAACTGCTGCGTTTAGTGATAGAATATTTGTTTGGAATGCAATTTGATCAATTACTGTAATTGCTTCATTGATTGAACTAACTTGTACATCAATTTCTTCCATTGCACTAGTTGTTTTAGTAGCTAATTCTTGTCCATCTTGAGCTGATTTATTTAAATCATTTGCTAAGATTGACATTCTATTTACTTTTTCATTACTTGATTTAATAATCGAAGTAATTTCTTCAACTGCTGCTGCTGTTTCTTCTAATGAAGCAGCTTGTTCATTTGCAGCTGTAGATAAGGTAGATGAAGAAGAAGATAAGATATCTGTATCATTATTTAACTTTTCACCTGTAGTTGTAATCATAGATAAGAACTCTGATACTGTTCCCCCAAGTTGTTTTGTACTTGTGAAAATAGAACCAATAATACCATTTGATACAGCATGTTTACTACTTGTTTTATAATCGAAATTAGAGTTACCATACTCAATTAAAATTTTATTTATCTCTTCTAATTTTGTATTAGTACCTTCAATCATAGAGTTAATTGAAGTTTTTAACTCTTGAATTTGTGGATTACTAGAACTCGCATTTACTTTATAAACATAGAATCCATTATTTACTTTTTGAATTACATCTTTAACTTCTTCAATTACAATGGCATCTTGCGCATGTTCATCTTGTAAAGATTTTATATAACCGTTAAAAGAATCAACTACTTTTCCAATTTCATCATCATTCTTTTTCTCAATCATATCATTACTGTTTGAGCTTTTAAGATTTTCAATTGCATTTTTTAAGTCTTCTAATGGGTTCCCAATTACTTTTTTAATTAAGTAAGAGTAAACAGCATAAATAACTACAACAGAAATTAAAATAAATATAAGTATATATGTAATTATAGAACTAATTTCATCTTTAGTTCTTTGCTCCATTGCTAAAATACTATCTTCTACATCATCAACATATTCACCTGTACCAATAATCCAATCCCATGGTTCAAATTTTTGTACAAATGAGAATTTTTGTTGAGGAACATCTTTCCCTGGTTTTTCCCACATATACTTAACAAGTCCACCTTCAGATTTAGCATTTGCAATTTTTGACATCTCGTTAAATAATAATTTACCCGCTGAGTCTTTTACCTTTGATAAATCTTTTCCATCAAGTGCAGGTTTAAATGGATGCATAATCATTTTTGGATGTGAATCATTAATCCAGAAATATCCATTATTTCCATATCCCATATTTTTAATAGCTTGTAAAGCATCTTTTTTAAGATTTGATGAAACATCTGAAACATATTCACCTGTTCCAACGACCCAATTAAATGGCTCGAATAATTTTACAAAAGAAACCTTTGGCTGTGGCTTTTCAAATCCTGGTTTAGGCCAAACATAATCAACAAAACCTGATCCATCTTTTTTTGCAACATCTGCAAATACTGTAAAGATTTTCTTTCCACCTTTGTCTTTAAACTCAGATAAATCTTTGTTATTTAGTTGTGGTTTAAATGGATGCATTACGATTACTGCATCAGTATCATTAATCCAAAAATATCCAGTCTTTCCATATCTTGTCCCCTCAACGATACTTCTAAGTCTAGATTTTAATTCATCTTGAGATACTTTTCCATTTAATCTCTTGTATTCAGATTCTAATATTGAAAAAAGAAACCCTGTTTGCTTTTTAAGTTCCTCTTGAACTTCAAACTTTACTTTATCAATAGCTGTTCTTTTATAATAAGAGTCAACTGTCTTCATAGCTAAAGAAACATAGTTTTGCAGCTCTTTTTCTTTTTTTAAGTAAGCTTCTTCCCTAAATTTGTTAACGTCCTTCTTAGATAGTTCTTGTATAGAGTAAATAGATTGTATTGCAGTTGTAATTGTAACTAATACAATTGCAATTAGAGAAATAAGTAATAACTTCCCTTTAATTGATAATCCTCCCATTCTAGCATCCCTTTTCATTATTTTGATTTATTTTAGCTTTAAAAAACAAAATTTGTCAAGTTACCCATAGATTTTGTAAAAATTATTTTTATTTTTCTTTATTTATGATAAAATCCGATTTTAATGGAGAAAATATGATTGGAAAACTATTTAAAAAAACTGCTGATGATTTAATTGATGAAATTAAGAGTAAAAATTTCAATGAATCTAAAGCAAATTCAATTTTAGAACATATTAATATTAATCATACAAATCAAAATTTACAAAACTTTTTACATATTGCTACATTAGAAAACAATCCTAAAGCTGTTGCTTGGTTACTAAAAAATGGCATAAATGTAAGAGATGTTGATGGAGAAGGTCAAACTGCACTATTAATTGCTTGCAAATATAATTATGTAAAATGTATAGAAGAACTTATAAAATATAATGTCGACGTAAATAAGCTTGACTATGATAAAACCTCTGCAGTTGAGTATATTATTGAAAATAATTTAATTGATATCTATAAAAAAATCAAAGATAAAATTACTGATGTAAATAAAAAAAATCATAAAGGTTTATCTCTTCTTCAACTTGCTGTAAAAAATAAATCAATTGAAATTGTTCAAGATATACTTGACAACAAAAATTTAAAAAATAAAGAAGAGATTCTTTTTTATAATGAAACATATTTAGATGATAAGATTTTTAAACTATTAATTCCTAGATTTAGTAAATTTAGTGTAGAAGATGAACATCAAAGAAATGCTCTGTTTTATATTGTTGAAAATGGAGTTAAAAGTAAAAAACTGTTTGCTCCTTTTACACAAATTGTTGATATTAACCATGTTGATGAGAAAGGTAACAATATTCTATTGCACTTACTATCTATTGTTTTAGAAAAAGAGTATAAAATAGAAAATGCAATTGTAGATGATTATGAAGAGGAAGTTAAAGAGTTAGAAAACTTAATTAGCATGATTCCAATAGTTGCTAATAGTGGACTTAACTTAGATACTTGCAATTATGCAAATGAAACAGCTGTATCCCTTCCTGTAAAATATAAATCTGTAAAAATACTAAATATTCTACTTGATTGTGAAGTTGATATAAATATAAAAAATAGAGATAGACAAACTGCCCTTAGTCAATCAATTATTAAAGATTCAAGTTTTACTGAAATAAATCAAATATTGATTGATTTTGGAGCAGATCCAAATATAAAAGATAAAGATAATATAACTGCAATTGAAAAACTAATTGAAGCAATATTAACAGTTAAAAGTGAAAAAAAGCCAAGATTTCCTGAGATTAGTTTTAATACAGACTATATTACACTTCTTGAAGCAATTTTACAAAATACAAATGCAAACCTTACTATGCTTAATTCAAAAAGAGAGCCATACTTTTTTGAAGCACTAAGATATGGAAGTTTTGATTTAATTAAATTACTTATTCGATATGGTGCAGACATAAATCAAACTGATATGGAAGGTTATCATGTTCTTTACAAATATATGGAAGAGAACATAAAAGAAGAGAATGAAGTAAAAAAGAAAAAATATTATGAAAATCTAAATACAATTTTACTACTGGGGGCGAATGTAAATGCAAAAGACTCTTTTGGTGGAGTTGTTTTACATAAAGCTATTTTAGATTTAGATATTAGTGTTGTTAGAATATTGATGAAAAATGGAGCAAATTTAAAAGCAGTTGATAATAAAGGTCGACATATGCTTCATAATGCTGTATGGAAAAATGATTTAAAGATGTTTAAATATATCTATGCTCATTGCCAAGAGTTATTAAACACTCCTGATAAATTTGGAGTTTTACCTATTAATTATGCAGCATTTTTAGGTTATACAAAAATAGTTTCAGAAATGTTAGAAAAAGGAGCTCATATAAATAATCCTCATAAGAAGACAAAATATATTTTAACTTTCTTGAAAAAATTCCATGGTACTCTTCCAAAAATTTTAGAAGATACTAAAGATGCAATAAAAAAAGAGAAAGTTACGAAACTTATCTCAAATATGAAAAAAGAGTTTGAAGTTTCTTCTTAAACTCTTTTTTCTAAAAGATTCTTTGCAAAAGTATAAGCATCTTCTGTTATATCTGCTCCACTAATCATTCTTGCAATTTCATCTACTCTTGATTTATCATCAAGTTTTTTAACACTTGAAACGCCATCTTTTTTATCAACTAGAAAATGAATATCGGCAGTTGACGTAAGTTGTGGTTGATGAGAAATAGCAAATATTTGATAGTTTTGTGAAAGTTTTTCTAGAACTGTTGCAATTGCAGAACTTTCTTTACCACTTAAATTTGCATCAATTTCATCTAAAAATAAAATTCCATTACTTACAATCTCAAACTCACTAATTGAAGTTAATAAAGCAAGTCTTAGTCTATTAAACTCACCACTACTAATAGTATCAAGGTTAACTCCATTTAACTCAAAAATAACTTCATCTATTCCTGTATTGTCTAACTCTTTTTTTTCTAGTGTAATTGCTGCATTTGAAAGATATAAATATTTTAGATAGTGATTTATTTTCTCAACTAAAACTATAACTGCTTCTTTTCTATATGAAGATATTTTCTCTACTAAAATAGAAACACTCTCTTGTAGTTTTTTTAAGTTTTTTTCTAAAACAGATTTTTCAAAAGAGATATTTTCATAACCATCTAACTCTTTTTGCTTTTCTTCTTTATAAGCAAGTGCTTCTTCAATAGAACCAAATCTTTTTTGTAGACCTGAAAGCTTTTCTAGTCTATCTAAAACTGTTTCTATATCTAACTCTTCAAGTTCATATAAAGAGTCATTAAACTTCTCAAAAATATTATTTAGTTCATTTATACTCTCATCAAAAAAGCTTGAATCTTCATCTAATAACTCTAAAGCACTATTTACATGAGAAGTATAATCAAAAATAGGACTAGCTAATTTTATAGCCTCTTCTATTTTCTCTTTTTTTGATAGTTTTTTCTTTATAGAATCAAGTTCTTCAAACTCATCAATTTTTGGATTTATACTTTCGATTTTTTCAATCTCAAATTTTGCAAACTCTTTTAAATCTTCTAGTTTAAGTTCATCTTCTTTAATTTTTGCAAGCTCTTTTTTTGTCTTTTCTAGTTCTTTATACTCTTCATCAAATTGCTCTTTTAAAGCTTTAAATTCTTTATTATTTTTCATACATAAAGAGTCTAAAAAGGCAATCAGTTTTTTACTATCAAAATCGCTTGTATCTTTTAGGTGAAGATGTTTTATTAACTTCTTTGAAAAGTTATTTAAATTCTTTTTAGAAACAGTTTGATTATTTAAAAAGAATCTTACTTTATCTTTTTTTATTTGTTTTATTACAATATCATCATCTTTTGAAATATCATAAACTTCATCTTCAATTTTTGAATCTATTAAAGATATCTCTCCTAAACTTGGTTTACTGTCAGTTATTGCAAATAACGATAAAATAGATTGCATCAAAACTGATTTACCAGCTCCTGAAGGACCAGTAAAAACAACAAGACCTTTATCAAGTTCCATTTCAACTTCTTTAAACGATAAAAAATCTTTTAAATAAATTCTTTCAATCATAAAATTAATTACCCCACTGTAATTTATCATTTAAAACTTCAAAGAAGTTTCTCTTTGTTCTATGTATTAGCTTAGCTTTTTGCTTTGCGATAGTTACTTTTATTACTGTATTATTTTCAACTTCATAAGTATCTTGTCCATCAATTAAAAGTACTGCTCCTTGTTCATCTTTTATCTTAAACTCTATTTCAATATCTGCTGGCATTACAAGTGGTCTTTGTGTAAGACTATGAGGCGCAACAGGAGTTATAATGAAAGCTTCTGTAAGAGGATAAACAACGGGACCACCTACTGATAAATTATATGCAGTTGAGCCAGTAGGAGTAGAAATAATAACTCCATCTCCATAATAATTGTTAAAAGAAGCACCATCAATTTTTGCTTTTATTTTTATCATAGAAGAAACAGTCTTTCTTGAAATGACTATGTCATTAAAAGCAACAAAATTTTTATCATTTACTTGACACTCTACGAGCATTCGATTATCTATTCTGTAGTTGTCATTGAAAAAATCTATTAAAAATTTTGGTAATTCTTCATATACAATGTCAGTTAAAAATCCTAATGTTCCCATGTGAACACCTAAGATAGGGATATCATGTTTAAATGAATTTCTAACAACTGATAATAAAGTACCATCTCCACCAACTGATACTAAAAAATCCACTTTTTGACATAGTTCTTCTAAGCTGTATCCATTATTTAAATTTATCATTTTAGAACTTTTTTCTTCTAAAAAGACTTCTATATTATGTGCTTTGAAATAATCAACTATTTCATAGTATTCTTTTTCTATTTCAGGTGAATCTGGTTTTAATATAATACCTGCTGTATTTCTATTTTCAAGCTTTTTAGCACTTTTTGTAAGTTTCAAATATTTATCCTATTTGATTATATAATTTGTAATGATTTTATCTAATTAAAAGTTAAAAAGCAGTGGGTATAAAAAAAGCCCAAGCCGAAGCTTGAGCTTTGAAGTGAAACTACTCACAATTATGTATGTGCTTAGTTCAGACCTTTTCTATGTAATTACGAAATTAAAATTTCTATTACATATAGAAAAGCTCGTTAATCACTAAAGAAGTGAAGAAATTCACTTCTTATTAACGTGATTAACCATTTCTCTTAGTAATGATTTCTTCAGAAACATTCTTTGGAACTTCAGCATAGTTATCAAATAACATACCGTAAGTTGCTCTACCTTGAGACATAGATCTTAAGTCAGTAGAGTATCCGAACATTTCAGATAATGGAATCATTGCAGTAACTAGTTTAACACCAGCTCTTTCATCCATTGATTGAACTTGTCCTCTTCTTTTGTTAACGTCACCGATAACATCTCCCATATACTCTTCAGGAGTTTCAATTTCAACTTTCATCATTGGCTCTAAGATTACAGCTTGTGCAGCAGCACTTCTACAACCCTCTTTGAATCCCATTGATGCAGCTAATTTAAACGCCATCTCAGATGAGTCAACGTCATGGTAAGAACCATCGTATAAAGTAACTTCAATATTAACCATTGGATATCCAGCAAGAATACCACCAGCCATAGCTTCTTCACAACCTTTTTGAACTGCAGGAATATACTCTTTTGGTACAACCCCACCTTTAATGTTGTTATTAAACTTGAAGTTATCTTCAGAATCAGATGGTAATGGGTTAATTTCTAAGAATACGTGACCATATTGACCTTTACCACCAGATTGTTTAGCATATTTATACTCATTTTTAACTGGGTTCTTAATAGTTTCTCTATAAGCAACTTGTGGAGCACCAACTTCAGCTTCAACTTTGAATTCTCTTTTCATTCTATCTACAAGAATCTCAAGGTGTAATTCACCCATTCCTGAAATAATAGTTTGTCCAGACTCTTCATCAGTGTTTACTCTGAATGATGGATCTTCTTCTGCTAATTTTCCTAAAGCAATACCCATTTTTTCTTGGTCAGCTTTAGTTTTTGGCTCAACTGCAACAGAGATAACTGGCTCAGGGAATTCCATTCTTTCTAAGATAACTGGATCTTTTTCAGAAGCTAAAGTATCACCTGTAATTGTTGTTTTAAGACCAACAACTGCACCAATTTCACCAGCATAAAGTTCTGAAACTTCTTCTCTGTTATTTGCGTGCATTTTAAGTAATCTTCCGATTCTCTCTTTTTTCATTTTAGTTGAGTTCATTACATAAGTACCAGACTCTAATTGTCCTCTATATACTCTTGTAAATGTTAATTGTCCAACAAATGGGTCAGTCATAATTTTAAATGCTAATGCTGCTACTTCACCATCATCAGATGAAGGAACGATAACAGCTTCACCATCTTGAGTTTCACCTCTAATATCTGCAACCTCAGTTGGAGCTGGTAAATACATTGCAACAGCGTCAAGTAAAGTTTGAACACCTTTGTTTTTAAATGCAGTACCACAAGTCATTGGAGTAATTTGCATAGCTAAACATTGAGCTTTTAATCCAGCAACGATTTCTTCTTCTGATAATTCACCTTCTTCAAAGTATTTTTCCATTAACTCTTCTGAAGCTTCAGCAGCAGCTTCGATCATTTTTTCTCTATACTCTTCTGCTTTATCCATCATATCTGCTGGAATTTCTTCTACGTGGTAATTAGAACCCATAGCAGCATCTTCATCCCAAACAATAGCTTTCATTGAAACTAAATCAACTACACCTTGGAAGTTTTCTTCAGCACCAATTGGTAATTGAATAGGAATAGCATTAGATTTTAATCTCTCATTTACTTGCTTTTCAACCATATAGAAATCAGCACCAGTTCTATCCATTTTGTTAACAAAAATCATTCTTGGTACTCTATATTTGTTAGCTTGTCTCCAAACTGTTTCAGATTGTGGTTGAACTCCACCTACTGAACAAAATACAGCTACAGCACCATCAAGAACTCTCATAGATCTCTCAACTTCAATTGTAAAGTCAACGTGACCTGGAGTGTCAATAATATTTACTTGTAATTGCTCATTTGTTTTTGGGTGAGGCCAGTGACAAGTTGTAGCAGCAGAAGTAATTGTAATACCTCTTTCTTGCTCTTGTTCCATCCAGTCCATAGTTGCAGCACCCTCGTGAACCTCACCAATTTTGTGAGATACACCAGTATAGAATAAAATTCTTTCTGTTGTTGTAGTTTTTCCTGCATCAATGTGTGCAGCAATACCGATATTTCGAACTCTGTTAAGTGGTGTTTTTCTAGCCATGTTAATTGTTTCCTATTACCATCTATAGTGAGCAAATGCTTTATTTGCTTCTGCCATTCTGTGCATATCTTCTTTCTTCTTGAATGCAGCACCTCTGTCATTAGCAGCTTCGAATAATTCGTTTGCTAATCTTTCTACCATTGTTCTTTCATTTCTTTTTCTAGCAGCGTCTACAATCCATCTTAATGCTAAAGTTTGTCTTCTTACAGATCTTACTTCAACAGGAACTTGGTAAGTAGCTCCACCAACTCTTCTAGATTTAACTTCTAAAAGTGGTTTAACATTTTCAATTGCTTTTTCAAATAATTCAATACCAGCTTCTTCACCTCTAGTATCTAAGTTTGCAATTGCACCATACATAATTTTTTGCGCAGTAGATTTTTTACCATCTAACATTACAGTATTAATAAATTTTGTGATCACCTTACTATTGTAGATAGGATCAGCCATTACTTCTCTAACAGGAGCTTTTCTTCTTCTCATTATCTTATCCTTCTACTTATTTCTTTGGCTTTTTAGTACCATATTTAGATCTTGCAACAGTTCTGTTTGCAACACCAGCAGTATCTAAAGCACCTCTAACGATGTGATACTTAACACCAGGTAAATCCTTAACTCTTCCCCCTCTAACTAATACGATAGAGTGTTCTTGTAAGTTGTGACCCTCACCACCGATATATGAGATAACCTCAAATCCAGTTGTTAATCTAACTTTTGCAACTTTTCTTAAAGCCGAGTTAGGTTTCTTTGGTGTAGTTGTATATACTCTTGTACATACTCCTCTTCTTTGTGGACATTTGTCTAAAGCTGGTGATTTAGATTTTTTAATCACCTTTTTTCGCTCTTTTCTAACAAGTTGATTGATAGTAGGCATTTCTTTCCTTATAAAATTTGGTTTGAGCTTTAAAGCGGCTCATGCTTCTCGTGTACTTTGACATATGTTAAGCTACATAATCAAAACGATACTACCATTCTAGGAAACGTTGAGTTTTCTAAAAAAGTCATGGATTATACTTAAGTTAGACTTAAACTAGACTTAGTAAGTCTTTAATTTGTTTATTTTAGATTTTATATTATTTGTAAAATAAGGCTAAAAAAATAGCCCTATTTTTAAGATTTTCTAAATTTCTTTTTATTTACATTTTCAATAATATTCTTAGCAATAGTAGAGGTATTCATTGCTATTTGATAAGTGTGATTTGAAACATTAGCATTCTCTTGTGTTCTTGAATCAAGGCTTGAAACTACACCATTAATTTGTTCTATTCCTTGTTTTTGTTCAGTTGAAGCAACTTCTACATGAGCTATTAGTTGTGTAGTTTTATTTATATTTTCATTTAACTCTGTATATCCACTAATCATCTCATCAGCATTTTTCTTACCAGTATTTGCTTTTATTGTGGCATTTTCTACTAGATTTTTTATCTCTTTAGCAGCTTCTGCACTTCTTGATGCTAAGTTTCTAACCTCAGCTGCAACAACAGCAAAACCTTTTCCAGCTTCACCAGCAGTAGCAGCTTCAACAGCAGCATTTAGTGATAGAATATTTGTTTGGAATGCAATTTGATCAATTACTGTAATTGCATCTGCAATGGCACTTGTTTGTTCATTTATTTCATTCATAGATTCAACTGTTAGTTTTGCTAAAGCTTGTCCTGAACTAATAGATTTAAGTAAGTTGTTTGAATAAACTGCCATTTGTGAAATATTTTGAGTATTTTCTGTAATAGTTGAAGTGATTTCTTCAATTGAAGCAGAAGTCTCTTCCAATGAAGCTGCTGTATCTGTTGTTGAATGATTTAAGGTATTAACATTTTCTAAAAGTTGTTTTGCATTATTTTCTAAAGTTACACCTAGTTGGTAGTTTTCTTGTAACATTTCATTGATAATATCACATAATCCATTTAGACCTTTTGCAACTTCACCAGAAGCATTATCTATATTTTTTTCAAAATCAAGCTTTGAATAATTGTTTAGTGCAGCTAATATTGTATTGATATTATTATTTACATTTTTAGCATTTGCTTTTATCATATCATTTAAAATATCTTTCAATTCATTTAATGATTCTTTAGAAGAGGTTTGTTCTACTTGGACATCTAGATTTCCATTTTTGATTTCAGTAACTACTTCTTTTACATTTTCAACTAGTAGTCTATCTTTATCTATTCCCTCTTTTACAAACTCTATTTCTTCATCAATTTTTCTTGCCATATTTCCAAACTCATCATTTGTCTTAATATTTAAAGGCTCTACTGTATTTTTTTTACCCTTTAGGTATTCAAAGAAATCATTCAATCCTGCTTCAAGAGAATTTATAGGATTCAATAGTTTTTTTAATAAGAAATATAGAAGTGATAAAATTATAATTAGTAAACCTAAATAAATAGCTACTTGTACATAAATATGACTATTTATTTCTTTATATACTCCCTCTTTACCTAATTCAACAACTAAATACCAAGAAGGAATAGAAACTTTACTATATGCTACAAGTTTTTCAACTCCATTTTCACTAGCTTCTGCAAATTTATCATCTTCTTTAGTTTTAATACTTTTAAATAGAAGACTCTCTTTTTTTAATAACTCTTTATTTTTATGAATTATTACTTTCCCCTCATTAGATAAAAGATAAGCAAAACCATCTTCTCCTAACTTCAAGTTTAATATCTGATTTACAACAGTGTCTAAAAATATATTTGCACCAATAACACCAATAAACTTTCCATCTTTTTTATAGGGAGCAAAAACTGTAATAACTAATCTTTTAGTTGTATTATCAACAAAAGGTTCTGTAACCCCTGAACTTTTTATTTTTACAGCTTTTTTATACCAAGGTCTAATTCTAGCATCATAATTCATTGTTGCTATACTTTTAAGTACACCATTGAATTTTACTAAATCTCCACTCTCTTCTATACCAAGATACATACTTGCAAAATCACCTGCTTTTTTACCAAGCATAAGTTGATTTACCAAAACTTTGTTCTCTATGGTAAGATTTTCATTTTCTATCATATTAGCAACTGACTCTACTACAGTAATTTTTGATTGAAGATAATCATTAATAAACTTAGCTGTTTGCTTAGCTAATGCAGATTCATCTTTTTTTACTAAAGAAGACTCAGCTTCATACTTACTTGAAGCATCTTTATATCCAATTATAAGAAATGAACAAGAAATGCTTATAAACAACAACATTAGAAGCTTTGATTTTATACTAGACATATTCATTTTTTCCCCCTTTAAAATCATCTTATCCTTATTATACTATAAAATGTGGCATTAATGTGATATTTTAATATTACTTTAATATTATTAAACATAAGGTATAACACACTAAAATTCAAATAAAAATAAAGAGAATTTATGACTATATTAAATTATAAAAAAATTGGTTCTGGAGAGATTCCTATAATTGTTTTGCATGAATTAATGGGTTCTTGTAAAAACTATGAACCAATATTTCCATATCTAGATACTAAAAATTTTACATACTATTTTACTGATTTAAGAGGTTACGGTTTATCAAAAGATTGCAAGGGTGAGTATTCATGTAAGGAAGCTTCTAATGATGTTAAAAACCTCATCACTAATCTAAATCTTGAGTCTGTACATGTTATTGCCCACTCTATGTCAACAATGATAGCACAAAAACTTGCTTTAATAGATGAGAGAGTTAAACAACTAATTCTAATAACTCCTATCTCAGCAGCTGGTATAAAAATGAAACCCGAAGCAGAAAAAAAGTTAATTGAAAGTATGAAAAAAGATGAAAACCTAATCGAACAAGTAGTTGAAAGTGCAAGTAAAAGATACAATCAACCATGGAAAGATTATAGAATTAAAATTGGTTACGAATCTTCAATCTTAGAAGCTAGAACTGGTTATATGACTATGTATCTTACAACTGATTTTATAGAAGAAGTAAAAAATATAAAAGTGCCTATACATATAATAGTAGGTCATCATGATTTACCTGCATTTCATAAAAACAATGTAAGAAAACAGTTTGAAGGGCATTATAATAATTTTGAGATAATAGAGTGTATGGAAGCAGGACATTATCCTATGATAGAGTGCCCTGTATATTTTGCTACAAAAGTAGAAGAGTTTATTTTAAACTATCAAAATTAAAGTTTTGTAGATAAAAACTCATTAAATTTATAAAAGGAAGTCTTATTATTATGACCTCCTTTTTCTACTAACTTTAAAGAAGAATTCTTAAGTATTTTTGCAGTTTGTTCCACTGCTTGATAAGGAACTTCAGTATCATCTTTTGCATGATGTAAATAAACTTTTGTCTTTACATCTCTTATTGAAAAGCCCCAAGGCTTACTTTGAAGTTTTACTTCCTGACCTAAAGCTTTATTATCATTTGCAATTGTATCTTTATATCTATTGCTTTTTTTAAACTCTTTATCAAAGATTTCATTGTAAAAGTTAAACATGAAATCACCATTTTGTTTATTTGTTTGTTTTGCAAAAAACTCATAAAACCTTTTTATCTGCTCATAGTTTCCATAACACTTGATAACTTCTTCTTCATTAACTGCTGCCATAGAACTATAAACAAAAATATTTTTTATTCTATTTGAAATTAAAGTATCTAGACAATAACAATGTAATGCCCCAGCAGAAGTTCCAAGAAGAGAAAAAGTATTTATATCTAAACTATCAATAAGTTTAATTACAATATTTGCATATTCAAGATAATTTTCTAACTCTTTATAAGTAGAGTTTCCATAACCTACACGACTTATAACTATAAGTCGTGTAGGTTTTTCTTTATAAAACTCTGCTAGTTCATCTTGCTTTATAGTTCCAAAAGTTCCATAAAGCATAACAAGAGTTTTAGAAAATGTTCTGTTATAGTCACTATATTCTAAAAAATGATTTTTTTCATATTCAAACTTTTTTATAGACAAAACTAACCTTTACTTTAAAAAATATCTTTTAGGAATAAAATACATAACTGTTTCATATATCCCTTCCATATAATGCCTTAAGTAAATATCATATTCACAACAAATATCTAATACTATCTCAGGAACTTTATACCAATCTTGGGCTTTATGGTAAATACAAATAGCTAAGATTGGTTGATACTTCTTTATTGTATTTTTAGCCCCTATTAAAGCATCTTGTTCTGCCCCTTCAATATCAAGCTTTATAAAATCTACTTTTTGCTGTATAAGATTATCTATAGTATTTATATTTAATGCTTGATAATCATGTTCTCCATGGTGTTTTATATGAGTGTTCTCATCTCTTACTATTTTTTCTTTTCCTAAACCACAGTTTATAAACTCAATTCTTTCACAAGTTCCAAAATCTCTTTTGGCAATATTTATATGAAGTTCATTTGGCTCAATACAATATATTTTTTTATAATCTGGAAAATTTTTTATTATAGAAGGAAGAGTATCTCCGACATATGAACCACCATCTAAGAAAACAATATTATTAATATTTGGAATTAACTCTTTATCAAAGTATTGTTCTTCATGGTTATTTGTAAAACCTTCCATGAAATCAAAATCAAAACTTATCTTAAAATTTATTACTTTAGTAAAAACCTCTTTTGATTTTTCATCACATAAAGAAGAGTAAACCTTTTCATATTTTATTTTATTGTTTTTATAGTCTTCTTCAAAATCACATATAAAAGGAGGTTCTTTTAAATCAAGTCCTGAATACTTGTAAAAGCTAAGATAGTTTATATTTTCAAAACCTCTTTTATCAAGTTCTTTTTTTACTTCTAAAGGACTTCCTGTAGAAACTGAAAGTATAAGTGCATCTTTTGGAACATTTTCTATTTTATAAATAGTTTTTTTCCTTGAGCTTTGAACTCTTGTAAAATCATCAATAATACCATCTACTTCAACATATTTTTGAATAGATTTTGTAAACTTATTAATTCCTAAGATAAACTTTTTTTTACTTGAAGAGATAAACTCTTCAACTAATTTTTTATCTTTATAGTTAATATAATTTTCGTCAATAAGATTTTTCATAAACTATTTAAGAAGTGCTTTTAAACTCTTTACAGTAAATAATCTAAGGTTCTCACTCTTTTGAGACTTCAATTCATTGGTAAAACCACTTTTTGAAAAAAGAACAACATAATCAGGTACTAAGTCTAACTCTAAACATAACTCTTTTAGTCTATTTACATCACTACTTTTCATCTTTGAGTTTGTATATTTACAAAGCCCAACTATAACTTTTCCATTAGAAGTTTCAGCTAAAAGATTTATCTCTCTTTTTTCATCATCCCAATATCTTCCTATTTCTTCAATTTCATCATTTGAAAAAATCTCTTTTGTATATTCATGACATAATTGTTCAAAAATTAAATCCATAAATTCTGATTGGTAGTTATCAAATTTTTTGAAACACTCATTGTAATCTTCCCTTGCTATTCCTTTGTATAAAGGAGAAACAAATGCAAACCAGAATCTTAAGAATGGTGTAGTAAAAAGAAGTTTATCTGCTGACTCATTTATCTCAAATTGATTTGTTAAGAAGTCCATTGAAGTTTCTTCAGTAATAAATTGTAAATCTTCTAAATCATCTATACAATCAATCGCTTCATCATAATCTAAATCGCTTCTTTTAAAAGCACTATTTATTCTTCTATCCCCTAAAGAGATTCCTGTTAGTATTTTATGAAATAAAGAAGAGTTCTTAGTCTTTTTTTCTATAAAATCATGAATTTCATAATATTCATCCAAGATATGTCTTATTATCAATGTTCGTAAAGGTTTAGTTAAATCAAGTTTAACATCTAGCCCACCAAATACTGCAAAATAGTTTACTGCTGTTTGCATATCTTTTGGTTTATTTGTCTCACAAAAGTCTTGAAACTGTTCAATTAATGTTTTATTAGTTAAAATAATTATAAAGCCTTTTTTAAATTTTTAAATTACCGTATTATATCAGATAAATAACATATTATTTTGATAAAATAAAAAAAGACATTTATTTAGCAAAGTATTCTCAATGAAAAAACATATTATCGAACAATCAGTTATATTTTTTAGTGTATTAAAATGGGTGCTCCTATCATCAGTAATAGGTGTTGTAATTGGAGCTATAGTTACATTCTTCTTAAATATTATTCATGAATCAGATGATTTTAAAGAATTTCTGCCCTTCCCTTCATATTATTTACTTCCCTTTGGTTTAATGTTAACGGTATACCTTATTAGAACTTTTGCACCTAGTGCTTCAGGTCATGGTACTGAAAAGATTATTGAAGCTGTTCATACAAAAGAAGGAAAAATAGATTTTGCCGTTATTCCTATAAAACTTGTTGCAACGGTTATTACTATTTTTACAGGAGGTTCTGTAGGTAAAGAAGGACCTGGTGCTCAAATTGGGGCGGGAGCTGCTTCATTTATCTCAAAACTTGCAAAGTTTTCTGCAAAAGATAGAAAGAAACTTGTAATTTGTGGTATTAGTGCAGGTTTTGCTTCTGTTTTTGGAACACCAATCTCAGGTGCAATATTTGGAATTGAAGTATTAATTGTAGGTATTATTATGTATGATGTTTTATTACCTTCATTTATAGCAGGTTTTGCAGCTTATACTACAGCTAAACTTTTAGGTGTACAATATACTTACTATGTAATGGACTTCCTTCCTTTTGACTTAAGTCTTATATTCCAAGTTGCAGCTGCTGGTATATTTTTTGGTTTAGTTTCATATATGTTTATAATATTTGTTAAGCAAGCAGAAGTTACTATTGGTGCAATAAAATTAAACCCATATATAAAAGCATTTATAGCTGGTCTTTTCCTTGTTATATTATCATTTTTTATTGGAGACCAATTCTTTGGATTAGGTCTTGATACTATTTCAAAACTATTTTTCTCAAATCCTGAACTTATAGAAGATATCCCTTGGTACTCATTTCTTGCTAAGACCTTATACACTTCTGTAACATTAGGAGCAGGAGGAAGTGGAGGAGTTATTACTCCAATATTCTATGTGGGAGCTACAAGTGGGCACTTCTTTGGTTCACTACTTGGTGAAAACCTTGCACTATTTGCAGCACTTGGATTTACAAGTGTTTTAGCAGGTTCAACAAATGCTCCTATAGCAGCAACTATTATGGCAGTTGAACTATTCGGAGTTGAAATTGCTCATTATGCTGCTGTTAGTGCAGTAATTACATTCTTACTTACTGGACACAGAAGTGTGTTCCCTTCTCAGATTTTAAAATTCTCAAAATCAGATATGCTAAATATTGATTTTGGAGATAATATAGAAGAGAGTAAAATAGATTTAACTACAAAAAGTAGAAGCAAAGTTGAAAGTTTTAAAAAGAAATTTAATTGGAGAGTTAAAGAGTAGATGACTCTAAGATTTGCCACTTTTAATCTTTTTCAATTTTGTGAACCTTCTTTTTCATATTACACTAAAAAAGAAAAATTTACTAAAGATGAGTGGAATCAAAAAACTATTTGGATAAAGAAAAAAATAACTGAAATGAATTGTGATGTTATAGGTTTTCAAGAAGTGTTTTCAAGTAAAGAGTTAGAAGAGTTAACAAAAGAGTTAGGTTTTAATTACTTTGCAACTGTTGATGAACCAAAAATCAGTAAAAATAATCCAAATATCTACATAAGTACAACTTTGGCTATTGCTTCAAAATATCCAATAAAAAAAATCTCAGAAGTAAAAGTAAATGGATATAGTCTTAAAAAATATGATTTTAAAGGTAAATTCAGATTTTCAAGAATACCTATAAAAGCTTTAATAGAATTTCCAAATAACTTAAACATAACAGTTTATGTAAACCATTTTAAATCAAATAGATTGAATGAGTTTGAATATATCTTTACAAAAAAAGATACTCTAAAAGAAAAGAAAGAGAAAGTAAAAGAGGCTTTAGAAAAGGATTACTCCCCTGCACTAAAACAAAGACTTTGTGAGGCTTCATCTTTATTTTATGATTTCAAAAGAACAAAAACACCTATCATATGTCTTTGTGATTTAAATGATAAAGAATACTCCTTAAGTATTGATGCACTTACAAGTAGAACTTACCATGAAGATTTAGACAAAAACTTTAACTTACTTCATGATGCTTACTATTTATATGAAAAAAAGATTTATAATCCACACCCTGAACAAAAAGAGGTAAAAAGAACTCCTACTAGTTATTATCAATCCTATGGAAATGTTATTGATTATATTTTTGTTTCAAAAGAGTTTGATAAAAGATATAAAAACCATCTTGGTAAAATTAGTTCCTATGAAGTTTTTGATAATCACTTAAAAGATAACAAAGATGGAAGCCTTGTGAAAAGCGACCATGCTCCTGTGGTTTGTGAAATCTCTTTAAACTCTTAAGCTAGTATATTAAGATAGACTACTTTTACTAACTTTTTGATTGTTTTTTAATAAAGAGGATAAGTGAATTTGTTCTTGCCTATTTATAAGTTCACCTTTTAAAAGTTCTCCTAAAATAGCACCAGTACTTCTTTCTAGTTTTGAAGCTATAAGCTTTATGTTTGTATCTTTTTTGAATAGACTTTTTAGTTTTATTCTATCTTCTAAACTCCACTTTAAGCCACTCTTTTTAGCTTTCCCACGCTCTAAGTTCTTTTGTTCTTTAAGTTTTTGAACCTCATCATAATCCATTTTTGAAACTGCTTTTTTCTCATCACCTTTTTCAAAACTATCTTTAGCTTCATCAATTTTTGTGTCTATTAGTTTCTCTAATTTTGAACTCATAAGATAATGGAAGTTTTCGCTATCTTTTACTAAAGACTGTTTTGCTCTTGTTAAAGCTACATAAAAAAGGTTGAATTCATCTATTAACTCTTGATTTGAAAGTTTTTCCAACTCTTTTTTAAACTGTTTTAAACTATCACAACCTAAATCAAAGATAAGCTCCGCAAAGTTTGGAAAATCATCTGCAACAATTACACTATCCCACTCTAACCCTTTTGCAGTATGAGCTGTTGTTAAAAATAAAATTTCTTCTACTCTTCTTTCAAAATTATTCATCTTTCTATTTTGCCAAGCTTTATAAAACTTAATAGCTATCTCTTTAAATTCAAAAATTCTTTCACTATACTCTTTTACTACTTTTATCGCTGTTCTTAACTCAAAATCATCAACTTCTTTGGCATAAGAAGCTAGCTCTTCTTCATCTTTAAAACCTTTTAAAAACTGGTTTCTTCTAATTTGGTCACTTTCATTGTTTAGTAAATAATATACTTCAATACTAAGATTAAATATCTCTTCTGGATTTCTAACAGTTACAAAAGGATTTCTTTGTTCTATTCTTTTTGAAATTACTGAAATAAGTTGGGCGTTTGTTCTTGAGACATAGCCATGACTTTTTATCTCTTTACTTTTTTCACTTGGATTTAAATGGGATTGAATACTTACTTTTTCATTTTTAAAATTTTGTAAAAGAGTGTTTGCATAAGAAGCAATCTCTTCATTAAACCTAAAACTTTGTGATAAGAAAAGTTCTTTATCGCAAGAGATTTTATCAAGGGCATTTTTACTTCCCCTAAAAGAGTAAATCTGTTGATGTCTATCTCCTACATACACTTTAACCTTAGAACTTATTGCTTCAAAGATACCTAAAGTCACTTCATTTGTATCTTGGGCTTCATCTAGCATTACAATATCATACTCAAATTGAGGAATTTGTTCTTTAGATATAAGTAGATAGTAGTATTTTAAATAAAAACTATGAGTAGGCTTTAAAACACCTATTAACATTTGGTCAAACATCTTTTTTGCTGTTTTATGCTCAGTATCATCTTTTGAGATTTCATCTTGAGTGTTATTACAAAAATTTTCAAATATTCTTAGTGCACTAACTGCTTGTGTATATGGAACTTCAAACTCATTTGCAATATCAATTGCACGATAATTTACAAGGGAGTTTAAATCTATTTGTGTATATTTTTTAATAGCAGAGTATGCAAGACCGTGGGTTGTTTTTACATTTGTATTATTTGGAAAAATTGAGCTTGCTTCATTTTTGATTGCACTATTGAATGCTAGGTATAAAATCTTTTTATCACTATACTCATTTGCAACTTCTTTTAAAGTAGTTGTTTTTCCTGTTCCAGCAAAAGCATTTATCTTTATGTTTTTGCTTCTACTAACAGCTTTTATAATATCTTTTTGTTCTTTGGTTAAATTCATGGTGGAATAGTATCTAAATATTTACAAGAGAAAATAAAGTATTACATTTTGCAATTTTGCAAAAATGCATTTAAAGAGTTTGCAAAATATTGAGCATCTTTTTGAGTAAAGGCACTTGGTCCTTTTGTTATTTCACCACTATCACGTATCTCTTGCATTAGGTTTCTAACAGCTAGGCACTCTTTTATATTATCTTCTGTGTATTCTAAACCTCTGTGGTCTATTGCATGGGCTTGTTTTTCTATCGTTCTTGAAGCTAGTGGAATATCAGCAGTAATAACTAAGTCACCTTTTTGTAAAAGCTCAACTATTTTATTATCGGCTTCATCAGCACCTTGGTCTACTACCATGTAAGTTATATTTGAAGATTTACCAATATTGATTTTTTTATTTGCTATTACAATAGTTTTCAAACCTAATCTTTCAATTGCTCTTAAAAGAATAGGTTTTAGAAGATTAGGAAAAGCATCACCATCTACATACAAAGTCATTATAAAATCTCTTTTACTCTTCCTACTTGTCCATCTTCTAGCTGAACTTTTATTCCATGAGGATGAAAAGAAGAGTTTGTTAAAAGCTTTTTTACTACACCTTGAGTAAGTTTATTTGTTCTTTGATCTTTTTTCAAAACAATATTAACTTTTAATCCAATGCTAATATCATCCCTTTCTTTTGGATCTCTTATCATCTACTTTTCTTCATATGCTAAAACTTTTTTAGCCTCATCTAAATGGTAAAAGAAAAATGCTTTAAAAGCAAAAGTCACTTTTGTTTTCTTTTCTACTGTAGTATCTAAAATTGGGAAAGAAAAAGACTCACCTGAATCTTTTGATTCAAAAGTTACTGTAGTTGGTTTTAAAGTTTTTATCATGTTCATTACAACTTTGTACTCTTTTGGATTGATTCCATCTAGCATATCTCCAACTTTTTCTTCTCTTCTTATTGAGTCAAAAAGAGTATTAAAAGTATCTTTGAATAAAGACTTACTTAATGATATTCTTACTTTACTTGTATGAAATGCACCACTTTTATTTAATAATGGGTTTGGTTTGATATCTCTTATCTCTTCTAATGTAGTTAAAAAGAAGTTCTTCCCACCTAAAGTTTCACAATACTCTTTAAACTGAGAGCTTAACTCTTCTTTTGTTTTAGTATCTAATTTATTAAAATCCATAATTGTCCTATATAATCTATTAACGTAAGTATATCTAAAATTCTTAGCAATTAATTTGCTAATTGATTTTTTCTAAAGAGTTTTCTTTTAATCTATAAATTGTAGGGGCAAGACTTTCTATAAATGATTTATGATGAGATACAATAATCATTGATTTTTTAATACTGTTTAATATTCGTACTATCTTCTTTTGGGCTTCTTCATCTAAGGCATTTGTTGGCTCATCAAGTAGTAAGATTTTTGGTTTAGTAATTAAAATGCTAGCAAGGGCTACTATTTTTTGTTCCCCTCCACTTAAATCATAAATATTTCTATTTTCTAAATGCACAATCTCTAACTCTTTTAAAATCTCTATTGCTTTAGTATAAGCTTCATCTTTTTTTATTCCCTTCGCTCTTAGGTTAAACATTACATCTTCAATAACTGTAGGGCAAAGAAAGAAATCATTTACATCTTGGGGTAAATATCCAATATCGCCCCTATATTTTTTAAAATCTTTTTGTTTTTCCATTTTGTCATGGAATAAAAACACTTCACCTTTTTTTGGTTTTATAAGTCCTGCAACAATTTTTAGAAAAGAGCTTTTCCCACTTCCATTTGAACCAACTATTGCAATCTTTTCTTCATGGGAAACATTTAAAGTAATATCTTCAAAAAGAACTCTTTCATTTATCTCATAGGATACATCTTTTATATTTATTGAGCAACTCATACAATAAACCTTTTTACATAAATAAGTGTGATTAAAAATATTAGTATTAAATCATAAAAAGAGATTTTAATAGTATTTATAAGGTATATTCTACCATGAAAACCTCTAAGTTTAAAAGAGTCTTCTAAAGCTTGAGCTTTTCTAATAGACTTTACAAAAATATGCCCAAATAGATTTCCATATGTTTCATAAGCAAAAAGTGAAGAGTTAGCCTTAAAACCTCTAGCTTTTAAGGTTTGTCTTATTGTCTTTAATTCATCACTTAAAACTTGTATCATTTTTAGTGTAAAATATATTGAACTAACAACTCTATTTGGGAACCTCAAATCATTTAAAGCTCTTACTATGTCATACCCACTTGAACGAAAGAATAATGCTATATTAAAAGCTATAATCATATTTGTTCGTAGATATATATTTAATGCTTCATCTAAAGAAGTTTGTAAAAGTAGTACTACAAAAATCATTACAATAAAAATATTAAGTAAGACTACTCTTTTCAATATTTGAAAAAAGCTTTTATATTCACAAAATAATACATAAACTAAAGGTAAAAGGTAAAATATTTCAATATCTGAAAAGCTAATAAAAATAGAATAAAAAATTGCAGCAACAAAACTAGCTGTTGGAGAAATAGAAATCATTTTTTAATTCTTTTTAAACCTATGAAAATTAAGATTATTAAAGCAAGTGCTATTATAGATTGTAAAACTGAGCTTTCACTTTTTATTTCTGCTTTTTTATCTTTTGCATTTTTAAAGGCATTATCAACTTTTCCTTTTGCAGAATGTCCACCTAATGCTTCAACTTTTACATAAGATACTTTCTCATAATCTTTTAAAAAGTATTCACCTTTGTCATCAGTTTTTAAAGTTTTTAGTAGTGTTTCTTTTGAATCAAAAAGTTCTATTTTACAATCTTTACAAGGAGTACCTGAATTAAAATAAGTGTAGATATAAAGATTGTCATCTTCATAATCTAAAAAAAGATTTAATTTATGTGCAAACAGACTTAAAGATAAAAAACATAAAAAAAGAACTATTCTCAAACTTTTGCCTCGTCTAATAAATCAGGAATTGATTTTTTTAAATAATTTATTAAAAATAGTGTTATTAAACCTTCTATAAACATAGCTGGTATATTTGCTAAAAACACTGTATAAGAAGCATATAAATACTCTTCTTTAGATAAAGCCAATATTAAAGCTAGTAATAAAGTAGCTAATAAAACTGCTAAGAATCCTATCATAAAATATTTTAGTTTTTCTGGAAAGATATTTAACAATTGCATTTTAGAGGCTAAATATATTAAATATGCAGGTAAAGACATAATTATTAAGTTTGCACCTAATGAAGAAATTCCTCCATATCCTAAAAGTGTTGCTTGTAAAAGAAGAGCAATAAAAATAGCTAAGAAAACTTGAGCTCCTAAAACTATACCTATTACTCCAATTAATATTAAATGTATTTGTACAAAACCTAAGGGAATGTGAACAAATGAAGCTATGAAAAATAGTGCTGACATTGCTGAAACTATTGCAATATTTTTATTTTTCAAATCCTTAAAAGAAAAAGCTAAAAGTGCCACTGCTATTACAGCTGTACCTATTGCAACTTCACTTGTTAGTATTCCATCAGAGATATGCATAATTAGTAAGCCTTAATCCAAATTAATGCACCATTTTCTATTGGATACATTTTTCCTTTATACTCTTTTTCACCCTCTTCTATAAGTGCAGCAAATCCCCACCAACCTTTATGATTCATTACAAAAGAGAAATTACCATTTTCATCTGTTTTTACAACTTGTGTGATATGTGTATCACTTGGTGCTTTTAATCCAAACTCATTATAAAGTTCTACTTCTACTTCTACATTATTTGCAGGTTTTCCATCATGTAATACTTTTCCTGTAAATATATTACCTGCATATAAAGAGAAAGGTTTAGTCATTGGTATAATTTCATACTTTAATCCAAGTGGCTCATCCCAACCATCTTCCATTCCATATGCTGAAACTATTGATTTTGGTACATGAGAAATATATTTTCCTTCATCTGGTTCAAAATATGGTTCTGGTTGAACAAAGAACTTATAAACACCAGGTCTTCTAATCTTATAAGTAGTTTCCCACGCTTTGTGTTCAAACTTTGTAACTTCTTTTAAAGGTAACTTTTCTTTTTTATTCCCTAAATAAATACCTTTAGGTTTTACCATTGTCATACCTGTTTGTTCAAAAGGGTGAATAAACATTGCATCAAGTTTTATTGTTGATTCTTTTTTAGAATTGACATTATCTGTAGATGGTATAAATGTCAAAAAGTGTGCATTTGCAATTGTTGCTGCAATAATTGTTAAAGTTGAAATGATTTTTTTCAAGTTGAGCCTTTCTATTATTTTAGAAATTATATTTATAAGGCAGTTATAGAAGAATAAAAAATATGAATTCTTATGTACTTTATGAACTAATTATTATAACTTGCTATTGCAACAATCAAAGCTTGCAAGCCTAATACAATCCATAAAATTTTATTTGAGTTTTCATCAAACCATTTATTAAATTTTTGAAAAGGTGTCATAAAGAATATTTTATAAAAGTAGCACTTAAAGTGCTACTTCTTTATATAATAAATAGTGCTAAAAGAACAAGTCCAGCTAAATAAATAGCTCCGAAGATTGCACCTAGCATCCACCATTTTGCCTGAGAGATATAACCTGCTCCATACCAAATAGGTGATGGTCCTGTTGCATATGGTGTTAAAATTCCCATTAAACCTAAAGAACCAACTAATAAAAGAGCTAATGAATGAACCATATCAGCAGGGATAAGATTTACCCCAATTCCTAAGAATAATGGTAATAAAGCTACAACGTGAGCAGTAACACTTGCAAATAAATAGTGGAATAAGAAGAATAATACTACTAATACCAATACTACTACAGAAGGTGTTAATCCTTGAAGCCAAGTAGAAATTAATCCTGCTGCCCAATCTAAGTAACCTACTTTTTTAAGTCCACCTGCCATTGCAACTAAAGTAGCAAACCAAATAAATACATTGATTGCACCTTTATTTGTAATTACATCTTCCCATGAAATTACATTTGTTAAAACAAGTAAACATAAAACAGAAATAGCTGCAACTGTACTATTTACTCCCACTTGTTTACCAAAAATCCATAATACTAAAGCTAACATTCCAAGTCCAAGCATAATTAACTCTTTTTGAGTAATTGAACCCATTTTCTTTAACTCTTCAGCAGCCCAAGCTGGAGCTTCTGGAGAATGTTTTTGTTCTGGTGGATAAATAAGATATGCTAAATATGGAACTAATAAGAATAAAGGAATCATAACAATTGCTAATGTTGAGAACCATTGTCCCCAAGAGATAACTATGTCAGCATTTTTTTCAACTAATGAAACTGCTAAAAGGTTTGGTGCAAGTGCAGTTAAAAACATAGAACTAGTTACACAAGTTGCTGCAATGGCAACCCACGAAATATATGCACCTAATTTTCTAGGTTCATTATCTGGAGTTGAATTAAACATTTGTGGGATATTAATTGCAATTGGGAAAATAGTTCCTGCACTTCTTGCAGTATTTGAAGGCATAAATGGAGATAAAACACCATCTGCAAAAGCAACTGCATATCCTAAACCTAAAGATGTTTTACCAAGTTTTTTAACTAATAGCAAGGCAATTCTTTTACCAAGTCCTGATTTTTTATATCCAAGTGCAAACATAAATGCAGCAAAAATAAGCCAAATAACTCCGTTTGAGAATCCACTTAATGCCCAATCTCTACTAGCTTTTGCACTATCACCTACTAATCCAAAAGTTGCACTAAATGAAACACCTACTAATCCAATCATTGCTGCTGGAATTGGCTCTAAAATTAATCCAACAATTACACCAATAAATACTGCAAAGAAATAATGAGCATTTGTTGTTAAACCTTCTGGAGTTGGTAAAATAGCAATAAATATTGCAACAACAATGGGTAAAACCATTTTCATCTTATTAGATAACATAATTAACTCCTTCTTATTTATATTATGAAATATATTTATAATTATTGCAGTTTTTTTCTTTTGTTATATTTAAATTTAATAATGATTTTAAGGTGTTTTTTTAAGTTATTTTGTAGCAATGTAATATTAGTACAGGAAAGATCCTATACTACTATTAGTTTGGAAGTAATTTTACAGGAACAATCTGGAATTCTTCCATATTCCACACATTGTTTTGTACATATGGTTCGTTTGATAGCCACTCATTGATTTCATCATCATTTTCGAAATCAACATATAAAGTTGAGCCTACCATTTGATCTTCTTCAATTAAAGCACCTGCTTTAATTACTTTGCCTTCAGCCATTAATTTTTTTGTACCTTCAACATGAGCATCTCTTACTTCAAGTCTTTTATCTAAAGCGCCTTCATTATCATATGCTATTACTAAATATTGCATGGGGACTCCTTCTTTTTTAAAAGTATATCATTTTATGATTACTAAATCATTAAAGTAGTAACCCTGCATATAGTCACACTCTAGTTTTTTTGCCAATTGATAATCATATTCTGTTTCTATACCTTCAATAATAGACTTTTGTCCATTTCTACTAATAGTTTTTAATAATCCTTCTAAATAGTAAATATAGTTTTTATTTGAAGCTATTTGTTTTAAAAATGACTTGTCAATTTTAATATATTTACTTTGTCCCATTAGAAAAAATGAAAACATTGAACCATCTTGTCCAAAATCATCTAATGCAGAGTCAATATTCTTATTTCTTAGCCATTGACTAAATTGTCTTATTATTTCTGCACTTTTTTCATCATCACTTCCATTTTCTGTTATCTCTACAACGACACTGTTTTTATGTGGATTTAGAAAACTTTCCCAGTACTCTTTTTGTTCAATAGTATTTACAATATCAGCATCAAAATTTAAAAATAATTTTTTATCCATATCAAAACATTCAACTTGTAATTCTTTATTTCTTTTTTCTAATTCAAAAAATAAAATATTATTGTGATGAAGTTTTCTAAATATTTCTTCTGTACTTATTATGTCTTCTTTGATTTCAAACTTTGAAAGGGCTTCATATGCATATATTGAACCATCTATTGAAGATATTATTGGTTCATATTTTGTTTTGTATTTTGCATTTTTTATGAGGTATTTAAATTCTTGTGTATTCATGGATAAAATAATATCCATATTATTCTTAAGATTAATTAATAGTGATTATCATTTTTATAAATTAAAATAATTTGTTGAAATTAAAAATGTAATTGGATAAATTATTACATTAGCATATCTGAATAATAAACCTATTTTTATATTTGGCATAATATCTTCAAGTGGTGTATTTTCATTAATTTTAGACATAATATTAAGTTTAAAAGCAATATCAAGAAATTTTATACCTACAATACTTAACATCCAAAATGAATTATTTTGTAAATATATAACTAAGAAGATTGAGTATATAAAACTAAAATTTAATAAAAAAAATAAAAAGATATTGTATTTGTATACTTTGTAGTTATTAAGTAAGATTCCATGTATAGAATCTGATTTTTGCCAGTTTGTTTCAAAGAGTTCAATGGCTACAAAAATGAAAAAAAGTGAAAGTATATCCATTTTTATATACCATTAGGGCAAAAGCCCTATTTGGTTTACTCAGCTTCTTCTTCAGTTGAAGCGAATTTGATTTTTTGATCTTTGTATAGACCAGTTCCTACTGGAATTGTTCTACCAATAACAACGTTCTCTTTTAAGTCTTCTAACATATCCATCTTAGCTGAGATTGCAGCTTCTGTTAATACCTTAGTCGTTTCTTGGAACGATGCAGCAGAGATAATAGAGTCAGAAGTAACCGCAGCTCTTGTAATACCAAGTAATAATGGCTCTGCAATTGCAGGTTTACCACCAAGCTTAATGATTCTTTCATTCTCAATTTTAAATCTCTTTTTAGATATCATATCACCAATGATGAATTTAGTATCTCCACCATCTAAAATAGATACCTGTCTTAACATTTGAGATAAAATAACCTCAATATGTTTATCAGCAATATTTACCCCTTGAGATCTATATACTTGTTGTACTTCAGATACAATAAAGTAATGTAATGCTTTTTCACCTAAAATTCTTAATACATCATGAGGAGAAACTTGACCATCAGTTAATGCCTCACCAGCGTGAACAAACTCACCTTCGTGTACTAAAATTTGCTTAGATTTTTCAACTAAGTATTCTGCTTTATTACCATTTTCATCAGTAATAATAACTCTTTGTTTATTTCTAAGTGGCTTACCAAATGAAACAATACCATCAAAAGATGCTAATACAGCAATAGCTTTTGGTCTTCTTGCTTCAAATAATTCAGATACTCTTGGAAGACCTCCAGTAATATCTTTTGATTTTTGTGTTGCTTTTGGAGTTTTACCAATAATATCTGCAACTTCTACTTGTTGACCTTCACTTACAAATAATGAAGTTTTAGGGTCTAAAGAGTATCTTAATAGCTCTTTTGTCTCAGTAGTTAATACAACTGTTGGTTTATAACCAGCAGGGATATACTCATTAACAACAAGTTTAGATGTACCAGTTAATTCGTCAAATTGCTCTGCAACTGTAACACCAGGAATAACATCTTCGAATGAAATCTTACCTTTTTCTTCTGCAATAGAAGGGTTTGAATATGGGTCCCATTCAGCAATTACTACTTGCTCTGTGCTTGTAGGATTTGCAATTATAGAGTCTTTTTCTACTTCAGAGTTATCATTTACTTCAACTACTGAACCTCTAGCAATATAGTGTCTTAAAGCTTCTCTATCTTCACCATCAACGATAACAGCAAATAGACCTTTTTCATTTACAGCTTCACCAGCTTTAATGTCATGTCTTCTCTCTAAATAATCACCTTTAAGTTTATAGTATTTTACAATACCTTTAGACCCAGAGATAATAGTAGATGTAATTGGTGCTCCATCTTGAACTCTTAATTCAGATGCGAAAGGAATTCTGTTTGGAACATTCCATCCATCTTTAATCATTTCAACGATAGATTCGTTTTCTTCTACTTCATGTCCATCTCTATATGGTAAATATAACTTACCTTCAATTTTACCAGATACACCTGCAAGCTCATTTGGCTTAGCAACGTCATTCTTTCTTAGGTAGTATTTTTTCTCTTCTTTACCACTAGTAATAGTTAAGATTGTTTCTTCGTGGATAGTTTCAACTGAAACTTTACCTTTAAATGGAGCATTAATTTTAGGCTCAACTAAAAGGATACCAGCATTTCTTCTGTTTGAAACAATTTCTTTACCATTTCTATCTGTATAAGTTCTGATGTTGTAGTATCTAATGAAACCTTCTTTATCAGCTCTTAATTCTCTTTCTGTTTGAGTTGCAGATGCAGTACCACCAACGTGGAATGTTCTAAGTGTAAGCTGAGTACCAGGCTCACCAATAGATTGTGCAGCAACAACACCAACAGCCTCACCAGGAGTAGCTTTTCTTTGCTCACCTAAGTTTAGACCATAACATTTAGAACATAAACCATGTTCTACTTTACAAGTTAATGGAGTTCTAATTACAACAGATTTAACTTCAGCTTCTGCAACAACTTTTGCATCATCTTCTGAAATTAATGAACCTTCAGCAAATAAAATCTCATTTGAAATTGGATCAATAATATCTTCTGCAATTACTCTACCTGTAATTCTTTCTTCTAAAGACTCAATTAGTTCATTACCTGAAGAGATATCAGTAATTTCGATACCTTCGTGAGTTCCACAATCTTCAATTGTAATTCTAACATTTTGAGAAACGTCAATCAGCTTTCTTGTTAAGTAACCAGCATTCGCTGTCTTAAGTGCTGTATCCGCAAGACCTTTTCTAGCACCGTGAGTAGAAATAAAGTACTCAAGTACGTTTAGACCTTCTTTAAAGTTTGAAATAATTGGTGTTTCAATAATAGTACCATCAGGTTTAGCCATAAGACCCCTCATACCTGATAACTGTCTAATCTGTGCCGCAGAACCTCTCGCCCCAGAATCGGCCATCATATAAATAGAGTTGAATCCATCTTTATCAGTTTGTACTAAATCCATCATTTCAGAACCAAGTTTATTGTTAACTTCTGTCCAGATATCAATAATTTTATTATATCTTTCTTGCTCAGTTAATAAACCTTGTGCGAACTGTTTTTGAACTTCGATAACTTCTTTTTTAGACTTAGCAATATGTGCTTCTTTTGTTTCAGGAACTCTAATATCATCAATTGATACTGAAATACCTGCATCAGTTGCATATCTGAAACCTAAGTTTTTAAGGTTATCTAAGAATTTTGGAGTTACTTTATATCCACCATATTTATAAATATAGTCAACAAGTGCACCAATATCTTTTTTCTTTAAAATTTTATTCCATAATTCAACAGGAACAAAATCAGGTAAAATTTCATGAACAATTAATCTACCGATAGTTGTATGAATAACTTTATCGTTAATTTTTGTTCTAATTTTTGCATGTAAATCAACTTGACCCATTTCTAAAGCAATTGTTGCTTCATTTACGTCAGTAAATAATTTATGTTGACCTTTTACACCATCTTTTTCTAATGATAGATAATAAATACCTAAAATCATATCTTGTGATGGTACAGCAATTGCTCTACCTGATGCTGGTAAAAGAATGTTCATAGAACTCATCATAAGAATTTTTGCTTCAGCAATTGCTTCTTGTGATAATGGTACGTGAACAGCCATTTGGTCACCATCGAAGTCGGCATTAAATGCAGAACATACTAATGGGTGTAATTGAATTGCTTTTCCATCAATTAATGTTGGGTGGAAAGCTTGAATAGAAAGTTTGTGAAGTGTTGGTGCTCTATTCAGTAATATTGGATATTCATCAACGATTTCATTTAAACATTCCCATACTTCATTTGCTTCTGATTCAATTAATCTTTTTGCAGATTTTAAAGTAGTTGCATAACCTTTTTCTTCTAATTTAGCCATTAAGTGTGGTTTAAATAACTCTAAAGCCATTTTCTTAGGAATACCACATTGGTCCATATTTAAAGAAGGTCCAACAACAATTACAGATCTACCTGAGAAGTCAACCCTTTTACCAAGTAAGTTCTGTCTAAATCTACCTTGTTTACCTTTAATGATTTCAGATAAAGATTTAAGAGGTCTTTTATTAGCACCTTTAACTGCATTTGCAGTTTTACCATTATCAAATAATGCATCTACTGCTTCTTGAAGCATTCTCTTTTCATTTCTGATAATAATTTCTGGTGCATCAAGTTCTGTTAATCTCTTAAGTCTGTTATTTCTGTTAATAACTCTTCTATAAAGGTCATTTACATCTGAAACAGCAAACTTACCACCATCTAATGATACAAGTGGTCTTAAATCTGGTGGAAGAACTGGAAGTTGAGTTAACATCATCCACTCAGGTCTATTCCCAGAGTTAATAAAGTTTTCTACAACTTTAAGTCTTTTAACAATAGTTTTTCTCTTAGCTTCAGATTTAGTAGCTGCCATATCAGATTTTAATACAGTTAATAATTCAATTAAATCTAAATTTTCTAATAAATCTCTAATTACATCTCCACCCATGTTTGCTTCGAAACCTGTGTGATCAAATAAATCAGAAATAGTTCTATATTGCTCTTCATTTAAGATGTCGTATTTATTAACTTTTTTAGTTTTTTCATTATCATAATATGCTTCACCTGGCTCAGATACAATATATGCTTCATAATATAATACTCTTTCTAGGTCTTTTAATTTAACACCTAATAAAGTACCAATTCTAGTTGGAAGTGAAGATACCATCCAGATGTGAGCAACAGGTGATACTAAATCAATGTGACCCATTCTGTGTCTTCTAACTTTAGAAGAAGTTACTTCAACACCACATTTTTCACATACAACACCTTTGTATCTCATCTTTTTGTATTTACCACAAAGACATTCGTAATCTTTTACAGGTCCGAAAATCTTTGCACAAAAAAGACCATCTCTTTCAGGCTTTAATGTTCTATAGTTAATAGTTTCTGGTTTTTTAACCTCACCAGAAGACCAAGAAAGGATTTTTTCTGGACTAGCTAATCTTAATTGAAAAGCAGAAAAATCTTGTGGTCTTTCTAATTCTTTTATTTCAATAGGTTCTAATACTTTTTCATTATTGCTCATTATCTTCTACCTCGTCAAAAATATCAACATCTAAACCTAAAGCTTTTAGCTCTTTAGTTAATACGAAGAATGTTTCAGGAACACCTGATCTTGGAACATTTTCACCGTTTGCAATAGCTCTATAAGCTCTTGTTCTACCTTCAACGTCATCCGACTTAGTCGTTAACATCTCTTTAAGAACACTAGTAGCTCCATATGCTTCAAGAGCCCAAACTTCCATTTCCCCAAATCTTTGTCCACCAAATAGTGCTTTACCACCAACTGGTTGTTGTGTAACAAGTGAATAAGGTCCAGTAGATCTTGCGTGAACTTTTTCATCAACTAAGTGGTGAAGTTTCAGCATATACATATAACCTACGTTTACTCTTTCTTTCATTTTGTCACCAGTCTTACCATCATATAATGTAGACTTACCATCAGTATCCATTTTTGCTAATTTAAATAGTGTTTCAAACTCATCTACTTCAACACCATCGAATACTTGAGTTGCAAATCTTACACCTTTTGCCCAGTCTTGACCATATTTAATAAGCTCTTCATCAGATAAAGAATCCATGAATTCTTTTCCATTCATAAGCTTAGCAACTGAAGCAATTTCAGTCATTTTATCTCTTAGTTCTTTTACAAATTCATCTCTTTTTGCTTCAAAGATTTCTTGAATTTGGTTACCAATTTTTTTACCAACTAGACCTAAGTGAACTTCCATAATCTGACCAATATTCATCCTTGAAGGTACCCCTAGTGGGTTAAGAATTACATCAACTGTAGTTCCATCTTCTAAGTATGGCATATCAACTTGAGGAACGATGTTAGAAACGATACCTTTGTTACCGTGTCTACCAGCCATTTTATCCCCAACTTTAATTTTTCTCTTAGTAGCTACATAAACTTTAACTTGTTTAATTACACCACTTGGTAAAATATCATCATGTTCTAATACTTGAAGTTTCTCTTCATGATCTTCTCTTAGAGTAGATTTTTCTTTAATGAAGTGATCTTTAATAGTATTATATTTTGCTTCAATCTCTTTAGAATAAGATGCAACAACTTTTTTCATAGCAAATCTATTTACACTTGCTAATACATCAACAGGGATATTATCACCTTTTTTGTATGTTTTACCGTCTAATTCTAATTCTTTTTCTAATGGTGATTTAGATAATAAATCATTAATTTTAAGAATCTCTTCTCTATCAAGCATTAATAATTTATCATGGTGTTTAATATCTAATTCACTTTTTTCAGCTTCAATTTCTGCAACTGCTCTTTCGTCTTTTTCGTATCCTTTTTTAGTGAATACTTTAACATCAACAACTACACCTTCCATTGAAGTTGGGCAGTATAATGATTTATTTATAACGTGACCAGCTTTTTCACCAAAGATAGCTCTTAAAAGTCTTTCTTCAGGAGTTGGTTTAATTTCACCTTTTGGAGTAACTTTACCAACTAAAATCATTCCTGGTTTAACATGAGTACCAACTTTAACGATACCTGAGTTATCAAGATGAGTAATTGACTCTTCTTTTACACCTGGTAAATCTCTAGTAATCTCTTCATTACCATGTTTAAGCTCTCTACACTCTACATCTTTTTCATAAATATGAACAGAAGTAAATGCGTCTTCTTTAATTAATCTTTGTGAAAGAACAATCGCATCTTCATAGTTATATCCATTCCAAGGCATGAATGCAACCATTGCGTTAACACCAACTGCAAGTTCCCCGTTATCCATTGAAGGACCATCAGCAATAACTTGACCTTTTTCAACAAAATCACCCTCTTTAATAGCAGTTCTTTGTCCAAAAGATGTATTATTATTTGTTCTAACATTTTTGTTAACTTCATAATGGTCAATAAATGCACCATTTTCATCTTCACCAGAAATGTAGATATTTTTAGAATCAGCTTTTTCAATAACACCAGCTCTTCTTGCTTTAATAGCTTCCCAAGAGTCTCTTGCTACTGTTTTTTCTAAACCAGTTCCTACAACAGGAGCGTTTGGTCTTAATAATGGAACAGCTTGTCTCATCATATTCGATCCCATTAAGGCTCTGTTGGCATCATCATGTTCTAAGAATGGAATTAAAGATGCAGCAACACCCATAACCATTTGAGAAGAGATATCAATTAAATTAACTTTAGCTCTTTCTACTAATAGGATTTCTCCATCTTGTCTTGCTTCAATAAGATTTTCTGAAATTTTTCCATTGTCATCAATTTTTGTTGAACCTGGAGCAATAATCATTCCCTCTTCTTGAGTAGCAGTAACATAGATAATCTCATCAGTAACAACACCATCAATAACTTTTTTATATGGAGCTTCAATAAATCCTAATTCATTTACTTTTGCAAATGTAGATAAAGTATTGATAAGACCAATATTTTGTCCCTCTGGAGTTTCAACTGGACAGATTCTACCATAGTGTGTTGGGTGAACGTCCCTTACTTCGAATCCAGCTCTTTCTTTAACAAGACCACCTTCACCAAGTGCAGAAAGTCTTCTTTTGTGAGTAACTTCAGATAATGGGTTAGTTTGATCCATAAATTGTGATAACTGACCTGATGTAAAGAACTCAGTAATAGTTGAAGTAATCATTTTAGAGTTAACTAAATCATGTGGCATAATATCTTCTAATGTACCAGATAAAGTAGTCATTTTATCTCTAATAGCTTTTTGCATTTTAATTAGACCAGAGTGTAACTCATTTGCTAATAATTCACCAATAGCTCTAATTCTTCTGTTCCCTAAGTGATCTCTATCATCAATATGACCATGACCAGCTTTTACTTTTACTAAGTATTGAACAGTTTTAATGATATCTTCATAAGTTAATACTGTAACATATTCAGGAACATCTACACCTAACTTGTGGTTCATTTTCATTCTACCAACTTTAGTTAAGTCATATCTTTCTGGGTCAAAGAACAGTTTTCTAACAAACTCTTTTGCAGCTTCTTTAGTTACAGGCTCACCTGGTCTCATTACTTTATAAATTCTAATTGCTGATAAATCATTTTCATCATCAATTTGCTCAGTTTGCTTTAATAATTTTAAAGACTCTGCGTCAGCTTTAAATGCATTGATAATAGAATCATCAACACCAGTTGCTAAATCATTTGCAATATCGAAATTATCAAAACCAAGGTCAAGTAGTTTTTTTAATTTTAATTCATCTAAAGTTGTTAAAGCATCAAATAATACTTCTCCTGATTCTGGATCAAAGATTGTATTAGCTGTAGATCTATCCATTAATAAATCAACTGGATATTCTACTAATTTAAGACCACCATCAACTAAAGCTTTTGCTTTTCTTTCAGTAAGTCTTTTTCCAGCAGCAATAATTAAATTACCTTTATCATCTTTAATATCAAACTCAACTCTTCCTGTGAAATCACTAGGATTAAATTCTGTTAAGAATTTGTTATTTTTAATTTTGATATTTAGTACTGGGTAGAATAATTTAACAATATCTTCTTTTGAGTAACCAAGTGCTCTAAATAGAATAGTTACAGGAACTTTTCTTCTTTTATTAATTCTTACATATAATACATCTTTTGCATCATATTCAAAGTATAACCATGAACCTCTATCAGGGATAATTTGACCTGTATAAATTAATTTATTTCCAGCTGTGTTTGATTCTTCTTCTTTAAAGATAACACCTGGAGATCTGTGTAATTGGTTAACAACAACTCTTTCAACACCGTTTACGATGAAAGAAGTTCTGTCTGTCATTAATGGAATTTCTCTGATGAATAAAGATTGTTCTTTCATATCTTTAACACCAATTTTTTCACCAGTCTTTTCGTCTAAATCCCATAAAGTTAATCTAATATTGATTTTTAAAGGAATTGAGTATGTAAGACCTCTTACCATTGATTCTCTAACATCGTATTTAGGTTTACCTACTTCTGAACCTATATACTCTAGTGTTATTCTGTTTTGTGCATCATGGATTGGGAACACTGATTTGAAAACTTTTTCGACACCAGCTTCAGCTCTGTCATCTTTTCCTATCATTAGGAAGTTTTCATAACTATTTTGTTGTAATTGTAATAAATTTGGAATTTCAATTTGTTGAGGATTTTTTGCAAAATCAACTCTAAGTCTATTACCAGATTTTAAAGAGTTTAACATTGTCGACCTTATTAAAAATGTGGTTTACTTTTAGCTTTGTGTATAAAGCGCAAAAGCATCCTTAAAGGATAGGGTTAAAATTCTTCTAAATTCTAACCTTAACCTTCAAAGATGCTAATCTTATACAAGGCTTTTGTAGCCTTGTATACAGGTAAAATTACTTATTTGTAATTATTTTAATTCTACAGATGCTCCAGCACCTTCTAATTCAGCTTTTGCAGCTTCAGCGTCTTCTTTAGAAACACCTTCTTTAACTACAGCACCAGCTTCTTCAGCCATTGCTTTTGCTTCTTTTAATCCAAGACCAGTTAATGCTCTAATAACTTTAATAACATTAATTTTCTTAGCACCAGCGTCATTTAACACTACGTTAAATTCAGTTTGCTCTTCAGCAGCTTCAGCAGCTCCACCAGCTACAGCACCAGCTACAGCTACAGGTTGTGCAGATACACCAAATTTTTCTTCGAATTCTTTTACTAATTCAGATAACTCTAATACAGATAAACCAGAGATATACTCTAATACGTCTTCTTTAGAAATTGCCATTTCTTTGTTCCTTATATTTTCTTTTTAATATTTATTAACAGTTTGCTTTGCAAACCAACAATTTATTCACTTTCATTATTAGTTATTGTCCTCGCTCAATGCGGGACTACATCACTAATTATGCAGCTTCTTCTTCTTTTTTCTTTCTAAGAGCATCAAGCCCGATTGTAAAGTTAGTAACTGGAGCCATCCATGTAGCTGCAAGCATACCAAGAAGTTCGTCTCTAGATGGTAATTTAGCAAATGCATTAACAGTTGCAAGATCAGCAATTTGACCTTCAATAATACCAGACTTAATTTCGAACTTATCTTTATTTGCAGTAGCAAATTTATCAGCAACTTTACAAGCAGAGATTTGATCTTCAGACCATAAGAAAATGTTAGTTCCATTTAATTCAATGTCACCTAACTCTGCATTTTTAACTGAAATTGTAACTAATGAGTTTTTTGCAACTTGAACTTTCGTTCCGTTTTCTTTAGCATCTTTTCTTAATTCTTCTAACTCTTTATGAGATAGACCTTTATAATCACATACTACGATTGCTTGAGACTCTTTAAATTCACCAGTTAAAAAATCAATAACTTCTGATTTTTGTGCTTTAGTCATTCTTGTTTCTTCCTCCCTTCAAAACATCGACTTCGGCGGGATTTACAAGGAACGAAGGAAGTTCCTTACCAGCTGTCTTTAGTTTTATTTCAGTGCTTTGAATATAACACTCAAACATAAGGATCAAAATCCTTACTATTGAATGTTATTAAATAAGGGGGAAACCCTTATTTAATATCCATGATCTCTAATGTATCAAATTTGATAGATGGAGACATAGTTAAAGAAATTGCTGCAGTAGTAATATATTTACCTTTTGCAGAAGCAGGTTTTGCTTTGTTAATAGCAGCAATAAATGCTTCAACATTTTCTTTTATAGCTTCTTCAGAGAATGATACTTTACCAACAGCAGCTTGCATGTTACCTTTTTTATCAACTCTATATGCAACTTGACCACCTTTAGCATCATTAACTGCTTTAGTTACGTCCATAGTTACAGTTCCAGTTTTAGGATTTGGCATTAAACCTTTTGGTCCTAAAATTCTACCTAATTTACCTACTAGTCCCATACAATCTGGAGTTGCAATTAAAACATCAAAGTTAATTTCTCCACCTTGTACAGATTCTACTAAATCATCATTACCAACAATATCTGCACCTGCAGCTTTTGCTTCGTCTACTTTGGCACCTTTTGCAAATACTGCTACTCTAACAGTTTTACCAGTACCATTTGGAAGTACAACAGCACCTCTAATCATTTGGTCAGCGTGTCTTGGGTCAACATTTAAGTTTAACGAAACTTCTACTGACTCATCAAATTTAGCAGATTTTAATTCTTTTACTAAAGAACAACCTTCTGCTAATGAATATTTTTTATCTTCAATTTTTTCAGATAGTGCTTTAAATCTTTTTGAAACTTTTTTTGCCATTTTTTTCTCCGCAATTTTTATTTTTTTGCTACCGCTATTTAAAGCCAGTGGTCAGGCTTGTTTTGTTGAATTATAATTCAACTTCGATACCCATTGATCTTGCTGAACCTGCAACGATTTTAGAAGCTTGTTCTTTATCATCAGTATTTAAGTCAGCAATTTTCATATCAACGATTTCAAGTACTTGATCTTTCGTTAATTTTCCAATTTTGTTCTTAAGTGGGTTATCAGAACCTTTTTTAATTCCAGAAACTTTCTTAATTAAGTCAGTCATTGGTGGTTGTTTTGTAACAAATGTAAAACTTTTATCAGAATATACAGTGATTTCTACAGGAATGTTGAATCCACCTTTATCTTTTGTTTTTTCATTGAATGCTTTACAAAATTCCATAATATTGATACCTCTTTGACCTAATGCAGGACCAACAGGAGGTGATGGATTTGCAGCACCAGCTGGTATTTGAAGTTTTAAGTAACCTTCTACTTTTTTAGCCATCTTAATTCCTTTTTAAATTTTGTTTTAATGATTTAGGCATTAGGGAATAAAACTCTAAAGGAAGCGAAGTTTTATTGCCTAATGCCTAAAATAAGAAAGAGTTAAACTACTCTTTCTACTTGTGTATATGTAATTTCTACTGGAGTATTTCTTCCAAAAATAGAAACATTTAATTTTAACATTCCGGAAGCCATATCAAAGTCTTCAACAATTCCATTGAAGTTTGCAAATGGACCTTCGTTAATTCTTACAGTTTCGCCTTCGTCAAATGAAACTTTTGGTTTAGCTGCAGCTCTATTTTCTACTTTATCTAAAATAGCATCAATATCTTTTTTTGATAAAGGAGTAGGTTTTTTTGATTCACCAATGAATCTTCCTACTTTTGGCATAGATTGAATTCTATGCCATAGTGCTGTATCTAAATCAATTTTAGCAAAAGCATATGCTGGATATAAAGGTCTCTCAACAATTGTTTTCTTACCTTTTTTAACTTCAATTAAATCTTCTGTTGGAACTAATACTTCTGAGATTCTTTCATCTGCCATTTCATCTGAAAGTCTTTCAAGTGCTCTTTTAACTGCTAATTCACTACCAGAGTGAGTTTGTATTGCATACCATTGTTGTGCCATCGATTATTTCCTTAGTTCATTACAGCTGATAAGCTTAAAGACATGATTGTGTCGATTAATGCTAAAAATAGTGTGATAACTGTTACTACAACAAAAACAGAAAGATAAGCTGATCTGATTTGTTCTTTGATAGGGAAAATTACTTTGAATAGTTCTTCTTTAGCATTTTTATAGTATGTTTTTAATTTGTTCACAATCGACTCCAAGTATTTAAGCTTAAAAATTCTTTTAAAAAAAGTCGAAACTGTTTTTAAAAAAATTTTATCGTGGCAGGCCAGGAGGGACTCGAACCCCC
>JABXII010000034.1 GCA_013373175.1 Campylobacteraceae bacterium | reverse complement strand
TACTTTGGAATCCAATTCTCAACATCTAAAAACTTTTCATATGCAACGTCAATTGCTTTTTGAACACCTTCTATATTTGTAAAAGGAACTGTCCCTACTACTTTTCCATCATATGGTGATGTTACTTCTATTGTACTCATTCTTATCCTTTACTTTGGTTTTTGTTTATTATAGCATACAAGTTTTATTTGCTAATAAATCATTTAAAATTTTATGATTTAATGAATAATCTACTGCTAAGTCGATTAAGTGTACACCTTTAGAGTTTACACATTTTTCTAAAGTCTCTTCAAACTCTTCACAAGATTCTGGTCTATAACCTTTAGCACCAAATGATTCTGCAAATTTAACAAAATCAGGGTTTTGTAAATCAAGTCCGAAAGTATCGAATCCCATACCTGTTTGTTTCCATTTAATCATTCCATATGCATTGTCATTTAGAATAATTACAGTTAAATCAAGACCTAATCTTACAGCTGTTTCCATCTCTTGGTCATTCATCATGAATCCACCATCACCACAAACTGCAACAACTTTAGAATTAGGATTTACCATTTTTGCTGCCATACCAGAAGGAAGACCTGCACCCATAGTAGCAAGAGCATTATCTAATAATAGTGTGTTAGGTTTAGCACATCTATAGTTTCTTGCAAACCAGATTTTATAAACACCATTATCAAGTGTAACAATATCATCATCACTTGTTAAAGTTTGTCTAATAGTTCTAACTGCTCTTTGTGGTAAGATTGGGAATCTTGTATCACCAAAGTATTTAGAAAGTCTATTTCTGATTTCATCTGCTAATCTTACATAGTAATCAAAGTCCCAGTGTTCTTGTTTAGAAATATCATTTGTGATTTTTTCTATACTTGAAGAGATATCACCAACAACGTCTAGTTGTGGGAAATAAGTATCATCTACTTCTGATGGGAAGAAGTTTACATGAATAACTTTTGTAGCTCCTTCTTCATTTTCCATAAAGAATGGTGGCTTTTCAATTACATCGTGACCAACATTGATAATTAAGTCAGCTCTTTCAATTGCACAGTGAATAAAGTCATCTTTTGAAAGTGCAGCAGTTGATAAACATAATTTGTGGTTCTCATCAACTACACCTTTACCCATTTGAGTAGAGAAGAATGGTATACCAGTTTCATTTACAAAATCTGTTAAAGCAGCAGAAATATCATCTGTATTTGCAGCATTACCAATACATAATAATGGTCTTTTTGCTTTTTCAATCATTTTAACTGCGTCTGCAATAGCTTTTTTATGAGGTTGTGGATAATGAAAATCTCTTACTGGGTAGATGTTATCTTCAACATCTTCTTCTGCAGAGATATCTTCAGGGAATTCAATATGAACTGCACCTGGTCTTTCAGTAGTTGCAATTTTAAATGCTTCTCTTACAACTGAAGGAACATTGTTACCATTTACAATTTGTTTTGCAAATTTAGTCATTGGTCTCATCATTCTAACGATATCAATGATTTGGAATCTACCTTGTTTAGATTTTTTAATTGGTTTTTGACCAGTAATCATAAGCATTGGCATTGCACCTAATTGTGCATAAGCTGCTGCAGTAGCAAAGTTAGTAGCACCAGGTCCTAAAGTTGAAACACATACACCAACTTTTCCTGTTAATCTACCATAAGTAGCAGCCATAAAACCTGCACCTTGCTCATGTCTAGTTAAGATTAGTTTGATTTTATCTGATTTTCTAAGTGCTTCTAGTAAGTCTAGATTCTCTTCTCCAGGAATACCAAATATATATTCAACACCTTCATTTTCTAACGCCTTAATAAATAAATCTGATGCGTTCATTTTATCTCCAATTTTTTTTAATTAAATATTTATAAAAGTTTCACACATTTTGATTTAAACAGTTGTTAATCATTATGATTATTTCTTAAGTTTCACATTTTTTTTTGTAAGTGCGAATATTCGACACAATCGTTTGTGTATTATTATAATAAGTTTAAATAAAGAGATTAAAATAGTATTATAATTTTTGAAAGGAAAACATTAAAAAGATGAGATATTAAATCTCACTTTTAATGCTTTTTAGGTCTTCTATCTTGTTTAAGTAATTTGCTTTTTTTGAGCTTACAAATTCAATTCTATCTTTATTTATTTCTAAATATTGATTTCTTGAATATTGAATTATTTTATAAAGATAATTTCTTTTAGAAGTTAAGAAATCTTCTATTTTTTCAAATCCAAAGTTTGCTTTTAATTTTGTAAGAATTTCATCTTCTCTTGGATGATATACATTAAATCTTGCAGGTTCTTTTTCAAATAAAGCAATTGATTCTGCAATTTGTTGCTCAAAGTGTGCAATTGTAGCTTGTGTTGTTTGAATATAGGAATAAGATAAAGCTCCATTAAAGTATGCAAACTTTTTTCTTAAAGCTGAAATATTTTCTAAAATAGCTCTATGGAAACTTCTTAATACATTTTCATATACTTTAGCTGCAAAGTGTCTCGTTGTAGAAAACTCTGAATCAGAGGCAATTTCTCTGTGTTTCTTGATAAGTTCATAAGGCTCTTGCCATCTATGAATTCTTTGTTTAATTTCTCTATAAACATTTCTAAAAGCTTCATCACTAGCTAATTCTACTTCTTTTAATTGTTTTATTGCTCTTTTAAACATTTTATCAATAGTTTGGTCATCATAAAAAAGCTTTTTATATACATTATCACTATCAATCCAATATGTTTCATACTCTATTTTTTCGAAAGAGTCTTTATTTAAAAAGCCACCTTTTTCTTCATATCTATATGCTTTTTGTTTTTTTACATTTTTAAATGTTTCATGGGCCATTTTTTCCATAATTGATTCAAGTGAATTATAGATTGTAAATAACTCTTTAGAGTATGTTTTATGAATATTATCAAAGGCTTCAAGAATATCATCTTCTGCTTCTGTTAAGATTTCACATAATGAGTCATAAACACCAATAATAGTTTCATACTCTTTTACTAAGATATCGCAAATACCTCTTAAATCTTTTTTAATAGCATACTCTTTAGCTTCTGCTGCTTGGGGTCTAATTGTATTATCAATAAAATCTAATACTTGTTGAATATTTGATTCTTCGAAGATTTTGTCATTATCAGTATTATCAACTGCATTAATTTTATCAATTGCTTCTTGGTATTTATCAAACTCTTGTTCAAAACTTTTAAGAGTACTAATTCTATTTTCTTTCAAATCTTTTTTGAAGTTTTTTATTAATTCTTGTTGTTGTGTTTCAATTAAAATATCTTTGTGTGCTGCCCTTGATTCAAGTGCCATCTTTGCCGAGATTGGAGTAACTTGTGAAAAGTATTTTGAGAATTTGTCTTTAATATAGTTTGTAGTTGTTTGAATTTGTTCTTCTGTAAATTTATCTTTTTGATTTAAAACACAAAGAGATTTATTTTTAAAGTGTTCCATATACTCTTCAAGTACTTCAGCTTCAGACATTTTTCCTGCATTATCAATAAGTGTAAGCCAAATAATACCACCAACATCTCTTAATACTCTTCTTGTAGTATCTGTATCACTTTGTGATTGAGAGTTTAACCCTGGTGTATCAACAAATGAAATATCTTTTAGAATATCCATAGGAGCATAAAGAGTTAAATATTTTATATCATCCATTTCTTGTTGTCTTTGATCTGTAAAAGCAGCAATTGATTCAATGGGAGCATACTCATGAGCTCCAGAGTAATAAGTTATTTTTAGTTTATACTCATCTGCATAATTAATAAAGTTTACTTTAGATGTAACAGGAGTAATCCCTGTAGGCAAGATGTTTCTTGAAAGTAGGGCATTTAAAAATGTAGATTTACCAGATGAAAATTGACCTGTAATAGCAACTTCCATTGGGTATCTTGATCTTCTTATTTGTTTGTCTAAAATGCTTTTTAATTGAATAGAAGGATGAAATTTTTCGTCTAAAAGTCTATCTTTAACTTTTTTTATATCACCTACAAGTCCCTCTTCATATTCAATTTCAACTGTTTTATTATATGTTTCATTAAACTCTTTTACAAAACTACTAAGTATACTCATTATCTAAGTCCTTTGCTTATTGCATTTAGTTTTTTGATTTTTTTATGAATTGAGATTGTTAACTCATCTTTGTTTGCTTCATTTTCTTCAAAATTTGCAAGTCTGTCTTGAAGAGATTTTTCATCTTTCTTTAATTTATGTTCAAATACTTTTAAAGGCTCTTCTATTTGTTCAAAGAAATTTTCTATTAAATCTTTTGAAATAGTATTTGCTTTTTGTACAATATTTGTTTCAATAGTAGAAAACTCTTCTTTTATAAAAATCTCTATATTTGAATTTAATTCATTTAATTTATTTGCTTTACTTTTAGAAACTTCATTTGTAATTTTAGAAACTAATACTTCATTTGAAGAAGTTAAAAAGCCTGCTTTAAAGTCATCTTGGAAAAAACCTCTCGCATCAAAGTTATCATTTTTATGACCAATAACAAAACCTAAATCTTGATATTTTTGCTCACAGATTTCTCCAATACTTTGTGATTTTTTAATAAATTTATATCTATAATCTCTAATAATATCAATAATTCCATCTTTTATTGCTGTTTCAATAATAGTTTTTACTCTTGAACTTGGAGGTCTTTTTTTAGTCTTTTCAAAAGAGTATTTTACATCGTTATACACTCTTTGTCTAATTACATTTTGTAACTCAACTAGTTCAGCATTTAAATAAGTTTCTAAAGTTTCTAAATAAGACTTTGCATCATTTTTATATAAGTTTATATCTTCTTTTAAACTTGTAAAAATTCTTTTATTTGTATCTTTTTTTTGATTGAAATCTTCTAAGTCAGCTTCTAATTCTTCTTTTGATTTTGAAAGTAATACTAGTTCATAATTAAAAGATTTAATCTCTTTTTCTATTGTTTTTTCTAATTGAGATTTTGCACTTTTGATTACAAGTTCAGATTTATTTGCACTTTTACCAAATAGTGTCTCGTGTAAATAATTTTCTATTTCTAAAATACCTGTATCTTCAATATTATATCCAGCATCAATTGCTTCTTGAGCTCTTCCTGTTCTATGAAGTAGGGCCATTTTACCTGAGATAGGAATAAATTTAATACTATTTAAAATATAGTCTAATTTACTATCTTTATTCTGTTGCTTTAATTGATTCTCAATTGAAGTCTTTGTGTAGTTTATAACTTCTTCTAGTTGTTCTTTTGAAACAGTATCTGCCCTTGTAATAACAACTAAAAGTTTAGTGATATTTTGATAAAGTAGGGCATCTATAATAAACTCTACATCTTTTAAAGTAGCACTTTGAGATACATTCATTAAATGAAGCATTAAATCACATTGTAACAGATACTCTTTAGTTATTTCTTCCCTTTGAATAACTGGGTCATCTAGTCCTGGAGTATCAACAATTTCTATTCCATCTTTTAAGAATTCTAAGTCAGATTTTAATTCAACATATTTTACAATATTACATTTTTTACCACTAGCTTCTGCTGATGTAAAAGCTGCTAAATTATTTATATCAACTTTTTCGCTTACTGATTCTTCTTTTATTAAATTATCTAAGTCATCTTTGAAAATAGATTTTGTTTCTTTTACAAAATCTGCAATTGAATCAATCTGTTCTGCTGATGATTCAATTCTTTGCCATTCTGCTTTATTCCAATAAAATACTTTTGCTTCAGGAGTTCCATGTTTTACAATAGTTAAATTTGCAGTTTCTGGAACAACTGCACTTCCAAGTATTTCTTGTCCCATAAGAGCATTTAGCATTGTTGATTTACCAGCATTCATAACCCCAGTAATACCAATGGAGAATTTTTGATTGTTTAAGTAATTATTAGTTTCATCTAATTCAGTTATAAAATCATCTGTTTTAAAAGTATTTTTTAAATCTAAGATTGTATTTTCTAAAATAGATTTTGCTTCTTTAAAAGGAATGTTTTCCTCTGAAGTAGATTGGGCAATTGGATTAATATCTTTTGTTGCAGCAAGTTCTTCTGGGTCAAATAATGAGATTAAAATTTTATAAGCAGAATTTTCAATTATATTTTCATTTTTTAAATATTCAAAAGCTTTATTCAGTTTATCTAAATGCACATTTTTAGTATCAACTTTAAGTGTATCAAGTATGCAGTGTTGTAATTGATAAACATCATTTAAAGTTTTTACTTCTTTATTTGTAACTTTTGATACAAGGTCATTAAAACTATCTAACGATATGTATTTATCATAATCTTTTCTAGTAACACAAAGTACTAAAGCAGAAATGTCAAAGAAATCATCTTGGTTTTTGTTCTCAATAGTTCCAAATGTTGTTACTTGTTCTATATGTTTCCCATGATAAAGTAAAAAATAATCGTTTGATAAACCCATTGCCTATCTCCTAAAATATAAAAAGTTAATTACTCCAAAGAATAATTAACTTTTAATATTGTGACATTAAAAAGAGGAAAATTCCTCTTTTTAATTATTTTAGTGCTACTAATTTTCTTCTTAAGTAAGCAATTTTGTTTTGTAGTGGTAAATGTTTTGGACAGTGGTCTTCACAAGCCATTAATGACATACAACCAAAGATACCATCATCATCACCTACTAACTCATAGAAGTCATCAGCAGTTCTTTTATCGTGAGGGTCAACTTCAAATCTAGCAATTCTGTTTAGTCCTACAGGTCCAACAAAATTTGGTCTCATAAGCATAGTACCACAAGAAGCAACACAAATTCCGCACTCAATACATCTATCAAGTTCGAAAGTATCATTTGCTACTTCTGGGTCAATTCTTTCTTCCATTTTTGAAATATCAACTTCTTCACCGTTGTCTACAATCCAAGATTGAACTCTTTTTGACATTGCATCCATCCATTTACCAGTATTAACTGATAAATCTTTAATAAGTTCGAATGCTGGCATAGGCATTAATTTTAATGTACCTTCTGGATAATTTGCAGTAAGTGTTCTACAAGCAAGTGCAGGTTTCCCATTAACTACCATACCACAAGAACCACAAATACCAGCTCTACATACGAAGTCAAAAGATAAATCTGGGTCAAGCTCTTCTCTAATTTTAGTAAGAGCAATAAAAAGAGTCATCCCTGGAGTCTCTTCTAATTTAAAATCAACGAAGTGAGGTTTAGAAACCTTACTTCTTGGATTAAATTTAAGAACTGATATAGTTATTTCTCTACCTTTTTCAACGCTCATTATTTATCTCCTAATCTTTCGTTTTTCTCTTTATAGTTCATAGGTAATTCAAATGGCATTAATGCGTCTTGAATTTCATGTCTATCTTTACCTTCAGCTTGCATTTTTTCAGTTACTGAATCAACTTCATCTTGTCTTTTAGCACTTAGTTCATTTTCAATAATCATACCCTTCGCACCATATCCTCTAAATGCAGGAGGCATTTCCATTTTCATAATATCTAAGTCAGCATATTCAACTGTTGGTTCAAGATCATCTTTATTTGGCCAAGAACATAGTGTTCTATTTAACCAGTTTGCATCATCTCTTTTTAGATAATCTTCTCTATAGTGTGCACCTCTTGATTCAGTTCTGTCTCTTGCACCTTTAGCAACACAAAGTGCAACTTTTAGCATTTTTGGAACTCTGTATGCTTCTTCAAGTTCTGGGTTACCAGCTCTTTCTTTAGATTTAACAGTGATTTGTTTAGTTTTAACTAATAGTTCTTTTAATTCTTCAACAGCTTCTGCTAAAGGCTCTCCAGATCTAAAGATACCTACTTTTTCATCCATTAATCTTTGCATTCTATTTTTGATTCTGAAAATATCTTCGCTACCATTGTATGATAAAAGTTCATCTAAGTAAGCATCTTGCTCATCAACAAATTTTTGAACAGTAGCTGTAGGAATTGTTACATCATTTTCTAAACAATAATCAGCAAAGTAGTTACCAATAATCATACCTGCAACAACAGTTTCAGAAACTGAGTTTCCTCCAAGTCTGTTGAATCCATGCATATCCCAACAAGCAGCTTCACCACAAGCAAATAAACCAGATAATCTAGTTGACTCACCAGTTGGTTTAGTTCTAATACCACCCATAGAGTAGTGTTGCATTGGAAGTACTGGAGCCCAACCTTTTGGACCTTCGTCAGCTGGATCTATACCATTAAAGATTTGACAAATTTCTTGTACATCTCTTAAGTTTCTTTCAATATGCTCTCTACCTAAAATAGAAATATCTAACCATACGTGATAACCATATGGAGAAGGAACACCTTTACCATTTCTAATGTGTTCAATCATTCTTCTAGAAACAACGTCTCTTGAAGCAAGCTCTTTCTTTTCTGGTTCATAATCAGGCATAAATCTGTGACCATCAACATCTCTTAAGATACCACCATCACCTCTACAACCTTCTGTTAATAAAATACCAGATGGAACAATTGGTGTTGGGTGGAATTGTACTGCTTCCATATTAGATAAAGTTGCAATACCAGTTTCAAGAGCAATAGCTGCACCAGTACCTTCACAAATAACTGCATTTGTAGTTTGTTTAAATACTCTACCATATCCACCAGTTGCAATACAAGTTCCCTTTGCAACATAAGCTTCTAATTCTCCAGTAATTAAATCTCTAACTACCGCACCATAACATCTACCATCTTCGTGGATTAATGAAAGTGCTTCTTTTCTATCTCTAATATCAACATCATGTTTTAAAGCTTCATTTGCAACACCAAATAACATTGTATGTCCTGTTGCATCAGCTGTATAACATGTTCTCCATTTTTTAGTACCACCAAAGTCTCTTGAGTGGATTAATCCATGTCTTTCTTCTTCTTCAGTAATAGTTGTTTTTTTAGCATTAATAATTGCTTCTCTTGAACCAGCCTTAACTCTAGACCAAGGCACACCCCATGAAGCTAATTCTCTAATAGCTTTTGGTGCAGTATGTACGAACATTCTTGCAACTTCTTGATCACATCCCCAGTCAGAACCTTTTACAGTATCTGCAAAGTGTAAATCCTCATTATCTCCATCAGACATCTTTGAGTTACCTAAAGAAGCTTGCATACCACCTTGAGCAGCAGCACTATGAGATCTTTTTACAGGAACAAGTGATAAAACGATTGCGTTTAACCCCTTTTTTTGTGCAGCAACAGCAGCTCTAAGCCCAGCTAATCCTCCACCAATAACTAATGAATCACAGTAATTAATTTTCATATTATGCTAGCCTCCCTGTATTATCTAATTGCATAACTTGTGCAGTTGGAACATATCTTTCTCCAACTTTTCCAGCTTGCGCATTTTCATAACCTATTTTCATATAAGCAGCTAATGTAGCAAAACCTAAAATTAGGAAGAACCAAGTTAAAGATTTTTTCCATAATTTTAATCTTTTTCTTGTTGCTTTTGGATCTTTTCCGTCAAACCATCCCCATTTAACAGCTAGTCTGTATAGTCCAATAGTACCATGGAATTCTACTGCTAATAATAACAGAAGATATAAAGGCCACATCCAGTTAGACCAAACTCTATCTGAACTTGCATATGGTCCAATTGCATCTGATTGAGTCATAATAATATATATATGTACTGAACCTAAGAAGAACATAGCAAAACCAGTAAATGCTTGGATAAACCAAAGTTTAGTATCTTCATGATCCATGCTATTAGCATGAGCTTTCATAACTTGATATTGTTTAAAGTTACCAGGTAACTTTCTCATACCTAAAGCAGCGTGTGTAATAAATACAATAAATATTACTAAGGCAACAAGTGAAACTACTAATGGATTACCTCCATCGAATATGAAACTAGCTTCAAAAAATTTTGTCACTGCATACATAAAGTCTTTACTTATTAGAATTGAAGACACCATAAACATATGTCCCCACATAAAAAGACCTAGAAATAATCCAGTGGCACTTTGAACATAGTCAAGTTTCGCTGGAACTCTACTCTTTTTTCTCTCTACAGTCTTCCCTAAATAACCTTCTATTAGGTCACTCATTTGACATCCTTTCTAGTGATTTTGATTTACATGAATAGCATTATAATAGCGAAAATGTCCTTATAGTGGGCTATAGGCTAATAGTATGCAATGTACAATTATTGTGCAATATATATATTGTAGAAATAAAAAAGCCCTATTTCTAGGGCTTTTCTTTTTTTTGTTTGAAGAAGTATAATTTTAAAAAATCATACGAGTATGTTACATATTAACACATCATGATTTTATAAATAATGATTGAATAGCAATTTGTGTTAATTCAATCAGTGTATCAATATTCAATGCTGGAATAAAGAATACAATAGCAGAACCAATACCACCTGCAACTGTAATAATAGCTAAGAATGCAATTGCATAAGTAGATACTCTTTTATCATTGAAGTCATTGTCTAAACATTCTTCTTTAGTAGGGTAGAAGTACATCATTGCTATAAGTTTGAAGTAGTAGTATACTGAAACAAATGTAGCAACAATTGCTAATACTGCTAATAAAATATATCCTGAATTAATTGCTTCAGTAAATACATAGAATTTACCGATGAAACCAATTGTTGAAGGAATACCAGCAAGTGAGAATAAGAAAATAGTCATCATTGCTGCTAAATATGGTCTTTCTTTAGCTAAACCTTTGAAGTCATCATATGTAACTCTTACTTTAGTTTCAGAGATAATATGTGAAATGATACCAAATGATCCAAGTGCAGATAATAAATATGCAATTAAGTAGAATACTGTTGCATATGCTGCATGAATATTTTGTCCAAGAGATATAAATGCTAATAATAAATAACCTGTATGTACAATTGAAGATGCAGCAAGCATTCTTTTAACAATTTTTTGTGTAATAGCAAGCCATGTACCAAAGATAAGAGTAAAGATAATAATAACATACATGATTGAATCCCAGAAGTCAATCATTGGTGAAATATCTTGTAATACTGCTCTTAAGAAGAAAGAGAATATAGCAATTTTAAATGTAGATGCCATATATGCAGTAATAATCATTGGAGCACCTCTATATACATCTAGTACCCAAGATTGGAATGGGAATGCTGCAATTTTAAATAGGAATGTAAATAAAATTAGCGTTAATCCAATGTATAATAAAGCCATATCTTCATTTGAATGAGTCGAAATATATGAAGCAATTTCTGTTAAGTTTGTAGTTGCAGTTGCACCATAAACTAAAACAACACCTAAAAGGTAAAATGCTCCAATAAAAGAACCTAATACTAAGTATTTGAAAATTGCTTCAACTCTTTTACTGTCTTCACTGTTATAACCAACCATAACATATACAGCAAATGAAGCAATTTCAAGTGCAATAAATGCAGTTACAAGTTCGTTTGCATTTGCTAATAACATCATTCCAAATAGAGCAAATAATAAAATTGAGAAGAACTCACCTCTAAAATATTCTTTTGATCTGAAATAGTTTTCTCCAATTAACAGTGTTAATAAAGTACCTAAAATAAGTAAGATGTTAAAGAAGTTTGAGAACGAGTCAAAAATTAAAACATCATTAAAAACGTTATTGAATGGTCTAACAGCATATGATTCCCCAATAGGAATAAACGATAAAATTAAAGCAAGTACTAATAATACAGACGAAACAGTAATATATTGTTTCGTATTGAATTTTTCTTCGTACATACTCATAAACATTAAGCCAACAGCTGATAGTAAAATTAATGAAACTGGTAATATGTGTATTAATTCATTCATTTTGCTGCTCCAATATGTAAAATGTCATTTAAGTAGTGAGTTACAGTTGGCTCAAACTTATCAATGAAAATATCTGGGTAAATACCCATTAAGAATACAAGAATAACCCATGGAGCTAAACCAACAATCTCTTTGATTTTTAAATCTCTAAATTTAAGAGCTTCACCTTCTCTATCTTGTAATATTGCTCTTTGGAACATCCATAACATATATGAAGCACCAATAATAACAGTAAGAGCTGAAATATATCCTAGTGTATGATTGAACTCATAAATACCAAAGATAATTAATAATTCTGATACGAAACCATTAGTTCCAGGAAGTCCTACATTTGCAAATAACATAATTGCAAAAATTGTAGTAAAGATTGGAGATTGTTTTGCTAATCCACCTAAATCTTTGATTGTTTTATATCCTGTTTCATCATGAATAATTCCAACAAGTAAGAATAATGCACCTGTTGCAATTGCGTGAGCAATAATTAAATATAAAGCTCCATTGATACCAAATTCATTTAATGAGAAGATACCTGCTGCAATGAAACTTAAGTGCGATGCAGAAGAATAAGCAAACATTCTTTTAATGTCATCTTGCATAAGTGCAGCAATACCAAAGTAAACAAGACCAAATAATCCAATAAATACAAACCATGAAGAGAACTCAACATAAACTTCTGGGAAAATAGGAATTAAGAATCTAACGATTGCATAAACACCTAGTTTTGCCATGATTGATGATAATAAGAATACTGCACCAGTTGGAGCATTTTTATATGTTTCCATAATCCATGTATGTAATGGGAAAATAGGAATCTTAATAGCAAACGCAGAAAGGAATGCTAAAAATAACCAAATCTTTTCGTTATATGATAATGATGTAATTTGAGTTAAACTATCATATTGGAATGACCAAGTTCCAAACTCAGCGTGATATGTAACTCCTAAATAAAGCATAGCAACAAACATTAAAAGTGAACCAAGCATTGTATATACTGTTACTTTAATAGTTGTGAATACTTTATCTCCAAATCCATAAATACCAATCATTAAGAATACTGGTAATAACATAACTTCCCAGAAGAAGTAGAATAAAATTACATCTAATGCTAAAAGTGAACCTGTAACACCAGCTTGCACTAATAACATATTAATCCAGTAACCTTTAGTTCTACCTTCCCATAAAAGAAGATATGCTGTAGGGATTAAAATAGCAATCATCATTAAAATAGTTAAAGAGAAACCATCAACACCAATGTAGTAGTTAATACCATAAGATGAAATCCATGGAACATTTGTAACGAACTGCATACCTGCACTTGGTTCAAACTCAATATAAAGTTTTAATACAAGTGCTAAGATAACTGTTGTTGTTAAAAATGCAATGTTTCTAACTGTTTCTACATGCTTAGTAGTAATCATTAAACCAAATGCTACTACTGCTGGTAAAAATATAATAAACGATAAAATATCTGCACTCATATTACAATCCTAAAGAAATATATAAATAGATAAACACAGCACTCATACCTACAAGCATGAACGCAGCATAAAATCTTACATTAGCATTTTGAATAGTTGCAACTTTTTTACCAAACTCAACAAACTGTTCACAAGTTGACATGATAAATCCATCAATAATTTTAGTATCTAAGATTTTATCAATAAATGAAGAGATTTTTTTAGAGAATTGAACAAATACTATGTCATAGAATTCATCTACATAGAATTTGTTAGCAATAATACCTTTTTCATCTTCTGGTTTGTAAACATCAAAGTTTGCGTATTTCTTATATGCAACAAAAATACCTGCTGCTGCCACTAAAATAGATGCAGCCATTAATATGTACTCAGTTGAATGAGACATATGAATTTTTATAGAGTTAGTTTGTGCTAACCAATTGTCAACTAAATTAGAACCACCAAAAATAGCTGGGAAGTTTAAGAACCCTGCAAATACCGCTCCAACTGCTAAAATCATAAGTGGGAAAGTAATTGTTTTTGATGTATAAACATATGGCACAGTCTCTTTATTTGGTGCAACGAATACAATAAAATAAAGTCTAAACATATAGAATGCTGTTAAGAATGCTGTAAACATTCCAATTCCCCAGATTAAATATTGTCCCTCTTGGAAAGCTGATGCTAAAATAGCATCTTTAGAGAAGAAACCTGAAAATGGTGGAATACCTGAAATTGCAATAACACCAATTAAGAAAGTAAATTTAATAATTGGAAGTTGTGCTCTATGTTGCGCAATTTTAAAGATATTTTGTTCATGGTGTAGAGCAATAATTATACCACCAGCACCCATGAATAACATTGCTTTAAAGAATGCATGTGTAAATACGTGAAATAAACCTGAACTATAAAACCCAAGTCCTACAGCAATAAACATATATCCTAATTGAGACATAGTTGAGTATGCAAGTATCTTTTTAATATCTTGTTGTCTTGTTGCGATAACTGCTGCAAATAATGCAGAAAATGCACCAATATAAGCAATAAAGATACCAATTTCTTCAACACTTGCGTATAAGAAATGAAATCTTGCAACCATATATACACCAGCTGTTACCATTGTAGCTGCGTGAATAAGTGCTGAAATTGGAGTCGGTCCTGCCATTGCATCTGGAAGCCATACATATAAAGGAACCTGAGCTGATTTACCCATAGCACCAACAAATAGTAAGAATCCTGATAAGGCTAATAAACCAGTTGAAGCATTTGAAATATTAGCTTCAAGTGAAGAGAAGCTTAAATCAACTTGACCTAGTGCAAAGAATAGTGTAACAATACCTAAAAGAAAACCAAAGTCACCAACTCTATTTGCAATAAATGCTTTATTACCAGCGATAACATTTTCTTTATCACCATAATAGAATGCAATTAGTAAGTATGAACAAACTCCAACACCTTCCCATCCAATGAAAAGAATAACTGGGTTATCTGCAAGTACTAAAATTAACATCGATGCTAAGAAAAGGTTGAAGTAAGCAAAGAATTTACCAAAACCATTATCACCTGTCATATAACCAATTGCATAGATGTGAATTAACCATCCAACAAAAGTTACAAACATTGACATAAAGATAGCTAGGTTATCACCTAAGAATGCCATAGTAATATTTAAATCACCAATATTTACCCAAGTAAATAGTTGTTGTTTAAATGTTACTCCACCATCTACCATGTCTAAGAATAGACTTAGTGTAATTAAAAATGCAATAAGTGGTGTACCTGTACCAATTACAGAAAATAGTGTTTCAGATACTGGTTTTCTTTTTACGTGGTAAAAATATAATCCACCATTTAATATCGCACCTAAAAGTGGAGCAATAATAATCCAAACTAACAGTGAAGTATCCATCATGACTTCTCTCCTTGTGTTAGTGTTGTAAAGATATCAGTATCTAGAGATTTTTTAGTTCTAAATAATAAAATGATTACAGATAAGAAAATTGCTGCTTCTGCTGCTGCAATTGAGATAACCATAACTGTAATAATTTGTGGGTCCATATTAAAATGATATCTTGCAAATGTTATAAGGAAAAGTGCAATTCCATTTAACATAAGTTCTATTGACATATATATAACAAATATATTTCTTCTAGCGATTACACCTATAACACCAATAGAAAAAAGAATCATAGAGACAAAAGCATAAGATGTTAAACTAATCATGCATTCTCCTTAGTAGATTTTTTTCTTTTTGCTAAAACAATTGAACCAACAAGCGCAACTAATAGAAGAATCGAAATTAATTCGAATGCTATAATCCAATCATTATATAATAAAGCACCAACTGGTTTAATGTCACCAAAAGTACTACCTGCAACAATATTCATATCAGCTTCTGGAAGCTTTGATACTGCTTTTAAAATAACAACATTAAAAGGAATCATTATTGCTGCACCAATTCCAATTAAAAGATACTTCTTAGGTTCTTTTGGAAGATGTTCATCTTTAATGTTAAGAAACATAAGTAAGAATAAAATTAATGTCATAATTGCACCAGCATAAACAATAATTTGTACCATAAAAAGGAAAGTTGCATTTAACAGTGCAAACAGACCAGCTACAGCCAAAATTGATACTAATAGACCAAGTGCTGAGTACATTGGTTTTCTAAAGAATAGCATCATTAGAGCACCAACAACAGCAAAAATACTAAGTGCTACAAATATTAAATCACTCATCATCAAAATCCTTTGATCTTTCATTGCTCATTAGGTAATTTTTATCAACAACGAAATCTTCTCTTTTATCACCTGTAAAACTAAAGATTCCAGTATCCATTCTAATAGCATCACAAGGACAAGCTTCTACACAGTATCCACAGTATACACACTCTAGAAGGTCAATTTTGAATTCTTTTGGTCTTTTTTCAGCTTTACCATCAAATCTTTCTTCTGCATCAATAAAAATACATTGAGCAGGACAAGCAGTAGCACACATATAACAAGCAACGCACTTTTCACTTTCGTCAGCCCATTTAGTTAGCCTATGAACTCCTCTGTATCTATCAGTGATATCATCAGGTTGAACTTCAGGGTACTGCATTGTTTTAAGATTTGAAACATCGCTCAAATTTTCTTTAAAGTGTCTAAAAGTAGTCTTCATACCACCCATAATAGCTGGGATGTATAATTTATCTTTTAGAGACTTTCCGTGTCTTTCTACAATTTTAATTCCCATATTAACTTCCTGTCACAACAATAAATGTTGCTGTTATTACAATATTTAATATCGCTAATGGAATAAGAACTTTCCATCCTAACATTTGTAATTGGTCATATCTAAATCTTAATAGTGTCCATCTAATCCAGATAAATACTAAGTTCATAAGTAAGAATTTAACTACAAATGTACCAATTTGGATAACTGCAGTTGCAATATTTACACCATTTTCACCAAGTCCTGTAACTAAGAACATAATTAAAACAGCAGAGATAATAATTGCAATTAACCAGAATCCTCTAATTAAAATATTCTTTTCTCTATGTCTTTTATCATTAGCATCTAACCAATCGTAGTTTTTATTCATCCATTTACCAAATAGATATGCTTTTATTGGTAATAAAATTACGATAGCTAAAATTACATAGTTGATGTTATTTTGAATTGTTGCTGTATCCATCCATGGAATGTGATATCCACCTAAGAATAGAGTTACAATAATTGCAGATGATGCACTCATTGCAGCATATTCACCAACTTGGAAAAGACCAAATCTCATTGCAGAGTACTCAGTGTGATAACCAGCAACAATCTCAGATTCACCTTCAGCGATATCAAAAGGTGTTCTGTTTGTTTCAGCAAATGCAGTAACAATAAAAATTAAAGCTGCAAGTGGTTGCATAAAAATACCCCATGATGGAATAACACCAAAGAATGTTCCACCTTGAGCTTGTACCATATCATTTAAGTTGATTGAACCATATGTTAAAAGAATAGAGATAATAGATAAGCCCATTGCTGCTTCATAAGAAATAACTTGTGCAGAAGCTCTAATTCCACCTAATAAACCATATTTATTTTGAGATGAATATCCACCTAAAATAATACCAAATACAGATAAACCTGCAAATGCTAAGAACCACATAATTCCAAGTTGAGTAGGAATTGCTTGCATCATAAAACTTTCACCATCGATAACTAAGTTATCAGCAAAAGGAATAACTGCCATTGTTAAAAATGAACAGATAAATACTAAAGCTGGTGCAATTGTATAAAGAAACTTCTCTTTAATATGTGCAGGAGTAAAGTCTTCTTTAAATACAAGTTTTAACATATCTGCGATTGCTTGAATTAAACCACCAAGTCTAATTCCACCAATATCACATCTGTTTGGTCCAGTTCTATCTTGAATAAAACCAGCAACTCTTCTTTCCCACCAAACCATAATTGGTGTAGTACCAACTGAAAGAATCTTAGCAAGAAGAATGTTTACTATAATAATTACTATTGCAGCTGTACTCATAGGCTACCTTTTTCAACCATAGATTTAATATGCTCAATAATTGAAGATACTGATTCCATTGGTTTTTCTTTTTTAAGTTTTGAAATAACTTTTTGTTTTTTACCTTCAAAGTTAATGTAAGTACCACTTTTTTCATAGAATGATGAAATAGGGATAGCTACATCAGATTTTGAAATTGTTAAACAGTTATGTGAGAAGCAAGAAATAACAGTTTTACCCTCTAAAATCTCTAGGTTTTGGTCGAAGTAGTTATTATTTAATATAATTACAGTTTTAGCTTTTGCAATTTTATTTTTAAAATCTTCTTCTGTTTCATTAATGTTTAACTCTTTAAAAGATGCTCTGTTTGGACTTTTATCACTTTTTCTTAAATAGTCGTCTGCAAAACTTTCATCAATGTATTGTGGTGAATAACCAGTGATTTCACCTTTTACAGCTTCTGCCAATTTAATTGTATTTTGCATCTCTTCTAAAGATAAAGATGGATCTAATACAAAAAGAATATCTTTTTTCTCTGTTAATGTTTTATATACTTTAGTGATTGTATTACTAAACTGTGTTTCTGTTGAGTCTACTAATGGAGTTGTAAATCTATCTTCTTCTTCATTTTTATATGAAAGTCTACCTTCATCACAAATAAACCAACCATTTACATCTCTATTTACTCTTGGTCTAAATCTAAAGATTTGGTCATCTTTATATTTTTCTTTTCTGTGGTCAACATGAATATTACATCCCATTGAACAACCATTACAAATAGCATCAAAAGATTCCATGAACCAAACTCTTTGTTTGAATCTAAAGTCTTTAGAAGTAAGTGCTCCAACAGGACAAATATCAACAACATTCATTGCATATGGATTATCAAGTGGTTTACCAGGGAATGTACCAATTACAGAGTGATCAGCTCTTGAAATAACACCAAGTTCGTTTGTACCAGTGATTTCTGAACAGAATCTTACACATCTTGTACAAAGTACACATCTTTCTTGGTCTAACATTACATTAGAACCTAAATCAACTCTTTTTCTAGCAGTAACTTTTTGATTTACATTTACTCTTGATTCATAAAATCCAGACTCCATGTAATAATCTTGAAGTTTACACTCTCCTGCTTGGTCACATGTAGGACAGTCAATTGGGTGATTAATAAGTTCAAGTTCTAAAATATCTCTTCTAACTTTTTCAATATTTTCGCCTTTTGTTCTTACAATCATTCCTTCTTTAACTGGCGTGTCACAAGCAATTTGAGGTCTTTTTTGACCTTCAATTTCTACCATACACATTCTACAGTTACCATCTTTCCCTAGGGCTTGATGGTAACAAAAATGAGGAATATGTATGTCACGATCTAAGAGAGTATCTATTAAAAGACTACCCTTTTTGGCTTCATGCTCTTCCCCATTTACTGAAAATTTAACTAATTCACTCATAGTGCGTCATCTCCTTTATTAGACACTTCTTACTTACCTGTATATAGTTGTCTTGGTCTAGCAATTTTAGCAGTTGGATCTTGCTTTAATTCAGACCATTGAGAAATCCATCCTGGAATTCTTCCGATAACAAAAATAGGAGTAAACATCTCTACTGGAATCTTAAGTGCAGTTAAAATAACACCTGAGTAGAAGTCAATATTTGGATATAATCCTCTATCTTTGAAGTAATCATCGCTTAATGCTGCTTCTTCAACCGCTGCAGCTACGTCTAATAACTTAGAATCTAAGTTTAATTCTTCTCTTAATTGATCTTGTAATAGTTTAAGTGTTTCAGCTCTAGGGTCTCTATTTTTATAAACTCTGTGTCCGAATCCCATTAATCTAAATGGATCATTTTTGTCTTTTGCTTTAGCAATATAAGTAGGTACATTTTTAACATCACCAATTAATTTTAATTGATCCATAACTTTTTCATTTGCTCCACCATGTGCAGAACCCCATAATGCAGAGATACCAGAAGCGATAGCAACATAAGGGTGAGCTTCAGTTGAACCAACATTTCTAACAGTTGTAGTAGAAGCATTTTGTTCATGATCAGCATGTAAAGTTAAAATAGCATCTAATGCATCAACTTCAACTTGTTTGATTTCATCATTCTTACCATCACCTAAGTATTTCATGCTTCCATTTGGATAAGCTCTTAACATATATAAGAAGTTTTCAGTGAAATATTTATTTACATCTGGATAGATTAGTGGCGTACCAATTGAATTTCTATAAGCCATAGCCGCAATTGTAGGCATCTTAGCTAAAATCCTTCTTCTCATTGTTTTGAATTGTTCTTCATCTTCTAAATGTAAGTGATCTTTATAGAATGCAGATAATGCCATTGTTGCAGCACCCATAGTTGCCATTGGATGAGCTCCATCAGGTAATGCATCAAATAGTCTAATGATTCCTTCATTTAAGAAAGATCTATGTCTAATTTCTAAATCAAAATCTTTTGACTCTTCTTCAGTTGGAAGTTTTCCCATCATTAAAAGGTGACAAACATCAAGGTAAGATTTTTTACCAGCTAAATCTCTAATGTCATAACCTCTATATCTTAGTTCAGAGTTTTCACCATCAATGAATGTGATTTTTGATTCACAAGATGCAGTTGAAGTGTAACCTGGGTCATAAGTGAACATTCCAGAATCTTTATAGAAAGTTCTAATATCTAATACATCTGGTCCTCTTGTACCACTTAAAACATCATACTCATAAGACTTGCCATTTCTATTATCCGTTAGTGTAAAAGTATTCTTTGCCATCTTTCATATCTCCTTATATTTTAACTTTTAAAGTATTCAACAAATTCATGTCTATATTTTTCAACAATGCTTTGGATAATATCTTTAACTGCTGGTGCAAATACACAAATAGTTTTTCCATTCATTGTTCCACATACATCAATAATAGTATCAAGATCTTCATCTGAACCATTACCTTCAAGAATCTTTTTAATAGTTTTATCAATCCAACCAGTTCCTTCTCTACAAGGAGTACATTGTCCGCAAGACTCATGGTGATAAAACTCAATTAAATTTTTAGCAACTTCAACCATTGAAGTACCTTCTGGAATAATCATCATTCCACCAGTACCAAGTGTTGAACCAATGTCCCACATAGATTCATAATCTAAATTTGCTTTCTCAACTTCTTCGGCTGTAAGAATAGGACATGAAGCTCCTCCTGGAATTACTGCTTTTAATTTCATTCCATCTTTCATTCCACCACCGATGTCATTAATAACATCAATCATCTTTTCACCATATTGAAGTTCATAAACTCCTGGTTTTTTAACAGGACCACTCATTGCAAATAGCATTGTTCCTGGAGCTCTTTCTGTTCCCCATTTTGTATATGACTCATATCCATTTAATACAATATTAGGAACAGATGAAATTGTTTCAACATTGTTTACAGTTGCAGGCATTCCATAGAACCATTCACACTCTTTACCATGTGGTTTAAGTCTTGGGTGTCCTCTTTTACCTTCAATTGATTCAATTAAAGCAGATTTTTCACCACAAATATAAGCACCTCCACCTCTGTGAACAGTAATGTCAATTCTATAATCATATTTATTCATTACTTTTTCACCAATGATTCCAGCTTCATATGCTTCTTCAATTGCTTCATTTAATCTATCAATAAACCATTTATATTCACCTCTGATATAAATATATGCATCATGTGCACCTATTGCATATGAAGAACAAATAATTCCTTCAATTAAAAGATGTGGGTCATATTGGAAAATTTGTCTATCTTTAAATGTTCCAGGTTCTGATTCATCTCCATTAACGATTAAGTATCTAGGTCTTTCGTCAATTGGTGGCATAAGTTTCCATTTTGGTCCACAAGCAGCACCACCACCACCTTTACCTCTTAAACCTGATTTACAAACTTCTTCTGTAATTTCATCTGGTTGCATAGAAAATGCTTTATCAATAGATTCATATCTTCCATTTTTTAAAGCTACTTCAAGTTTATGAGAATCAGGAATGTCAAAGTTTTGACTAACAATTTTTACTAATTCAACTGCCATTACTTACACTCCTCAATAATCTTTTTAAGTTTATCAACAGACATGTTTTCGTGGTACTGATTATTTAATGCAATCATTGGTGCACCACCACAAGCCCCTTGACACTCAACTTCTGAGAAGTGGAATTTTCCATCTTCACTTGTTTCACCAGGACCAATTCCTAAAGTATCTTTTACAAACTTTTTAAGTTCAGGTGCACCCATTACCATACAAGATAGAGTTTTACATAACTCAATATGATATGTCCCAATTGGTTTTAAGTTGAACATTGTATAGAATGTTGCGAACTCATAAACTTCAATTGGAGTTTTTCCTAACTTATCAGCTACAAAAACCATTGCATCTGGACTTACCCAACCTTCTTGTTCTTGAACAAGCCATAAAGCAGGTAACATCATTGCATCAACTTTTGGATACTTTTTAGCAATTCTTGCAAACTCTTTTTCATTTGCTTCTGTATATTTAAATTTACCCATTATCTATCAAACTCCCCTGCAATAAAGTTCATACTAGCCATTGTTACAACAGCATCAGCTAACATATCACCTTCTACAATTTTTGAATAAGCACCTAAAGAATAGAAACAAGGTGGTCTACATTTAACTTTATATGGAGTACCTGAACCATCACTTACAATATAGAATCCAAGTTCACCATTTCCACCTTCTGTTGCTGAATAATATTCACCTTTAGGAACTTTGATACCTTCAAATGTTAATTTAAATTGGTTCATTAATCCTTCGATATTTCCATAAACATCTTTTTTGTCAGGTAAGATGATTCCTTGATGGTCAACATTAAGTGGTCCATCTGGAATCTCTTTCATTGCTTGTCTAATGATTCTGATTGATTGTTTCATCTCTTCAAATCTACACATCATTCTGTCATAAACATCACCATGTGAACCTACAACAACATCAAAGTCAAAGTTTTCATATCCATAATATGGATTATCTTTTCTCATGTCATATGCAACACCAGCAGCTCTTAAGTTAGGACCAGTAATACCAGCACTAATAGCAAACTCAGCATCAATTACACCTACATCTTGTGTTCTATCATGGTAGATTCTATTATGTAAAATTAAAGATAAGGCATCTTCAATAGCTTTTTCAGTATCTTTTAACACTTGAGAAAGGTCTTGCTCAAAGCCATCATATAAATCATATTCTAAACCACCAATTCTTGTATAAGAGTTTGTAAGTCTAGCCCCTGTTAATTTTGAAAATAAATCATAGGCTTTATCCCTTGGAGCAAATAAATACCATAAACTAGTAAGTCCACCAAGGTCAACCATATTTGCAGCATTACATACAAGGTGGTCAATAATTCTTGAAAGCTCACCAATAATCACTCTAATCATTTTTGCTCTAGGAGTAATATCAATTCCTAACATATCTTCAACAGCTTTTGAATAACCAATGTTATTTAAAATTGCTGAACAATAATTAAGTCTATCAGTATATGGAATAATTTGAGAGTAGTTATGAGTTTCACAAGATTTTTCAAAACCTCTATGTAGGTAACCAACTTCAGTTACACAAGCAGCAATTGTTTCACCTTCCATTGCAACGAAGTTTCTAATTGTACCATGTGAAGCAGGGTGAGAAGGTCCAACATTTAACATCATTAGCTCATCCATATCAGCTTCACTATAACCTTTTCTTTTTAATAGAGGAAGCATTTCATCCATTAAATCTTCAGTTTCAGTACAAATTTGACCTTTAGTGATTTCATAATCTTTTCTTAGAGGGTGACCCACAAATTGATGGTGGTTTAATACTCTTTTTAAATTATGATGACCTTTGAATCTAATACCATATTGGTCAAAAGTTTCTCTCTCTGCCCAATCAGCAGAATAATAAAGTTCAGTAATTGAATCAACTTCTAAAGTATTATCATCAACATATGATTTAATAGAAATTTGTTTTTTGAAGTCGCTAGTTCTTAAAATATAGATAACTGCAAATCTAGATGGAGTAACATCTGGATATTGTAAATAATCAACTGCAGTTACATCTAGTAATAATGTATAATCTTCTTCATTTTTAAGTCTAGTAATTGTTGATTTTATATCTTTTGCATCAATGAGCATATCTGTTTTAAGCATCTAAAATCCCTTTGAAGTTTTGGTCTCTTTCTTTGATAATAGATTCATCGTAAGATTTTTTCTGAATATTCATAATTGCATCTAAAACAGCTTCTGGTCTTGGAGGACAACCTGAGATATATTCATGTACAGGAATAATTTCATCAATTCCTTGTAATGTTGTATAGTTATCATAAAAACCACCAGAACATGCACATGCTCCCATAGAAATAACCCATTTAGGTTCACACATTTGATCCCAAATTTTCTTTAATACAGGAGCTTGTTTGTATGAAATAGTTCCTGCAACAATAAGTAAGTCCGCCTGTCTTGGCGAGAATCTTACAACTTCTGCACCAAATCTTGATACATCATATTTAGAAGCAGCAACAGACATAAATTCAATACCACAACATGCTGTACCAAATGCCATTGGCCACATTGAATATGATCTAGCCCAGTTAACTGCTTCATCAAGTTTAGTAGTGATTATAGAATCACCTAAATTAGCTTCAGCTCCTAATCCCATGATAACGCCTTTTTCTTATACATATAAATAAGACCAGCAAAAAGTAGTCCAATAAAAATAAACATTTTTACTAAACCTGCATAGCCAAGGTCAACTAAGTTTACAGCCCAAGGAAACATAAAGATTATTTCTACATCAAATAATAAGAATCCAATAGCTACTAAGTAAAACTTAATAGAAAACCTAATGTTTGTAGTTCCAACGGGGTTGGAAACACCACTTTCGTAAACTGTGTTTTTTAATTTATCTTGTGTATTGTTTGGCCCTAAATACTTTGTTAGTAAGAAAACTCCTACCAATATAAAAGCAATAGAGACAAAAATCACAGATGAAAGAACTAAATGTGTCGACATAATCTATCCCATTTATTAGAATGTTTGTTAAATTATACAATAAATTAAGTTACTATTTGGTCATATGTTAAAAATTCTTAGAAGTTTAGAATTCAGTGAGAAGATTTGTAATACTAAGGTGGAAACAGGGTTAAAAATATGTAACTATTTTACCCAGTCCCTCTTCAAGTTGCGATTTTGGAAGTGCACAGTTTAGCCTAAAATACGAGTCTCCTTCTGTACCAAAACTTCTTCCATCATTAAGTGCAATTTTCGATTTTTCGAATAACATATTTTTTATTTCTTTATGTTTTAGCTTTGTATTTTTGAAATTAAACCATAACAAATATGTTGCTTCTGGCTCCAAAAATTGTACTTTTGAGTTACTTTTTGCTAAATATTCTTTAGCAAATATAATATTATTTTTTAGATATTTTTTTAACTCATTTAGCCAATCTTCACCAAATTCATATGCAGCTTCTAATGCTGTAAATCCAAATACATTTACAGAGGCTAATTCTCTTTTTGTAATTTCTTTGTCAAATTTCTCTTTTATATCTTTATTTTCACAAATTGCGTATGCGCAATTTAAACCAGCAATATTAAAAGTTTTTCCAGGAGAATTTAAAGTTAAAGTAATATTTGAAATCTCTTTTGATATTGATGCAATAGATGTAAATTTTTTAAATACTATATCAGCATGGATTTCATCACTTATTATTAAAAGATTATTTTCAATACAAATTTTTCCTAGTTCTTCAAGCTCTTCTTTGCTCCAAACTCTACCTACTGGATTGTGCGGTGAACATAAAACTAATATTTTAGATTTAGAAGTGATTTTATTTTTTAAATCTTCTAAGTCCATAGTATAGTAACCATTATCTTCTTTTAGTGAATTTCTAACTACTTTTCTATTATTGTTTTTTATTGAGTTAAATAGAGGAAAATAAACTGGTGTTTGAACAATAATTTCATCATCTTCTTCAGTAAAAGCTTCAATTGCAGCACTATATGCTGGAACTACTCCATTGCAAAAAGATATCCATGAAGTATCAATTTCCCAAGAGTGTCTTTTTTTCATCCACTCTTTAACAAGATTAAATGTTTTATCTGTAGGTTTTGTATATCCATATATCCCATGTTGGGCTCTTTTTATTATTGCATCATTTACTACATCAGGTGTTTTAAAATCCATATCAGCTACCCAAAGTGGTTGTAAATCAGAATATCCAAAGTAAGTTTCAAGCGCATCATATTTTGCGCAAGATGTTCCTTTTCTATTTACTATTTCATCAAACATATACATTACCTCTACTATAAACTATTTTTTAATGATAAAATGATATAAAACTTATGCTAACAATTAGTTTACTATGAGGGAAAAATGAAAGAAGCTATTGAAATTTTAAAAAAGAATGATTTATTAAGAATCATGGACGATGAGTTGGATATTTACTTAGAGATACCTCACATTGCATATGTAGAAGTAAAAAAAGAAGACTCAAAGGCACTATTATTTACAAATGTAGTAGATAGAAAAAACAATAAAAAATTTGATATTCCAGTTTTAATGAATGTATTTTGTAATGAAAAAGCAGTAAAACTTTTTATTGGTGATGGTGATAAAATTGGAAGTGAGATAGAGTCTTTATTAAAAATGAAGCCACCTACAACATTAAGTGAAAAACTTTCAACTTTTGGAAAGCTATTTGCTCTTAAAAATACTATTCCTAAAAAGAATAAAGGAAAAGGTGAGTGTCAAGAAGTAATTAAACTTGGAAATGAAGCTAAGCTTTCAGATTTACCAGTATTAACTACTTGGGAACAAGATGGTGGTCCTTTTATTACTATGGGACAAGTTTATACTACATCATTAAATGGTGAAATGAAAAACTTAGGTATGTATAGACTTCAAGTATATGATGATAATACCTTAGGGATGCACTGGCAAATTCATAAAGACTCAAATCACTTTTTCCATGAGTATAAAAAAGCTGGAAAGAAAATGCCAGTTTCAATCGGAGTAGGAGGTGACCCTATGTATATTTGGTGTGGACAAGCACCACTTCCTATTGGTATTTTTGAACTTATGCTTTATGGTTTTGTAAAAAATAAAAATGCACAACTTGTTAAATCAATCACAAATGATATTTATGTTCCAAGGGACAATGACTTTATAATAGAAGGTTTCGTGGATACAAGTAAGATGAGAATAGAAGGACCATTTGGGGACCACACAGGATATTATACTTTAGAAGAAGAGTATCCATTTATGGAAGTAACTGCAATTACGCATAAAAAAGAACCTACATATTTAGCAACAGTAGTTGGAAAACCACCATTAGAAGATAAATATATGGGGCATGCAACGGAGAGAATTTTCTTACCATTACTTAAAACAACTGCTCCTGATTTAATTGATTATTATATGCCTGAAAATGGAGTATTCCATAACCTAATTATTGCAAAAATAAAAACACTATATCCAGGACATGCTTCTCAGATGATGCATGCGTTTTGGGGAGTAGGGCAGATGAGTTTTGTAAAACATGCTATTTTTGTAAATGAAGATGCTCCAGAGTTAACAGAACACGAAGCAATTACAGAATATATATTAAATAGAATTGATATTGATGAATTATTAGTATCAAGAGGAGTAGTTGATGCACTTGATCACTCAAGTCCAAAATTTGCAGTAGGTGGAAAATTAGGACTTGATTGTACAGGTGAAGAAGTATCAGAGCTTGGAATCACATTGTTAAAAGATGATGAACTGTTAGCAAAAATGCAAGAAATAACTGATGAGGTAAAGGATTTAAAACAGTATTTTACAAATACAAAAAATCCATTGGCAGTTATTACAGTAGATAAAAAAAGAAATCAAAAAGAAGTTTTTGAAAGTTTAAAACCTCTTTATGAAAATATTAAAATCCTTATAATAGTAGATGCAAAAAATCAAAATGACGTAAATAACCCATATATGTTATTATGGAGAGTTGTAAATAATATTGATTCAAATAGAGATTTATATATTGAAAATAATACTATTTGTTTAGATGGTACAAATAAAAATGAATTTGATAATTTTAAAAGAAGATGGCCTGATGATGTTGATTGTTCAAGAGAAGTTCTTGATAGTCTAAAACAAAGAGGTATTTTAGATATTTCAGATGAGTTTATTAAAAAATATCAATTATAAAAAGTTAAAGTAGCTAGACTACTTTAACTTCATTCTTTCCATTTCTTTTTACATCATACATTGCATTGTCAGCTCTTGTTAATAATGAGTCTGCACAATCAGATTCTTCAAATTGAGAAACACCAAAACTACAAGTAACATTTCTATCTATTTCAAAATCAAAGTTTGCAATTTTTTCTTTTAATAAATAAGCTATATTTTTTGCTTGTACTTTATTTGTTTCAGGTAAGACTATTATAAACTCTTCGCCTCCCCATCTTCCAAAGGAGTCTGTTTTTCTTATTGTATTATTAACTAAAGAAGATATTTTCTCTAAAACATCATCTCCTATAGAGTGCCCTAATTGGTCGTTGATTAGTTTAAAGTTGTCAACATCAAAGAAGATTAAAGATAAACCTCTTTTATACCTTTTTTCTCTATTTAACTCTAATTCTAATATTGTCTCAATTTTTCTTCTATTGTAAGAGTTTGTTAGTCTATCAATATTTGCAATTATATTTAACTCTTCTTCTATAATTTTTCTTTTTTTGATTTCCTTATTAAGTTTCCTATTGTTTATTGCAATTACAATAATAACAATAAAAAGAAATAAGGTTATAGTATAAATCCATGTATAATCTTTTTCTGGTTCATAGATAATAGAGTTATACTTATCTCGAATAAGTTTTCTTTCTTCATCTGTAATTGTTGAAATAGCTTTATTAAAGATATTTAATAAAATCTCATTACTTTTATTCAAATGAAGTTTAATCTCATATTTTTCATTATAAATAGCAGATATTCTTGCATTTGAAATAGTCATTTTTGTAATGTTATAAGATAAAGTTGGAAGCTTTCCTATTATTCCGTAAACTTCATTATTTTGTAAAAGTTGAAAAGACTCATTAATATTTTTAGTTCCAACAAAATTGATATTTGGATATTTATCTTTTAAATCTTTATAGTAAGTAGCATATTTTGTAACAGCAATTTTTTTATTGGCTAACTCTTTGATTGAGATTGTATATGGTTTGTCAACTAAAGTTGTTAAAGCAAGTTTTATTTTATCTATACTAATAGTATGAAGAGAGTTTACATTTTCATAATCAACTGTTCCAAAGGCATATTTTAAACTATTTTTACCTTCATGAATTTTTTTATTTGCTTCTTTATTGTTATTAATAACTTCAATGGCCGAGTTTAAATTAAGTTTCTTTCTTATTAAGTTCCAATAATCTATCTCTATTCCTGATAACTTGCCTTGTGTTTCAATTGTAAAAGGAGGGTAATTAGAGTTTGAAATAAGATTGATTTGATTATTCTTGATATACTCTTTCTCTTCTTTAGTTAGATTTATCTTCTTTGAATCATATATGATATCTTCAAGTTTAAAATTGACAGGACTATTACTCAATCCAAGTAAAAGATATAACCTTTTAATCTCTTCAACTTTTTTATAATCAATATTACCAAGCTTGCCTTCATCAAATTTAGCAAGTTTTTCTAAAACTTTTCCTTCATAAATTAAAGATTCTAAACTTTTATTTTGTGTATTATATTTATCATAGATAATTTTTGCAGTATCTTCTATATTTTCAAAGGCATATTTCCAACCTTTTAAAACTGCTCTATGCATTTTTCTTACTCTTACAGGATGTTGTTTTAATTCTTCTTGAGAAGTAAAAAGTAATCCACCATAAAAGTCAAAGCCATATTCACTTGGATTGTGTATCGTAAACTCTATATTTCTTGAGTTTAAAATATATGGTTCATTTGATAAATAACAACCCATTGCATCAGTTTTTCCATTTATTAAATCATCAATATTAAAAGAGTGTTGCATAAAATCAATATCTTTTAGTTTTAAACCTTGAGATATCATCATTGAATTAATAGCAGCAGCTGACCTTGCATCTGGAGTTAACATAATTTTTTTATTTTTCAAATCTTTAATTTTTTTAATTTTTGATTTGTTAAGTGAAATTAAAACCATAGGAGAGTCTTGATAAATAGCTGCAAGTAATACTATTTTCTTACCTTCTAATCTATCAATAATCAAAGATGATTTTCCAACTGCATAGTTAGCTTGGGAATTTAATACTGTATTTACTAAATCTACACCAAAATCAAACTCTTTTATTGTTACATCAAGGTTTTCTTCTTGGAAATAACCTTTTTCTTTTGCCATGTAATAACCTGCAAATTGAAATTGATGTAGCCAATCTAATTGGATTGAAACTTTGTCATTCTCTTTTGCTTGTAAAATAGTAGTGTTAAAAATTAATGTTATAAGTAAAAATATTCTGTAAATATTCATGCAAAAAGTATATCTAAATAATCTAAAATATAATCCATATGGATTTAATAAACTTGTTGCTATAATACATATTCTAAAAATAGGAGAAAATTAATGATTTTAATGATCGATAATTACGATTCATTCACATACAATATTGTTCAATACTGCTTAGAATTGGGCGCAGATTTAAAAGTAATTAGAAATGATGAATTAAGTGTAGAAGAGATAGAAAAATTAAACCCAGAAAAAATTATAATCTCTCCAGGCCCAGCAACTCCTGATGATGCAGGTGTTTGTCTAGAAGTAATAGAATACTTTGCCAATAAAAAACCAATCTTAGGCATCTGTTTAGGGCATCAAAGTATTGCACAAGTTTTTGGCGCAAAAGTTATAAGAGCAGAAAATATGATGCACGGGAAAACTTCAAATATAAAAGTAGAAAAAGAGACTAAAATTTTTAAAGAATTGCCAAATGAGTTTACTCAAACAAGATATCACTCTTTAACTGTAGAAAAGGATAGCTTACCAGCTGAGGTAATTCCAACTTCATATAGTACAGATGATAATGAAATTATGTCTTTAGAGATTAAAGATAAAGATATTTATGGAGTTCAGTTTCACCCTGAATCAATTATGAGTGAACATGGACACAAGATAATAGATAACTTCTTAAAGATATGAAAACAATAACTAGTGCATATAAATACTCATTTTTACTATTCTTCTTTCTAGTTCTATCTGCACTAGTTTACAATATCTTAGACCTTAGTATCTCTTACAAAGAAGCATTAAACTTTTTTATTAATAACTCATTACTAAGTATAATAACAAATGCCTCAACTGCTATTTTAGGCCAAAATGATTTTGGCTTGAGATTTCCTTTTTTACTTTTTTATATACTTTCTGTTGTTTTAATGTATAAATTAACAGAAGATTTTTTTAAAAAAGAGTCTGATAGATATGTAAATTTAGCTATATTTTCTATTTTACCAGGCTTATTAAGTGCTTCAATACTTGTTAATAGTGCTATCATAGTTACTTTCTTTACTCTTTTATATATATACATATATAAAATAAGTAGTAAACACTCATACATACTATTACTATTATTTTTATTTTTAGATAACTCTTTTGCAATCTTTTTTCTAGCACTATTCTTTTATTCCCTTAAAAAAAGAGATACGAATTTATTAATTGTTTCCTTAGTATTGTTTGGAATATCTATGGGAATATATGGTTTTGACACAGGAGGAAAACCAAAAGGGTTCTTGATGGACACTTTTGCTATTTATGCATCTATCTTTTCTCCTTTATTATTTATATACTTTTTTTATTCAATATATAGAATAGGAATAAAAGAGAATAAAACCCTTACTTGGTATGTATCAATGACTTCATTATTCTTCTCTTTGCTACTATCTTTTAGACAAAGAATATATATTGAAGATTATGCTCCTTTTGTAGTAATCTTTTTACCTTATATGATAAGACTATTTTTTAATAGTATAAGAATTAGACTACCAAGATTTAGAAAGAAACATTACAATGTAACTATTGCAACATTAGTTATTCTTTTATTGAGTGTATTTCTAACACTATTTAACAAACCTTTATACTTGTTAGTAAGTGAACCAAAAAAACATTTTGCATATAAATATGATTTTATAGAAGATATTGCCATTGAATTAAAAAAGAAAAATATAAATTATATTAATTCTGAAGATGAGAAACTATTACTTAGACTAAGATTTTATGGAATAGAATCAGGAAGCAAATATTATATTACAACAAAAGAACAATTCTTCTATGATTATAAAATTGATGTAAGCTATTTTAATAAAACTCTATATACTACATATATAATAAAAGAAAATGAAAAATAGTTTTTCAATTCTTGAATTAATACTTGTCCTTTTTGTTCTATCCTTAATTACTACTACTTTTTATTTTAAACCAAATGAAAATAAACTTGCAGATGCTGCAAATAGAATAGAGCTTTATTTAAAACAAACTAGATATCAAGCACTAATAGATAATAAACAAGACCAAAAAGATTCTTTATGGTTTAGAAAAAGGTGGACTTTCAAATTTTTTAATTGTTCAAACAATAAAGGAATATACTATGTAATATATAGTGATGAAAATAAAAAAGGTCATCCAAATGAGAATGAAAGTTTAATAGACCCACTTACAAAAAAAAGAGTTTACTCTAGCAATACTTGTGAATATGATGAAAATAGAAGTAAATATGTACTTCTAACAAAAGAGTTTGATGTAGTAAATACAAATATCTCTTGTAATAGTACATCAAGCCTTGGTCAAATATCTTTTGGAAATGATGGAAAAGTATATAGTAAGTTATCAACACATGAGAATAAAAGTGAAGATTTTGAGATAAAAGATAGTTGTTATATTGAACTTATAAATAAAACAGGTTATAAAAAAAGAATAAAAATAGAACCAAATACAGGATTTATAGGTAAAAAATAGTAGAAAAGAGCAAGAAAGCTATAAATTTTCCAAATTTAAGCTTCAATTAAGAAGAAACCCTTGACAAAGCAAAAAAAATCTATTATAATTCCCGTCCAATTTCAGAGGAAC
>JABXII010000019.1 GCA_013373175.1 Campylobacteraceae bacterium | reverse complement strand
CTAAATATTTCTGTTTTTGTTTCATTATTACATTGTGAAAACTCTTTTATATTTTCATTTGTAAAAATAATAAGCCATGGAATTTCACTTGTTTCTACTTTAATGTTAATTAAGTCATTTTGATATATCATTTTCTACTTTCTATTTAAATTGTAAATTAATACTATCATAGCGCTAATTAAACTACATTTAAGCAATAAATAACTATAATCCGAATCCATTTTTCCAACCATAGAGGAATTTTTTATAAAATTTTTGTGTTTTATAAAGAGTTGGGCAGAACCAGAAAAAAGCAAATCACCCTTGTCTCAAATGAGATACAATGGTTGTTTAGGCTTGGCTCCGCCGATTTTTATTGCAATGCAATATATAAAAATCGGGGCGAACTACGAATAAAGCAAAGCAGTTTGCTTTTTTCAAGTGTAGTTCTTCCCTGTTGGAATGTGGTAATAAACACAAAAGAGGAATGACTGATGAAAGTTAGAGCTTCAGTAAAAAAAATGTGTGATAAATGTAAAGTTATCAAAAGAAAAGGTATCGTTAGAGTAATCTGCGAAAACAAAAAACATAAACAGAGACAAGGATAATCGATGGCAAGAATTGCAGGTGTTGATTTACCAAATAAAAAAAGAATGGAATATGCGTTAACGTATATTTACGGAATTGGTTTACATAACTCTAGATTAATCTTAGACGCTACTGGTATCTCTTATGATAAAAGAGCACACGAATTAACAGAAGACGAAGCAGCAGCAATTAGACAAGAAATCCAAAAAAACTACATGGTTGAGGGTGATCTTAGAAAAAAAGTTGCAATGGATATCAAATCTTTAATGGATTTAGGTTCATATAGAGGTTTAAGACATAGAAAAGGTTTACCTTGTAGAGGGCAAAAGACTAAAACTAATGCCAGAACAAGAAAAGGTAAAAAGAAAACTGTTGGTGCAGCATAAGAAGGATAACGAATGGCAAAAAGAAAAGTAACTAGAAAAAAAGTTGTAAAAAAGAATATTGCTGACGGTATCGTTCATATTGCAGCAACGTTCAATAACACTATGGTAACAGTAACTGACTCTGCTGGTAATGCAATCGCATGGTCAAGTGCAGGAAACTTAGGATTCAAAGGTTCTAAAAAATCTACTCCATTTGCAGCTCAACAAGCTGTTGAAGATGCAATGAATAAAGCTATGGAACATGGTATCAAAAATGTAGGTATTAAAATCCAAGGGCCAGGTTCAGGTAGAGATACAGCAGTTAAATCTGTTGGAGCTATAGAAGGTATTTCTGTTAAGTGGTTTAAAGATGTAACACCTTTACCACACAACGGTTGTAGACCTCCTAAAAGAAGAAGAGTGTAAGGAGTATAGGTATGGCAAGATATAGAGGACCAAGAGAAAAAATTGAGAGAAGATTAGATGCAGACCTTGGATTAAAAGGTGAGAGAAGACTTAACGGAAAATCTGCATTAGAGAAAAGACCATATGCTCCAGGACAACATGGACAAAGAAGAACTAAGATTTCTGAGTATGGTTTACAACTAAGAGAAAAACAAAAAGCTAAATACTTCTATGGTGTATCTGAAAAACAATTCAGAAAATACTTCAAAGAAGCTGCAAGAAGAGATGGTAATACAGGGGCAAACCTTATTACATTAATCGAGCAAAGATTAGATAACGTTGTATTTAGAATGGGATTCGCTTCAACTAGAGCGAGTGCAAGACAATTTACAACTCATGGACATATCCTAGTTGATGGTAAGAAAGTTGATATTCCTTCTTACGTTGTTAAACCAGGACAAAAAATTGAGATTAAAGAAAAATCTAAATCTAACCCACAAATCGTTAGAGCATTAGAATTAACTAACCAAACTGGTATGGTTGAATGGGTTGATGTAGACAAAGATAAAGTATTCGGAATTTTTACAAGAATCCCAACAAGAGAAGAAGTTGTTATTCCTGTTGAAGAAAGATTAATCGTAGAGTTATATTCTAAATAATAAATAAGGTTAGCTATGAAAAAATTTGCAGACACACCGTTTTTACCAACAGAAGTTGAGATAGAAGCTATCAGTGATAATGAGGCTAAAATATCAGCATATCCATTTGAAAGTGGTTTTGCAATTACTTTAGCACACCCTTTAAGAAGACTTCTTCTTTCTAGCTCGGTTGGATACGCTCCAATCGCGGTTAAAATCGAAGGAGCTTCACATGAGTTTGACTCATTAAGAGGAATGCTTGAAGATATAGCTATTTTTATAATTAATCTAAAAAATATTAAGTTTAAAATCAATGGTGATGAAGATCAAGTTGTAGTTGAATACTCTTTTGATGGACCAAAAGAAATCAAAGGTGAAGACTTAGTAAACTCTGATGTAGAAGTTGTTTCTCCAGATGTTCACTTAGCAACTATCAACTCTGATTGTAACTTAACTTTCTCTGTAATTATCCAAAGAGGTATTGGTTATATGCCTTCTGAAGATATCAGAGAAATCGTAGGATCAGATTATATTCCAATTGACGCTTTCTTTACACCAGTAAAAAAAGTTGTTTACGATATTGAAAAAATGTTAGTTGAAGATAATCCTAACTTTGAAAAAGCTGTATTTAATGTACAAACAAATGGACAAATTACTCCAATCGCTGCTTTTAAAGAAGCAGTATCAGTTATGTACTCTCAAATGTCAGTATTTAACAAAGTATTTGATTTATCTGAAGTAACTGTTAGCGATGCTGGTGAAGAGCCAGTTGAGTTAAAAGATTTAATTGTAAAAATTGATGATTTAAATTTAAGTGCTAGAAGCTTCAACTCTTTAGATAGAGCTGGACTAAAATTCTTAGGTGAACTAGTACTTATGAGTGAAGTAGAAGTAAAAAATATTAAAAATCTTGGAAAAAAATCTTTTGATGAAATCTCAGAGAAATTAGAGTCTTTAGGTTTCCCAATTGAAAATACACTTCCAGAAAATGTTGCATCGGCTTTAAGAAGAAAGCTTGAGCAACTTAAAGCATAATTTAAGGGTTTGATATGAGACATAAGCACGGATATAGAAGATTAAACAGAACATCTTCTCATAGAAAAGCATTACTAAAAAACTTAGCAATCGCTATCATTGAGAGAGAGAAGATTGAAACAACTGTACCAAAAGCAAAAGAGTTAAGAAGATATATTGAGAGATTAGTAACTACTGCTAGAAATGCTGACTTTAACACTCACAGAGCTGTTTTCAAAGCATTACAAGATAAAGAAGCTACTAAAAAATTAATTAATGAAATTGCACCAAAATACGAAGGTAGAAATGGTGGATATACTTCAATAATTAAAACAAGAATCAGAAGAGGTGATGCTACTCAAATGGCATTCATTTCTTTTGTATAATCTACAATAGTACTTTACTATTCTTAAAAAGGCAGAAGTCATTGACTTTTGCCTTTTTTTATTTCTAAAAAATTACACTTTTTAATATCCCAATTTGTTTTACTAGATTTTAATCATTTTTTTTGTATAATGGCGCGTTATACTATATATTTGTAAAACTCTAGGAGAAACATTTGATAACTCTAAAAGAAGCACTAAAATTAAATAGTGATGAATTAAAGAAGCTTAAAGAGGATTTGGCTTCTAAAGTAAAAGAGAGTAAGATTGGTGCTTACGTGGAACAGCTAACAAATACTGATATAACAGATTCTAGCAATGGTGTTCCAATTGCTATAAAAGATAATATAAACGTTAAAAACTGGGAGATTACTTGCTCAAGTAATATTCTAAAAGGATATAAATCACCATACAATGCAACAGTAATTAATAAGCTTGAAGAAGCTGGATTATGTGCATTTGGTAGAACAAACATGGATGAGTTTGCTATGGGAAGTTCTACAGAGTCTTCTTGTTATGGTAAGACTTTAAATCCTGTTGATAATACAAAAGTTCCTGGAGGAAGTTCAGGTGGTTCTGCAGCAGCTGTTGCTGGTGGAATTGCTATTGCAGCTTTAGGTACTGATACAGGTGGAAGTATTAGACAACCAGCAGCTTACTGTGGTGTTGTTGGTATGAAACCAACTTACGGAAGAGTTTCAAGATATGGTATTACTGCATACTCTTCATCTCTAGATCAATGTGGACCTATCACTCAAAATGTAGAAGATGCTGCTATTTTATATGACATTATTTCAGGAAATGACCCAATGGATTCTACTTCTGCTAATGTTGAGTATGAAGCAGTTGCTCCTAAACTTGATGGAGATAGAAAATTAACAATTGCAGTTATTGATAGCTTTGTAGAACAAGCAAGTCCAGCTATCCAAGAAGGATATAAAAAAGCTATAAAAGCTTTTGAAGATGCAGGTCATACAATTGTTCACAAAAATATGTTAGATACAAGCAAAATCCTTTCATCTTATTATATCGTTGCAACAGCAGAAGCTAGTGCAAACCTTTCTAGATTTGATGGTGTTAGATATGGAAATAGAAAAGGTGAGGGTGGATTAAAAGATATGTACACTCAAACTAAAACTCAAGGTTTTGGAGAAGAGGTACAAAAAAGAATTATGCTTGGTTCTTTTGTTTTAAGTTCTGGTTATTATGATGCATATTATATTAAAGCACAAAAAGTTAGACATCTAATCAAAGATGAATATGAAGCAATTTTCAATGATGCTGACTTAATCCTTTCTCCAGTAGCTCCAACTACTGCTCCTGAGTTTGGAAGCTTTAAAACATCACTTGAAATGTATTTAAGTGATATATATACTATTTCTGTAAACCTAGCAGGATTACCTGCAATTTCATTACCTGTTTCAAAAGATGAAGCTGGAATGCCAGTTGGATTACAGTTAATTGGAAAAGCTTATGATGAGCAAACTGTGTTTGATGGTGCTTTAGCGTTAGAAAAAGCCGTAAATTATACAAAATAGATATTCAATAGGGGTTATATTATGAGAATTAAAAAAAGAGCGTTAACATTTGAAGATGTTTTATTAGTACCAGCAAAATCTGAAGTACTACCAAAAGAAGTTTGTATTAAAACAAAATTAACAAAAAATATTGAATTGAATATTCCTTTTGTATCTGCTGCAATGGATACAGTAACTGAATACCAAGCTGCAATTGCTATGGCTAGACTTGGTGGTATTGGAATTGTTCATAAAAATATGGATATAGAATCTCAAGTATTACAATGTAAAAAAGTTAAAAAGAGTGAGTCTGGAATGATTATTGACCCTGTAACAATTACTCCAAACCAAACTTTACAAGATGCAGAAGATATCATGGCATCTTACAAAATCTCTGGTGTACCAGTTGTAGATGAAAATAATAAATTATTAGGTATTTTAACAAACAGAGATATGAGATTTACTAAAGATTATACTCAATTAGTAAAAGACAAAATGACAGATATGCCTTTAATCACTGGAATTGAAGGTACTACTTTAGAAGAAGCTGCTGATGTAATGCACAAAAATAAGATTGAAAAGTTACCAATTGTTGATGACTCTGGTTACTTAAAAGGTCTTATTACAATTAAAGATATCAATAAAAAAAGAGAATATCCAAATGCAAATAAAGATGAGTTTGGAAGACTTAGAGTTGGTGCTGCAATTGGTGTAGGACAAATGGATAGAGCAACTGCACTTGTTGAAGCTGGTGTTGATGTTTTAGTTCTTGATTCAGCTCATGGACACTCAAAAGGTATTTTAGATAGCGTTAAAGCTATTAAAGCACAACTAAATGTTGAAGTTATCGCTGGAAACGTTGCAACAGCTGAAGCAACTGCTGATTTAATCGCTGCTGGTGCAGACGCAGTTAAAGTAGGTATTGGACCTGGTTCTATTTGTACAACTAGAATTGTTGCTGGTGTTGGGGTTCCTCAGATTTCTGCTATTGATGAGTGTGCAGCTGAAGGTGCTAAACATGGAGTTCCTGTTATTGCTGATGGTGGTATCAAATATTCTGGAGATGTTGCAAAAGCACTTGCTGTTGGTGCATCTGCTTGTATGATGGGTTCTGCATTAGCAGGTACTGATGAATCTCCAGGTGAAGTTGTATTATTCCAAGGAAGAAAATTCAAAACTTATAGAGGAATGGGTTCTATTGGAGCTATGACTAAAGGAAGTAATGATAGATATTTCCAAGAAGGAACTGCTGCTGATAAACTTGTTCCAGAAGGAATTGAAGGTAGAGTTGCTTACAGAGGAAGTGTAAAAGATATCATTCACCAAATGGTTGGTGGACTTAGAGCTTCTATGGGTTACTTAGGGTCAAAAGATATTCCTACATTCCAAGAGAAAGCTGAATTTGTAGAGATTACATCTGCTGGTTTAAAAGAAAGCCACGTACACGATGTAACGATTACGAACGAAGCGCCTAACTACCACGTATAATATAAAAGTTTTATAACTTTAATTATTCTACGTTCAACTACATTTTTAGAGACAGTCACTTACTACTTGTAAGCTCCTGCCTCTAAAAACATGTCTGCCTTGACTCTTTAAATTCTAAAACTTTTAATTTATTTCTTTACCTAATAAATATAGACATTTTCTATTTTGTCTCTCATAATATCTAGTAATTTTTTACCCATTTTTAACTCCTAATATACTTAGCATTTTGTTAAACTATTGAGTTTTTTATCTGATATCAATACATTTTGATAAGATATCAGATGAATTTGCAATATCTTAACAATTAAGTCATCCAAAAAGTTATATTAAATATAAAAGTCAGGATAAAAAATATTACATAATGTGATATATTATTTTATATATTGTTTAAATATACCTATTTATAGGATTTTGTGTAACTTAATATCATAACATTAAAATGTATTCCTATTAAGTAATTTTATGGGTAATTAATATATAATGTATTACTAATAAATAGTTATATACAAAAAAGGAAATTGAATGCCAAATGTGTCATTAGTTGATGTTGGAAAACTATCAAAGCCAGCAACAGTATTAGTTGAAAAAATTTCTAATGCAATTGGTATAGTTTATGAGCCAAGAAGAATAAAACAAAAAGCAATAGCTGAAGCTGAAGCATCAAAAACAAAAGCCTTAATGGATTTAGAAATTGAAGACATTCAAAAAAGAGCTTTAAATAGATTAGTAACAGAAGAAATAAAAAAACAAGAAAATATAGAAAGTATTACAGAAAAATCATTTTCTTCACTGGAAGACAATGCCACACCAGAAGATATTGAAGATGACTGGTTAAGTAACTTTTTTGATAAATGTAAATTGATTTCTGATGAGGAAATGCAAAAACTTTGGGCTCAAATATTAGCAAACGAAGCAAATAGTCCAGGGAAATTTTCAAAAAGAACAATTGAATTCATGGCTACTGTCGACAAAAAAGATGCAATATTATTTGATAAATTTTTAAGATTTTGTTGGTATTTTGGAGGTGCTCAACCATTAATAATTAATTACGAAAATGAGATATTTGAAAACAATGATATTAGTTTTAGTGATTTAATGCATTTAGATTCAATAGGATTAATTAATTTTAATTTACCACAAGGTTTTAGAAAAGAAGTTATGATTGATGAAATAGCAATTTTTTACTATGGCAGACAACTAACATTAAATTTAAACAATGTAAATAAAAACATGGTTGCTATTGGATTTGTTAATTTAACAAAAATTGGTACCGACATTGCCATAGTAAGTCATCCTAATATATTCAAAATCGGAATAGTTGGAAAAGAATATATTGACGAATATTATCATTACATTGTAGAAAAATTTTATAAACAAAAAATTATATTGTCTGAACCAATAGCTAATAAAATATATAACAAAACATAGGAGCTAATAAGTTACCTAACGGTCACTTATTAGCTCTATTCAACCGTTAGAAAAAAAAGAAAATTCTCAATGTTTACAACAATCAAAATGGAAAAAAATTAACAAAATATAGGAAGAATTAATGAACCAAAAAGGAACACTCACTTTTTTTTGTGGAAAAATGGGAGCTGGAAAAACTACAAAATCAAAAACCATATCCCTTGAGAAAAATGCAGTACTTCTTTCCGAAGATGATTGGCTCGAAGCTCATTATCCAAATCAAATAAACTCTTTTGATGATTTTATAAAATTCTCCACACTGATTAAACCTTTTGTGAAGTCACATGTACAACAGATTCTAAATTCAGGTACAAATGTAGTTATGGATTTTCCTGCAAATACAAAAAAACAAAGACAATGGTTCAAACAACTATGCAGTGAGATAAAGTGTAATCATGAGCTTGTCTTTTTAGACTTAAGTGATGAGCAGTGTTTAATTCAAATTGCTAAACGAAGAGAGCAACAACCTAATAGAGCACAATTTGATAATGAAGAAGTATTTAATCAAGTCACTCAATATTTTGAAGCTCCATCGGTAAGCGAAGGATTTAATATAATTATTTGTTGTGCAAATAAGTTCTAAAATAACTTTAATTTTGAGTATTTTTTATTTGCAATAAAGAAAAACCTAAACCTACAAATATTCCACCTGTAATTCTGTGAAACCAAGTCATAAAGTTTTGTTTTCTAAACAATCCTTTTGCTGATTTTGCCACAAAACCATAAATACAAAGAGTAAAAAAAGAAAAAAACATAAATATTCCAGTCATAATAAAAAATTGAGGTGCAATGCTACTTTTTAGGTTTAAAAACTGTGGAAAAAGTGCTATAAAAAATATTATTGGCTTGGGGTTTGTAACAGCCAAAAAGAAAGATTCAAAAAAAGTTTTTTTCAAACTTTTGTCTATCTTTATATTTTCATCTTTTTTTAGTTTTAAAGAAGATGCACTTTTAAACTGTTTTATTCCTAGATAAATCAAATATCCAGCTCCTACTATTTTTACAATCATAAATAAAGTTGCAGAAGTAAGTAAAATAATACCTAATCCAGAAATAGAAACAGAAGATAAGATAAACAAACCTAATATATTTGCAAAAGAAGATGTAGTAACTGTACGCATATCGTGCACTAATCCATTTGTAATAGCTAAGAAAACAGCAGGACCAGGACTAATTACATAAAAAAAAGCAACAACAGAATATAAAAAAAGTATATGTAAATCCATAATCATATCCTTGTATGGAATTTATTAAATTATAGCTAAAAAATGAGATAGCCAATATATTAAATGATTATTTTTTATATATACTATGAACTTTTTATTATCGTTTTACACTAAAAATTATCTAGCACCAACTGATTGAGCAAATTGTTTTTCTATCCCTTTTGGATCTTTTTCTAGTCCTTCTTTTATAGACTTTGAAAAATCATCTGGATAAACTTCTTCTTGATTTGTTTCTATTGCTTTTATAATCTCAATAGCAATATTTTGTGGTGATGTTTTTGGCATACTATCATCTGGAGTCATTTTTGTATCTATAGGACCTGGTAATACTTCAAGTACTTGGATAGATTTTGAACTCATTTCTGCACGCATTGCTTGAGTTAATGAATGTAATGCACTTTTTGAAGCACAATAAAGTCCCATGATAGGAAGATTACAAAGAGCAAGTATAGATGTTATATTTACGATTGTACCATTTGGGTTTATCTTATTTGATAATTGTTGAGTTACTTTTAATGTCCCTTGAACATTGATAGCAAAATCACTATTTTCTTCATCAAATACTCTTTTACCACTATTTACTCCAGCGTTATTGATAAGTAAATCTATATTTTCAAGATTAGATAAATTATTTTCTAATATTATGTTATTAGATAAATCTAAATCTACTATAGATATTTTATCTGATAATTGTTCTAAATCTTTTCCTTTTTCTAAAGATTTTACTCCACAATATATTTTTCCAATACCTTTTTCTAAAAGCTCTTTTACAATAGCAGTACCAAGCCCACCATTTGCACCTGTTACAAGTGCTATTTTATTTTCTAAATTCATTTCAAATCCATTTATTAATATATTTATCGTATCATGATATACTTTGAAAGTATAGAATAAAATAAAATTTATGTCAACTAGGTTTACAATGTCGTTATGTTTTTTATCATTAGAATCAGGAAAAATGTTCAATAAAGTTATCTTAAAAAGATTACAAAAAGAGGGATTTGAAGGTCTTAGTGAAGCTCTCATTGTCCTTTTTCCATATATTGACAAAGGAGAAAATATCTCAATCTCTGAACTTTCACGACAAGTTGGATACTCAAGACAAGCAATGCATAAAAATATAAAAAAACTTGAAGAGTTAGGATATATTACTCTCTCTTTAGAAAATCAAAAAGAGAAAACAATCAACTTTACTTCAAAAAGCAAAAAACTTATGATTGAAGCAAATAAAATTATAATTGAAATTGAAAGCCAACTAGGTTCAATTCTGGGAAAAGATGAGTTAGAGAGTTATAAAATAAATCAAGGAAAGATTTATAACTATTTAACTTCTTTATAGTAAATTATTAAAAGAGGAAAGTTTTTCCCTCTTTTTAAGGCACTTACTGAGGATTTTGTGAAAAGTCGTGAGTAACTGCAAAGTTATTTAAATGCTCTTCTAGGGCTAACTTATACTCATTTACAAAGTACTCCATTATCTTCTCTTTTTCAGCTAACATTTCTTCTGCGTTGTCAAATGATGTACATGTCATATAAGTAGTAAATCTAGCTGAACCATACATAAGAGAAGCACTTACTTCACCTAATGTTAATCCTCTTTCAAGTTGTTTATTTGCAACTTCTATATGTTCATCTGCTCTTTGTAAAAATTCGTTTGTTTTTTCGCTCATAAATTTTCCTGTTTTTTATTTGAATTATAGTGAAAGAATATTTATAAAAAAGAATTTAGGTAAAATATTTTTTACCTACAACTATTGAAGTAACTTTTATTAACTTTTCACTACAATACGAAACTAAAAAATATCAAGGCTATACATGGCAAAAAGTCAAAATACTAACAGTGTAAAAGATTCAAAAGTTGATTTAATCAAGCTAGGTAGTAACTCTACTCAAAAAGTATTTTCAAAAGATACAACAGTAAAAGAACAAGTTGTAAATGCAAGAAAAGCTGCTAGTCAAAACAAAGCAAAAGCAAAGAAAAAAGCTAAAATGGCAAAGGCTTCTAGAAAAAAAGCTAGATAGCTTAGAAGTCTTTTTATCCTAAATCAAGGGGCATAAAATTTTTTTGAAGTTCTATGCTTGTATAAAGTTCATTCTCTTCTTCTAAAACTCTTTTTACCTTTTCTTCAATAGCATTAAGAAACTCTTCCTTTGTATTACAGTTTAAAATATCTGCTTCAATAGTAGTTGCTTTATCTTTTATAGTTTCAAAACTTTCATCTTCTAAATTACTCTTTATTTTTAGGGCTATAGCATCTTTTATGCAGTCTTTATCGTATCCACACTCTTTAATATCAGCTCCAATTTTCTTGGCTTTTTTTTGTAGTATTTCAAAATATTCATCCATAATAGTCCTTTTGTAAAAGTAATTATAAAACAATAGTATAAAGAGTTTGTAAATATCAATATAAGTGAATTTTTTAATAAAATTAATAAAGCTTTTATTAAATTAGAAAACTCGCTATAATGCCTAAAATACAAGGACATATATGCCAAAAGGTAAAAAAACAGTTATTAAAGAAATTAAATTATTAGATGATAATGAAATCCTAATAAACGGAAGAAAATACATTATTCTTGAAACTACAGAAGACATCGAAACTGCAAAGACTATGAAAGTATCTTCAAATGGAAATAGAATTTTAAGATTTGAAGATGAAAACAAAAAAGCTAGAATTGATTTAAAAAGATCGATTGATATTATCAAAATAATTTTCAAAGATGAACAAAGAGCAAAGAAATTTTTCAAAACAAAAGAGAAAAAACTAATTTTACCAGCAGATACAAAAGAGATTGTTGCAACGGCTAATTCATTTATTCAAGCACGTTCTATAGTTTCTGATTATCAAGATAAAAAAAGTAAAAATTATGACAACAATATAGGTGTAAATACTTTCTATTTATTTGAAGAATAAGTTTAATATAAATTCAAATTGCAGTTTGCAATCTTTTTTAGACTTCACTTTTTTTTCTTATATAATTTGTAAAATAAAATAGAGGTTTTACCTTATGAAGGAAAAAATAGTGAATGGAAATATAGAAGTTACATACAAGATAGTAAACAACAAGGATTTAAATCTAACTCTTAGTTTGCAAGAACTTTTAAAAAATGAGAAGATAGTAAAGACTATCAAATCAGAGTTTGCTAAAGGTTTTAGAAATATTGATATTAAAACTGACCAAGAATTAAGTGATAAGTTTAAATTAGAGACTATAAAAGAACATCACAGTTTCACTGTTTCAAAAGATGATTTTGCAGATATTGTAAGCCTTGCAGAAGATGATGCTACTACAAAGAAACTTCTAAAAAAAGACTCCTTTGTAGAACTTGTAGATATAAAGACTATAGAGTAAATTGATGTCTTATTTTGTATATATCTTAGAATGTAGTGATAAGAGTTTATACACAGGCATTACAACTGATGTAAAGAAACGTTTAGATGAACATAATACTTCAGAAAAAGGTGCAAAATATACAAAGGCTAGACGACCAGTAACACTTATATATTTTGAAAAATCAGAAAATAGAAGTAGTGCTTCAAAAAGAGAATATGAAATAAAAAAACTACCAAGAAGAAAAAAACTTCAATTAGTAGAGAACTTTAAAGTAAGTAATTAGGAAAATCATTAGTGAATAATACAGATAACAACTCTACTAAACTATTAGCTTTAAATAAGCCAAAAGGTTACGTAGTAACAAGGTCAGATGAACGTGGAAGAAAAACTGTTTATGATTTACTTCCTACTTGGGTATTTGAAAATCAATGGATGCCAATAGGTCGTCTTGATTTAGAGTCTAAAGGCTTACTTCTTTTTACGCAAGATGGAAAAGTAGGAAATGCTCTAACAAAACCTGGAAACTGCAATAAGATATATGAAATCTGGGTTAGAGGTCATGTAACGGATGAACATATTTTAGCTGCGAAAAAGGGAGTTGATAGTAAGTATGGTTTACTAAAAGCTTTACAAGTAGAAAAGATAGGTTCAGGTGGTGCAAAAACAAAATTAAAAGTACAAATAGACGAAGGAAAAAATCGTCATATTAGACGTCTTTTTGGAAGTTTAAAAGACCCAAAGTTTGGAACACCTCTTAAAGTACTAAATCTAACTAGAGTATCAATTGGAAATTTTAATCTAGATTTAGAAAGTGGAAAGTGGCGATATTTAACTCTTGAAGAAGAAAAAGACCTCTTAGATAAACTCTCATATTAGCTGTTCTTAACGACTTTTTTTATACAATCACAACAACGAAACACACTAAGGAAATTGACTATGAATTTAATGGTATTTGGTGCACCTGGTGCAGGAAAAGGTACACAAGCTAAATTTTTAATTGAGAAGTATGATATCCCACAAATCTCTACAGGTGATATTTTAAGAGCAGCAATTGCTGATAAAACTGAAATGGGTATGGAAGCTAAGAAGTTTATGGATGAAGGTAAATTAGTTCCTGATTCAACAATCATTGGTATTATCAAAGATAGACTTGCAGAAGATGACTGTAAAAAAGGTTTCATTCTTGATGGTTTCCCAAGAACTTTAGCTCAAGCAGAAGCTTTAAAAGAGTTAATGGCAAATATGAATATCTCTTTAGATAAAGTTATTTCATTAAATGTTCCAGATGAGTTAATCGTAGGAAGAATTACTGGAAGAAGAGTATGTCCAGATTGTGGAGCTTCATTCCACGTTGACTTTAATCCATCAAAAGAAGAGGGTAAATGTGACTACTGTGGTGGAGAATTAGTTATCAGAAAAGATGACAATGCTGAAACTGTAAAAAGTAGACTTGGTGCATACCATGAGCAAACTGCACCATTAATTAAGTTTTATACTGACATGGGTGTTATGGTAGAACTTGATGGTACAAAAGATGTATCTGAAGTTACTGCTGATATGTTTAATGCAATCGAAGGATAATCTTTCATATAAGAGAAGTTGAAATTCAACTTCTTTTATATCTCTCAATCAAATTTATTTACTCCACACTCTTTAATAATGTCTTTATATATTTTAGTTATACTTTATTATTAATTATATAGGATAACTATGAATAAAATCAAGTTTACTACAAGTATTATTTTTATATCTTTATTGTTTTCTGCATGTGTCTCAAAACATAAAATAACTTTAGATACAACAAAAAAAGACAACTATACATCTTTAGTCGATTCCATTTATAGTAATATGAAAAAATGTTATCAAACTTTTCCTATTAATCATGTTTTTGGTATATATCCTTTAAAAGAAAAGTATTTAAAACCAGAATATTCTAAAATTACACTTTATGGAAAATTTGCCGATAATAAAATTGACGATAGAATAGGTGTAATTACTATTTTTAAAAGTACAAATGGGAACCATAGAGTAGTAATAACAGGTAGAACTAATTTGTTATATGATTGGTATTATAAAGATAAAATGGAGTGTAAATAATGATAAAAATACTTTCAAGAATTGTTTTATTTTTTTTAGTAATTATCTACTTTTCAGGATGTGCAAAAGATAAGAATCTTCCTTTACCTGCAACTGATCATAATAAAGATATCAAAATAGGTGTAGTTTCAAATTATGGAAATTTATTTGAATATTTTTTTGCTAATTTTCTTGTGAGAGAAAGAATTTATGCTTTAGTTGATGATTGGGAACTAGACAGATTTATTGAAAAAAGGATTTCTTTTTATTTAAAAGAAAAAAAATATAAAAACATTAAAATTATAAATCCTACAGAGAATATAATATTATTGAAGAACCAAAGAAAAACTATATATTATAAAGACTACATAAAAGAAGTAAATACTATTATGAAAGAAAATGATGTTGATATTATTATTTATGTAGAAAACTTCAATTTAAATGGAAGATTTAGAATTGCAAATAAAAATCTTATTATCAGAAATGTTGGGGTTACTAATACTGGAATGTTTAACAAAAATTTTGCTAATACAGTTTTAGTTATAGATGAATATCATGCTAATGATAAAAATTATAATTTTACTTTTACTAAGTTAAATGATAAGCCATTACCAAAAGAATTTTTCAATGATAAAAAAGAAATTTATGAAAAAGAGAATGTAGAGAAGACAAAGAAAATTATTTTTGAATTACTTGATGTATCTATTAAAGAGTATGTAGATTCTTCTTTTAAGTAAAATAAACAGAACTAAATAGAACTGTTTATCTCACGTAATTCAAAGTTAGATTTTTTCTCTAACTCTTCTATTTTTTTGATAAGCTCTTCTTGAGTTTTAAACTCACCTTTTTGACAAATAGCTTCTATCAAAGCATATTTTGTTTGTGGGGTATCATCTAGTTTTAATTTTTCTTTCTCTGTTTGTATCTCATTTCTTTTTGTAATAACTTTTTTAAGATATAAATCAACTGCTTTTAAATCAAGCACTCCCTCAACCATAAACATATCTACACCGTTTAATATCAATGCAACTTTTTGTTTTAGAGTATCAAAGTTATAAAGAGTCTCATCTTTTATTAACTCATCTATTTTTTTGTCTATTAGTACAATGTCATCTGTGTACATATTTATTTGCAAGCTTTATAGTTTTGAATTGAATAATAGATATTTGCAATAAGTGTAATAATCCATCCAATAATTGGAATGAAAAATAAAAGACCACATACAAAGTGAATTAAAGTAGGTGTTAATTTTCCATATTCTTCTTCTTTCTTTTCATCCATTATTGCAAATCTTGTTACTGCTGTTCCTATAAAACCAAAAAATAATGTTATCAAAAGTGCAATAATTGCTCTAGAAACATTGTCTTGTTTTTGTTCAATTGTAGTTTTTGTTATATTAAATACAGCAATAGCTTTATTGTCCTCTGAAATATCAAAATCAACTGATTGTCCTACATAAGGCGTACCTTCACTTCTCCATTCATTTTTAATAAATGTATATCTCTCACCATCATGTGCTCTTATGGTATAGAGATTACCATTTTTATCAACACCTAGAATTTTACCTTCCATTTAAGACCTTTATAATAAAATAGGGCATTATATAAAAAATAATATTATTTAGATATAAAATCAACTTATAAAAGGCTATTTAAAGTGTTTGGAAATATCTTTAATGACATAAAAATAGATAAAGAAAATGAACAATTTATAGATTTACTAAAACATGAAAATGTAAGAATAGAAAAAATAGTTTCAAACGGACAATGTTCACCTATAGATTTTTGGTATGAACAAGATGAAAATGAGTTTGTTATTTTGTTAAAAGGTGAAGCTATTTTGGAGTTTGAAAATGAAGATGTTCATTTAAAAGAAGGGGATTTTATAAATATCTCTTCAAAGCAAAAGCATAGAGTAAAATACACTTCAAAAAATTCTACTACTATTTGGTTAGCAGTTTTTTATAAAGATTAAATAGATATCCCAGTAAAGGGAATATCTATTTATAGTACAGAGTGAATAGTTACTTTAAAGTCTAAATCACAACCTGCAAGAGGGTGGTTATAATCAACTGTAACTTCATCTTTCGTTACATCAGTAACAGTTGCTTTGATAATCTCCCCATTTTCTCCATCTGCTTCAAGAACTAATCCTATTTCTAAATCAATTCCTTCAAAATCTGAAATTGGCAGAGTCTCTTTTAGTTTTGGGTCATGTTCACCATAAGCATCTTTAGCAAGCACTTTAATATTTTTTGTTTCGCCAGCTTCCATTCCTACAATACCTTTTTCAAGTCCTGCAATAATTTCACCAGTTCCTTGCACAAATTTTATTGGTTCTTTGTCAGTGTTGCTATCAATCACTTCATCATTTAATCTTACTTCATAAGACATAGATACAACACTATTTTTACTTATTCCCATAATAATCCTTATACGAGTTTCTAAGAACTAACTATACCTTAATAGAATAATTCTAAGGTAAAATAAAAAATGAGACCTTGTCGTTTATTACATTTTAAACTACTTTATATATAATCTTCGTTTATATTTTCTAAAGGATAATTTATATGAAAGTAGCAATATATTGTGGTTCAAGTAGTGGAAATGAAGCTAAATATGTAGAGCAAACAAAAGCTTTAGGAAAATTTTTAGCTCAAAATAATATTGATGTTGTTTACGGTGGTGGAAAAGTAGGACTTATGGGTACTATTGCTGATTCTGTTATGGAACATGGTGGAAAAGTTTATGGAGTTATTCCAGAAAAACTAAAAAATAAAGAGTTAGCTCATACAGGTATTACAGATTTAAAAATAGTAAAAGATATGCATGAAAGAAAATCTATGATGGCTGATTTAGCAGATGCCTTTATAACATTACCAGGTGGAGCAGGAACATTAGAAGAGATTTTTGAAGCGTGGACTTGGGCACAACTTGGATATCACAATAAGCCTTGTGCTTTTTATAATATAGATGGTTTCTATGATGATTTATTTAAAATGCTTGAAAAAATGATAAGCGCAGGATTTTTAAAAGAGCAGTATTTATCTATGTTAATAAATACTTCAAATTTAGATGAATTAATAAGCTCAATTAAAAACTATAAAGCCCCAAGTGAAAAGTGGCATTAAAAAAGGAGGTTCAATTAAAATGAACCTTCAATATTTTTTACCCAAGCTTCGATTCTTTCATCAGTTAATTCATCTTGATTAACATCATCAATAGCTAAACCAACAAATTCTCCATCTACAACTGATTCACTTTCATCAAAATAGTATCCATCAGTTGAAGTTCTTCCTACTACATTTCCAGCTTTAACGTATGAATAAAGATTACCTAAGGCATTACAAAAAGTATCAGTATAAGTTTCTTGGTCTCCTAATCCAACTAAAGCAATAGTCTTAGAAGAAAAATCTATTTCTTGAAGGTTATTTTCAAAGTCTTCCCAATCTGCCTGTAAATCACCACTTCCCCAAGTAGCAGAAGCAAGAATAAGTTTGTCATATTTTTCTACATCTTCTTTTGATGAGTCTGCAATATTATGAAGTTCTATCTCTTTTGAGAAAGTATCTTTTATCTTTTCGGCTACTTCTTCTGTAGTTCCTGTATCACTACCATAAAATAATCCAATTGTTTCCATGAGAATATCCTTCTTAATTTATTTATAGTAAAAATATAACATGATTATGTTAAAGAATTATAAAATAGTTTTATTATTTCCAATGAGTTAGAAATTCTTTATTTGTATTCTTTTCCACTTCTTTGCATAGTTGTGGAAAAAACTCTAAGAAATCTTCTTCTATTTTGTCTATATTTGCACAAACTCTTTCATAATAGTTTGACACTTTGTCTCTTGAAGCTAATCTAGGAGACAATCTCTTATCTACTCTTAAAAACCCTTCATTTAGCTGTTCTAGGCTTTGGTATTTATTTAGTAAATCAAAATCAATCATTCTTTTTAAAGGTTTTGCTGCATGAGTTGGTAGAGTAGGAAGTATCTTGTATGAGTTTTCATAAAACTCATTTAAAAACTCATCCAAAGGAATCTTTGAAAACTTATCCCAGTTTTTAGTAAGTAAATAATCATATGTTAAATCAACAACAACTGCTTTTAGAAGTCCTTTATTTCCAAGTCTATTTTTACTTGTTTTAAAAAGTGTATGTGAATCTGTATATGAATCAATTAGTTTATGGATTTTCATTCCATTTTGGATATTTATATTTGCATTGTCCCAAGCTTTTCCTTTAAGTGGGTCTGCAAGATAGTTTGCCACTTGAAACTCTATGTTGTATTCTGATAAAAAAATATGTGCTAACCAATTCATTGTTTATTTTATCATATTTGATATAATATTAATAGCAAAGGAAATAGTTATGAAAATAGATATCTATTATGATAAAGAGTGTCCTTTTTGTAATAAATATACCCAGATACTAAATCTTCGAAAAGAACATGACGTAAGTATAAATAATGCAAGGGATGACTTAGAAAAGCTTAGGTATTTTTACTCTTATGGATATGATATAAACAATGGCATAATTGTACAAATAGATGAGAAAATATATCAAGGTAGTGATGCTATAGTTGCTATTGATAACTTGAGTGAAAATACTTCATTTTTTTATAAAACAAAAATATTTCAAAACTTTTTATATCCTGTTTTAAAGATTATAAGAAAGATTGTTTTATTTATTTTAGGAAAGAATTCTACTATAAAGTTTGAAGAGTGAACCTAAGCTAAAAGCTTAGGCTTTTTATTAGTTGATGCTACTAATAGTAATTGAGAAGTTTAATTCTTTTCCTGCTAATGGGTGGTTGAAATCTACTTCAACAGAACCATCTTCTTTAATATCAGTTACAATTACTTGGATAGGTTGACCGTTTTCACCTTGACCTTGTAAAGGCATACCAACTTGAAGTTCTAAATCTCCAAATTGCTCTTTTGGTAAAACTTGTTTTGCTTCTTCATTGTACTCACCATAAGCTTCTTCTGCTGGTACAGTGATATCTTTTGAGTCACCTTCATTTAATTCTACAATTCTTGACTCTAAACCAGGAATAATTTGACCTGTTCCATATGTGAATTCTAAAGGATCTTTGCCAATATTGCTATCAACTACCTCTCCATCTACTTTTAATTCATACATCATTGCTACAACTTGATTGTTTTCTATAGCCATATTGACGCTCCTTTATTTTATTATTAATATAAAACTCTATCGAAATAAAATAACACAGAGGTAAAATATGACTATATGAGAAATAAATCTCAAAATTTAGATTTGATAATCAAAGTTTCCACTCTTAGAGTCTTTGTCATTCCACTCAAAAATGAAACACATAGGTAAAGCATTTCTTTTATTTAAGTAAATCGCAGACACAAGACCACCTATGAAAATAGATATAATAGCTACAGCAGAACCAAAGGCTAAAGTAGAAAGTCCAGTTAAACCTTGACCTACTGTACAACCAATTGATAAAACACCACCTGTTCCCATAAGTGCTCCACCAATCATATTATTTCTAACTCTATTCTCACCCTTTGCAGCAGTACAACCAAAGCTATATCTTCTATTGAACTTAGACATTGTAAATGCTCCAATTACAACACCAATAACAAGTGAAATCGAGAATGATAACTCATTTACTTGATAAAGCATAAAAAGTTCTATTGTCTTTCCAGTAGGATATACGAAACTAATACCCTCAAAGCTTATTAGTCTTTCAATACTCTCTTCTCCTAAAACTCCTGTTACAGTCCAAGCAGCAGCTACAAGAAGTCCAACTAATACTCCATCCCACAGTGAAAATATTCTTTTGATTTTTTTAGTTAATACAAATAAAATTACAAGTAAAATACCTACTACAACATAGATATTCATAGTTTTTTCTTCAATAAATGAAGACCACTCGATTAAAGTAGGGTTATTAGTAATTGGACTTAAATATCCACTTAGGAAACCTCTTGCAGTAGCAAAAGCAAAAATTCCAATAAATAAAATACTAATTAAAGAGTTTTTATCCCCTTGTGCAAACTTTATTAGGTGTCTATTACTACATCCATCTGCAAGCATCATTCCTACACCAAACATTAGACCACCAAGAATGATTACAAAATAGTTAATATTTTCTTTATAGTATGGTGTTTCCGAAAAATCAAGTTCATAGTGTGAAGAGATAAGTGCTGTTGAAACAATAGCAACAATCATTGCCATTACAACAGATGCTCCTCTCATCGTGGATTTTGTTAACATATAATCTTTAATTGACCCACTAAAACAAAATTGTCTCTTTTGAGCAATCATCCCAAAAATAGCACCTATGGCAAAGCCTAGAATATTTACTATTTGAAAGATTTCTAAATCCATTTAAATCCTTAGTTAATTAATATAGTTTAATTTAATCAAATATTATCTATAAATATTTAAATACTATATTAATGAGACTTCTTAATAAAATAATTAAGGAAAAATAAATCTTTACTAGAAAAGTAAAGATTATACTTCTTGATTTTCAGCTCTCATATCTTCAAGACCTTCAATAATATCTAAAGCCTCTTCTTGAGAGATTGTATTGTTTGCAATGTCAGCTAATACTTCATCAAAGTATTGTTTTATTTGTTTCATGTACTCTAATTCTTCTTTTAAATCATTTGTACTTTTTTTAGAAAGTTCTGCTCTAATTTCTCTAATATTTTCATTTACTTCAACTAAAACATCTTCTTTTACTAACTCTTCTAATTGTTTAATATAATCCATAATTTACCTTTTTTGTCTTGATTAATTCTAATATTATATCTAGTTGATTTAAAGAATTAGATATAATTGCACGAAAATCCAGATATTTAGGTTTATAATGAAAGATATTAAAGAGTTTATAAAAAAGCTTCCAAAAGCAGAACTACACTTACATATAGAAGGTTCTCTAGAACCAGAACTGATGTTCAAACTAGCAAAAAGAAATGGTATTGAAATTCCGTATAAAACAGTTGAAGAAGTAAAAAAAGCATATGATTTCACAAATTTACAAAGTTTTTTAGATATTTATTATGCTGGAGCAAAAGTACTTATAAAAAAGCAAGACTTTTATGATATGACTTGGGATTATATTTTAAAATGCAAAGAAGATAACATCATCCATACAGAGATATTTTTTGACCCACAAATTCATACACAAAGAGGAATCTCTTTTGAAACAGTTATTTTAGGTATAAAAGAAGCCTTGGATGATGCACAAAAAAAGTTAGGAATAAGTTCAAAGATAATCATGTGTTTCTTAAGACATTTAAGCCAAGAAGAGGCTTTTGAAACTTTAGAACAGTCTTTACCTTTTAAAGATTATATTATAGGTGTAGGACTTGACTCTTCAGAGTTAGGAAATCCTCCTAAAAAGTTTGAAAAAGTATTTAACAAAGCAAAAGAGTATGGCTATAAGTTAGTAGCTCATGCAGGAGAAGAGGGCGATATTTCATATATTGAAGATGCTTTAGAGTTACTTCACATTGAGAGAATAGACCATGGTGTACAAGCAATAAATTCAGACTCTTTGATGAAAAGATTAAAAGATGAACAAATACCTCTTACAGTTTGTCCTAATTCTAATATTGAGTTAAAAGTATTTGAAAACTATAAACAACACAATATAAAACAACTTTTAGATTATGGTTTAAATGTCACTGTAAACTCAGATGACCCAGCATATTTTAAAGGTTATATGAATCAAAACTTTTTCAATCTAGTTGATAATATAGCTTTAACAAAAGAAGATATTGTAAAATTAGTAAAGAACTCTTTTAACTCATCATTTATTGATGAAAAGTTAAAAGAAGAGTACATAAAAAGAGTTGATGAGGTTATAGAAAAGACATGAATAATATTTTAAACTATATAAAAATAAATGAAAACATTTCAACAGCTGGACAACCAACTTCTGAACAGTTTGAGAAAATCAAAGAAGAAGGTTTTGAAATTGTTATAAATCTAGCTTTGAGTACTGCAACTAATGCTTTAAAAAATGAAGACAAAATCGTAACTGAACTTGGAATGACATATATTCATCTTCCAGTGGATTTTGAAGAACCAAAAATAGAAGATGTAAATAAGTTTTTAAAAATAATGCTTGCATTTAAAGATAAAAAAGTATTTCTTCATTGTGCAAAAAATTATAGAGTAACTGCTTTTATGTATATTTATCATAAGCATGTATTAAATACTGCTTTTGATGATATTGATATTTCTATGTTTGAACAGTGGTCTCCATCAAAAAACTGGCAAAATCTTATGAAAACAGATTTCCAAAAGTTAGAAATATCTTAAGAAAGTACCCTTTAAATCATCTTCTTAGATATTTTTTGTTAGTATAAAAAGATTTTAATAAATGGATTAAGTTTGAAAATAGAAACAAAAGTTGCGAAATTTAATGAGCCATTATATTTAGAAAGTGGTAGGATTTTAGAATCTTACGAGCTTATATATGAAACTTATGGTGAACTAAATGAAGATAAATCAAATGTCATAGTAGTTTGCCATGCCCTTGCAGGAAGTCACCATGCTGCTGGAAGATATGCCGATGAAGCAAAACCTGGTTGGTGGGATAAGCTTATTGGTGATGGAAAAGCAATAGATACTACAAAATATTTTGTGATTTGTTCTAACAATATAGGAAGTACATTTGGCTCAACAAATGCCTTAAGTATAGACCCAAGTACAAATAAAGAGTATAGATTAAAATTTCCTATTCTTACAATCTCAGATATCGTAAAAGCACAAATAAATCTTTATAAAAGTTTAGGCATAGAAAAAGCAAAAGCAGTTGTTGGTGGAAGTATGGGTGGAATGCAAGCCCTTTGCTACTCTATTGAGTTTCCAAACTTTGCAGAGCAAGTTTTCGCACTAGCAACAACAGCATATACAAGACCATGGGCAATTGCAATAAATAAAATTGCAATAGAATCAATAAGACACGACCCAGTTTTCAAAAATGGTTTTTATGATAAAGAAGATTTAGAAGCACAAGGTTTACCTGGACTTGCTATTGGAAGAATGGCAGGACTAATAGCGTATTTAAGCCCAAATCTTTTTAATAAGAAGTTTGGTAGAGACTATGCAAGAACTGACGGTTTATATGAACTTTTTGGTAGATTTGAAGTAGAAAGATACTTAGAATACAATGCTTACTCTTTTCCAAAAGTTTTTGACCCACTTTCATATCTTTATATATGTAAAACTATGAATATTTTTGATGCAGGAAGGAATGAAGATACTTTAGAAAACTCTTTCCAAAAGATTAACTGTAAACTACACCTAATCTCTTTTTCTGATGATATGCTATTTTTCCCAGAAGAGATGGAAGAGATAAGAGATATCATGGAAAAGATTGGAAAAGGTGACCAAGTAACATATAAAATGATTGAGAGTGAATCAGGACATGATTCATTTTTGGTTGAAGTAGAAAAATTTGATGAATATATTATAGATTTATTGGAGAATAAATAATGAGTGAAACAGAAATAAAAGAAGAAATAGTTTTTGAAAAGAAAATTGAAAAAGCAAAAGAGCTTTTAGAAAAACTTTCAAATCCAGATATAACACTAAGTGATTCACTTGATGTTTATAAAAACGGAATAAAAGAGCTAGAAGAAGCACAAAAGCTTTTAGATGAAGCAAAACTTGTATTTACACAAGAAGAAAAAACTAACAAAGAAGAACCTTTTTAAAATAGAAATACTGCAATAAAATATTGCAAACTGACATATAAATAACAAAAAATAAAATTTATTGATAAACTTCTTCTACTATTTAGGAGAGGTTTATGGAAACTACTATTAAAAAATTAGATGCAATAGACAAACCAAGAGAAAAGCTAGAAAAACAAGGTTTAAGTGCTTTAAAAAACTATGAACTTATGGCTATATTATTAGGAAGTGGTATAAAAGGAAAAGATGTTATTTCTTTAGCTAAGGAGTTAGTAAAACTTCTTGAAAAAGAGTTTGATAATATCAGCCTAGAAAAGCTACTTAAAATCCATGGCTTAGGTAAAGCAAAAGCTTGTCAAATACTAAGTGCTATAGAACTAAGCCGTCGACACTTAATACAAAACCAAAATATAAAAATAACTTCAAGCCAAGATGTCTATCAAGAGTTAAAAGCATATAAAAACAAACAACAAGAATACTTTTTATGCCTATATCTTGATGGAGCAAATAATCTACTTGAAACAAAAGTAATCACAATAGGAACTCTAAATCAAAGCCTTGTTCATCCAAGAGAAGTATTTTCACACGCCATAGAAAAAAGATGCGCTAGCATAATAGTAGCACACAATCACCCAAGCAATATTCTAAAACCAAGTAGTGAGGATATAGAAGTAACACAAAGGCTAAAAGAATCAGGCAAAATCTTAGGAATAGAACTACTTGACCATATGATATTTTCAAAAGATGGATTTATAAGTTTGAAAGAAGAGGGTGTTTTATGATAGAAAATGATTTTGAAAATATGAAGAAAAAATTTATGGAACTAATAAAGTAACCTCACCTAAAAAGGTGAGTCGTCCCGAAGGATATTTGTAAAAGTATTATATCTAAGAATATTTATTTTGTCAATTTGAAACAATTTGATTATGTGATATTTTCAAAAGATGGATTTATAAGTTTGAAAAATCAAAGAGTTTGCTTTTAGCTTATATATTGCAAATCTTTAGTAAAATAAACACCTTTAAAATAATACAATAGGTTTTTTATGGGTGAAGAAAATAAACGAAGATTAGAACAACAATTATGGAATATAGCAAATACCCTAAGAGGTAAAATGGATGCTGATGAATTTAGGGATTATATCCTTGGATTTATCTTTTTTAAATACCTATCTGAAAAGATGGAAACTTATGCAAATGAGCTTTTAGAAGAAGACAAACTTATATATACAAACCTTGATGAGAAAAAAGATACAGAATATCTTGAAGCTATCAAAGAAGATGCACTAGAGCAACTCGGATACTTTCTAAAACCAAGTGAACTTTTCTCTGCTATTGCCAAAAGAGGAAACAGTGACGAAGACAATTTTATCTTAGATGATTTGACAAAGATTTTACGAAATATTGAAGCTTCAACTATGGGGCATGAGAGTGAAGATGATTTTGAAGATTTGTTTTCAGATATTGACCTTACTTCTAAAAAACTTGGAAGAACAGAAGAGCAAAAAAATACTCTTATCTCAAAAGTATTAGCTCATCTTGATGAGATAAATTTTGAACTAAAAAACCACGATAGAGATGTACTTGGGGATGCTTATGAGTATCTTATCTCACAATTTGCAGCAGGTGCTGGTAAAAAAGCAGGGGAGTTTTATACTCCTCAAAGTGTCTCAAAAATCCTAGCAAAAATAGTTACAACAAACAAAGAGAAACTAAAATCAGTATATGACCCAACTTGCGGTTCTGGTTCACTTCTTTTAAGGGTTGCAAAAGAGGTGAAAGATGTATCAAACTTCTATGGACAAGAGTTAAACAGAACTACATATAACCTTGCTCGTATGAATATGATAATGCACGATGTACACTATAGAAAATTTGATTTAAAACAAGAAGACACCCTAGAGCGACCACAACACGAAAATATGAAGTTTGAAGCAATAGTTGCAAACCCTCCATTTTCTGCTCACTGGTCGGCAAATCCACTACACCTAAGTGATGATAGATTTTCCCAATACGGAAAGCTAGCACCTAAAACAAAAGCTGATTTTGCTTTTGTACAGCATATGATACACCATCTTGATGACAATGGAACTATGGCAGTAGTATTACCTCACGGAGTTTTATTTAGAGGAAGTGCAGAAGGACATATAAGACAATACTTGATTGAAGATAGAAACTATCTTGACGCAGTTATAGGCTTGCCTGCAAATATCTTTTATGGAACTTCTATACCTACTTGTATTTTAGTATTTAAAAAATGTAGAGAAGATAGTGATGATGTACTTTTTATAGACTCTTCAAAACATTTTGAAAAGATGAAAAATCAAAATTATCTAAGAGCTAAAAATATAGAAAAAATAGTAACAACATACAAACAAAGAATCCAAGAAGACAAATACTCATACAAAGCAAGCCTAGAAGAGATAAAAGAAAACGACTACAATCTAAATATTCCAAGATATGTAGATACTTTTGAGGAAGAAGAGGAAATAGACTTAGATGAGGTTTCAAGTGAACTTAAAGAACTTGATAAGCAGATAATTGAAAATGACCTAGTGATAAAAAGCTTTTGTGATGAGCTTGGTATTAAAACTCCCTTTTAAAATGAAGAGTGAATAATGAAAAATGAAAAACTAAGAGTGCCGAAGCTTAGGTTTAAAGAGTTTTCTGGGGAATGGGAAGAAAATATATTTAAAAATATAGTTAAATTACAAAGAGGGAGTTCTCCCAGACCAATAGTAAAATATATCACAAATTCTGTTGATGGAGTTAATTGGATTAAGATAGGAGATATTATAAATGGAAAAAATTTTATAAATAGAACCGAAGAAAAAATTACAAATGAAGGTGCAAAGAAATCAAGAAAAGTTAATAAAGGTGAAATAATTCTATCAAATTCAATGAGTTATGGTAAACCAATTATTTTAAATATTGATGGGTATATACATGATGGTTGGTTTGTGATTAGGGAGTTTAGTGATTATTTTGATAAAGAATATTTATTACAGGTTTTAGGCTCTGAATGGATTCAAAAACAATATAAAAGATTAGCTGCTGGTGGAGTTGTTAATAATATTAGTAGTGAATTAGTTAATTCTGTAAAAATAAACTTACCACAAAAACAAGAGCAAGAAAAAATTGCCTCTTTTTTATCCTCTATTGATAAAAAGATAAATCAACTATCAAAAAAAGATGAGTTACTACAAAACTATAAAAAAGCTATGATGCAAAAGATATTTTCACAAAAGCTTAGATTTAAAAAAGCAGATGGAAGTGATTATCCTAAGTGGCAAGAGAAAAAATTATGTAATTATGGCAGATTGATTAATGGATTAACATATTCTCCAAATGACATTACTGAAAATGGTCTTCTAGTTTTAAGGTCATCGAATATTCAAAATGGAAAAATTTCATTTAAAGACAATGTTTATGTTAATATTGATGTTAAAGATGAATATTTAACTAAAGAGAATGATATATTGATATGTGTTAGAAATGGCTCAAAAAGATTAATCGGTAAAAGTATAATTATTAAAAGTGATATTCCAAAATCAACACATGGTGCTTTTATGACAGTTTTTAGAGGTGAATTAAATAAGTTAATTAGTCATTGGTTGCAAACATCATTTTTCTTTAAGCAAGTTCATCAAAATTTAGGAGCTACTATTAATTCTATTAATGGAAGTGATTTAAAAAAATTTAAAGTATATTCCCCATCTGATGTAGAAGAACAAACAAAAATAGCAAATTTTTTATCCTCTCTTGATACAAAAATATCACAAAATAAAAAAGCCCTAAAAGAGACTCAAAAGTTTAAAAAAGCACTTTTACAAAAGATGTTTGTGTAAATAATTAATATAAAGGAAGAATATGTCAAATTATAAAATATTTTGCGATGAAAGTAATCATTTATACAGTGATAAATCAGATATTATGGTTATTGGCGGTATATGTTGTGAAAATTCTCAGGTCGAATATATTAATAGATATATAAAACATCTTAAACATAAATATAATGCATTGAATGAACTGAAGTGGACTAAACTAAATAGCAATAAAAAAAACTTTTATACTGAATTATTAGAATTCTTTTTTTCCAGAGTTGATATGAAGTTTAATGCTCAGGTAGTAATCAATAAATCAAATTTAAACCATGATAAATATAATGATGGAGAATCTGATAAATTTTATTACAAAATGTATTATTATGCATTGCTTCCTTTTTTTAAAGTTGAACAAAACTTTAATATATTTATGGATTATAAAGATACAAAGGGTGCCAAGAGGGTTAGAGAATTAAATGATGTAGTACATAATACATTTTATGGATATATCAATACTACATATACTATTATTCATTCTCACGAGTCACAAATAATGCAATTATGTGATGTTTTAATAGGCTCTATTGGATATAAAAATAGAAAAGATATTGAACATGTAAGTGAAATTAAGCAGTTTATTATAAATGAGATTGAAAGACTAAGTGGATTTCCTCTTGATGATTCTACCCCTCAATGGGAAGAAAAATTTAGAATATATAGATTTCATCCAAGGAAATCTTATGTTTAGTGAAATTATTGATTTTAGTAATTGTTGTGAAGATAATAAAAAAATAGATTTCCTCTATAATATATTTAAAATTGATTTTATTGATAATAATGTTTACCTTAATGAAACAATTTTTATTGACCCTAAAACATACGATAAAAATGATGGAAAAGAAAAAATATTTTGGCATGTTATAACAAAAAAAGATAGAGGACAAAGAAAATTTGATAGTCAAAGAGCTTCTAGAATTAAATGGATAAAAACAATAATCTTAAATTATAGTAATATTAAAATTAAGATGTTTTATTATTATGAAGATACCAGAAAAATTAGATTGTATCTTTGGGCTTATGATAATGACTTTGTTGTTATTCTTCAAAAATTGGGAAATAGTAGTTCATATTTAGTTACAAGTTTTTATATTGATAATCAAAAGAAAAAGGATAAGTTTCAAAACAAATATGAAGACTATATAAATAAAGTTGATTCCAGATTGAATAATTGTGAATGGTTTTAAAAGTTGTTCGCCTATAGGCTAGACGAAAGCCACCTCTTGATACTCAATGGTATCTGAGCGAGAAAAGTATAATACAATTATACTTATATAATTATTAATGACCCATTCTACCTATCTTGCGAAGCCTCCCTTGGAGTCTTATCAGTAGATGGGAACTTTTATAAAACTATATCAGAAAACTTACAAATATGCAAGAAATATAAAATATGCTAAAATAATATAAAGGAATATTTTGAATAAGAATCCAATTAATAAAAAACTTATAAAACAAACAATAAAAGTCTCACAAGCTATTGAAGGTTATACTTCTTCTTCTGATGAGTCTATTAAAAAACCTAAATGGATTAAATAAAATATGAGTACCCAAAGTGAAGCAATACTAGAAGAAAATCTTATCAAACAACTTAAATCTTTAAAATACGAAAGAGTATCTATAAAAGATGATGAACAGCTAGAACAAAACCTAAAAAAACAGTTAGAAAAACACAATAAAACAACTTTTTCCAACAATGAATTTAAAAAGATACTAAACCATCTACAAAGTGGAAGTGTTTTTGAAAAAGCAAAAAAACTAAGAGATAAGTATGTTCTAAATAAAGATGATGGTACAAACTTTTATATGGAGTTCTTAGACTCTGAACATTGGTGCCAAAATCTATTTCAAGTAACAAATCAAATCAGTATAAATGGTACTTATAAAAACAGATACGATGTAACTATTTTGATAAATGGTTTTCCTCTTGTACAAATTGAACTAAAAAGAAGAGGTTTAGAGCTAAAAGAAGCCTTTAATCAAATCAATCGTTATCAAAAACACTCTTATGGAGCAAACAGTGCATTGTTTCAATATATTCAAATCTTTGTTATAAGTAATGGAGTAAATACAAAGTATTATGCAAACAATAAAAAACAAACCTTCAAACAAACTTTCTTTTGGGCAAATAAAGATAATAAAAATATCACAAATATTGAAGAGTTTACAAGTTCTTTTTTAGAGCGATGCCACATCTCTAAGATGATATGTAAGTATATAGTATTAGCTGAAGTTGATAAGATACTTATGGTTTTAAGACCTTATCAGTTTTATGCAGTCGAAGTTATTATAGAGCAAGTTACTACTTCTACAAGAAATGGATATATTTGGCATACAACTGGAAGTGGTAAAACTTTGACCTCTTTTAAAACAGCACAAATCCTTGTGAAACTTCCAAAAGTAGATAAGGTAGTTTTTGTAGTAGATAGAAAAGACTTAGATTTTCAAACTACAAAAGAGTTTAACTCTTTTAGTGATGGAAGTGTAGATGGTACAGATAATACTGCTACTTTAGTTAGACAGTTTAGTGATGATACAAAGTTAATAGTTACAACAATTCAAAAACTAAACACAGCAATTAAAAAAAGAAAATATATAGAAAAGATGTCAAAACAAAAAGATAAACATATAGTTTTTATCTTTGATGAGTGCCATAGAAGCCAGTTTGGAGAAACACACTTAAATATAAACAAGTTCTTTACAAATAATCAAATGATAGGTTTCACAGGAACACCAATATTCCCTGAAAATGCTATGGGAAATAAATTAGGCAAAAGAACAACAGCAGATTTATTTGATGATAGACTTCATAGGTATGTGATAACAGATGCCATAAATGATGAAAATGTTTTAAAATTTTCAGTTGAGTATATAGGACGATACAAAGAAAAAGAAAATAGTGCTACAAATATTGATATAGAAGTTGAAGATATAGATAGACAAGAACTTTTTGAAAGTGATGATAGAGTTGAAAAGATAGTTGACTATATCATAGCAAACCATAGTAGGAAAACCCACAACAAAGATTTTACTGCGATGATGACAGTTAGTTCTGTAGATATGCTTTCAAAATATTATGAAACTTTTAAAAGTAAACAACACAATCTAAAAATAGCTACAATATTTTCATATGCAGATAATGAAGAGGATAAGAGTGCAGATGGTTTATACGAATCAGATGGGGCACATATAGATGAAGAACATATAAACAAACATAGCCGTGAAAAGCTAGATGAGTATATCAAAGATTATAATAAAATGTTTGGTACAAAATACAGCACCAAAGATAGCAAGACTTTTTATAACTACTACAATGAACTCTCAAAAAGAGTAAAAAAAGGTGAAGTTGATATTCTTCTTGTAGTAAATATGTTCTTAACAGGATTTGATAGTAAAAGATTAAATACCTTGTATGTGGATAAAAATCTAAAATACCACGGACTTATACAAGCTTTTAGTAGAACAAATAGAATACTTGATGAGGTTAAATCACAAGGAAATATTGTCTGCTTTAGAAACATAAAAAAAGCTTGTGATGATGCAATAGCGCTTTTTTCAAGAAGTGATGCAAAAGATATTATTTTGATGGAGCCATACGAAGAGTATGTTAAAAAGTTCAATGAAGCTTTTATCATATTGATTAAAATAGCTCCAAGTGTAGCTAGTGTAGATACTCTTATAAGTGAAGATGATAAGCTAGAGTTTATCAAAGCTTTTAGAGAATTAATGAGAATCAAAAATATCTTAGAGGGATTTAGTGATTTTAAATGGTCTGATTTATCTATGAGCGAACAGATGTTTAATGACTACTTATCAAAATATTTAGATATGAAACCAAAAAGAGGTGAACAAGGTGAAAAGGTATCTATTTTAGATGATGTAGATTTTGAACTAGAACTTATTCACAAAGATGAGATAAATGTAGCCTATATATTAAAACTATTAGCTAAATACAAAGACTCAGATGAAGAAGAGCAGAAAAAACAAAAAGAAAATATTTCAAATATCTTGACGAACAATCCACAACTAAGAAGTAAAAAAGAGCTAATAGAGAAGTTTATCAATGAAAACCTATATGCAATAAATGAAGATGATATAGAAGAAGAGTTTGATAAGTTTTGGGAAGAGGAAAAAGATAAAGCCTACAAAGAATTATGTAGTGATGAAAACCTTGATTGTAAAAAGGTTAGAAGAGTGGTAGATAAATATATATATGAGCAAAGATTACCTTTAAAAGATGAAATAGCAAGTACACTAAAAGTAAAACCCAAACTTCTAGAGCGAAAAAAAGTGATACCAAGAGTTTTAGATAAAATTGTAAACTTTGTAGAGAAGTTCTATGATGATATAGGAACACAAACTACAACAAACAATAGTGATTATTCAAATAGTCCTGAAGAGTTAAAAGTAGCCCAACCAAAACCAGAGTATAATTAATAACTATTAATTTACTCAAGATTGAAATTGATAAAAGTCATTGTATTTTAAACTAATTTTGCTATGATTATAAAAGATTTAAAAAATAAACTTGACTTTAATACTTAGGAATAAAAAATGAGTGAGATTCATGAATATTTTAACAGACAAATAAAACTTTGGGGTGAAGAGGTACAAGATTCACTACAAGATAAAAAAGTAGCTATCATCGGAAGTGGTGGTTTAGGTTGTACTTTAGGTATTGCACTTGGTGCTTCAGGGATTGGAGAGTTCGCTCTTGTAGATTTCGATGAGGTTGGTGTTCACAATATTCACAGACAGATTGGATTTAAAGTTGGTGATGATGGTAAATACAAAGCTGAAGTTTTAAAAGAGCTTATGGAATCAAGATGTCCATATACAAAAGCAACTGCTTATGTAGAAAGTTTTGATGAGTTTGCAAAAAGAGATTTAGATTTTGATTTAATCATTGATGCAACAGACAACTTACCTAGTCGTGCAGCTATAAATAAATATTGCATGGAAAAAAAGCAACCATGGATTTATGGTACAGTTGAAGAGTTTCATGGACAAGTTTGTTTCTTTGAAGAAGCTTCATATGAAGCAGTATTTAAAATAAATGATAGAAAACCAAATGGAATTGCTTGCCCAATTGTAATGCACATTGGTTCACTTCAAGCAAATTTAGCAATTAGATATTTAACAGGATTTCCTGTACAAAAAGATGTATTATATTATTTATCATTTGATGAAAATGGTATTTTGCAAAACCAAAAATTCAACCTTCCAAAAAACTAAAATCTAGTATCTTTTAAGGTACTAGATTTCCTAACGAGATTTTAAGCACTTCTTAGATATACTATCCAAATTTTTAACTACACTACGGGGAACTTTATGCCAAAAAGAGAAGATATTAAATCTATTTTACTTATAGGTTCTGGACCTATAATTATTGGACAAGCGTGTGAGTTTGATTACTCAGGAACTCAAGCTACGAAAACGTTGAAAGAATTAGGATATAGAGTTGTTTTAATTAACTCAAACCCAGCTACGATTATGACTGATCCTGAATTTGCTGATAAGACTTACATTGAACCTATTACAGAAGAAGTTGTTGCAAAGATTATTGAAAAAGAAAATATTGATGCTATTTTACCAACTATGGGTGGTCAAACTGCACTTAATGTTGCAACTACAATGTACGAAAAGGGTATGCTAGAAGGAGTTAAATTCCTTGGAGCTCATCCTGATGCAATCAAAAAAGGTGAAGATAGACACTTATTCAACGAAGCAATGATTAAAATCGGTATGGATTTACCAAAATCAGCAAACGCATATTCTGTTGAAGAAGCTATTAAATTAGCAAAAGAGATTGGATTCCCAGTTATCTCAAGAGCTTCATTTACTCTTGCAGGTGGTGGTTCTGGTGTTGCTTATAACATGGAAGAATTCAAAGCTCTAGCTGAAGCTGGTATTGAGGCATCACCAATCAACGAAATTGAGATTATGGAATCAATGCTTGGTTGGAAAGAGTACGAAATGGAAGTTATCAGAGACAAAAAAGATAACTGTATTATCGTATGTTCTATTGAAAACTTAGACCCAATGGGTGTACATACAGGTGATTCAACTACTATTGCACCTGCATTAACTCTTACTGACAAAGAGTACCAAGATATGAGAAATGCATCTTTTGCAATTCTTAGAGAAATCGGTGTAGATACAGGTGGTTCAAACGTTCAATTCTCAATTTGCCCTAAAACAGGAAGAATGATTGTTATTGAAATGAACCCAAGAGTTTCAAGATCTTCTGCTCTTGCTTCAAAAGCTACTGGTTATCCTATAGCAAAAGTTGCAACACTTCTTGCAGTTGGATTTACTCTTGATGAAATTACAAATGATATTACTGGAACTGCTGCTTCATTTGAGCCAGTTATTGATTATGTTGTTACAAAGATTCCAAGATTTACTTTCGAAAAATTCCCAAAAGCTAACTCAACACTTACAACAGGTATGAAATCAGTTGGTGAGGTTATGGCTATTGGTAGAACATTTAACGAATCTATTCAAAAAGCACTTTGCTCTATGGAGACTGGAATTCATGGTTTTGACCCAATTTGTGATGATTTAGAAAAAATCAAAGCAGAAATTAGAAGACCAAATGCAGATAGACTAAGATATTTAATGGATGGTTATAGACAAGGTCTTACAAATGAAGAACTTTTTGAATTATGTAATATAGACCCTTGGTTCTTATCTAAATTTAGAGAAATTTATAATATTGAAAAATCAATGAGTAAAGCTATCTTAGCAAATGAAGATGCTATGAGAGAAGCTAAAACAAATGGTTTCTCTGACAAGATGATTGGACTTCTTATTGGTAAAACAGAAGAAGAAGTATATATTGCAAGAAAAGCTTTAGATATTGACTTTGAATACAATGAAGTTGATACTTGTGCAGCTGAGTTTAAGGCTTTAACTCCGTACCTTTACTCAACTACAAATATTACAAAACTACCAAAAGTAGAAAAAACTTCAGATGAGAAAAAAGTTTTAATTATTGGTGGTGGACCAAACAGAATTGGTCAAGGTATTGAGTTTGACTATTGTTGTGTTCATGCTTCTTTTGCATTAAATGAAATTGGTGTAAAAACAATCATGTATAACTGTAACCCAGAAACTGTATCAACTGACTATGATACTTCTGATATTTTATACTTTGAACCAATTGACTTTGAACATGTAAGATCTGTAATCGAGCAAGAAAAACCAGATGGAATCATTGTACACTTTGGTGGACAAACACCACTTAAATTAGCAAATGCTATTACTGAAGCTGGTGGAAAAATCATTGGTACAACTGCGGAAGTTATTGATTTAGCAGAAGATAGAAAAAAATTCTCTACATTTGTTGAAAAAGTAGGATTATTACAACCTGATAATGGAACAGCAGTAGAAGTTGAAGAAGCAATTGAAATTGCTGAAAAAATTGGTTATCCGGTATTAGTTAGACCTTCATTTGTACTTGGTGGTAGAGGTATGAGAATTGTTTACTCTACTGATGAGTTAAAGCAATATATGGATGAAGCAGTTTCAGTATCAAATGATGCACCAGTACTTATTGATAAATTCCTAGATAGAGCAATTGAGCTAGATGTTGATTGTATTTGTGATGGTAAAGAAGTTTATATTGGTGGAATTATGCAACATATTGAAGAAGCTGGTGTTCACTCAGGTGACTCTGCTTGTTCTTTACCTCCTGTATCAATCTCTGATGAATTAATCAAAGAGTTAGAAGAAAAAACAAAAGCTATGGCACTAGGACTTGGTGTTGTTGGTCTTATGAATACACAATATGCAATTCATAAAGGTCAAATCTATTTAATCGAGGTAAATCCAAGAGCTTCTAGAACAGTTCCATTTGTATCAAAAGCAACTGGTATGCCTTTAGCAAAAGTTGCTACAAGAGTTATGTGGGGTGAATCTTTAAGATCTGCACTTGACACTTATAATTCAGAGATTATTTATGAAGATAATGGTGTATTAAAACCAATCTTAAAAGGTCATATTGCAGTTAAAGAAGCAGTATTCCCATTCAATAAATTATCAGGTTCAGACCCAATCTTAACACCTGAGATGAAATCAACTGGTGAAGTTATGGGTATTTCAGATAACTTTGGTGAAGCATATGCAAAAGCACAAAGTGCAGCTAAAAATGGCTTACCAACAGAAGGAAAAGTATTTATCTCTTTATGTGATTTAGATAAAGAGTTTGCACCACAAATTGCTCAAGGATTAATTGACAATGGCTTTACAGTTGTTGCGACTGGTGGAACACACAAAGTTATAAGTGAAGCTGGAATTGAGTGTGAAAAAGTACTTAAAATTTCTGAGGGTAGACCAAATATTACTGATGCAATAACTAATGGTGAAATTGCATTAGCCTTTAATACAAGTGATGGAAAAGAGTCATCAAAATCAGATGGACAAGATATCAGAAGAGCAGTACTTAAAGAAAATGTTCCTTATGGTACAACAGCTGCAACTGCACTTGCTTGTATAGAAGCAATGAAAGCTTTAAGAAAAAAAGATGGATTAGCTGTTAAATCTATCCAAGAATTTTTAAATGACTAATGGATACTAATTTAATATATTTAGTACAAACTGACACTACAGTGGGTTTTTCATCAGCAAATGGTGAAAAACTTGCTTGTGTAAAAAGAAGACCCAAAACACAAAAAATACTACAAACTCTTGACTCTTTTGATACTTTAAAAAAATATACAAGAGTTCCAAAAAACCATAGAAAAACAGTTCGAAACTCTAAAAAAACGACTTTTATTTATCCAAATATGAATTCATATAGAGTTGTTGATAGAAATGACAAGTTTTACTCATTTATAAAGAAGTTTAAAGCTCATTATTCTACTTCTGCAAACCATACAAAGAAAAGTTTTGAAAAAGATTTTGCACTAGCAAATAGTGATGTTATTGTTTCAACAAAAGAAGGTTTCAATGAGAAAATATCTTCTTCAATATATCTTTTGAAAAAAAGAAAAATAAAAAGAATAAGATAACAAAATGTTTATACATAGAAAAGCAGAACTTGAAAAATTAAATAATAGTTATTCAAGTGTAAATTCAGCTTTAGATATAGTTTATGGGGCTAAAAACATTGGTAAAACAGCTTTAGTAAATGAGTTTACTAAAGATAAAGCTTGTATTTATTTTTCAAGTTATGAGATGATACCTAGTCATTTTTTCACTCATATGGTTAATTGTATCTCAAAATATTTTTATGGCACTAATACTGTAGGAAAACCTTTTAACTCTTTTGAAGAAGTAATTTTATTTTTACTTGACCAAGAGATAAAAGAGAAGCTAATTCTTGTGTTAGATGATTTTCAAGCTATTTTAAAAACAGATAAGCAAGCACTTGATACTTTGTGTAAATATTGGAAAAAAGAGCTTAAAAAAAAGAATATACATATTATTATCTCTACTTCTTTGCAGTTTTTAGAATATCAAGCAAAAAATGAAATAGAAGCTTTTACAAATAATATTATAAAGTTAGAGTACTTAGACTTTTTTGCATTAAAAGAGTTCTTTCCAAATATAAACAAGCTTGACCTTTTGTATATATACTCTTTATTAGGCACAACTCCTGCTAATTTGAAGTATTATAATCCAAAGATTGATTTTACAGAGAATATTGTAAATCTTTTTATCTCATCAAATGCCTATCTTTTTGATTACGGAATTAAAGTTTTAAAAAATGAAATTGCAGAAGTAGGTACTTATTGCTCTATTTTACAAGCAATTGCAAAAGGTAATAAAAAAATAGGAGATATCGCAAAATATTTAGATGTAAAATCAACATATCTTACTAGATACCTATTAAAACTTTCAGATATGATGGTTATAAAAAAGATTATTCCTTTAGGGGAAGAGAAGAATAAAAACTCCAAATATGGAAGATATGAAATAACAGATAACACTTTAATATTTTGGTTCTTGTATATTTATCCAAATCTTTCATTACTTCAACAAAACAAACTAGAAGAAGTAAGTCAAATCATTCAAGAAGAGTTTATTAAAAAAACTGTATTTCAAAGCTATAAAAAATGTATAAAAGAGATTATCTTAGATAAGCAAGAATCAATCTTTGGTTATCTTCCAAAAGCAATTGCTCCTTGGTGGGATAATAGTGACAATACAATAGATATAGTTGCCCATAATAATAAAGTCATAACTTTTGTACAGATTTTATGGGAAGATAAAGATATTGCAAAAATTGCTTATGGCAAACTAAAAAACACTTCAGAAAAGTTTGAAACCTCACTTGAAAAGAAATATATAATTGTAACAAAAAGTACATTTTTTAATATGAAATAAGCAATTATATTTATAAAAATATAAAATAAATTTTTTTCTTAAAATCCCTTGAATAAGTAATCTATAAATATTATATGTTTTAAAACATAAATAAAATAAATAAATATAAAAAAACATAATTTACATATTTGATTTTAGCTATAATTTATACAATTTAATACTTCAAGGGTAAATTATGGCAACTACAGATAACAAATACGTTAAATATCTAGACAAAAGTGTAAAGATTATTGATAAACCTAAAGTAAATGAAAATGTTTCAGTTTACGTAAGACCAGGGGATTTGGTTGATTTTAAAATTCCTGGTGTTAACCTAGAAGATTTAGAATATGAACTTGTAGGGGGAGATATTGTAATTGATATTCCAGGTAATGGTACTTTTACTTTTGTATCTATGGCCTTAATGGGATACAATGACACGCCACCAAAGTTTGCTAGTAGTTCTGGAAAACAATTAAGCCTTGGAGATATCTTATCTGAAGTTGAAGAAATTAATGCGTTGCCTATTGATTCTTTAGTTTCAAACATTGATGTAAATATCCCTGAAAATACTGCCAAAGAAACACAAGAAAACCCTCAAATAATTATCCAAGAAGTAGAAGTTTTAGTAGAACAAGAAACACAAGAAAATGATAGTGTAAATGACAACGAGTTTGAAATTCCTCCTGTAGATGTTCCTGAAATTGTTGAAAATGATTTTACTAGTTATGAAGAAGCTACAGATGATAGTTCTAAAAAAGAAGATGAAGAAGCAGTAACTGAAGGTACTAAAGCTTTACTTACTTTTGATATAGATATTCAACATTTAGATTCTAGTGAAAGTATAGATACAGCAGTAGGAGTTATGACTGTAGAGGGTGGAGGTGGAACTACTTATAAAAATATTCACCCAGGTACAAATGCAAATGCTAGTAGAGCAGGAATAGTAAAACAAACAGATGCTGAAGTGCTTGATTATAGACATATATCTACTACAGAAGCAAGTAAATTAGTAATAAATGCAGATGATTCAAACTATTTTAATGCAGATACTATTTCAAGAACAATAAAACTTTCTCCAAATCAACCTATAGGTTTTGCAGTTGAGAGTATTACTATTTCAAGTGATGATTTTCCAGATGGTTTTAATATTCTAAATGCTACTAAAACAGGAAATTCTTGGACGATTACAAAAGATAACCCAGATACACCTGCAATAGAAGGTTTTACCCTTGATGAAAATGGAAATATTGAAATAAAAATTTCAATGGATAGAGATCAAGAAACAAATTTTGAGATGAAAATAGAAGCAACTTCTGAGTTTAATATAGAAAATATTCCAGAAGATGAAAGAGCGGGTGTAGAAACACCAGTTGAAACAACTCTTGATTATTTTAAACTTTATGGTGTAAATGTAAAAGAAATAGATAATTTAGGTGATCCTAATGAGTATCTTTTTTCACAATTCAATGGTAGTGCTGGACAACCTATAGAATCAGGATTTGTAATCTCTACAAATATAAATGACAATATAATCTATGGTTCTCAACAAGAGAATGTTTCAAATACTATTACTGGTGGTTTAGCAAATGATACTATTACTACTGGTATTGAAAATGATATTGTAGATGGAAATGTTGGAAATGATACTTTAGATTACTCAACATATGATAATGTAGATAACGAATTGGGAGTTGTAGCAGACTTAAGTGCAGGAAATGTAACTAAAAAATACGCTTCAAATAATACTGATACTATTTCAAATATTGAAAATGTTACTGGTACACAAGATAACGATACAATCACAGGAAATGCAGAAACAAATACTTTATTAGGTCTTAATGGAAATGATACTTTAAGAGGTCTAGCTGGAAATGACACCTTAGATGGTGGGGCAGGGAATGACATACTTGAAGGTGGAACTGGTGCTGATATTATAAAAGGTGGTTCAGGAAATGATACTACAAGTTATGAAAATGCAAGTGGTTCAGTAAATGTTGATTTAGATGATGGAAATGGTAAAGGTGTGGTTTCAGGAGCAGATGGAAACGATACTTTATTTGATATAGAAAATGTAATAGGTTCTAATTTTGATGATATTATTGAAGGTGATAATAATAGTAATACATTAGAAGGTCTTGATGGTGATGACACTTTTTTTGTAAGTAGTGGAAAAGATACTATTATAGGTGGAGATGGAAGTGATACAATTGATGCTTCAAAATCATCTGTCGCACACACAATTAATCTAAAAAATGGACAAGTATTTGGAGAAGGATTCTCTTCAATTACTGGGGTTGAAAATGCTATTGGGTCTGATTTAGCTGATATAATAACAGGAAGTGACTTAGCTAATACTCTAAAAGGTGGAGTAGGTAAGGATACTATATTTGGAGAAGATGGAGATGATTATCTTGAAGGTGGTACTCAAGATGATATTCTAAGTGGTGGATTAGGAAATGACTATATTGATGGTGGTGCTGATTCTGATGGGGGAATTGGAGACACTGTAAGTTATTCTGATATAACTGCTGGTGGAGTTAGAGTAGATTTATCTATACAAGATGGATCATCTCAAAATACAATCAATGCAGGTGAAGATACACTAGTAAATATTGAAAATGTAATCGGTACAAATAATACTGATTTAATCATTGATAAACAAGATGGTAATAATATAATCTCAACTGGTGGTGGAGATGATTATATTCTTTTAAAAGGTGGAAATGACTCTATTAATGGTGGAGCTGGAAACGATACATTAAGTTTTGAAGAGTTTGAAAATTCAGTTACTTTTGATTTATCTCTAGGTTCTAGTCAAGAGATAAATGGTGGTAATGTTACAATCTCAAGTATTGAAAATGTAAAGGGAACAAGTTACGCTGACACTTTAAAAGGTTCTTCTCAAAATAATGAACTTTTTGGAAACTTTGGTGATGATGTTTTAGATGGTAAAGAAAACAATGATACTCTTTATGGTGGAGCAGGAAACGACACATTAATCGGTGGTACTGGAAATGATACTTTAGATGGGGGTAAAAATAGCGATTACTCTAGATTAAGTGGTATTTCTGTTTCTCCTTTAACAATTGTTATTGCAGGCTTAACTCTTACAGCTACTGGTGCAAATGCAAGTGAATTAATAGCAAACTTTTTAAAAGAGTTTAAAGAAGCAAATGCTACTAGAATTTTAAATGGACAAGAACCTTTAGGTGATATCTACACTGATAATACAAATATTTTTATTGATAGTCCTGAAACTATTACTTCTTCTACAAATGTAACTATTGATAATAACTTCACTTTTATAGATACAGCTGATTACTCAAATATTGGTTCAGAATCAATTGAAGTAAATATGAAAGATGTAGGTGATTCTACAGTCGATGTAAGTGATGGTTCAACAGATATTTTAATTGATATTGAAAGAGTTGTTGGTTCTTCATCAAATGATATTATGAATGGAAATAGTGATGATAATATCTTTGTAGGTGGAAAAGGAGATGATACTTTCTTTGGAAAAGCTGGAGATGATACTATTTATGGTGAAGAAGGAAATGACATTATAAATGGTGGAACTGGTGTTGATATTTTAGATGGTGGAAAAGGAAATGACACTTTTATAGCTTCTTTAAATGATGGAATAGATACAGTAAATGGTGGTGATGGAAGTGATACTTTAGACTACTCATCATATACAAGTTCTGATGGAAATATTTCAGTTTCTTTAAATGGTGCCCTTGAAAGTAGAGTAGAAATTGGTGGAACAGATGAAGATTACATAAAAAATATAGAAAATGTAACTACTGGTGCAGGAAATGATACTTTAAAAGGTGATGATAATAACAATACTTTTATAGCAAATGCAGGAAATGACACTCTATCAGGTGGAAAAGGCGATGACTATTTAAACGGTGGAGCTGATATAGATACTGCAGATTATACTTATATAAATGGTTCCGGAACAAATGACAAAGGTGTAATTGTCGATTTAGCAAATAATCGTGCATCTGATATGGATGGCAGTACAGAACACCTTGTTGGAGTAGATACTTTAGTTGATATTGAGAATGCAATAGGTTCTAGACATGATGATTCCTTACTTGGGAATAGTGGTGTAAATGAACTCTCTGGTGAAGCAGGAGATGACTTTATTTCAGGTGGAGCAGGAAATGACATTTTAAATGGTGGAATCGGTAATGATATCTTAAAAGGCGGAACTGGAGATGATATTTTAAATGGTGGTGATGGTATAGATACCGCTGATTTCTCTGATGCAAATGCAAGTGTTAATGTAGATTTATCAAATACAGGTTCTGTTGATATTGGGGCTGGACTTGGAAGTGATACTTTTAATTCTATTGAAGGTGCAATTGGTGGTAATTATGACGATACTTTAAAAGGAACTATTGATGCAAATACACTTATTGGTGGAGCAGGAAATGATACTTTAATAGGAAATGGAACTGACTCTTTAACACTTGCTGGAACATATGATTATCTTGATGGTGGAGCTGGTGAAGAAGATTTTGTAAGTTTTGAAGGAGAGACAGGTAATGTTACTGTTAACTTAGGACTTAACTATTCAAATGACTCTTCAGATGGTCATGCCTTTAATGATCCAGATGGTTCAGTTTATAACTATCAAAATGGTGGTGCTGCTGGAAATCTTCAAATTAAGAATGTGGAAAACCTTCAAGGTGGAGCAGGAGATGATACTTTTATAGGAAATGACTCTTCAAATACATTAGCAGGTGGAGCAGGTGACGATTGGTTAAGTGGTAAATCTAACAATAACTTTTTAGATGGTGAAGAAGGTGTAGATACTGCTGATTACTCAGGTATTACATCAGGTCTTGGTATAAAAGCTAACATGAATGCTGGAACTGATGGTGCAAATGAGTTTGGTGAAGTAGCGTATAACGGAGAGTATGTTGATACATTAAAAGATATTGAAAATATAAGAGGTTCAAAAAATGATGACCAAATTATTGGTGATATTGATGATAATGTAGATAATGTATTTGAAGGAATGGGTGGTAAAGACACAATTAGTGGTGGAGCAGGAAATGATAGTATTGATGGTGGAGACGATGATGATGTACTTTCTGGAGGAACAGGAGATGATAGTTTAGAAGGTCAAGATGGAAATGATACACTAAGTGGAGACGAAGGAACTGATACTTTAAATGGTGGAGCTGGGAATGATAGTGTAAATCTTTCATATTTAAATACTACTACAAATGGCGCAACAGTAAATTTCACTACTTCTACTACAGATGATGGAACAAATATAGATACTTTAATTTCTATTGAAAGTGCAATAGGAAGTGATAATAATGATACTTTTATTATGAATAGTGCGCTTAATGATGAGACTAATAGTATTGATGGTAAAGCTGGAGTTGATGTATTAAACTATTCAAACTATACTGCAAATGGAATAACTGTAGATTTAGGAAATGAAAATGAACAAACTATAGTATCTGCTACAAGTGATAAGGCTGCCATAAAAAATGTAGAGAATCTAATTGGTGGTACAAAAAATGACACAATAACAGGTTCAAATGCAAATAATAGCCTTAATGGAAATGAAGGTAGCGATAGATTTTATGGTTCAAATGGAACTGATATCATAAATGGTGGAGTTGATGTTGATGGTACAAATGATACTGATATAGCTGATTATTCTAATATGACTGCAAAAGTTGTTGTAAATGGAACAGGAAATGATTATTCAGTATTAAAACCAGATGGAAACAGTGATACTCTAACCAATATAGAAGAAGTTCAAGGTAGTGATTTTAAAGATACTATGATTGGAGATAATACATCTACAAATGATGATATCTTTAGAGGTGGAGATAATTCAGATTTACTTGTAGGTAACTTAGGAGCTGACTCTTTATATGGAGAAAGTGGTGATGATACTTTAAGAGGTGGAGCTGGAGACGATTATTTACACGGGGGAATAGGTGGTAGTGATACAGCTGACTTCTCTGATGCTACAGGAAGCGGAATAAATGTAGATTTATCTCAAACAGGAAGCCAAAATGTTGGTGGTAACTTAGGGAGTGATACTCTTGTAGATATAGAAAATGCTATTGGTTCTGCTTTTGCAGATACTATTATAGGTAGTGATAGCGATAATATTATTAATGCTGGAGCAGGAAATGATACTTTAGCAGGTGGACTTGGAGCTGATGCTTTATATGGAGAGGCTGGAGATGATACTTTTAACTTCTCAAATACAGTTGGTGAATCAACTGGGGATTATATAAATGGTGGAACAGGAGTTGATACAGCTGATTATAGTAACCTAACATCAAATATTGAAGTAGATTTAAATGAAGAAAACAATGGTTCTACTTATGTAAAAGTTGGTTCAAATACAATAGATCATCAAATTGAAAATGTAGAGAATATCAAGGGAACTTCTTTTAATGATAATATTTCTGGAAATAGTAGCCAAAATATTATTGATGGTGGAGCAGGAGATGATATTTTAGATGGTGAAGGTGGTGTTGACTCTTCAAATCTAGATACTCTTATTGGTGGATTAGGAAATGATACTTTTATTGTAAATGATAGAGGATATACTGTATATGATGGAGAAATTGGTCAAGGTGCAGGTTTTGTAGATACAGCAGACTTTTCAAAAATAGCTAATGAAGCAACAGATAAAGTAAATGTGAATTTACAAGATGGAACATTTACCTTAAATGGAACCACGATTGTTGGAAGTGAATTTAAAGGAATTGAAGGTGCTATTGGTGGAGCAGGTGATGATTCTATTGTTGGTACTACCCAAGCAAATACCTTAATTGGTGGAGAGGGAGATGATACTCTTTTAGGAAATGGTGCTTCAAATGGAATTGATTATATTGATGGTGGAAGTGGAAATGAAACAAATGGAGATTTTGTAAGTTTTAATTATTCTGGTGCAAATGGTGTAACAGTTGATTTATCAAATGGTTCTGCTCAAGATATAGATGGAAATGATGTTGATGATTTAATTATTAGAAATATTGAGAATCTTGAAGGAAGTATTGGAAATGATAATTTAACAGGTAATTCATCAAATAATATTTTAAAAGGTTTAAATGGAGATGATACATTCTTCTCAAGTGCTGGAAGTGACACTATTTATGGTGGAAATGAATCAACAGATACAGGAATAGATACAGTTGATTATTCAAGTGGTTCAAAAATTGATGTTGATTTAGAAAAAGCAAATAATCAAGTAGTTAAAACAGTAGGTACAGATACTCTTTATGGTATTGAAAAAATTATTGGTTCTACTGAAAATGATGTGATGAGAGGTGATGCTAATAATAATACTTTTGAAGGTGGAGCAGGAAATGACACTTTAGAAGGTAGAGCAGGAAATGACACTTTAGATGGTGGAGATGATGATGATATCTTAAGAGGTGGAACAGGAAATGATAAATTAATTGGTGGTGCAAATGGTTCTAATGGAGATACTGCTGATTACTCACAAAGAACTGAAGCTATTTATGCAGATCTTTCAAATGCCTCACCAAAAGTAATTGTTGATACTAATGATGCTGCTAGTGATGGAGATATTTCCCATGAATTTAATGCTTCAGATGAAACAGATACTTTAACTGGAATTGAAAATGTTACTGGTGGTTCAAATGATGATACTTTTATTGGTAATTCTGAAAAGAATACTTTAAAAGGTGAAGCTGGTGATGATACTATAATAGTAAAAGATACAGATGATGCCTTAAATGATTTCATTGATGGTGGTAGTGAAACAAATGGTGCTAGAGGAAGTGATACTGTTGATTATAGTGCCCTAGGAACAAGTGAGAGTATAAGTGTAAGTTTAAATGATACTGCAATTTCAAATGTTACACTTTCAGGTACTGGAAATCACCATAAGTTAACAGATATAGAAAATATCATAGGAACACAAGGTAGTGATACTATTCAAGGTGATAGTGCAAATAATATCTTAGATGGACATACTGGTGTAGATACTTTATCTTATTCTAACTCTTCAAATGGTGTTTATGTAAACTTAAGTAATACTCAAATCACAACAGATATTTCAGGTGATAATAATACTGATGAAATCAACCAAAATACAGCACAAGGTGTAGTGGATAATAGCGAAATAGGTGTTGATACTATTACAAACTTTGAAAATGTTGTTGGTGGAATAGGAGATGATACTCTAATTGGAAATAGTGGAGCTAATACTCTTACTGGTGGAAATGGAGATGATTTACTTCTTGGACTTGATGGAGCTGATAGATTAGTAGGTGGAATAGGAAATGACACTGTTTCATACTCATTAGATAATGCAGGAGTAGATGCAAGTTTAAGAAGTGCTACTGCAACTGATGGTTGGAGTAAAACAGATACTTTTGACAGTATAGAAAATATTATAGGTTCTAATTTTGATGATATTATTGAAGGTGATGCAGGAGATAATACTCTTGATGGAGCTGGTGGAAATAATACTTTAACTTATGAGAATGTAACTGTTGGTGGAGTAACTGTAAACTTATCACAAGAAGTAAATAACACTGGAAGTGATGGAATAGATACTATTAAAAATTTCCAAAATCTAATAGGCTCAAAAACTCAATCAGATAATTTAACTGGTAATGATGAAGTAAATACTATAAAAGGTCTTGGTGGAAATGACACTATTGATGGAGGAGCAGAAGATGACTTCCTTTATGGTGGAGCAGGAAATGATACATTCAAAGTAAGTCTTGGTGATGGAAGCGACACAATTGATGGTTTTGATGAAACCGCTTCAGCAGATATAGATGATATTTCAAATAAAGATACAATTGACTTTAGTTCAATTGGTTCTGGCTTCCATGTTGAAGTTGATTTAGAAACTACTAACCAATCAATAGTTACAAATGGAACAACTACAGACCAAACAGATACATTATCAAATATTGAAAATGTAATTGGAACTGCACAAAATGATACTATCATTGGAAATGATGAGGTAAATATTATAGATGGTGGTGCAGGAAATGATGAAATTACTGGAAATGGTGGAGCTGATACTTTAAAAGGTGGAACAGGAGAAGATACTTTCAAAGGTGATAACTTTACAGGTGATATTATTGATGGTGGAACAGGACTTGATGGTAATGGTGACACTATAGATTATACAAACCTAAACAATAAAGTAACAGTAACACTAGCAGAGAGTGGTTCTTATACAGATGTTCAAGTAGGTACAAGTTTAGCAGACCATAAAATAGCAAATATTGAAAATATAATTGGTTCAAATACACAAGATGATACTATCACTGGAAATAGTGAAAATAATACTATTTTAGGTCTTGGTGGTAACGATACAATAGATGGTGGACATGGAGATGACTCACTAGATGGTGGCAGTGGAACAAATACTTTATCTTATGCAAGTATAGGGTCAGGGGTAAATGTAAATCTAGATACACAAACTGCTGTTTCAAATGTTGATACTGATGGAAATGGTACAAATGATACAGACACTGTTTCAAGCTTTGATAATATTATTGGTTCAAGTGGAGTTGACACTTTAACTGGAAATAACAATGCAAATGTTATTAAAGGTGGAGATGAAGGCGATACAATAAATGGTTTAGGTGGAGCTGATACTTTAGAAGGTGAAGCTGGAAATGATCTGTTTATCATGGGCGCTAATGATGGAGCTGATAGTGTTGATGGAGGAAGTGGAAGTAGCGATACTATTTCTTATGAAAACTTAGCTTCAAACCAAGGTATTACAATAACATTAGACCAAGATACAAGTAATCAAGTAATTATTGAAAATGGAACAAATGATACTGGTGTTAAAAATGTTGAAAATGTAATTGGTGGAGCAGGAAATGACACAATTACAGGGGATGCCCTTAAAAATAAACTAGAAGGTAATGCTGGGGCTGATATTATTGATGGTGGAGCTTCTGATGATACTATTTTAGGTGGAGCAGGTGATGATATTATTAAAGGTGGAGCCGATGATGATATCCTTTATGGTGGAAGCCAAGAATATGATGAAAACACAGCAGAATCTGGAACGGGTAATGATGATATTAAAGGGGAAGCAGGTGTAGATATTATCTATGGTAGAGATGGAGATGATACACTAGATGGTGGAGCCGATGATGATACTCTTTATGGAGGACTTGGAAGTGATAATTTAAGTGGTGGAGATGGTAACGATACTATAGATGGTGGAGAAGGAGAAGAAGAAAATGGTGGAGACACTGTTGATTACTCTTCTAAAGTAGGTGACTATTTAGATGTAAACTTAAATAACACAGTAGGTGGATTTGCAGATGCTGTTATTGGTGCTGAAACAGATAGATTAAAAGATATTGAAAATATTAAAGGTACAGTTAAAAACGATAATATTTGGGGAGATAATGATTCTAACCTTTTAGATGGTTTCCAAGGTGATGATACTTTAGTTGGTGCTGGTGGAAGTGATACTTTAATTGGTGGCGATGGAGATGATATCTTTAAAGCTGGACTTGATGATAACGGTGACGGTATCTTAGAAAATGGAGATGATGGAGTTGATTATATAATAGGTGGAGAAGTAGATGAAAATAATGGTGGAGACACTGTTGATTATTCAGCTTTAGATTCAGCTATTAGTGTTGACCTTTCAAATACAGATGCAGGGAATAATGATTATGTAACTGTAAATGTAGATGGTTCTTCAAATGATTATATTAAAGAAATAGAAAATATTGTTGGTTCATCACAAGATGATACTATCAAAGGTGATTCAAATGCTAATACTCTTAGAGGTGATGCTGGAAATGACACTTTAAGTGGTGGAGCAGGAGCTGATACTTTAGATGGTGGAACTGGTACAAATAGAGCAGACTACTCTAATGCAGCTGGAAAAATTGTAGTTGATATGGAAAATGCTACTGAAGTTTCAAATGATGGAGATGGTTCAACTGATGATTTAATTTCAATTCAAGAAGTAGTAGGAAGTAATTCTTCCGATACTATTTATGGTTCAGATAGTGAAGATGAACTATTTATTGGTGGCGATGCTTCTGATACTTTCATGGGTAGAGGTGGAAATGACACTATTTATGGAGGAAGTGAAAATAGAACAGATAACTTCTCTGATTTAGTAACTTATGAATATCTATCAGATGGTACAAAACATGTTGTTGTAGATTTAGAAAATGAAAATGCAAAGGTATATGATAATAGTTCAAATCTATTAGAAACTGATACTCTTTATGATATTGAAAATATTAAAGGAAGCGAAGGTAATGATACTTTTATTACTAAGTTTGATGAAACAAATGTAATTAATGGTGCAAATGGAAGTGATACTTTAGATTATTCAAGTTTAGATACAAATCATTCAATTTCTGTAGACTTAGAAGATAATGGGGTTAGTACAACAGTTGATGTAAGTGATACTGTAAATGATGACACTATTTCAAATATTGAAAATATTTCTGGTTCAAACTTAGCAGATACAATTTCAGGAAACAATTTAGCAAATACATTAAGAGGTAATGCTGGAAATGATATCTTAGAAGGTGAGGGTGGAAATGATATCCTTGATGGTGGAACTGGAATAGACACTGCAACTTATGCAAACTCAAGTGATGGGGTTACTGTTGATTTAGGATTAAGTACTTCTCAAACTATTTCAGCATCACAAGGAAGTGATACATTAATTGATATTGAAAATGTTATAGGTTCTTCATATGATGATACTTTCTACTCAGACCATACAACAGCAAACAATTTTAACGGTCTAACACATGGAGTAAATGGCGATACAGTAGATTATACAAATTTACAAAATGATAAAGCTGGTTCAAATTATACTGGAACAGAAAATGTGGATTATATTATTGCTGATTTATCAGGTGCAACTGACACTGTAACTATTAAAAGTTCAGGAACTGATGTTGTAGATACTTTAGAAAATATAGAAAATATCACAGGAAGTCATGGTAATGATACTATTACTGGTGATGGAAATAAAAATACTCTAAAAGGTTTAGCAGGAGATGATATCATAGCAGGTGGTGCAGGAGATGATATCATTGATGGTGGAACAGATACAAACGGAGATACTGTAAATTATTCTGACGCTACAAGTGGTGTAACAGTTGATTTAGGAATAGATGGAGTTTCTCAAAATGTAGGTGGTGGTCAAGGAAATGACACATTAACTGATATTGAAAATGCAATTGGTTCACAATATGCTGATATGTTTAGAGGTAATAACAGTGAATCAAATACTTTTAATGGTGGTATTACAAATTTAGCTAATCCAAGTTCTGAACACGTAGGTGATGAAAATGATACAGTTGATTATTCTTCATTAACGGGTGCAAATGATAGTATTGTAGTTGACTTATCAAATACTTCAAGTGCTAATGTTGCGGTAACACAAGCAAGCGTACCACAAGGTAGTGATACTTTAATAAATATAGAAAATGTAATTGGTACAGCAGGAGATGATACTTTCACTGGTAACTCTGGTAGTAACTCTTTCCAAGGTGGAAATGGAAATGATACTTTCTATGTAAAAGAAGCAGCAGTAGGAAGTGAATCAGATATCATAGTTGGAGGAAACAACTCTAGTATTGGAGATACAGTTGATTTTAGTCAAGTAAGTGATAATACTTTATATGTAGATGTTGATTTAAGTTCACAAAGTTTACTTCTTAAAAACTCTTCAAATACAACTGTTAGAAATGATAGTGTTTCAGGAATTGAAAATATAGTTGGAACTCAAAATGAAGATACAATTACAGGAGATAGTTCAAATAATACTTTAAAAGGTGAAGCTGGAACTGATACTATTAAAGGTGAAGCAGGAGATGATTATATCGAAGGTGGTTCAAATACTGATGATAGTACAAGTGCTACACAATATGAATATTTAGATGGTGGAGAAGGTGCTGATACTATCTACGGTGGAACTGGAAATGACTATATCTTAGGTGGTATAGGAGATGGTAAAGATACTCTTTATGGGGAAGCTGGAAACGATACTATTTATGCAGGAGCAGGAGTAGATAGAGTTTATGGTGGAGCTGATGATGATTCTATTTTAGGTGAAGCTGGAGAAGACTTACTTGTAGGTGGACTTGGAAATGATGAAATCAAAGGTGGAAGTGAATCAGATACTATTTATGGAGATGATGAAGCTAGAACTGATGTAAATGGTGGTGATGACATACTTTACGGAGGTGATGGTTCAGATACTATTTATGCAGGATATGGAGATGATACTTTATTAGGTGGAGCAAATGACGATATCCTTTATGGTGATGCTGGAGTTGATACAGTTGATTACTCAAATGCTACAAATGGTGTAGAAGTTAACTTTGTAACTAATAGAGGTACGGGTGAAGGTATTGATGAATTATATGATATAGAAAATGCCGTTGGTTCAAAATATGATGATACTTTTGTTTCAAAACTTGATGTTTCAAATAGATTTGATGGAAATGATGATGAATCAGGTGAAACAAATGGAGATAGTATCTCTTATGAAGGTATCACAGTAAATGATGCGACACAAGATAAAGTTGTAATTGATTTATCAAATGGTGCAGATGCAGATGGCTATTATAGTGCTGATATTTATCAAGGCGGAACTACAACTGTAAGTGATTATTTAAAAGATATGGAAAATATCACTGGAAGTAATGGTAATGATACAATCACTGGAGATGATGATGTAAATACTTTAAGAGGTCTAGATGGTGATGATTTAATTAGTGGAAAAGGTGGAAATGATTATATAGATGGTGGTGAAGGAAGTGACACTATTGATTATAGTGATGAAACTCTTTCTGTAACTGTTGATTTTAAAAATAATCAAGCTTCTACAAATGCCCCAGAAGTTGATACTATTATTAGTATAGAAAATGCAATTGGTGGAACTTCAAATGATATGTTCATTATGAATGAAGACCAAAAAACAAATACTATAAATGGTGGAATAGCTGCAGGAGATTTAAATGATACAATCTCTTATGAAAACTATACAAACTCTATAAATGTAAATTTAGGAACAACAGATGCTCAAACTGTTTCAACTTCAGATACAGATACTCTTTTAAATATTGAACATTTAATTGGTTCACAAAATGATGACACAATAATAGGTTCAACTGCAAATAATAGTATTGAAGGTGGAAAAGGTGATGATACTTTTATCGCTGGAGCTTATGATGATACAAATGATATTTTAACTGGTGCAGAAGATGGAGCTGATTATTTTGATGGTGGAATAGGTACAAACGATACTATTGATTATTCTTCTATTGATAGTGCAGCTGCAAATGCACAGGGTATAACTGTAACTTTAGATGGTGCAAATAAAAAAACTGTAACAGTGCATAGCCATACAAATAATGATGAAATCTTAAATGTAGAAAATGTTGTAGGTACTCAAGATAATGATTATATCAAAGGGGATGTTCAAAATAATACTTTCTTTGGACAAGATGGAAATGACCAACTATTTGGAGAAGATGGAGCTGATGATTTAAATGGTGAAGCAGGAAACGACACAATAGATGGTGGAAGTGGAGATGACACTTTAACAGGTGGAGCTGGAGATGACACTTTAACAGGTGGAGTTGGAAATGATATTATTTATGGTGGAGTAGGAAACGACACTGTAGATTATTCAAATGCAATTGAATCATTAATCATTGATTTAGATGTATCTTTAACTGGTGGTATCTCTGGAACTGAAACTTATGGAAAATCAGATGGAAATAACTCTGAACAAGGTCAGGGTGATGATATTTTATATGGAATAGAAAATGTAATTGGTTCAAATGATGAGGTAAGATCAGATTCTATTTATGGAAGTAACAGTGATAATATTATTACTGCTCAAAGAGGTGATGACTATATTGAAGCTAGAGATGGTGCAGATACTGTTCTTGCAGGAGAAGGTAATGATACTGTAAAAGCTACAAGTGCTACAGATGGAGCTGATTATTATGATGGTGGAGCTGGAAATAATGATACTTTAGATTACTCTTCTTTAAGTGAAAATATTTCTGTAAATATTGGTCAAAATCCTACAAATGACTCTTGGGAAGTTGTTGTAAATAATGGAGATAATGACATTATCAAAGGTTTTGAAAATATTGTTGGTGGAAGTGGAGATGATACAATCTATGCTGATTCAAATGATAACTCAATCTTTGGTGGAGCAGGTGCTGACACACTTTTAGGTGGAGCAGGAGCAGATACAATTAATGGTTCAACAGGTAATGACACTATTAGTTATGAGTATTTAGATAGCTCAAAAGATTTACGACTTGACTTATTAAATGATAGCTCAACAGTTCTTGGAGATTCACTTGATGATGACACAATTTATAGTATAGAAAATGCTATTGGTGGAGCTGGTAATGATAGTATGCAAGGTACAACTGATGCAAACATCTTACAAGGTGGAAATGCAGGAGATGATACTTTTGTAGGTCTTGGTGGCAATGACACTATTTATGGTGGTTCTTTTGATGGGGCTACTCATACAGATAGTGGTAGTGATACAGTTGATTATACAAATCAAAATAAAATCTCTGTAACTTTAGAAGATGATGAAAACACAGTTTCAACAGTAACTATTGATAACGATGGTGATGGAAGTTTTACAACAGGAAGTGAAGAGCAAGACTCATTATATGGAATTGAAAATATTAAAGGTTCAGACTCAGCTATAAATGGAGCTGATACTATTATTGGAAATAGTGCTTCAAATACTATTTATGGACAAAGAGGTGATGATACTTTATCTGGTATGGCTGGAAGTGATGAACTTCATGGTGGAGATGGAGCTGATACTATCATTGGTGGTGCTGATGCTGATTACTTATATGGTGATGCTGGAAATGATAGCTTTAATGTAGGTTCTACAGATATCTCAGATTATAGTGGAGATGTAATTGATGGTGGAAGTGAAATAGATACTATCGACTATAATTCTATTGTTACATCAGGATTCTCTACTGATAGAGGTGTTGATATTGTACTTCAAGCGGGAAGTCCTGCAAATGTTTATGTTGATGGTGATACTGCAAATGTACATCATACAATTACAAATGTAGAAAATGTAATTGGTACAAACTTAAAAGATAATATCACAGGTGATAATCAAGCAAATACTATTTCAGGTATGGATGGAGATGATACTTTAAGAGGAAATGCGTTAAGTGATACTTTATATGGTGGAGCTGATAATGATGAACTTTGGGGTGAAGAAGGAAGTGACCTTTTAGAAGGTGGAACAGGTGATGACATCATAAGAGGTGGTTCAGGTTTTGATATTCTAAAAGGTGATGCAGGAGCTGATAGTATCTATGGTGGAGCAGATGCTGACCAAATTTATGGTGGAGCAGATGATGATTATATTGAAGGTGGAGATGATAATGATACTATCATTGGTGAAGCTGGAAATGACACCATAAGAGGTGATAAAGGTGATGATATTATTGCTGGTGGAAATGTTACTATAAGTGGTGGAACTGTAACTGCTACTGTAGATGATGGTGAGTCGGATACTGTTGATTATAGTGGTGCTTTAACAAGTATGACAGTTGATTTAGAAACTGATGATACTTCAGATTTAGCTTCAAAAGGAGAAGCTTATAGCTCAAACTTAAATGACCAAGGAACAGATGAACTTTATGATATTGAAAATGTAATTGGTTCTGAAGAGAATGATACTATAAAAGGTAGTAGTGAAGATAACATCTTAGAAGGTAGAAGTGGCGATGACACAATTTGGGGTGAAGCAGGAGCTGATACTTTATTAGGTGGTAATGACAATGATACACTTTATGGTGGAATTGGTGCAGATAGTATCTCAGGTGATGCAGGAAATGACAATATCTATGGTGGAGCAGATGCTGACACTTTAAGTGGTGGAACTGGAAATGATACTTTCTATGCAACAGCACAAGATGATGGAGCAGATACAATTGATGGTGGAACAAATGCAGGTGATAGTGATACTGTTGATTATAGTGCATTAACAGATTCAAATAATAAGATTATTGCTACTTTAGATGAAGATATTGATACTGATTCAAATGTTGAAGTTTATGATGATACAGAAACTTTTCAACACACAGATACAATTAGAAATATTGAAAATATAACAGGAACTAGTGGAGATGATACATTTACTGGAAATACAAGTGCAAATATTTTAATTGGTGGAGCTGGAACAGATAAAGTAAACTATAACTATGCTGCATTAACTGCTGGTGTTACTGTAAATTTACAGGCAGGAACTGCAAGTGATGGAGATACATTAAGCTCTATTGAACATGTAGTAGGGTCAGATTTCGATGATACTTTTGTAACAAAAGCTGGAGTAAATAACACTATTGAAGGTGGCAACTCTGATAATAATGGAGATTGGATTGATTATAGTTCAAACTCTTCTACTGATTTAGTGCTTGATTTAAGTGCTTTAGATGGAAATGATTTTGCAACTGCACATGTAAATGGAGACTCAAAACAAGACTTAGTTAAAGATATTGAAAATGTAATTGGTACTACTGGAAATGATACTATCACAGGAAATGCAGAAGTAAATACAATACTTGGAAATGATGGCGCAGATACAATCAATGCTGGTGCTGGTGCTGATAGTGTAGAAGGTGGAGCTGGAAATGATATTATTGATGGTGGAGCAGGAGCTGATACCTTAAAAGGTAATGCTGGTGATGATACTTTCATTGGTGTCTCTTTTGATGGTGATAACATTGATGGTGGAACTAATACAAGCGCCGGAGATACAGTTGATTATTCACAAGTACTTACACATGGAGTAACTGTTGATTTAACAGATACTGATGGTGATAATGTTGATATAAATGGAAATAAACATACTATAAGTGATATTGAAAATATCAAAGGAACTGAACAAGCTGATGATATCATAGGAAATAATCAAAATAATATCCTAGAAGGTAACTCTGGTAATGATACAATCTCTGGTTTAGATGGAGAAGATACTTTAAAAGGTGGAGCAGGAGAAGACACTTTAATAGGTGGAGCTGGTAACGATAGACTTGAAGGTGGAGATGATGATGATACTTTAGAGGGTGGAACTGGTGATGATGACCTTTATGGTGGTGAAGGTTCAGATACAGCTGATTACTCGAATGCTACATCAACTATAGAAACAGATGGAAACTTTATTTTTGTAGGAACTGAAAGAGATTATAGAAATAGTATAGAAAATATTATTGGTTCTGATATTTCTGGAAGTGGAGATATTATTGTTGATATTGATTCTACTGATACTTCAAATGCTTTTTATGGTTTAGCTGGTGATGATACTATCACAGAAGGAGCAGGAAATGATACTGTTGAAGGTGGAGCTGGAAATGATTATATCTATGCAGGAATAGGTGATGATGTAATTGATGGAGATGATAGTGATGCTGGAACAACAAATGGTACATCAGATACACTAGACTTTACAAAAGTATTAATAAATGACGATACAGGTGATACAAGAGTTGTATCTGCTGAAACTTATAATGGTGGTGACTTTACAGGTATAGAAATTGATCTTTCAGATACAAATGCACAAAGAATCCATTCAGAGTTTGGAACTGATACTATTTCAAATATTGAAAATGTAATAGGTACTGGAAAAGCAGACTATATAAAAGGTAATGATTCTGATAACTTAATAGAAGGTAGAAGTGGAAATGATTACCTTATAGGTTTAGATGGTGCTGATACTTTCAAAGGTGGAGATGGTCAAGATACTATTGATTTCTCAGATGGTAACCAAGATGTTGTAGTTGATATGACAAAAGAGCAAACTGAAGGAGATGATTCTTCTTATAGAGTTCAAAATGATGGTTATGGAAACAAAGAGTATATAGATGGAATTGAGCATATTATAACTGGAAGTGGAGATGATACTGTTTATGGTGATGCCCAAGGAAACTCTTTAATCACAGCAGCTGGTGATGATATTATTAGAGGTGGAGCTGGTAGTGATTATATTGATGGTGGAACTGAAGGTGCAAATGGAGATACAGTTGATTTCTCAGATTTAACTGGTAAAGTTACTGTTGATTTAGACGCTGGAACAGCTATTTCAGGAACAGACACAGATACTTTAGTAGATATAGAAAATGTTATAGGTACTTCTAAAGATGATAGTATTACAGGAGATGCTCAAAACAATACAATTGCAGCAGGTGATGGTAACGATTACATAAAAGGTGGAGCAGGAACTGATTCTATAGATGGTGGAGCAGGACTTGATGATACAGCTGATTATTCAGATGGTACAGAACAAATAGATATTGATTTAACACAAGCTGATCCAAATGATAGAGTACAAAATGATGGATTTGGAAATACAGAATATCTAGATGGAGTTGAAAATATAATTGGAACAAACTCAGCTGATACAATTGTTGGAGATAGTGCTGATAATGAATTCTTTGGTGGACAATCAGATGATACTCTTTATGGAAATGCAGGAGATGATACTTTAGTAGGTGGAACAGGAGCAGATACATTTAGAGCTGGAGCTGGAAACGATATAATCTACGGTAATGAACAAAATAGTTCAAGTTTTGATGCTTCAAGGGATGTTATTGATTATTCTGATGTAAATGTTGATATGACTATAAACCTTGAAGCAAATCAAGCAAATGGTGTAGGACAAGGTGTAGATACTCTTTATGATATTCAAGATGTATTAGGTTCAAGTGCAAATGATGATATCACTGGTAAAACAGGTGAAGTAAACTCTTTATTAGGACTTGATGGTGATGATACTTTCCATGGAACACTAGATGGTGATTTTATTTATGGTGGAGATACTACAACTGACACAGGAAATGATACAGTTGATTATAGTCATATTGATTCAAATGATGGAAGAGCTATAAATGTTGATTTATCAAAAGATAATACAGCAGGAAATGAAAAAGTACAAGAAGATGGAACACCAGCTAATTTCGATATCTTAGATGGAATTGAAAATATTATTGGTACTCAAAATGATGATTTCATTAGAGGAAGTGATGATATAAATGAAGTAAATACACTTGATGGAGATAAAGGTGATGACACATTCTACTCTTCAAATGGTGTTGATAGTTTCATAGGTGGAGAAGGAGTTGATACTTTAGACTTCACAGGTGTAAATACAGGAAATGAAGGTGTAAATATTGATTTAGACCAAGACAAAACTATTGATGATGGGTTTGGATATGAAGATTATATTTCAAATGATATTGAAGTAATAATCGGTAGTACAAACGTAGATACTATCAAAGGTGACAGTGCAAACAATACACTTCTAGGAAATGATGGTGCAGATACAATCTTAGGTGGAAGTGGTAATGATAGTATTGAAGGTGGAACAGGAGCTGATACTTTAAAAGGTGATGAAGGTGATGATACTATTTTAGGTGGTGCAGATGGTGACTTTATTTATGGTGGAGAAGGTAACGACATCTTAGATGGACAAGCCGGAGATGATACTATCTATTTTGATAAAGGTGACGATAACATTACAGGCGGAAGTGGAGCTGATACTTTAACATATGAAGAACAAATTATTACAAGTTCAGGAATTATTGTAAATAGAACAGATACAGGTGCTACTGTTGATGTTGGTACTGATGGAACAGATACTTTAGCTGACCATATTGAAACTATTATTGGAACAGGTTTAGATGATAGATTTAATGGTTATGTTGGTACAGACAATGGCAATGACTATAATGATACATTCTTTGGACTTTCTGGTGATGATGTTTTTGATGGAGGTAGAGGTGATGATTATATTGATGGTGGTGCACACTCTTCAGGAGATACAATTACTTTCGATACCGTTTCTACAAATGTTGGAGTAGATATAGATTTAGACAGAGCTCAAACTGATACAGCAGGAAAAACAGATTATGCTGTACAAGAAGATGGTTTTGGTGGAAAAGATTATGTAACAAATGTAGAACATATTATTGGTTCTAAAAATGATGATAATTTAGCAGGAAGAGATGACTCTGATAACACAATCCAAGGTGGAGATGGAGATGATACTCTTTATTATACAGGTGGAAATGATAGATTATATGGTGGAACAACTACTGCTTCTTCAGGAAATGACTGGTTAAGCTTTGAAAAGAGTAATATAGGTTCAACATATGTAAATCTTGATGAAGGTGGAACTGTAGGAAGTACAAGAGTATATGGAATTGATAATATCATAGATTCAGAAACTAATACATCAAATAGAAACTTCTTTGGTAACAGTAATGCAAATAGCTTTATTACTTATGCTGGTAATGATAGAGTTAGAGGTGAAGGCGGAGATGATATTTATGATTTAGGTGCTGGTAATGATACAGCTGAATCTGCATATGGTAATGATACTATCATTGGTGGAGCTGGAACAAATACTATTGATTATAGATACTATGAAGGAACAAATGGAATTATCTTTGATGCAAATAATACTCAAACAATAGATGTAGATGTAGACAAAGATGGAATAAATGATTATACAAATATCACTTTCCAAGAGATACAAGATGATGGTACTGGTGCTACAGACCTTATCTATCAAATACAAAATATTTATACTGCTGACAATAATAATAGAGTAGATATTATTAGGTTTGATGACCAAAACAATGAAATAAGAACATATGGTGGAAATGACACTATTGATGGTAGAGGTGGTGATGACGTAATTTACGGTGGTAATGGAAATGACCTTATCAATGGTGGAGATGACAATGATGAAATCCATGCTGGAAATAATGATGACACAGTTTATGGAGATGCTGGTGATGACCAAATCTATGGTGATGGTGGAAATGATTATATTGAAGGTGGATTAGGTTCTGATAATATAAATGCAGGTAGTGGTGATGACACTATTTTAAATGATGAAGGAACTGATACTATTGATGGTAGCTCACATGGTGTTGGAGGTGATACTATGACCTTTAAAGCAAATGGTTCAAATGGGGTTGTAGTAAACTTAAGTGGAACAACTTTAAATTATGATGCTACTTCAATTGCAGCAAATAGAACTATTGATACATACGGAAATACTGAAACAGTTACAAATATTGAAAATATAATTGGAACAGGAAATGATGATATTGTTCAAGGAAATAGTTCTGTTAATAGTTTAGTTATGGGAAGTGGTGATGACACTATCTATGGTTCTTTAGGTAATGATTTCCTTAATGGGGAAGGTGGAACTGACCTTTTAGATTATTCTAACTTAAATGGTGGAGAAGGTGTAAATTTACAACTTGGAGATAATGCAACTATTGGTTTAAATAATCAAACTGTAAGAAATATTGAAAATGCAAGAGGAAGTCAATACGAAGATGATATCACAGGTGATAATGGAGTTAATACACTTTGGGGTGGAGATTCAAATGATATTATCGACGGTCAAGACTCTAATGACTCTATTTATGGGGAAGATGGAGATGATACTTTAATTGGTGGAGCTGGTGCTGACCTTTTAGATGGTGGTGCAAATGGAACTGGTGATGGCACTGGAGATACAGCAGACTATACTGATATTGGAGCAAAAGTTGTAATTAACTTAAATGATTCTGGTAATGCAACAGCATATGTAACTGGTGATGGCAATGACACTTTAATAGACATTGAAAACTTAACAGGAAGTGCAGTTGGAGATGAGTTATCAGGAAATAGCAGTCGAAATACAATCCTTGGAAATGCTGGTGAAGATGTAATTGATGGTGAAGGTGCAGATGACTATATCGATGGTGGTGCTGATAATGATACTATTATTGGTGGAACTGGAAATGATACTTTAAAAGGTAGTACTGGTAATGATGTATTTGTAGCTTCAAATGGTGATGGAGATGATGACATTGATGGTGGAGATGATATCGATGTTGTTGATTATAGCAGTGTTTCTGGACCATTAGATGTAACACTTGGAGCAAATGGTGATGCTACAGTAAATATTGCAGGAACTGATACTCTTACTAATATTGAAGGATTTATTGGTACTTCATCAAACGATACTATGGTTGGTAATGATGAAAACAATGTATTTGAAGGAAGAGATGGCAATGACACTTTAACTGGTAATGCAGGAGATGATACTTTACTTGGTGGAGAAGGAGATGACACTTTAATTGGTGGAACTGGTAATGATATCATTGATGGTGGAAATGATGGAGCAAATGGTGACTGGGTAGATTATTCAGGAAGTGCAAATGCTATTAATATTAACCTAAGAGCAGATGCTGACCATGCAACAGGTGAAGGAACTGACCAAATAAGATATATAGAAAATATTGATGTATCAAATGATGAAAATGGAAATATTGTTCAAGGTGATGCAAATGATAACTCATTTGTAGCAGGAATTGGAGATGATACTTTATCTTATGATGAATCAACAACAGGTGTTACTATTGATTTTGACGCTGGAACTGTAAGTGGTGATGGAGATGACAACTTTACAGATTTTGAAAACTTTATTGGTACAAACCAAAATGATGTTTTAATAAACGACTCTGTAAAAGATGATACTGACTTTAAATCTTTTGATGCAAAAGGTGGTATTGATACGGCTAATTACTCTGCTTCAAATCAAGATATAAGAGTTGATGTAAATGGTAATACTCAATCTGTATTAACTATTGGTGGAACTACTACTGATGAGTTAAATAATGTTGAAATTTTAAAAACTGGTTCAGGAGATGATACTTTTGTAGTAACTTCAACATCTGGACTTGATACTTTAGATGCAGGGGCTGGAATTGATACTTTACAGTTAAGTGGCAACTTAGATTTATCTTCTGTAACACTTTTAAACTTTGAGAATATAGTAGTAGCAAATGGCGATACTTTAACATTAAGTGCAACTGATTTAGATAATCAAACATTAAGTATTGATTTACAAGATTCTGGAAACTTAGTTATTTTAGGTACGTCAAACAATGCAGACTTTGATTTTGATAACATTACTATTGATAAAAATCCTGGTGCAACAGGAAAAGTAACTTTAGAGTTAGATAATACAATTGATTTAACATCAAAAAATATAAATGGTACAAATGATATTTTAGATGTAATTTCAGTTAATAATGGAACTACTACTATTCTAGAATCTCAAGCTACAACTTTAGATGAGGTAAATGGAAATGGAAGTGTTGTTGTAGAAGTTAGTGCAAATAGTTCAAGTGATTTTGGAGCTATTTTAAATTTAACAAATCCAGCAAATGAAACTATTAAATTTACTGGAAGTTCTACTTTTACAGGAAGTTTTGGAAATTCTAGTGTTGAAATTGGTTCTGGATTTACATTAACTACAGCAATTGATAAATTAGATTCAATTGATGTTTCAGGTGCTGGAAATATTGCTGCAACTGGAAGCTCTTCTACTGTTGATTTAAGTAAAGTACAAAATGACATCTCATTTGATGGAACAGTAACTTTAGGAAATAATAAAGTAAGCCAAGGAGATATTGCTTTAGGAAATAGTGCAAATCTTACAATTGAAGATGCTTTAGATATTAGTTCAAAAACGATAACTGGAACTGGTACATTAAACTTACAAGGTGGAGGAACAATTGATTTATCTAATGTAAATGTATCTACTTTAAATGGTAACTTTACAACTGCTACAACATTAAATGGTTTAGGTGTAGATATTGATGCTTCAGCTTCAAGTGCAAATATTACAATAAATGCACAAAATAGTGTATCTACTATTCAAACTGGAAATGGTGATGATATTATCAATACTTCTAATGGAGCAACAGACATTGATGGAGGAAGTGGAAATGATACTGTAGTTTACACTGCAAACACTACTTTATCAGGAACATTAACTTCTATTGAAACAATTACGATTAATGGAAGCAACTTAACTTCAAATGTTTCAAATGTAACAGGTGCTACAGTAAATGGTACGGGAACATTAACTATTAATTCAACTGGAACATTAGATGCAAGTAATATTTCAAACAATTTAATTCTTGATTCTAGTATTACATTAAGTGATGCGGGTACAGGTACTATAACTGTAAATGCAGGACAAACTTTAACAGCAGATGCAAGTGTTTTAAATCAACTTACAATTAACGGTTCTGGAAATGTAGTAGTAACAGGTGCTTCGACTACTGCTGATTTAAGCGGAATATCAAATGATATAACAGTATCAGGTACAGTTACACTAGAAGATAACAAAGTAAACCAAGGTGATATTACAGTAGATGGTTCTTTAACCGTATCAGATGCAACAGATATAAGTGGTAAAACAATTGATGGTACAGGTACATTAAACTTAGAAGGTGCAGGAACTATAAATTTAGCTAATGTAACAGTTGATACATTAACTGGTGATTTTGATTCTTCTAATACAACCTTACAAAACTTAGGTGTAAATTTAGATGCATCAGCTTCATCTGCAAATCTTGAAATTCAAACTGATGATGGAAGTTTAGATATCTCAACAGGAAGTGGAAATGATACAGTTGTTTATACTTCAAATACCACTTTAACTGGAAATTTAACAAATGTAGAGAATATTTCATTAAATAATGCAGTTATATTAACATCAACAATTGCAGCTTTAGGAACTATGGCAGTTGCTGAAACTGGAACAGCAACAGTTAAAATAACTGATGCAAGTGGAACTTTAGATTTAAGTAATATTGCAACAAATATAATTCTTGATGGAAGTGTTACTGTAAGTTCTTTAAATGCCGCAGTTGGAACTATTACTACAACTGCAGCAGAAACAATTAGCGTTGATGCGGATGTTATTTCTTCTAAAACTGTACTTGGAAATGGTATTGTAGATATTACAGATGGTTCAGCATCTTTAATTGATTTATCAAATATTTCAAATGACATAAAAGTAAGTAGTGACTTTGAGATTAGTTCAGTTAATAATGGTTCAAACTCTATTGAAATAGCAGCTTCAAATACCTTAAGTGCTGATGCAACAGTAATTAATGGACACACAATTAATGGAACAGGAACATTAGCTTTAGATGGAGCTGGTGGAATTATTGATATGTCAAATATTAGTTCTGTTGATTTAACAGCTGATATGTCTGGAAATACTACATTTAATAATTTAAGTGTAGATATTAATGCCTCTTCTTCAACAGGAGATATTGTTGTAAATGAAACAGCTGGTAACAATTTATCTATTATCACAGGAAGTGGTGATGATGAAGTTAACTTAAGTAATGGAAATGATACTGTTGAATTAGGAGATGGAAGTGACACAGTTAATATTTCTCATAATAACATTGATGTAAACGATAATATCTCAGATAGTGGAACAGCTGGAACAGATACTTTAAATATAACAAGCTCTGGAAATATTGATTCAGCAAATTTAATTGATGTAAGTGGTTTTGAAAACCTAAACCTTTCTTCTGGAGATGACAATATCTCTTTTGATGATACAACTGAGTTTAATAACTTTATCAATGAGTTTACAAATATCTCTGATGCAGGAGGAAATGATACTTTATCATTTGGAAGTACTTCTGTTTCAGGAGATTTAGACTTTAGTAAATTAGGAGATTTTGAAAACTTAAATCTTTCATCAAGTGATGATAATATTACTTTAAGTGGAGATGAACCTTCAAATATAAATGGGGGTGCAGGAGATGATAACTTTACTTTAGATTTTGCAAATATTGATAACTTCAGTATTGATGGTGGAAGTGATACAAATGCTGATAAAGTTACTTTAACTGGAACTACTCAAAGTATTACAAGTGATACAGTATTTGGGCATGCTGATTCATTTACAAACATGGAAGAAATAGACTTCACAAATCTAAGTTTAGATAATGGTGGAACTGGTTCTGAGTTTGAATTAACAGCAGATTTACTTAACTCTTGGGCAGGTGATAGTTCAAGTAGTCTAAAACTTATTTTAGATGCAGATGCTGCTTCTAAGTTAGAGTTTACAGCTAAAGATGGTACTAAGTATGGTGGTGATGATGCAGATACTACAGCATTAACTGATGGTGGTTCATATACTCTAAATGATGGTGGAGTAGATGTGACACTTGATATTGTAATTCAATAAATAGGAATATTATGAGCAAAAATGAAAATATAAAAGAATTGTTAAAAAAAGCATATGAGGCTTACTCTAAAAGTGATTTAGAATCTTCTAAAAATCACTATTTAGAGGTTTTAAAATTAGATGAAAAAAATAGTGAAGCCTTAGGAAACCTAGGTGTTATTTTTAAAGCACAAGGTGATAATAAAAAAGCCTATGATTTTTATATAAAAGCCATAAATGCAAATCCTAAAAACTCTATGACATATAATAATTTAGGAAATCTTTTAAAAGACACTAAAAATTATAAAGCTGCTTTAAAAGTTTATGCAGATGGCATAAAAGTAAATCCAAAAAACTATCACGCATATAATAATATTGGAATGGTTTTTGAAAATTTAAATGACAATGAAAAAGCAATTCAAGCTTATAAAGATGCAGTAAGAGTAAATCCAAAGTTCGATAAAGCAGTAAATAATATTGGAGTAGTTTTATATAAACAAAAAAAATATAAAGAAGCCATAGAGATTTTTAAAATAGCCCTAAATATAAATCCAAAATATGTAGAACTATATGCAAATATTGGAGCTTGTTATAACAAACTTAAAATGTATGATGAAGCAATTTTAAACCTTGATAAATCAATTGAATTAAACCCAAAAAATGCTGGGGCATATACAAACTTAGGTAATGTTTACAACAAACTAAAAGATTATAAAAAAGCAGCAAAACTCCATGAAAAAGCAATTGAACTTGACCCTAAAGGAGCAAATGCTTATAGTAATGTAGGAACTTCATATAAATATTTAGGTCAAGCTTCTAAAGCAATTGACTCTTATAAAAAAGCAATAGAGCTAAATCCTACTTTTGAAAATGCTCACTTTGATTTAGCAACTATTCTTTTATCAAAGGGTGATTTAAAAGAAGGTTTTAAAGAGTATGAGTGGAGATTTAGAAAAGATGAGATGAAAGGACATATTTTTAATAATAAAGATATCTTTTCAAAACCAATGTTTAAAGGAAGTGAAGATGTAAAGGGCAAAACTATACTTCTTCACTCAGAGCAAGGTTATGGTGACTCTATTCAGTTTATTAGATTCTTACCTCAATTTAAAGAGAAGTTTGGATGTAAAATAGCTGTAAAATGCAGAGATGAATTAAAAGAGTTATTTAAAAGTATTGATGAAATTGATGTTTTAACAAATAGAAGTGAACCAACACCAGAGTTTGATTATCATTTATCTATTATGAGTATGCCTTATATTTTAGGTCTTAGTTCAAACAAAGAACTTATAACAAAAACTCCATATCTATTTGCAACAAAAGATAAAGACTTAGAAGTAAAAGAAGAAAAAGGGGAAATCAATGTTGGTATTTGTTGGTCTGCTTCAACTACTTCTGAAAGCTATGAAGAAAGAGTATTAGAGCTTGAAAAGTTTTTACCTATAATAAATAATGACAAAATAAATGTTTATAATCTTCAATTAGGAGAAGATAAAAAACAAATCCAAAAGTTAGGCTTAGAAGATAAAATTATTGACTATAGTGATAAACTAACTGATTTTTCTAAAACGGCATCATTAGTAAAAGAGCTTGACTTAGTTATTTCATCAGATACTTCTGTAGTACACCTTTGTGGAGCACTTGATGTTCCTACATGGGTTTTAGTTCCTAAAGTTCCAGATTTCAGATGGCAAAATAAAGGTGTAAACTCAGCTTGGTATAAAAGTGTTAAAATCTTTAGACAAAAGAGTCTAGGGCTTTGGGATAACGTATTTCAGTCTGTTTATGATAAACTATTTTCAAATTTTAAGATTAAAATAAAAAAATAAGATAGGAATTTTTTGGAAGAGACTATTAGTAGAGACGAATATCCTTTAATATATTCACTAAAATATGTATTAGACTTTTATTTTGGGGATATTTCATTAGAGACAATTTTAAATATTAGTGCATCTTCAAGGGAAGGTTTTACCAATGAGTTAGCAATAGATGTTGCAAACGAAGTTGGACTTACTGCCGTTTCAAAAAATATAGAAGCAGGGGATATTCCTGCTCACTTTTTCCCTTGTATTATTTTTGATAATCAAGATAAACCTTTTATTCTTTTAAAAAAAGATAGAGACGTTTATTTATATAACCCAATAACAAATAAAGAAGTAAGAGAGAATAAAAGTTTTTTAAGTAACTTTAAAAAAGCTATTTTAATTTTTAGAGACCCCAAAAAAGAAAAACTGATAGAATCAAGTAGAACAAAAGATTGGTTCTGGTCTCCTGTAAAAACTTTTTGGCGTTCATATATTGAAGTTGGCTTCTTAACACTATTTATTAATATGTTTGCCCTTGCTGTACCTCTTTTTACTATGAGTGTCTATGATAGAGTAGTCCCAAATAATGCCACAGAAACTCTTTTTGTACTTGCAAGTGGTGTTGTTATGATTTTACTTTTTGATGTCTATTTTAAAAGTGTAAGAAATCATATTATTGAAAATGTAGGAAAAAAATTAGGTGTTTATTTAGAAGAAGAGTTGATGAAAAGAATGCTTAAAATCAAATCTGAGTATGATAATATGCTTGTTGGTTCAAAAGCAAATCTTTTTAGAGAATTACATCAAATAAAAGATTTCTTTGCTACTAAATCCATTTTACAAGTAATTGATTTACCATTTTTCTTTATAGCTTTACTTGTAATATATCTTATTTCACCAGCAGTTGCAGCAGTACCATTTTTTGTTGCAATAATTATTGTAATATTCAATTATTCTATGCAAAAACCTATTGAAAACCTTAGTAAAAAAAATGTAGAAAATGTACAAGCAAAGAACTCATATTTAGTAGAAACAATTCAAGGAAGTGAAATAATTAAACTTACAAATGCTTCTTCTACGAAACTATTTAATTGGAGAAATATAGTTGCAAAAACTGACTCAATAGGACAAAGAATACAGTCATTAAATGTATTTTCTATGAACCTTTCACAAACTGTTGTTCAGTTTGTAACTATGATGGTTATTGTTGTTGGAGTATTTGAAATTGCAGCAAATAATCTAACAGTAGGGGGACTTATTGCAGTAACTATTCTTTCAAGTAGAGCAATGGTTCCTGTAATTCAAACTTCAATGATGGTTATTAGATTAAAAGAGATAAAAGAGTCATTAAACAACATAAATGAGTTTTGGCATTTACCCCTTGAAAATGAAAATAACATGGAAATTGGTGTTGGAAAAATAAAAGGTAATATTGAGTTTTCAAATGTTGAGTTCTTTTATAAAAATAGTAAATATGCCTCTTTAAAAGATTGTAATTTAAAAATTGAACCAGGAGAAAAAGTAGGTATTATTGGTCAAACAGGTGCTGGTAAAACTACTTTCTTAAGGCTTCTTTCTGGACTTGATAGTGCTACAAGTGGAAATATATATTTAGATGGACATGAAATTTCTACTATGCACCCTGTTGAAATAAGACAAAATATTGGTGTAATGACCCAAGAACCTTTTTTATTTTCTGGAACACTAAAAGAAAATATTGAACTATCAAATCCTATAAGTAAAGAAAAAATGATGGATCTTATAAAATTAACTGGTTTAGAAGAATTAGTTAAAAAAAGTGGTCAAGGAGATGCTTTACAAGTAGGAGAAAGAGGAAGTAACTTATCTGTAGGTCAAAGGCACTTAGTAGCTCTTGCAAGGGCAATATTAAATAACCCTCCTGTTTTACTTTTAGATGAACCTACAACTGGGCTTGATGTTGGATTAGAAAAGAAACTAATCTCCCATCTAAGAGAGTTAACAAAAGATAAAACACTATTTGTGATAACTCATAGATTTGCAGCTTTAGACTTAGTTGATAGAGTAATTGTTTTAAACAATGGAAAAATTGTTGCAGATGGACCAAAAGATAAAGTTTTAGCTGCACTTCAAGGAAAGAGACAATAAATGAATAATAAGTTTTTTGAAGAGACAAAATGGAATTATTATGTATCTGTAGTTCCTATTATGCTATTTTTTATAGCTTTTATTACTTGGTCTTTTTTTAGTGAAATAGATGAAGTTGTAAGGGGTGCAGGTAAAGTAGTTCCTTCTTCTCAAACAAAAGTTTTACAAAACCTTGAGGGTGGAATAATCTCAAGTATTAAAGTTAATGAAGGACAAAAAGTTGCAAAGGGTGATGTTATTTATACTCTTTCAAATAAGTTTTTTAAAGCTGATTTAAAATCAAAAGAGATAGACCTTTTAACTTTTAGAGCAAACCTTATCAGGCTTGAAGCTTTAATTGACGGTAAATCTTCAGTAGAGTTTCCTAAAGAACTTTTAGAAAATATTCCAGATATTGTAGAAAATGAAAGAAGAATTTTCTATGAAGATTTTAATAATTCAATTACAAAAATTGAAATAGCAAGAGATCAATTAAAACAAAAACAATATAAACTAAAAGAAGCAGAAAGTAAATATGAGAATTTAACTTTAGAGATGAATCTTGCACAAGCAAATATGAAAATCTTAGAGTCTTTATACAAAAAGAAAGTTGTTTCTAAAAAAGAGTATTTGTCAGAATTATCAAAAAAACAGAATATTGTAACTAAACTTTCTGATACAAGAAACTCTATTCCTATTATAAAAGAAGAGATTCAAGAAGCTAAAAAGAAAATACAAACTGTAAAATCAGAGATTAGAACAAAACATCTTCAAAAGTACTCAGCATTAAAAGCAGAAATAAGTAAATTAACTGAGAGAAATAAAGCGAATGCAGATAGGGAGCTTAGAAAAGATGTTATTTCTCCTGTTAATGGAATTATAAATAAATTATATTTTTATACTATAGGAGGTATTGTTAAAGCTGGTGATAAAATGGCTGAGATTACACCTTTAGATGATACTTTAACAATTGAAGCAAGAGTTAATACTTCTGATAGAGCACAAATTTGGGAAGGACAAGATGTATCTGTAGAAATAACAGCTTATGATTTTTCAAAATTTGGATTACTAAAAGGAAAATTGATATCTATTTCTCCTGACTCTTTTGAAGATAGAAATGGTAATATTTTTTATTTAGTAAAAGTAAAAGCTAATCATGACGAATTTGCTCCAGATTTACCCATTTTACCGGGGATGATTGCAAATATAAATATTTTAACTGGTAAAAAAACAGTTCTTCAATATATAATAAAACCTTTAAAAGATATAAGTAAAAATGCATTAAGTGAACAATAACAAAAGAATAAATAATTTTGTAACCACTTTAATTTGATTTTCAATTATTTAAAAGCTTAAATTGACTATTATATGGAGTTTTATAATTAATAATATATTTTAAGGGCTAGTTAATGTTTAGTTTTTTTAAGTTCTTGCAGAAATTTTTTAAAGATTTAAAGAGTAATAAGGGTTTATGGTTTACAACTTTAGCTGTAATATCAGTCACAGGTATCTTTTTATGTTTGTATATTTTAACAAATATGACAGAGTCAGTTTCTAAAGAAGTATATGAAAATATCTCTAGAAATTACACTAAAAACTATAAAAATAGAGTCCTTAAAAAAGAAGAAAATCTTAAAAAGATTATACTTTCTTTAAAATCAAATGAAGAGCTTATAGCTAATATCGAAAATAATAACCTAGTTACTGTAGGTGAAGAAATCACATTCTTCAATGATACTTTCAAAAAAACAGGTTTTACAAAAACACAATTAAGTTTTTACCCTGTAATTAATCAAGTTAACCAATATAGAAATAGTATTAATACAGTTATAAATTCAAAAAATAGAATTTTTGGTTTAGAAGTGTTATTAGATGGAATTTTCTATGTTTATATTGAACCAATTATTAAAGATGATAAGTTAATAGGTATCTTAGAATTAAAAGAAGAAGTTCAAAGTTTTAAAGCAGAGTATTTAAAAGATGATTTAATCTTTATGTTTTTACTTGAAGAAAGAATGTTAAATAAATTATCAATTGCAACAAGAGGAGATAACTATAGAGAAGTTATCGAATCTGTTTATGTTGAAACAGCAAAATATGATAATCAATTTTTTGGGAAAATTATTGAAGCAGGAAAAGATGAATATAATCAGATGATTGAAAGAGGTTATTCTGTAGATGATACTTATTTCCGTTCTGCTCAAAAAGTGTCTGATATAAATGGTAATATAATTGGTTTAGTTCTAATTGGTGAAACAGCTGAAGGTAGCGGTTCATTTGTTAATATTGTTGATGATATGACAAAGACTGTTACAACTGTTGCACTTGGACTTGTTATCTCAATTTTACTATTTATGTTTTAGAATAAAGGTACTTTATGAGACGTATTAAAATATTAAAAATTTATTTCATTTTTCTATTATTTCTAGTTTTTCTAGTTTTTTCAAATATACAATTAATTACAACATTCTTTATGGCGACATTAACATTCAATATCGCCATCTTGACTATATTCTCAATTGGTTTATTAATCCTTTATCAAGCAGCGATAAAACTGACTATGCTTTCTGGTACTTTTGGTATCTTAGCTTATAAAAAAGGTAAAGCCTTAGAGTTTTACTTACAAGGTATTACTGGTGTATTTCCAGCAACTATTGCTCATATGTTTAATAAAAGAGCTAAAAAGGGAGTATTGTACTTCACTAAAAATGAAGCAAAAGATGTAAGTGAATGGTTAGGGGAACAATTTTTTAATCAAAAAGGTTACACAAACTTTTTCGTTGGTACTTCATTAATGCTAGGACTTTTTGGTACATTTACAGGGCTTTTAGTTGCAATTGATGAAATGGGAGCAATTATTTTATCTTTTGGTGGAGATGATATAGATATTGGTGAAGTAATGACTAAATTTTCAGGACCACTAGGTGGTATGTCAATTGGGTTTGCTTCTTCATTATTTGGTGTTGCTTCAGCTGTTATTTTAAATGTAATGCAATATATCCTTACTAGAAATCAAGCAGCTTTTATGGACGATGTTGAAGATTGGATGAAGGGTAAAATTATTGAGTCTCAAAGTTCAGATATGCTTGAAAGTTTACAAGGTTCTGAAATTGGTACTTTATTAAATGCTTCTCAACCTTCTTCAGAACAAAACTTACTAAGTGCAGGTTTCTTAGATGTCTTTGTAGATACAATGGGTGACTTTACAGAAAAATTAGATAAGTCAAATAAAGCATCAGAAGACTTACATAGGCTTATTAGTCAAAATATAGCACAAGCAAGTCGAACTTCAGAAAAAGAGTCTGTGTTGCTTGAAAGTATTGTAAATAACTTAAGAGAATTAAATGTGAATCAATTCTCAAATGCTTCTATGATGGAAGAGTCATTACAAGAAATTTCGAATGTAATCTTAGCTGAACATAGATCTGTTAAAAAGAATTTATCTTTACAAGAAGAGAATAATAAATTATTAAAAGAGTTAATCAATAGAATTGAAAAACTTGAGTCAAATGAAAATAAGTAATTAGGTTTAATGTAAATGGCAAAAAGATGTGAAGACGAGTTTAACCCATGGCCATCATTCGTTGATATTTTTTCATCGGTTATACTTGTAATGCTTTTATTTTTATTAGTGGTATTAGTTAACTTAGGTTACTACGCACAATTTAAATATAAAGTTTCATATACTGGAACTATTGCTACTGATGATTTAATAGTCAATGACAATCCAAGTGAGGGTACAACTAAGTTATATCAAGAAAGTCAATCACAACCTAATAAAAATGTCTCTATGATGCAAAAAGAGATTATAAGACTTAGAAGAATTGTTGAAGAAAAAACAGTTAAAGCAAAAGAAAAAGAAGAGTCTGAAATTGAACACGGTGGAATTGATGTGGCTGATAGAGATGACACAGATGAACCGTCGAAACAAAAACTGATAAATTCGGAAGATTATTACATTGTGACTTTTAAAGGAAATGAGATATTTTTTGATACAGCAATTATTAAAGAACTTAAAAATTTTATTACAGATGTTAAAAAGAAGTATGGAAATAATCATAAAATTTTAATTAATGCTGCTGATGTACAAGGACAAGCAAGTGCTACAGTTGCAAAACAAATATCACTAGCAAGGTCAATTGGAGCAAGAAACTTAATTCGAAAATTTGGATATGAGAAAAAAGATGTAAGGATTGATTTATTGTCAAATACAGATGTTAAAGAAGAAATCAACAAACAAAATGGTTATCTTGTAATTAGGATAAAAAGATAATGAAAAATATTGTTGTTAATTCTCTTATAATCTTATTGTTATCTTCCTCTTTATTTTCAAAAGATGAAATAGATAAAAAACCTTTAGTTAATGAAGATAAAAAACTTCTAAAAGAAAATAAGCTTAATCAAAAAGAGGGTAAAAAAGACTCTTTAGATGCAATATCAAAAGATACACTAAATACAGTTACAAATGTTACAAAAAAGAAAAGCAATAAAAAAGTAAAAGGTGTAGATACTTCTGTTTATACAAAAGTAAAACTTATTGATGCTGTTTTAGAAACTTTAGCTCAAAGTGAAATTCTAAAATCATCAAGGGAAAATGTAATTCAATATGAGTTAAAACTTAAGAATGCAATGGCCGAATACTATCCAACAGTTAACTTTGAATATGTAAGAGGTAGAACAAGAAGTAAGCCTAATGATGAAGATGAATTATCAAAGTTTAAATTTTTTAATGATGAGTACTATAAGTTTGTACTTAGACAAAATTTATACTCTGGTGGCTCGACAAATTATATGGTAAAAAGTGTTACTAAGAAATTTGAAGTAGCTAAAAACCAATATAAAATAAAACTTGATAGTGAAATAAAAAAAGCAATAAAAGCCTATTTTGATGTAGTTTTTGCAAATCGTTCTGTTATGGTAAATGAACGAAACATGAAAAAGTTAAATAAAATATTAGAAATTGTAACTATCAAATATGATAATGGTGCAGCTTCAATTGGAGATTTAACATCAATAAAAGCAAATGTTGCAAATGCAATGACAAAGCTTGTAAAAGTAAAATCTAAATTTATAGAATCACTTAGATATTATGAATACATAGTTGGAACTAGATTTGAAAAAACACTTCCTTTTGAAAAGAATTTTGACATCAAGATTGATGATTTTGATAAGTTATATAAAAGAGCACTAGAAAATAATAAGAACTTAATAAACTACTATAAAAGTATTCAAGCTGAGAAATTCAAACATAAAAGTATAAGAGGAGAATTTGAACCAAAAGTTGATTTTGAATTATCTTATAAAGAATCAATGCAAGGTGAAGATATTGAAGAAGAGCATGAACAAGATCTTAATGGAAAGTTTAGGGTAACTTATAATCTATATAATGCAGGAAGAGATAAAAATAAAGTATTAGAAGTAAATAGCCAAATAAGAGACTTAAACTATAGATTAGAAGAAGAAAAGAAAAAAATGAAGTGGAATTTATCAAAAATCCATACTTCTATTACAACTGTAAGTGATGCTTTAAAAAGTACAATTGAAGAAGTTGTAGCTTCAAGAAAAATGGTATCTTCTTATTGGGAAGCTTTTAAACTTGGAGAACAAGATTTACAAGCACTACTTCAAGGGCAAAAACAGTTAAATGCCGCAGAAACTGAACTTGTAAAGTTTGAAAAAAACCAAGTAAATGATTTCTTTTCTATTTTAGAAATTACAGGTGACTTATCTGCATTCTTTGATGTAGACCCAGAGAATCCTAAGTTTATAGATTTCTCAAAAAGTGATTATAAAAAAACTGTAATTGCAAAAGATGGTCAAAAGATTTTTTTAAATTTAGAGAAAGAAAAAGATAAACCTAAGAAAGAAGAAGTTAAAGAAAAAAAACCAAAAGAGATAGCGATTCCTGAAATTTCTTTTGAAGATAAAATTAATAACTATATTAAAAAGTTCAATACTTTTGATGATGAAAGTTATATGATAAAAATCGGAAACTTTAAAAATATGTATGAATCATTTGCTTTTATAAAAGATAAAAAGATTGATGATAACTCTTTTTCATTTGATATTTTAGATAAGTTAAAAATTAAAAATATAGTGGTGCATAATAATTTCAAAGATAAAGCACTTGCAAAAGAGTATATCTCAAAATTCAAAAAAGATAATGATATAAATAAAGAGTTTTCACTTATAAAAGTTAAAGAAGTTAAATCTTTATACAACAGTTATTTAGCAGGGTTAGAGATTAAAAAACCCAAAACAAAAGTTAAAGTTGTAGAAAAAGTCAGACAAGAAAAACAGATAAAAGAGTTTTCTACTAATGAAGCATTTAAAAAAGAGTTTTTAAATTCAAGTGATAATTTTTACACAATAAATGTTGCTTCTTTCTCTAATAAAAAAGAGTTAGAAGAATTTATTTTATCAAATGATATTTATGAAAAGTCATTTTTCTTTAAATATTTTAGTTCTGTAGAACTATATAAACTAGTTGTAGGTATATATTCATCTTATGACAATATAGAAAATGACATAAATGAATTGGTATTAAAAAATAAAGGTATTTTCCCTGTAGTTGAAAAGATTGAAAATATAAAATCACAATTTAAAGAGAATCTTGATTTAAATATTAAAGAGACAAAACCAAAAGAGTATGAATATATTTCGTTAAAACAGTTAGAAAAACAAAAGAAAAAAGAAGAAGAAAAAAGAGAAGAAGAAAAAGAATTAAGAAGTGAAATTTTAAATAATAAAAAAGAAGAAAAAGCTAAATTAGAAGCAGAAAAGAAAGTTAAATTAGAAGTAGAGCAAAAAGTAAAAGCAGAAGAACAAAGACTTGCTGAAGAAGAAGCACAAAGATTAGAAAAAGAAGAACTTGAAAGACAAAGAATAGAGAAAGAGCTTTTAGAAAAAGAAAGAAGATTAGCCGAAGAGAAAAGACTTGCAGAAGAAAAAGCAAAAATTGAAGCTCAAAGATTAGCTGAAGATAAAGCTAAAGCAGAAGCAGAAGCACAAAGACTTGCTGAAGAAAAAAGAATTGCAAAAGAAGAAGAGCAAAGATTAGAAAAAGAAGAACTTGAAAGACAGAGCGTAACAGAACACCTATGAAAACAAGACACCTAAT
>JABXII010000032.1 GCA_013373175.1 Campylobacteraceae bacterium | reverse complement strand
TACTTTGGAATCCAATTCTCAACATCTAAAAACTTTTCATATGCAACGTCAATTGCTTTTTGAACACCTTCTATATTTGTAAAAGGAACTGTCCCTACTACTTTTCCATCATATGGTGATGTTACTTCTATTGTACTCATTTGTTTTCCTTATTTAAAAATTTAATTTATGTTTATTAATTAGTTTGTGCAAAATTCTTTTGCATTAAAAGATAAATCCTCTGGAGATAACCTATATAGTTTCAGATTATCTACACAATAAGCACCTTGTTTTTCATAGAATTTCATTGCATTTTTATTCCAATCTAAGCATGCCCATTCTAAATATTCACACTCTTTATCAATAGAATATTTTGTAAGATATTGAAACATTATTTTCCCAAAATCTTTACCTCTTACACTTTCATCTACAAAAAATGCATCAATATAAAACCCTTTTCGACCAGAAAAAGCAGAACTTTTTTGATGAAAATATGCAAAAGAGACTATCTCATTTTTATAAATACCAAAAACTGCTTCTCCTAGTTTCTCTTCTAACAATCTTTTTATGCGTTTTGGTGTTGCTGTTACTGCATCATCCATTTTTTGATAACTTCCAAGTTTTTTCATAAAAGTTATAATTAATTGTGCATCTTCAATTGTTGCCATTCTTAAACTATAATCTGCATTTTTAGTAGATATTAAATTTTCCATTTTGATTATCCCTATATTGTTTTATTTCAATATATTTGTAACTTCTATAAAGAAGAAAAAGCAAAGGAATACTCCTTTGCTTTTAGATATAAAATTGCTTTATTTATAGATAGTCTGTTAATCTTATTACAAAAACAGAACAAGCAGCATGTCTTACTACTCTTTCAGGAGTGCTACTAATAAAGTAACTACTAAGTCCTGGTTTTGTAGCCATCATAACAATAGCGTCCGCATTTATTCTTCTAGCTTCTTCTAAAATCTCTCTATGAGCAGAACCATCTCTTATGTGAAATGATATTTTATCCTCAGGAAGAGAATGTTTTTTTGCTATATTTTTTAAAGTTATAAAAGCATCATGGTTATAATGTTTTTCATTTTCATCATCTAAAACAGGGTAAACTGAACCATGGGCTCTATTTTCATTTACATAAAGTAATGAAAGTTTACCATCTTCTTGTAATACTTCAAGTGCCCCTGCAAATAGTTTTTCATGATTATCTGTATAATCTAAATGAAGTGGAACCAATATATTTTTAAACATCTTTATCTCCTTAGCCCATGACTTTATCAGGTAGCCATAGAACAATTTCTGGGAACAGCATACAAGTAATAAGCACAATTAGATTAACTAAAATAAAAGGTGCCACAGACTTATAAATTTCACCCATACCAATTTCTGGTGGTGCAATACCTTTTAAGTAAAATAGTGCAAATCCATAAGGTGGAGTTTGTACTGCAATTAAAATATTAATAATCATTAAAACACCAAACCAAATTGGGTCATACCCTAAGCCAACAGCAATAGGTGTAAATAGAGGTGCACACATTAATACAATAATAAATTCATCTATAATAAATCCAAGGAAAAGCATAATAAGTTGGAACATGATAATAATCATAATTGGAGGTAAATCTAATCCATGAGTAAAATCTGCAATCATTCCTTGAATACCCATTAATAAGTGGAAGTTACTAAATACAGAAGCACCTAAAATAATCCACATTGCAACACTTACTAAGATACCTGTTTGTAAACCAACAGTTCTCATCATCTCTAACTTAAATCTTTTAAAGAAGATAGCAAGTAAAATAGCTCCAGCAACACCTAAAGCTCCTGATTCAGTTGGAGTAGCAATACCAGAAATGATACTACCAAGAACAACAAAAATTAGACCAATTGAAAGGAAACCATCTCTAAATACTCTAAGTTTTTCTTTTCCTTTTAGTTTTGGTAAACCAGGGTTATTCTCACTAAGTAGTGGAGCATTTTCTGGTTTAATAATAGAACTAATTACAATATATGCAATTAAAAGAAGGATAGTTAAACCAGCAGGTACCATAGCCCCTAGGAACATTCTTCCAACAGAGTTTTGAGTAGAAGCTGCAAACATAATCATAGGAATACTAGGTGGAATTAAGATACCTAAAGCACCACCTGCCATAATAGTTCCAAGTGCAAGTCTTTTATTATAACCAGCATCAAGCATAGGTTTTAAAGCAATACTTCCTGAACTCATAATTCCTGCACCAATGATACCAACCATTGCTCCAATCATAGAACAAATAAAAACAACACTAATTGCTAATGAACCACGAATTCTACCAATCATCATCTGACTAGCTTTAAACATAGCATCACCAATACCAGAGTGGGTTAAGAGTTGTCCCATATAAATATAAAGAGGAATAGCTAATAAAATAAAACTGAAAAAAGTTGATTCAACAGTAGTTGGGATAACATTGAAAATACCATCACCCCATGTGAAATAACCAACCATCATAGCAATACCACCAAGAGCAAGTCCCACAGGAGCACCCAGTGCAAAGAAAATTAAAATACAACCTAAAAGTATAACTGTTAATAATTCAACACTAATCATCTTTAATCTCCTTTTCAATCAAAGGTAATCCAGTAAAAAGGTGATAACCTTCTTCTAAAATATCTCTAAAAAGTTGTATAGCAAATACTGCACTAGCAACACTAAGCATAACCCAAAAGTGCCACATTACAGGTGCCCATTCACTTTGTCTTCTATAGTCATACTCTATAGCCTCATTAAACTTTATTATTCCCATTTTAAAAACTATAATTAAAAAGAAAATACCTAAAGAAAAAGAGATAATATTAAAGATGTTTTTAACTTTAGGAGAAACTGATATATATAAAATATCTACATTAATATGTGATTTTCTTTGTTGAGCATAAGCTCCTCCTAAAGCTGCAATATATCCAAATAGAAATAGAGATAAATCATAAGCCCAAATTGTAGGAGCATCAAATAAATATCTTGCTACTACTTCAAATGCAACAATAAATGCAAGGATAGGCATCAAATATGATGCCCCCTTTCCTAACCACATTGTGAATTTATCAATCACAATACAAATTGTTTGTAGGATTTTTTTTAGCATAACAAAGCCTAATTACTTTGCTTGTTTTCTTAATACGTCAATTAATTGTTTACTGTATTTGTCTTTTGAAGAATACTCGTCCCAAAGACCAGCACCTGCTTCATGCCAAGCTTTTTTGTCTGCTTCAGAAGGTTCTGGAGACCATTTAAGACCTTTAGCTTCCATTTGAGCAATTGCTTCTTTTTCCCATTTTTTAGACATAGTTAATTGATTTTTAGCGTGAGCTACAGTTGCATCAAAAACACCTTTTTTCTGAGCGTCATTTAGTTTATTCCAAGCATTTCTATTTACAACGATTGGTAAAACTTGAGCACCAGCTAAAGGAAGTCTATACATATATTTAGCAACTTCTACGTGATTTCCATCTCTGTGGTCAATCATATTAGAACCAATAGAACCATCAATAACACCAGTAGCTAAACTAGTATAAATTTCACTCCAAGCTAATGAAACAGGAGATGCACCTAAGTTTCTTAAGAATTTACCATATGCACCAGGAGCTCTAATTTTAAGACCTTGGAAGTCAGCAACTGATTTAATAGGTTTTTTAGTAATAATATATACTGGTGGTTGAATATATGGCTCTAACCATACTAAACCTTGAGAACCGTAAGCTTTTTTAAGAATTTTATCCCAACCATCTTCGTGGAAAAGTTTGTATAATTTATCAGTATCTGCTGTACCACCTGGTAAACCAATTTCAACTACACCTGCTGGAAGTTCTCCTGCATGCATTGATTGAAATGGTGCTGCCATAGTAATAAGACCTGATTTAGTAGCACCTAAAAGACCAGAAGTTCCAACACCTTCACCTGAGAAAAGTACTTGAACTTTTACTTCACCATTTGTGTTTTTTTCAATATCTTTAGCTAGTTGTTGATATAAATCACCAAATGCTGTACCTCTACCATATAGGTTTGAAAACCTCCAGTTGTGTTGTGCTGCACTTGCAGTATCAACCATTCCCATAACACCAAGTAATGCAATTACTGATGTAGCCATTATCTTACTCTTAAATTTTTTAAATAGATTAATCATTCTCTCTCCTTGCCTAAATTTTAATTTTTATTCAATGATAGGTTTTATATCAAAGGATATATCCCCTATAACTTATTTTTCTTTGTGTCCTTTTTACGATTGTCTTCCCCCTTTTATTTAATTTCCTTGTGCTAACATTGTGAATAGTTCATCAAATTTATCTAAACCTTCATTAGCAACTTCATCACTTATTGTTAATGCTGGTAAGAATCTAATTACATTACTATTAAATCCACAAGATAATAGAACTAAACCAGCTTTTTGTGCATTTGCAGTTATTGCTTTTGTTAATTCCGCATTTGGTTTTTCAGCATCACCATCAATCATAAGTTCTAATGCAATCATTGCACCTTTATTTCTTACATCAGAAATTAATTCTGGAAATTTAGCTTTTAAGTCATTTAATCTTTTATTGAATAATGCACCAATTTCATTTGATCTATTTACTAAATCTTCTTCTTCAATTACTTCTAAAACAGCTAATCCTGCTGCACAACCTACTGGTGAACCACCATAAGTTCCACCTAATCCACCAGGGATTGGTGCATCCATAATTTCAGCTTTACCAACAACTGCTGATAATGGGTAACCACCTGCAATACCTTTTGCCATAGTCATTAAATCTGGCTCAATTCCAGCATACTCAATGTTGAACATTTTACCTGTTCTAGCAAATCCAGTTTGAATTTCATCGATGATTAATACAATTCCATTTTCATCACAAATTCTTCTTAGTTCTTGTAATAATTCTACAGGAGTTTGATAGAAACCACCTTCACCTTGAATTGGTTCAATAATAATTGCTGCAACATCTTCAGCTAGAATATCTACTTTAAATAGATTTTTTAATGCAATTAAAGTATCTTTAACTGATGTACTATTAAATTCAGTTGGATATGGTAAGTGATAAATCTCAGCAGGAAATGGACCAAATTGTTTTTTATAAGGCATTGTTTTTCCAGTAAGAGCCATTGTCATATTAGTTCTACCATGGAAACCACCATTAAATGCAATAACTCCTCTTCTTCCAGTGTGTGCTCTTGCAATTTTTACACAGTTTTCAACAGCTTCTGCACCAGTAGTTACAAAAATAGCTTTTTTTTCACTTTCTCCAGGAGCAAGTTTAGTAAGTTTTTCAGCTAATTCTACTGCATTTTCATAAGGATTTACCATAACACAAGTATGGCTAAATTTTTCAACTTGATTTTTAACAGCTTCTACAATTTTAGGATGGCTATGACCTGTATTACATACAGCAATTCCAGTTCCGAAGTCAATAAATCTATTTCCTTCTACGTCCCATAGTTCTGCATTTTTTGCTTTTTCAACATATACTGGATAAGCGTTACCTTGTCCTCTTGCAAAAACTTTATTTTTTCTATCTTGTAAGTCTTTGTTGTTCATATTTAAAACCCTTTTCAATTAAATATATTTCTATTTTATGTTTATAAAATATTTCATATACCTTTATGACAAAAGCCTTTGAATTATCAAAAGGCACTACATGAAAATCCTATACCAAAATTATTGCTGAAAAGAGTAGTGAAAAAGTGACAGAGAAGTAGTGAAAAGAGATTTTTTTTATAAAAAAAGTTTAGGTATTTACCAAAGAAGTTATTGCTTTAAACTTCTTTGGCTCCCTAAAGTAGGTGGTTTTTTATAAAGAAGAGTTTATTCTATTGAAAATTCTTCTTTTAAATAGTTCATCCATATCATCATAAATCAAAGAATCTTTGTCTAAGAAAATTAGTTTTTCTTTGTCTAGTTCTTTAAAGTTTTTTAATCCCATAACTGCTAATAAACTTTTTAAACTTTTCAATATATTATCATGATAGTTTCTTACATGTTCTGAGTGTTTTTTTACAAAATAATGCTTACGTTTTTTTATATCCTGAGTAGCTAAACCAACAGGACATTGATGTTTTGTAGAACCAGAACAGTATCTTGCTCTTATACACCCAGCGCTCATCATAAAACCTCTTGCTATTTGTATAAAATCAGCACCTAAACAAAGTATAATGATAATATCATCTGGAGTAAGAATTTTTCCACTAGCACTTATTTTTACTAAATCTCTAACTCCATATTCACTTAAGACTTTATTTACAAGATATAAAGCATCTCTTATATCCATACCAATTCTTTCCATCATATCTCTTGGAGCAGTTGCACTTCCTCCACTGCCACCATCTAAAGATATATAATCAGGATATGGTAAACCTAATTGTGATCTTCTTTTTATCTCTTTTGCTATAGGAACAATATTTGTGTCATCAGAGATAACTATTTTTATTCCTACAGGTTTATTTGAAGTTTTTTGTAACTCTCCTATGAAATCAAAAAGTTCTTCTAGTGTATTTGCATAAGGAAATCTATTAGGAGAAAAGGCATCTTTATATGCTTCAATATTTCTATAATAAGCAATAGATGGAGTAACTTTTTTTGCAATAAGTTTTCCACCTGTTTGTTTTGCCCCTTGTGCAATTTTGATTTCTGTCATTCTACAAAAACTCATTTGCTTTTTATAACGTTCAAAGTCGAAATTACCTTCTTTGTCTCGTACTCCATATAGTCCAGAACTTATTTGAAGTATAATATCAGGCATATCACTTGGAACATCTTCTGGAAAATTTTCTATTGGCGCATCCCAGTTTGGTCTATAGAAACACTCTTTTTTCTCATTGAAAACATAGGTATCACCTAGTTGATTCTTTTTAAAAATAAGTTTTCTGTAAAAGTCTACTGAAACGGGATGGTTGAATAAAAACCTTGCAAGTTTGAAAATAGAATGTTGAAAATTATTTCCTCTTCTTTCTGTTATATATTTTGTATCATACTCTTTGTGTGTTACAAAAAAGTTAGAAGTTAATCCACCTTCACCTGAATTAATAGGAAATTCACCAAGTTTAGAACCTGCTACAAAAGCTCTTGTACCTTCAGGAGAGATAGAACCATCACTCATAGGACCTCTTCCTATAATAGAAGAAGAGATAAAAGGTTTTTCTCTATTTTGTCCAAAAACTACAGTAAAATCATCTTCAACTTCATTATCATTTAAAACAATATTTGCATGTCTAAACATAAATTTAGGTTTTGGTAGAGGTTGAGAAGGGGAAAAAGAAGTGAAGTTTATTTTGTCTCTTGCTGCGCCATATACCCAATCAAGTTTATCCATAGATTCATAAAACTTTTCATCACCAAAGTATTGTCTAAAAGGTTCTCTGAATTCTTGAAAGACAAATCTTAACCTTCCTATAATGGGATAGTTAACTAATATTTGATGTTTTCTTTGGACATATTTGTCATGAACATACCATATAAATATTAACGAAACAAAAGATATTAACGTAATAATCCATATTTCCATATTTGTCCTTGTGGATACTAAATCATTGTAAAGTTTGAATGGGATTGCATTTTATTATTTACTACAGAGTAGGCATAACATATGAAAGGAGAATAGACTGGGATGTTTATAATCATGCCTACTCTGTAGTAAATAATTTTAAATACATTCATTGAAATTATTACTGAAAAGAGTAGTCAAAAAGTGATTATAAATATTTTTATGAAAAAAAATTTAAAAGTTTAATTGATTGGTATATATATTGTAAATTGAACTCCATTTTCTATGTTTTTAACATTTAAAATACCTTTCATATTTTGCTCTATAATAATCTTACTCATATATAATCCAAGCCCTGTACCATTATAGTTCTCTTTCGTTGTGAAATATGGTTCAAATATTTTATTTAAAATAGATTCTTTAACTCCACCTGCATTATCAGAGATTAGAATTTTAATATGTGTTTTTATACGTTTTGTTTTTATTGCAATATACGGGTTTTCAATATTTTTCTCTAAAAAAGCATCTTTAGAGTTTGTAAGAATATTTAATAAAACTTGTGAAAGTTCACTTTCAAATCCATATATCATTACATCATCAGAGATTTGGTTTTCAATTTTTATACTATGACTTTTAAAGCTATCATCAATAAGAAAAATAGTTTGATGAATTGCCTCTTTTATTGAAAAGTGATGTTTTTCTTTATTTGGTTTAAAAAAGTTTCTAAAGTCATCTATAGTGTTTGACATTTTCTCAGTAAGTGCATTACTTAAAATCATTTGTTTATCTAGATACTCTTTATCTAACTTTTTAAGTGAGTGTCTTAGATGAATGTTTTGTATAATTGTACTTAATGCACTTAGAGGTTGTCTCCATTGGTGTGCAATCATACTTATCATTTCACCCATTTCTGCTAACTTTGATTGTTGTATTAATAGTTGCTCTTGTTTTTTTCTATTGTTTATTTCTTCTTTAATTCTTGCATCAAGTGTATTATTTAGGTGTTCTAACTCATGGGTTTTACGTTTTAACTTTTTATTTGAAAGTTCAAGTTCTCTTGTTCTTACGTGTACTTTTTTCTCTAAGGTACTATTTAATGTTTCAATTTTCACTTTTGCATCAGTAAGTTTTCTAATATATCTACGTTGCAAAATATAGGTATATAGAATAATTAATAAGATAAAAAATAAAAAGCCTACAACACTCCAAAATAGTTTATAATCTATACTTTTTTCATATTTTATTGTTACCCATTTAGTAATGATTTTCTGTCTAGTCTCTTTACTTATTGAGTTTACAACTTTTTCAAAAATATTTAAAAGAATAGGGTCATCATCTCGTACTCCAACTGATAAATGCCATCGTTCATCAAACTTTCCTGATATTTGTAAGCTTCCATAAAACTCTTCTTGAAAAGCATATGCCACATTTAGATGAGTAGTTACTTGTCCAAAGATTTCTCCTCTTTCAACTTTTTTTAATCCCTCTCTTAAGTGTGCCACGTCTACAATCTCTAAGTTTGGGTACTTTCTTCTAATGATTTCATTATAAGCAAAGTTCTTTTGGATACTTATTTTTTTATCTTTTAAATCTTTCAAATCACTTACGAAGCTTACATTTCTTTTAGTTACTAATACAAGAGGAGCAGTTACATAAGGTTCTGTAAAATTCATATAACTTTGTCTTGATTCTATATTCATAACAAAAGAGAGAATATCACATTGTTTAGTTTTCATATATTCTAAAGATTCTGACCAATCTTTTGTTTCGATAAGTTTTAACTTAACCCCGATTTTCTTCTCAAACTCTTTCATATAATCAGCAACTATACCTATGTGCTTGTGATCTTCTATTTTTTCATAGGGCATCCAATCTGGATCAACACATAATCTTATATAATCTTTTTTATCTAGATAATTTATCTCTTCTTTTGTAAAAATTATAGGTAAATTAGCAAGGTCTTTTAAAAACCATTTATCAAAAAGTTCTTTTTCTTCTTTTATTGAGATTGAATTTAAACCCTTTTCCAAAATAGATTGAAGAATAGGCTTACTTTTATTTGTAAAAAAGAATAGTTTTGATGGTTCAAAATTAATAAGAGGCATAGCTTTTAAATCAATAATCAAATTATCTTCCAAATATTTTTGAATAATAATTGGAGAGGCAATTAAAGCATCAACTTCTCCTTTAAGTAGTTTTCGAACAGACTGATTCATATTATTTGTTCTTTCTATTTTCATAAAAGAGTATTTGCTTTTTATATGTTGTATAGTGCCTAATTGATTTACCACTGCTACTTTTTTATTTTTTAAATCTTCTAAGGTGTTTATTGAATTATTTTCTTTTTTTACAAATAAAATCTTTTTTATCTGTAAAATCTCAGAAGAGTATACCCCTAGATTACTCTCAATACTCATGTTATTTACAATTGGAGCTATATCTATTCTATTTTCTTTTATTGCAAGGGGAATTGAAGATTGTTTCATCTTTATAGCTTTTGTTTTTATATTATATTTTTTTGTAATAAGTTTAAAAATATCACTTACAAAACCATCCATTTTATTTTCTTTATTTATGTAGGTAAGTGGATAAAGTTCTGATAAACCTATTTTTACTTCATTGTTTTTTATCCAGTCTTTTTCTTCTTCAGTTAGTTCAAAAGAGTCTGCAAATAGAGTACTTAAAAATAAAAAAATAAAAAAAATATATTTCAATCATCTCTCCAGTTTTTTTGTGATTATATCATACAATCTAAAATTATTGAAAAGCAAACTCCACCATTTCTATTTTCAACAATTATTTTTCCATTGTGATTATTTTCTATTATTGTTTTAGACATATAAAGTCCTATTCCTGTACCATTTTTTTCTTTCTTAGTTGAATAATAAGGCTCAAATATAATATTTAGATTGTCTTTTTCAATAATTCCACCATTATCAATAATTTCAACTTTTACACTATCTTTTAAATCAGAGCTTATTATTTCAATTTTTGCATTTTCTATTTGTTTTTCTTGAAATTTATCTGCTGCATTTTTTAATATATTAATAAATACATGAGTGATTTCATTTTCATAGATATTAATAAGTTTTTTGCTCTTTAAATCTAGGAGAATATCAATATTATTTGTTTGTAAATCTTTTTGTAAGATTTTCAAACTATTTTTTAATGGCTTTTCAATAAGTGTTTTACTAAGTTTTTTATCTGTTTTATAAAAATTTCTAAAGTCATCTATAGTAGTTGTTAAGTTTTGCACATAAAATTCAATCTCATCTAGTTTTTTACTAAAAAAATCTGTTTGTTGATTTCTTCCTTCTTGTGTAGTTAAATCGTATTTTTCTGAGTTTAGTTTATATTTTAAATTAAATGAAGCAGTTCCAATAGAAGCTAAAGGTTGTCTCCATTGGTGGGCAATCATACTTATCATTTCTCCCATAGCTGCAAATCTAGATTGAGCTTCCATGATTTTTTGTTTCTCTTTATTTTTCTTTATTTCAATTTCTAATCTTTTATTTTTTTCTACAAGTTCTTCTTTTAAGACACTTGGTTCTATTGCTTTTTTTAATATCTCTTCAAGTTTATAAATATTAATAGGTTTTAATATATATGCACTAATATTTAATTCAATAGATTGCATAAGATAGTTTATCTCTTGGTGTGCTGTTGTTATTATTACTGGTATTTCATTGTTGATTTCTCTAACTTTTTTTATAAAGCCTAGTCCATCTAATTTTGGCATTTTAATATCAGTTAATATAATATCAATTTTATTTTCAGCTGATTTAAAAAGTGATAAAGCCTCTTCTCCATTTTCTGCACAAATTACATTTAATCCAAAAAGATTTAAGGTCTCAGTGACTCCATCTTGTATTATAGATTCATCTTCTGCATAAAGAATAGTTTTGTTTTCTAGGATTTGATTATCTATCATTTTTGTCTCTTTAAATTTTTTTATAGTATATCACTAAAAAGTAGCTAAATAGTGTTGCAATAATATCATAATATCTAATAATTCTATGTAGTAATATAAGAAACAAAATGATAATATGCTTCTGATATTTTACAAAGAATATTTCTATATTTAGATTAATTCATTTATTATAAAAAGGGAGTGAATGGACTATAGTTTATTAAAAAAATATACTAAAGATATGCATGTACTTTTTGTGGAAGATGATACTGATTTTAGAAAAGAGTTTAAAGAGTTACTTCTAGATATTTTTCCAAAAGTTACATCAGCCGTTGATGGAGAAGATGGTTTTAATAAGTATATAGAATATTACAAAGAAAACAACACTTTTTATAGTTTAGTTATCTCTGATATTAAAATGCCAAATGCAGATGGAATAAAATTAGTTGAGTCTATATATGAACTTAATAAAGACCAAAAAGTTGTAATTTTATCTGCAAGAAATGAATTTAAATATTTATTGCCATTAGTAAATCTTGGAATCCACCAGTTTTTTACAAAACCAATTGAGTACTCCACTTTTTTAAATGATATCTTTGAATTAAGTAGTCAAATTTATCATGAAAATTTAAATATTAATAATGACATCTTGAAAATAAATGAAGTAATATCTTGGGATAAAAGTAAGAAAAAACTTATGCAAAATGATAAAGTAGTTGAATTAACTAAAAACGAAATACGTTTTGTAACTGCAATATTAAGTAATAATGGGAAAGTATGTACTGTTGATGAACTTATAAATATTATTTGGTTTGAAGAGTTTGACATAGACCCAGATATTACACACCTTAAAAGTCTTATTTATAGACTAAGAAAAAAAGTACCAGAGTTACATATAAAAAATATTTATGGAATGGGATATACTTTTGAAAGTGAATAAAAAAAGAGAAGTGATTATCACTTCTCTTTGTAGAATGTTATAAAGAAGGCGATTTAATCACCATCATTTTTTGATTTTGCATTTCGTTCATAGAATCAGGAATACCACCTAATCCAAGACCAGAAGTTTTAGCACC
>JABXII010000037.1 GCA_013373175.1 Campylobacteraceae bacterium | reverse complement strand
TGCTTCCATCACTGCTGGACTTGTAAAGTTCTCACTTGCTATCATCTCTAAGTGTGTTGTTTGTCTCTCTAATTCTGCTTCTACTAAATCAAAAATCTCTTTATCTGCTTCTTCTAGTCTTGCTTCTGTTATGTAGCTCATAGTATCACCTTTTGAATAATTTTAAAAAAGTATATCAAAAAGGAAAATTTATGACAATCCAGATATTGCTAAATATAGTTTTTGTTATAAGAATAAGAAAAACATTGCATCAATTGCAAGTTTTTTAGGCTCTTCCCCTAGTGCAAAAAGTGTATTTTCAACATTATAAATCATTTGTGTTAATAATACTTCAAAGGTAAAATTAGAACGGCTAAATAAAGACTCTTTACCTGCTTTGATGTAACTAAGGTTTTTAATATCTTCATATGTAATTTCTTCATCATTGTTAAGTCTTTTTTCTAATTCTATTTGCCAGTTGTTTTGCCAAGTTAAAAATAGATAGTGATTGTTTAGGTCTTTATCAACTTTAAGTTTCCATTTTAATATTTGCAAATTTTTATGTAGTTTATGAAGTTTCTCTTTTTCGTATGCTAAAGCTACGATTTTATGTCCACCTTCAATATCATAAGCATCATAGAAAGAGTAATACAAACCTAAAATCAAATAGTCGTTTCTATACTTTATAGTATCTTTGCTAAATGCTAATTGTAAGTAGTCTTTGTAGTTATCAAGTACTTTGTTATGGTACTTTAAGTGTAGTGTTTTTTCAGATGACTTGATTAAGTCATAAATCTTTTTTTCTAAAGATTTATCAAATCCTCTTGGATTTCTTAAATCAAGTTTCTTTTTAAATGAGATTAAAAGTTTTTGATTTTTTTTGTAGTCTCTTTTGATTATATTTGCAGAGTCAGATTGAAATACATTTTTCACATCATCTTGTTTAGGCATACAACCTACAAATAAAAAACCTAAAAGTACAACTAATAAAAAACTTTTAAAACTCATTTGTCTCCTTTTATAAAGGCTATTAAGAAATAGCCTTTAATTCATTTTCAATTTTTTCTAATTTTGTTTGTGCATCTGCTAATGCTTGTTTATTTTCTGCAACAACAGCTTCCGGTGCATTTGCAACAAATCTTTCATTTGAAAGCATTCCATTAAGTTTATTAACTTCTTTTTCTACTTTCTCTTTTTGTTTTGTTAACTTATCAATAATTGGACTCATATCAATTTCACTTGTTGGTAAGTAAACTTCTAAGTTGTCAGATACATCTGTAATTGAGTTCTCAACTTTAGCCTCAACAAACTCAATATCTTCAACTTTTGCAAGTTTTTGAATAAATGGTTTTGCTAATTCTGTATCAATTTTAGTATCTAATTTGATATATGCTTTAGCAATTTTTGAGTTCCCCATGTCAATAATAACTTTTGCTCTTCTTAATGCTGTAATTGCTTCTTCAATAATTTCAAACATTGCTTCAGTTTCTTTATCTTGAGCAATATCTTTAGGGAATGAAGTAATCATTAAAGATTCTGCTCCATCTTCTAAAGATGTTCCTGATAATTTATGATATAAGTAATCAGAAATAAATGGCATAAATGGAGATACTAATTTAAGTGTTTCTTTGAAAATTGCTCCAAGTTCACTAATAGACTCTTTAGAAGCCTTAGAGTACTCAATACCCCAATCGCAGAACTCTGTCCATACAAATTTATATAAAATAGAAGCAGCTTCATTGAATTTAAATGTTTCAAGTGCTTCTCTTACATCCTCTACGGCATGTGAAAGTCTTGATTGCATATATTTACCAAGAGCTGTTTTAATCTCAATATCTTTTAAATCTTCAAATGTATCTACATTTAAAGTTAAGAAATTAGCTGCATTATAAAGTTTGTTTGTAAAGTTTCTAAATTGCTCTAAGTTTTTAGCTCCAAGTTTAATATCTCTACCTTGAATTGCTAAATATGCTAATGTAAATCTAATAATATCAGCTGAATGTTCTTCAACCATATCAAGTGGGTCGATTACATTTCCTTTTGATTTAGACATTTTAGCTCCATGCTCATCTCTTACAAGTGCATGCATATAGATATCTTTAAATGGTAATTCACCTTGGAAGTGATCACCCATCATCATCATTCTAGCAACCCAGAAGAACATAATATCAAACCCAGTTATAAGTAGTGAGTTTGGATAGAAGTCTTTCATATCTTGCTCTAAATTATAAAGCTTTGGTAGTTTTCCATTATTTCCCCAACCAAGTGGAGACATTGCCCAAAGGGCACTTGAGAACCAAGTATCTAATACATCAGGGTCTTGAGTATAATGTTTATTTCCACATTTAGGACATTTCTCAGGTTCATCAGCTTTATCTGCCCATTGATGATTACATGAGTCACAAGTAAATACTGGAATTCTATGTCCCCACCATAATTGTCTAGAAATACACCAAGGTCTTAGCTCATCCATCCATGCAGTATATGAGTTAATCCAGTGTGCAGGGTGGAAATTGTTATGTGCTTTTGTTTTTTCAATAGAAGGTTTTGCAACTTTTTCTGATAAGAACCATTGTTGAGAGATAAACGGCTCAACAATATTTTTACATCTATAACAGTGACCAACTTGATGAGTATGTTCATCAATTTTTACAATATAACCTTCATCTTGAAGTTTTTTAACAATTGGTTCTCTAGCTTCTAATCTTTCAAGTCCAGCAAACTCTCCACAGTACTCATTTAAAATACCTGCTTCATCAAATACTTTAATGAACTCTAAATCGTGTCTTTTCCCTACTTCGTAGTCATTTTGGTCATGGGCTGGTGTAACTTTAACAACACCAGTTCCAAACTCCATATCAACATGAGAGTCAGTAATAACTTTGATTTTTCGCGTCGTTAGAGGAAGTAATACTTCTTTTCCAACGATATCTGTGTATCTTTCATCATCAGGGTGAACCATAATAGCTGTATCCCCAAAGTATGTTTCAGGTCTAGTTGTTGCTACTTGAACTTCACCACTTCCATCAGCAAACTTATAAATCATATGATAGAACTTACCGTTTACTTCTTCGTGTTCAACTTCGATATCTGATAATGCACCATCGTGAGTACACCAGTTTACCATGTAGTTGTTTTGAGTGATAAACCCATCATTGTATAAAGATACAAAAGCTTCTTTAACTGCTTCTTTTAGTCCTTCATCCATAGTAAATCTCTCACGTGACCATGCAGGAGTAACACCTAGTTTTCTCATTTGATGAACTATATTTCCACCAGAGTTTTCTTTTTGTTGCCAAGCTCTTTCAAGGAATTTTTCTCTACCAATCTCTTCTTTAGTAGTACCTTCACTTAAAAGTTGTTTTTCAACAACATTTTGAGTTGCAATTCCAGCGTGGTCAGTTCCTGGTTGCCACAGAGTTTTATACCCATCCATTCTTTTATATCTAGTAATAATATCTTGTAAAGTAAATGTAAGAGCATGCCCAATATGTAAACTACCAGTTACATTTGGAGGAGGCATCATTATAGAAAAAGTTTTTTCCTTACCTTCACTATCTTTGGCTTGAATCTCTTTGTTTCCGTCAATTTCAAAATAACCTCTATCTTCACAGATTTTATAATAGTTGTCTTCTACTTTTGATGGTTCGTATTTTCCGCTCATTTATGTTCCTATGTGATTATTATGATTTTGTTTAATAAAATATCCGCGATTATATCTAAAAAAGATTTTATTTAAGGTAATACTATAAGTAGTTTTTTATTTTGCCATCTTGTTGTGCAAGCTTTGCTACACTTAAATTTGGAATATTTTTTTCCATATTTAGATTATCAAGTAGGTAGTTAAGTTTTAGAATGTTTGTTTTGATTTCTTGAAGGTAATTCTTAAGTGTTTTTATATGTGTTGTGTCATTGTTTTTTGGGTTTGTAAGTTCATTTATTGTTAGTTGTTCTCTTACTTTTTCTTCTTTTAACACTTTTTCAATTTTTTGAATATAATTATTTGAATTAGGAGAGTTTTTTAGCATCATATATACCTTCAAATTTCTTTGATGTATATGATAACTAAAAAATGTCACTTCTGTGTCACGAGTTTAAGAAAACTCTTAATTTTCAGGAGACTCTTTTTTTATTAAGCCAGCTTCTTTTAAAAATGGAGAGTGTACAAAATCTAGTTTTTTTATTTTGTCATATTTTGCAAAACTAAGATAAAGTACATCTTTTGCTCTTGTAACTGCAACATAGAAAAGTCTTCTTTCCTCTTCTAAACTTCCACCTTTGCTCATTAGTTTTCTATTTGGAAATCTTCCATCCATAAGGTCTATTACAAAAACCTCTTTAAACTCTAAGCCTTTACTTGCATGAACAGAAAGAAGATTTACTCCTTCTCCTTCACTCATCTCACCACCACCAAGAATCATTGAGTTAACAAACTTTGAAAGGTCTTGGAAGTTTCTTGCAAGATTTTTCAGAAGCATTACTTTTCTATTAATTTTAGCATGGGCTTTTGTTTTTTGTACTATATTAACTGTACCATCTTTTTGAGTAGCTCTTTTTGTTGCTAAATTCTCTTTTAGTCTTGAATACATCATAGATGAAGTTACAGAAGAAACAAGTGATTCAGGAACTTTAGTTCTTCTAATCATTTTCATAAGTAAATAAAAATCATAAAGATATTTTGCTCCATCAACTGATAGTTTAGGGTGTTTTAAAATACCATTAGATAAAAAAGCTTCTTCAAAACCACAATCTTTAAACTTAGAAACACTTCCTAACTCAATAAAATCGTCAAAAAGACCTAACTGCACGTTCTTAACTCTATTTGATTGATAAGGGTTTTTTACATTTGAATCAGGAGTAAATAGACCTTTAAAAACATCTCCATTTCCTAATTTTACAAGTGCATCAAAAATATCTTTTGCAATAGCTTTTCCAATACCTTTTCCATGTTCTAGTACATGAATAAAAGCCATCATATCATTATGTGATAGTTGCATTACTAAAATGTCAAGTACAAATTTTATCTCAACAGAGTCAAAGAAAGACATTCCACCTTTTCTTTTTGCAGGAATTCCATACTCTCTTAGGTTTGCTTCAATTCCATCTGCACTTGAGTTATTTCTAAAGATAATTGCTATGTCACTATGTGGTGTTGAACTTTGAGAAATCTTTTCAGAAATATGATGATATTGGGCAAATAACTCATTAAACTCTAAAAGCTTTGGAGGAATAGAAATATCTGTTCGCATAACTTGAAGTTGCTTCTCATAAATTCTTTCATTATGTTCAATAACTTTTGTTGCAAGGTCTAAAATAGGTCTACTTGAACGATAGTTTTTTCTTAGTGTATATACATTTGAACCTTTGTATCTGGTATCAAATGTTGAGATAATACCAATATCTGAACCATTAAAGGCATAAATACTTTGGTCATAATCTCCTACACAAAAAAGTGATTTAGGTCTAAAAGCATCAAGAAGTCTTCCTTGTAAAGGGTTTGTATCTTGGTACTCATCAACTAAAATCTCTTTGAAATCAAACTCTTCTTCTTTTAAAGTATCAAGCATGATAGTAAGTAAGTCATCAAAGTTTGCGTAACCATATTTTGTTTTTAGTTCATTAAACTCTAATACAACATCATCATAAATAGGTGTATAAATTTCATGGTCAGGATTTTTATTTTTTATCCATTCTTCAAAACCTTCACCTTCATTTGAGTTAAGATATAGTGAATACATATCATAAAGATATCCACCATCATAAGGATTTACCCCATCTTCTCTATCAAAGAAAACTCTTTTTTCATATAAAGACCTAAAAAGTGTCTTTAATTCATTTGGTTGTTTTAGAGTAATATTTTTATTTAGTTTTTTTAAAAGTTTGTATGAAACAGAGTGAAATGTTCCTGCCATAATTTTTGCAGCCATATCTTTTCCAAAGAATTTAGCAACTCTTGCTACCATTTCAGCAGCAGCTTTATTTGTAAAAGTTAATAGTAGAATTTCTTCAGGTTGTACACCATTGTTTATAAGGTTTGCAATTCTTCCAACAATAGTTGATGTTTTTCCTGTACCTGCACTAGCAATAATAAGGTTAAAACCTTTTTCACATGTTGCAGCTTCGAGTTGTTCTTTGTTTAAATTTGATAGAGGCATTTATTTAATATTCTTTAGTAGTATTTTCATTTGGCGAATATTAGCATAATGATTCTTATTTTAGGGCAAAAAAAAAGCTCCTAATGAAAGGAGCTTTTTTACACACAAGGAAATAAGTTTTTTAGAAAACTTTGAAAAAATTCGCAATTTAAGTTAAGAAGCTTCGCGTTTCTTCTTAATCCATATGAAAATTATAATAGATGAGCATTAACTAAAGTCAAATAAAAAGTTAATGGTTGGTTAATATGAGGTTTTTTTGATTAATTTAAGTGAATTTTTTAATTAAGTAAAGCAAAAAGTGCTTTAATTATAAAGATTTACTATTATTATGGAATAGAAACAAAAAAGTATTGAATGACATTATATTATTAGTTGATATAATATTATATTAAATATAAGGTATAAAATGAAAAAATGTTTTTTATGTAATTTAATAATTACTAAAGATAATGATACAAAAGAACATATTTTACCAAATGCATTAGGCGGAATAAAAAAAGTAGAAGGTTTTATATGTGATAAGTGTAACAATGAAACAGGTCACAAGTGGGATTCTAAATTTACTAAACAACTTAGTTATTTTTGTCACTTTTTCAAAATAAAGAGAGAAAGAGGAAAAATTAATCCTCAAGAATTAGTTACTGCAACAGGTGAAAAATATTTAGAAGATATAAATGGGGTATTAGTTCCTAGGCATCCTAATGTTACAGAAGATATAATTGATAATAATAGAAGTAAAATTAATATTCAAGTTAGAGATTTTAAAGAGTTAGATAGGATACTAAAGGGATTAAAAAGAAAATATCCTAAGTTAGATATTGACGATATAAAACAAAAAGCAAAAATAGAACATACTTATTTAGATGAACCGTTTATTGTTAAAGAACAAATAGGGGGAAAAGAGGAAGGTAAATCAATTGTTAAAACAGTACTTTCTTATGCTTATAGCATAGGAATATTACCTACTAATTGTGAAGAATCTTTAAATTATTTGAAAAAGGATCAAGATATTTCTTTTGGATATTTTAATGAAAGAGAAGTAATTAAAAATAGACCTTTTAAGCCTCTTCATGTTATACACATTGAATCAATTCCAGAAGAAAATTTATTAATTGGATATATAGAGTACTTTTCTATTTATAAAATTATTGTTTGTCTTTCTAGAAAATATCAAGGTAAAAAAATTTCAAATAGTTATGTACTTGATCCCACAAAGGCAAAAGAAATTAAACATTTAGATATTGATTTAGGATTTATTAAATCTGAAGATATAGATGAAATTTACAATTACAAAAAAATTGATTATAAAAAATGGGAAAAAGACTTTTCCAAAATTTATGCTCCTAGGTTTAATGAAAAAAGAGAAAAAAACAAAAATGATTTTATTGAAAGAGCATTTGAAAAAGCTTTTAATAAAGTAGGTGTAGAAAAGATTGAATTAATGACAGATTCTGAAAAATGGATATTCTCTAATATTATTGCAGAAGAAGTAGTGAATTTTTATATAGCAAATAGGTCTTTATAGATATTCTTAATTAACCATTTATAATTAGATTGATAAAGCTTATTGTCTAAGGCATAGTTTAAAAAGAAGAGAAAAATACATAAAAAGATTGATTTCGGATAAACAAATCTTAGTAAAATATAAAGATACAAATAGATAATGGCTAACTTTGACATTAAGTGGTAAAGCATATCCTTAGAGATATAATAAAATTCAGAGATGAATATTTAGCAAAATTATTTTCTTTTAATGTTACTAACATAATTAATGACATAGTATTAAAAACTGTGATTATTGTTACTCTTAGTGTTAATTAAATGGTCAAAAAGTTGGGATTGTGTGTTATAAAAGATAGAATCTCAAATATAATTTTCAGGAAAATTAGCAAGTGTTCGCTAAGACGAACAACTTGTTATTTCTTTAAAATTTTAAATCTGAATTAGTATATTGTATTTGTTTTTGTTTATCTTCTTCCAGAGCTGCATTAACAATTTTATCACTTTCTTCATTGATGTAATTAGTGATAGTGTTTTGAATGTCAGAATCTAAAGATTTAAATGCATCAGAATCTATATCAATTTTAGAATATTCACTTGCTGGTATTGTTTTATTGTTTTGGATACTAATAAATATTAAAAATATTGAAAATATTCTAATTATTAAATTTAAAATAAATAAATCACTTTTGTTATATTCTGACACTTTTGTTAATTCATTTCTTTTTTCTTTAATTTTTGAAATTACTTCTTTTAACACAATAATTTTTTTTAAATTTTTGTTTATTTTAACTATTTGGATTTTTGGTCCTTGAGAGGCAATATCATCACTTTCAACTTGGCAAGTTAATTCAAATGAAAATAAAAATTTATGATTTTCTAAATTCATTTTTTCTGAACTATTTACATTTTCGCAAATGTCTTTTAAACTTCTAATTCTAGTAAGGTAATAGAAGTTATTGTTTTCATTACTAGTTAAGAAAAAGTCATTTTTCCCCATATCAAAATACACTGAACATTTTTTCACCAGTTATCCTTTAAAATTATTTAATAATTATCGTACATATTAAATATTAAAGAATCCTTAGTCTATTGCAAAAAAGATTAAACCCTTTCGATAGTCTATTATTAAGAAATTTTAATGATTTATCTGTTAGCAAGGATAGTGTTCGCAGGTGCGAACACTCAGAAAAAATATTCCATTCTTATATTAATTAAATATTAAAGGAATAATATTTATTATAATTGAACAATATTTTTGTTGAGTGAATTAGAGTTTAGTATCAATAAAAATGAGAATTTGAAATAATTCGAAGGTTCTTGGTATTAAATATAAAAAGGCAGAAAATACTTCTACCTTCTTTAATAATAGTCTTAATTAGTCTTCTACAGGCACAACTACAGGAGTTGATTCCCATATTCCGTGCTTAGTACAGTAACCATGTGCAACTAAGTTTAATTTTTTAGAAGTTGGAATTAAAGTAAAAGTTGTAGTGTTGTGTGCTTTAACATTACCTAGTGTTCCTGGAACATAAGAAGCTTTTGCTAATAAAGTCTCTCCATTAAATAAAGAAACAGACTCAATATAGTGGTCAAAATCATCTGGGTGAGTATATTCATTTCCCATTTTTACAGTTACTTCAAAAGGCTCACCTTTTTTAGCAGTTTCTTTACAGTGGATAAATGGTGAGTGTCTATCAATTAAATCTTTTTTAGCTTCTCTTTCTACTGTATCAATATCAACATATTTGTTAATTTTTGGCATTTCTTCTCCTAATATAAAATTGCTGCATTATACAAAAAAATAATTAAAATAGAAAGCAAGTACAATTATGATATTATCACGTTTATGAATAAAGAAGATTTTTTTATAAAGCAGTTTATTAGTAATACAAAACACATTGGTGATGATGGTGCAGTTGTTGGTAAATGGGTTTATAGCAATGATGCATTCTTTGAAAATGTTCACTTTAAAAAAGAGTGGATGAGTTTAAAGCAGATTGCCCAAAAGGCAATGTTAGTAAACATTTCAGATGCAATTGCAATGAATGCTAAACCAAAGTATGCACTTTTAACTGTTGCTATTCCAAAAGAGTATTCACAAAAGGATTTAAAGGATTTAGCAAAGGGTTTTAAAAAAGTTGCTAAGGAATTTGATGTTGAAATTATTGGTGGAGATACAATTTCAAATGAGAAGTTAGATATCTCTGTAACAATTATTTCTAAAACAAAAAATCCAATATTAAGAAGTGGAATAAAAAAAGATGATTTACTTTGTTATACAGGAACGTTAGGAACTTCAAAAAGAGATTTAGAAAAACTCTTCTTGGGAAAAAAAGTCTCTAAAAAATCTAAATTTATAAAACCAAAACTTCATGCAGAATTTTTTTATAAGATTGCAAAATATGTAAATGCTTCTATGGATATTTCAGATGGTCTATTTTTTGAGCTTGAAAGAATGTCAAAGCAAAGTAAGGTTACCTTTGAGTTTTTTAAAAAAATTGATAAAGAGATAGGTTGTTCAGGAGAAGAGTATGAATTACTTTTCTCATTTGATAAAAAACATAAAGAAAAAATAGAAAAGTTAGCAAAAAAGTATGATGTGCCACTAAACATATTTGCCAAAGCAGTTAAAGGTAAATATAAATGTGAGTGTGCAAATCATCACTTTAAAGATTAGATAATAAGGAAAATATATTGCAAGAGTTACAAAGGTATTTAAACCATTCAAAAATAGATGTTGTATTTAAACAAAACAAAGATGATTTTGTAGTAACAGAAATACCCCTTTATGAGTTTAGTGGAGAAGGTGAACACTTAATTGTAAAGTTTAGAAAAAAAGATTTAACAACATGGGATGCAGTTAGAATATTTTCAGAACATTTAGGGTGTAAAGGAAGAGATATAGGTTATGCAGGATTAAAAGATAAAAATGCAATGACAGTACAACATATATCTATTCCAAAGCAGTTTGAAGAGAAGTTAAATAGCTTTAATCATGAACAAATAAAAGTTTTAGATGTAACAAGACATAACAATAAAATAAGAGTAGGGCATTTAAAAGGAAATAAATTTTTTATTAGATTAAAAAGAGTAAATCTAGTTGATGCTAAAAAAATTGAACAAGCAGTTCAAAGTATTGCAACTTTTGGTATGCCAAACTATTTTGGATTTCAAAGATTTGGAATAGAAGGTGATAACTACAAAAAAGGTGAAGCAATAGTAAAAGGTGAACTAAAAGAGAGAAATAGAAAACTAAAACAGATGTTTGTAAACTCTTATCAAAGTTATCTTTTCAATAACTGGCTTTCAAAAAGAATAGAAGTTTCAAAACTAGTTGACTCTTTCAAAGCAGAGGAAATTTGTGAAAAACTTGAGTTACCAGTTGATGTTGTTAAAGATATGAAAAAACAAGAACACCCTTTTAAACTTATTCCTGGTGATTTAATGAGTCATTACCCTTATGGAAAAATTTTCCATGTGGAAAACTTAAATGAAGAAGCAGAAAAGTTTTTTGCTAGGGATAGGGTTGCTACTGGACTTCTATGTGGGAAAAGAGTTAAAAAAGCAGATGGTTTAGCACAAAATATTGAAAAAGATTTTGATGTTGAAATCAAAGAAGATGGCGCTAGAAGATTTGCTTGGATTTTCCCTGAAGAGATTGAAACAAATTTTAAAGAAGAAAAAAATTGGATGGAATTACAATTTACCCTTCCTAAAGGTTCATACGCAACTGAATTTATTGCTGAGGTAATTCATTAAAATATTTTTTTTACAGTTATAAATAACTAATCACTCATAAAATTATTAAGGTAAAATAAGATACACTTTTCTTACTTTTGATAAAGGGTTATATTATGACATACGAGGATCTTATAAAAGATTTATGTGATGTGATTAAAGAGTCAGAAAATAATGCTGTTTCTATTTATGAAAATTTAGAGAACGTTGATAGTATTATTTCTGAACTTGATCTTCCTGTCCACAAATCTAGAAAACTTGAGGAACTGATTTCCAATTCTTTTGGTTTATTACAGCACCAAGACTTACATAGACAAAAAATAGAAAGAGTTGTAAATCATGTTTGTGAAACTAACAATATTGACTCAAGTGAGTATAATATTGCTTCTTCTGCTAAACATATATCGGGGGATGAGACATCAGATACAGTTTCTGATGATGAGTTAGAAGCATTAATTAAAAGTATGCAAACAACTAATTAAAATAAAAAGGTTTTTAAACCTTTTTATTTATTTTTACACGCTTGTTTTTTCAGACTATTTAGTGTTCCAAATATTCTTAAAGACTCTACTTCTACAGCCTTTGCTTTCTCATTTAAAATTTCATTATCTGCTTTTGCTGCATTTGCATCTACTAGTTCTTGAAGTTTACCTTTTAAACTTTCATTTAGTTTTTCAAGGTCTTCAATTGCAGTGTAGTCACAATTTGGATTGATTTCTAAATACT
>JABXII010000018.1 GCA_013373175.1 Campylobacteraceae bacterium | reverse complement strand
TGATCACCCACACGGTGGTGGTGAAGGTAAAACTAACTCGGGTAGACACCCAGTTACTCCATGGGGTATGCCAACTAAAGGTTATAAAACTAGAAAGAAAAAAGCTAGTGATAAATTAATCATTTCAAGAAGAAAGAAGTAAGGGTTTAAGATGGCAAGATCAGTAAAAAAAGGACCATTTGTAGACGCACACTTAATGAAAAAAGTTATCAAAGCGGTTGAAGCTAATGATAAAAAACCAATTAAAACTTGGTCAAGAAGATCAATGGTATTACCTGATATGATTGGTTTAACTTTTAATGTGCATAACGGTAGAAACTTTGTACCTGTAAACATTACAGAAAACCATGTTGGATATAAATTAGGCGAATTCGCTCCAACTAGAACATTCAAAGGGCACAAAGGTTCTGTGCAAAGAAAGGTATAATGATGGGTAAAGCAGTATTAAAATTTATTAGACTTTCACCTACTAAAGCAAGACTTATCGCAAGAGAAGTTCAAGGTATGAATGCAGAATATGCAATTGCTTCATTAGAGTTTACTCCTAATAAAGCAGCAGGTGTTATTTCAAAAGTTATCGCTTCAGCTGTAGCAAATGCTGGTTTAGAGCCAGAGGGTGCAGTTATTACAAGTGCAAGAGTAGATAAAGGACCAGTTCTTAAAAGATTTACTCCAAGAGCTAGAGGAAGTGCATCACCAAAACATAAGCCAACTGCACACATTATGATTGAAGTTGCTGCTGCATCAGAAGGAGATAAGTAATGGGTCAAAAAGTTAATCCAATAGGTTTAAGACTAGGTATCAACAGAAACTGGGAATCAAGATGGTTTCCAAAATTTGAAAATATGCCAGCAAATGTTGCTGAAGATGACAAAATCAGAAAATACGTTAAGAAAGAGTTATACTATGCAGGTGTTGCTCAAACTATCGTAGAAAGAACTGCTAAAAAAGTTAGAGTTACTATCGTAGCTGCAAGACCAGGAATTATCATTGGTAAAAAAGGTGCAGACGTAGAAAAACTTAAAAATAATCTTTCTAAATTAGTTGGAAAAGATATTGCAGTTAACATTAAAGAAGAAAGAAAACCACAACTTTCTGGACAATTAGCAGCTGAAAATGTTGCACAACAATTAGAAAGAAGAGTTGCATTCAGAAGAGCTATGAAAAGAGTTATGCAAAATGCTCTTAAATCTGGTGCAAAAGGTATTAAAGTTTCTTGTTCTGGTAGACTTGGTGGAGCTGAAATGGCTAGAACTGAGTGGTACTTAGAAGGTAGAGTTCCTTTACATACTTTAAGAGCTAGAATTGATTATGGTTTTGCTGAAGCTCATACAACTTATGGTTGTATTGGTATTAAAGTTTGGATCTTTAAAGGTGAAGTACTAGCTAAAGGTATTCCAGCAGAAAAAGACACAGCTTCTAAACCAAAAAGAAGACCACAAAAGAGAAGAGGTAAATAATCATGTTAATGCCTAAAAGAACAAAATACAGAAAGCAAATGAAAGGCCGAAACAGAGGTAAATCTGCTAGAGCTAACACTTTAGCTTATGGTGAATTCGGAATCAAAGCTTTAGAGCATGGTAGAATCGACTCAAGACAAATCGAAGCTGCTAGGATTGCAATGACTAGAGCAATCAAAAGACAAGGTAAAGTATGGATTATGGTATTCCCACACAAACCTTTAACTAAAAGACCATTAGAAGTAAGAATGGGTAAAGGTAAAGGTCCTATTGACAAGTGGGTTATGAACATTAAACCAGGTAGAGTTTGCTTTGAGATGGCAGGTGTTTCTGAAGAAATGTCAAGAAATGCATTAACGCTAGCTCAACATAAATTACCATTCAAAACTAAAATTGTAAGTAGAGAAAGTGAAAATGAACTATACTGATTTAAAAGACAAAAGCTTACAAGAGCTAAACGAATTGTTAAAAGAGAAAAAGGTGCTTCTTTTTGAATTAAAAGCTAAGCTAAAAACTATGCAGTTAACTAATACTTCTGAATTAAAAGCGTGCAAAAAAGAAATTGCACAAATTCAAACAGCTATTACTGCAGCAAAAGCTAACTAAGGATCTATGGTATGACACACAAAAGAGAGATTCAAGGTGTAGTGGTAAGAAAATCTGGAGATAAAACAGCATCTGTATTAGTTACAAGATATGTTTTACACCCAAAATATCACAAGACTGTAAAAAGATTTAAAAAGTACTTAGTTCATGATGAGAGAAACGAGTTAAATGAAGGTGATACTGTTATCGCTGTTGAGTGTAGACCACTTTCAAAAACTAAATCTTTCAGATTAAAGACAATAGTAGCTACAGGAGTTAAATAATGATTCAAAGTTTTACTAGATTAAACGTAGCTGATAACACTGGTGCAAAAGAAATTATGTGTATCAAGGTTCTTGGTGGATCTAAAAGAAGATATGCTTCTGTTGGTGATGTAATTGTTGCTTCAGTTAAGAAAGCTTTACCAACTGGTAAAGTTAAAAAAGGTCAAGTTGTTAAAGCAGTAGTTGTAAGAACTCACAAAGAAGTTCAAAGAGAAAACGGATCATTAATTAGATTTGATGATAACGCTGCTGTAATTCTTGATGGTAAAAAAGAACCAATTGGAACAAGAATTTTTGGACCTGTAGCAAGAGAAGTTAGATACTCAGGTTTTATGAAAATTGTTTCACTTGCTCCGGAGGTATTATAAGATGGCTGCTAAATTAAAAATTAAAAAAGGTGATACTGTAAAAATCATCGCTGGTGATGACAAAGGTAAAACTGGAGAAGTTTTAGCTGTATTACCTGCAAAAAACAAAGTAATCGTAAAAGATTGTAAAGTTGCTAAAAAAACAGTTAAGCCTGACCAAGAGAAAAACCCTGAAGGTGGTTTTGTAAACAAAGAGATGCCAATTGATATCTCTAATGTAGCAAAAGTAGAAGGTGAGTAAGATGGCAAACAGATTACAAGAAAAATATAATACTGAAATTAAACCAGCTTTAGAAACTGAGTTCCCAAAAAATAAAACTTTAACTGCAAAAGTAGAAAAAGTTGTTATTTCTGTTGGTGCTGGTGAAGCTATGAAAGATAGCAAATTAATGCAAAGTATGGAAGATACTATCTCTTTAATTGCTGGTCAAAAAGCTGTTAAAGTAATTGCTAAAAAATCAGTTGCTGGTTTTAAAGTAAGAGAAGGTTCACCAGTAGGAGTTAAAGTAACTCTAAGAGGTGAAAGAATGTATGCATTCTTAGATAAATTATGTTCTATTGCATTACCAAGAGTAAAAGACTTTAGAGGTCTAAACAGAAATGGTTTTGATGGTCAAGGTAACTTTAACTTTGGTCTTGACGAACAATTAATGTTCCCAGAAGTTGTTTATGATGATATCATCAAAACTCACGGTATGAATATTTCAATTTCGACTAGTGCTAACGAAGATGCAGAAGCATTTAGATTATTAGAGTTAGTTGGAATTCCATTTACTAAAGGAAGAGCGTAATGGCAAAGAAGTCTATGATTGCTAAACAAAAGAGAACTCCTAAGTTCTCTTCAAGAGCATACACAAGATGTACAGTGTGTGGAAGACCACACTCAGTATACAGAGACTTTGGTCTTTGTAGAGTTTGTTTAAGAAAAATGGCTAACGAGGGATTACTTCCTGGCGTTAAAAAATCTAGTTGGTAGGAGAATAAAAGCTATGATGAATGATATTATCGCAGATGCTTTAACTAGAATTAGAAATGCTGCACTTAGAAAATTAGAAGTTGCAACATTATTACATTCTAACACAGTAGTAGGAATTTTAAATGTACTTGAAAAGAAAGAGTATATTGAAGGATTCAAAGTAGTTGATGGTGAAAACAATAAAAAAACTGTTCAAGTAACATTAAAATATGATGACAATGATAACTCAGTTATCAATGAAATCACAAGAGTTTCTACTCCAGGAAGAAGAGTTTATAAAAACGCTTCTGAAATTAAATCTTTCAAAAACGGATATGGTACAATCATTGTTTCTACAAACAAGGGTGTTATCGCTAACGATGAAGCTTACGCTGCAAACGTTGGTGGTGAAGTACTATGTACAATTTGGTAGGAGAGTGTAATGTCTAGAATTGGAAAAAAACCTATCACAATCCCAAGTGGATTAGAAGTAACAGTTGATGGAACTGTTGTTAACGTTAAAAAAGGGAACAATGTAATCCCTGTTGAAACTCATGGAAGAGTTGGTGTTGAAGTAGCTGAAAATGAAGTTATTTTAGCAAAAGTTGGTGAAACAAAAGAATCAGCAGCTTTCTGGGGAACTTACAGAGCTTTAATTAACAATGCTGTAGAAGGTCTTTCTAAAGGTTTCCAAAAATCTTTAGAGATCAACGGTGTTGGTTATAGAGCTGCAGTTAAAGGTAAAGTATTAGAGTTACAACTTGGATATTCTCACCCAATTAACTATGATATTCCTGAGGGATTAGAAATCTCTGTTGACAAAAACATTATTCATGTTAAAGGTGCGGACAAACAAGCTGTTGGTCAAGCTGCTGCAATTATTAGAGGCTTTAGAAAACCAGAACCGTATAAAGGTAAAGGTGTTAAATATACTGACGAGCATATCGTTAGAAAAGCCGGTAAAACTGCTAAGTAAGGTGTGAAAAATGAGTAGAATTAAAGATATAGCAAAAAAGAACTCTTCTCGAATTATGAGAAAAAAAAGAGTTAGAGGAGATATCGGTAGAGGTACTGCTGAAACACCTAGAGTTTCTGTTTTCAAATCAAACAGATATTTAAGTGCACAAGCAATTGATGATATTGCTGGTGTTACATTAGCGGCAGTAAATTCTAAAGCATTAAACTTAAGTGTAAGTAGAGAAAATGCAGCAAAAGTAGCAGCAGAATTTGCTGAAAAACTTAAAGCTGCTGGAATTGAAAAAGTAGTATTTGATAGAAATGGATACCTTTATCACGGTGTAGTTGCAGCTTTTGCTGATGGACTTAGAGAAAATGGTATCAAATTATAAGGGTTAATGATGGCAGCAGTAAATAGAGAAGATTTTCAAGAAGCAATCGTTAAAATCGGAAGAGTAACAAAAGTTGTAAAAGGTGGTAGAAGATTCAGATTTACAGCTTTAGTTGTTGTTGGAGATAAAAACGGTACAGTTGGATTTGGTACAGGAAAAGCTAAAGAAGTTCCTGATGCAATTAAAAAAGCTTTAGATGATGCATTCAAATCATTAGTTAAAGTTAATATTCATGGTACAACTATCGCACACGATATTGAACATAAATATAACTCTTCTAAGATTTTATTAAAACCAGCATCAGAGGGTACAGGACTTATCGCAGGTGGTGCGGCAAGACCAGTTCTTGAACTTTCTGGTTGTAAAGATATTATTGCAAAATCTTTAGGTTCAAACAATCCAAACAACCTTGTACAAGCTACAGTTGAAGCATTAGCAAGAATTAAAGGATAAGATGATGACATTAGATAACTTACAACCAGCAGATGGTAGTTCGAAAAATGTTAAAAGAGTAGGTAGAGGTCAAGGTTCTGGAACTGGTAAGACTTCTGCTAGAGGTCAAAAAGGTCAAAAATCTAGATCTGGATACAAAATTAAGAGACATTTTGAAGGTGGTCAAATGCCACTTCAAAAAAGAGTTCCTAAGACTGGATTCGTTTCTAGAGTTGAAAAACCATACTCTATCAATGTTGATAAAGTAAAAAAAGTTGCAGGACTTGACGAGATTACAGTTGAATCTATCAAAACAGTTTACAAACTTTCTAAGAGTGTTACTAAAGTTAAACTAGTTGGTTCATCTGCAAAAGATTTAGCATCTAAAATTAAAGACGAAAACGTAACAACTACTGGAAATTAATTATGAGTAAAGATCTAATAAATAAGATTCTTATTACATTAGGTTTTATTCTACTTTACAGGTTACTGGCATACGTGCCAGTTCCTGGAGTGAATATAGACGTAGTTAAAGAATTCTTCGATTCAAATGCAAACAATGCATTAGGTCTTGTAAATATGTTCAGTGGTAATGCAGTTGAAAGACTGTCAATTATCTCATTAGGTATTATGCCTTACATTACAGCTTCAATTATTATGGAGCTTCTAGCAGCAACTTTCCCAGCACTTGGTAAAATGAAAAAAGAGAGAGATGGTATGCAAAAATATATGCAAATCATCAGATATACTACAATTGTTATTACATTAATTCAATCTGTTGGTGTATCAATGGGTCTTAATTCATTAACTGGTCAAAGTGGACAAGGTGCTATTTCAATTGATATGAATACATTTGTAGCGGTATCATCAATTTCTATGTTAACAGGTACTATGCTTCTTATGTGGATTGGTGAACAAATCACACAAAAAGGTATTGGTAACGGTATTTCATTAATTATCTTTGCTGGTATTGTTTCTGCAATTCCAAGTGCAATTGGTGGAACTGTTGATTTAGTTAACAATGGACAAATGAACTTCTTAACTGTAATTGCAATTTTAGTAATTGTTCTAGCAACTGTTGGAGCTATTATTTATGTTGAATTAGGTGAAAGAAGAGTTCCTGTTTCTTATTCAAGAAAAGTTATGATGCAAGCACAAAATAAAAGAGTAATGAATTATATTCCAATTAAAGTTAACCTTTCTGGTGTAATTCCTGCTATTTTTGCTTCAGCTATTTTAATGTTCCCAGCAACAGTATTACAAGGTAGTCAAAATAAATACCTTTTAGCAGTTGCAGATTATTTAAGTCCTACATCTTATACATTTAATGTATTTATGTTCTTATTTGTAGTTTTCTTTGCATTCTTTTATGCATCAATTACTTTTAATGCAAAAGATATTGCAGATAACTTAAAAAAACAAGGTGGATTTATTCCAGGTGTTAGACCAGGAGCTTCTACAGCAGGTTTCTTAAATGAAACAGCAAGTAGACTTACACTTTGGGGAGCTATTTATTTAGGTCTTATCTCTACTGTGCCTTGGTTACTAGTAAAAGCAATGGGTGTTCCTTTCTATTTTGGAGGGGTTGCAGTACTTATTGTTGTTCAAGTAGCAATTGATACAATGAGAAAGATTGAAGCTCAACAGTATACTAATAAATATGAAACATTAAGCGCGGTTGGACTTTAATATTATGGCTATTCCATTAAGAAAACCAAATGAAATAGAGAAACTTCGAACAGCTGGACAAGCTGTTGCGAAGACTCTAAAATATTTAGAAGAAAATGTAAAGCCAGGCATGACTTTAAAAGAAGTTGATGCAATGGGTGAAAAATACTTAAATGAACTTGGTGCTAGACCATCATTCAAAGGTCTTTATGGCTTTCCTGGTGCAATCTGCTTATCTTTAAATAAAGTTATAATCCATGGTATTCCTGATGACACTGTCTTAAAAGAAGGTGATATTTTAGGAATAGATATTGGTTCTGAAATCGATGGTTGGTATGGCGATGCAGCTATTACTATGCCTATTGGTAAAATTTCAAAAGAAGATGAAGAATTAATTGCTTGTTCTAAAGATGCACTGTATTATGCTATTGATATTATTGAAGAGGGTATGAGATTTAAAGAACTTTCTAAAGCAATAGAAGATTTTATTGTGAATAGAGGGTATCAACCATTAGTTAGATTTTGTGGGCACGGTATTGGTAAAAAACCACATGGTGAACCAGAAATTCCAAACTATGTAAATGGTACAAATACTAAATCTGGACCAAAAATCAAAAATGGAATGGTGTTTTGTCTTGAACCTATGATTTGTCATGAAGGAAGAGAACCAGTTATTTTAGAAAATGAGTGGGATGTTGTTTCTGAAGACGGAAAAAGAGGTAGTCATTATGAACATACAGTTGCTGTAGTAGATGGAAAAGCAGTAATTTTAAGTAAAGTAGATGAGTAAACTTAGGAGAAAAAGTGGCAAAGAATGATGTAATAGTAATTGATGGTAAGGTAATTGAAGCTTTACCTAATGCTATGTTTAGGGTTGAATTAGATAATGGTCATGTAGTTTTATGTCATATCTCAGGTAAAATGAGAATGCACTACATTAAAATTTTACCAGGGGACAAAGTAAAGGTTGAAATTACACCTTACTCATTAGACAAGGGTAGAATTACTCATAGATATAAGTAATTATTAAGAGATAATAAATATTTTATTTATTATCTCTTTTTCTTAACGTAGTTATGCTATAATAGCCCAAAATCTTGAAAGCATATAGTATAATGAACGATATAATTAATGTTATTAGCTTAACTTTAAATAGTTTAGATAAAAAGAATAAACTGGCAAATCCTACAAATTTTGAAGAAGAATTTTACAGACAATTACAAAAAACTGACTTAATATTAGAAGAAACAGAAGAGATAAAAGAGTTAATTAAAATATTAACTAAAAATGAAAAATCTCAATTAAATAGTGAAATTCCAACTTTTAGAGAACTATCTCAAATCCTTTCAAATAGAATTTCTAATCAAGAGATAAAAGAGTTTTTAAAGGACTTTTCTTATTTTATTTCTCCTTCGATTGATAATGAAATCAAAACAGAAATTGATAAAGTATGTGTAGATATAGCTGATAATCCCACCAAACTTTTGGATCAAAGAGTTTTAAGAGATATTAGAACTTTAACTGATAAAAGAATACACAATGATAAAAATCTTTTTAAAGACAAAGCAAGTGATGTAAAAGAGTTAATTAAATTCTTAGGTGAATATATAAATAAATTTATAACAAATCACACTGCTACATATGATGAAATTACAAAACTAAAAGAAGAAATTAATGCACTTAGCCTTTCAGAATCTTCTTTAGATGATTTAGAAGAGATTAAATCAGAATTGATTACTACAATAGGTAAGTTTGAATGTTCTTTAAAGAAAAGTTTAGATGAACAAATGGAATGCAATAGTTTATATGAAAAAATAGAAGCTTTACAAGAAAACCTTGAGAAAGCAGAAGAAGAGAAATCAATTGATTTTTTAACTAATGTTTTAACAAGAAGAGCTTATTCTGTAGAAGTAGAAAGATTAGAAAACGAATATAAAGTTTATAACTCTAATTATGCTTTAGTATTTTTTGATATAGACCATTTCAAAGAGGTAAATGATAACTATGGACATGATTGTGGTGATTATGTATTATCAACTTTTGCAAAAATATTAAAAAACCTAACAAGAACAGGGGATATTATTGCAAGATATGGTGGAGAAGAGTTTATCTCAATTGTTAATTATAAAAATAAAATAGAAATAAAAAACTATCTTAGAAGAGTTAAAAATATTATTTCAAACAATAAGTTTGTTTATAATGACATAAAATTAAGTGTTAAATTCTCTGCTGGAGTTGTACATAGAAAAAATTATTTTTCTTATAAAGAAGCTTTAACAAAGGCAGATGAATTACTTTATAATGCAAAAGCAAGTGGTAGAAATAAAATTATAATTGATGATGGGAATGTTGTATAAAAGAATGTATAAAAGAAGTAGAAAAATTTATAGTTCGCGATATAAATTAACTACTTCAATATAATACAATGTAATAATAGCAGTTTTTAATTAAAAATCATATTTTTTACAAATGATTTATATATTTCTCTGGCAAATTTATTCAAAAGAACTTTTTTTGTACAATTGCATATGACAAAAGCAATTAAAAATAAAATCTTATCTCAGTTACATTTTTTAAAATCAATTGGGTATGAGTATCATGAACCTATTAAAGCTTTTAACAAAGAAGTGCAAGAAGATACTTTACCTAATGATATGAATAGTTTAGGACAGATTGTTAATAACTGTTATTTATGTGAGCTATCTAAGAATAGAAAGAATGTTTTATTTGGTTATGGTAATATTAATTCTAAAATAATGTTTATTATCGATGAGCCAACTACAACAGAAGATGAGTTAGATTCTTTTTATGTTGGAAAATCAGGTGAACAGTTAGCAAAAATGATAGAAAATGTCTTACCTTTGAAAAAAGAAGATGTTTATATTACAAGTTTGGTAAAATGTAAAAGTCAAAATGGATTTGAGTCTTCACATTTTAGTAGTTGTAGCTCTTACTTGTATAAGCAAATTGATTTAGTAGACCCTAAATTAATTGTTAGCTTAGGAGATAAAACCTACCAATATTTATGTAAAGATAAAACACCTTTTTATCAAATAAGAGGTAAATTGATGAGTTTTAAAAAATATGATGTTTTACCAACATATAGTCCAGGTTTTCTTTTAAGAAACCCTTCTTTTAAGAAAGAAGCATTTCAAGATATGCTAAAAATTAAGTCGATTTTGGAGTCAAATTGAAAAATATAATTTTATTAATATTAATAGGGTTTTTTGTAATTGGTTGTGCACCAAAGAGAGAAGTTCCTACTTCACAAAAACAAGAAACTACACAAACAGTTTATGAACAAGAAGTTTATGAAGATGCTATTGAAAAAGAACCAGTTGTAGCAGATGAAAAGGGTGCAAATAAAATTGCAGTTTTATATCCTTCTAAAGTAGTTGGAAAGTATGCTAAATCAACTGTAAATGCAGTAATGGCATATTTAATCTACAATAACAAAGAGTTTGAAATAGAGTCTTTTGATAGTTATGATGAATCTAATATAAATATTTTAACTCAAATAAAAAAGATAGAAGAACAAGACTTTAAAAAAGTAATTGTTCTATTTACTCAAAATGGATATGAAATATTAAATAAAACTCATGCGTTACATTTTGCAAAAGCATATTTCCCTTTAATAAATAAAAGTGAAGTCTCTTTCCCTAAAGACAACTTTGTATTTGGTGGAATTTCATATGAAGAACAAATTAAACTATTAAAAACTTTATCAAGTGAAAAAAGTACAATGTTTTATGTTCCCTCATATTTAGGTAATAAATTAAAAACATTATATGATAATGAGTTTATGGATACTACTCCTATAACAAAAGAGATACAAAGAACGACAAATAAATACCAATATATAATGAACGATGAGAGAATTTTATATAACACTGTTTTATTAAATACACCAATTATTAAAACTTCAATTATCATGTCTCAATTAACAGCTTATGAAATTGATCCAATTAGAATTTTATCTACACAGTTAAACTATAATCCTTTACTTGTGAAATTAACACAACCAAGAGATAGAACAAATCTTTTTGTTGTAAACTCTATTGGTAAGGTTGATAGTTTTATTGAAGAGTATGCAGATTTATTAGGTGCAGATATTAAATATAATTGGGTGGACTATTCATCTTTAGTTGGTGCAGAGTATTTAATGAATCTAGATACAGATGAAAACAAAAAAATTATAGAAACTGACATTGAAGATAATCAAGTTAAGTATGAACAAAAACTTTATAGAGGAACTTCTTATGGATTTAAAGAAGTAATTGATGTTGATGCAGCTTTAAAAGAAACATATAATACTCTTGTTAGAAAACAAGAAGAAAAAAAAGAAAAAGCACAGCAAGAACTTTTAAAAAATAGTAATTAGAAGATTAAGAAATCTTTCGATATAATCGCGAATATTTATAGAAATGGAGTAAGAATTGAGAACTCATTATTGTACTGATGTAACGGAAAAAAATATAGATGAAATTGTAACTGTTGCTGGTTGGGTAAACAGCAGACGTGACCATGGTGGAATTATTTTTATTGATTTAAGAGATAGAGGTGGTATAGTTCAACTTGTATGTGATCCAACTGATAATGAAGATGCTTGGAAAGTTGCTGATAGTGTTAGAGATGAATTTGTTTTAATTGCAACTGGTAAAGTTAGAGCTAGAGGTGAAGGTTTAGAAAACCCTAACTTAGTTACTGGAAAAATCGAAATTGTTGTTGATAACTTAGTAATTGAAAATAGATCAAAACCAATGCCATTTGAATTAGGTGATGAAAAAGTAAATGAAGAAATTAGATTAAGAAATAGATTCTTAGAGTTAAGAACAGAAAAATCTTATGAAATTTTCAAATTAAGAAGTACTGCAAATATTGCAGTTAGAAATTGTCTAAATGAATTAGGTTTCTTAGATGTTGAAACACCAATTTTAACAAAATCTACACCAGAAGGTGCAAGAGATTATCTTGTTCCAAGTAGAGTACACCCAGGTGAATTTTATGCACTTCCTCAATCACCACAATTATTTAAACAACTTTTAATGGTATCTGGATTTGATAAATACTTCCAAATTGCTAAATGTTTTAGAGATGAAGATTTAAGAGCTGATAGACAACCTGAATTTACTCAAATTGATGTTGAAATGTCATTTTGTAATCAAGAAGATGTAATCAAAGTAGCTGAAAAATTAATTCATGATACATTTAAAGCTTGTGGAAAAGATGTACCAACTACATTCCCAAGAATTACTTATAAAGATGCTATGGAAAAATATGGTTCAGATAAACCAGATATGAGATTTGACATGGCTATGGTAGATGTTATTGATATTTTTGCTAACTCTACAAATGAAATCTTTGCTGATATTGCAAAAGATACAAAAAACAATAGAATCAAAGCTTTAAGATGTCCAAATGGAGATAATATCTTCTCTAAAAGACAAATGAAAGGTTTTGAAGACTACGTTAGAAAGTTTGGAGCTAAAGGTCTTGGCTACTTCCAAATGAAAGAAGATGGATTAAAAGGTCCTTTAACTAAATTCTTCTCTGAAGCTGATTTAGAAGCAATCGTAAAATCAACTGAATTAGAAGTTGGTGATGTTGTATTCTTTGGAGCAGGGGACAAAAAAACTGTATGTGATTATATGGGAAGATTTAGACTTTATCTTGCAGAGCAAATGGAAATTATTCCAGCAGACACTTATGAGTTTGTATGGGTTGTTGATTTCCCAATGTTTGAAATTGAAGATGGAAAAACTAAAGCATTACACCATCCATTTACTATGCCTAACTTAGAAAAATGTGATTTAAATAATGTAGAAGATTTAGAAGATATTGAATCAATTGCTTATGATATCGTATTAAATGGTACTGAGCTTGGTGGTGGTTCAATCAGAATTCATAAAGAAGAAGTTCAAGAAAAAGTATTTGAACTTATGGGAATCTCTACTGAAGAAGCAAATGATAAATTTGGATTCTTACTTGAAGCATTAAGATATGGTGCGCCAAGTCATGGTGGATTTGCAATGGGGTTCGATAGACTTATTATGCTATTAGCAGGTACTGATTCTATTAGAGATGTAATTGCTTTCCCTAAAACTCAAAGAGCTCAATGTTTATTAACACAAGCACCTTCAGCTGTTGATAATGAGCAATTAAAAGAATTAAGTCTTAGAATTAGAAAGACTGAAGTATAATTTAAAAGGACAACAATATGATTAAGTATTTATTTATATTGTTGTCACTACTTTCATTTCTACATGCTAAAAAAAGCATAGTAGTTACTTACCCTGTACACAAAGAGTTCATAGAAAAAATTGCAAAAGATGATTTTTTTATCAAAGTTATTGAAGATGGATATCAAAGTTTTGATAAAAGAGGAAACCTTTTTAAAAATGAGATTTATTTTAGTGATGTATATTTAACCCTTGGTTTAGAAGAAGAAAAAAAGTATATAGAACTTTTAAAAAAGAAAAATAGATATATGAAGATTATTGATGTATCTAAAGGAATAGAAAAAGATATAGTCAATGGTAAAGTAAATCACTATATCTGGACTGACCCTTTACTTGTTAGAAAGCTAGTTAAAAATCTATATAAAACATTAAGTTCACTAAAGTCTTATAAAAAAGAGTTTTACGAAACAAATCATAATATATTTTTAAAAGAGTTAGATGATTTCTTTTTATTTTTAAAGAAAAAGTTTGACAAAAATGAGTTTTACAATATTTATGTTTATGATACTTATTGGCACTATATTGCTAAAAGGTATAGAATTAATCTTTATTATAAAGAAAATAGATTTACTACTTTAGAAGAAGTCCCAGCACTAATTGAACATGCTAGACGTCATAATATTGAAAAAGTACTTATTAAAGAGGGAACTTCCTACGAACAAGCTCAATCCTTAGCTTCTCATATTAATGCAGATATAGTGGAGCATGATATCACAAAATATAATTGGAAAGTTAATTTAGAAGCCTTAGCCCGAAAAATTGCAAGATATAAAAAAATCTATAATTGAATACTAAATATACAGTCTGTATAAAAAAAATGCTTAATTTTTAGTGTAATATATTCCTATAAATATGTAGGAGATTTAAAATGTCAAAAAATTTAGTAGACTACAAAGGTATAAAAGTAAAGAAAGAACTTTATCCTCTTATCAAACATATTGAAGATGTTGATAAGTATAGAGAAGAGTTAGGAAGATTAAGTTCTTCGTGGGATATCTTTGCACTTTTAGGTCAATTAGGTGACATTCATATAGACATTGGAAAGACTAAAGAAAATTTTTTAAACTTAACTACAACACTACTAAATCACCTAAGTGATGAAACTGTAAAAAAAGCAACTGCAGAGATGAAATTTAAAGCTCAAGTTGCTATTGATATTGTAAATAGAAATCTTTTTGAAAGAACAGCTGACATTGGCTTTTTAGCAACAGATGATGATATTAGAGACTTTTTACAAAACTTTGTTTCAAGATACAATAGTGATAGTGTAGAACTAAAAGAAGATATTCAAAAAAGATTTTTAGAGTATGTACAAAAATACTCTGTATACTATGATATCGTTTTAGCAGATACAAAAGGAAAAGTTGTAGCAAGACTTGATGATAATGTTAAAGTTGATTGGCTAGACAAAAAGTTTACACAGAAAATAATTAATTCAAGTGATGAATATGTTGAAACTTTCCAATACCACGATTTCATTCCCCACAAAAAACAGTCTTTAGTATATTCATATAAAGTAACTCAAACTAATGATTCAGATTCAGAGGTTTTAGGAGTACTTTGTCTTTGTTTTAGATTTAGAGATGAGATGGAAGGAATCTTTAATAATCTAATTGAAACAAGAAATAAAGAGGCTTTAACTATTTTAGATGAAGATGGGGTTGTAATTGCTTCTAGTGATAAAGACTATATCCCTTTAGAATCAAAATTAGAAATTGTTTTAGATGAAGAGTATAAAATTGTCTCTTTTTGTGGTAGAGATTATATTGCAAAAACTTGTATAACAAATGGGTATCAAGGGTTTAAAGGTCTTAAGTGGTATGGACATATTATGGTTCCTTTAGAGTATGCTTTTTTAAGTAATCAAAATGATAGACCTGAAGTAGATGATGTAGTTATTGAATCAATGATGAATAATGAACAACACTTTTCAAAGGATTTAAAAGATGTGTTTAATAAGAGTAAAACAATTCAAGAGAACTTAGAGCGGGTTATTTGGAATGGTAATGTTGCACAAAGTAAACTAAACTCTTCAAATAGAGAGTTTTCAAAATCTCTTTTAAGTGAGATTGGAGTTACAGGAGTTAAAGCAAACTCTTCATTAAGTAATCTAAATCAAACAATAATTAACTCTATTTTAAAAGATAGTGAGTTTTTATCTTCCCTTGCCCTTGATATTATGGATAGAAACCTTTATGAAAGAGCAAATGATTGTAGATGGTGGGCATTAACTTCTTTCTTTAGAAAAGTATTTGATGACTATGAATCTTTAGAATATAAAGAGAAAGAAATCTCTTCTATTTTAAAGTATATCAATGATTTATATACAGTTTATACAAATCTACTTGTATTTGATAAAAGTGGAAAAATAATTGCTGTATCAAATGAAAAAGAAGACTATTTAGTAGGAAAAATTTTACCTCAAAAGTGGGTTGGACAAACTCTAAAGTTAACTGACACTTCAAAGTATTGTGTTTCAGATTTTGAAGAGACTAATCTTTACTCAAATGAGTCAACATATATTTATTGTGCTGCAATTAGGTCTTTTGAAAATGAAGAAGAGATAAATGGTGGTATTGCTGTTGTATTTGATTCTACTCCTGAATTTCATGCTATGTTAGAAGAGAGTTTACCAAAAGGTAAAGATGGAGTATTTGCTTTATTTACAACAAGAGACAAAAGAGTTATCTCTTCAACAAATAAAGATATAGAAATAAACTCTATAATTGATATAGAAGATAAATTCTTTGAACTAAAAAATGGTGAACAGTTAAGTGAAATCATTGAGATAGATAATAAGTATTATGCTTTAGGTGTAAGATGTTCTCAAGGATATAGAGAATATAAAAGTGCTAAAGATGACTATGTTAATGATGTTTTTTGTTTAGTGTTTAACTATATAGGTGATAAAGATTTTGATGAAAAGAAATATGAACAAAAATCGAAGTTTTCAAACCCAAATGCAAAAAAAGTATTTACAGATACTTGTATTGAGTTAGCAACTTTCCACTTAGGTAATAAATTCCTTGCAGTAGAAGCTAAGAATGTTATTGAATCTATCTCTATAGATAAATTAGAAGAATCAATTGATATGGATAAGAATAATCCTTTTAAAGGGATGGTTTTACATAAAGATAATTTAATCTCTGTTCTTGATATTAGAAGTTTTATCAAAGAAGAAATTGATGATGAAGAGTTAAATACAATTATTTTATTAGAATACGATAAAGATAATAAAGAACACTGCATTGGAATATTAGTATCATCATTAGAGAGTGTTTCAATTGTAGAAAAAGATTCTATTCAACAAATTCAAAGTCACTTTTTGGGAACTGGAACTTTAATTGAGAGCTTAGCTGATATCAGTGATTATGATGAGTCTCAAGTTGCAATGGTTCTTGATATTAAAAAGATTGATGACAATTTAACAAAGAAGGTTTAATTAGTTATAAATTTATATGATAGGTTAAAACATCTTTTGGCACAATACGAAAAAACTAAACTGAAAGTATAAAGCTAATGAGTGCCAATAATAAACAAGATGATAAACAAAATAAAGAACAAAGATTCCTACCTACTACTAGAAAAGAGATGGATGCATTAGGCTGGGATCAATGTGATGTGATACTAGTAAGTGGAGATGCTTATATTGACTCTCCATTTATTGGTGTTGCTGTTGTTGGAAGAATCCTTGAAGCTTTAGGTTTTAAAGTGGGAATCATAGGACAACCTGATATTAAAAATGAAGATGTGAAAAGATTAGGTGAACCAAAATTATACTGGGGAGTTAGTGGCGGAAGTATTGACTCAATGGTATCAAACTATACGGCAACTAAAAAGTTTAGAAATAATGATGATTATACTCCTGGTGGAAAAAATGATAAAAGACCAGATAGAGCTACTTTAGTTTATACAAATCTAATTAGAAGACATTTTAAAAATACAGTTCCAATTGTTTTAGGTGGGATAGAAGCTAGTTTAAGAAGAATTACTCATTATGACTTTTGGACAAATAAATTAAGAAAACCAATTCTTTTTGATGCAAAAGCAGATTATCTTATCTATGGTATGGGAGAAGTAGCTATAAGAGAGTTCTCAACAGCTTTAAGAGATGGAAAAGACCCAAGAGAGGTTAGAGGAGTTTGTTATATCTCTAAAGAACCTGTAGAGGAGTTTTTACAGCTTCCTTCTCATCAAGAGTGTTTAGATGATAAAGAAAAATATATAGACCTTTTTGATGATTTTTATAAAAACAATGACCCAATTTCTGCAAAAGGGCTTTGTCAAAAAGTAGATACAAGATATGCTATTCAAAACCCTCCATGTGATTATTTAGATGAAAAAGAGATGGATGAGGTAGCTTCATATAACTATATTAGAGATTTACATCCATATCACAAACCACAAGGAAAAGTTAAATGTTTAGAGACAATTAAATTCTCTATCCAAACTCACCATGGATGCTGGGGAGAGTGTAACTTCTGTGCCATTGGTGTTCATCAAGGTAGAACTATTAGAACTAGAAGTGAAAAAAATATTCTAAGTGAAGCAAAAGAGTTTACTCAGGATAAAGACTTCAAAGGTGTAATTTCTGATGTTGGTGGACCAACTGCTAATATGTATGGATATGAGTGTAATAAAAAACTTAAAAAAGGAACCTGTGCTGAAATCAGATGTGTTGATTATGATAGACTTTGTAAGGTTATGAAAGTTGACCATAGTAGACACCTAAACCTTTTAAGAGATATTAGAAAAGTTCCTGGTGTAAAAAAAGCCTTCGTTGCCTCTGGTTTAAGATATGATTTTATTCCAGCAGATAAAAAACATGGATATGAGTATTTAAAAGAGCTTGTAAATCATCATATCTCTGGTCAAATGAAAGTAGCCCCAGAACATACTTCTGATAGAGTTTTAAAGCTAATGGGAAAACCTGGGAAGCAACCACTTATTGAATTTAAAAAGATGTATGATAGATTAAATAAAGAAGCTGGAAAGAAACAGTTTTTAACTTACTATTTAATTGCGGCACATCCAGGATGTGAAGAGAAAGATATGCATGAGTTAAAGCAGTTTACTACCCATGAATTAAAGATGAACCCAGAGCAAGCACAGGTTTTCACTCCAACTCCTGGAACATATTCATCTGTTATGTACTATACAGAAATGGACCCAGAAACAAGAGAAAAAATCTATGTTGAAAAAGATAAAAATAGAAAAGAAAAACAAAAAAGTATTGTTATTGATAAGAAGTATCATCAAAGAAGAAAAAGTAATGGAGCAAGCTTACAAAGCTAAGTCTTGCTAGTTAGAAAAATAAGAAAGATGTAGATATAATATCTGCTTTTAATTCATAACAATATTTAAAAGGAACTATTTTTGAAGAAACTATTTTTAATAATTGGAGCGCCTGGTTCTGGTAAAACTACAGATGCAGAGCTTATAGCAGAGAAACACGAAAATATCACTCATTACTCAACTGGAGATATGTTAAGAGCAGAGATTGCAAGTGGAAGTCAAAGGGGAGAAGAGATTGATTCTTTTGTTTCAAAAGGTTTAATCGTTCCTATTGATATTGTAATTGAAACAATTGTAAATGCTATTAAAAATACTTCAACTGATATTGTTGTAATTGATGGATATCCAAGATCAATTGAGCAAATGACTGAGTTAGATAAATACTTAGAAAATGAAAGTGAAGTGGAACTAATTAATGTTATTGAAGTTGAAGTTTCACAAGATACTGCATTTAAAAGAGTTTTAGGAAGAGCAGCAGATGCAACTATTGTAAGAGCTGATGACAATGAAGAAGTATTTTTAAATAGAATGAAACTATATACAGAGCCACTTGCAGAAATTAAAGCATTTTATACAGAAAAAAATGTTTTAAAAGTAATCTCTGGTGAAGGAACAATTGAACAAATTGTTGATGAGATGGATAACTTTATTCAATCAAAAGTATAGTAATGATTAAAAAACCTAATTTTTACTCAGTAATTATTGGTACAGAACTTTTAAATGGGCGTCGAAAGGATGCTCATTTTGCTTTTTTAAATGAACAACTTCTAAAGAGAGGTTGGACGCACAAAGCTTCTTTTGTAATTGAAGATGATACAAAACTAATGGAAAACATATATAACCTTATAAAAGCTGACGAGAACTCTGTTATGTTCTCTTATGGAGGTATTGGAGCAACTCCTGATGATTATACTAGGCAAATTGCTGCAAAGGTATTTCGTGATGGAAAAATGCAATACCATGAACAAGCTCAAGAGCTTATAATAAATCAGTTTGGAAATGAAGCATATCCCCATAGAATAGAGATGGGAAATCTTCCTGTAAATGCAAAACTACTTAAAAATGTAGTAAATAATGTAGCAGGATTTTATTTAGATGATAGATTCTTCTTTACCCCAGGTTTTCCTTCTATGAGTCAATCAATGGTTATTGAAGCCTTAGACAAACATTATAATAAAAATGATTTAATAAAATATAGAAAAACATTAACTGCTTTTTGTGGAGAGAATGATTTAATTTCATTAATGAAAGAACTTCCAAGTGAAATCGAACTTTCATCACTACCTAAAATAATAGATGACAAAAGGCAAGTTGTCTTGTCTTTAAGTTCCTCTAATGAAACACTTTTAAAAAGTAGTTTTCAAGAATTTATAGATTTTTGTGAAGAAAAAAATATAAAATATATTCTTGAAGATACAAATAAAATAAAATAAACTCATTTAAAAAGCCTAGAAATAAGAGTTTCTGGGCTTCTAATTTTTTTTAAGATTCCTTTTAGTATAAAACTTATTTTATAGATTATAATTCCATACTTTAAATCTTAGGAAAAAACTTGAAATTAGATCAAATTAGTAACTTTGTCTTTTGTGATAAAAGACTTAATGATTTTGATTTAGAAGTAAAATTACTTCCAAACCCCTATTATGATTATCCTTTTTTAATTATCAAAGATTTTTTATCACCAAAGATTTGTGATGAATTAATTCAAAGTATAAAAAAAGAAGAAGATTTTATAGATGCAAAAATCAAAAAAGAAAATTATCTAAACTATACAAATAAAAGTATTAGAAAAACAAAGATATATAAATTAAATGATGAGTACAAATCAATATATAAAAAAAGATTTTTAGCTATTCAAAAACAAATTGAAGATTACTTCTCTTTAGCTTTAACAATAAGTACAAAAGTTCAAGTTTTAGAGTATTTAGAAGGTTCTTTTTATAAAGCCCATAGTGATGATTCAAATATGCTTATGAAAGATGAGGAATTAATAGGTTTTAAAAATGTTGCAGTAAATAGAAAACTTACAACTGTTTTTTTTGCTTCTTCTTGTAGTGAAAAAGAGAATTTTAATACTTTTTCAGGAGGAGAATTATTATTCAATTTTCTTTTTGATAAAGAAGGCAATCCTATTAAGTATAAGCCAAAAGCAGGGGAGATGATAGTGTTTTTTAGTAATCCTTATTTTACTCATGAAGTTTTAAAAGTAGAAAAAGGATATAGATTAAGTCTGGTTCAATGGCATGATGCAATTACTTCATTATAGTAACTATTATATAATGTGAGAATAAAATTATTTATTCTTAGGATTGAGTTATGAATACAAATGGATTATCACATGCATTGCTTTTAGATAGAAAAGGTGGTGCAAAGAGTTTATCATATGAAGAGATACAAAATTATGATATAACACAAGGTTTACTTTGGGTTCACTTTGATTACTCAAGTAAAGAAGCAATTGATTGGATTACTAATTTAAGTGGCATTGATGAAGTTGCAATTGATGCTTTACTTACTTCAGAGACAAGACCTAGAACTACTATTTTAGACAACTCTATTTTACTTGCATTAAGGGGAGTTAACCTTCATGCAGACTCTGACCCTGAAGATATGATTTCAATTAGACTTTATATTTCAGAAGATTTAATAATAAGTACTAAAAAAAGAGACCTTCTTTCTGTTCAAGACATAATAAACAGTTTTAAGAAAAGTAAAGGGCCCTTTACTAGTTCAGAATTTTTGATAGAATTAACAGATAGACTAACTTCTAGAATGGAAGGAACTATCGATGATTTTCAAGATAGGGCAAGTGAAATTGAAGAGATTGTTATTGACTCAAACAATGCTCAAGTAAGAACTGATATATCAAAAATAAGAAGAGAAGTAATAAGTTTAAGAAGATATTTATCTCCTCAAAAAGAGGCTATGCATAAACTTTATAATGACAAAATCACATGGATAAGTGAACATGAAAGAATACAGTTAAGAGAGATTACTGACCAATTAATTAGATATGTGGAAGAACTTGATTCAATAAATGATAAAGTAACTTTAATTCAAGAAGAAATATTAAGTAAAATAAGTGAACAGATGAATCAAAGAATGTATGTTTTATCTATCATTTCTGCAATTTTCTTACCACTTGGTTTTTTAACTGGACTTTTTGGAATAAATATAGGTGGATTACCAGGAATAGAAAATAAAGATGGTTTTTGGTTTTTCACAATTGCATTAAGTGCAATGGGAGTAGGGATATTCTATTTATTAAAAAGAAGCAAATGGATTTAAAAGTTTAATTTGATGGTTTAGTATAGAAGTTAAACTTCCATCCCTTGTCTTGGTCATACTTTTCAAGATTGTAAGTTTCCCAAACTTTTATACACTTTTTATTTCCTTTTTTTACTCCATCTTTAGCAAACTGATGTGCTCTTCCAAAGTTAGGGAAGGCACCTTTTCCATTAGCATACATAAACGCTAAGTTACAATTTGCATCTTCATATCCTTGTTTTGAGGCAAATTCAAAATATTTTATTGCTAATTTATAGTCTTTATCAACTGCAATTCCTGTAACTAAAAATTGACCTATCATATTTTGCGCAGGAGCATAACCTTCATTTGCAGCTTTTAAAAAAGTATTAAAAGCAAGCTTTTCATTAAAGAAAGGGGATTTTTTTGTAATATAGATTTTTCCTAAAAGATAAGTTGATTTATGGTGATTTAATAAGCTACCTTGTTCTAAAAAAGTTTTAGCAGTAGAAATACTTTTTTGTACACCTTTTCCTCTTAGGTAAAGAGTTGCTAATCTGTATATAGATTCAGTGTCATCTCTTTTTGCTAATACTCTATATGAACTAAGAGCTTTTAAAACACCTTCTTCCTCTTCTATTTTCTTTACTTCTTCAAAACTAAGACCAAAGGCAAAGTTTGCAATTAAAATAGTTAAGATTAGGTATTTCATAGTTACTCTTTTATTTAATCTGTTTTTCTATATTTGGATTAAGTGTTGTTGTTATCTCATAAGATATTGTATCATGTATTTTTGCTAATTGACTTACATCCTCAAAAATACACACTTCTTCATCAGTTGAATTAATAGAACAGTTATCCATAGAAACTCTTCCTAAAATTTCATAACCTTTTGAAGTTGTACAAGGTTTTTTCCCATTTAATCTTAAGAACCCATCTCCATATCCAATGTCATATGTTGATACATTCATTTCACTTTTTGCAGTAAAAATACCACCGTATCCAACTCTTTGACCTTTTGTTATTTTTCTTGAAGAAATTCTCTTTGCCCAAAGAGACATAACAGGTTTTAATTTTGGATTATCAAAGATAGAATCTGTATCTAAATAACCATATTGAGCTATACCAACTCGAGCAAAATCTTCATCGAAATTCTTAAATCTAAATAAACCTGAAGAGTTAGCAGAATGAAACTTAGGAATTGGCAAAAAAAGTTTTTCACATGTGTTCACAGCCAAAGCTTTTACTTGCCTAAAAACTTGTTGTTGCCAAAAGAATTCACATGATAAACTATCAGCACTTCTGTAGTGAGTCATAATTCCGGTCAAGTTTAAATTTTTCCTTAAAGTACCATGAATAGCCTCTTCTAGAGTTTCAAGTGAAATCCCATTTCTATGCATTCCTGTATCCACTTTTAGGTGAACATTCGTTTTTTCGGGTACTTTTTCAAGTTGTTCAAGGCTATTCACAGCTATGTGAAAAGTATGTGAATAGTCGTGAAAAGTAGTGTCAGCTAAGATTAAGATTTGATGAAAAAATGTCTCAATTTTTTGTGCTTCTTCATAGGTTCTTACTACTGCTTTTGTTATTCCAAATTCCTTTGCCATTGAGGCAATTTCACAAAGTCCATGTCCATAGGCATTATCTTTTAAAACAACTGCAATTTTGTCTTTAGAACCAGCATGTTCAGAAATTATTTTTAGGTTATGAAAGTAGTTTTCTTTGTTTAAAATAATCTTAGGCAAGGTTTAATCTTCCTTTTCATCATGAAAATAATTATTAAGTAAAATAGCATCTTTTTCATTTAGAACTTCTTTTAGTTCATCTACAGTTGCCTCTTTTATTTTTTCAAAACTTCCAAAGTATAATAGTAGTTTTTTAACTTTTGCTTCACCTATACCTTTTATTTGTAAAAGTGAAACTTGCTTATCTTCTTTTCTTTTTTGTTTCTTATGGAAGTTTATTACAAATCTATGTGCTTCATCTCTTTGTCTTTGTATAAATTGTAACCTTTGATCACTAGGCTTTAATTTTAAACTTCTAATCTCACCTGTTTTTTCTTTAAAGTGAACTATATCTTTTGCAGCACCTTTTGCTCTGTGAGCTTTTGCATCTACTTTTTCTTTTGCAATAGCTACAATATCAAGATTTACTCCAACTGATTGAACAATATCATAGGCAAGTTTTAATAAGGTTTCCCCTCCATCAATAACCCATAAATCAGGAGGACTTACTTTTTCAAAACTCTCAACTCTTCTCATAAGCATTTCTCTCATTTGAGAGTATTCATCTTTTGATTCTAAGTTGTAGTGTCTAAACTGTTTTTTGTCAAAAGCGTTAAGTTCTTCATTCCAAACAATCATAGCTCCAACTGTAGCTTGTCCCATCATATGAGAGTTATCAAAACTTTCTATTATGTATGGAAGAGTTTGTAAATTAAACAACTCTTTTAACTCTTCATAAATTGTTGTTTGATTTTTAGATGATTCTATTCTTAATAACTCATCGCAATTGTTTAGTGCAATATTTAATAAGGATTTCTTTTTATCTTTTTTAGGATTTACTACTTTTATATTTCTGTCAAATCTTTCTTTTAAGAACTTTTCTATCTCTTCTTTTTCATCAAGTTCTTGGGCTACTAAAATTTCCCTTGGTAAAAGTGGAATTTCATTATCATAATAATTAATTATTGCTCTTTGATATGCTTCATTTAAATCAATATCTTTATTATCTTCTAAAAAGTCAAGTTTAATAAAGTCATGGGAAGAAGAGGTTAGTTTTCCATCTCTAATAAACATACGAACAACAACACCTTTTTTTGTTCCTGCCTTTACTGCAAACAGGTCTAAATCTTCATTTGAGGCTAAATCAATTCCAGATTTTATTTGAGATTTTTCTATAGATTTTATTCTATCTCTTAATTTCATTGCTTCTTCAAACCTAAACTCTTCTGAGTATTGCAACATCTTTTCATTTAGTTTGTTGATTAGTTTATTTTTATTATAGATATATTCCCTAGCTTCTTCTACTAATTTAGCATAATCAGCAGTTGAAATTTTTCCTTCACAAGGGGCATGACACTTTTTTATTTGATGGAAAAGACAAGCTTCTTTCCCTTTTATACATGATTTTTTTTGAACTAAAGGAACTATTTCATAGATTGAATCAAGCATATCTCTAGCTCCGGTTGAATAAGGACCAAAGTACTTGATATTGTTGTTTTTATGTACTTTTCTTGTTATTTCAAATCTAGGAAAGAGTTCACTATTATCTAACATAATATATGGATAAGTTTTGTCATCTCTTAGTAAGATATTGTATTTAGGTTTAAGTTGCTTAATAAGAGAGTTTTCTAAAATAAGCGCTTCATGTTCATTTGGTACAACTATCCATTCTAAAGAGACTACTTCTGTAATCATTTTATAAATACGAGGACCAAGCTTTTCTGCTGGTTGCAAATTTGGGGTAAATTTAAAGTATGATTTTACTCTATTTTTAAGTACTTTTGCTTTACCAATATAAAGTAGGTGTCCATCTTTATCAAAGTATTGATAAACTCCTGCTTCGTTAGGAAGTTGTTTGAGTTTTTCTTCTAAATTCATTTGAGAATTTTATCTAAAAGTAGCTTTATGAAATAGCTAAAAAGCTACTTCACAAATTATGTTTTAGTGATAGTTTATATAATAAGGTTGTCTTTTTATATTTCTAGAACCAACTGCATCTATACCTAAGATTTGTCTAGGAGTCATTAGTGGTTTTTTATCATTTTTATAAAAGATTTTAAATCCACTATCTGCAATTAATGATTCATTTTGTGAATAAAGATTATTATAGATTTGAACTTTTATTCCTCCCATTCCATGACCATCAATATTATAAATTAGTTCTATGTTATCAAAGTTTTTAACAAGCTCTTTTTTTCTTAACATTCTTTTATGGAACATGTGAATAATAAGTTTTTTCTTTTCTAATATATTGTTTTCAATTAGATAGTTACTAATAAGTTCTTGAGCTTCATTTACTTCATTTCCAAAAATATGACCAATAAATTTACCAGGAGGGTATTTTCTATGTTTAGGAATTCTAAACTCTGGGTCTAGGGCTAAATGAACATTGTCATATTTTAAATACTTTAAAACTGGTTTTAAAGCTTCTTTAGGAGTGTAAACTGCAAGTTGTAAATCAATAATTACAGCAAAGCCTTCTTCTTGTGCTCTTTTTATATACTTCATTACAGTTCTATCAGGTAAATTGATTATATAATCATTGTCTTTTCCTGGGTCTCTTGTTGCTAAACCATATATTAAGTGAAATGCTAATTTTACATCAAAGTTTTCACCTAATTCTTTATCGTAGTATGCTTTCTTTTCTTTAAGCTTTTTTACCACATTGTCAATATGACTTTCACCTAAAATACCTAAAGAAGGAGTATAAGGTCTTCCATAGAAACCTACCATAACTTCACTCTTTATTGGGTTTTTTTGAACTACAATTTCTTCTTCATTTTCAACTTTTATCGGGTCTTTTTGAACTACAATCTTTTCTTCATTTTCAACTGGTGCTGTTAGGTTAGTTGTGTTTGCAAGAATAGGGTGAGTTAAAAAAGTGAATAGTGTAATTATAAAAATTATACTTTTTTTCATTTGCTCGCTTTTTCTAAATAGTTTTTATAGCGAAAGTATATTGAAATATATTAAAAAAAAATTTAAATATTTGTTTTAAACCAAAGTTTCCAAAAATTTCTACAAATAACTTTATAATTTTTTAGTCTTTTGTAGTATTTTTCTTTTACAAAAGGAAAATAGGAGCTTAGAAGAATTTTTTCTTCCTTTTTTGAAAAATTATATTTTATACATAGAGTTGCTAAATCAAAAAATCTGTTATTAATTGAGGCAAATTCCCAGTCTATAAAATATGCTTTATTATCAAAAATGATATTCTCTTTATTTAAGTCATTATGACATAAAACTAAATCCTTTTTTTTATTATTATTTTTGATTTTTTCAAGGGATTTTTTTATGATTTTCTTTGATTTTTTATCTTTTAAAAGTTCTTTATAGTTTGTAAACTCTTTTTCTAAGAAACAAGCTTTCTTTTTATATTTTATTTTATGAAGTTTTTTCAAGGACTTAATTAGAGTCTTAATATCTTTTTTTGAAAGTTTTTCTTTGTGAACTCCCTTTAAGAAGTGACAAGTCATAAACTTATCACTTAAATAAACAGGCTTAGAAGCTATACCTTTTTTGAAGGCTTTCTTTTGTATCTTAAATTCTTGTTTTCTATTTATATTTACTGTATGTGCTCTTTTGAAAACTCGTAATATAAAATCTTTTTCTTCTTTTTTTATTTTATAAACTTCATTACAAAGCCCTTGATTCTTTAACTTTTTTACCATCTACAGAAGTTTTAAAATATCCTCTTCAATAGCTTCTGGTGTTGTAGCAGAACCAAATCTATCAATAACTTTTCCATTTTTATCAACTAAAAACTTTGTAAAATTCCATTTGATACTTTCTGTACCTAATATTCCTGAAGCTTCCTCTTTTAAGTATGTATAAAGTGGGTCTTCATTTTCTCCATTTACATCAATTTTTGCAAACATATCAAAATCAACTCCAAAAGTTAATCTACAAAACTCTGCAATCTCTTTATTTGTTCCTGGTTCTTGATTAGCAAATTGATTTGAAGGGAAACCTAAAATCATAAAATCTTTGTTTTTATACTTTTGATATAGATTTTCTAAACCTTCATATTGAGAAGTAAATCCGCATTTACTTGCAACATTTACAATAAGTAAAACCTTTCCTTTATATTTTGATAAAGAAACCTCTTGTCCTTTTATATCTTTTACTTTTAAATCATAAATACTCATAGTGTTATCCTTTGCAAATAGTGATAATGATAAAAAAATGACTAAAGAAAAAATAGTCTTGAAAAACATTTTAAATCCTTTTTTGTTTATTTTAACCTAAATAAATATCTATTTGTACTATTTTTTTGTCTTAAAATAGATTTGTCTTGTCAAAGATAACATCATTGTGGTTAACAAACCTATTACATCTTTTCCCTTCTAAGGCTTTACAGATATTTTGCCATTTTTTAGAGTGTCCACCATTTTCTTTACTTACGTCACCAAATACAAACATAAGAGCATGGGCATATTCGTGAGGTAATACATCTTCAATCATATAATCAACACTCTCTTTAAATCTCTTTTTATTTAAGTATATAACTATTTCCCCTGTTTGACTAAATGTTGCTGCTCCAAAAAGATTAGAAGGTAATTTATTTGAGATTTTTATTGGAATTTTTCTTTTAACTGCAAATTTTCTATATGCTAAACTTTGTAGATAAATAGTCTTTTGATTGATTCTATTTTTTGTTTTTTCATCTAAATCGGAAGTTTTAAATTTATGTGTATTGTATATTGAATAGATTAAAAATATAGTTCCTAAAACTGTAACAGCAGTGAAAAATAGTTTTAATCTTTTTAAAAACATAAAAAACCTTTCTTTTTATATTAAGGAAAGGCTTTTAAAAGAACATCTTTATAGTGATTTAATTGTTGCATTAGTTCATCACCATGGTCATTAATATCAGGATGATATTTTCTAGCAAGTTCTTTATATCTTTTTTTTATCTCTTCTTTTGTTGGGTCACTTGTAAAACCAAAAAACTCTTTTGCTTTTGAAACTTCTCCAAAAGATGAAGTTGCACCTTGAAAGTTTCCATTTCTAAACTGTTCTTGAAAGTCATTGAAGTTAAAGTTATTTGCTCCATTTGCTTGGGAAAAGTCTTGTCCATTGAAAGTAAATTTGAAATGAGCATTATTTCCTGAGGCTTCTCTTAACTTCTTTTTAAATTGATAAACTATGTAATAAGCAATTGCAATTAGTGTGAATACAATGATTAAAAATACTCCAAAATTAGTAAATATTAAATACAAAATTCCAAAGAAAATTGCCCATTTTATAAGACTACTTATAAGTTGTGCCAAAATATTATTCCTATTATTTATAAAATTTTACGGGTATTATAGTATTTTATTGTGAAGTATTTGCTTATCAAAAATATAGATTATAAAAAGGTATGAAGTTCATACCTTTTTATTTAAACTTTTTAGAATGATTCCCATTCATCATCATTGCTTTTTTGTGCAGTAAAAGTATTGTTTTTATTAACTTTTTCTACTGTTTTAGTTTCCGTTGGTTTTTTAGATTTAATTTCACTTGTATAGGTATTTAAAGTAGCTTTATTAGTAGCTTTCTCTTTTTTAACACTTACATTCTCTTTTCCAATAAACTCTTTACTTTGGGCATCTGCAACAATCTCTTTAGCAACTCTATCTGTGTCTATTGCAATATCATGTGTTTTATTTGCAATAGAAGCATTTTCTTGAGTTTGTTTATCTAATTGATTAATTGCATCATTAATTTGAGTTATTCCAGACTCTTGTTCTTTACTTGCATTTGCAATTTCATTGATTTTTTCAGTTGAGTTGTTTATATTTTCTAACAATGAGTTATATCCAGCAATCATATTGCTACTTATTGTTTTACCTTCATTTGCTTTGTTTGTAGCATTTTCAACTAAATCCTTAATCTCTCTTGCGGCTTCAGCAGATCTATTTGCAAGATTTCTTACTTCCGCTGCAACTACTGCAAAACCTTTACCAGCTTCACCAGCTGTCGCTGCTTCAACAGCTGCATTAAGTGATAGAATATTTGTTTGAAAAGCAATTTGGTCAATAATAGAAATAGATTCATTAATCAATGTAACTTGTTCAGTGATATCTTCCATTGCAGAAGTAGTCTTCTGTGCAAGGTTTTGACCTTCTTTGGCAGATGAGTTTAAATCATCTGTATATTTGTTCATTTGTTGAATATTTTGTCCATTACTTACAATTGTACTTGTAATCTCTTCTAAAGCAGCAGCAGTCTCTTCTAAAGAAGCAGCAGCAGAGTTAGCTGAGTCATTTAATGTATCAACATTTTCAATTAAAATATCAGATGAACTATCAAGGTCAAGTCCTATTTCTAAAGATTTTTTTAATAATTCAGAAATACTAGTTCCTAAATCATTTACCCCAGTTCCTAATTGTTCTAAGTGAGCTTTGATTCCATCAGTAGGTACTTTATTTCTATAGTTAGAGTTTGAGTATTCACTAAGGACTTTTAGTATAGATTCAACATTTTTTTCTAAATTTGCACTCATGTGATTAATCATCTTTGTTAAATCATTTAAAGCTTCATTTGAAGAGTTGATTTTTATTTTAGAACTAAAGTCACCTTGTTCATACTCTGTTAGAATTTTTACTGATTCATCTATAACTTTTCTATCTTGGTCAATATTCTGTTTTGTTTTCTCAATATTTTGATTTACTATTTTTGCCATTTGACCAAATTCATCGTGGTTTTTGTCATTTAATAGTTCAACATGGTCTGCTTCATTATTTAAATACTTGAAGAATGAAATTAAACCATTTTGGAAGTTTTCAAGATTTGATAGAATACTTCTAATAAGTGTTAATGCCATAGCAATAAATAAAATAGAGGCAATAACTCCTACAATTAGAAGTTGCATTGTTTGAGTCTCTTCTGCTTCTGTTCTCTCTTGTTTTGCATGAATATTTATTTCATCTAGTTTTTTCTCAAGTTCAATCCCAATAGAAACCATCTCTTTCATGTCACGTAAAATTTCTTTACTTTCTTCATTTATTCCATTTGCATAGTCATTGATTCTTAGGTCTGCAAAAGAATCAAAAAATGAAATATACTTTTTAGATAAGCTTTGTATTTCTTTTGTTAAGTTGATATCTTCTTTTACTTCTAAGCTTTTAAGAAGTTCTGAACCTTGTTCATTTATAGCAGAGAAATTTTCTCTTACTTTTTGAGCGTTGTCACTTGTAGGAAGCCTTAAGAATTGATAAACAGTGATTCTTCCTGTAAGTACTTGTTGAGTCATTTCATCTGTTATCTTTGCATTTGCATCTTTTGTTTTAAGTACACCATTGTAGTAAGTATAGATACTACCTGCTATTATTGTTATAAAAAGAAATAAAACTGGTAAAACCAATAATTTAACTTTTGTAGAAACATTTGAAAACATTAACGTCCTTTTGTCACATTTGTAATAATTGTTAGAATAATATAATATTATAATAAACAATCTTCTTAAATGTAATCAAAAGCTTATTATTCGGTTTCTTCAAGTTCTATATAAAACTTAGCTCCATTAGCTTTATTCTTAAAATATATCTTTCCTTTTTCTTGATTTGTAATTATTTCATAACTTAAATATAAACTAATTCCTGTTCCTAATGATTCATGTTTTGTAGTAAAGTATGGGTCAAAAACCTTTTCTTCAAACTCAGGGGCTATTCCTCCTGCATTATCTTGGATTGTAATAAGTACATTTTTATGTTTTTTTCTTTTCACTGCAATAATTATCTCTTTATTTTTAGGTTTATTTTTAATAAGAGCATCTTTTGCATTATTTAATATATTTAGAATAACTTGTATTAAGTCTCCTACTTTGACTGTAGTGTAGAGATTCTCCTTTTGGTATTTTCTAATTATCTTTATACCTTCATTTTCAAAGTTTACTTTTACAATATCAATTATCTCGTTTAATTTATCTTGTAGACAAATACTTTTGCACTCTTCTTCTTGATCATCTACAAACTCTTTAAACTTATCAATTGTTTTAGATAGATATTGAGCTTGTTCGTTTATTGATTTTGTATATAAGTCAAAACTTTCATCATCTAATTTTCCCATCTCTTTATGTAAAATAAGTCCACTAGAACTTGTAGAAATCACATTTAAAGGTTGTCTCCACTGATGGGCAATATGCGCTAACATCTCTGTAATAGAAGCCATTTTTGATTGCTTTAAAAGTGAAATATCTTTTTTCCTATTTCTTTTTATTTCAAGCTCAATTCTTCTATCTAAAGTGTCGTTGATTTTTTTTAGTTTCTCATTTGTCTTTTTTTGAAGAAAAAATAGATAAAAGATTGAAGAAATAGCTAAAAGAGTAAATATAAAAATAACAATCATTTCTTCTAACTTTTTATTTATTAGACTATCTTTTTTACAGATACAAAGAACTGCTACAACCTCTTTACTTATAGGGTTTTTTATAGGTATAAAAGTTTTTACAATATTGAATTTTTCTAGAAAAATAGAAAAAGGTTCTCCTTCATATATTTTTTTTGTCAAGATTTCACTATTTTCTTTAATTATAATTGGTTTGTGCATATCTAAAAGGGCTTTTTCATAATAGAACTCTTTGTATGGACTTGCTATATAGTTTTTCTTTTCACTATCAAAAACTTTTTTATTTACAATATCTTTTTTTATAAGAAAGTGAGAGTTTTTATTGTAGGTTTTTTTTATAGCCTTTATCATAGTAAGAGAGCTAAATGAAATTTCAACACTACCAATATGTGTATTTCTGAAAAAAAGTGGGTAAACAAACCTAAAACCATTGAATATTCTTCCTTCTTCAAAGCCGTGAATATACTTTTTATTTTCGTTTACATACTTAATAGTTTCTCTAACTTCAGAAAGATTGTCCCCATACTTATCCGGTCTGTGCATTCTTAAAAAGGAGTCATTGTTTGGTAGGTGAAAATGAAGTTGCTTTAAGTTAAAAGCTTTTAATTTAAAGTATTTTTCTTCTAAGGCTTTATATAGTTTTTTTCTTATTTGATTTTTTTCTTTTTCATTAGAAGAGTAAGCGTCTTTAAAGATTGATAAAATCTCATTTGAGTTGATTTCTGCTTCAAAGATTAAATCAGCTATTTGTTTATTTCTATCATAAGCAGATTTATATTCTAAATAGTTTTCTTTTGTATTTATTTCTAAGTGTTTTTTTATTGTAGTTTTGTGGCTTAAATAGAATATTGTAATTATTACTAAAATTGAAAAGAGATAAATAAAAATAAATTTAGAAAGAATTGACTTTTTCATAATAAATCTTTTTAAATAATTGTTGTTAATAAATTATAACATATAATAATATCATTTATAAGTATTTTATTAATAAATATTATTCATGTTAAAACCTTAGAATAATTAATTATACTTTTAATGGAAAATTAATAATTATAAAGTATGATTATATTATAATAGATTGATGTAATATAGGGAATTTATATGGATTATGAAGAGTTTGAAAAAGCTGTTGATCTTTTTGGGATTTTAACAGGAACTTCAAAAAAAGAGTTAAAACAAAAGTATTTAAAATTGTCAAAAAAGTTGCATCCTGATACTGAAGAAGGAAGTGATGAAAAGTTTCAAGAACTACAAGAAGCTTATGAACTTTTAAGTACATATATTGATTCCTTTAAATATTCATTTGATGAAGAAGAGTTTAAAGCTCAATTTCCTCCATTTACCAACTATAAAAATTGGAATAAATAAAAAGGAACCTGTATGAATGATATAAAAAACACAAAAGAGTTGATATTAAGTACCTTAGTTGCTGATTCTTACTCTTTAGGTTCACATTGGGTTTATGATGAAAAACTATTAGCAAACCTTGATGTTGATTGGAATGAGTTAAATGATGCAAAAGCATTATGGCACAAAGGAAAAAAAGCAGGGGAGTTTACCCACTATGGAGATCAACTAGTTTGGTTATATAATTTTTTACAAAACAAAGAAACATTTGATTCAAAAGAGTATACAAAATACTGGTTTGATAGAATGCAGTGTTATAATGGCTATATTGATGGAGCTTCAAAAGATACTTTAGCAAATATCAATGAAGGAGTTTTTCCTACTGGTTCTTCTTCAACAGATTTATCAATAGTTGGAAGAATAGCTCCTTTATTACTTGTATCAAAAGATAAAAAAGAGTTTTTAGAAAATGTAGAAAACTTTGTACAAGTAACTCATAACTCAAATGAAGCTTTAATTACTTCAAAATTCTTTGCAAAACTTTTAGTTGAGGTTTTACAAGGAAAAGAGATTTTTAAAGCAATTGATGAACTAAAAGAAGAGTTTGATTCAAAAATTCAAAGTTATATAAATAGTGGAATTGCTTCAAAAAATGAAGATAGTACTACAGCAATAAGAAACTTTGGACCTGCTTGTGATATAAATGGTGGTTTTCAAGGTGTTATCCATCTTTTAAGTAAGTATGATAACTTAAAAGAAATGCTTATTTGCAATGCAAAAGCAGGTGGAGAAACTAGTGCAAGAGCAATGTTAGCAACACTAATATTTATGGCTCAACCAGATAAAAAACTAACTCAAATACCACCTTCATGGTTAAGTATTAGAACTACAATAATATAAAATGAAAAGGACACGGATGAGAAGATTTATGCGATTTTTTCAAGATAAATTTTATATAGAGATTCTTTTAGCATCAGCGCTATTTTTAATAGCTTTATCTGTAAACATGATGTTAGAGTTTATAATCTATATGTTATATTTTATTATATATCTTGAAATCGTAAGAGCAGTGATAAACTATATAAGAGAACAAAGAGTTATTATATCTTTTTTAGTTGATGCCTTTATTATCTTAGCTCTAAGAGAGTTAATAGTAAATCTTGTAAAAATAAACAATGAAAAGATAGACTCTATTGAAGCACTTTTAGCAAGTAGTTTAAACTATAATATTATGATTATCTCTGGGGTAATTATCTTCTTATTTGTTGTTAGATATTTATCTATTAAAACTGCACCAAAATATCTTATTGATAAAATGAAAAAAGAGAATAATAACAAATGATAAACTATCACCAACCAGTATATAGACCTCCTGCAGAGGGTAAATCAGTAATCATCCAAGTTACACTTGGTTGTTCATACAATAAGTGTAGTTTTTGTTCTATGTATGAAACAAAAACTTTTCAAACTAGAAGTTTAGAGGATATATTTAAAGACATAGATAGTATGTCTGTTTATAGCGATGAAAGAAGAGTATTTTTAGCTGATGGTGATGCCTTAGCCTGTGATACTTCTTTTTTAGTTAAGATTTTAGATTATTTAAAAAAGAGTTTTCCTAAACTTCAAAGGGTAGCTTCTTATGCAAGTCCTTATAACCTTTTACAAAAGACTCAAGAAGAATTAAATCTTTTAAGAGAACATGGTTTATCTTTTGTTTATTATGGCGTTGAAAGTGGAAATCATGAGTTATTAAAATATGTAAATAAACCTATGAATCCAGATAGAATGGTAGAAGGTTTAAATAAAGCAACGCGAGCTAATATGAAGATTTCAGCAACTCTTATTTTAGGACTTGGTGGTAAGAAATTATCTAAACAACACATTGAAGATAGTGCAAAACTAATAAATAAATGTGAACATATAAACTATCTTGCTACTTTACAACTTGGACTTACAAGTACAAAAGAGGATGATTTCTTTAAATGGTTTGAGAAAAAAAACAGTGAGTTTATTTTTTGTGATGATAAAGATATGTTAGAAGAACAAAAACTATTAATCTCTTCTTTAAATCCTAAAAAGCCAATAATTTTTAGGTCAAATCATGCTTCAAATGCCTTGCCATTAAAAGGGACACTACCAAAAAATAAAGAGGAATTACTAGAAACATTGGACTTAGCAATAGATAATGACTCTATGCTAAGACCAAAGTATTTAAGAGGTTTTTAGTTCATATTAGGTTTTGGAGTACTTGTTGTACTCACTGGTAACACAGGATATGACACCTCTGGTTTATCACCTGTAAGAGCTTTTAAGAAAGTAGTAATCTTAGCAGAATCTTTATCAGAGATATTGATACCAAGTTGTACAGAACCCATCTCTTTTACTGCATCTGCAAGAGACCAAATAGCTCCATTATGAAAATATGGTGCTGTCTCTTCAATGTTTCTAAGTGTTGGTGTTTTAACCATACCATTTTTATCACCTTGGAATCCACCTAAAGAAGCAAATTTATATTTTTTTGCTACTTGGAATGGTTGCATTGTTCCACCTAAACCTATATCGTTGTGACAAGATACACAGCCTTTGTCAACAAATAGATTTAAACCTTCTTTTTCAGCAGGAGTTAAAGCCTTAAAATCTCCATGCATAAACTCATCAAATCTTGATGGAGTAATTAATGTTCTTTCAAATACTGCAATTGTATCTGCAATAAGTTTGAAATCAATTTTTACATCATCACCATAAGCATCTTTGAACTCTTCAACATATGCTGGCATAGAAGTAACTCTAGCTTCAACTAAACTTTTTGGAGCTGCCATTTCTGGTCCAGCTTGAATAGGTCCTTGTGCTTGGTCTTCTAAGTGAGGACTTCTTCCATCCCAAAACTGCACTTTGTTTAAAACTGAGTTATAAACAGTTGGTGAGTTTAAGTGAGCTGGATTTGCAGTCCACTTATGACCTATTGCAGCTGATACACCATCAACTCCACCCATTGCTAAGTTATGACATGTATTACATGAAATAAGACCACTTTTAGATAATCTTGGTTCAAAGTATAACTTCTTACCTAACTCAACTTTCTTCTTAGTAATTGGGTTATTTGGATCATCTACAAGTTTTAAAACTTCTAACTGACTTTGAGGTATTGGTTTAATACCTGCTTCTTTTACTTTGTTTATAAGTTGCATATCACTTGAAGCGAATGCACTTACACCTACTAACGCTAAACTTAAAACTACACATTTAGTTTTCATTATTCTCTCCTTTTAGTAGATAAATAAAATCATAGGATAATTTTTATTAATTGAAAATTAAAGTAAATAAAATATCATTATTATTTGATAAAATTAATCTTTTATTAAGGTAGATAATATAGTTTGATATTTTTTATATGTGAGAAAATTATTTAATATATAAAGTAAATAAATAAAATATAAGAGAAATAGTAGATAGGTTCTAATTGTATATTTAGTATAGGTATATTTTATTTTTTATAAATACCAAAATAGTGTGGTACAGGTGGTTCTTGTGTATCATCATAGGCTAAAAAGCTAATTTCTTTTAGATTATCCAAGTTTACAAACTCATCCATTTCTGATTTTGCTAGGGGCATAGGAATTACATCTAACATAGTTCCTTCTTTTCTACTTCTGCAAGACACTAAGATATAACCATTTTTTGCTATTAAGTTACTCATTGCCTCTCTTGCTTTTTTTCTATATAGATTAGGTAATACTTGAATAGTGTTACATTCATAAACTACATCAAAACTTTCAAACCAATCCTTTGGATAATCAAATAAATCTTCAACTGTGTAGTTTACTTTAGAATTAGGAAACCTCTTTTTACAAAGTTCTATTGCAGTAGGAGAAATATCAAAAGCAATAACTTCAAAACCAAATTCACTTAAAGCTTCAGCATCATCGCCAACTCCACAACCTATTACAATAGCTGTTTTATTTTCTTTTGTGATTTTGTCTTCTTTTAACCAAGAGATTAAATAAGGGCTTGGTTCTAAATCAGCCCAAAAAACTTCTTTATAATCGCCATTTGCACTTTGGTATATTTTGTCAAACCAACCAGTAGGGTTGTCATTTTCTTGGAAGACTTTTACCATCTCTTTATATTTTTGGGGTGAAAAAGTCTCTTTTTTTAGAAAGTCTAAGTCTTCCAATTTATATCCTTATAACTCTATCTCTAAAGCCACAGGGCAGTGGTCACTTCCCATTACTTCTGCCATAATATAGGCATTTTTGATACTATCTTTTAAGTCTTCACTTACATAGAAATAATCAATTCTCCAGCCAACATTATTTGCTCTTGCATTTGCTCTATAACTCCACCAGCTATATGAATCTTTCATATCACCATTTATATGTCTAAAAGTATCAACATACCCATGAGCTAAAAACTTATCAATCCATTCTCTCTCCATAGGTAAGAATCCAGAAGTCTTTTCATTTGCTTTTGGTCTTGCTAGGTCGATTTCTCTATGAGCTGTATTTACATCACCACATACGATGATAGATTTTCCCTCTTTTTTTAGATTTTCACAATGTTCTAAAAATCTATCATAAAACTCCATCTTATAAACTAGTCTTTCTTCTTTTGATTGTCCATTTGGGAAATAAACATTAAAGTATGCAATCTCTTTGTTTCCAAGTTTAAAGTGAGCTTCGTTGATTCTTCCTTCATCAAGTATATCAACTGTAGGGCAGTTACAAGTGAAGTGTGGTTCTAAATCAGTAAAAAGTGCAACACCACTTCTTCCTTTTATTGCAGAACTTGATACATGAAGGTTTTTATAGTTTTTATCAAAAATAGTTTCTGGGATTTGCTCTGCTTGTGCTTTTGTTTCTTGTAATCCTAAAATATCAATATTTGCTTCGTCTACCCATTTTAAAGCTTCTTTTTTATCAACAGCTCTAATTCCATTTACATTCCATGAAATAAATTTATAATTTTGTTTCGCCAAATTAATCCTTTTTTTTATCTACTTCTTTTATTTTTAAATTTTCTAAATCTTCAATTTTTTTAGGTTGTTTTACTGATAAGTCTTGTAAAGAATTCAGACTTTTTTGTTTTGAAAAGTGTGATGAACCTCCAAGTAAACTATCCTTTTTGCCACCATGCATATCTATTTTTCCTTTTTGCTGGTCGTAATAGTTGTTTGCAAATAGTGAGGTACAAAGAAGTGCTATAAAAATGCTAAGCTTCAACTTTTTTCCTTTTTAGATTTTTTGTCATACCATAAAGTGTGATTAGTATCCAAAATACTTCAATAACAAATGAACCTAAGTTAAAATGAACGCACAGTGATATGAACAATAATATTGCACCAACTAGGTTTAAAACCTGATAAGGTAGAGAAGTTATAGTATATTTATTAGTTTGTAGTAAAAAATATGCCAATACAACAAATAGCATTCCTACAAATCCAATAAACTGATAAATATCCATTTCCAATTATTTTGCCTCTTTTCATTTAATTAATCTATAATTCTATCTATTTATACTTTGGAATTGTTTTATTGATATGTTCTTAAGAAAAAAGTAAATAAAATTTTACCAATTAAATTAAGCAAATTCCAAGGTTTGGAACGACAATATACTCAATTCTGTCTCGTGCTTTGTTTAAAAAACTGAAGTAATCAAGGTTTTTTATATGCACCGGAATAAAAAAATTATCCTTTTATCTCACTGTATTCTTAATGTAAATTCAAAAGTTAACGGTATCGCAAACTACAAGGGTTCTTTAGAAGAACTTATGATTCCTTTGATTCAAAAAGGCTTTGGATTTATTCAATTACCTTGCCCTGAAACACTTCATTGTGGAGTAAAAAGGTGGGGACAAGTAAAAGTTATAAACTTCATTGGTTATTGAATTTAATCCTTTCCTCTTATATAGAAATTTTTAGAGGGACACCACTTCTAATACAGTTATTTTTCATCTATTATGGTTTGCCTCAAGTTGGTATTGCAATGTTGAGTTAACAAGAGCAGGGCAATTAATATATGTTAGAACATATGAACCTTTTGAAATTTATCTTACCCTTGGAGTTTTTTATTTTATTATGACATATTCAATTTCAATAGTTTCAAGAAAAATAGAGAAAAAGTTAAATTACAATTAGAAAGGTTCTAAGTTTTTTTTGGGTATCTTAAAAACTTAATTTTTTTATAAAGATAAAAAGATGTCACAAGAAATTTTATTAGGGATTCTTACTTTTTTTACATCTACCGTTGCTGGTGTAGTTGGTCTTGGTGGAGGAATGATTTTAATTGCTGTTCTTCCTTCTTTTTTACCTATAAATGCTTTAGTTCCTGTTCATGGTTTAACACAATTAAGTAGTAACTTGAGTCGTGCGGTATTTGGCTACAAAGATGTACAAGTAGAAGTAATTCCCAAATTTTTAATTGGTTCACTTGCTGGTGTATCTTTTTTTGCTATTATTTTATATTTTGTTTCATTAACATACATTCCTCTTTTTATAGGATTTTATATTTTGCTTTCTTTATGGAGTCAAAAGTTTAATAACAAAATCAAAAAGTTTGAAAGCTACTATTTAATAGGTTTTATACAAAGTGGTTTTTCTATTGTTGTTGGTGCTACTGGACCACTTGCAACGACACTTTTAGTTAAAGATTATAATGATAAACACACAGTTGTAGCAACTGCTGCTGCTTTAATGAGTATTACTCACTTACTAAAAGTTTTTGCTTTTATGATTTTTGGTTTTGTATTTTTTGATTATATTAGTATTTTAATTGCTATGATTATTGGAGCAATTGCAGGAAGTTATGCTGGAACAAAACTAAGAGATAAAATAGATGGTAAAAAATTTATGCTGGCATTAAAAATTATTTTATCAATTATGGCTATTAAGCTTATAATATTTGTATTTATGTAAAGAGGATATATGTTAAAAGGAATTATTACACTATTGTTTTTTCAATTTATAGGCGGATGTATTGCCAAACTTTTTGATTTATTAGTACCTGGTCCAGTTATTGGAATGGTTTTACTACTTGTTTTTTTAATTATTAGAAAGTCAAGTTTTCCAAGTCTTGATAATGCGGTTGCAATTCATTTAAGATATCTACCAATGCTATTTATTCCTGCTGCAATGGGAATTATTACACAAGCAGATATTATCTCAAAAGAGTTTTGGGCTATTACTGTTTCTTTATTTGTAGGAACAATTGTTGCTTTAGCTTTCTGTGCTAAGTTAATGGATTATTTAACAATCAGACAGGAGAATAAAAAATGAATATAGATGCATTAATACAATATGTTACAAACACTCCTCTTGTGTGGTTACTATTAACTTTAGGTTCTTTTAAAATTGGAATTATTGTTTATGAAAAGTTTAATAAACATACTTTATTACAACCAATTATTATTGCATATTTAATTATTGTAAGTGTAATTCTTATCACAGGAGCTTCTTATGAAGAGTATTTCAAAGGAGTTGAGATTATTCACTTCTTTTTAGGCCCTGCAACAGTTGCCTTAGCACTTCCTTTATATAAGAATTTAAAGCATATTAAGTCACTATTTTTTCCTATATTTATTACATTAGTAGTAGCAGGAACCTTTACTATAGCAATTGCAATTGCTTTATTATGGGCTTTAGATGCACAACTTCCAACTATGTTATCTATGACTACAAAATCAATCACTGCTCCTATTGCAATTATCACTTCACAACAAATTGGAGCAATACCTTCTTTAGCAGTTGGTTTTGTGATTATTGCTGGAATTATTGGGGCACTTTTAGGAACAGCTATTTTTAAAATTATAAAAATTAAACATGATACTTCAAAGGGGTTTGCACTAGGAGTAGTTTCTCATGGTATTGGTACGGCAAGAGCCATAGAAATCTCTGAAAAAGCTGCTGCTTTCTCAGCTTTAGCAATGGGACTAACAGGAATACTAACCGCAGTTTTTCTTCCTTTAGTTGTGCAACTTTTTAAATAGATGGAAAAGATATTCAAATCGCGTGTAGCTTTGCTATACATTATGTCTATTTCCATGGTATTCTCTTTTTCTGCATGGATGAGTCTGCTTAATAACTTTGTTATTGAAGCAGCTTCTTTTGATGGAAGCCAAATAGGAGTTTTACAAAGTTTAAGGGAAATACCTGGTTTTCTAGCTTTTACAGTTGTCTTAGTAATAATATTTATTGCTCAACAAAGACTTGCATATATTTCTATGATGATGTTAGGGCTTGGAGTTTTATTAACTGGGTTTTATCCCTCAGCACTAGGACTTTATATTACAACGGTGATTATGTCTATTGGTTTTCACTATCTTGAAACTTTAAATCAATCATTAGCTTTACAATGGCTAAGTAAAGAGAAAGCTCCTATTATTTTAGGGAAAATAACAGCTGCTAAGTCTTTTACTTCTTTAGTAGTTTTTGTACTAATTTATATAATGATGAAATTTTATTCTGTAGAGTATAAATATGTTTATGCCTTTTTTGGTGGAGTTACTTTAATAGTAGGAATAATTTCATGGATGGCATTTGAGCACTTCAAAGATGATGTAGTTCAAGAAAAGAAAATTAAACTTAAAAAAGAGTATTGGCTTTTTTATGTACTAACTCTCTTTGCCGGAGCAAGAAGACAAATCTTTATAGTATTTGCAGGATTTTTACTTGTAGAGAAGTTTGGAGTAGATGTTCATAATATGGTTGCACTTTTATTTATAAACTCTGTTTTAAATATGTATTTTGCACCAAAAATAGGAAGGTTTATTGTTAAATTTGGGGAGAGAAATACTTTAAGGTTCGAATATATTGGACTTATGCTTGTATTTGTTTCTTATGCTTTTGTTGAAAATCTTTATGTGGCATATTTTCTTTTTGTTATTGACCACCTTTTATTTTCAATGGCAATTGCACTTAAAACATATTTTCAAAAAATTGCTGACCCAAAAGATATTGCAAGTGCAAGTGCTGTGTCATTTACAATAAATCATATAGCAGCAGTATTTTTACCTGCACTTTTAGGTTTAGTTTGGCTTTATTCAACTTCTTTAGTATTTATTATTGGAGCAAGTATTGCTTTACTATCTTTTTCTTTATCATTTTTGATACCAAGACATCCCGATCAAGGATTTGAAACAACGTTAAAACCTAAAGTTTAATACTCTAGGTTTTTTAAATATTCTGCAATTTTAGGGATATTATCTTTTCTACAAATTAAACAAGTAGGAATATAAGCTGTTTTTTTATCTAGTTTTGTGATTTTTAAATCTTCAGTAAACCCTAATTTATCAACTAGATTTGTGGGAAGCAAAGTTTTTCCCATACCTGATTTTACACAAGCTAAGATTGTTTCTAAACTACCAAAGGCAAGTGACTTTTCTATATTTTCACCTCTTTCAATATAGTAGTTTTTTAAAAATGCATCATAGGCACAACCTTCTTTAAAAGATAAAATCACATTTGGACAAGTTTCATCTTGAGGTTCTAAAATAGCAATCTCTTCTTCAAGCTTTTGCAAAATCATAAGTTCATCATGATTTGGTTCTCCACTTATAAAAGCAATATCAACTTTATAATCTAAAATCATTTGCATTACATCTCTTGTTGTTCCTGTTAAAAGTTCAAGGTGAATCTTTGGATAGTCATTATGTAGTTTCATTAAAAAAGAAGAGATTCTAACTGCTGCATTACAATCAGTTGAGCCTACTACTAATTTTTTTTGATATTGAATATTTTCCATATCTAATATAGCATTTTCAACTTTTTTTACAATCTCAATTGCATGTTTATAAAGTTTTTCTCCTTCATAGGTTAATACTACACCTTTTGGGATTCTGTGGAATAAAGAATAACCAACTGATTTTTCAAGCTGTTTTATTCTAGAAGTAACATTTGATTGAGCAAAGCCTAGTTTTTTTGCACCTAAGGTTATACTTTTTTCTTGGGCAACTGCTACAAATACTTTTAATAGGTTTGAGTCCATCACTTTTCCTTATATCATTAATCACGATTTGATATTTGACACATCATCATTTTTAGTGATATTATACACAAAAGTTTTTAAAAGGGAAAAGAAACTTATGAATATTAATCTATTAGATAGAAATAGTAATCCAGCGATTATTTTAGCTGGAATACTTGCATTGATTGTGGGAGTTGGAGTTGCAAGGTTTGTATTTACTTCACTTTTACCATCTATGCTAGATGATTTTTTAACAATTACCTTTGCTGGTATATTGGCTTCTTTGAATTTTGCTGGATATTTAGGGGGCTCTATCTTTGCAATTTTTATTAAAGACATTAATACTAAAGTAAAATATTTTAGATTTGGAATGTTTTTATGTATTGTTACAACTTTAGTTTTAGGTATTAGTTCAAATGAAACTCTTTGGACTATTTCAAGAATAGTTGCTGGATTTGGTGCAGCTATGGCTTTAGTTGTTGGTTCTGCTATTGTTATGACAAAGTTAAAAATGGATAACAAAACAAAAGCTATGGGAATTCACTTTAGTGGAATAGGGTTCTCTGTTTTTGTAACAGATATAATTGTTAGAATTGTATTTGCATATGATGCAACTTGGAGAGATGCTTGGATAGTATTAACTATCTTTGGTTTTATAGCTTCAATATATTCAATGTATATTTTATCTTTTGATAAAGAACTTAAACAAAACGTAGTAAAACATAAATTTGACAGGTCTTTATTTTCTCCTTTTGTGGTACTTCTTATTATTGCTTATTTTACAGAAGGTGTAGGCTTTGTTGTGCAAGGTACCTTTTTGCCAGATATTATCAACTCCCTTGAGGGCTTAGATGGTTATGGTAGTTTTACTTGGACTTTAGTTGGACTTGCAGGAATACCTTCTTGTATTATTTGGATGACTTTAGCAAATAAGTTTGGAAGTATAAATATTATTATAATAGCAATGTTAGTACAAATAGTAGGTATTCTTATTTCTGCATTGACAACAAATGTTTATCTAAACCTTTTTTCAGGAGTTTTATATGGAGGAACTTTTGTAGGACTTGTAGCATTGTTTATGAATTTAGGTGGAAAAATAGCTGGGAAAAATCCTGTTGTTTTAATGGGTGCTTTTACAACTGCCTATGGAATAGGGCAAGTAGGAGCTCCTTTATATAGTGTAAAACTTATTGAACTTTATAATAGTTACTCTGAAGCTTTATATGTAACAGCCTTAATTGTATTTGTAGGTGTTTTATTATTAATGTTTTCAAAAACAATTGTGACAGAAGAACAAAAGAATTTATAAAAAGGAGTTTATATGCCAATAATAAACGTAAAAATGACCCACGAAGATGGTGGTGCAACAAAAGAACAAAAAGAGCAATTATCTCAAAAGTTAACTCAAGCTTTTGTAGATGTTTTTGGAAGAGGTGAGAAAACTTGTGTTGTAACTATTGATGAAGTATCTACAGATAATTATGCAATAGGTGGAAAAACTATTACAAATATAAGAAAAGAGAGTTGATTTTTACCTAGGATTTTTAAAAATATCCTAGGTATTTATGGTTTTTATATATAAAATGTATAGTTTTTTCTAAAAATTCTTCTAAAAAACAGTTTAATTCATCAAGAAAATTTTTTTGATTATAAGCAGTGTTCATAATACCCATGACTTATCCTTTTTTTCTTATATCTTAAGTATTTTAGAAAATTAAATATTAAAAAAATATATAGCTTTTAATTTAATTTTACAATATAAATTACACTTTTACCCCTCCTAGCAATGTTAGAATTTTCTCACATTTAAAAGGAGAAAAAATGTTAGGTGAAATAAACGACTTTTTAAACAACCTAATTTGGGGTAATATTTTAATCTATTTACTTCCTGCTTTAGGTATATTTTTTACAGTGACTTCAAGGTTTGTACAATTTAGATATTTCTTTAAGATGTTTAATGTACTAAGAGATACGGTTCATGATAAAGAAGGACACATCAGTTCTTTTCAAGCACTTATGCTAAGTGTTGCAGGACGTGTTGGTGGTGGTAATATTGCTGGTGTTGCTGTTGCTATCACTCTTGGTGGACCAGGTGCCGTATTCTGGATGTGGATTATCGGTCTTATTGGTATGAGTACAAGTTTTTTTGAGTGTTCATTAGCTCAATTATATAAAGAAAAAGATGGCGAAGACTCTTGTGTATATAGAGGTGGACCTGCTTACTACGTAACAAAAGCTTTAGGTCAAAAATGGCTTGGTGTTATTATCTCAATTTTACTAATGATTACTTTCGGTTTTGCATTTAATGCAACTCAATCTTTTATTATTTCAACTTCTTTTGAAGCATCATTTGATATTCCAACTTGGATTACAGGTGCAATTATTACTGTAATTTTTGCAGTGGCAATTTTTGGTGGAGTTAAAAGAATTACTAAGTTCTCTGAAGTTATTGTTCCTGTTATGGCAATGGGATATTTATTAATTGCAATTGTTGTTATTGCACTTAACTTAGAAAAAATTCCTGGACTTATTGATATGATTGTAACTGAGGCTTTTAATCCATCTTCTGCTATTGGTGGTGGTATTGGTGCTGTAATTTTACAAGGTGCTAAAAGAGGTATGTTCTCAAATGAAGCTGGATTAGGTTCTGCTCCAAATGTTGCAGCAGTAGCTTATGTAGCACACCCAGTTCAACAAGGTATTGTTCAATCATTCTCAGTATTTATTGATACTATTATTTTATGTTCTTGTACAGCATTTATTATTCTATTATCTGGTGTTTATACTCCAGGACAAGAAGGTGTAGAAGGTGTATTACTAACTCAAAATGCTCTTATTGAACATATTGGACCATTTGGTGGATATTTTGTAACAGTTGCATTATTCTTATTTGGACTTTCTTCAATGTTATACAACTACTATCTTGCAGAAAATAGTTTAAATTTCTTCTCAAAAGGAAATTCAACACTATTTAATGGATTTAGAGTTTTATGTGTAGCACTTATTGTTTGGGGTTCATTCCAAGATTTAAGTTCAATTTTCTCATTTGCTGATTTATCTATGGGATTATTAGCAGTTATCAACTTAATTGTAATTGCAATTTTATATAAACCAGTTCTTAGACTAATTAAAGGTTATGAAAGACAATTAAAAGAGGGTAAAAAACCTGTTTTAAGATATAATGACTATCATGAATTTAAAATTGATAAAGAAACTTGGAAAGAAATTGTTGATAATATAAACGATAAAAAAGAAAAAGCATAATTAAAGAAGTAAGGTCTCCTTACTTCTTTATACTTTATGGAGTTAAAATGTTTAATAAAGAAGGAATTCCTTTTTTTACTGTTATTATTCCTTTTTTAAGTATTCTATTTATCTCTTTTTTTACAACTTCATATCATTTAAAAGTGACAAATGAAGCTTTTGAGGTAAACCTACAAGAGTATAAAAAACTATATTCTAAAACTGAAACTAACAAAGAAACAATAGAAAAATTAATATTAGAAAAAATAAATAAACATAAAAAACATCAAGACAATTTTACTGATTTTATGACATATTTAACTATATCAGTTCTTATATTTATGGCACTATTCTCTTTTTTAATGATTTCAATTATTGGTGATGTTGTAATAAAATATAAACAACAAGTAGAAAATAAAGAGAGAAAACTACAAAGATTAAACAGAGAATTAGCAAGTAAAGTAGCTATTGGAATAGAAGAGGGTAAAAGAAAAGATAAAGCCATTTTAGAACAATCAAAACAAGCAAGAATGGGTTCAATGATAAGTATGATTGCTCATCAATGGAGACAACCATTAACCGAGTTATCAGGTGTTTTAATGGAGCTTGAAACAGCAACAAGATTTAAAAAAGTTACTGATAGTCATATATTAAGTTCTATTGAGAGAAGTGATAATATGATTGAGTTTATGTCAAGTACAATTGATGATTTTAGAAATTTCTTTAAACCAGATAAACAAAAAGAGAAGTTCTCTATACATGATTCTTGTAAAAGAGCAATAAGTCTAATAAATGCTTCTTTAGATGATAGTAAAATAAATTTAGTTGTGGATGTTATAGAAGATAAGCAAATAAATGGTTATCCAACAGAATATTCACAAGTGATTTTAAATCTCTTAATGAATGCACGAGATATTTTAGTAGAAAAAGGAATTGAAAAACCAAAAATAACAATAACTATCGATACGAAGGGCGTGTTAAGTATAGTAAAAGTAAAAGACAATGCAGGCGGGATAGAATCTGAACATTTGGATTTAATCTTTGACCCATATTTTAGTACTAAGAATTCTTCAAATGGAACAGGATTAGGACTATATATTTCTAAACTTATTATTGAAAAAAATATGGGTGGAGAGTTAAGCGTATCAAATGATCAAGATGGCGCAGTATTTAAGATAATATTAGTAGGATAAAAAATGGAAGAAAGATTATTAAAAGAGTTAAAAAGTGTTCCAATTCTATGTGTTGAAGATGAAGATGGAATTAGACAAATTATAGTAGAAACTTTAAAGTATTATTTTGATGAGGTATATGAGGCAAGAGATGGTGAAGAAGCATATGAAATGTACCAAGATTATAAACCTAAAATCATACTCTCCGATATACAAATGAAAAATTGTAATGGAATAGATTTTGTAAAAAAAGTTAGAAAAGAAGATTCAACAACGACTATATTTATGCTAACTGCATATTCAAATGAAGAGTATTTAGTTGATTTGATTAATTTAAATATCAATCACTTTATTTTAAAACCATTAAATTTAAAAAAATTAAATGAAGCATTAATGAAGTATTTAAATAAATCTGCTTCTCCAATCAAACTTTGTGAAAATATGTATTTAGATTTACAAAAACGAGAAATTACTTATGATAGTGATGTTATAATTTTAAGGAAAAGAGAAAAAGAGTTTTTACACCTTTTATATGAAAAAAAGGGGTCAATATTAAGTTATATTGAAATAGAAGATGAACTATGGGCAGAAAGAGAGATGACTAGTCATGCGCTAAAATCTTTTATCAAAGATTTAAGACATAAGTTACCAGTCAATGTAATCAAAAATGTTCCCCAAGAGGGCTATACTTTAGCAAAATTTGATTAATTTTCAAAAAGCACACTTTTTTCTTACTTCGATTTTATATGATTGTGCTTTAAAATAAAAAAAGGTAAAAAATAATGGAAGAGAATTTCAGAATTGAAACAGATTTTTTAGGTGAAAAGAAGATTCCTAAAGATGCATACTATGGTATTCAAACTTTAAGAGCTAGTGAAAACTTTGATATCACACACACAAGTTTATCACTATTTCCAACTTTTATTAAGTCTCTTGCAAAAGTTAAAAAAGCTTGCGCTTTAACAAACTATGAGTTAGGTGATTTAAATGATATGCAACGTGATGCAATAATTCAAGCTTGCAATGAGATAATTGATGGTAAGTTTCATGACCAATTTATTATAGATCCAATTCAAGGTGGTGCAGGAACTTCAACAAATATGAATGCAAATGAAGTTATTGCAAATAGAGCTTTAGAGATATTAAAAAAACCAAGAAGTACTTATGATATAGTTCATCCAAATAATCATTTAAATATGTCTCAATCTACAAATGATGTTTATCCAACAGCTATTAAAATTACTTTATATGAGTTAATTTATAAACTAAAAGACTCACTTAGATATTTAAGAGATTGCTTCAATGAAAAAGCAGTAGAGTTTAAAGATGTACTTAAAATGGGTAGAACTCAACTTCAAGATGCAGTTCCTATGACTTTAGGTCAAGAGTTCAAAACATATGCTGTAATGATTGATGATGATATTTTTAGATTAAGAGATTGTCAAACTTTATTAAAAGAAGTAAATCTTGGTGCAACTGCAATTGGTACAGGTATTAATACTAAAAAAGCATATAGAAAAAAAGTAATCAACAATCTTAGAGATGTAACTGGAATTGATTATGAAAGTGCTTCTAACTTAATTGAAGCAACACAAGATACTGGTGACTTTGTTCATATCTCTGGTATTTTAAAAAGAGTTGCTATTAAAATTTCTAAAATATGTAATGACTTAAGACTTTTAAGTTCAGGGCCAAGAGCTGGATTAAATGAGATTAATCTTCCTAAAGTACAACCTGGAAGTTCTATTATGCCAGGAAAAGTAAATCCTGTAATTCCAGAAGTTGTAAATCAAGTTGCATATGAAGTAATTGGAGCAGATACAACTATTGCTTTAGCTTGTGAAGGTGGACAATTACAATTAAATGTATTTGAACCATTAGTTGCTCATAAATTATTTACTTCTATAAATATGATGAGAAGATCTTTTTATACTTTAGCCGAGAAGTGTGTAAAAGGTATTACTGCAAATGAAGAAGTATGTATGAATAATATTTTAAATTCTGTAACTTTAGTAACTTGCCTAAATCCTATTTTAGGTTATGAAAAAAGTTCAGCTTTAGCAAAAGAAGCTCTTGCAACAAATAGAAGAGTGTATGATATTATTTTAGAGCAAGAACTATTTACTAAAGAAGAGTTAGATGAACTTCTACATCCAAAAAATATGGTAAATAACTACGACGACATTTAAAGGAAAAATAGATGAAAATAACTGTAATAAATACAGGTGGAACATTTAATAAAAGATACAATCCAATAAAGGGACAACTAGAAGTCCCTACGGATAATATTGCCTTAGATAAAATAATAGCTTCTTGTCATAATGTAGAGTTTGAAATTAAAAATATAGTTTCAAAAGATAGTTTAGATATGACAGATTCAGATAGAGAAAAGATTTGTGAAGCAATTAAATCAAGTGAAAATGACAAGGTAATTATTGTTCATGGAACAGATACTGTTCATTTAACATCTGAATTAATAAAAGAAAGAAGAATAGATAAAAAAATAGTATTTACAGGAGCTATGGTTCCTATGAGTATCGATGAAGTTGAAGCTACAATGAATTTTTCTCAAGCCTTAGGTTTTTTAAGTGCAGATGTTGAAAATGGAACTTATATCGCTATGCATGGAGTAGTTGTTGATTGCTCAAGATTAGTAAAAAATAGAGAACTTGGACAGTTCCTTATAAAATAACCTTATTTTTGGTATAATCTTATTTCAAAATAAAGGAGTATAAATGTTTATAAAGTTAAATGATAGAGTATATATTAACTTAGATAGAATCACAAGAACAAAAATTGACCACGTTGAAGATGGTATTAGAGTTAGATTTTATGAAGGTAAAGACCAAGTAGCAAAATCACAAAAATTTGAAGATGTAAAATCTGCTGATAAGTGGTTAAAAAAACTTCTTAAAAACGTACTATAAGATAAGAGATTTTCTCTTATCTTAATTTGTTGGGTCGTTAAATACTCTTGAACCCAATTCTTTATCTATTGTATATAATCCATATCCATTATCACCAACTAACTTAATATGATCGATGATTTCTTTTACTGTTGCTTCTTCCTCAACTTGTTCTGTAACATACCATTGTAGTAAGTTATAAGTAGCGTGATCTTTGTCTTTCATAGCTAAATCACTTAAAATATTTAAATTCTTACTCATCATTTGTTCATGTGCAAGAGATTTTTTAAATACATCAAGTAAAGACTTGTATTCAACTTTTACTTCAGAAATAGAAGGAAGTTTTATTTCAACATCTTGGTCTTCAAGATATTTAAATAGTTTCATTCCGTGTGCAACTTCTTCTTGGTATTGAATTAAAAACCAGTTTGAAGCTCCATTAAAACCCTCTTTAGCAGCATATGCACTCATACCTAAATAAATATAAGCAGACTGGTATTCTTTGTTAAGTTGCTCTATTAAAGCTTTTTGTAATTCTTTACTAATCATAGTCTCTCCTTTTTTATACTGATTATAACAAGTAATTGTAATAGTTTGTTTAAAACTAACATAACTAAACTTTAGCTAAAATCAGCCAAAAATTAATATAGGATATTTTTATGGCAATTTATACATGTGGACACACGACTCCTGATTCAGATTCTATTTGTTCAGCGATTTCGTTAGCGTACCTTTTAAATAAAATTGGAAGAGAAGCAATTCCTGCAAGACAAGGTCCTGTTTCTCCTGAGACTCAATTTATTCTAGACAAATTCGGTTTTGAAGCACCAGAATTAAAAACTGAATTTGCAGGTGAAGAGATTTTTATCACTGATTATTCTGATAGAGGACAAGCTCCAGCTGATATAGATGAAGCTACTATTGTTGGAATTGTTGACCATCATAAATTAGGTGATTTAACTACTTCAACTCCACTTGAATGTTGGATTAGACCTGTTGGTTGTACAAATACAATTGTAAAAGAGATGTATGATTATCACAAAGTTGAAATTCCTGCAAATATTGCTGGTGTAATGCTTTGTGCAATTCTTTCTGATACTGTGATTTTTAAATCACCAACTTGTACTCCTATTGATATTGAAGTTGTAAGAGAGCTTGCAGAGATTGCTGGTGTTGAAGACTTTGGTGCTTTAGGTATGGAAATGTTTAAAGTAAAATCAGCAGTTGAAGGTGTTCCAGTTAGAGACCTTATTTTAAGAGACTATAAACCATTTGACATGCATGGTAATGCTGTTGGTATTGGTCAACTAGAAGTTGTTGATTTAGCAATTTTTGATTCTATTAAATCATTATTACAAGCAGATTTAGATGCATTAAGAATAGAAAACAACTTACATACTGCATGTTTACTTTTAACTGACATTATGAAAGAAGGTTCTGAAGTACTTGTTTCTTCTTCAGACTCAACAGTATTTGAAAAAGCATTTGATGTAAAACTAGAAAATGGAAAAGTTTGGTTAGACGGTTGTCTTTCAAGAAAAAAACAAATTATTCCTTTCTTAGAACCAGTATTTGCATAAATAAAAAGATAGCTTATTGCTATCTTTTTATGATATTCTTTTAAAAAACATCATAAAAATAAAACAAAAAGCTAAATATGAATATTCAAGTATTTAAAGACCCTAGACTTCCTTTTATTGAATTACGATATCTTAAAACGATTCCAGAATGTACTAAAATGCATCTACATGATGAAGTAACTATTACTGCAATTGAAGAAGGGAAATTAAATATTATATTTAGTGAAGAGAACTATCTTTTACCTCCTAATGAAATAATGATTATTAATCAAAATATCTCCCATTGTGCTACATTGAGCCAGATTAATTCAAAAGGTTGTTTTGTTTTGTATCTTGACACAATATATTTGAAACATTTAGGCTTAGAGTTTAAACCTGCCTTTGAAGTACAAACACAAAACAATTTTATAAAATTATGCCAAATACTTTTAAGTAAACAACACACTTTGATTGAAAAACAAGAAGAGACAGTAACTTTTTGTATGCAAAGTTTCACTCAATGCAATAGTACAAACAGTGAAGAGAATATTGATAAAACTGTTCTTCAAATTAAAGCTTATTTAGACGAACATTATTTAGAAGATATTGATTTACAAACTATTTCGAAGCACTTTGCTATAACTGAAGTTCATTGCATACGTCTTTTTAAAAACAAGTTTGGTATCCCTGTGCATTCATATGTTTTAAATAAAAGAGTTCATCATGCAAAAGCACTTTTAAATAAAAATATTCCTATTGTAGAAGTGGCCTTACAAAGCGGTTTTTTTGACCAAAGCCATTTAAATAGAAGTTTTAAACGAATATTTCAAATGACTCCTAAACAGTTTCAAAAAAATCTTTTATCGTAAATGTTAATTTTGTACAAGATTTAAATTCTTTTATTTCATATACTTCTTCAAATAAAAGGAGAAACTATGAATAGTATGAAAAAATATAACATTATTCAAATAAACAATCTACTCTCAAACCTCTTACTCACTAAATAATTTTCAAACTAAATCTTATCAATTTTAGTCGCAAATATTTGCAAAAATAAATATATAAAATCATGGAGAATAAAATGACTTATAAAAAATATAGACAATATCCTATTGTCAAAGATTTCGTACGAACTTGGCCAGATAATCAAATCACAAAAGCACCTATTTATGGAAGTGTAGATTTAAGAGATGGAAATCAAGCTTTAGTAAACCCTTTAAATATTGAACAAAAGTTGCAGTATTTTAATACTTTAGTAAAGATGGGATTTAAACAAATAGAAGTAAGTTATCCAAGTGCTAGTGATACTGATTTTAATTTTACAAGAAAATTAATTGAAGAAAATCTTATACCTGATGATGTTGCTATTCAAGTATTAATTCCAGCAAAAAAAGAGTGGATAAAAAGAAGTGTTGAAGCTATGAGAGGAGTGAAAAATGGAATTTTTCATTTATACAATCCTACAAATGAGTTCCAAAGAAGAGTAGTGTTTAAAAAAAGTGATGAAGAGATAATTTCTATGGCAGTAGAGTCTATGAAATATTTAGTAGAGCTTACTAAAGACTTTGAGGGTAATGTTATCTATGATTATTCCCCAGAGAGTTTTTCCCAAACCGATTTAGAGTTTGCTGTGAAAATATGTAATAAAGTAATCGATGTAGTAAAACCAACAGTACAAAACAAGATGATAATAAACTTACCAAATACTCTTGAAGCCTGCACTGCAAATATTTATGCAGATAGAATAGAGTGGATGTGCAATAATTTGAACAATAGAGAGTCACTTATAATAAGTGTTCATCCTCACAATGATAGAGGAACCTCAGTAGCATCAGCAGAACTTGCAGTTCTAGCGGGAGCAAATAGAGTTGAAGGAACACTATTTGGAAATGGTGAAAGAGCAGGAAATTTAGACTTAGTCAATTTTGCTTTTAATTTACATTCACAAGGAATTGATTCTACCCTTGATTTATCAATAGTAGATGAAGTAAAAAAAATGTATGAGAATTTAACAAAATTAAATATAAATCCAAGACATCCCTATGTAGGAGATATGATTTTTACAGCTTTTAGTGGAGGACATCAAGATGCTATAAAAAAAGGAATTGACTTTTACAGAAAAGAAAATTGCCAAGAGTGGAATGTGCCATATTTGCCAATAGATCCAAAAGATATAAAAAGGGGATATGAAGATGTTATTAGAGTAAATTCCCAATCAGGAAAAGGGGGAGTTGCTTTTATAATAAGTGAATTTTTTGGAGAAGATTTAACAAAAGAAGAGTCAATAAAATTTGGTATTTTAGTAAAAGAGCAAAGTGATAAATTACAAAGGGAGTTAAGCAAAGAGGAGATTATAGAACTTTATAAGAATGAAAAACTATAGATGAAATACTAATGAGCCAATAAGTTTTCCTAGGATAATTATTGGCTCATCTTTTATGTAATACTTTAATTTACTCTTTAGCAATTTCTTGCATTAAAGAAGATATTAAATATCCTCTTTTCCAATAAACTCTTTTTCATCTACATTTTTTACAATCACTTTAGCTATATCATCTGTTTCATCTGCAACTTTTTTTGTTTCATTTGAGATATTAGCATTTTCTTGAGTTTTTCCATCTAATGAATTGATAGCATCATTAATTTGTTCAATACCTGATTGTTGTTCTTTTGTTGCAACTTCTACTTCTGAAATAAGCTCAATGGCTTTTAAAATATTTCCATTTAAACCTTGATAACCATCTATCATTCTTGTAGCAATCTCTTTTCCGTTGTTTGCTTTATTTATTGCAGATTCAACTAAAGATTTAATTTGATTTGCAGATTCAGCACTTCTTGAAGCTAAATTTCTTACTTCTTGTGCAACAACTGCAAATCCTTTTCCAGCTTCTCCTGCTGTTGCTGCTTCAACTGCAGCATTTAAAGATAATATATTTGTTTGAAATGCAATTTGATCAATTATAGAAATAGCTTCACTAATAGCAGAAACTTGATCGTCAATTTCATTCATTGAAGTAACTGTTTCTTCTGCTAAACTTTTACCTTCATTTGCAGATGTAGTTAATTCTTTAGCATAATTTGCCATCTTCACAACATTTGTAGTATTTTGTGTAATATTACAGGTAATCTCTTCTAAAGAGGCTGCTGTTTCTTCTAATGAAGCTGCAGAAGTATTTGAATTTGTATTTAAAACATTTACATTTTCAAGTAGTACTTTACTACTTTTTGCAAGAACTAAACCTGTTTTCTTATTTTCAACAAGCATTTCATTTATGATATTTGCAAAATTATTTAATCCTTTTTCTATTTTTCCTGTATCATTTTGAATTCTATGTCTAAAATCTAAATTTTGATATGATTTAAGGGCATCTAATATTTTATTTAAATCATCACTAATATTTTCAGACATAATTTCAAGCATTTCATTAATAATAACTTTAAGCTCGTTTAAACTTTCATCTTTTGAGTTTTTAGTAATAGTTTGTTTAATTCGACCTTCTTTTACATGCTCAACAACATCTTTTACTTCATCAATTAAAGCTACATCTTCATCTAGGTTACTTTTAATAGTTGATATATTATCATTAATCTGTTTTGCCATGACACCAAATTCATCATTCGAATTGATTTTAATTTGTTCAGTTGATGATGTTTCTTTATTTAAATAGCTAAAGAAGGAAGTTAATCCATTTGTGATATTTTTTAAATTTCTATCTAAAACCCTTGTATTAAAAGCAATAACAATACCAATTAAAATAAAACTAATAACACCAGAAATGATTGAAAACCATTTAATATAAATTGTATTTTCTAGGTATTCTTCTATAGGAACAGATAATATTAAACCCCAAAATACACCAGTTCTTTCAATTTCAAAAGGGATTACAATAAACTCAGACATAAGTCCATTTCGCTCATCTATTCCTTTGTAAAATAGCTTTTTATTTTCACGTAATTTTTTAGGTAAATCAAGTAAAAATTTATTTTTTGAAATCTCATTTATATTTTTACTTAAAAATTTTAAATCTGGATATCCAACAATAGTACCTTCTTGTGTAATTAAACTTGCATAACCATTTTTAAATATTTTAAGGTCTCTTATTCTTTCAGACATTTTCTTTAAAGCAATATCAACCCCAACCGTACCAATAAATTCACCTTTATAATATACTGGGTGTGCAGCAGCTGTAATTAGTGTTTGAACACCATTTATTGGATAAAAATATGGTTTAGTGACAAACTCTTTTCCTGATTCTCTTGGTCCATCTACCCATGGTCTATCTGCATAGTTTTCATCTGCACCAGGAAGTACACTTATCTTACCCTCTACATTTACAATAAAAGGTGCAAATCTTCCATCTTTATCATGACCATCTATATTTGCTAATGTTGGATCTGTTTTAAATAATATTCCACCATTTATCTCTACCCATAATCCAAATACTTCAGTATTTTTAAGAAGCATATTTTTCATTACTTCTCTAATATCTTCTTTTTTAAGATTTTGATTATTTTTTAATGCAACTTCAAAATATGAAGCAAATCCACGTGAAATGGCAACCGCTTTATTTAATAAATCTTTTGATTTTTGAACATTAATATCTGCAATACTATCCATATATAATTCAGCAGTTTCTTTACTATTTTTAAACGACTTATCTTGTATTAAATATGTAGAAATTGCTGATGAAACTAAAACTACTCCCATAATACTTAAAAATAAACGTTTTGAAAAACTTAGGCTCTTTTTCATTTTAATCCTCTTGTGTATAAAAAATGATATTTACTATATATATTTAGAAGTATTATAAAATATAACTTAGTAAGGGAATTAATATTATCAAATCAACTCTTAATAAGTATAACTTTAAAGCTATAATAAAGTACAAGCCATAAAAGTGTTACTTTTATAAATGTAAGAGTAAAAAAATAAGAGGATGAGCCACCAAAAATAAGACTATGTAGTTATATAAATATTTTTTTTCTTTATAAAAAAATCTTGTACTTATAATAAAAATAAGATTCATTATGATAATCTATATCAAAAATATTATAGGTACAAGGAATGTTGAGATATTATGATGAACTTCTATACTATTCTTATAAATTAGTTGGAGATAAAGAGCGTGCAAAGGATATTGTCCAAGAAACATATAGTAAGGTTTATGAGATAAAAGAGAGTAGAGAAATCAAAAATCCCAGAGCTTATTTATATAAAATTGTAAAGCATATTACAGTAGATGAATCAATTGAAGAAAAAAAATTTAAAAACACAATAGCACAAGAAAACACTACTCTTACAACAAGAATTGAGCAGCCAGAAGAAATAGTATTAAAACAAAATCATGAAGAAATATTTATGCAAATAGTAAATGACTTACCTCAAAGAACAAAAGAGGCTTTTGTTTTATTCACAGTTGATGGTTACAGTAGAAAAGAGATTGCTAAAATGATGAATATTACATCAAATGCAGTAGAAAAACTTATAAAAAGAGCAACCATAAAGATTGAAGATGAATTATCTAAGAAGGGATTTTAAGTGAGCATGGAAAACAAAATAAAAGAACAAGCAATTTATTGGATTACTTGTGAAAAAGAAGGCTTAAGTGAATCTCAAAAAAAAGAGCTTGAATCTTGGCTTAGAAAAAATCTACATCATCAAAAAATATATAATAGAATGAAATTTATTCATCAAATGCCAAACTCTTTATCAAAAGAAAATACTCAAAAGCTTAGCCAAGAAGTTCATCAAAGCTTAAGTAAATCAAAACTCTCTTTTAAAGTTAAATCTTATTATGCAAGTGCAGCAGCGATAGTTCTAATTTTACTTTTTTCATTATTTAGAGTTTATGATGAAAACAGTTTAAAATATGAAAAAAACTATTTAACTAAAATACAAAATATTACAGCACAAAGTCTACCTGATGGTTCTATTATTTCCCTTGATGCAAAAACAAAACTTGATATAAAGTTTTATAAAAACAGAAGAGAAGCTTTTTTATCAAATGGAAAAGTTATGTTTAATGTTCAAAAAGATAAAAGCAGACCTTTTATTATCAACTCTGATAATATTAAAATAGAAGTAGTTGGTACAAAGTTTGAAGTAATAAACTCAAATAATAAAACAACTATAAATGTAAAAGAAGGGAAAGTAAAAACATACTCTTTTAATAATTTAGGTAAAAAAGTAAATACTAGATTGTTGACAAGAGCAGAAGGTATTATATATTTAAATCAAGGAAAAATTTATAAGTATCTAAAACCGAATCCAAATAAAATAGCTATTTGGGAGAACAATCTAATAAACTTTAATCAACTAACACTAAAACAAGCACTTGCAGAGTTTTCAAAGTATTATGATTATACCTTTGATTTTTCACATAAAGAAATAGAAAATTATATAATAACAGGAGAATTTTCTACAAATCAATTGGATATATTCTTAAAAACAATTAAAAAGATTTATCCTATAAAAATAGAGAAAAAGAATATGTTTATAAAAATTTCAAAAAAAACAGAAAATTGATGTCCGTTTTTTTAAATTTCTCTGTCTTATATTAAAAATGATTATTAAAATCGTTTCATAATATAAAAGGAGAAATGTATGAGTTCACTTAAAATTAAATTTTTAAGTCCTATTGCTATATTAGCATTATATTGTAATGCCTATGCTGATGAAATAAAATATTCTATAAAAGAACAATCTTTAAAAGATGCAATTGAGGTAATCTCAAAAAAATCAAAAATACCATATATTGTAAGTGGAAACTTACTAGAAGGAAAAACTTCAAAAGCTATTAGTGATGTACAAGGTACTAAAAATGCACTAAATGAAATACTAAAAGATAGTGGATTAGAAGCTGTTATAGAAGAGGGTGCAATTATTATAAAGAAGAAGACTCTTTCAAATAATTCAAACTCTTTAGGTGATGTGAATATTGTGGCAAGTTCTACTTCTACTGAAGGTACAGGTTCATATACAACTGCAGTTATGAATTCTGCAACAAGAATGAATCTTTCTATAAAAGACACTCCTCAATCAGTAAGTGTAATAACATCACAACAAATTGATGATATGGGCTTAGAAGATATAAGTGATATTGTCCAAAAAGTAGTTGGATTATCAATTAATAATTTTGATAGTGAAAGAAATAAATTTTCAGCAAGAGGTTTTGATATAAATAACTATCAGCTAGATGGAGTTACTACTTCATGGGAGACTGGATATAGTGCAGGACAAAGTCAACTAGACCTAATAGCATATGATAGAGTTGAGGTTGTTAGAGGAGCTACTGGTCTTTTAAGTGGAGCAGGAAATCCTTCAGCTGCTATAAACTTAGTAAGAAAACATGCCAAAAAAGATAGTTTTGGAGGAGATATTACTGTAGAAGGTGGCTCATGGAATAAAAGAAAAGTTTCTTTAGATGTGGGCATGCCTTTAAATGAAGATAAAACAGTAAGAGCAAGAATTGCTACATCTTATGAGGATAAAGAAGCTTTTTATGATTATTATGAAAATAAGAAAAGTGTTTTTTATGGAGTTGTTGATATGGATTTAAGTGATGCCACAAGAGTTTCTTTAGGTGCTGGTTATCAAAAAAATAATCCAAAAGGGAGTACTTGGGGAGGTTTACCTCCTTTTTATAGCGATGGTTCCGATGCACATTGGAGTAGGTCTAAATCAACTGCACCTAAATGGAGTCATTGGGCATCTGAAAATAAAAACTATTTTGCAAATATAGAACACTTTTTTGAAAATGATATCAAGCTTTATGGAGCCTATTCTCACACAAAAGATGATTCTGATCTTAAGTTACTTTATCTTTATGGTAACTTAGATAAAAGTACAGGTTCTGGATTAACGGGACAAGCCTATCTTAGTGATACAGTTAGTAAACAAGATAATATTGATATTTATACTTCTGTTCCTTTTTCTTTTTCAAATTTAGATCATGAGTTAATTGCTGGTGTTATGTATAATAATCAAAAATTTAAAGCTTATGCTTCACCTAATATATATTTACCAATAAATGATTTTTATAATTGGGATGGAAATATATCTGAGCCTAACTTTTCAAATAAGAATTTAATAGATGATATAACAACAAAACAACTTGGCGCATATTTAGTGGGAAGATTTTCATTAAGTGAAGAGTTAAAGCTTATTCTTGGAAGTAGGATAACTAATTGGCAAAGAGAGGATAAAGTTAAGAATGCAAAGATTGAACATAATAGACAAATTACTCCATATGCTGGGTTAGTTTATGAGATTAATGATAACTTTTCTACATATTTGAGTTATACAAGTATTTTTAATCCACAAAATAAAAAAGATATACATGAAAACTATCTTGAGCCTTTAGAAGGGAATAGTTATGAAACGGGAATAAAAGGTTCATTTTTTGATGATAAATTAAATGCAAGTTTTACAGTCTTTAGAATAGAACAAGATAACTTAGCTGAGCAAGCAGGAAAATATATTTCTAGAAATGAGTATTATTATGAAGAAAAAGAAGGGACAACAAGTAAAGGCTTTGAGTTTGAAATAAGTGGAGAAATAACTGATAACTGGAATACAAGTTTTGCTTATTCTCAATTTGAAGCTAAAGATGCAAATAATGAAAAAGTAAACATTGCCTATCCTAGAAAAACTGTAAACTTTTTTACAAAATATGAATTTGCTAAGTTTAGTATAGGTGCAGGAGTAGATTGGCAAAGTAAAACCTCTTATACAAAATTTGGTAATGATGAACTTGTAAGAACTCAAAAATCTTATTTTTTAGCAAATATGATGATGCAATATAAATTAAATAAAAATCTTCTAATACAAGCAAATGTAGATAACTTATTTGATGAAAAATATTATAATGACCCAGGTAAACAATATGGTGAGCCAAGAAGTTTTACAGCAAAATTGAAATATAAATTTTAGATTATAAAGAAAGTTGAAGAAGAAGCTTATTAAGTTTTATAAGTCTTCGCTTTCTTACTTTTTAATGCTCAAACAGTTTTGGGCTTTACTGAAAATAAACAATTTCATTAATTTCACTATTTGTTTTAATTCTTCTATAATATACTTCTTTAATAAGATAGATATAAGGGCAAATGACTTATTATCAAAACCAATTTAAAAAGAAGAAAACATGGCAGAGCAATTAAAAAATGTATATACAAAAGAATATATAAATAATTTAGCAAATAAAATAAAAGAAAACCATCAAAAGTTTGATATTGATAGTTTTATAAACTCTATATTTAATTCTACTTGGGAAACTTTAGAACTAAAAATGCGTATGCGACATATTGCAATTACTCTTAATGAATATTTACCCTTGCCTTATAAAGAACAACTTGAAATACTAAAACCTGCCTCAAAAGATTTTACTGGTTTTGAAGCTATGTTTTTTCAAGACTTTGTAGAAGTTTACGGTTTAGATGATTTTGAAAACTCTATGGATGCATTAGAAGTTTTTACACAAGATTCAAGTAGTGAGTTTGCAATAAGGCAATTTATTTTAAAAGAAGAAGATAAAACTATGTCTAAAATAAAACATTGGGCAAACTCTTCAAACGAACATATAAGAAGGCTTGCAAGTGAAGGGTGTCGACCTAGACTTCCTTGGGCATGTGCTTTGCCAAGCTTTAAAAAGAATCCAAAAAAAGTTTTAGAGATAATTGAATTGCTAAAGCATGATAAATCAAAGTATGTACAAAAAAGTGTTGCAAATAATCTAAACGATATTTCAAAGGATAATCCACATTTAGTAATTGAGTTTATAAAAACAAATCTTGGAAAAGCAAAAGAGTTAGATTGGATTTGTAAACATGCAGCTAGAACCTTACTAAAAAAAGGAGATAGAGAAGTTCTATGTTTATTTGGGTATATAAATAATTCTCATGTCGAAGTTAAAAATTTCATATGTGATAAAAGTCTAAAAATAGGAGAAAATCTGAATTTCTCTTTTGATATACATAGCAATGAGAACTTAGGGAAGCTAAGAATTGAATATGCAATTATTTATAAAAAATCCAAAGATAACAGTTCAAGAAAATTGTTTTTAATAAGTCAAAACGAAATAAAAGCAAAAACAAAAAGTTTTTCAAAAAAACAAAGTTTTAAAGAAATGACAACAAGAAAACATTATAAAGGGGAACACCAAATAGAAATAATAATTAACTCTGATGTTAAATATAAAGAGTCTTTCAATCTTTTTTAGTCTTTCATATAAAATATCTTTCTAATAAAAATTTTATTTGTTATTAGTTATTATAGTTGTAACATAAAGGTAATATTATGAAAACATTGTTTAAAACCTTTCTTTTTTTTCTTATTCTTTTATTCCCTACAACTAACTTATTGGCAAAAAATACACAAGTTACACTACAGCTTTCGTGGCTACATCAATTTGAATATGCAGGATATTATGCTGCAAAAGAGAAAGGTTTTTATAATAATGTTGGATTAGATGTAATAATCAAAGAAATGAATTACCAAAAAAAAGATTCTGTCATAGATGATGTTTTAAGTGAAAAAATCAACTTTGCAATATCTTATTCTAGTATTATTGAAAGATATTTAAATGGTGATGATTTAATATTTATTGCAAACTTTTTTAAAAATTCTCCTTTAGTATTAGCTTCTCAAAAAGATATTATGCTTCCAAGTGATATTCGTGGTAAAAAGTTTATGGGTGGAAAAGATGCCTTAAAAAACTCAGGTTTTCATTTAATGTTAAATCAGTTTAATATTTCAGAAAATGACTTTATAGATGTCCCTCAAAATTTTAGTATAGATGATTTTATAGAAAAGAAAGTTGATGTGACTTCTATTTTTCTTACTAATCAAGTTTATAAACTAAATAAAAAGGGTGCAAAATATAATATTATAAATCCAGAAAATTATGGAGCAGAGTTTTATACAAACAATCTTTTTACTTCAAAAACTCAATATTTAAAATATCCAAATAGAGTAAAAGCTTTTAGAGAAGCTACAATAAAAGGTTGGAAATATGCTTTAGAACATAAAGAAGAGTTAATTGATATTATTTTGAAAAAGTATAATTCTCAAAATAAGACAAGAGAAGAACTACTTTTTGAAGCAAATCAAATAGAAAACCTTATATTAAAATCTGTATATCCACTAGGTAGTATAAGTTTAAATAGAGTAAAAAGAATTGCAGATACATATGTTCAAACAGGTATTGTACAAAATAAATCTAGAATAGGAAAACTAGAAGAATTTGTTTTAAGTCCCCTTGTAAATAATCCAGCATTAACAAAAAATCAAAAAAAATATTTAGAAAAGAAAAAGAAGTTATCTTTTTGTATTGACCCTAGTTGGATGCCATTTGAAGAGATTGATTCAAATGGAAGACATAGAGGTTTAAGTAGAGATTATTTTGAAATATTTAGAAAAGAATTAGGTGTACCAATAAATCTAGTAAAAACAGAAAGTTGGACTCAAACTTTAGAGTTTTTAAAATCTAGAAAATGCGATATCTTATCTTTGGGAATGGAAACAAAAGAAAGAAAAGAGTATTTAAATTTTTCTTCTGCAATACTTTCTACACCATTAGTTTTAGCTACAAAACTTGATATTCCATTTACAGATAATATTAACACTTTAGAAGGTAAAAAAATAGGAATAGTAAAAGATTATAGTTTTGAAGATACCTTAAAACAAAAATATCCTTTTTTAACTTTTGTAAATGTAAAAAACGTAGATGACGGCTTACTAAAAGTTATAAATGGAGAGTTATTTGGTTTTGTTGGTGCTTTACCCATTGCTGCATATAAGTTTCAGCAAGCTTATTTAGGACAGTTAAAAATAGCTGCAAAATTTGATGAAAAGTTAGTTTTACATATGGGGTTTAGAAATGATGAGCCAGAATTATCAACAATCTTTGAAAATCTATTATCAATAATCTCTTCTGAAACTAAAGAACAAATATATAATAAATATGTTGCAATTTCTTATGAGAGTAGAAAAGATTATACTTTAGTTTTATATACAATATTCTTTTTCGTATTTATTATTATCTTTTTTATCTATTGGAATAGAAAACTAAGACAAGAAAAAGAGCATTCAGAAAAACTATTATTTGAGTTAAAACTTACTGAAAAACTTTTAGAAGAAAAAAACGAGAAGTTAGAAAAACTATATATCACTGATAAGTTAACTAATATTTATAATAGACAAAAACTAGATACGGAATTAGAAAAAGAGATTTATAGAAGTGGTAGAACTGGACATAAATTTTCTTTGATTTTAGTAGATATTGACCATTTCAAAAAAGTAAATGATGAATACGGACATCAAGTTGGAGACAGTGTTTTAATTGAGTTTGCAGAAGTTTTAGGAAGAAACTTAAGAAAAATGGATGTTTTAGGAAGATGGGGAGGAGAGGAGTTTTTAATTATTTGCCCTTATACTGATGAAAAAGGGGCTAAAGCTAAAGCAGAATATATTAGAACCTCAATTGAAAAAAAGAAATTCTCACATATTGGTAAAAAGACAGCTAGTATTGGAATTACAACATATAAAGCAAATGATACGGAAGAAATAATCTTAAGAAGAGCAGATGACGCTTTATACGAAGCAAAAAATAAAGGAAGAAATAAAAGCGTATTTTTGTTATAGTTCAATAAAAAGAGTGTATATGACTCCTGCAATTAATTTTCTTAAAAAAAATAAATGTGAATTTTCTATACATAAATATGACCATGACCCTTTATGTGAAAACTATGGTTTAGAAGCTGTAGAAAAATTAAAATTAGACGCAAATCAAGTATTCAAAACCCTTTTAGTAGAATTAAATCCAAAAGAGTTAGCAGTAGGTATTATTCCTGTTAGTTCAAAAATGTCTTTAAAGGATATTGCAAAAGCACTAGGTGCAAAGAGTGCAATAATGGCAAATAAAGATGAAGCACAAAAAGTAACAGGCTATTTGTTGGGTGGTATTTCTCCTTTTGGGCAAAAAAAGAGATTAAGAACTGTATTAGATGAAAGTGCTTTAAATTTTGAAAAAATATACGTAAGTGGTGGTAAAAGAGGTATTGATATCGAAGTTAATGTAAAGGATATGGATAGGTTACTAAAACTTAAAATTATAGATATCTGTGCTAAATAAGTATATTTTTTTAACAAAATCTTAATTTTTAAAGAGTAGTATTATAGATAATAACAAAAAAAAGGATATTTATGGCTACTACTTCTTCAGATATGAATGCAATTTGTTCTCAACTTTTAACACCTAATGATTTAGAAATCTCCACTGAACTGTTTGAAAAGGTTATGAAAACTAATATTGTAACCCACATTGAAGACATAAAGGGCTCATATAGTATAAAAATCTATTCAAAGAAACAAATATTCCTATCAGAAACAACACCTATTTTACATGACATTGGATTTATAATTGTAGATGAGGTAACTTACAATATTCAAAATAACAAAGATATGGTTTTTGTATCAAGATTTAATTTAAAAATTAAAGATAAAACAGAAGAGAAAAAAATCAATAGTGCTAAAGAGAATTTAGAATCAATCATTACTACTTGTTTAAAAGACACTTCTTTAGTTCACTCACAAGTATTTTCTTTAGTATATAATCAAAACTTTGACCTAAGATACATCATGCTAGTAAGAGCATTTATAGAATATCTTGACCAAGCAGTTTTAACTATAAATTCAGCAACTATACTTCATACTCTAGTTACTCATCACAAAATAACAGATTCTTTTGTAAAGTATTTTTGTACAAAATTTAATCCAAAAGCTAAGAAGAGAGAAGAAGAACTATCTAAATTAGAAGAAATCATTACTGAGGAAATTAAACAAATTCCTCAAATAACTGATGACAAGATTTTAAAACTTACTTTCTCTTTCTTACAATCACTTTTAAGAACAAACTTCTATTTAGAAAAAGAAACAATTGCTTTCAAAATAGATGGTAAAAAGTTTGGTGAGAACTTAAAAGGAATACAACCAAACTTTGAAAACTTTGTTTATCACCCAGACTTCTATGGAGTTCATTTAAGAATGAGTAAAATTTCAAGGGGTGGACTAAGATGGTCTGATAGACATGAAGACTATAGACAAGAAGTAAAATCATTAATGATTACTCAAGAAGGGAAAAACTCTATTATTATTCCTGATGGTTCAAAAGGTGGTTTTGTAATAAACAAAGAAACGAGTGAAGTTACAAAAGAGTACTTCAAAGAGATTTATTCACTTTATATTAATTCAAATCTAGATTTAGTAGATAATATGGTTGATGGAAAAGTAGTAATCAATCCTGAAGTTGTAAATTATGATGGTGAAGACCCATATTTTGTTGTTGCAGCAGATAAGGGAACAGCAGCAATGAGTGATGTGGCAAATGAAATAGCTATCCAAAGAAATTATTGGTTAGGAGATGCTTTCGCTAGTGGAGGAAGTAATGGTTATGGACATAAAGACTTAGGGATTACAGCTAGGGGAGCTATTATGTCAACAAAAAGATTCTTTATAGAAAAAGGAATCGATATATATAAAGATGAGGTATCAGTTGTTGGTATCGGTTCTATGAGTGGAGATGTTTTTGGAAATGGTTTAATAGAAAGTGACAAGTTCAAACTACTTGCTGCAATCTCTCATAAAGATATTTTCATTGACCCAAATCCTGATATGGAAGCTTCATATAAAGAGAGAAAAAGACTATTTGAATCAAAAAGTGGAGGTTGGAAAAACTATAATACTAAGATAATCTCTGCTGGTGGTGGAATATTCAATAGAAATGACAAAGAAATAGAATTAAGTCCTCAGATTAAAAAGTTAGTAGGTACAAATAAAAAGGTAGTAAGCGGAGAAGACCTATGTAGAATGTTACTTACTATGGAAGTAGACTTACTATTTAATGGTGGAGTTGGTACATATGTAAAAGCAAGTGATGAAAACTCTATTGATATTGGTGATAAACAAAATGAAGCAGTAAGAGTTGATGCCACTGATATTAAAGCAAAAGTTGTTAGTGAAGGTGGAAATTTAGGATTTACACAAAAAGCTAGAATAGAGTATGCTTTAGGTGGAGGAAGAATCAATATTGATGGTATTGATAATGCAGGTGGAGTTGATACTTCAGACCACGAAGTAAACTTAAAAATCCTTCTAAATACTATAAGTGCTACAGATAATATTTGTAAGGAAGAGACTCAAAGTACTTTAAACTCAATGACAGACCAAGTTGTGAACTTAGTTTTACAAAGTACATATAATCAAGCTTTAGCTATATCTATTGATGAAAGATTTTCAAGAAGATATCAAAATGACTTTTTAAAAGTAATAGAAGTTTTAGAACAAAATGTAGAAGCCTTTGATAGAAGATCATTCTTTATTCCTAAAAGTGAAAATATAAATGAAGTAGTTGATATTGATGGTTCTATTGTACGACCTGTTATTTGTTCACTATTTTCATATTCAAAAATCTTTGTTAAGAAAATATTATTAGAATCAACTCTTATAGATGAACAATTTGCATTAAGATATTTATATAAATATTTCCCAAAATCTTTTGTGGGTGCATATGAACATGAGTTATTAACTCATCCTCTAAAAAGAGAAATCATTGCAACTAAAATGGCAGATGTTATTTTAAACTCACAAGGCTGTACTTTTGTAAGTGATTATCTAAAATTAGGACATGAAAGATTCTTATTAAAAATCAAATCATACTTAATAGCAAAACAACTATTTGGTGCTAAAGAGATTAGACAAAAATTATATTCACAAGACTATATTATGGATGTAGAATGTCAATACAAACTAATAGGAAAATTAGAATATACATTATATGCAAGTACAAAATGGATGGTTAAATATCTTAAAAAGAACCAACTTGATGCTACTCATATTTTAGACCATAAAGAAGAGCTATTTAGCTTATTAGAACAAGTACATCAACAAAAAGCAGAAAACTATATTAAGGGAGACGCAGTATTTAATCAGTTCTTTACAGTAATTGATTATCTAAGATTTGCAATTCCTGCAATTACTATTAAATCTTCAACTAGTCATTCCTTTAAAGATGTTGTTACATTATTCTATTTATTAGTGCATGAGTTTAATATCTTAGATATTATAATCGCTCTTAATAAGGTAAAAATAACAAATAGAAATGATATGGTTCTTAGAAATCAAGTTTTACAGTTTATTGACTTTATTGTAGTTGACTACACGAAAAAGATTCTTGATTTCCAACGCATGAATGAAGAACCAGAAATAGCCTTTTCAAATTATATAAATAATGAAAAGGATATTTTCTATAAAGTAAGAGATAATCTTGATACTTTTATGACTAAAGAAAATAAAGATATTAAAGAAATAACAGTTACTGTTAACCAAATGATGGTATCATTATTATAAACTTAACTTAATTAATATTATAAGTTAAACTTATGACTTTGTTTTAAGTTAATTTGGTATATATTACGAAAAAGGAGTTATCATGAAAAGTAATATGGATGATGAATTATCTTTAGATAAGATTGATGATTACAATAATAAAGAATCAAAACAAAAAAGAAATACAGTAAGACTAGTAGTAATATTTTGTTTACTTGTAGGTGCTGTTTTTAGTTATATGAAATATAATAGTGAAGTTGATGATTATGTTGGAACAAAAGAAGCACCAGGAATAACTACAACTAAGAAATAATTTTTTGTGAAGCCCTAGAATAGATTGTTAAAAGAAATTAGAGTATAATATTTTAATAAATCTTTTAGGGTATTCATGAATATTAAAAAGTTTAACTTTTGTAAGTTTTCTACTTTATTATCAATAGTATTATTATCATATATTTCTATTACTACTTATATTGAGTTTTTTAGTTCAGAAAGTATTGAATCAAATGAGATGTTCAAACTAAAAATCATCTCATTGGCTATTATTTTTGTTACATTAGCATTTATTTTCACTTTCTTTAAAATCTATAAAAATAAATATATTGAAAAAGAGATTATTGAAAGAACAAATGAAATCATAAATGAAAATGAAAAGCTAAAAATCCATTCTCATATAGATCCTCTAACACAGTGTTTAAATAAAAAGTACTTCATGGAAAGATTTAATGAAGAAGTAAAAAGAGCTATAAGAGATAAACAATGCTTATCTTTGATTATTATAAACATTGATGAGTTTAAAGCCTTTAATGATATTTATGGGCAAAATGAAGGTGATGAGTGTATAAAACTAATTGCTAATATTTTAGTAAATCATAGCAATAGACCAAGTGATTTAGTTTCAAGATTCAAAAGTGATGAGTTTTATATTTTACTTCCAAATACAAAAGAGCCAAAACTAATTGCAAATAAGTGTTTAGATTCTGTAAGAAGTCTAAACATTCCCCATGATAATTCAATAGCTTCAAATATCTTAACAATAAGCGCTGGGGTTAGCACTTTATTGCCTTTACATCCTGACCAACTAGATGAGTTATTATTAAAAGCAAGACATGCCTTATCTCAAGCAAAGAGATTGGGAAGAAACAGAGTAGTATAAATTACTACTCTTCGTCGTGGGTGTTCATCATCCAAATAGAGAATATATCAATATAGTTCCAAAAAGATTGTTTAAGTTCTTCGTCTAAATCAACTCCATTTAAAACCATCATATAAGACTCTAACCAGATTCTTCTAGCTTCTTGAGTAATTGCAAATGGCATATGACGAGCAACCATTCTAGGAGCACCTCTACTCATATCAAAGTATCTAGGACCACCACAAATTTGAATGAAAAAATCAGCTGAGTGTTTTTTTGCCATTTCAAAGCCTTCATCTGCCGGAGGGAATAATCCTCTAATATTACTTTGTCTTAATAAATCATAATGGTCAGAAACCATTTTTCTCATACCTTCTTCACCTAAAGCTTCTAAGATTTTTGGATTTGGTAAAGATACTTGAGGTCTAGTTCCTATTTGTGCGGGAGTTATGTTATATTGCATTATTATATTCCTAATTTAAAATTGAGAAAATATACAACATTTTGTTTATAAGTTTTAGAAAGTTTTGAAATTAAATAAGGTCTTTCAACCCTATTTAATGTAATTAGATTTTTTATCCTCTTTATCTAATTCTTGGCCTATTTCTTTGTATCTATTAAAATAGAATTCTACAAAGGCTTTGATTTTTGAATCAGTTGGCATAAAGTATTTAGACTCTTTTTTTGCAAATCTTTCTAAGAATAAAGAGGCATCTTTTTTATCTAAATAATGTTTTGCTAAAGCAGTATAATTTTCAACATACCATTTTTTAAGTGCTTCTATTTTTGATTCATTTAAATCAATAATTAATTTTTCATTTTCAAAGTCTAAGATATCAACAGTAAATAAAGCATTTAAGTGAATTAATCCTTCACAATAGTATGGTTGTACTTCATCAACTTCCATCCAACCTATAAGTCCTACTGCTCTTTTTATAAGGTCAATTAAAACTTGTTCTTCAAGCTCTTTTTCATCATCTTCACTATCTAGGAAAAATGAAATTAGCCCACCAGTTGTAGCTTTAAACTCTTCTATATTTTTAAAGTTTCCTGTTTCATTCATAAGTGTTTCTGTTTCATCATCACACCATAAAATATGTCCGTATTCATGGCCGATTGTACTTATATCATATACTTGGTGCCATTTATCAGTTTCATTGAATAAAAACTCTCTATCTTTTGTAAGTAGTTCTTGCCCAAAAATCTCTTGACTTAATTTTAAAAATGGTTTTGCACGGCTTATTTGTAAAATCTCATCAGAGAATGCAAATATCTTTTTACCTTCTTCACGTGATACTATTTCGTCATTTGGCACAACTTGTGCAGAGAATAGTCCATTAAACTCTGCTCCAAAGAATAGGGCAGGTCTTCCTACATATAATTGTACTTTGTCAAGTGATTTTAATGAGAAGTTATAAATAGCTTTGTATTCATCACTTTGTTCTACATTGTCAAAGATTTTTGCAAAAGCTGATTTGATTTTATTTACTCTATGGTCATTTTGTGCAAAGTGTGGATTGGTAAGTCTAATATCCCACTCTAAAGCAACTGCTTTTCTAAAGTGGTCTTCATAATATTCTAGCGGATGTCCTATTTGAACTGGAGATTTTATCTTCATCCAAGCTCTATCTACATCAGCCCATCTTTCTACTAAAAGATGTGTTTTATTTTCGCAAAAGGCTTTTATTAGTGCTTGAATATATAAAATATAATCCCATTTTTGGTTATAAATTTCATCTTCTAGTTCAATAAGTGCTTCTTCAAACTCTTCTAAGGCATCAACTACAGCTGTTGTCTGTTCTTTAAAGCTTTCAATATATGCTTTTGATTTGTATTCATCTTTTTGTTTTACTAAAGCAGAATATGATCTATCTGCTTCAATATTATTATGTCCTAAATCAAATAGTTTGTGTTTTTTTAGGTATTCAAAAACTTTTGTTTCATCTCCATCAAACATATTTAAAAGTTCTTTATTTACTCCATTTATAATATGTGCAGTCCAAGAACTTTGCCATGATGACATTTTAAGACCAACTTTATACACACCTTCAAAAATAGCTTGATAAAAAGGAGTTAATAAGTTGTTGTTTTTAATATATTCAACTGTACTTTTGTGCTTTTCATGCCAAAAGTCTCTTACAAAGCAGTATGCTTTTTCTTGTAAGTTTATAACTTCTTCTTCATTTTTGCCAAGCTTTTTAAGTACTTGAACTAAAGAATCATCTCTTAAATTAACTAATCTTGTAACAAGTGCAAGTCTAAGATTTGAGTCAAGTTCTAAGTCTAAAGTTTTTGCAAACTTATCAATAATAGCTAGTTTTTCATACTCTTCATTTTCTAGATATGTTATTAGTTTGTTTGTATTGTTTTTTTGTAAATCTAAATATTCATATACTTCTACTAAATCATTTAAAAAATTTTCGTTCATTATAAAACCTTTTTTGTAGTTTGGAAGATTTTATCTAAAATTGCTTTTAGAAGAAGTAATAATTTTAAAATATAGTGTTAGTCTTTTTTATAATCTATATTTCTTTTCCCACAATTAGGGCATGGGTTTGATTCATTCATATGACAGGTGAAGCAATATCTTGCATCACAGGATTTGCAAGTTAGTTTGCAGTGTTTACAAACATAAACTGGTCTTTTTTCGTTCTTCCATTCTTTCTTTTTGAATATATTAAAAAACATGGCAATCCTTCTTTAGAAGTGTAATATATTATAGGTTTTTATGCAAGTCAATGATTATAATTTTGTATAATTTATTCAGATGATTAGCACTTATAAATAAAAAGTGCTAATTTCTTTTAAAACTTTAGCTCTCTTTTATAAAGTTTTGTTAAAATTATCCCATAAAAATAAAAAATTATAGGAGAAATTAGCATGGCAAAACATCAATTTCAAACTGAAGTAGGTCAGTTATTACACTTAATGACTCACTCATTATATTCAAACAAAGAGATTTTTATTAGAGAACTTGTATCAAATGCAAGTGATGCAATTGATAAATTAAATTATTTAAAACTTACAGATGACGAAATAAAGTCAAAGTTACCAGCAGATTGGTCTGGTGAGATTAATATCGCCTTTGATGAAGAAGATAAATCTTTAACTATCATTGATAACGGTATTGGTATGAATGAAGAAGATTTAATCGCTTCTATTGGTACTATTGCAAAATCAGGTACAAAATCTTTCGTTGAAGCTTTAACAGGTGATGCAAAAAAAGATTCAAACTTAATTGGACAATTTGGTGTTGGTTTTTATTCTGTATTTATGGTAGCTGATAAAGTAGATGTTATCTCTAAAAAAGCAGGAGAAGAGCAAGCATATAAATGGTCTTCAACTGGTACTGGTGAATTTGATTTATCACCTTGTACAAAAGAATCAAGTGGTACAGTAATTTATATCAAATTAAAAGATGAAGAGGCAGAAGAGTTTGCTTCTAAACCAAGAATTGAAAATATTGTTGGAAAATATTCTGACCATATTGCTTATCCAATCTTCTTAAACTATACAGAAGAAGTAGAAGAAGAACTTTCAGAAGAAGATAAAAAAGCTGGAAAAGAAGCAAAGAAAACAAAAGAAAAAAGACATGAACAAATCAATAAAGCAACAGCTTTATGGATGCAACCAAAGTCAAAAATCAAAGATGAAGAGTACAATGATTTCTATAAATCAATCTCTCATGATTCACAAGACCCAATGGCTACTATTCATACAAAAGCAGAGGGTGTAAATGAATATACTACACTATTCTATATTCCTAAAACTGCACCAATGGATATGTACAGAGCTGATTATCAACCAGGTGTAAAACTTTATGTTAAAAGAGTATTTATTACTGATGATGAAAAAGAGTTATTACCAACTTATTTAAGATTTGTTAGAGGTATTATTGATTCTGAAGATTTACCATTAAACGTTTCAAGAGAGATTTTACAAGAAAACAGAATCTTAGCAAATATCAAACAAGCTTCTGTAAAGAAAATCTTATCAGAAATCAAAAAACTATCTAAAGATGAAGAAAAGTACAAAGAGTTTATTGCACAATACAATAGACCACTTAAAGAGGGTGCTTACCAAGACTTTACAAACAAAGATAAGTTATTAGAGCTTATTAGATTTAAATCAACAAAAACTGAAGCTGACGCAATGACTTCTTTAGACAAATATAAAGAGAATGCAGATTCTGAACAAAAAGCTATTTTCTATATCATAGGTGAAAATGAGAAAGTTCTTAGAAACTCTCCACTTCTTGAAGCATACAAGAAAAATGATATTGAAGTACTTATTTTAGATGACAAAGAAATCGATGAAATCGTAACTCCAATGTATGGTGTATACCAAGAGTGGGAGTTCAAAGATATTACTTCTTGCGAAGCTCCAAAAGTAGAGCAAACTGAAGAAGAGAAAAAAGAAGTTGAAGAGAAGTTTGAAGATATCACGAAGAAAATCAAAGATATTTTAGGTGAAGCTGTAGCAGATGTAAAAGTTACAAACAGACTTTCAGAGTCACCATCTTGTGTTGTAAAAGATGCAGGTGATGCACAAATGGCACAAATGGCTCAAATGATGAGAGCTATGGGACAAGAGATGCCAGAAACTGCTCCAATCTTAGAAATCAATCCTGACCATGAAATTGTTAAGAAGTTAAATGGTTGTGCTGATGATAAAATGATTGATGATGTATCATGGGTACTATTAGACCAAGCGAAACTGTCAGAAGGTATGGAAATTACTGATGCGGTATCATTTGCTCAAAGATTATCTAGAATCACTGCAAAAGCACTATAGAATAATGATTTAGGTTCATCTTCGTCGTCGAAGAGAACCTATCTCTCAGTAACTTACTTTGTGTAAGCTCCTTCGAACTAGAACCCCTTCTTCTAGAATCTAAATCAAACTCATTATTCTATATAAATCTGATTATTTACTTTTTTAAATAAATATCTTTATTTTTTTGATAAAATAACTTTTATGAATATAAAGAATAAACCTAATCAAACTTTTAAATCTGGACCAAATACACAGTTCAATTCATGTGTAGGGAAAAATGGCCTTCTAAGTAGTTCTTATCTTGAAGGTTATAAAGAATCTGTTAAAATAATATATGAAAAGATAATTGAAGATACCCATAACCTAGATACATTAATTTATCCTATGCTTTTTTGTGCAAGACATTCAATAGAGCTATTTTTAAAAAACTCTATTATTGATATTTCAAAAATAAATACAAGTATAGATTTTTCTAAATTAGTTAATACACATGATTTAAAGAATTTATGGAATACATATAAAGAATATTCCTTAGAAAATTTTGACTTTAGGGTTCATTTATTAGTAAATAAACAGGAAGAGTTAATAAGTGACTATTTTGAAATTGATGCCACAGGACAAACGTTTAGGTATCAGTACACAAAAGAAAATAAAATTCATTTGGAAAAGTTTCCTCTTATTAATGTTAAACATTTTTATAGTAGATATCAAAAATTATCACAACTTATAGATAGTGTAACAGAGTTATTGGAAAATCTTAAAATTGAATATAAATATGGTGTTCATACAGATAAATTATCACGAGAAGAAATTAGACAGATTGCAAAAAAATTACCTAATTATAAATATTGGAAAGAAGAAAAATTTAATGAGGAAAAAGAAAAGATAAGGCAAGAGTATAATCTAAGTAATAGAAAACTTTCTGAAGCTATTAATATAATAAAAAATCATTATGAGTTTTCTTCATATATTGGTATTGAAAATAAAATAGAAAAAGTTGACGCTATGTCATTTTCTAAGATTTACAATTATATAAAAGAATACAAATCATGTACTATAAATAAAACTGAATTAGAAAGTTTTTTAAAAAAAGAAGATAAGTATTTATTAGTAATATTTGCAGCATTGATTAATTTTAGAAAAGATATATATTATGTCGAGCAATTTGATAGGTTAGTAGAAAATTTTTATGAAGAAAGTTTTATAGAGTTGATTTATACTCTAACAACAGGAACTAAAGTATTTAAAAATTTAAAAGATAGTTTACAGATAATGAATCAAATAACTTTACTTGAAAGTGTGGAGGAAAACTAATCTTAGATTAGTCCTCTACTTTATCCTCTTCTTCTGATTCAACTTCTTTAGTCTCTAAAGTTTCCTCCTCTTCTTTCTCAGGTCTTTTTTCTGCTCTTGCAAGTATTTCTAAGTAAAAAGTATCAGCTTCAGATTTAGCTGCTTCATCAATAGATTTTGTGATATCTGCAAACTCTATTACTTTAGGCTCATCATCACCTATTGCAAATTTACAATCAAAAAACCAAAAGTCTTTATCTTCAGGAAGTGCTTTTCTTTTTTCTCTTTTGATATATTTTCTTACTTCATATTTAATAGAATCTACAACTCTATCAGGGTGTTTGTTTTCTTGCTTTAATTTAAAAGTCTTTTTCAAGTCTTACCTTTGATTTTTTATATTTTTGCAATTGTATCTAAGTTTTGACTAAATAAGAAGATTTTTGAACATTTAATAAACTATTTATAATAAACAGATATAATTCTTAGTAATATCATTTGATATTACTTATAGTTATATGTAATATTAAAGGTAATCATATGGAAACTGAGTTTTTAGTAGTTTTTACACTAGTTATTCTTATCTCTTCATTTATACATGGAAGTATTGGCTTTGGATTTGGTCTTATCTCAACTCCAGTAGTTGCACTTTTTACAGATATTCAAACAACAATCACATACATAATAATCCCAACAATGATAGTAAATCTTGTAAGCATTCTAAGTGAAGGAAAGTTTTTTGAAGCCTTACGAAGATTTTGGCTTATAATTTTACTTATGGTTATAGGTAGTGTGTTTGGAACATTTATTTTAGTTTATTACAACTCGGAGTATTTTAAACTTATACTTGCATTTATAATATTCTTTTATCTTTTCCAATCTTTAGTAAAATTTAGAGCTAGTTTTATATCTGATTATCCAAAATCTTCAACCTATGGATTAGGACTTGTTGGTGGAGTTGTCTCAGGTCTTACAAATGTAGTTGCTCCACTTACTATTATGTACACCTTAGAATTAAAGTATTCAAAAAAAGATACGATTCAGCTTTCGAACTTATGTTTCCTTTTTACAAAAGTAGGGCAAGTTGCTACTTTTGTTTACTTTGGAGAGTTTACATCTCAAGCAGTACAAATATCTTTTGCTAGTATTTTTATTATTGCGATTGGTCTTTATTTTGGTATAAAAATAAAGAAAAAAATAGATGCCAAATTCTATGCAAAGATATTAAAAGTCTTATTGTTTATTATTGCATGGATGTTAGTTTTCCAAACAGTTTTAGGTTAAGGGATAAAAATGGATTCAAATTTATTAAAAGTTTTTATAAAAGTTGCAAATACAAAATCTATTTCACAAGCAGCAAAAGAGTTAGAGTTTACTCAATCAAACGTAACATTACGAATAAAACAGTTAGAAAAAAACATAGGATATTCACTTTTTCATAGAACAAATAGAGGGGTTATTCTTACAAATGAGGGAGAAAAACTTTTTCCCTATGCTATGGATATTATAAAAAAAGTAGAAGAAGCCCAAGTTCATATGCGAAATATAGATTATCAAGAAGTTTTAAAAATAGGTTCTACCCAAACTTTTACTACAAGCAATCTTATGCCATTTTTAGAAAAACTAAATAGTGATTTTAAACAAATGAATTTAGAGTTTGCAGTGGATAGTAGTTTAAATTTGATAGATAAACTATTAGATTATAAACTTGATATAGCTTTTGTAAATGGAAATCCAAATCATAAAGATATAGAGATTTTAAATGTAGTTGAAGAGAAGATGGTTTTAGTAGAACCTTTAAACAAAGAACCACAAAAGACTTGTTTTGTATTTAAAAAGTCTTGTGCAAACTGTGCAACATTGGAAAACTATATTAAAAATACAAGGGATGAAAACTACAAAACTGTTGAGTTGGAAAACTTTGAACTAATACTTGGTTGCATAAAAGCAGGCTTTGGAATAGGACTTTTATCTCCTAAAATAATAGAAAAATTTGGCTATACAAATAAGGTTAAAACTACAGATATAGAAAATCATCTTGATACACATTTAATTTGTAGAAAAGATTATCTTCCAATAATCCATGAATACCTGAGAGAAGTAACTCTTTAGTTAATAAGTTTATGAAAAATTAAGCAAAGAATGTTATATTTATCGCAAAAAAATATGAAGGAATTTTATGTCAAAAGTTATTATAAGAGATGCAGTTATTGATGATGCACAAACAATTTTAAATTTTATTACAGAACTTGCAATTTATGAAAAAGCTGAACATGAAGTGAAAACTGATGTTGAGCAAATAAAAGAATCTATCTTTGGTGAAAACTCAACTGTAAGTGCTTTTATATGTGAAGAAGACGGCGTTGCAATTGGTTTTGCAGTGTATTTTTATAATTATTCAACTTGGCTTGGTAAAAATGGTATTTATTTAGAAGATTTATATGTAAGCAAAGATAAAAGAGGAAGTGGTGCTGGAAAAGCTATCTTAAAACACCTTGTTAAAAAAGCCTATGATGAAGGTTGTGGAAGAGTAGAATGGTCTTGTTTAGATTGGAATACTCCTTCAAGAGAATTTTATGAATCTATTGGTGCAAAAAGCCAAGATGAGTGGGTTGGGTATAGATTAGAAGGCGATGCAATAACTAACTTTATAAATAGCTAAAAAGATTTTTTATGGAAAATTTAAATAGTTTTTATTCTTTAATGGGTGAAGCTTCAGCCTTGACAAAAGAGCGTAACTATGAAGAAGCTCTTAGGTTATATGATGATATTTTAGATAAATATTTAGATACAGAGGATGAATCTATAAGAGAGTATTTACCTTATACTTTTTACAACAAAGCTTTAATCTATGCACATAAAAAAGAGTACAACAAAGAGCTAGAAGTTTACAATGAACTTCTTTCAAGGTTTATCTCAAATGTTTCACAAAATAGTGAGATTATATTTGCAAAAGCATATATGAATAAAGCAATTTGCACAAAAGAGTTAGAAGGTACAAGTAAGTCTTTAGAAGTTTATAAAGAGTTTGTGCAAAACTTTGAGAACTGTTTAGATGAAAAAGTTTTAGAAGATATTGTTCAAGCAAAATATAATATTGCTCATATCTTAGGAGATACTGAACAAATAGAAGAGTCTATAAAAGCCTATGATGAAGTAATTAATAACTTTGAACAAAGTGATGAAAAACTATTTTTAGAGTTTGTTGCAAAATCTTTAGTAAACAAAGCAAATAAATATAAAGAGCTTTTTGAGTTTGAAAAAGCTATTGAATCTTTTGATAAAGTGATAAATGAGTTTTCAACATTTGAAAAGCAAGTTGTAATTGCATATCATAATAAAGCAGCTGTTTTAGCAGAACTTCAAAATGAGAAAGAGATGAAAAAAGTTTGTGATGAACTAATTGAAAAGTTTGGAAATGTCCATGATGAATTTATCATGAACATTGTCTCTTCAGCTCAGGTTTTAAAAGATAAGGACACTTTTAACAAGAACTGTTTTTAGTGACCTCTTCCTAACATTTCAGATGCTTCCATAACAATCATGAAAGCATCTTTGTCTGTTTGTTCAATAATTTGCCTTAAAGTACCTAATCTTCTAACATCAATAACCATAAAAATAAGAGTTTTATTGTCTTTTTTATTTAAAGCATCACCTTGAATAAGTGTACCTTCATGTTTTAACTTTTGAGTAATTTGTTTGCCTAATTCTACAGGTTTTGAAGTTGTAATATGAATAACTTTAGTGGTAAGTGCACCTGTTAGTACTACGTCAATTGCTTTAACTGTAGCATATATACTTATGATACTTAAAACTGCTTTTTCAAAATCTTTGAATACATAAATTGAAGAAATAACAATTAAAGAATCAATGACTAAAATAACTTGTGCAGGTTTAATATGAGAGTTTGATGCTATTATTTTTGCAACAATAGTTGAACCACCAGCACTTGAGTATCCTTTAATAATAAAACCAATACCAAAACCAATAACTGCTCCACCAAAAATAGCAGCTACTAAGATATTTGAAATAAGCAAATCAAAGTTTAAAGAATAAGAAAAGTAATCTATAAAAATTGAGATCAATGCTACTGTTATAACAGTTCTAATTGCAAATATCTTTCCAAAATATTTCATTCCCCAAATAAGTAAAGGTATATTTATAGTAATAACCATAGTACCAATAGAAAAACCAGTAAGTTTATGTAATAAAATAGCAGCACCAGGGGTTCCACCAGTAGTAAAGTTGTGAGGAGTAAAAAATAATACAACAGATAGAGAACAAAGAAGTGTACCTATAACAATGTAAATAATGTTTAAAAGTTCTTTTTTTGTAAAAGTAATTGGCATATATTCCTTTCATGTTTTTTGGGATTATATCAAATTAAATAAAATATTGCATCAAGTCTTGAAAAAATGGGGTATTTATGATAAAGTGGTAATAAAAAAATAATTAGGTTTTATATATGGGAATATTTCAAAAGATAATTAGTGCAATAGCTAATGCTTCAATGCCAATCTATAAATTTGAAAATAATCAAATCGCTTTTAAAACAGAGTCTGAAGAATATATAAAATATGATTTAGATGTTTATGATGTGAAAACTAGACATGATCCTTTTGTTGTAGAAGCTTACACTATAAATAACGATGAAATATTTTTAGAATATGTAAAAACTGATACAAATATAATTTGGAATGGACAGGCTTTGAGTCTATATGAAGATTTTTTTAAACAAAAACTTCAAATAAAAGAGTTTGAGACTTTAGAGTCAAAAGATATTTCAAACTATACTTTCAAAGTAAAAAAAGTAGATGACTCTTTTATTTTACATATAATTTATATTTGGGCTGCAAATACAGATGTATTTATATTGGATATGAAAGGTGACTTATATAAAAAGTTATTATCTGAATTTGAAAAAGGTTACTCGTACAAGTATGATAATGAAGAAAAAGCTCATGTAAACTTTAATATTTCACTTGTAAAAGAGAATTGTATACAAGGCTTCTTTAATGTTAGTCATTAAAAAATTTCAAATCTATTTTTTAGTAATTTTATTTTTTAGTGCTTGTAGTGTAAGTGCTTTAAATAACTATTCTTCAAAAACTAAAGAGCTATCATTTTATTCAAATAGTAAACTAGTAGAAAAACTAAGCTTTGATAATCCAAAACAAAAACATTATCTGTCTATGCCTTGTGTTTCCAACTCTTACACAATAGAAGAGAAAAACAATAAATATGGAAAACTGTTTTTTGAGTATATTGATTTAGATAATAATTGTATTTGGACAGGTTTAGCAAATGGCTTTTTTGAAACTAGTTTAAATTATGAGTTAAAGCTAGACTCTTTTGAGGTTGTAGAAAATATTGATATAAACAATTATACTTTTAAAACTTATAAAATAAACAATGAAAGTTATTTAAGTGTTGTTTACTCTTATTATACAAATACAAATATGTTTTTACTAGACTATGAAGGAAAGTTTTACACTAAGCTTTTAAAAGAACTAAAACCAAATTATGAGTCAAAATATCTTAATAAAAAAAGATTTGTAGGAAACTATAATAAAAGTTTAGTAAGAAAGAATATTTTTGAAAACTATTTTAGACATGAGAGATTAAAGTTATAAGCTAAATGCTTATAACTTTAGTTTCCAAATACTTTTTTAAGTATTGAAGTTGTTTGCTCCACAGGATTTTCTCTAATTGAAGCCTCTTTTTCAGATATCATTTTAAATAAACCATCAATAGCTTTATTTGTAACATAATCATCTAAACTTTCATCACTTGCACTTGGGATATACTTATCTACTCCAAAGTTTTTTGCTAAGTTCATTACAGAACTATTTTCTACATACTCTTTACCGTATTGTTTGTAATAAGTATTAAAAGTATCATAATATTTTGAAACACTATTTTCTTGCATTGTTTTATTTACTATAGGTTTAATTAGTTCTTTTAACTTATTATTTGTATTCTCTTTGAAATAGTCTGTAGCAGCATGCTCGTCTCCACTTAATATCTTTTTAGCATCTTCTAGATTCATCTTTTCAATTGCTTCAATAAAAATCTTTGCAGTTTTAGGTGCTGCATTTGTTGCTGCTTTGTTCATAGATTTGATTAAGTCGTCAGCAACTTTATCTCCTCCAACTTGTCTTATAATTGTTTCTGCTTTTTGAAGGTTTTGGGGTAATGGTATTTTTACTTCTTTATTGTTTAAATAACCATTTTGAGCCCCTAAAGTTTTTGTTGCATAATTAACCCCAACTTTTAAAGCCTCTTTTAATCCTTTTGATACTGTATCTTGTGATAAAGAGCTTGTAACTGTTTGTTCTTTCTTTGTATCAGTACTAGTTATATCTTTTACTATATCTTTTGTAAAGCTATTTAAATCAAAGGCAAAAGATAAGGTACTACATACTACTAAAGATGAAAGAATTATTTTTTTATTCATTGTGTTTCTTCCTGTATTTTTTAATATTATATGCTAAAATGCTACAAATTTAAATTAGTGAGATAAAATGATAGAAGAGATTTCGCAATTTTTCCATGGCTTTAAGACAAAAGTTGTAGATGCAAATACTTTAGAAAAAGAGTATTCAAATACAATCTTTGATTTTGCACAAAGAATTAAAAACGAAAAATTACAAGAAGAGTATAGAGAAAACTTTTTACTTATTTTAGGTTATACCCTAAGATTAGAAGATATCTCACAAAGACTTTTTTTTACTTTCCAAGAAGCAATTTACGCTATTGATTTAGATTTTCAAATGAGAAATGAAGAGTCTAAAAAACTTAACTCTATAGTTTATATCTTAGTTTTAGAAGTTATTTTAAAAGAGCTTCAATCAAAACAAATTGATGAAAATTTAAAGCAAGAAGCTTTAGAAGCTTATGAAAAACTAGAAAAACAAAAAGCTAAAGAGAATAAAAAATACCATATGTACCAATACTAGGTATCTTTTGCTCTTGAGTTTGGATAATACCTTTTTTTAGGGATATTATTTATAATAAATGCTATAAAAAGCATTATAACTGCACCTGTTGAGACAGGTATTAAAACATATAAAAATCCTAGATTATGAATTTGTTCACTTCCTATGACTGCTATTAGTGCAGTTGCTCCTCCTGGAGGATGTAAAGTTAAGGTTAATTGCATTACTAAAATAGAAGTAGCAACAGCAAGAGCTGAACATAACCATAAATAATCACCAAAAAGTTTAAAGCTAGTAACTCCAATAATTGCACTTAAAATATGTCCACCTACAAGGTTTCTAGGTTGAGCTAAGGGAGAGTGAATGGCTCCGTAGATTAAAACAGCACTAGCTCCAAATGAACCAATAACTAATGATAAATCAGTATCATTTAAAAAGCTAAAATGAATAAATGCAATAGCAATTATTCCTATAAATGAGCCTATCCAAGACCAAATGAGATTTTCAATTTCTATTTTTTCTGTATTTATTTTTTTAAATTTCTTAAAAAACTTTTTCATAGTTATACTTACCTTTGAAAAGGAAGTATAACTATTACTTTTTATTTATTCTATGACTTGAATCAATTTGGAATAGTTAAAATATCCTCTTTTATTTCATTGATATCATCAATTACTTTGATAATATCTAAGTCACCTGGGTCAATCATTTTTTCATCTATTAAAGTAGTTTCAATAAACTTCATTAATCCTTCCCAAAACTCAATACCTACAAGATAAACTCTAAAGCCATCTCTCATTTTTCCAGTTTGAGTTAAAGTTACTACTTCAAATAGTTCATCTAAAGTACCAAATCCACCAGGGAAAATAACGCAAGCTTTTGAGTATTTTACTAACATATATTTTCTAGAAAAGAAGTAATTAAATGTTAAATGTTTGTTTGTGTATGGATTTACTGATTGTTCAAAAGGAAGGTCGATACTTAATCCTATTGATTCTCCATTTGAAGATTTAAATGCACCTCTGTTGGCAGCTTGCATAATTCCATCACCACCACCTGTAATTACATTCATACCTTCTTCTGCTAAGAGGTAAGCAAGTTTTTGTGCTTTCATTGCATAGACATTTGATTGTTTTGTTCTTGCACTTCCAAAAATAGTAACGTTGTTTTGTAAACTTTTTAATAGTTCTCTACCATTTGTGAAGTCATCATTTATTCTTGGACTATATATTACATTGTTTTTTTCCATGATTAACTCCTTTTAATTTGAGTTATGATTATATTTATATTTTCATTATAAACCTTGTAATCTTCCATCAAACTATAAAGTTTTATTTAATTTTAGATTTAATACTCACTTTTATCTCACCTATTTTAGATAAAATGTCATTTTTATACAGGAGAACTTAATTGTTTAATGAAAAAAACATACCTAAACTTATTATTTTTACACCAATTATTACAGCTATTTTAATTGCATTTTTTACAATCTATTTCTTTATAGACAATCAAAATAACTACTTTGAAGAAGAGAGTTTAATTGTAGAAAAAGAGTATTTACAAAAACAAAAAAATATTTTAAAAAAAGAGATTGATTACGCAATAAACTATATAAATCACAGGGTTAAAAAGAATAAATTACTAAGTGAAGAAGAGTTAAAAAAAGATATCTTAGAGTATTTAGAGACTATTAGATATGGAAAACATGGATATCTTTGGATACATGATACAAACTACTACTTAAGAGGACATCCTTTTAGACCAGAAAGTATTGATACCTATGATATTGATTTAAAAGACGCAAAAGGTGGACTTATTACTAAAAGGTTTATTGATGAAACAATTAAAAAACCAAATGGTGTTTTTATTGAGTATTATTGGCAAAAACCAACAGAAGTTAATTTCTCTAAAAAACTTGGTTTCTTTAGGCTTTATAAAAAATATAATTGGGTAATTGGAGCAGGTCTTTATATTGATGATATTCAAGACTCAATAAATGCAAATAAAAAACTATTAGAAAAGAAAATTAACAAGCATATTAGACTTGTGGTTACTGTTTCCTTTTTAGCAATTTTGATAATTGGTGTTTTATCTTTTATCATGTCGAAAAAGATTACGCAAGTTTTTAATGCCTATCAAGAAAATGTAAAAAGAAAAGAGTTACTACTTGAAGATTTAAATAGAAACTTGGAGTTAAAAGTTCAAAAGGCTATTAAAGAAGTTAAGAAAAAAGATAGAGCAATGCTTCATCAATCAAGACTAGCAAGAATGGGAGCAATGCTTTCAATGATTGCACACCAATGGAGACAACCTTTAAGTGAAGTTTCTGGGGTACTTATGGAGCTTGAAACAGCAAATAAATTTAATAAAGTAGACTCTTCAATGATAGAAGAGACAGTTAAAGAGTCAAATAAACAAATAGCCTTTATGTCAAATACAATTGAAGACTTTAGAAACTTCTTTAAACCTGATAAGCTAAAGGTTGATTTTTATATAGAAGATGCTTGTAATGAGGCTTTAACTTTAGTAGATGCTTCACTTAAAAACTTTAATATTCAAGTAGAAAAGAAAATAAAACATAACCCAATGATTCATGGATATGAAAGAGAGTTTGCACAAGTAATTTTAAATCTTTTATCAAATGCAAAAGATGCCTTAACACAAAGACAAGTGATTAATCCTACAATTAAACTTATAGTTACAAAAAAAGATAATAATGCTATTATCAAAGTAAAAGATAATGCAGGCGGAGTGGAAGACGACTATTTAGATTTAATTTTTGAGCCATATTTTACAACAAAAAGTTCAGCAAAAGGAACAGGACTTGGGCTTTATATGGCAAAAATGATTATTGAAAAAAACATGAATGGAGAAATCACTGTAGATAACAAGAAAAAAGGTGCAAACTTTTTAATTGTACTTCCTATAGAAAAGGTTTAAGTATGGATGAAAGTATATTAAAGCAACTTCAAAATTATACTGTTCTTTGTGTTGAAGATGAAGATGGTATAAGAAAAAGATTAGTAAATACTTTAAAATACTATTTTGGTGGTGTATATGAAGCAAAAAATGGTGAAGATGGATATTATTTATATAATGAGTATAAACCTGATTTAATCATTACAGATATAGAAATGCCTTGCAAAGGAGGAATTTCATTAGTTGAAGATATTAGAAAAAAAGACAGTGATACTTTAGTAATAATGGTAACTGCTTATTCAACTGAAGAGTATCTTTTAGAACTTATAAATCTAAATGTAAACCAATATATTCTAAAACCTGTAAACTCTGATTCTTTATTAACTGGAATTGTAAAAGCCTTTGGAAAAAGATTGAAAGAGAAAATTTCTTTCCATAAAGATTTATATTTTGATATGCAACAAAGGGAATTATACTATAAAGATGAGGTAGTAGTTTTACGAAAAAGAGATAAAGAGTTCTTACTTTTACTTCATAGAAATAGAAATGTAGTTGTAACTTATGAGTTAATTGAAGAGTATTTATGGAGAGATAAATCTATGAGTATAACAGCTTTAAAAACCTTTATAAAAGAGTTTAGAAAGCGTATTCCTATTGAAATTATTACAAATAAACCCCAAGAAGGTTATAAATTAATCGATTCTTAGAAAAACTCACTTGAAACTCACTTTTTTGTTTTATGATGAATTTCATAAACAAAGGTTTCCTTTAGAAAATAGCCATTTTCAAAGAGGGAACCTAAATAAAGGAGTCTTAAATGTTTAAGAAAAGTTTACTTATAGCTGCCCTTGCAAGTGTTGCATTAGCAGGTAATATCAAAATGGATTTAAATGCAAAATATGGTGCAAATAATTTCCACACAAAAGGTGCTGAAAAATACGCACAACTTGTTAAAGATTATTCAAAAGGTTCTGTAGATATTACAGTACATGCTGGGTCTGCACTTATTAAAGGAAATCCTTTAAAAGCAGTAAAAGATGGAACAGTTGCAATGACTGATATGTTTATACCTTTTACTTCTGGTGGAGGAAAAGTATTTGGAATTTCCGCTTTACCATTTATTGCAAATTCATATGAAGATGCTTTTAAATTATACCAATTAGCAAAACCAGCCTATGACAAAACTGCTAAAAAATGGAATCAAAAGATTCTTTATTCTGTAACATGGCCAGCTTCTGGTTTTTATTCAAAAAAAGCAGTTACAAAACTATCTGATTTTGAAGGTATAAAAACTAGAACATATGACAAAAATTCAGCTGCATTTATTAATAAAGCAGGTGGAAATGCAGTTGCATTACCTTGGGGAGAAGTTTACTCTTCACTTAGAACAGGACTTGTAGACTCTGTAGTTACTTCTTCAGCATCTGGAAAAGATGGTAAGTTTTGGGAAGTATTATCTAACTATACAAAAATCAACTATGCTTATCCTTTACAAGCAGTTTCAATTAACTTAGACTATTGGAATTCTTTAGACAAATCTCAACAAAATGCAATGTTAAAAGCAGCAAAAGAGATTGAAAAAGCTCAATGGGAAGCAGCAAAAGAAGAAGATAGAGTTGCTTTAGAAATGCTTACTAAAAATGGAATGAAAGTAAGTGAGGCAACACCTGAGTTAAAAGCTCAGTTAGACAAAATTGCTAATGAGTTATTAGAAGACTATTTAGATGGTGCAAATTCTCAAATCAAAGCAATTTTTGAAGAATATAGAAAGTAGTTAGAAGTTATGAATTTTGTTTCTAACTTTATAGATAAGCTTACCAAAATGGGAGCTTATCTGTCAGCATTTATCTTAGTGGCATTGGTTTCTTTGATTCTTATTGAAATCTTTATTAGAGCATTTTTTGATATGTCTACAATGATAGCAGATGAGTATAGTGGATATTTTTATTTAGCATCTATATTCTTTGGATTAGCATATACTTTCTCAAGTGATTCTCATATAAGAATTAACATAATTACTTCAAGGTTATCAAAAAAGACTAACAATAAGATTGATATTCTTGCAGCAATTATTACCTTAGGTGTATTAGCTTTTGCTCTATATAGAACAATTCTATTTACATATGATTCATACGAATTAGAAATGTTGTCTGAAAATGTTTCTGAAACACCACTATATTTAACACAACTTGCAATGCCAATTGGAATTACAATGTTTATGTTAGCCGTAGTTTTATTTATTTTCAAAGGATTTACAAATGATTAGTGATCCTTTATTTTTATCAGTTATTTTAATTGTGATAATGTTTGTATTTTTATTATCATCATTATGGATTGGTGTTTCATTAATGTTAACAGGTATTATTGGTATGTTACTGTTTGATCACAACTTACCTCCTGTAATTTCTGTTTATGACAAGATTGGAGACTTACTAGCTTCTTCACTTTATGATGCTTTAAACTCTTGGTCACTTGCAGCTTTACCAATGTTTATTTTAATGGGTGAGATTTTATATAAATCATCTATTTCAACAAGATTGTTAAATGGTTTAAAACCTTGGCTTGCATTTATACCAGGTGGTTTACTTCATGTAAATGTTGCTGCTTGTTCTTTATTTGCTGCTGTTTCTGGTTCATCTGCTGCAACTACTGCTACTGTTGGAAAGATTACTTTAGAGGAGCTAAAAAATAGAGGCTACTCTAAGACATTAGCAATGGGATCATTAGCTGGTTCTGGTACTTTAGGATACTTAATTCCTCCATCATTAATTATGATTATTTATGGGGTATTATCTGATGTATCTATTGGTAAGCTATTTGTTGCAGGACTTATTCCTGGGCTTTTACTTGCTTCTTTATACTCTTTTTATATTATGTATAGAGCTAAAGTTGACCCAAGTGTTTTACCAAAAGAAAAAGAAGTATTTACATTTAAAGATAGAATAAATTCATTTAAAGATTTAGCACCTATCTTCTCACTTATTGGACTTGTTTTAGGTTCTATATATGGTGGATTTTCTACTCCAACTGAAGCTGCCGCTCTTGGAGTATTAGGAAGTTTAATCCTTGCATTTTATTTTAAATCTATTTCTATAGATATTCTTAAAAATGCTCTTTTAAACTCTGTTAAAACATCTGTTATGATTGGGTTTATTATTTCAGGTGCAGTTTTCCTTTCTCAAGTAATTGGATTCTTAGGAATTGCAAGGGCAATGAGTGAGTTTATTGCAGGTCTTGGACTTTCTCCTATGATGCTAATTTTATTAATTGGTGTTATGTATATTATTTTAGGAATGATTTTAGAAGCTATTTCTATTGTAGTTATGACATTACCAATTGTTTTACCTATTATTATTTTAGCTGGATTTGATCCACTATGGTTTGGTATTTTCTTAGTATTTATGGTTGAAATGGCTCAAATTACCCCGCCAGTTGGTTTCTCACTATTTGTGATACAAGGAATTAGTAATGAAAAAATACAAACAATTTTAAAAGCAACATTCCCATTCTTTATCCTTATGATTGTTACTGTTGTATTAATTACTGTATTCCCTGAAATAGTGTTCTTTTTACCAGACCAAATGATTAAATAATATTTTTGGTAAAATAAGGTTATCTAAATGGAAGGTAATGAAATGAATATTCGATTAAATTGTGATATGGGTGAAAGCTTTGGTATTTGGAAAATGGGTCTAGATGAACAGATTATGCCGTACATTAGTATGGCAAATCTTGCATGTGGTTTCCATGCTAGTGACCCTTTAACAATGAATCGTTCTGTTGAATTAGCAAAAAAATACAATGTAACTATTGGTGCTCATCCAGGCTACCAAGATTTAGTTGGTTTTGGTAGAAGAACAATTCAGTGTACTTTAGAAGAAATAAAGTCAATAATCCTTTATCAACTAGGTGCTTTAAGTGCCTTTTGTAAAGCCCATGGAACAACAGTATCTTATGTAAAACCCCATGGAGCTTTATACAATGATATGATGAGAGATGAAAATATCTTCAAAGCAATTTTAAGTGCTATCTCATCTTATGATAAAAATATTAAATTGATGGTTTTATCAAATCCAAATAATGAAGCATATGCTTATACTGCAAAAATGTATGCAATTGATTTAATCTATGAAGTATTTGCAGATAGAAATTATAATGACAATGGAAGCTTAGTATCACGAATACAACCAAATGCAGTAATTCATGATGAATTATTAGTATTAGAAAGAATTCAAAATCTAAAAAGTAGAGGCTTCTTAGAGAGTGTAAATGGTCAAAGATTGTTTTTAAAAGCTGATACAGTTTGTGTTCATGGTGATGGTGAAAATGCCCTTAACTTTATACAAGCTTTACAAAAAGTAGTGAATTAAATGGAAATAAAAGTAGCTTCTGTTGATAGTGTGATTATTTATTTTGATAATAAAATCTCTAAAGAAGTATCAAATAAAGTAAAAGCTTCATATGCCCATTTAAAGTCTTTAAATAATGAAGCTTTTATTGACATAATTCCCTCATATAGCTCAATTCTGATTTCATACGAATTACTAAAATATGATTTTGAAACAATTAAAACATATTTAGAAGAAGAACTTAAAAATATAAAAGCAAATGAAGAAGAAAACTCGAAACTTGTAGAAATTGATGTTTATTATGGTGAAGAAGTAGGTTTAGATTTACAAAGGGTTGCTTCTATAAATAATATAACTGTAGAAGAGGTAATAAGTCTTCATTCTTCTAAAGTTTATGATGTTTATACAATTGGGTTTTTACCTGGTTTTGCATATTTAGGTGTTTTAGATGAAAAAATTGCAACAAAAAGATTAGAAACTCCAAGAAAGAAAATCCCAAAGGGAAGTGTTTCTATTGCAGATACTCAAACTGCTGTTTATCCAAAAGATAGCCCAGGTGGTTGGAATATTATTGGAAAGACTGCTTTTGAGTTTTTTGATAAAAAACTAGAACAATTATCGCAAATAGATATAAATACAAAAATAAAATTTAATCCCATTTCTAAAGAAAAATTTTTAAAACAAGGTGGAACTCTATGAGAGGCTTTGAATTAATAAAAGCTGGAATTTATACAACTATTCAAGATAAAGGAAGATTTTCTTTTATGCATCTTGGTGTTACAAATTCAGGGTTTATGGATGAGTATGCTGCCAATGCTTGTAATAAACTTTTAGATAATAAGCTTAATACAAATCTTCTTGAAATCCTTTTTGCTGGTGTGGTTATAAAATCACATCAGAATACAACTATTGCAATAACTGGAGCAAAGTGTGATTTTTATATCAATGGTGTTTTAAAAAACTGTTGGGAAACTCACAAAATAAGAGTAGGGGATGAATTAAAAATAGGTAAATTTCATGAAGGTCAAAGGGTTTACTTAGGTGTAAAAAATGGCTTTAATATTGAAAAAGAGTTTGGTAGTAATGCTACTTCTATGAAAGAAGGCTTTGGAGGTCTTGATGGAAGTAAACTAAAAAACAATGATATTTTACAGCTTGATGAAAACTTGAACTTCATAAAAAGAAGATGGAAAAAAAGGTATGTTCCTAAATATGAAAAAGAGTTAACATTAAGAGTTGTTCTATCATATCAATGTAATGACTTTGAAAAAGAGCAAGTAGATAAGTTCTTTTCCTCTGTTTATATTATCACTCCTGATTTTAACTCTATGGCTTGTAAACTTGATGGAGAGCCTATTGAGTGTACTATCTCAAACCTAGTTTCTGAAGCAATAGCTTTTGGAAGTATTCAAATACCTAAAGATGGTAAACCAATAGTTCTTTTAAAAGAGAGACAAACAATAGGTGGTTATCCCAAAATTGGAGCAGTTTTAAATATTGATTGTTATAAATTAGCTCAAATGAAACCAGGAAGTAAAATAAGGTTTGAAAAAATTGAAGTTAAAGAAGCTAGAGAAAAAGTTCTAAACTTTTTAGAGGCTTTTTCTTTTTAGTCTTCTTGATTTTTTAGAAGTGAATTTAACACTTCATGAAAAGAGTCATCTTTCTTTGCAGCAATTGTTGAGTATTTGTAGTTTGGTTTAATCATAACGCCTGAATTACTTTTTAAAGTTGTTACAAACAACATAGATGACGTATTTTTAATCAAGTTAGAAATAGTATTGAAATCATTGTTTTTAACTGAAATAATAAACTTACTACTTAAGTATCTACAAATCTCAAAATCAATATCTTCTTTTTTAAACTCTTTGTTTATAAACTCATAAATAAAAATCAATAGATTATTTGAGATAAGTTTATTGTATGTTTTTTTGATGTATTCAAAATCCTTTACATCAATAAGTATGATAATAGCATCTTCTTTGATTTTAGAATTTTTGGCTAAATATTTATGATATAGCCATTTTTTATTATAAGCGCTTGTTAAATAGTCTTTATAGATATTCTCTGTTATATCTTGAAGTTCTACTTGTAAATCTCTTATTTGAGAGTATAGTTTTTTTAAAGCAGATGAGTTATTCTCTTCAATAGCCTTTTGAGCATCTAAAGTTAACGCAGCTGCATTATCAATACTCTTTGTAGCGCTTTTTACATAATTGTTTATAGTACTAATCTCATTTATAAGAAGTTCATCTACTTCTTTCTCGAAACTCTCATCATTTAACTCGATTTCTGAAAGTTTTGCATGTTTATCAAAACATTCAAAATATTCTGATGGTAAAATTACTTCTTCTTTAAGTAATTCATTTATTGTTAAGTCTGTAATCTCTTTTAGTTTTTCTTTCATTGCATATCTTCCATTATCTCTTTAATAGGCATAGGTTTTGCTATATAGTAACCTTGCGAATAATCAATATCAAGTGATTTTACATATCTTAAAATCTTTAAATCACTTACAAACTCTGCTACAACTTTTATATTTTGTTCTTTTGCAAAAAGCACTATACTTTTAACAAGGTTATAGTAAACATCTTCATCAAGTTTTTTAATCAAACTCCCATCAAGTTTTATATAATCAGTATTAATATTTAGAATGTGTTCATAGTTTGAAAAACCACTTCCAAAGTCATCAATAGCAATTGATACATTATAGTTTTTCAAATCTCTAATAAACTCATTTACTAAATAGTAATTTGATATCTTTTTACTCTCTAAAATTTCAATTGTTAAATATTTTCCAATATCAGAATCTTTGATATTTTCAATGATTAATTCTTTCATCCCTGGATTTAAGATATCACTATAATCTAAGTTTATGCTCACGTGGATTTTATATCTTTTTATATAGTCAATAACTTTTAAAATCAAGATTTCCATTAGTTTATTAAAAAGTCTATATTTTCTTGACTTATTTATAAAAACAGCAGGCATTAGAACTTGTCCATCGTGGTCATAGATTCTCATTAATGCTTCGTATTTTGTATTCTCTTTTGTTTTATTATCTTGAATTGCTTGGAAAAATGGTTCTACAGTCTTTTCTTCAATATTTTTTCTAAGAACAGATAAAAGCTCTCTATTTTCAAAATGATTGTGGTAAAGCTTTGCATCATAGTACATAAAATTTATGTAGTTCATCTTTGCATTATGTAAAGCCTTTTCTGCATATATTAAAAGTTCACTTCCTTTGCCTTTTGAACATCCAAGGGTAATGTCAATATCAATTTTTAAATCAGAACCTAAAAGTGAAAACTGATGTGCAATTATAGTATTAAAAATGATATTTTTAATTTCAATAACTTCTATTTTAGATAAGTCATCATAAATTATTAAATTAAAAACATCTACATGAGTGTTTGTAGTTGTAATACAGAGTTTTCTTTCAAGATTAAAAAGTATTTGTTGTTTAATATTTGTTGTTAATAGTCTGTGCAGTTGTTTTATTATGTAGTCACCATTTTCAAAACCATAAACGGCATTAATATCTTTCATGTACAAAATATCAATTAAAAAAGTTGTTTTAATATTATTTTTATAGAAATATTTACATAAACTGTTATATATGGACATTTTGCCTTCTTGATTTTGATTATTAAGTATATAAGATTAACTCTTTAATAAAAATCAAAAATGTAAAATATTTTATTAAATTTGTGATAAATGTAATATTATTTATACATTGTGTATAATAACCCTTAATTTATCATACTTTAGTTAAAATCACGTCCATATAGTAAAGGCGTTAAAATACTAACCTTTAACTAAAATCAATTAAGGCTTTTAAGTGGAAGAATTTATTAGGGAATGGGGATATATTGCACTTTTTGCATACTCATTTGGTGGAGGATTTGTAGGATTAGTTATTGCAGGGGTTTTATCCTATGCAGGTGATTTAAATATTTATATTTCAATATTAGTAGCAGGAATTTCTAATTTTATAGGAGACCAATTTTTATTTACTCTTGCTAGACAAAATAAAGCTTATGCAAAAGATATGATGAAAAAATATGGAAGAAAGGTTGCTTTAGCTCATGTTCTTATGAAGAAGTATGGTTCTTTTGTAGTAATTATACAAAAATATATTTATGGAATAAAAACCTTAATTCCTTTAGCAATGGGACTTACAAAATATTCTTCAATGAAGTTTGTATTATTTAATGCTATTGCTACTATGCTTTGGGCTTGTATTGTTGGTTTTGCTAGTTTCACTGCTGGTGAATATATTTTAAATAGTACAGAAGAGTTTAAATATATTGGCTTAGCAATTGTTGCAGTTATATTAATTGCTGTGACATATCTTTTTAGAAAAGTTTAAATAAGTAGGAAGCTTAAAAGCTTTCCCACTCATCATTATCATTATTAGAGCTAGTTATTTTAACTGGCTCTTTTTTTGCACTAATTGGTCTTTGTCTTTGTTGTGTTTGTTTGTGGTCTTTTTTCATAACTTTTTCAATACTTCTTTTTTCATTACCTTGGTATAAAAGATCAGTTGTACTTTTTCTAATTTTTATTTCATCTTTTCCTTCAAACTGTTTTGCGTCTGCATGGTCAATAATCATATTAGAAATCTCTAAAGTTTTTTGTGCAATTGTATCTGCTTGAGAAGCATTTTGTGCATTTTCTTGTGTGATTTTATCTAGGTTTGTTACAGCATCATTAATTTGAATCATACCTGTTGATTGTTCTTTACTTGCAGTTGTAACATTTTCAATTAATTCAATTGTATTAGAGATATTTCCATTTAACTCTTCATAACCATTAATCATATCTGAAGCAATTTTTTTACCTTCATTTGTTTTTACTTGAGCATTCTCAACTAAATCTTTAATCTCTTTAGCTGCTTCAGCTGATCTATTTGCTAAGTTTCTAACTTCACCTGCAACAACTGCAAAACCTTTACCTGCTTCACCTGCAGTTGCAGCTTCAACGGCAGCATTTAGTGATAAAATATTTGTTTGGAAGGCAATTTGATCAATTACAGTAATGGCTTCATTAATAGCTGTTGTTTGTGCATTAATATCTTCCATTGACTTAGCAGTATTATTTGCTAATTGTTGTCCTGTTAATACAGAGTGTTTAACTTTATCTCCATATTCAGCCATCTTAACTGTTGTTTCAGTATTGTTTTTAATATTTGCAGTTATCTCTTCAAGTGCAGCAGCAGTCTCTTCTAAAGAAGCAGCTTGATTATTTGCAGCATTTGCAATTTCATCCATATTTCTTGTTAATGTATTTGCATTTTGACTTAAAATTAAACCACTTCTTTTGTTTTCAATTAATGTTTCAGTGATTACATTTCTTAAAATATTTACATCATCTTCAAGCTCTTTAATAATTCCTTCTAAATTATTCTCTTCAAGTTGTGGTCTAAAATCAAGTTTTGAGTAAGAGTTTAAAACCTTCATAATATTTTCAAAGTTTTCATTTAGAGTATGAAGCATTTTATTAATAATATTTTTAAGTTCACTTAGTGCAGGATTGTTTGAATCATTAGTAATTCTAGTATCTAAATGACCTTTATTAATCTTATTTGCAACTTCAATTGTATTTGAAATAAGATTTCTATCCGCTTGTATATTTGCTTTAGTTTTATTAATATTTTCATTAATAAGCCTAGACATTTTTCCAAGTTCATCATTAGATTCTACAATCTCTAAGTTAATATCATCTTTTTCATAATTAATAAAGGCGAAGAAATCATCTAATCCTTTTCTAACTTGGTCTACATCTAAAAGAATAGCAAAGGCAATAGTTCTAGCAAGTATAAGTGTTAAAGCAACCCCAATTGCACTTAAAATACCAAAAAGAATAACTTCAAATGTTGCATTATCCATCTCTTTAGTAATAGTTTTTACAAGATGTTCTGCAAGATAGTTTTCAACCTTTTTTAAAAGATTGATTTTATTTGTAATTGTTGCAAACCAATAAGAAGAATCAACTCCAAAGTTTGAGTCTATTCCTTTAAATAAAGCAATATTTCTCATTCTATTTACTTCTTCAACTGCCTCACCTTTTACTGTCTCTTTATAGAATACTTTAGATGAGTCATCAGATACTTTTAAAAAGGCATCCATGTAAGCATTTTGTGCAGCAATTAAAGTATAGAATTTAGCTTTCATTCCTTCACCAAAGTTGTCCCTAGCAAAAGTATTTGTCCCAACAGCTCTTTCAATACCAGCTCTTTCTTTTGATAATAAAAAGTTTAAGTAAGCAATTATATCTTGTGATACTTTGGCATTAGTAGATAGTTTTGAGATACTACTAATTGTATTTAATAAAGAGCTATTAACTTTTGTATAATATCCAATTGCTTTAGATGTTTGAATATTTAATCCAGTTACATTAGTTCTTGTATTAGAAAGGTTAGTTAGCATATCTAAACTTTTTTGTAAGTTGTTGTTAAAATCACTCCCATATTTAGAGGCATCAAATGTAGATAAGAAACCTTTCATTTCTTTGAGTCTATTGTCTGTTAAATCTCTTTGATTTGGTAGTTTATTTTGAAACTTAGTTCCTTTGCTTCCTAAGTAACCTGCTGTCATACCTCTTTCTTTTTGTGTTTCATGTACTAGTGCACCAATTTTAGTTGATAATACAATAACATTATCTAAACTTTTTAAATTGTTGTAGTACATAAAAGAGTTATACCCCAGTTTTGCAGCTAATAATATTACAATACATAGAGGTATTGACATTATTAAAATAAGCTTTTGCTTAATAGACATTTTTGAAAGCATTTTTACTCCTTTGCCATGTTCAAAATATGGAAATAATTTTTTAATAAATAATGAATAGCTTATACTATTTATACTTTAAGATAATTTAATTAAAATCAAAGAAAAATATAATTTTATCACATTTATGATAATTTAGATATAATCAATTAAAAAGAGGTCTATCATCAAAAAATTCACTCAATTAAATTTACCTGCAAAATTTTTATCAAACTTAGAGTCTTTAAATTATAATACAATGACAAAAATACAAGAAGAATCTTTACCTATTTCTTTAGAAGGTAAAGATTTAATAGCTCAAGCTAAAACAGGTTCTGGTAAAACAGTTGCCTTTTCTATACCAATTGTAAAAAGATTAAATGTAAGAAAATTTGCAATTCAATCTTTAGTTTTAGCTCCTACAAGAGAACTTGCTAACCAAATAGCACAAGAGATTAGAAAGGTTAGTAGGCACATCCATAATGTAAAAGTACTAACTTTATGTGGAGGAGTTCCTTATAAACCTCAAGTTGCTTCTTTAAAGCATGGTGCACATATTGTAGTTGCAACTCCAGGAAGAATACTTCAACATATTTTTGAAACAAAAATTGACTTAAATGATTTAGAAATAGTTGTGTTAGATGAAGCAGATAAAATGCTTGATATGGGATTTTATGAAGATATAACTAAAGTAATAGAGAATATTCCTGCTAATAGGCAAACTATGCTTTTCTCAGCTACTTATGAAGAAGATATTGAAAAACTAGCAAGTGAAATTACAAAAGAACCTACTTTTATTCAAGATGATTCAGTACATGAAAAACAAGTAATAAACCAAATAGTTTATGAAGCTAGTGAAGGTGAAAAAGATTTATTGATACCTTCTCTTATTGCTTCAAGAGAAGCAAAAAGTGTATTGATTTTCTGTAATACTAAAATAAAGTGTGAAGAATTAGCTGATATTTTATATGAAAATGATGTAGATGTTTTAACTTTACACTCTGATTTAGACCAAAGACAAAGAGATGAAACAATTATCATGTTCTCAAATAAATCTTATCCTATATTAATAGCAACTGATGTTGCTTCAAGAGGTTTAGATATTGATGATATTGATTTAGTTATTAATTATGATTTAGCAAAAGATGTAAAAACACATATTCATAGAATAGGTAGAACTGCAAGGGCTGGAAAAAAAGGTTTAGCCTTATCTTTTTACGATGAAGAATCAAGATATAAGTTAGAGATGATAGAAGATAGATTTGATGATTTAGTTTATGGGAAAAAAGAAGAAATAGAAGCTTGTAATTATGAAATTGATTGTGATTTTAGAACAATATTTATTAATAGTGGGAAAAAATTCAAACTTAGAGCAGGGGATATTTTAGGTGCCTTAACAGCAGGCGTTGGTTTACCAAAAGATGCAATTGGAAAAATTGATATTCTAGAATTTGTTTCATATGTTGCAATTAAAAAAGAGTACATAGACAAGGCATATGAAGGACTTTGTAGAAATAAAATAAAAGGAAAGTATATTAAATGCTATATAAAGTAGTTAGTATGCTTATGATGAATTTAAGATAGAATCCTATAATATTTTTAACAAGGAGTTTGTTATGAAAATAATATCTATACTACTTTTTTTTATTACGTTTGCTTTTTCTTCAAGTATTAATTTTGAAGATAATTTAAAAGAAGCAAAAGATGAGGCTATTAAGAAAAATAGACCTTTAATGATTATGTACTCAACACCAACTTGCCCTGAATGTAACTATATGAAGAAAAAAGTTTTTAAGAATGAAAAAGTTAGTTCATATGTTAATAAAAATTTTGTATCTGTTGTTATGGATATTAATGAAAATAAAAAAGAACTTCCTTTTAAATTTATAGGAATTCCAAGTTTCTTTTTTGTTAATGCAAGAACAATGGAATTACTTGATAAAAGTATAGGTGGAATGAGAGACAAAGAGTTTTTAACTGTATTAGAAAAGGTAAAAAAGTAAAGGATATTTTATGAAGTATTTTATTTTAAGTATTCTTTTTATTTCAAGTTTATACTCATATAATCAAGAAGATTTAGAAAAATATTTAGCTACAAAATCTTGTGAAGAATGTGATTTATCAATGGCAAATCTAAGTAACAAAGATTTAAAAAACTCCAATTTAGTTGGAGCAAATCTTACTGGTGTAAATTTTGAAAACTCTGATTTACTTAAATCAAATCTTTGGGGAACAACCTTAGAGAATGCAAATTTAAATAACACAAATTTAAGAGCCTCAAACTTACAAGCCTCAATTTTAATAAATGTTCAATGTAATAATACTATTTTAAAGGGGGCAAACCTATCAAATGCCTCTTTAGAAAATCTAAAGTGTGAAAACCTATCTTTATGGGCTACAAAATTTTTAGATACTAGCTTCGATAACGTTGACTTTTCAAATGCAGGTGCTGCATATAGTATTTTTGATTCTGTAGATTTTACAGATTTAAAAATTGATGGAGCAATTTTTTGGAATGCAAAAATATATAATTCAACACTTACTAAAAGTAAATGTAAATATTTAGAAAAAGAAGAAGCTGAACTTTATGATAGTGTATGTGAATAGTTTATTTAGATTTATTTTATTTCTTTAGATAAACTTTAAAGCATGCACCAGTTTTTGTATTAAAAACTTCTATTTTCCCTTCTAGTTTTTCAATTATTTGTTTAGTCATGTAAAGCCCAACGCCAGTACCTTTATTCTCTTTTGTAGTAAAATTAGAGATAAATACTTTATCTAAAATAGATTCTGGAATACCACCTGCGTTGTCACATACTTTTAAAGTAATATAGTTTTCTTCTGTTTTTGCAGAGATATTGATTTCTCTTTTTTTTACATTATTATCAACAAAAGCATCTTTACTATTACTAATTAGGTTAATTAAAACATGTTTAAACTCATTTGGAATAATTTTTATTTTATTCTCAACTTCTCCATCTGTGCTAATTTCAATATTATATTTTATTAAATCATCTTTCATTAATACTTTTACAGAATTTATCAAGGTTATTATTGATACTTTTTGTTTTTCTGTTTTTGGTCTAAAAAAAGTTCTGAACTCTTCTAGAGTCTCTACTAAATGTTTAATTTGTTGTTCACTTTTTTCAATGGATTTTAGTATGTCTTCTTTTTTTATCTCATCATGAAGTAGACATTGAATTTGAATTTGTTGATTAATAAGATTTATTACTCCCAATGGATTTTTCCATTGATGAGCTATTGCATCAATCATCTCTCCCATTGCAGCATCTTTTGTTTGTTTAAAGAGTATTTCATCTTTTTTTCTTAATTCTTCAATACTTTCACGTACTTTTTCTTCAAGATTAGTGTTTAACTCTTGAAGTTCTTTTGTTAAAAGGGCTAAGTCACTATTTTTTCTTTGTAGTTTTTGTTTTGTTTTAGCAAGTTCTCTTGATGTAAAAGTAAAGTTATTTATCATAGCTAAATACTCTTTTGCATCATTGTGACTTAATGCTGGAGCTTCTTCTGCAACAATAGTATAAGTATTATCTTCATTTTTATGAATTATAAGATTATATGTGATAGGAATATCATTTACATCATCTTTGTTTAAACTAAAGTTAGTTTTTGTGTGGGTGATATTAGTCTCGTCGTTTAACTGTTTTAGTGTCTCTTTAAATTTTTTTTGATGAGTTATTGTAATTAGTTCATCGAGGAAGCTAAACTGTTTATTTATTTTAGAAAAAGCTTCATTATGGTCTAAAATCTTACTGTTTTCATCAATTTTAATTATTAGTTTATCTGTAAAACTAAAAAAATCTTCTATAATCTCTTTGTTTAAGATTTTGGAATTTATCATTTATTTTCTTTTAAATGTTCTAATAGTTCATCAACATTTGATATACAAACATCAGCATTTGTTTCTATACTTTTATCAGAAGTATAAGCTTGTCCTCCTACATAAATTTTAACTTTTTCTGTAGAGTTTTTTCTAATATTTGTAATTAGATTTTCTGTAGAGTTTAAACTAGAAACTAATGTTGTTGATATTATTACATTTCTTATATTTTGATTATTTATTTTATCTAAAATAGTCTCAATTGTACAACTAGAGTTTAGGAATTCTACATCATAACCATTTAATTCTAGTAAATCAGCAACCATTCTTGCACCTACTTGATGTAACTCATTTGGAGATATTGTAACTATTATTTTTTCTTTATTTTGTTCACTATGCATTAATATTTTTTCATAATATTCTGCCATAACCCTTTGACAAATTGAAGTAGCTGTATGTTCCTCTCCTACTGTTATTTCTGCATTTGCCCATTTGTTTCCAATAATATACATGCTAGGGACTATTATATTTTCCCAAAACTTTTTAATATCATTATCTTCATTAATATACTTTTCTGAAATAGCTAAGGCATCATACATACTAGGTTTTAATAAAGCTTGTGTGAACTCTTCAATAGTGTGAGTGGTATTCATTGTTTTACTTTTTATGTTGTTTATTTATTTCTTGAATATTTAGTCTATGGCACATCTTCATTCCATATAAATATATCACCCACGAAATGTAAATCCAAAAAAATGAGAATAATAAAATTGCAAGTGAACCATAAATAGTTGTATATGTCTTATTATAAATAACATAATAGATAAAAAGGTTTTTAGTAATAGAAAGAATTACTAAGGTAAATAGTGAGGAAACAGCTGCTGCTTTTGTATGTACAAACCTATTTACACTAAGTTTAAATAATCCAAAAAATACTAACCAAGCAAATGAAAAAGTAATTATCCAATTAAAAATACTGTTTTCATAAAAAGATAAGGCAATATTAACTGCTGCAAGCATCAAAGGTAGAGTAACTAAGAAAAATAGATAAAAAAAGAAGGATGCTAAAAGAGGTTTTCTTTTTGCATGATGTATCTTATTTACAATATATTCATAATCTTTAAAGAACATAATAAATACAAATAGCATATATAAAATACCTAACCAACCAAGTTTATCAGAGTTTGATATATAGTCTTTAAAAGTATTCATAAACTCTTTTGAGTGAGTAGGGTTTAAAATATCAAAGGTATATTTGATAAAAATATCTAAGTAGTTCTGAACTAAATCTAAACTTGAAATAATAGCAATAAGCAAAGCTATTATTGGTAAAATGGAAAAAATTGTAAAGAAGCTAAGACTTGCCGCATAATAAGTTGTATCATCATTAAAAAATGAGTCTAATGCTTTTAGAAAGGTCTTAACTGGACTCTTTACAATTTCTGGTTCTTCCATTTTTATTCTTTAGTTATTAAGCCCCATTTTAAAAGGATTTAAAATATTTTTAGGGTCAAATGCTCTCTTGATACTTTTAAATAGTTCTAGTTCTGCATCATTAAAAGCGATGTTCATAAATGGTGCTTTAGATAAACCAATTCCATGTTCACCTGATAAAGTACCACCCATATCAACAACAAGTTGGAAAATCTCTTCAATAGCTTTGTGCCCATCTTCCATTTCTTTTTCGTTTGTTTTGTCTTTAACCATTACATTAACGTGAATATTTCCATCCCCTGCATGACCAAAACAAGGAACATTGAATCCATATTTCTCACCAATTGCATAGATTGCATCTAATGCTTCAGGAAGTTTTGATCTTGGAACAGAAATATCTTCATTTAATTTTTTAGTTCCATAAATCATAGTTGCTGGACTTGCATTTCTTCTTGCAAACCATAGTTGGTTTCCATGTGCTTCATCTTCTGCTTCAATAAAACCAATAGAACCATATTTTGCAAAAGCTTCTTTAAGTGTAGCTATTTGTGAATCAATTTCAGCTTGGCTTGAACCATCAACATCTCCAACTAAAATACCACCTGCATTTTCAGGAAGTTCAATTTGAGGAAATTTTTGTTTTAAAGCTTTAATAACAAGTGCATCTAAAAATTCCATTGCAACAGGATTTGCTCCAGCTGCAAGTGATTTAAACACTGCATTCATAGCTGTATTTACATCCGGGAAAACACCCATATAAGTTTGCTTGAATTTTGGTTTTGGAATTAGTTTTAAAGTAATTTCAGTGATAACTGCAAGAGTTCCTTCACTAGCAATTAAGATACCAGCAGTATTATATCCTGCAACATCTTTAATTGTTTTTTTACCAGCTGTAATAATTTCACCATTTGGTAAAACAGCTCTAAGTGCAACAACATAATCTTTTGTAATTCCATATTTTGCAGCTCTCATTCCACCTGCATTTTCAGATACATTTCCACCTAAAGTAGAGTACTCTTCACTTGCAGGGTCTGGCGGATAGAATAATCCTACTTCTTCAACTGCTTTTTGAAATTGCATATTTATAAGTCCAGGTTGAACAACTCCAACCATATTTTCCATATCAATTTCAAGCAGTTTATTCATGTGTCTTTCTAGACTTAAAATAATTCCACCATTTGAAGGTAATGCTCCACCAGTGAAACCACTTCCTGCACCCCTTGGTACAATTACAATTTCATGGTCATTACAATATTTAACTACTTTTGATACATCTTGTTCATCTTTTGGAAAAACAACTGCATCTGGTTCAAATCTCTCTTTAGTAGCGTCGTAACAATAAGCGATTAAATGTGCTTTATCAGCTTTTACATTCTCTTCCCCTACAACTGACTTAAAAAAATCAATATGTTCTTTATTTAGCTGCATCTTTTAAACCTAAAATTGTTTTATAGTAGTTATTGTAAATCTCACCTTTAACTTGTAAAGCACCAGATTCAAGCTCATCTTCTAATAAAATTTGTTCTTCAGTTCTTTCATCATCACCTAAGAATGTTTTTAAGAACCCTAACCAGTTTTGATAATCTAACACAGAATCAAATGCATTTTTCTCAATTTTTTCAATTCTTGTATAAAATGGCATTTTTTCATCTTGTGTAAAGTTATAAGATAATGAACCTTTTTCTAAAATAGCGAATGTTTTACTATCTACGATATAAGTTGTACTTCCAATTACAAAGAAAATTGTTCCAATATTTTGAGTTGCAGCGAACTCTTGGATAGTCTCTTTTGATGGTAACGGTTCACCTTCAACTTTTAGTTTTGCAGCAAAAAGGTCAGAGTGTAAGAAGTCATTGTCTTTGTACTTTTCTCTTGTAGCTAAAAATGCATCTTGTGATGGAGCAATAATCATTGAAGAATCATATAAATAGTTTACTGTTACTTTGTCCCCAGCTACAGGTTTTCTATTTGAAGTAGGGATTGCATTTTGTTTGATATCTAAAAATGGAATAATTTTTAGTGTCGAGTTATTTGCATTTGAGTCTGTAACATAAGCATTTGCAACAATAAGTGATTTCCCATTTTCATATGTATGTTCAATAATTGCACTTTGCCCAACTCTTAAGTTACCTACATTTATAGAAGCAACTTCTCCATTTGTGTTGATAATTTTTGTATACACTGGCTTGTATTCAAGTTTTGTGTACTTATTTTCCATGAAGTTTTTATTGTCAATAGAGATTAAGTCTTCATCAGTTAAAACGTAAATATAGTTTAGACCTTTTTTACCATTTTCAATCTTTAAATCTTTTAACTTCCAACCATTTTTTTTCATTTGTGCAAATGAAAGTTCACCTTTACACTCTCCACCATCTAATTCAGTTGTTTCAATTGTAGAAGGAGTTTTCCAATCTTTTTTATAACAAATAGTTGTTTGAGCACTTAAGCCTTGTGCTAAAACAAAAGTAGATATTGCTGCAATTAAAGTTTTAGATAATAATTTCATTGTTTTCCTTAGTTCTCTTGTTGAAGTTCTTGAAGTCTTTGCTTAACTACATCTGCGTGTAGAACTTCAATCTTTTCACCTTTTACAGTTTTTTTCTTTCTAACATTTACTTTTTCCCATTTTTCAGCAATTTTACCTTCAGGATTTATAATAAATGTAGTTCTTACTACACCCATATTTTCTCTTCCCATGAATTTTTTAAGTTGCCATACTCCATAGTCTTCGCACATTTTTTTATCAGTATCTGCTAATAAAGTAATTGATAGGTTATATTTTTCAATAAATTTTCTATGTTTTGCAGTATCATCTGGACTAACTCCTAAGATAATTGCATCTAAATCATCGAATTGGGCTTCAGCTTCTGTAAAGTCACAAGCTTCATTTGTACAACCTGGAGTTAAATCTCTTGGGTAGAAGTATAATACAATCCATTTACCTTTTAAGTCTCTAGAACAAATTTCAATATCATCTTGGTTTGGTGCACAAAAGTCTGGTGCTACTTGTCCAACTTCAATCATCTTTTTTCCTTTTTAATCTATTTTTTTATTGCAATAAATGTAGCAAAATTTACCCATTTGAAAAGTATTTCACAATGGTTAAAACCTGCATCAAGTATCATTTTTTTGTTTTCTTCATCAGTATAAGGTATAAGTACATTTTCCAAAGCCTCTCTTTTCTGAGAAATCTCATATTCACTATAACCTTGAGTCTTTTTAAATTCATAATATTCATCAATGTATTGTTTACCTAAAACTTTATCTGATGAAATTACTTTTTCACAAAAAATAAAAACACCACCTGGTTTAAGGCCTTCATATATTTTTTTAACTAGTTTTTCTCTTTGAAGAGGTCTTATGAATTGAAGTGTATAGTTAGAGATGATTAGCTTTGCATCTGGATAATCAATAGTATGTAAGTCTTCATTAAGAAGTTTGATATCAACACCAAAAGCTTTACACTTATTAGCTGCTCTTGCAAGCATTGCAGGAGAGTTATCTATACCTACTAAGTTTAACTTTGTAGAAGTATGCTTTGATAGTTCTATTAACGTTGAAGCTGTAGAACAACCTAAATCATATACAGTATCATCATCTTCTAAATAGTTTAGAGCAAAATTTATTGTTAATCGTTGCATCTCTTTATAGAAAGGAACAGAACGATTTAACATATCATCAAATACCGATGCTACTTCTTCGTCAAACTCAAATTGTTTTGTTATTGATTTTTCAAATACCTTATCTGTCATAAAGATATTTTAGCTAAATGAAGTTTAATTATAATTTATCAATTGATTTAAATAGTTTATTCTTTAAATAATATAGAGAAATTTTATTAATTTAAAATATCTCTAGCGTTGTTTATGTCTTTGTCAATTTGTTCTTTTAACTCTTCAAAAGAATCAAACTTTTTATTATCTCTTATTTTGTCAATAAACTCTATTTGCACAGTTTTGTAATTGTTTTTTATAGTTTTATCTAAGATATGTGTTTCAACTGCGTAACTGCCATCTGTAGTTACTCTATGACCTAAAAAAGTTATTGATTTATGTCTTTGTTCTGCAATAATTGTATAAGTAGCATAAACTCCTTCATTAGGTAATAAGAAGTCATGAACTTTTAGATTTATTGTAGGCACAAAACTTTTACTTCCTAAACCTTGACCTTTTATTTGGTCCCCAAAGATTTTGTAGTTTTTTGCTAAAAGTTTATTTGCAAATTTTATATTTCCATCTTTTAGGTAATCTCTTATAATCCTAGAATGAACAGGTACATCATCAATTCTAATTTCATCAATTACAACAACCTCTCCTTTGAAAAGCTCTTTTAATTGAGGAATACAATTTTGTCTATTTTTACCAAAACAAAAATCAAAACCTACAACTATTTTTTTTAAGTTTGGAAACTCTTCTTTTAAAAGATTTAAAAATTCAATTCCAGTTAGGTGTTTTATATTTTCAAGTTCATAATAATAAATTGGGTAGATAGAATACTCTTGTCTATAACTTTTAGGAGTTAAGTTGGCAAACCCTGATTCAATAGAGACAATTCCTCCATTTTCTCCAAGTTTATCAAATAGTTTTTGGTGGGCGTAGTGCATACCATCAAAACCACCCATTGCAATTGCTGTTATGCTTTTTTTATTTCTCAAAATAGAAGAGCTCTTCTTCATTTCCATCTTTTCCTTCAAGTTTACTTTTTGCACAAGCTTTTAGATTCCAGCCTAGTAATTTACAAGCATCTAAAAATTTATCTCTTGATTTAGTAATAGCTTTACTGTCTTTTACAACACCTTTTTTGTCTCTTTTAACATTTGTTCCAACTTCAAATTGTGGTTTAAACAAAATTATAATTTCATTTTTTGCTTGAGAATCTATATCTTCAATAATATTCAAAATAGAGATAAACGAAACATCGCAAGTTACTATTTCAAACTTATTTTCACTTTTAAATGTTCTAATATCTTGATTTTCATAAAAGATAATTCTTTTATCATCTTTTATTCTTTCATGCAATTGATTTGAACCAACATCAACACATACTACACTTTTAGCGCCTTTTTCTAGGAGTATTTGAGTAAAACCTCCTGTACTACTTCCAATATCTAAAGCCTCTTTATCTTTAATTTGAATTTGAAACTCTTCAACAAAGTACTTTAGTTTATAAGCTGCACGACTTACATAAAACTCATCTTCTAAAACTTCTATTTTATGGTCTTGGGAAACTATAAAAGATGGTTTTGAAACTATCTTTTCATCTACCTTTACTTTTTTAGCTTTTATAAGTTCACTTGCTTTATTTCTACTTTGGATATTAAAATATTTTGTAAGATATAAATCTAATCGCATCTCTTTCATTGGGGAATTATAATAAAAAAATGCTTCTGCTTTGATTATTTATAGTTATTTTAGTCTCTTTGAGTAAAATAGAAAAATGTATTTTGTAAAAGAAGAAACTTCTCACACTTATGAAGAGAAAAAATCAAAGTTTATAGCTCATTTAGTACCTTTTAACCAATTTGATTTACTTATGAAAAGATTACGACAAGAACATCCAAAAGCAAGACACTTTGTTTATGCTTACAGACACTTAAACGAATTTAATCAAATAGTAGAAAATAGCAGTGATGATGGGGAACCAAGAGGAACAAGTGGAAAACCTGCCTTAAATGTATTAGCGGGAAATGAGCTTATTAATTGTGCCGTTATCATAATAAGATATTTTGGTGGAATTAAACTTGGTACTGGTGGATTAGTTAGGGCCTACAGTGATGCTGTGAATTTAGTGATTAATGAAAGTGAGTTAATAAAATATGAAGATAAAGAAAAATATTTTTTAACTTTGGATTATTCAAGGCTTTCTAAAATAGAATATTTATTAAATGAATTAGAAATTGAAGTTTCTAATAAAGAGTTTGTAAGTGATGTAACCTTGACACTACTTTTAACTAAAGAGCAAAAAGAAAAACTACAAGAACAACTTCCTATTGACTTAAAACTTAATAATTAAAAAAATTATAAATAAAGTTTCATTATAATAATTAAAAATATTATCTTGGAGCCTTTATGAAATATCTATTTTTAACTTTTCTTCTGGTGTCTTTTTTATTTTCAAAGGATAAAATTGATGTAAACTTCAACAATTTAGAGCTTTTGCAACTTATTAAAATCACATCAAAAACCCTTGGAAAGAAGATTTTAGTCTCACAAAATATAAATGCAAAAGTGAATTTTGTTTCAAATGAACCAATATCAAAAGATGAACTTCTAGATATTTTAAAACTATCCCTAAAAGAGAATGGTTATATTCTAAAAAAAGATAAAAATATCTTAAAAGTAGTAAAGATAAATAAAACTAAAAGATTCAAAACAAAGAAATTAAAAGATTATAAAAGAAAAATAGAAGTAATTAAACTAATAAATCTAGATGCAAAACATGTTCAAAAAATATTAAGTAAAATAATTGAAAAAAGAGAGAAAAAAGCTTCATATAAGAGTGTTATTATTTATGAAGAGAGTTCAAATTCTCTTGTTTTAGATGGTGCAGAAAAAGAGATTAATTCTTTAATAAAAATTATAAAAACTCTTGATAAAAGAAAAAAACAAATATATGTAAAAGCAAAGATTGTTGAGCTTGATGATGTCTTATTAAAAGATGTTGGTTTTAAATTTGGGATATTAGGAGCAAAATCATATAGTTCTGGTCTTTATACTTTTAGCTCAAATTTAAACAATGGTACTGCTCTTACTTTTGATACATCATCTATTGGATTAGAAATACCTAATTTAAGCTCTTCACTTGCACTTGGAGCCTCATTAAATTTATTAAATAAAACATATGCTTTAGATATTGTTTCTGAACCAACTTTACTTTGTTTAAATAATATAGCTAGTTCAATTTATGTGGGAGAAACTATCTCTATTCAAACAGGAAGTACAACAACAGATGGTGGAACTACTAAAAATATTTTTGAAAGAGAAGACATTGGATTAACTTTAAAAGTAAAACCAAGAGTTGATTCAAACAAAGTATTATTAGATATAGAAGCTATTTTAGAAGGAATTAAAAACAATAATACAAATAATAATCCAGATACTTCCAAAAAAAGAATCAAAACTACAGCCTTTGTAAACAATGGCGAGACTATAGTCTTAGGAGGTCTTATTGAAAAAAGAAAAGAAAAAACTGTTGAAAAAATACCTTATGCTGGTGATATACCATTATTAGGAGAACTTTTTAAAAATAGAAACAAGAGTAAGCGTACGAAAAACTTAATAATAATTATTACACCATATATAGTTCCTGAAAATAAAGACTTAACTTATGTAACAAATGAATTAGCAAAAATAAAAATTCTAGAAGATAAACTTTTAGAAAAATTATTGTTAAAGTTAGCAAAGAAAAAAGATAAAACCTCTATAGAAACAAAGAAAAATCCTTTGCAAGAAGAGAGACTACAGAGCTATTTAGGTTCATAAAGCTTAACTAAATGTTAAGTTTTATTTGTTAATCTAATAAAAAATAACGTGATTTATGACAAAAGGTTTTGAAATGAAAGTCTCTAATGTTGGTATTTTTAAGGGAATGAATAGAAAAATGTCAATTATTTCTATTATGTTAATTCTAATTTCTGTTTTTTTTACGGGATATTATCCCAGTAAAAGTGAGAATTTTTTACAAAATATTAGAATATTTTTAAATCCTTTTTTAGAATGGTATTATGTTTTATTAGTAGCTTTTTTACTTTTTTTTATGATATGGCTAGGAATGGGAAGATATAAAAATGTAAGGCTTGGTTCTGATGCAGAACAACCTGAGTTTACTTTCTTTTCTTGGGTATCTATGTTATTTGCTGCTGGTACTGGTGTTGGTATTTTATTCTGGTCTGTAGCACAGCCAATTATGCAGTTTCAAAATAATCCATTCACAAACTCAAATATGAATCCTGAAGCAGCAATTGTAGGTTTATCTCTTAGTTATTTTCACTGGGGTTTAAATGGTTGGGCAATTTTCTCTTTCATTGCAATTACAATGGCATATTTTGCATATAGACACAATTATCCTTTAACTATTCGTTCTGCACTTTATCCTATTTTAGGGAAAAAAGTTGATGGAACTTTAGGTGATGTTGTAGATATGCTTGCAGTATTTGGTACTATTTTTGGTATTGCAACAACCCTTGGTCTTGGTGTTCAACAAATGAATGCAGGACTTAGTCATGTTCTTGGGATTAAAAGTTCCTTATCTTTTCAATTAATTGTAATGGTAATTATTATGCTTATTGCTACTATTTCAGTTGTTTCAGGGGTTAGTAAAGGTGTAAAGCTTTTATCTGTAGGAAACTTTTGGCTTAGTATTTTTGTTTTAGCCTTTTTACTTGTATATGGCCCAACGCAATATTTAATTGGAATAACAATTGAAGCTACTGGAACTTATGTGCAAGATATTATTAGATTAACTTTCCATACTAATGTAACAAGAGATAGTGATTGGCAAACTGTTTGGACAGTATTCTTTTGGGGATGGTGGATTGCTTGGTCTCCTTTTGTTGGAATGTTTATAGCAAGAATCTCAAGGGGTAGAACCTTTGGTGAGTTTGTAGCAGGTGTTTTATTGACTCCAACTCTTATTACAATAATTTGGATTGGTCTTTTTGGTGGGACTGCTTTATATGAACAACTTTTTATGGGAAAAGATATTATTACTGCTGTAAATAGTGATGTCTCTTCTGCATTATTTATTATGCTTGAAAATATGGATATAGGTTTTATGTCTGATATTATGTCAATACTAATGATAGTACTTATTGCAACTTATTTAATCACATCAGCCAATGCAGGAACATTAGTAATTACCACAATCTTAGCTTCTGGTTCTATTTCTCCTCCATCTGCTCACAGAGCTTTATGGGGAGTTATTATGACTTTATTAACAGGAGTTTTAATTGTAGCAGGTGGTTTAAAAACTCTTCAAGCGGCAGTTATTACCGCTGCATTACCTTTTTCAGTTATTATAATTGCAATGATAGCTGGATTATTAAAAAGTCTGAGTTTAGAAGATACTCCTGCAAGATCAGGTAATGAAGAAATTACAGTTAGAGAACCTTGGATTTTAGATGACGAAGTAGGGGAAGAGGGAGTATTAATTGATGAATTAAATCCTGAAGCTAAGAAGTTAGAAAAACCTGAATATAGGTAGAAGGTTATCCTTCTACTTTTTTCATAAGATTGTATGTAATATTTAAATCTTTTGCTGTTTTTTGTTTATTTTCTGATTTAATAACTTTTGCACAATCAGAACAAAGAACAACAATATTTTCTAGATTGAAACCTCCACCATCTTTCATCTGTTTTGCTAAAAGAACTTGAGCATCAACAAGTTTGGTTTTTATTCCACATCTATTGCATTTACCTTTATCTCTATTCCAAGCAACTTCTCTTCTTTTTGCCCAATCACTTGGTCTTTTATTGTCTTTTATAAGTCTTGAATTAGCTTCATATCCTCCCCAAAGAACCTCTTTAGGAACTGATTTTTGTGTAATAAGTTCATAATCATACTCTATGTATTGGCTTATTAAATCTTCAACTATTAAAGTCTCTTTTATTCTAATATCTTTTTCATCTTCGTATTTTTTTTCAATATTAAAATTAAATTTAATTTTAGGATGATTGGAAACTAAATATATTTCACAATCTTTCATAAATCCTTTAGTACTACCTTTTTTATAAAATCTTTTATATATCTCTTTTCTATAAATATATAAAGGAATTAAAGATCCAATAATTATAAAACCTATAAGAACATATTTTAAGTCTAAAACCATTTTTTTCCCTTTATATTATTTCAGGATCAATTTCATGTTTAGAGAACTCTTTTTTTAACTTTTGGTGTTCATTAAAGCTTAAATTAAAAAGTTCACTTTTGTGCAAAATTGGAATAATTACTTCTCTTCCTACTGCTTTACTAAGACTTAATCTATTTGTATCAAATAATTTAAATACTTCAATACTATCAACTATAAGTAAATCTGCTCCTGCATCAAAAGCTTCAAGCATAATAGTTGCCGCAAGTTTAATAGTAAGATTTTGATTTATATGAAACAATTCAAGATTTAAATCTATATTTTCATTTTCTAGTTTTATTTTTTTTGCGTTTAATTTATTTAAAAACTCTTCTACTTCTTTGTCTTTATTTTTACCATAATAGTATGCAAGATTAAAATCATGGAAATCATGTTTTATCACAGAGTTTAAATCATAATCATGAAACTTTACACTTGAAGATTTGTCTAAACAAAAGTTTTGCTCCTCAATACTTTTAATAAGTCCTAATTCATTTCTTATTTGATTTATTTTCTCTTCAATTGTTTTATCAAAATCAAGAAGTCTATTTTCTAAACTTGTATGATACTCTAAAGAATACTCTTGCTCTTGCAATAACTTAAGAATTTTTTCTTTGTCTTTTGGTGTTCTTTCAATAAGTTTGTGTGCAAGTAAAATAATTGGGTCACCAATATAGTTATACTGGAAGTTTAAAGTATTTGAAGCATAGAAAAGTAGTTTATTTTCTAGGTATTCACTTTTATCTTCTACTGTAGTAAAATCATTAAGTATTTCAAGTTTTTCTTCAAAATCACTTTCATCAATTATAAAATCTTTGTTAGCTCGTCTAATTGATAAAGGCTCAATAGTTAAATCTTTTCCAAATATCTCTACTAGCTTTTTTATACTAACTTTTAATGTTGTATATTTCTTATTTACTACAACACCAAAGTCTTCATAAGCTTCATAATCAAAAGGCTCATCTTCATTTATCTCATTAAAGATATCTAATAAAGTTTTTTGTTCCTTTATTTTTATAAAATGTTTTTTGTAATAGGGTAAATAATCAGATTTTGCATCAAATCTGAATATTGATAATTCTAGTATCATGTTAAAACCTTGTAATTACTCTTTATGTCTACTAACTGTAGCACCTATCTTACTAAGTTTCCCTTCTAAATCTTCATATCCTCTATCAAGATGATAAATTCTATGAATTGCAGTTTCTCCTTTAGCTACTAATGCACATAATACTAGTGCCGAAGAAGCTCTTAAGTCTGTTGCCATAACATCTGTACCATTTAGTTGTCCAGTTTGTCCATTGATTGTTGCAATATTACCATTTAGATGAATATCTGCTCCAAGTCTTAGTAACTCACTAACATGCATAAATCTATTTTCAAATAGTCTTTCATCAATAGTACTTGTTCCATTTGCTTGAGTTGCAAGTGCCATAAATTGTGCTTGCATATCAGTAGGGAAACCTGGATATTCAGTTGTTACGATATTTACAGGCTTGATTTCATCTGTTGGCATAATAGTTACTGATGTTTCATCTTGAATAATTTCAAAATTCATCTCTTCAAGTTTTGAGATAATAGCTTCTAAGTGTAAAGGAATTACTTTATTTATTTTTAGTTTAGTATTAGAAATAGCAGCTGCACACATATATGTTCCTGCTTCAATTCTATCTGGAATTACGTCAAAATCTTTAAACTCTAGAAGTTCTTTATTTGTTCCATGAATTATAAGTTTAGAAGTTCCAATCCCTTCAATTTTAACACCAGCATTTGCAATAACTTCACAAAGTTGAACTACTTCTGGTTCTTTTGCTGCATTAATAATAGTTGTAATACCCTCTGCTAAAGCTGCTGCCATAACTGTATTTTCAGTTCCTCCAACAGTTACTTTATCAAATACAATTTTAGCTCCTTTTAATCCATTAGGAGCAGTAGCTTCAATATATCCATGTTTGATTTCAATATTTGCACCCATCGCTTCTAAAGCTTTTAAGTGTAAATCAACTGGTCTTTGTCCTATAGCACAACCACCTGGAAGTGAAACTTCACAATGACCAAATCTAGCTAAAATTGGTCCTAAAACTAAGATTGAAGCTCTCATTGTTTTAACAATATCATAAGTTGCAGTTGTGTTATGTAGTTTTGAAGTATCTATTTTTATACATTCATCTGTTTTTGAAAAACTTCCACCAAGTTTATCAATAAGTTTTAAAAGTGTATTAATATCAACAACGTTTGGCATGTTACAAATATTTACTTCATTTTTAGCTAAGATTGTTGATGCGATTAAAGGTAAAGCTGCATTTTTTGCACCTGAAATTGTTACTTCACCTTGAAGAGGATTTTGACCGATAATTTTTAAATATTCCATTTGTTTCCTAATAAAGTCTTCGATTTTTATGTAAATGTTGATATTTTATCTAAAAGTTAATAAAATTCGCTTTTTAATATAGGATAATAAATGACAAATGATGTCTCTTTGGGAATTAAGTATATGCTTTTCGCTTCTTTTATGTTCGCTTGTATGGGCGCATTTGCAAAAGAGTTAAGTGATTCAATGACTTCAATTGAAGTTGTATTTTTTAGAAATGTATTTGGTGTAATTTTAATACTTATTTCTATTTATAAAAAACCATTAGTTCAAGAAGGTGGAAAACCTTGGCTTTTGATTTTTAGAGGTGCCATAGGTTTTTCTGCTTTACTATTTTTCTTTTATAATATTGCAAATATTCCACTTGGGGAAGCTATGACTTTCTCTAAAACTTCTACAATATTTACAGCTGTTTTTGCTTTTATTTTTGTAAAAGAAAGACTTGGCTTTAAAGGATGGCTTGGAGTATTTGTAGGTTTTATTGGAATTTTATTTATCACAGGTTTTGACGGTAGTGTTTTAGATAAAACAGATTGGTTAGGAATTTTATCAGGAGTTGGTGCTGCTTTAGCATATACTTCAATTAGAGAATTAAGAAAATACTATGATGGAAGAACAATTGTGTTATCATTTATGTTAATTGGAACTATTGGACCAGTACTTTTGATGCTAATTTCGGAATTTTATGTAAATGAAAAATATGATTATATTTTTGGAAAGTTTGTAATGCCACAAACAGGTGATTGGATTTACATTATTTCTTTAGGAATTGTATCAACATTGGCACAAATTTATATGACTAAAGCTTATTCAGTTGCAAAAGCTGGAATAATTGGTACAATATCTTATGCAAATATTGCCTTTAGTATTTTAATAGGACTATTTTTAGGTGATGCTTTCCCTAGTATTTGGATAATATTAGGTATAATTTTAATTGTATTCAGTGGAGTTTTAGTCTCTTCAAAAAAGGATTGATATGGATTTACTAACTGAATTTTTTCTATATATAGAAATCATAATTCTAGTTATCTTGGTTATTATTTTAGCTTGGTATGTACATGACAAATATGTACAAAGAGATCATCAACTGTTAGTTAACTACCCAATCATTGGTAGATTAAGATATGTTTTAGAAGAGGCGAGAGAGCCTTTTAGACAATATTTTGGTGATGAAAAGTTTTATGAGTCAAAAGATAAATTAGACTGGGTTTACAAAGCTTCAAGGGATTTACCTAATTATGGTTCTTTTTCTCCTGCACAACCTTTACCAAAACCAAAGTTCATGCTAAGACATGCAACAATTGTTTTAAATGAAGATGAAGTTGATACAGAATTTTCTGTAACCTTTGGTAGTAAGAGAAAAAAACCTTTTACAGCAAAATCTATTATCGCAAGATCAGCTATGAGTGATGGTTCTATTTCTCCTGAAGGAACAAGAGCTTTTGTAAGAGGTGCTTTTATGGGAGATTTCCCAATTAACTCAGGTGAGGGTGGACTTACTTCTAACTTTTTTGTAACTCATCAAAATTATGATGAAAAATATATGGAAATTGTAAATGGTACTGTTTTCCAAAAGAAAATGAAAGATGTAGTTTTAAAACTTTTCAATGGAGCTTTAGCAGCAGATGCTTATAGAAAGTTAGTTTTTAAAGATAACAAAGAAGCAGAAACTTATGTTTTTGATGCAAGAACTCAAGTTTTTCATAGACCAAATTGGGAAGCTCCTTTAGATGTTTTCCCTGAAGATGTTCCAGAAGATATGCCTGATATTATTTTACAAGTAAGTTCTGGTCTTTATTCTGTTAGAACAAAAGATGGTAAGTTTGACCCAGAGAGATATCAAAAAGTTATGAGATTCTGTAGAATGACTGAAATTAAAATAGCTCAAGGTGCAAAACAAACTGGTGGAAAACTAATAGGCGAAAAGGTTAGTCCTGCAATTGCTTATTATAGAAATGTTGAAGCACACAAAGATTTATTCTCTCCAAACAGATTCCCTTTTGCAAATAGTGTTGAAGAACTTTTTGATTTTATAGGTCAAATGCAAGAATTATCAGATAAGCCAGTTGGAATTAAGATAGTTATCTCTGATTATGAAAATATTGTTCCTTATGCAAAAGAAATGAAAAAAAGAATAGAAGAAGGAAATACTGCTTATCCTGACTTTATTTCAATTGATGGAGGAAGTGGAGGAAGTGCTACTGCTCCTATTGAAATGATGGAAAGAATAGGGCTTAATATTAGAGATTCTATTTATTTAGTAAATAAAGTATTAGAAGATTATGGAGTAAGAAAGCATGTAAAACTAGTAGCTAGTGGAAAACTTTTAACTCCTGATGATATTATTGTAATTATGGCAATTGGTGCTGATTTTGTTCAGATTGCAAGAGGATTTATGATGAGTGCAGGATGTATTAGAGCAAGATACTGTTCTGGAACAACAGGTCATGATTGTCCTGTAGGACTTGCTACTCAAAATAAAGAAAAAAGAAAAAAATACTTTGTGCATAAACAAGCCAAAAAAGTAAGAGATTATCACAAAAACTTATTAAAAAGTGTTAGAGGCTTACTTGCTGTTATGGGATTAAAAAATATTAATCAACTAAATAAACATAAAATTATGTTCTTAGATAGAAACTCTAAAGTACATGATAATATTGACGATGTATTTGGTAGAATATTAGATATTGGAAAAGATACGGAGGATGAATATCATGAATCTAGATAAAGTTGTTTCTGGCTTTTTTATTATTTTAGCAATGACTTTAAACTTTGGTTTCTTTTATGGAGATATGGATTCTTTAGTATCTCACAGTAAATATGAGCTTATGGCAGCAATTATTGTAAATTTAATTGCTACTACACTAAAGCTTGGGGACAAAACTCAAATGGGTTCTGTTCTTTTAGCAACATCATTAGTTGCAGATATACAACTTATAGTAGCAGCAACAGTTTGGGCAGTAGCAGCTTATGCTTATACTATTAATCAAGAAGTTACAAGTGTAATTATTTCACTTTCAGGTGGAGCATTATTAGCAAACTTTGTTTCTGTAGCACTTTATATTGGCGATACATTAAAGTCAAAAAGATAGTTTCTATTTTTGTAGAAAATATAAATAAAAGTAAAGAGTAGTTTTGAAAAATAGTTCACTATTTATAGTCTTACAAAGGATGAGAAAACCATTTCTCGTTTTAATTATTACTTACACAATAGCTATTGTAGGTTTCCTTATAATTGATGGGGTTGATAATAATGGAAACCCTTATCAACTGACTATTTTTGACGCTTTTTATTTTGTAACTTATACAGCTACTACTATTGGTTTTGGTGAAACTCCCTTTGACTTTACATATGCCCAAAGAATTTGGGCAAGTATGTCTATTTATATCACTGTTTTAGGTTGGTTCTATGCAATTGGTACTTTAGTATCTTTATTTCAAGATAAACTATTTATTAGAGAAATAAAAAGAACAAGGTTTAAAAGGCAAGTAAAGGGAATAAAAGATAAATTTATTATTATCCTAGGATATAATCAAATTACCTGTGAAATTGTAAATAGAGCAATAGAACAAGGTTTAAGAGCTGTTATTATTGAAAAAGATGAAGTAAAAGCAAATGAAGCTATTTTAGAAAACTTTACTCCTACTGTTCCTGTAATGGTTGCAGATGCACACTCTGCTTGGGCAATAGAACATGCAGGAATAAAAAGCAAATATTGTAGAGGTTTAGTATCTTTATTTGAAGATGACTCCTTAAATTTAAGAATAGCCCTTACTTCTAAATTATTAAATCCCCATGTCAAACTAGTTGTAAAGTCTACTACAAATAACCACTCTGACAATCTAAAAGATTTAGATGTAGAAATTGTTGCAAATCCTTTTTCAATAATTTCAAGTGAAATATCAATGGCTTTAGCTGCACCAAATCTTTTAAAGCTTGAAAAATGGATATATAGAATGGAAGATTTAAATGCTAGTCTTCCTCTTTTTCCTAAGGGTAAATATATTATTTGTGGATATGGAAGAATGGGGCAACATATCTATGACAAACTGAAATATTATGATATAGAAGCAGAATTTGTGGAGATAGACAAAGGAAAAGGTACTAATTTTGCAAATGATAAGTTCATGCATATTACTTATGGAAATGCAGACGATAAGGACTTGTTACAAGAAGTAGGAATAGAAGAAGCAGTTGCAATTATTTCAGCAACAAATAATGATACTACAAACCTTTCAGTTCTTGCAACTGCAAAAAAACTAAATCCAAAAATTATGACAATTGCAAGAGAAAACGAGATGGATGATTTTTCTATTTTTAAAAGTGCAAAAATTGACCATATCTTTATGCCCTCAAGAATTTTAATTAATAAAACAACAAATGCATTAATAAATCCTCTTTCAGATAAGTTTATTAGACTTATGTGCAAAAAGGATGATAGGTGGGCATCAACATTAGTAAAGAATTTAAGTTCAAAAATCAATGAATTTCCTTTATTAAAAGAGATATCAATAAATAAGAAAAATACACCTATGATTTATGATGCAATAGAAAAAAAAGAAGAGATAACTTTAAGACTATTTACAAGGTCTTTATACAATAGAGATAAAGAAAATAATATAATACCACTGTTACTTCATAGAAATGATGAGTATATATTATTACCATCACTTGATGAAAAAGTAGAAAAGAATGATTCTATATTATTTGCTTGTGATGAAAATGCCCAAAGTGATATAGAGTATATTTGCCAAAATATATATGAATTTCATTATGCCTTAACAGGAAAAGAAAAAAGTACGATTTTTAAAAAGGATTAATATGACAATACTAACAGGACCATGTGTTTTAGAAGACAGAGATACAGTATTTAGAATTGCTGAAAAACTAAAGCCATTAAGTGAAGATAAAAGAGTAGATTTTTACTTTAAAGCTTCTTTTGACAAGGCAAATAGAACAAGTCTTAACTCATATAGAGGACCAGGTTTAGAAGAGGGATTAAAACTATTTCAAGAGATAAAAGAACAGTTTGGTTATAAACTTGTGAGTGATATTCATGAGTCATATCAAGCTAAACCTGCAAGTGAGGTTTTAGATATTTTACAAATTCCTGCATTTTTATGTAGACAAACAGATTTACTTGTAGAAGCTGCAAAAACTAACTGTAAAATAAATATCAAAAAAGGACAGTTTTTAGCAGCAGATGCTATGAAACATCCAGTTGAAAAAGTACTTCAAACAAGAGGTGTTGATGAGGTTTCTTATATTAATTCTTCTGAAAATGGTATTTGGCTTTGTGAAAGAGGAAATACTTTTGGATATGGTGCTTTAGTTGTGGATATGAGAAACTTAATTCTTATGAGAGAGTATGCTCCTGTTATCTTTGATGCAACTCACTCTGTTCAAATACCAAGTACTGGTGGAACAACAGGTGGTAACTCTGAATATGTTCCTTATATGGCAAGAGCAGCAGCAAGTGTTGGGGTTGATGGTTTCTTCTTTGAAACACATACTGATCCAAAGCAAGCTAAAAGTGATGGTCCAAATATGCTACAAGTAGATAAGTTATATAAAACAATTGATGAGATATTTGCCATTAAAGAAGCGCTTCAAAGCCTTTAATATTTTTTTAGATATAATGGCTAAATATTAGAAAAAATTTGGAGAAATTTTATGAAGATTATTGAAGGAAAAATGAGATTAAATGGTGACGAAAAAGTTGCTATTATCAATGGAAGATTTAATCATATTATTACAGATAGATTAGTTGAAGGTGCAAAAGATGCATTCATAAGACACGGTGGAAATGAAGAGAACTTAGATTTAATTCTAGTTCCTGGTGCTTTTGAAATTCCATTTGCACTAGAAAAAGCTTTAGCAACAGGAAAATATGATGCAGTTTGTTGTGTTGGTGCTGTAATTAGAGGAGCAACTCCACACTTTGATTATATCTCAGCAGAAGCAACTAAAGGTATTGCAACAGTTGCTTTAAAATATGGTAAAGCTGTATCAAATGGTGTTTTAACAACTGACACAATTGAGCAAGCTATTGAAAGAGCTGGTTCAAAAGTTGGAAACAAAGGTGCAGAGGCAATGATTACAATTATTGAGATGTTAGACCTTTATTCAGAGATGGGGAAATAATTTGGCAACTAGAACACAAGCGAGAGAGTCAGTAATAGGTTTACTTTATGCTTATGACCTTGGAAATGAAGGTATTGTAACTTTTATTGATGAAATTTTAGAAGATAAAAAAATTAGAAACAAACAAAAAGATTTTGCACTAGATTTATTTAATGGTGTAATAGATAATATTGAAGATATTAGTGAAGAGATTGTTTCACACTTAAAACAAGGTGGAATCAAAGATATTGGAAGTGTTGAAAAATCTATTTTAAGACTTGCTATTTATGAAATTAAATTTAAAGGTTTAGATAAAGCAATTGTTATTAATGAAGCAATTGAATTATCTAAAAAGTTAGCTTCTGATGGTGCTCCAAAGTTTATAAATGGAGTATTAGATAAAGTAAATAAGGCATCATAAATGAGAGATATGAAATTATGTATTTCTCTTGATTTACCAAGTGCAAAAGAAAACCTTGCACTTGTTGAACAAATCAAAGACGATGATGTTTGGTTAAAGGTTGGTTTAAGAAGCTTTATTAGAGATGGAAAAACATTTTTAGAAGAGTTAAAAGCAATCAATCCTAACTTTAAAATTTTTTTAGATTTAAAACTTTATGATATTCCTAACACTATGGCTGATGCGGCTGAAGAGATTGCTTCTTTTGGACTTGTAGATATGTTTAATGTACATGCAAGTGCAGGGAAAAGAGCTATGAGTGAAGTTATGGAAAGAATTAAAGATGTTCCAAATAAACCTCTAGTTATAGCTGTAACTGCTCTTACTTCTTTTGATAATGATGAGTTTAAAGCAGTGTATAATGAAGACATTTCAAGCAAAGCCACTAAACTAGCAGTAGATACTTATGAATCTGGTGTTGATGGTGTTGTTTGTTCTGCTTTTGAGAGTTTAGATATTAAAAAGAATACTTCAGATGAGTTTATTACTTTATGTCCTGGAATTAGACCTTTTGGTGAAGAATCTGGGGATCAAAAAAGAGTTGCTGATATTGCTTTTTCAAAAGAAAACTTAGTTGATTTTATTGTAGTTGGAAGACCAATTTATAAATCTGAAAACCCAAAAGAAGTAGTTAATAATATTTTAAAGAACATTTAGCCTAAAATTAAGATGTTTTTAAGTACATATTCATTAAAATCTCATTCCTAATTCGTTGGACAAGTGGGTGAGTGGCTGAAACCACACCCCTGCTAAGGGTGCGTCTCTTTACGGGGACCGAGAGTTCGAATCTCTCCTTGTCCGCCACTAATTATGGTGTTATTAGTGTGGTTGGGTTCTTAGCTCAGTTGGTCAGAGCACTCGGCTCATAACCGAGTGGTCCGGAGTTCGAATCTCCGAGAACCCACCACTTTATAATAATATGCGGGAGTAGCTCAGTTGGCTAGAGCCTCTGCCTTCCAAGCAGATTGTCGCGAGTTCGAGTCTCGTCTCCCGCTCCACTTTTTATTTATTTTTAAGAAATTTTTGGTAAAATTTCACCCATTGCGGGAGTAGCTCAGTTGGCTAGAGCCTCTGCCTTCCAAGCAGATTGTCGCGAGTTCGAGTCTCGTCTCCCGCTCCACTTAATTTTAACTACATATTAATCAAAACTTCAATAGAATTACGAAAAACTATAAAGACTTAATAAATGAATGAATTTGTAAATAATAACTTAAATTCTATACTTGAAGCTTCATTCTCTTTATCTAATCAAGCAATATACCTTTTAAACAAAGAAGGTGAGGTATTATTTGCCAATAATAATGCCCTTGAAACTTTAGGCTATACTAAAGAAGAGATTACAAAACTTCATGTATGGGATATTGATGCAAATGTAAATACTAAAGAAAAATATTTAGATGCTTTAGAAATATTTGCTAAAAAAAAATCTACTGGACAAGCTAATACCTTAGAAACATATCATAAAAGAAAAGATGGAAGACATTTCCCAGTAGAAGTTCTTTCAACGTTTACAGAAATAGATGGGAAAGAATGTCTCTTTTCATATGCAAGAGATATTACAAGTAGAATTAGAAGAACAGAAGAGATAAATTTATACTTTGATCTAATTAACTCTTCAAAAGATATGATTTTTGTTGTTGACCATGAAACACAGATAATTGAGTTTGCAAATGAAACTGCCTGTGACCAATTGGGATATACTTTAGCAGAACTAAAGAAAATGGAAATATCTAAGATTAGAAAGCCAATGGAAAGTCCTGATAGTATGCCTACTGTAGAAATCTTAGAAAAAATAAAACATGAGCATGCTCTAACTTCTTTTGGTGTATATACTTCTAAGTCTGGTAAAGATATTCCTATAGAGACCTCACTTCATTTAAAAGAGTATCAAGGTAAATTTTTTGTAACTGCTATTTCAAGAGATATTTCAGAAAGACTTGAAATAGATGGAAAAAGAGAAGACTTAAATTTAAAACTTAAAAACTATAATAAAACACTGGAAAAAGAGATTAGTAAAGTTAAAAAAGACTTACTAGACTATGAAACAATTATGAAAAGACAGTCAAAAATGGCAGCCATGGGTGAAATGCTTGAAAATATAGCTCACCAATGGAGACAACCACTTTCTGCTGTATCTGTTCTATCAACAGGAATGATTTTACAAAATGACCAAGACTTATTAAATAAAGACCTTTTAGATGCAGGTTTAAATGATATAAATGAGCAAGTTCAATATCTATCAAAAACTATAGATGATTTTAGAAACTTCTTTAAACCAAATAAACAAAAAAATAGATTCCATCTAAAAAGTGTAATTAAAACTTCAATTAAACTATCAAAAGCTAGATATACAAAAGAACACATTGAATTTATTACTAGTATCGATGATATGGAACTTTTTACTTATGAAAATGAGTTATTACAAGTTTTATTAAATATTATTACAAATGCAAAAGATGAATTAATCAAGAAAGAGGGTAAGAAGTTTATTATTATAGAGACTTCTTCTGATGAAGATTATTTGTATATTAGAGTAAAAGATAATGCTGGTGGAATAGATAAGTTTATCTTAGACAGAATATTTGAACCATATTTTACTACAAAACATAATTCTCAAGGTACGGGAATTGGTCTTTATATGTCAGAAAATATTGTTAAACATATGAATGGAAAAATAAGTGTTACAAATGAAAATGTTGAGTATAATAGCTCTGTATATTTAGGTGCATGTTTTGAGATAAAACTTCCTTTTGTACAAAACAGATAAGGTAATAAAAATGAACGATAGATTACATGAAATATTAGGTGAAATAGGAATTATTCATAAGGCACTTTTAGAAAATAATAAGATTGATGATGTAGAGTATGTATTAGAATATATAGATGGTTTTGAAGATGATGTAAAAGATCATTATTTAAAACTTTTACTACAATACTATTTCCAACAAAATAATCTAAATAATGTAAAAGAGATACTTCTTTTAGGATATAAATTTGATTTAAGAATGGAAGATATTAAATTAGCCTTTTTAAATATTAAATCAAATGATGAAAATGTAATTGACTTTTTAGAAGACAATGTTGTGTTTTTAAAAGATTCAAATATGGAAGAACCCTTAAAAGCTATTTATACTTATTATCAAGAAAACAAACAGTTACAATCTAGCTTAGAACAAACAATAGAATTACTAAAAAGAAATAGATATATTTGTGCGTATGCTTATAAAAATAGAGATTTTGAATTTGCAAGGTTCTTTTTAAATGAAGACTTATTACAGTCTTTAAAAGAAGACTTGCCATATCTTTTAAAGTAGGTAATAGTTATAGCAAAGTTCAAAAAAGTACATGTAGAAGTAACTAATGTATGTAACCTAAAATGTAGTTTCTGCCCTCCTAAGCTTCAGCCAAATGAGACCATGAAGCTTTCAAAGTTTGATGAGTTAAACAAGCAATTAAAAGAAGTAACTAATGAGCTAGCTTATCATGTAGTTGGTGATCCTTTAGTTTTGAAAAATCTAAATGAATATTTAGCTATAAGTTTAAAACATGAACTAAAAGTAAATATAGTAACTACTGCAAACAATATAAATCAAAGTTTCCATGAAACATTAATGCACAAGGCAATAAGACAAATAAACTTCTCTATAAACTCATATAATGCAAACTCTCACAAAAAGTCTTTAGAAGAGTATCTTAATCCAATAGTTGAGTTTACAAAGTATGCAATTGAAAAAAAGCAACACTTTTTTATCAACTTTAGAATTTGGAATTTAGATGATAGTAAAAGTGCTAAAGATTTTAATAGCAAAGTTTTTAATTATCTAGAAAAGCATTTTGATGTAAACTTGAATTTAGATGCAATTTATAAAGAGAAACCAAAAAATATAAAACTAGATAGAATGGTTTTTATAAACTTTGATGAATACTTCAATTGGCCAAGTTTGGATAATGAGTTTGTTTCTAAAGAAGGAACTTGCTATGGCTTAGACTCTCACTTTGCAATTTTAAGTTCAGGGAAAGTAGCTCCATGTTGCTTAGATAAAGATGCAGTTATAAACTTAGGAGATATTAATAACTCTTCTATTAAAGAGATTTTAGCTTCTAAAAGAGTTCAAGATATAAGACAAGGTTTTAAAAGTGGCAAAGTAATAGAAGAGCTTTGTCAAAAATGTGAATATAGAACAAGATTTAATAAATAAAGGTTTTAAATGTTAGAAGGACAAATGATAGCTTTAAGTGTTAGGGATTTTTTTACAAAACCAATGCTTAAAATAGCTTTTTTACCACTTATCATTACAATGATAGTTTTACTAATAGCTTTTTATAGTGCTGCTGATTATGGTTTTGATTCATTACAAATTTATATAGAAACAACACAAAATGGTCAAGATATAGCAGTTGACCCAAATGCTCCATTTTATTATATTTGGGCAACTGCAGTTATTGCATTTTTATTTCAATACTCAGTAACTTCTTGGTTAGTTGGATTTTTATTTTATACTATTGGAACACTATTTGTAATGATGTTTTCAGTGTTTACTACACTTATTATTATAGGTTTTTTAACACCTTTTATTTTAGAAAACCTTCAAAAGAAACACTATAAAGAGATAAAAACAAATGGCTTTGGAAATATTTTAAGTCCTCTATGGGTTTTATTTAGAAGCGGACTTATCATGGTAATAATGTTTTTTGTATTAATGCCTTTATATTTTATTCCTTTTATAAATATAATTGCTTTTAATTTACCTTTATACTATTTTTTCCATAAGCTTTTAAACTATGATATTGCATCAACTATTCTTACAAAAGAAGAGTATGCAGTAATTCATGCAAAAAAAGCAAACTCATTTAGGGCTAGAACTGTTTTTTTATATATCTTATCAATGGTGCCTTTTATCACGCTATTTACAGCAGTATTTTATATTATCTATTTAGGTCATGGATATTTTCAAGAGTTAAAAAAGATTAGGAATAATGAAGATAGTATTTTAAATAATTTAGAAACAAAGCAGATACAAGACTAGTTTATAATACTAGTCTGTATCCTGTTCCTTGCACATTTTTAAGTGCATCTATTGGAAGTTTTTTTCTGAAGTTTTTGATAAATAGTCTCATAGCATTTGGAGTCATAATATCTTCATTCCAAATAATATTTTCCATCTCTTCATAGGTAATAATTCTATTTTTTTGAATTAAAAGTTTTAGGAACTGATTCTCTTTTTTTGTTAGTTTAAACTCTTCCTCTGGTGATTGAATAATTGATTTACTTTCATCAAATAACCAACCTTCTAAAAGGTTATAAACTCTAGCACTATCAAAACTTTTTACAAAAGCTTCCAAAGCTTCAATAAGTTTTACCTCTGTCAGTGGTTTGATAATATATTTTACAAGATGCAGTTCAGTAGCTTCAAGCATATACTCTAAATCTGTATGTGCTGAAGTTATAATAACTCTTACTTTACTGTCAATTTTTCTGATTCTTTTTATTAATTCAATTCCTGTTTCATTTGGCATTTTAATATCAGTAATGATTAGGTCAGGTTTATTTTGTTCATATAATTTGTAGCCTTCTTTTGCATTTTTAGCTACGTAGGTTTCTTTAAATAAGTCCTTTAATACCTCAGTAATGTTCTTTCTAATACCTTCTTCATCTTCAATATATAAAATAGTGAAGTTTTTCAAGTTTGAAATTAATGATTTGTCCATACAAAAAACCCCTATTATTAAAAGTATGGTATCATATCCAAAATAGCATTAGGGTTTAGAATTTGCAGTTAATAACAGAAAAAAATATTTCAAAAATCATAATTTATGTATTCATAATCATCATGACAACAATGATTCTTATGATTTCATACTTTTATGTAAAAAAGACATATGAAGATTTTGATAGACAAATGGATAAATATATTCATGACTACTATAAAAATCAAAAAATCATGTTAAAAAAAGAGATTGATACTATTATTGATGTTATAAAATATAATGCAACAAAAAGTGATGAAGAGAATGAAGAAGAGTTAAAAAAAGATACAGTAAGGCTTTTAAATAATATCTCTTTTGATGAAGATAAGAGTAACTATATTTTTGTATATGAGATTTTAAATATAAATGGTGGAGATGATTTTGCAAAACTACTTGTAAATCCAAATAGACCTGATTTATTAAGTCATGTAATTTCCACAAACTATAAAGATGCAAACGGTAAGAAGTTTCGGCAAGAGTTTATGGAAGACATAAGATTAAAAGGTGAATCTTATACAGAGTATGCCTATAAAAAAGTAAATAGTGATACCTCAAATCAAAAGCTTTCATATTTTAAATATTTCCCTAGATGGAAGTGGGTTATTGCAGTTGGAATTTATACTGATGATATTGAAGAAGAGATTTCAAGAAATAGAGAGCAACTTCAAAAAAGTATTCAAAATCAGATATTCCAAAATATCTTATTATTTACACTATTTTTATCAATAGCTATTGTAATTTCAATCTTAGTTTCTCAAAAAATCGATGATGTACTAAAGTCTTACCAAAGAAGAGTAAAAGCAAAAACAGACGAACTAAATGAACTAAATGAAAATCTTGAAAAAAGAGTTGAAGACGAGATTGAGAAAAATAGGGAACATGAACAACTTCTTGTTCAAAAGTCAAAGTTTATAGCCTTAGGAGAGATGATTTCTAATATTGCACATCAATGGAGACAACCTTTATCAGAACTATCTTCTATCTTTATGAATATCAAGTTTAAGTATTATATGGAAAGACTTGATGAAAAAGTAATGGATAAAAAAGTAAGAGAAGCAGAAGCTGTTTTAGAGTTTATGTCTCATACGATTGATGATTTTAGAAACTTCTTTATGCCTAAAAAGTCTAAAGAAGAGTTTTATTTAAGAACTTCAATGGATTCTATTATGACTATTATCTCAAGTGCTTTATCAAATAATAGTATCTTAGTAGATATGGATATTCCTGATAAAATTAAGTTAAATACATATGCAAATGAGTTTCAGCAAGTAATTTTAAATATCATTACAAATGCAAAAGATGTTCTTATTCAAAATAAGATAGAAGAACCTTGGATAAAAATCTACGCAAAAGAGAGTGAAAACAATGTTATCTTACTTATAGAAGATAATGGTGGGGGAATTAAAGTAGAACCAAAAAGTAAAGTCTTTGAACCATATTTTACTACAAAAAAAGATAGTGACGGAACAGGTATTGGACTTTATATGTCAAAGATTATTGTTGAAAAAAATATGAATGGAAAACTTAGAGTTAGAGATACAAAACATGGTGCAAGGTTTGAAATTTATTTACCAAAATAGAAAGTAGTTTACTTTCTATTTGATTGCTACTTCATCTTTTTCAAGACTAAAAATAGTTTTTTCTTCATCACTTGATTTTAAAATACATTTATAAGAGTTATTTGCAGATAAATTACTTACAACTGATAAGCCTAAGCCAAAACCATTTTTCCTATATTTTCTGTTCTTTCTATTTTTGCTTTTAGAAGTTGTAAAAAATGGCTCGAATATCTTTTTACTATACTCTTTTTCAATTTTACTACCATTATTTTCAAAGTAGATATTTTCATCTTTGCTAGATACTTTTACATATCCTTTTTCAATGTGTTTTATTGCATTGCAAATGATATTTATACAAATCTTTTTTAAATCAATTTTATTAAATTTTATTACTAAATCTTTGTCTATTTTATTTATTAATTGTATATTTTCATTTTTTGGTAAATGTGGAAAAACTTCATTCTCAATGAAATAGTATAAGATGATTTGCTCTTTTGCTTTATGTCTTTCCATTGATGAAATAAACTCCAACATATCTATAGTCAGTTCATTTAAAAAGTTAATCTCTTTTTTCATATAATCAAGTGTTTCAGGCAGTTGTTTCTTTGAAACTAAACCATCTTCTATCTCTTCTATATAACCATTTATTATCGTCATTGGAGTTTTTATATCATGGGACATAGAAATAAGAAGATTTGAAAGGTTATGATTCTTTTGCTTTAAGTCTCCAATTAATGTTTCAAGTTGATTTGATAAATAGTTTATATCTTTATTTATTTCATTTACTTCTTCTATTAAAAACTTATCACTACTTTGAGTAAATTTTTGATTTTTGATTTTTGCTAATCGTTTTTGAATAAATATAGAGTTTCTAGAAAGATAAGTTCCAGAAAACAAACTAAGAAAAGCAATTATTGGTAAAACAGATAATATCGTAAGAGAAATCTTTATAAACATCTCACTATGAATAGGCTCACCAATAATTACAAAGGTCATAACAGCAGTAAAAGTTGAAACAATTAAACCTGCAACAGTAGCTAGTGTTACAATAAATGTTTTAATTTTCATCTATTTTATATCCTACACCTCTTATTGTTTTTATGATATTTTTGTCATGGTGAAATGAGATTTTTTTTCTTATATTACAAATATGACTATCTATTCCTCTCTCATCAATTTCACCTAAATAGTTATCATAAATTAATTGTGCTAATTCTTGTCTTGAATATACTCTATTTTTATTGCTTGTAAAAACAGATAATATAAAGTATTCACTAGGCGTAAAGTCAACTATATGCTTATTGATAAAAACTTCTTTAGCTTCATCATTTATAAATAAAATACTTGTTTTCTCTTCTTCTTTTGTCATTGTTAATTCATCTCTTCTTTTCAAAAGAGATTTTATTTTAAGAGATAACTCTTTTGCAGAAAAAGGTTTTGCAATATAATCATCAATTCCATAGTCATAACCTTTTGTTTTAAACTCTTCAGTATCTAAAGCACTTATCATAATTATTAGTGTTTTTTTAGAGTGCTTTCTTATTGAATCACAAAGGGTAAAGCCATCTATTTGGGGTAACATAATATCTAAGGTTACAAGGTCATACTCTTTTTTTTCTACTTGTTGTAAAGCACTTTGTCCATCTAATGCAATATCAACATCATAAATTTCTGAATCAAGCCTATTTTTTATTAAGTTTACAATTGGCTCTTCATCTTCTATTATTAATATATTTTTTTTCATTTAGTTCTCAATTTTATTTAACTGTGGTAGTTTACATGATTATACAATTGTAACATTAACTAAATATTAAGATTTTCTTGACAATTTCTTGACAATATCTTAATAGAATCTCAACAATCTTAAAATAAGATTCTTATATATAAATGCACTAAAAAGGATACACCATGAAAGAAAAAAAAGAAATAGGGCTTCATGAAGCTTATTATAATGATCCAGTAAAAAGTGATTTAGATATATTTGGTAGAGAAAGTGATGAAAATAGAAGAGGGTTCTTAAAAAAATCTTCTATGATAGCAATGGCTGCAATGGTTGGTTCAAATATTCCATTTGCATCAAAAATGCCATCAGGACTTATTCCTGCTGCATTAGCTGATTCTACTGAACCTTTTAAAATAGAAGGGAAAGATGGTCTAGTATATTTAAATGATAGACCTGTAAATGCAGAGACACCTCCTCATTTATTAAATGATGAGTTCACTCCTGGAAAACATTTCTTTATTAGAAACAATGGAGTTCCTCCAAAGAAAACAGAAAATCCAGATGAATGGACTTTAGAAATTGCTGGGGAAAGTTGTGAAAAACCTATGACTTTCACTTTAAAAGAGTTAAAAGAAAAGTTTAAACACTATACTTATGCTTTACAATTAGAGTGTGGTGGAAATGGTAGAAAAGAGTACAATCCTCCTGCAAAAGGGAACCAATGGACTACTGGTGCTGTTGGGTGTGGAAGATGGACAGGAGTTAGATTAAGAGATGTTCTTGAGTATTGTGGTATCAAAAAAGATGCTGTTTATATTGGATACTATGGACGAGATACTCATTTAAGTGGTGACCCAAGTAAAGATTCTATTTCTAGAGGTGTTCCAATGAGCAAAGCCTTAGAAGACCAATCTTTAATCGCATGGGCTTATGAAGGAGGAGATATTCCTTTATATAATGGATATCCATTAAGATTAGTCTTTGGTGGTTGGCCTGCTTCAACGTCTGGAAAATGGGTAAAAAAAGTAGTTATTAGAGATAGAGTTCATGATGGTAAGAAAATGCAAGGTCAATCTTACAGAGTACCTAAAAATCCAGTTGCACCAGGAACTGAAGTACCTGATGAAAATATGGAAATCATTGAATCTATGCCAGTTAAGTCTTTAATTACTTTCCCTAAATCAGGTGTAAGACATGAAATAGATAAGAAATTTAAATTCAATGGAAAAGCTTGGGCAGGTGATTTAGAAGTAACACAAATGGAAGTATCAATTGACTTTGGTGCTACATGGAAAAAAGTTAAAAAATTAGATAAGCCTGTAAATAGACTTGCTTGGCAAACATGGGAATCATCTGTGAAATTCCCTAAAAAAGGATACTATGAAGTATGGGCAAGAGCTATGGACTCAAATGGTGTTAAACAACCAATGATTTTACCTGGATGGAATCCAAGAGGTTATTTAAATAATGCTTGCCATAGAATAGCTGTATTAGTAGTGTAAGGAGTTTTACTATGAAACTAATGAAAAAAACTTTTGTAGCCTTTGGGCTACTTGCACTTCTTTCATCTTTTTCTTTTGCAGATGAAAAGCAATATGACAAAGAAACAGGACTTATTGTTGATTCTGGGATGGAAGTAGTAAAAACGAACTGTACAGTATGTCATAGTGCTAAGTTTATTACTTTGCAAAGGGGTAATAGACAAACTTGGCTTGATATGATTAGATGGATGCAAGAAACACAAGGTTTATGGGAATTTGATCCAAAAACTGAAAAAATTATCTTAGATTATCTAGAGAAAAACTATGCTCCAAGTGAATCTTCTAGACGACCAAACTTAAGTAAAGACTTACTACCAAAATAGAGTCTTTTTATAAATATTAGGGAATAATTTCCCTAATAGCAATTTAGTACAATAAAATTTTTCAAAAATATTATATACTTTCATATGGAAAAAAATCAAGATACTGCTTTTCAAACTAAAATTTGGAAACCAAAATTTAGTGATGACATTACTTTTCATAAAGCTTATTTTTTAAACTATGGTTTTGATAAGCATGTTCATGAAGACTATACTATTGGATTAATACAAAATGGACATATGGATGCCTTTGTAGATGGTGAAAAAAAGAGTTTGGATTGTTCTACAATTGTTAGTGTAAATCCTGATGAAACTCATGCTTGCCAAACTTTTTACCATAAAGATTATACTCTTTATTCAATCTATTTAAAACCAACTCTATTTAAAGAGCTTGTAAATGAAAACTTTCACACAAGCGAATTGTATTTTAAAGATGCAGCTTATTTTGATAAAGAACTTTCAAGTAGGTTTTTAAAAATATTAAATTTTAGTGAAAATCAATATCTTTCTAATTTAGATTTTGAATGTGAACTTTTAGATTCTGTGAAAAGTTTAGTTTCAAAAAATGTAAAATATACAATTGATAAAAATATCTCAAATCATCAATCAATGATAAAAAGAGCAAAAGAGTTTATGAGTGATAATTATCATTTAGATTTAAACTTAGATGATATCTCAAATGCTTTAGATATATCTAAATATCATTTTCTAAGAACTTTCAAAGACAAAACATTTCTTTCTCCTCACAACTATCTAATGTTAAAAAGAATAGAAAAAGCGAAAGAGTTACTTCAAAAAGGTGAAACCCTTACCAACACTGCATATATTTGTGGCTTTAATGACCAAAGCCATTTAACTAGAAGATTTAAAGCTATTATGGGTTTAACTCCAGGAGAATATAAAAAGTTTTTCAATTAGCAATATTGTACAAGACAATATTTTTTTTCTTTGATACTATTTCTTATGGATAAAAATTTTAGAAATGGATTTATAGCTAATCTTCCAATTGGAGTTAGCGTTTTTGCTTATGGTGCAGTTTTAGGTGTACTTTGTGTTCAAAAAAATATTGAGTTTTATCAATTAGCTTTGATGAATATTTTTATTTTTGCTGGTTCTTCTCAATTTGTAATTGTAGATATGTGGAATACAACATTAGATATTATAGGTGTGACAATTGCAGCTTTACTTGTAAACCTTAGATATTTTTTAGTTACTGCTTCATTAAATACTCTTTTTGTAGGCACAAGTAAAACTCAAAAATTTAAATATATGCATTTTGTTACTGATGAGTGTTGGGCTATTACAATGCAGAGATTAAAACAAGAGAAAATAACACCTATGTTTTTATTAGGTGGTGGAGTTTGTATTTTTTCTATTTGGTTTGCTGGCACATCACTTGGATACTTTTTAGGGGATTTTATTCAAAGTCCAGAAAAATATGGTTTAGACTTTGCATTTATTGCAATTTTTTTAGCCCTTGCAATTAGTATGTATAAAGGCAAAGAAAATATTATTCCTTGGCTTATAACTATTGTTAGTGCCTTTGCTTTTGAACAGTTAATTGATGGAAAGATATATATCGTTTTAGCAGCTATTTTAGGAGCTTTTTCAGCTGTAGTTTTTTCAAAGGATGAAAGATATGGATAGTTTTACACTTAGTGCTTTGGCTATAATATTTTTAGTTGCTTTAGGAACTTATAGTTTAAGGGTTTCTGGAATACTACTTTCAAGTAAGTTATCAAAAAATAAAAATATAGAACTATTTTTAGACTATCTTCCTTCTACTTTACTTTTAGCTTTGGTGTTTCCAAGTATTCTAAAAGAAGGTGTAGCTGGAATAATTGCAAGTTTACTTATAGTTTTGATTATGTATAAAACAAACAATGTTCTTATTTCTATGTGTGCTTCAATTTTATTTGTAGCACTTTTTAGGAACTATATGACATAAGCCTTTTAGGCTTATGCTTTGATTTTCTTATATGCTTCACTTAAGTTTTTTGAAGCTTTTAGAAGTAGGATTTTTTCTTCTTTATTTAATGAGACATTTAATTTAAACTCAACCCCTTGGCTTCCTATTGTACAAGGTAGACTAAGAACAGTACCTTTCTCTAAGTTATATTCTTTACTTGCTTTTACTGATACTGAGAATATCTTTTTTTCATCTCTAATCACACTTTGAATAAGTTTTACAACAGCAACAGCAACACCATAGTTTGTATATCCTTTTCTTTGGATAATTTCATAGGCTCTGTTTTTCACTATTTGCATAGTACTCTTTTTTAATTCTTCTAGTTTTGTTCCTTTGGGTAGAGGGAAGTTTTTTAATTTGATTGAACCAATTATTGCATTTGACCAAACTGCAAACTCACTATCTCCATGTTCTCCTATAACATGAACATGAACATTTTTTCTATTTACATTTAGCTCTTTCCCTACTTGAAATCTTAATCTTGAAGTATCTAAAACTGTACCTGAACCAAAGATTTTATTTTTATCTCTTTTTGTAGCTTCTTGGGCTACTCTTGTAAGTATATCAACAGGGTTAGAAACTATTAGTAAAATAGCATTAGGCGCATATTTATCAAGATTTTTAATTATATCTTTCATAATTTTTGCATTTCTATCAAGAAGTTCTAATCTTGTCTCTCCCTCTTTTTGTCTTGCTCCAACTGTAACGGCAATAATACTACATTTTGATAGGTCTTTATAATCATTTGTAGCTTTTACTATCATCTCTGAAAGTAAAGGAATCGTGTCATCTATATCCATAGTTTCAGCCACAGCTTTGTCTTTATCTCTATTAAATAATATTATCTCTTTTCCAACATTTCTAAGTACTAAAGCATTTACAATAGCTGCACCAACATTTCCTGCTCCAATTACACCTATTTTTGTAAGACTTGACATTTGATAAACCTTTTTGTTTTTATTTAAATTGTAGCTAGATAATTTTAAGGAAAAGTTATTTTAAGAAGTCTATTTTTCTTTCGTCTTTCCATCTTTTTTTATTTCTTCTTTTAAAAGATGTGAAAATACTTATTCCTATTAATAAACTTAGCACATAATAAGTATAAGTCTCCATGATATCCTTTCTTTTTATATTTTGAAAGTATATCAATAAAAACTCTACTTAGTTAAAAGTATTTCATTTTGCAATATTTTTATTTTTGTAAAAGCTATACAAAAAATAAGTAAGTATAACTAAAGTACCAATTACGATATAAATATAAGAGATATCTCTAGAAGAATCAAGGCTAATAATTGAAGCTAAATAAGTTGCTCCCATAGATGAAAGACCAAAGTTTAGTGCTGAAAATAGACCTGATGCTGTTCCTGCATTTTCTTTAAAATCTTCTAGTGCAAAAGCAGGACAAGCACTTACAAAGATTGTACATCCAGCTGCAATAATAGCCATAGGTAAAACATATGTTTGCCAAATTCCAAAAGATGAAAGAGCAAAAATCAATACTCCTCCAAGAGTATAAAACACAATACCAATACTTACTGTGTTTTTTATTCCTATTTTTTCTACAATTAAAGGCACAGTAAAACTACCAATCATAAAAACAAAGGCAATAAGCATAAACATCCAACCAAATGATACTTTAGATAGTCCTAAATGTCCTATTAAATACAATGGTGCAACAGTTAAAAAGAACATAAAACCAAGAAAACCAACAAGGGTAAGACTTAGGTATAAAACAAAGCTTTTATTTGTAACTACACTTTTATAAGCTTCTAAAGTAGACTGTTTTTCTAAGATATCGTCTTCTTTACTTTTTACTAAAGTTTCTGCTGTAAAAAGGTATGTCCAAACAATACTACATAAACCAATAATAGAAAATAGAGTAAATACATATTGCCAAGAGTTTGTTTGTAAAATAAATGCACCAATCAGTGGAGCAGATACAGGAATAATAGCTAAGGAACCATTTAGATAACTGTAAGCCCGTCCTAATTTAACTCCATCAAAAGTATCTCTAATAATTGCAAAAATTGCAGCAAAACAAGCACTTCCTCCAAAACTTTGTAAAGCTCTAAATACTAAAAACTGTGTTGCATTGTCTTGTGTTATTTTTGATATTAAATATGAAGCAAGTGAGAAAACAACAAGTCCTATAAGTGCAACATTTCTTCGTCCTATGATATCACTTATTCTTCCCCAAAACATCTGACCAATTCCCCAAAAAAGAAGGTAAATAGAAATAGCAAATTTAGCAACACTATTGTCACCTAGAAAAAAAGTTTGAATATCATTTAATGCAGGCAAAAAAAGGTCAATACCCATTGGAAGTAGGGTAAATAATGGTAAAGCTAAAAAAAGAGTCATAAATATAGATTCACTACTTTTGTGTTTTAAAATTGTATGAATATGTTTCATAAAAATCCTTGTAAGAGTTATGTAAAGTTTGGAAGTGGAAAATAAAAAAGTGTACTCAATAAATAGATTTTTAGAATATATGCAAAGAGAGTACACTTTTTTTATAGAGAGAGGGAAAAAATGAATTAAATTGTTAGCACAAATCTCTATGGGCAGAACTTTAACAATTTATAACTTAAAAAACTATTACAGTAATAAAGTAAAGTAAGGACATAAAATATATATAGGGTAATATAATATACTAATAAATGTTACATTTATAATTAAATTTCTAAATTTAAACAAAATTTAATATAAAATATTACATATGTGACGGATATGTGACAAAAAAATATTATAATAATAAAATGAATAGGATTAAATTTTTACACACTTCTGACTGGCACTTAGGTCAAAACTTTATGGGAAAAAGCAGAATTGAAGAGCATGAAGCTTTTCTATCTTGGCTTTTAGAAACAATAAAAGAAAATAATATAGACGTATTACTTGTATCAGGAGATATTTTTGATACAGGAACACCACCAAACTATGCACTTGAACTTTACTACAACTTTTTAAAACAATTATCAACTATAAATAGTTTAAATACTACAATCATAACAGCTGGAAACCACGATAGTGTTTCTACACTTAAAGCACCAAAGCAACTACTTGAAGCACTCAATGTTCATGTAGTAGTAAATGGCGATGAAGATGAAAATATAATCATCCCTATAAAAGAAGATGACAATATTAAAGCAATAGTTTGTGCAGTGCCATTTTTAAGAGATAGTATCATAAGACAATCTCTTGGTGGTGAAACTGTAAGCGACAAAGAAAAACTAGCAAACAATGGTATCAAAGCTTATTATGAAAAAGCTTTCAAAAAAGCAAAAGATTTAGAGCAAAATACTCCAATCATAGCTATGGGACACTTGACTACAGTTGGTAGTAGAAGCAGTGAAAGTGAAAGAGATATCTACATAGGTGGAACACTTGATATTGGTGGGGATTATTTAGCTAGTATGTTTGACTATGTAGCTTTAGGACACTTGCATATCAATCAAACTGTAGGAAACGAACATGTAAGATACTCAGGTTCTCCAATACCTCTTAGTTTTAGTGAGTCAAAAAATACGCAAAAAGTAAATGTAGTAACTATAGAAGAAGATGTAAAAATAGAAGAGTTAGAAATTCCTTTAAAAAGAAAGCTTCAAGTTATCAAAGGTGATTTGGAAACTATAAAAAAAGAGCTGAAAGCTATTGAAGATAAAAGAACATGGATAGAAGTTCATATAAAAGATGACAACCCAATGTTTGCAAACACAGAGATAAGAGAACTAGCTATAAAATTAGAGCTAAGAATCCTAGCAGTAAAAATAGAAAAAAGTGAAAAGCAATTAAGAGCAAAAGAGTTAAAAGCCATAAGCCTAGATGAACTAAGTGTTCAAGAGGTTTTTGAAAAAAGATTAGACTTAGAAGAGATAGAAAATAAAGAGTTTAAAGAACAGTTATCTCAAACTTTTAATGAAGTAGTTTCAAATCTTCATGAAAGTGAGCAAATCTAATGAAGATACTAAAAGTAAGACTACAAAATATAAACTCCCTAAAAGGTGAGTTTGAAATAGACTTTCAAGAGTTTCTAAAAGATGAATCCCTTTTTGCCATAACAGGACCAACAGGAGCAGGAAAAAGTACAATTCTTGATGTAATCACTTGTGCCTTATATGGAAGAACAGCAAGGCTAACAAACCCAAATGACTTGATGAGCAGACATACAGGTGAGTGTTTATGTGAAGTAGAGTTTGAAATAAAAGGCAAAGTCTATAGAAGTTCTTGGTCGCAAAAAAGAGCAAGAAAAAACCCAAATGGAAATTTCCAATCTGCAAAGATGGAGATAGTAGAACTAGACTCTAACAAAATACTAGAATCATACCTTTCAAAAGTACCAAAAGTAGTAGAGGAAATATCAGGGCTTGATTTTGATAGATTTGTTCAATCTATGATGTTAGCCCAAGGAAGTTTTGATGCCTTTTTAAAAGCAAAAGAAAACGAGCGTTCAAACTTACTAGAAAAGATCACTGGAACATATATTTACAAACAAATCTCACAAAGTATCTATGAAACATACTCACACAAGAAAAAAGAGATAGAAGCAGATGAAATAGCACTAGGAAGTATAGAACTTCTAGAGCCAAACATAGTAGAAGGAAAAACAAAACAACTAGAAACAAACAAGAAAGAAAAACAAGAATTAGATAAAAAAGAAACCGAACTAAAAAAACTATCAAACTACCTAGAAACTCTTGATAAACTAGAAACAGATAGCCAAAAATATAATCAAGAATTCGAGCAAATAAGCAAAGAAAAAGAAGACAACAAAGAGCAGTTTACAAAGCTAGAATTAGCAAACAAAGCTATAAGAATACAAGCCCTAAATCAAGAGAAAAACCAACTAATAAACACAATCACAAATGATAAACAAAGCTTAGAATCTTTACAAAAAGAAGACAAAGAGTTAAAAGAACAAATCCAAACAAAAGAGCAAGAGTTTAAACTCTCAAAACAAAGCCTTGAAAAAGAGCAAACAACATACAATGAAAACTACAAAAAACTAAAAGAACTAAGAACAATAAAAACACAAAGTGATGGTAAAAACTCATTATATGTAGAGAAAAGTAAAAAAATCTCACAACACCTACAAGAGTTGGCAAAGCATTTTGAGATAGATTTTGAAACACTTTTAAATGACGAATCACAAATAGACAATCTATACAAAAACTTCTCATCAAATCTAGACACAAAAAAAGAGCAGTTAGAAACTCTATTAGAGCAATACAAAGCACTAGAAACTAAAACAAAAGATATAAACCAAAAAGAGCAAAACACAAGAGCTAAACTAAAAGAGATAGAAGCACTTCTAAAAGCCCTAAGTGATTATGAGACACTACAAGAGCAAATCACACAAGAGCAAAACAAGATAAAAGAGTACAACACTCAAATAGAATCACAAACAAAACTAAACGAAGAAAAAACAAAACTAATTAAGCAAATAAACGAAACTCTAAACTCACTAAAACAAACAAGAGAAAAAGAGCTTCTTATCAAAAACTACGAGCAAGATAGAGCCAAACTAAAAGATGGGCAAGAGTGCTTCTTATGTGGTTCAAAAGAGCATCCATATATAAACCACTCTTTAAATATAGATACAGAGATAAGTCAAACACTAGCTAAAATAAAAGAGCAAGAAATCTATCTACAAGAGCAAAACAGTGAACTAAACAACGCTCAAATAAATCTAGCAAAACTTAACTCAAAACTTGAAAGCTCAAATCTAGAAATACAAAAAGAACAAACTACAAAAGAGCAAATAGAAGAGTTCTTTAAAACAAACGATTTCAAACTGCAAGAAGACTCAAAAGCCACACTACAAGAGCAAATGCAATTTTGTGAAAACGAGCTAAAAGAGTATGTAACTTTACGAGAGGAAAAAGAGTCTTTACAAATAAAAAAAGAGTCTCTACAAACAGCTTTAAATAAAGAGCTGCAAAAACAACAGCAGATAAACACAAGCATTAACACTATAAAAGAGTTAAAAGAGGAACAATCAAAACTAAAAGAAGAGATAACAAAGCTTCGAACCCAAAGCAAAAATATCTTGGATATAGAAGATTTAGACCTTTTTGAAAAAAATATTCAAGAGAGTTTAGACACTTTTTCAAAACATTATAACAATTTGCAAAACCATCTTGCAAGCCTAAAATCAAAAGATGAATCCCTCTCAAAACAGATAATACAACTAAACAAAAAACAAGAAAATGACAAACAAAATCTAGTAATCATAAAAGAAAAGTTTGAAAAAGCTTTAGTAGAGTATGGCTTCAACTCACAAGAGGAGTTTGAAAAAGCAAACTTACCAAAAGAAGAGTTTGAAACCCTAACAAAGCTATGCAAAACCATAGAAGAAAAATACACACAAATACAAACTCTAAAAACAGACACAAACAAAAAACTAAAGGAACATAAACTCTTAGAAAAAGAGATAAATCCAACAAATCAAAACAAAGATGATATAAACAAAGAGTTACAAAACCTACAAAGCACAATAGACCAACTTCAAGAAACCATAGGAAGTATCTCAAAAGAGTTAGAGATAAATACCCAAAATATAAAAAAATCAGAAGATAAAATCAAACAACTTGAAAAGAAAAAACAAGCCTTCCAAGTATGGGTAAAACTAAATGATATGATAGGTTCAAGCCAAGGGGACAAGTTCGCCAAATTTGCCCAAGGTATTACCCTAGACCAACTAATCTACCTAGCAAATAAACACCTAGAAATATTAAGCCCAAGATATGAACTTCAAAGAAACACAGAATCAAACAAACTCTTAGATATAGAGATAATTGACGGCTTCCAAGGTGACGCGGTAAGAGGTGTAAACACACTCTCGGGGGGAGAAAGCTTCATAGTAAGTCTATCTTTAGCCTTAGGACTATCAAGCCTAGCAAGCCAAAAGATAAGTATAGACTCACTTTTTCTTGATGAAGGGTTTGGAACACTAGATAGTGATAGCCTAGAACTAGCACTAAATGCACTAAATCAATTACAAAGTTCAGGAAAAATGGTAGGTGTGATTTCCCATGTGGAAGCACTAAAAGAGCGAATTCCATTGCAGATAAAGGTAGAGCCTAAGGGTGATGGGACGAGTGGGTTGGACTTGAATTAGGATAAAAGAATGAAGTGGAAGAGTAGAAAACCAAATGGCTTTAATAAAAGTAATATTTTAACAGAAAGTCATGATGATTGGTTAAGAAAATATATAAAACTTTTAAATACTGCAATTAGTAGTTGGAGTGGATTTGTTTATCAAGGAAAAGTTGCTATCTATCACGTTCTACTAGAACTTGATAAAAGTAATTATACTTTACAATTAGATAGTTTAGATGATTTTGCAATAATTGATGCTAATAATCATATAGTATCATTGCATCAGGTTAAAGCAAAAAAAGACACACACTTCTCTAGTTATAAAGAGGACTTTGAAAAACTACAAAGTGGTGGAAATACAATTAGTTGTAATAATCTTTTTTTTCACCTTGCAAAGGCTATTTCTGATAAAAATATTGAGGATATAGAAGCTGACTTTAATCCAATAGAAGTTTATAAATATGATTCTATTCCTTATTGTGAAGTTAATCTAATAGATACAAAAATAGAAGAATTAATAATTTCTACACAGCCTAGAGGTCGTGATAATAGAGATTATGCAAGTTTAGTAAGAAAATATTTAGATAATCTAATAACTGAAAAACTATTTGAGATACATAGAATTATCCATCTAAATCTTTTATCTGATGAAGATGCAGCATTTATACAGCGAATACCATTTCAAGATTTTCTTGATATCTTAAATGAAGATTTAAATCTGAGAACGATAAGTAATGAATATTATTTATATCAAATAAAAAATGATATATGTAGATACTATCAAGAATATTGTATTGAAAATGAACCTATGAATGATGAACTCACTCGTATGAATGACTTTATGTTGTTTTTTGAATCTTTACAAAAAAAAGATTTAATCAAGTTTATTAAAAATATAATGCCTCATAGAACTTTTAAATTTGAATCACTTAGTGATTATAAAGATAATTCTCCACAACAAACTGAGATTAAAGATGTGTTTATATATATATTGCACCAAATTGAAAAAAAACCACTTTATCTTAATAGATGTTTATTACAATGGAAAAATGATAGTAAATCATTTTCTCCAACATGTATAATTGGAAATCCTCGTAATACAGAAAAGATATGCGATCAAATAATAAATAATGCTCTAAGTACAGACTTAGATTTACTTTTTGAGAACCAGAATTTAATTACTGATTCTATTACTGTAGAATCGATGACTGCATCCCATATAGTTAGAAACAACTATCAAGATGATGATAAAGAATATAAACATATTATGAAATGGAACGAAATATCGTTAGTATGTATAGATGATGCAAAAGGAGAATTGAATGATTGACATTGTAAGTGGTTTATTTGAAGCTAATGGTTATGAAAAAATAGATTTAGAACAAGGTTTTCTATTTACATATCCGAATGATTCAGAAAAAAAAGACTTTTGGGTTGTCATTGAAGAAGATGAGTTGAGTTCAGTAGTTTCAAGACAAAGTGATATACTTAATGATTGTAAAATAAAACATGAATCTAATGATTTAGAAAAAAATGCTTCATTATTAATTATTTGGAATACAACTGGTGAGTTAGAGTTGTTAGAAATGAAAAAACAGATTATGCCAATTGAGGAAAATCCATATTATTTTAAAAAACATATTCTTTATTATTCACCTACAGAATTAGAAGAATTTAAAGATAAACTTGATGGTAATAATATTAATGATTTCTTTTCTTCTAATATTGCAAATGAAAAAACTTTTAGAGATTATAAAGAAAATCCTTTACAAGGTAGTTGGAGGGAATTATTTTATAGGGTAGTGATTAAATTACCTTTTATAAATATAAATATTAATACTTCTTCCAATATAGAATCCTTGCAGCATATAATTAATAATAAGTTAGAAAGTAATAATGATAATCGACTAATACATTTGAATAATCAAGTTTTCGAAGTATATGGGGATCTAACACTAGAACAGATTAAAAGTAAAGAAACCTCTGAAATAATAGATAGTTTATTTGATGTTACAGAAGGAACTATAGATGGGAATTAAAATTAAAAAAATTTCAGTTAAAAATTTTAAATTATTCACAAGTTTAGAAACAATTGATTTTGTCAATCCTAATTTAATAGTTCTAGATGGTCCCAATGGTTTTGGGAAAACATCTTTTTATGATTCACTGGAAATACTTTTCACTGGTAAATTAAGAAGATATAGCTCATTATCAAATATTATTGATGGCAGACAACAGATAAATGATAATCCAATTCTTTGTAATAAAGCTTTGTTAGATGATGAAATGGTTATAAAAGTAGAATTAGAGATAAATGATACTACATATTACTTAATGAGAAAAGAAGGGTGTGAAACACTTGCTAATAGTATTGATTTTGAAACATTTTCTTTACCTTTGTATCAGTTGAGTGAATATGAAGCTGATACTGGAGACTTAGTTGAGGACAGTGAAACATTTTTTAATTATTTATTAGGCAATGATTTTAATAAAAATTTTGGCTTTCTAAATTATATAGAACAAGAAGACAATACTTATTTATTGAAACAAAAAGATAAAGTTAGAAAAGATTATATTTCTCATTTATTTAATACAGATGAAATAAGTACTAAAATAAATCAACTAACTTCCGTAAAAGAAAAGTTAAATGAAGCATCAAATGCTAATGCAAAAGCAGATTATGAAGATATCTTAAGACGTAAAAATGAGTACCTATCTAATTTATTGACAGATATAGAAGAATCTGAATATACTCAATTGTTTCCTGAGAAAGAAATATTCTGGGATAAAGAAGATTTAGACTTTACATCAAATAATTATTCTTTATGGTTAGGAGAAAATGGAGAGTTAAATAAATTAATTTTCTTTATCAATAATTTTGAAGATTTTGAAAATAAAACTTTTAATAATGAGCTAGAAAAACTTACAGAAAATGATACTAATGTTAAGAATTTATTGAGTTTTTTTAATTTTCTTGATGAAAATGATGATTTAAAAACTAAGTTAAACATTCATAATCAACTTGAGAAATATGTGAAAAATTTTGAAAAAGGAATTTTGACTGTATTCCAAGAAGAAAAAATAGATGTGCCAAAAAATATTGAAGATATTATAAAACTATTTATTGATATAGATGAATATAAAGCAAAAATAACAGTAATCAAAAGTAAAATAGATACATCAAATAAACTAGAAAAAATTTTAAGTAATATAAAAGAATCACGAGAAAATCTCATATCCAAATATAAAGAATATCTTGAAGATAGTAGTGACACAGTATGTCCTGTATGTGGATACGATTGGAAAGAAAAAAAAGATTTATTAGACAGCTTCGATAGACAATCTGAAATGTTATCTGAATTAATAACTAATAATGGAGGTGAATTAGAGTCTCTTATAGAAGATTTTGATAAGAAGTTTATTCAACCAATGATTGTTGAGGTAAATAAGTTTTTTAAAGATAATAAACTTGATGAAGGTTTTATTAACCAATTGCAAGAGGTTAAGAAGAGAGAAGAGAATTTAAAAAATTTAAATTCTAGTTTTGAAAAGTTAGGAATAGATTTAAGTACATTTTTCAATCAAGATCCTAAAACAGTAGTAAATTTAGATGAAAGAATTAGTAAGTTAAAAGAAAATATAAGTGGAGTAAAAAAAGACTTTGAACCAGAGAATATAAAAGAGTATTTTTCAGATTATTATGTTAGATATTTTGATGAGAAAAAAGAAAAACTAGAACTACTAAAAACAGAACAATTAATTCAAAAGAAAAAATATATTAATTGGAAATATAGTTCATATCAGAATAGTGAAATTGAAAGATTAAATAATGAATATAATACAAAAAAAGAAAAGTTTGACAAGGCATTACAAATAAATAAAAAATTATCTAAAATTATTAAAATTTATAAAGATGAATTAAAACTTTATCAAGAAAAGTTAATACAAGATATTGAAATTTTATTTCATATTTATTCTGGAAGAATTATGCAAGACTATCAAAATGGTTTAGGTCTTTTTATTAAAGCTGACAAGATTGGAATAAGATTTATTGAAAGTGTACAAGTAGGTAGTTCGGGTATTGCTAATTATGATAAATATGATGCTATTTTTTCTATGAGTTCAGGGCAGTTGGCTTCATTAATAATATCTTTCACATTAGCACTAAATAAAAGATATTCAAAAAGTAAATTACTATTTATTGATGATCCTGTTCAAACTCTTGATGAATTAAATATAGCAGGCTTTATAAATTTATTAAGAAATGAGTTTTCTGACAGACAAATATTTATGTCTACCCATGAACAGATGATGTCAGCATATATGAGATATAAGTTTCAAAAATTTGGTCTTGAAACGATGCAAATTAATTTTAAAGATAAGTATACTAATTAAACAATAAACTCAAAGGAATTAGAAGTTGAAATTATATGAAAATGTAATAATTGGAAATTTTTTATATGGATTAGGTCTTGATATAGGTATAAAAATTGGCTTGGATGACGGAACAGAAACTTTACCAAGTATTATAAATTTATTACAGCAAACGCCAGCTGATAAAGAATTGGGTGATATGTTATTAGAGTTTCCTGGTGTAGTGAGGGTTTTAGAGTTTAAAAATGCTAAAAATCCATCCAATAAAGAAAAAAAGAGAGTAGAAAAGCTTGAAAAAGCATTAAAAGATAACGAAAGAATGCAATATGTATCAAGACAAATACATTGGTATATAGAAACTGAACCTTTTGAGGAAATTTGTGTAAATAAGATTGTCCCTTATTTGGATGCATATAATGGAACTATGGGAATGGATACCTTAGAAAGTTTTATTAAGAGTATTTCAATTGAAGTAAATAATCCTATATCTAGTATCACACACGAAGAGCAAAAACATTATTTATCTTTGATATCAACATGTCAAGGTTCTGGAGCAATTGGTACTGGTGGATTAATTGTATCTGTATCAAAAGAAGGTATTAATTATGTAGAATTTTCTCAAATTGAACAGCTACAACTACAGCACAATGATTTTAAAAAAGAAATTCAACAAAAATGTGAGAGTGTTATGCAAAGTGAATATGAACTAGAACAGAAGCTAGAGCAAAATCGTTCACAAAGCCGAAATAATAACATATATAGGGGTATGAAATGAATAAAGAAGAAAAAGAAAAAATGATTTTTTTGTTCAAATCTGCATCAAATCTTTTAGATTCAGTAGAAGATAGTAAAGAAAATCTTGATAAGTTGATTGAGAATTATGATTTACAGAATAGTAATCTTCAGGTCAATAATAGAAATCTTAATAAATCAATTCAAGAACTAAATAATAGTGTAATAAATATAAATGAAGAAATTCAAAAAGAGGTTAAATCTAAAAGCCATGCAATAGCTGATGCTGTGGTAAATCATATAAATACAAATTTTAAAGAAGCAAATGAGTATGCAAATGAAGCTACAGAAATCTATAAAAATGCGAGTAGCTATATAATATATAAAGTTTTTTTTACTAGTCTATTTTCTTTTATATTTTTTACAGTAATTACTTATTTTGGGTATACTTGGTATTTACAAGATAGTATTAAAAGATTAGAAAATAAAAATATATTGCTAAAAAATATAACATTTGATATGGCAAATGATAGATACCTTTTAGTAAAAAGCATTAATGGAAAACTTCATGATTGGAATGGAGGAAAATATATTATAGCAGTAGATAAAGAAAATTTAGGATTAAATGAGTAATATGAACCTATCTAAATCCCTCTACACAAGAGGCATCCAATGCCCCAAAGCACTTTGGCTTAAAAAATACAAGCCAAGTGTTTTGACACCACCAGATGAGCAAGCTCAAGCTATATTTGAAACTGGAAATATAGTAGGAGACTTAGCTTGCAAGCTTTTCCCTGATGGAAAAGAAGTATCATACACTACAAATTATGATGAGATGATATCTACTACAAAACAGTGGATGGAAGAGGGTGTATCAAATATCTACGAAGCTACTTTTAGCTATGAGGGTATACTTATTATGGTAGATATTTTAAAACTAGATAGTGATGGTGCATCTATCTATGAGGTTAAAAGCTCAACTGAGGTAAAAGATATATATCTTCATGATGTATCTATTCAGTACTATGTTTTACAAAACTTAGGTTTTAGTATAAAAAGTGCAAGTGTAGTACATATAAACAATGAGTATGTAAGAGGTGAGTCTTTAGAGTTAGAAAAGCTTTTTAAGATAGTGGATGTCACTAGTGAAGTGCAAAGTTTACAGTCAAATATCCCAAGCATATTAAAAGAGTTTGAAACTTATTTAGAAGATAAGGTAAATGAGCCAGATATAGATATAGGAAAGCATTGTAACAAACCTTATGAGTGTGATGTTAAAAACTATTGTTGGAAAGTACAAAGACAAATTCCAGATTATTCTATTTTTAATATTTTCAATCTAGGAAGTAAAAAGCAAGTTGAACTTTACAATCAAGGTATCATAGATATAGAAGATATCCCAGTAGATTTTGATATGACGGCAAATCAAGCCCAAGCAGTAGAAAACTACAAATCAAAAGCAAGCTATATAGACAAAGAAAATATCAAAGCCTTTTTAGAAAACCTCACATACCCAATCTATCACTTAGACTTTGAAACCTACCAACAAGCCATACCACAATACAAAGGTATAAAGCCCTTCGAGCAAATCCCTTTTCAATACTCACTTCATATAGAGCATGAAGATGGTACTTTGGAGCATAAAGAGTATTTGAGCAAGCATTGTGTAGATAGTAGATATGAGTTAGCGTTAAAGCTATGTGAAGATATCCCAAGTGATGTTACAGTATTAGCTTACAATATGAGTTTTGAAAAAGGTGTGATAACAAGACTTGCAAACCTTTTCCCTGACCTAAGTATTCACTTATTAGCTATAAATGAAAACATGCAAGACCTAATGCTACCTTTTCAAAAGAAATGGTACGTAACCCCAAGTATGCAAGGAAGTTACTCTATAAAGTATGTACTTCCAGCACTTGTACCAGAGTTTGAAAAAGCCTATAAAGAGTTAGATGGTGTACAAAATGGAAGCCAAGCTATGAATGCCTTTGCAAATCTTAGTAAACTTGATGAGGTAAGTAAACAGAAAATGAGAACTTCACTTTTAGAGTATTGTAAACTTGATACTTTGGCTATGGTGAAGATATTGAATAAATTAAGAGAGATTATATGAATTTTAATAATGAATTAGAAAATTTAATAAAAGCAAATATACCAGCTGTTCAAATAGTGACTTATGAATGGCAAAGACTTTATGGTTTTTGTGTTGGAATAGCTCAAGAAAATGAGTTAGACTTATTTACTTGGAGTGTTACAAGTGGATGTAAAAAATGGGATAAAGAGAAGCGGAATTTTACAAATGAAAATGATGAGAAAGATCCTTTAGATATATTAGAATGGTTTAAAGAAGAAGATAAAAAAAATTGTATCTTTATACTTGAAGATTTTCATCCTTTTATAACAAACAATAACTTTGAAGTTATTAGACAAATCAGAGAAATATGTAGAATTGATTCTAGTTTAAAAAAGACATTGATTATCCAAACACCATTTAACCTAAATGTAAAAGAGTTTGAAAAAGAAATCCCTTTATTAGAAATAGAATTACCAAATGAAGAAACACTAGAAGCGATAGTAGAATCTATTACAGATAACTTAGAATATGACAACAAACCAAATAGTGAAGATAAAAGAGAGATTGTCAGTGCCTCTAAAGGTTTATCGATAATGGAAGCAGAATGGACATATAGAAAAATAATAGCTGATAAAAACAGACTTACAAAATATGAAGTACCTTCGATAGTACAAGAAAAAGAACAAATCATCAAAAAAAGTGGAGTACTTGAATATTTTCATCCTCAAGGTGACTTTAGAGAAGTTGGAGGTATGGAAAACTTAAAAGATTGGCTTGAAAAAAGAGGTAAAGCATTTACAAAAGATGCCAGAGATTTTGGGCTAATTTCACCAAAAGGAGTAATGCTTTTAGGTATTCCAGGATGTGGTAAAAGTTTAGTTTCTAAGACTATTGCAAATGAATGGAAATTACCACTTTTAAAATTAGACTTAGGAAATGTATTTGGTTCATTAGTTGGGGAAAGTGAAGCTCGTATGAGAGAAGCTTTAAAACTTAGTGAAGCTATTGCTCCATCTATTTTATGGATAGATGAAATTGAAAAAGGATTAAGTGGTATCTCTGATGGTGGAGATAGTGGAACTAGTGCTAAAGTATTTGGTACTCTTCTTACATGGATGCAAGAGAAGAAAAATGAAGTTTTTGTAATATCAACAGCTAATAAAATAGAGGCATTACCACCAGAATTATTAAGAAAAGGTAGATTTGATGAAATATTCTTTGTAGATTTACCTTCATCAAATGAAAGAAAAGAGATATTTAAAATACATATTGAAAAAAAAGAAAGAGAAATATCAAAATTTGATTTAGACAGACTATCAACTTTATCAATTGGATTTAGTGGTGCAGAGATAGAAGAAGCGGTAAATGAAGCATTATTTATCGCATATAATAATAGTAGAGAAATTGAAACTAAAGATATTGAAGCAGCACTAAAAGAGACTTTCCCTTTATCTAAAACCATGGCAGACAATATAAAAGATTTAAGAACTTGGGCAAAAGTTAGAGCTAGGTTTGCTTCAACAGGAGATAGTGAAGAATTACCAAAATCAAATGAAAAAATACCAACTCTTGCACAAGAAAAACATAACCCTTTTATAAAGTAATATTGATGGCAAAGAATAAAAAAAGAAATTCTAACTGGAATAATAAACTACACCTCGGTGATAGATCATATTTTACTTGTTTTAACAATAATGAAAAAGTTGTAGATGCTCTAAGACATACTACAAAAGAAGCTTTAATACCATATTATGAGTTTTTGAATAAAGCTATTAAAACAGAAGAAGAAAAAAGCTCTTATGAAATAGATTGGAAAAAAATAGAATCGAATTTTAATTTATCTATCACACCTGTATATAGTAAATTTAAAATTGAAAAACCAAAAAGTATATTTAAAGTTATACTTAAAGATATAAATATATTAGAAGAAACTAGAAATAAATTATTTTTTGATACACAAGATAAAACAATAAGATTTGATAAAGATAGTATTGATATAGATAAAAACTGTATTTACTTAAATATTGATGTATTAGCTCTTGAAAATGAGATAGTAGAGGTTAATAATATTGAAGTTAAATATGAGATAGAAAACTTATCATTAAATCAAAATGATATTCTTGAAAGTCAAAATGAAAAATTTAAAATTGAAAATATTGAAACACTAGAAGATGGATGGAATATTGAAATTAGGACTAACAAAAATATAAAAGAACTAAAATTTAATGGTAAAGTATTAAAAAGTACAAAGTATATATATACATTCAATCAGTTATTTGACAATAATATAGAGTTTTTCTATGAAAAAATGGGAAATGAATATCAATGTAAATGTAAGCCAATCTCAAAAATACTTAAAGATGAAAATAATATAGAATATGAATGGAAAAAGATAAATAATACAAAATTAAGTGATATAGTTATTCAACTTATAGATGATGATAACAATGATGATGAAACTATATCAGAATATTTTCTTGCAGATGATGTACAAACTATCTATCAAGATGGTAATAAAAAAACTACTTTTGATATAAAAGTAAAAAAGATAGAAGATAAAATTCTTATTCTTAGACAAGATTTTAGAAATCCTAAACATCTAATACAAAATGAACCAATAAAAATAAAAATAGATACTGGAAATTTAAAAAAACAACAAAATAGTATAAGGCTATTAAATAATTCACCAGTTAAAGCACAACAAAATCTTATAAAGCTTCTTGAAAGAAAAAGTGAAAGGTTATGGAAGAATAGTAAAGATGTCAATATAGATTCTTGGTATATTTTAAATAATGAAAACTTTGATGGTACAATCGATCAAAGAGAGTTTGTAAAAAAAGCTATAGCTACAGATGATTTTGCATTACTTGAAGGTCCTCCTGGAAGTGGTAAAACTACAACTATTTTAGAACTAATTTTACAACTTCTTAAATTAGGTAAAAAGATACTTTTATCAGCTTCAACACATGTAGCAATAGACAATGTACTAGAGAGAATATATAAATATGATATTGATAATAATGTAGAAGCACTTAGGATTGGAAGGAATGAAAGTGTTGGAGAAGCCATTAATTATTTACAAATCGATGCTAAAATAGAAACATATATTAATAATGGATTTAATGAAGATATGGCAAAAAAAATTGTGCTTGATAGTGCAAACTTAGTATGTGCTACTACGATGGGAATAAATCAATTTCCACCCATAAGAGATAGAGTAAATTTTAAAGATGGTAGAAGAGAAGAATCTCTTTTACCTATGGATACTATTTTTGACTATATGATTATTGATGAATCAAGTAAAACAACTTTTCAAGAATTTTTAGTACCTGCAATGTTAGCAAAAAAATGGATACTTGTAGGAGATATTAAACAACTTTCACCTTTTATAGAACAATCGCATATAGTTCATAACTTAAATGTTTCTGTACATGAAGATAAGCAAAAGGCAATAAGAATAATATTTGAAACGCTGCATAACACTTATGATAAAAAGAATAAAATTCAAACCCCATATATTGTAGAAGTTTCAAATAAAGAAGAAGAAGAAATCAAAAAATACTTAACAAAATGGTCAGAAAAAGATGATAATCCATATAAAGAAAAGATAGTTTCTTATAGCAATGAAGAAGATTTATTTAAATTATTAGGTAGTGATTTAATTTTAATAAAAGAAGGTGAATGGGAGAAAAGAAAAAAGACTTTACCTAAAACCCATATTGCAGTTTTAAAAAAAGATAAAGATAATGATGATTTTTGGTTTAAACAAAACTATTTAAATCATAAAAAAAGATTATCAAAATTTGCAGAAATCAATAATAATTTTCCTAAAGATAATAATCCTTATGAATATAAATCTTCTTTTAAATCAATGATAAAAGAACAAAATTGGGCAGAAGCAATATCATGGAGAATGATAAGAGTTTACGAAAGAAGAATGTTAAAAAAGAGAGATTCATATTATGAAAGAACATATGAATTACTTAAACCAGTTGAAGAAAATAATCCTGTTGAAAGGATTTATAATATGACACTTCCATCAATCTTAGAATCTATTCAAATTGGAAATGGAGAAAAACATAAAAACTCTACAACTATTACAGATGGATTTGACAAAAGAGATTTAAAACAAAGACATGAAGTTTTAAAAACTCAACATAGAATGTCACCTGATATTTCTAAATTTTCAAGGGAAGAGTTTTATACAAATGAAGATGGTCAAGCATTACAAAATGCTAGTACAATAAATCGAGAATGGGAATATAATAGATACAATTCAAGAGCAGTTTGGATAGATACACCTAAAAGTGATAAAGAAAAAAACAATGATAGAAGACACTATAAAGAAGTAGATACTATTATAGAAGAAATAGGTAAGTTTTTGGAGTTTACAAAAGAGTTTCCTAAAAATAAAGATGAAGAGTCATGGAGTATTGCTGTACTAACTTTCTATAAACCTCAAGAAACTATTTTGAGAGAGGGATTAAAGAAATTGTGTAACCAACCAAATAAAATGTCTAGATTTCATAAAAATGGAGTAAATATACTTCTTTATACAGTTGATAAGTTTCAAGGAATGGAAGCTGATTTAGTCTTTCTAAGTATGGTTAGAGGTAAATCAATAGGCTTCATGGATAATATAAATAGATTAAATGTAGCACTAACTAGAGCAAAATATCAAAGAGTAATTGTAGGGGATAAAAACTTTTTTAATAAACAAAATGGTTCTTTAGAACTAAAAAGATTAGCTGAAAGAGAAGGTATCTAATGAAAATAGAGTTAAGTAAAAATATAAAACTATATAAAATGGAATTTGTTGGTGAAGTAGATTTTTTTGATGAAAAATCACCATATATTGACCTACTAAAAAGCATAGAAACAAAAGATGATTTAATTGAAAAATTAAAATATAAAAATATGCCAGAATCTGCAATAAAAAATATTGTAAATAAATTAGAAGGTCTAAGAGTTATAAAAAATGGTTATTTAGAAAATATAGAAAAAGGGTTTCCTGAAAAAGAGTATGGAAAATATTCTTTAGAAATATTTCAGAACGATACAAAACTACCTTTCAAATATAAAAACAAACAAATAAAAAGAGAAAAAGCAGTAACTAGAAATACTGCTAATAACACTAATCAAAATAAAGATTTTATAAAAACTGTACAAGATAAAACAAATAAAGATTTTAAAGTAAATATTATTGAAAATGATAAAGCTAATTTTGAGAGTATTGATAATTCTCAATTAGTAATTAAATATTTAGATCAAAATTGGAAATATACTATTAATGATGAAAGCTTTGAAATGGAAGATATTGATTTTAACAGTTTGTTTAATGGTGAATGGGATAATGAATTTGGTTCGTTGAAAATAGAATTTTCTTTAATTAAAAAAAATGATAAAGCTATTAAATCTTTTAAAATAACATATGATGATAATATAGAATTTCAAGATTATGGTGACTTAAAAGGTAAATTTCAAGATATTAATATTATTCCAAAAACACAATATGATGCAAAAGAATGGTTTATCTATCTTTTAAAAGATGAAATTAAACAACTTAATAAATACATATCAAAATCAGAACTTCAAGAGCTATGGGAAGATATAAAAGAAAGAAACCCTGTATTTAAAAAGTTTGAATTAGAGTTTGATTTTGAACGAATTTTAAAAGAATTTGGTAGAAGTTCTAAATATTACTGGCTTTTACAAGCAGGTATTGACTTATATCCTTTTGATGCAAATATAGTACCCAAAGAAAGAGTTATAATAGAAAGTATTGAAGACTATAAAAGTAAATTTAAAATACCTTTTGAAGAATTAATAATTATGGATAGATACCTAAACTCAAAAAGAAACTTATCTACTCTTATAAAAATATTAAATAACTTAGATAATCCAAGTGTCACAATTTTTACAACTAAAGATTATTATAAAAAGGAATTAAATGAAATAAAAAAACTTATAGATAAACAAAAAATAAAGAGAATAATAAAAGAAAAAAATGAAATTGAACATACAAGACATTGGATAGTTAATAATAGTCTAATATATAGAACTGGAGAAAGTACCGATGGCCTTCATAATACAAGTTTTGATTTGTTTGAACGAGAGGATATTGAAAAAATTGCTCCTAGAGTAATTAAACTATTAGAGGAAATAAAATAATGGGTAAAATAGAAAAAATAAATTTAGAAAAAACGATTGATTACTCTGGTGAAACTATTTCCTATTTAATAAAAGAAGATGATACTAGTAGTGATCTGCAAAGCTATGAAAAAATAGTCCATAAAATTCACAATGCAAAAAAGACAATTCAATTATCATCTACTGAAAATATATCAAATGAAATAATAGATGCACTATATGAAAATGATGAAATAAACATATATATTTTATTAAAATCATTTGATAAATCTAAACAAACATTAGAAAGATTTGATTCTAAAAAACCTACTGTCTTAAGAGAGGTTGAACAATTAGAAAACAATCTAATTATTATTGATAATATTGCATATATTTTCATTAACCCACTAGAAAATAAAGAAAATATATTTATTAAAATTGATGAAAACAAAACTCCAGATTTAAAATATATTTTCAACTACTATTTTTGGGAGTGTGCATCACTTGAAAAATTAGTAGATACTATTGCTGAACCTATTGAATCTCCTTTCCCAACAATTAACCAAAGAGAACTAGATTTTATTAATATTACAAATAATGATTTAGAGGACCTTGAAAAGATTTATATACCTAAAGATGAAAAATATAAATCTGTACTTTTAGATAAAGAATCTACGAATAAATATGTTAGTACTGTTATTAATTCAATTATTTATCAAAATACAGACCAACTTCAAATTGGTAATTTACTGCTTAAAGAAATAGAATTTGACATTACAGACAAATGGATTTATACTCAAAACTTTTTAAAAGAAATATCTTCAGAAGACAAAATTATACCAATAGATGAAAGCTGGGATAATATTATAAATATAGAAGTTAGTAAAAAAGTAAATTTAGGGAGTATAGAATCAAATATAATTGAAGAAATGAATACTACAAAAGTAGAATTTCTGCAGGAAAAATATATTAAAGAGATAAACTTTTCATGGGAAGTACTCCCTCCATCAAAACCTAATAATGCTAAAAAAGCTAATTTATATAATGACTTTGAAGAACTTGATAGGCAGTTTAAAGAATATCTAGAAATATTAAATAGAGTACTTACTGATTTAGAAAAAGAAAGTGGGGTTATCTCTTTTTTTATGGGTGCAAATAGAAAAGCAAAACAAAATCTAAAAAAAATTGAAGAGTATAAAGATTTAGATTTAAGTAAACTATCAATAGTTGATTTAGAAAAGTTTATAGAAGTTGAATTCAAAGAGTTTTTTGAGAGTATAATAAAATCTAATACAGATTTTAAAGAAAATAAAAAGAGAAAAGAGGCTGAGGATAAGTGGAATAGAGACAAAGAACAAAAAACTAAAACTTTGGAGAAGCAAGAACATGAATTAAAAGAAAAAAAACTCCTATTTGAAAAAAAAGAAAAAAATACTAAAGAATTTACTAAAATAGAGAAAGAAATTAGAACAATAGAGAATAAAATTGATTCTTTAAAACACGAAATAAATGATAAATATTCAGAATTTAAATATAATCCGAAACAAAATGAGATTAAAAACTTCAAGAAAAATAAAACGAATTCAAATGAATATAAAAAATTAAATATACCAAGATATATTTTGCCCGAGGTTGGTGTGTTATATGAAACAAATAACTCTTACTTTTTAGAAATTATCTTTGAAGAAGACATTAATAAAGCAAATGAATTAAAACAAAGATATTGTGATAAGGATTATAAAGTAGTTGTAGGAGCTAAAGATGAGTAGAACAATAAATATAAAAGGGCAACTATTAATTCAAAACATTCAAATAGCTAAAGAAATACTAGATGAGTTAAGATTAGATATAAAAATAGAAAACAAACGATTCATATTTAATGAATATGATGCATGGGATCAAATTGATGAAAATCAAAAGAAAAAAGAAATTGAAAAAATAGAATCTCTTTATACTCAAAGATTTAATAAATATCTTGAAGAACTAGCAGAAGCAGAGAAATTAAGAATAAAAGAAGAAAAAAGAATACTAAGAGAAGAAAAAGCTAATTTACTAATTGAAAATGCTAAAAGACAAGGCTATAAACTAAAAAAACAAATACAAGAAGATAATACTATTAGATTAGTACTTCAAAAAAGAACTTACTAAATGTTGAACATTCATAATATTGCAACTTCAAACTATGTTAATGGAAATGGATGTAGATATGTATTATGGCTTCAAGGTTGTGATTTAGCATGTACAGGCTGTTGGAATACTGAAACTTGGAGTTTTGAAAAAAGAATATTAAAAACGGTTGATGAAGTTTTTAAAGAAATTATAAATTTAAGAGATACTATTAATGGTATAACATTTACTGGGGGAGAACCATTTCTACAATCTGATGAACTATCAAAATTAGCTCAATTAGTAAAAGAAAATACTAATTTAGATATTCAGATATTTAGTGGGTTTGATATAGAGGAACTTCAAAGTGATTTTAAAAAAGTTTTACTAAATTACACTGATATTTTAGTATCAGGTAGATATGATAAAAATAAAATAAATAATAATCAAAGTCTATATTTATTAAATAAAGATATTGATCCTTGGCAATTCAATAATAGCGATGTTCAAATAGATATAGATATAAATGCAAATATTAAAATTACAGGATATCCAACAAATAAGCTTATCAAAATGATAGAAAAGGAAAATAATGCAAGAGTATAATGTAATAATAGAAATAGATGAAGATGGAAATATTCAAGCTGAAACAAAAGGAATGAAAGGCGATATTTGCATAAGTGAACTAGATGAAATTTTAAAAGGATTCGAAGGTGAACAAAGCTTTAAAAACAAGCCTGAATTTTATCAAAAAAATAAAAATGAAAAAAATATATATGTTAAATATTAATCGTAAAAATTTTAAATATAAGAATTAATTAAAAGAAGATAATTATTATTTAGTAAAAAATGAATGTGTTTATATAAGAGTAAATGAAAACTTTAGAATATTGTAACCTTGATACTTTGGTATGGTGCAGATATTGGAATTTTTTAAAAAGATATAGATTAAAAAGAAAGTAAATAAAATATGAGAAGAGAAGAGTTTTTAAACAGGTTATTTAAATATTATGATTTAGCACTTAGGATTGATAATGTTCTTGGAACAAAATATAAAAAAACTCAGATATCTTCATATCATGTAAGTGATAAAATTAATAAAGAATATGATAAAAAGCTAGAAAAGAATCATTATTTTTCATTAGATAGTAATTTTAAGAATAACTTTTTGCCTATTGAATATCTTAGTGAAGATACAATTGAATCATTTATTCATGAAGTGTCATATTTTGAAAGAACTATAAATTTTGAAGGGCAAAAACTTAAAAAAAGATATGATCCCCCAAATATCTATGAACATAATAAATTTATTTTTTCAAAAGATTCAAACTTCTTTCAATATGGAATAGCATTTAATCTTTTAAAAGAAAATCCTTTTTCTAATTATTCTAAGTTTGTTCCTTCTTTTGTGATACTTTTCCCAAACTATGATAAAGAGTTTAATTTTTTAACACCAGATAAAATATTTATTGAGATAAAAAGATATTTGGGGTATAGCTTAACAGAAGATGAAGAAGAATTTTCTTGTGAGATTAAGCCTTATTTGGTATTTAATCCAAAAATACTAGAACCATATTCTTTAGAAACACCATATATTAACTTATCATCATTTGAACATACACAAAAACAGATAAGTGAATTTTTAGAGCCTGTTTTTAAATCAGATAAATATAATATAGAAAAGGAGTTTCAAGATAAAGCTTTTATTATTGGGGTTTCACAAAATCTGAATATGGGATTGACAAAAATTTATGATACTATCTTTGAACATCAAAACATTAATAATTTGATATACTCATACTTTAGTGTAGATAGAAGAAAAATGAATGATATAATCTATCCTAAAATAGAAGCAAGTGAGATTATCACTACAAAAAAAATTATAAATTCTTATTCTTCTCATTTTGGTTCCTTTGATAAAGAATATCCCTTAGCACAAACACAAAGAGAAGCATTGAGTTGTTATCTTGAAAATAAAGATGTATTACCTGTAAATGGTGCACCAGGAACAGGTAAAACTTCATTATTGAGAGGCATATTTGGTGATTATACAGTAAAATCAGCTATAAAAAGTTATGAAAGCTATTTAAAAGAGAAAGTTGTTTTATTTTCTACTCCTATAGTTTGCTCCTCTACAAACAATCAAGCCTTAACAAATATTTCTGAGGGAATAGACTCAGGATTTATTGAAACTTCTAAAAAGAACGATAGTAATTTATATAAACGATGGTTGACTGATGATATTGAATTAGAAAAAAAGACTATAAACTTTAATAATAATTTGTTTGTTCCTTCTGTTAGAAGTACAATAAAAAGAACATATGAACTTTCTAAAAATGATATGCAAACAGTAGGAAATATAATATCAAAAAATCCTCTAATTTTTATAAATGAATATTTTAAATATAGAGAAATAGATATGTTTTGTGGAGAAGTTGATAAAAAAACTTTAGACCTTTTAAATAAAGCTGCAAGGTTTTTCTTTAATAAAATAAATGAAAACATAGAAGAATTACAAAAATTAACATCTCATATTCAAAATAAAGTGGATAAGTTAAGTAAAATCGAACTAAATTTAGTAACAAAATATATAGAAAAAGGTATTCAAGAAGATCTTATAAAAGCTACACTTTCCCAAATAAAAGAGCACTCAGAAAAACTTTCTTCTTCATTGTGTAGATTTAGGTCTTTTCAAAAAGAGTATAAACAAATAGAAAAAAATATACTAAATTTAAAAAATACAATAAAAGAGTATAAAGCTGAAGCTTTTGAAATTGAAAATTCTATATCTTTATGCGCAAATGAAATTGAGATTATAAATAAACAAATAAAAACAGAACAATCTTATTTAAGTGATTATAAAATATCGCCACTTTATAGTAGTTGTTTTGAAGAGATTAAATATAAATATAGAGATAAATTTGCAAATGAAAAAAACGATATAAAAGAACTTCTAAAAACAGATATTGAAAAAGTATTTGAAAGTGCTAACATATTAGAAAAACTTTCTTATGGATTTTTAAAAAGAGGTAAGATAAAAGATAAGATTGAGTTATTAAATAATTCATCGCAAGAACAATTGTCTAATCTTCAGACTAACTTTTATCAGCAAGATTTTTTTATAAACGATTTAAAAGAAAATATATTAAATAAACATAGTAAATATATTAAAGAACTAGAAAAAAAATTAAGTAAAATTGATACAAATATTACTAAATCTAGTGTAAAACATAGTGAAATAAAATTAGAGATATATCAACTAGAAAATGAAATAGATGACAAAGACATTAAATTATATCAAATAGAAAATTTACTAGATAAAGAGTTTGGTATTTTATCAAATGATATTTTTGAGTTTGAAGATATAGAAAGACTAATTGAATTTGAGGATACATATAAAGAGCTTGCTAGATTAAATGAAAAAAATGAAAGATATGATACTACACAAAGAACTGATAATTTTTATTTTGCTTTACATCTTTTAGAGGCTCTTTATTTTATATCAAATACAAATATGTGGAATACTAAAATAGAATTAAATAATTTTGATAATAAAGTTATCAAGTGTCCTATATGTCATGAAGGTTCTATGGTTCAACGTGATAGTGTAATCAAATGTTCAAAGTGTGATAGAAAGTTTTCTTTTAATAATAAGTATTTACCTAAAGAATTAGATGAAGAAAAAATTTTATATATATTAAAAAATTCAAAAGCTACTATTGATGAAATTTCATACTATGTTAACGCAACAGAAGATTTTATAAATATTTCTACTAAAAATACAAATAATGATGAACTTTTTAGCAGTTTATATCCTATTTTCCCTATTATAAATATCACTTGTAATAGTTTTGGTACAATAGTTTCAAATAGAAATGATACTTATATAAAAGAAAATATTTTTGACTTTTTATTAATCGATGAAGCAGGTACGATACCTCCTTCTAAAATGATAATATTAAACTGTGCCAAAAAAGTGATGCTATTTGGAGATACTAAACAATTAAAACCTGTCTTTTCTTATGATACTAAAATTGAAAACAGAATATTAGAAGACTTTTATTCTTCAAAAAAAGATATTAGTATTGTTTCAAAATATTTCTCATGTGCTTCTAAAATGAGTAATGAACCAATAATCAAAAAAAATAATAACTCCATGGATATAGCTAATTCAAGTACTAATTATTTTCTTCCATATAATAAAAGTAAAATGGAAGGTGATCTTTGGTTAAAGGAACATTTTAGATGCCAAACTCCTATTGTACAAATTTCTAATGAAATATCATACTTTAATGAAATTAAACCATTAAAAAAAGATAAATATCAAGATAAGAGTTGGAGTACATTGTTATTTATAGAACATGAACATCAAAAAAGTTCATATAATACAAATCAAGGTGAAGTTGGTGAAATTATAAACTTTATTATAGATAGAAAAGAACGTTATATTAATGAGTTTTTAAAGAGAATTAAAAATAAAGAAGATATTACTGATGAGGATTATTATAATTCAATAGGAATTATTACACCATTTGTAAATCAGGAAAATTTATTAAAAAAAGAAATTATTAATAAAATTGGAAGCCATAAAGACGATATTAAAGAACCAATTATCAAAGTAGGTACTGTTCATAAATATCAAGGTTCAGAAAGAGATATAATAATCTTTTCATCTGTTTATAATAAAGAAAATGAAGGGAAAGCTCCAAATCTATTTTTTAATAGAGATGAGCCAGATATGATAAATGTTGCAGTAACTAGAGCTAAAGAAATATTTGTATTATTTGGAAATAGAAAAACAATATCAAATAGTGTAACCTTTTCTGGAGTGATGGTAAAACATATTGATAAATATAAAAATAGAAAATAAAGATATTGGAGAAGTTAAAAAAGATATAGATTAAAAGGACTAAAATCTATATCTTCACGTTTATATATTCTAGCTTTCAACTTTTTCTAAAGAGCTAGTATCAATCTTTTCTAAAACCTTATCTATAGATTCTAATTTACCATCCATAAACTCTATAAAACTTTTATAGTGCTCTTTTTGTTTATGTTTTTCAAGAGACTCTTCACTATCCCACTCTTCTATAAAATAAAATTTATTTTCATCCTCTTTATCTTTGTAAAGGTCATACTGAACAAAACCTTCATCAAATTCATGGGTAAGTTTATGCATTGCTTGCATAAATGGATAAACTATTTGTGTAAACTCTTCTTTAACTTTTATTTTTACTGTAAATACTATATTGCTCATAAATAACCTTTAAAATTAAAATAACTTTAGCATTATACATTTGAAATTTTAAACTTAGATTTTTAGATAATGTTATTATAATCTTCTTTTACTATAGTGCAAATATTACATTATGATTTATATGGAGAAAATATGAATAATAAAAAAATACCATTATCTGTATTAGATTTAATTCCAGTAGGTGAGGGCTTTACAATCCCACAAGCTATTGAAAACAGTACAAAACTAGCCCAAAGTGTTGAAGAGTTTGGCTTTACTCGTTATTGGGTAGCTGAACATCACAATTTCCCAGGAATCGCTAGTGCTGCTACTTCTGTTGTATTGAGTTATATTGGAGCACAAACTAAAAACATAAGGATAGGTTCGGGTGGGATTATGTTGCCTAATCATTCTCCTTTAGTTATAGCAGAACAATTTGGAACATTGGAGTCTTTATATCCAAATAGAATAGATTTAGGATTAGGTAGAGCTCCTGGTACTGATAGACAAACAATGATGGCTTTAAGACGAGATATCAACAATGACGACTTTCCTCTTATGCTTCAATATTTACAGTACTATTTATCTGATGAAGCAGGGAAAAGTGGAATAAAAGCAATACCGGGATATGGATTAGATATTCCTATTTGGTTGCTTGGTTCAAGTACTTTTAGTGCACAATTAGCTGCCCAAAAAGGTTTACCTTTTGTTTTTGCTTCACACTTTGCACCTGATTTGATGGATGATGCTGTAAGAATATATAAACAAAACTTTAAACCATCTGACCAACTAAAAGAGCCTTATGTAATGGTTTGTATCAATATTGTATGTGCCAATACAAATGAAGAAGCTCAGTATTTAGCTACAACAGAACTTCAAAAGTTTCTTTATCTTCAAAGAGGAGATAATAAACAATTGCCAAAACCAACAGAAGATATGAATAGCTTATGGGAACAGTGGGAAGAAAATAGTATAAGACACAAAACAAGAGAATCTATTTGGGGAACACCAGAGTATGTAAAAGAAAGAATTGAAACTCTTATTGAAAGAACTGGTGCAAATGAAATCATGGTAAATTCAATGATACATGACCCAGACAAAAGAATAAAATCTTACGAACTCATCTCAAAAGTTTGGTTTTCATCTAATTGAAGTTTTGGTAAATATTAATCACTAGGATTTTAGAAAAACTTTAATATAATCCTAAAAATTAATTACATAGGATGATTATGAATAAAGTAGTTCTAAAACTAAAAGTGCAAAAAAAGTTTAGCTTATATTGCCCATTTACAAATGAAAAACTATATAACGATGATAGTTCATTTGAAATTTATGAAGGTGCTGGAAATTATCTTTTTTCAATATGTGAAGATTGCCTTTTCTTTGATGCTGGAAACAATGAAGAAATCGAAAGTTATTGGAAAAACTCTGCTCTTGAAGCAATTGAAAAATTTGTAGAAAATCATAAAGAAGAAAATATCTTAGTTATTGAAGTTCAAGATGACGAAGATACTTATTGGTTTGGTTTCTTAAATGAAGACAATATTGAATTAACAGATGAAGAATTAGAAAAGAAATTTATCAAATAAAAGAAATAACCTAAATAGTATTTACCTGTACTCATAAATAACTAAACTGTTATATTAAAATAACATTAAGTGTCATTTCAATAAGATATATATAATATAATTATTGAAAAGGATAATGTTATGAGTATCAAAGGTAAAATTATTGGTGCATTTACAGTACTTGTTATTATCACTATGTTATCAAGTGTATATATCGCTTATAATATAAATAAGATAAAAATAAATGTAAATAATCTGACTCACAAAGATTATGCAGGTGTAGATTACTTATTAGAAGGTGATAGAGACTCTTATCAATCCAATGTAGCATTATCTCAAATGATTAATTTGGGTTTGATTTATTTACTAGAAGCTGATAGAGATTCATATCAATCAAATATAGAATTATCACAGGTTTTAAGTATCGAAGATCAAGATAAGTCAAAAGAACTTATTGATGATGCTTTGAAAAATCTAGACCAAGTTAAACAAAGATTTGGAAAGTTTAGAAATCTTTTGAAAAAAGAGTTACCTCAATTAGGTGATGAATTTAGCAAATTTGATACACTGTTCTTAAAAGTAGAAAATGACACAAATAAACTACTCTTTAAAATAAAAGATGGAAAATTCAAAGAAGCAAAAATATACTATTTTGAAAATTATTTAGAAGACTATAATAAAATGAGAGACAAAATGGATTTTTTTACTGAAGAAACATACAAGGTCATAAATAAAAATCAGGTTAGTACAGATGGCGCTGTTAAAACATCTTTTTATGCCTTTGTAATTATGTCTATCATAAATATCATAATTGCAATTATATTTACTATTTATCTAAGTAGAACAATCAAAAATGGAATTTCTACATTCAAAGATGGTTTATTAGGCTTCTTCTCATACTTAAATAAAGAAAGTTCAGATGCAAAACTATTAGACACAAGTTCAAAGGATGAAATTGCCCAACTTGCAGGAATAGTAAATGAAAATATAGAAAATACTAAGTCCTTAATAGATGAAGACTCCAAATTATTAGATGATGTAAAAAGAGTTGTTGAACAAGTCAAAGAAGGTAATATAAAAGAAAAAATAGTTAAAGACACTCATAATCAAAGTCTTGAAGAACTTAAAATTATTTTCAATGATATGTTAGATGCTATAGCAAAAACAGTTGCTGATGATTTAAATGAGATAAAAAAAGCATTAAAAGAGTATCAGAAATTAAATTTCAGATTTAGAATAGAAAATACAAAAGGTGACACAGCAGAAGGTTTAAATACACTTGCTGAGATTATAAATGAAATGCTTGTTACTAATAAATCTAATGGATTAACTTTACAAAATAGTGCTTATACTCTTTTATCAAATGTAGATAAATTAAGTAGTTCTTCAAATGAAGCAGCAGCAAGTTTAGAAGAAACAGCAGCTGCATTAGAAGAGGTTACATCAAATATTTCTCATAACACTGAAAATGTTGTAAAAATGTCTCAAAATGCAAATGAACTTAAAAAATCATCTACTGAAGGTGAAAAATTAGCTAATCAAACTACAAGTGCTATGGATACAATTAATGAGCAAGTAACTGCTATTAATGATGCTATCTCTGTTATTGACCAAATAGCCTTCCAAACAAATATTCTGTCACTAAATGCAGCTGTTGAAGCAGCAACTGCTGGTGAAGCTGGAAAAGGTTTTGCAGTTGTTGCCCAAGAAGTTAGAAATCTAGCTTCAAGAAGTGCAGAAGCTGCTAAAGAGATTAAAGACTTAGTTGAAAGTGCTACTGTTAAAGCAAACGATGGTAAAAATATTGCTGATACTATGATTAAAGGTTATGTAGGATTAAACGCAAATATCAATACTACATTAGAGTTAATTGCTGATGTTGAAGTTGCAAGTAAAGAACAAAAATCTGGTATTGTGCAAATTAATGATGCTATTAATCTTCTTGACCAACAAACACAACAAAATGCTTCAGTTGCAAATGAAACTAAAAGTATTGCTTATCAAACACAATCATTGGCAGATGAAATTGTAAAAGATGCAAATGAAAAAGAGTTTGAGGGAAAAAATAGTGTAAAAGAAAGAGATGATATAGATACAAAAGATATCAAAAAAATATCTAAAGAAGAAAACAAACAGAAACCTAAAACAGAAGTTAATAAAGATAAAGAAAAGAACAAAGTAGTAAAACCAAATAATGATAAAAAAGATGATTCAGACGAGTGGGAAAGTTTTTAATCCCACTCTATGAAAAGAACTAAATGTTTATTTGAAACTTTTTTTATAGATATTTAAAACAGTATCTAAAAGTGCAGCTATCACTGGACCTATAATAATACCTACTGGACCAAAGGTTACTATTCCTCCAAGTATTGAGACAAGTATCACTAAGTCAGGTAGTTTTGCATCATTTCCAACAATCCATGGTCTTAAAAGATTATCAACTAATCCTACTACTACTATTCCCCATATAGCAAGAGCAATTGCCCAACCAATACTACCTGTTATCAATAAGTAAATAACTGCAGGTACCCAAACTATAGGTGCTCCTAATCCAGGAATAGCTGAAAGAAGAAAAACTACAGTTCCCCAAAATACTGGACCATTAAGTCCTATAACCCAAAAACTTAAAGAAACTAATAAACCTTGAATAAGACCAATTATAACAATACCTTTAAGTGATGCTTTTGTTACCATAAGTCCACGACCCATAAGTTCTTCATAATCATCTTTTGAAAGAGGTACTAAAGAAGAGAAAGCATCTAATAACTTTTGACCATTTATCAAAAAGTAAAACATAGCATAAAGCATGATAAATAAACTCATAAGAAAGCCTGCGGTTCCTTTTGTTGCACTAGATAAACTAGATACTAGCCAACTACCTACTGCACTAGTTGCATCTGAAGCTTTTTTTAGAAGAGTTTCATTTATAGAACCAAATTTATCTTGCAGAGGTATCCAACTTGGTAATTGTTCTTTAAGTGAGAATTTCTCATCTAAAATCTCTTTTACTATTGGCGTTGTCTTTTCACTAAATTGTATAGCTTCACTTGTAACCATTCCTGTAAGTGCAGTTAGTGGTAAACCTACAGCTAAAATTGTTACTACTAATACAGTTGAAGCGGCTAAAACAGATTTGTCTTTTAGGTATAGAAGAGTCTTTTTATAAAAAGGATATAATAATCCTGCAAAGATTGCTGCAAGCACAAGAGCTATTAAGAACTGCCGAATCATTCCTATAAAACCCATAAGAACTGTAAACAATAATAATAATATAAATGCTTGTTGAAATTTATTGTGTTTTTTTTGGTCCACTAGGACTCCTTAGATAATTGATAGGTATTTAAAAATAAAAACTATACCTATTTTATAATTAAATTTTGTAATCTATAGATAATTAAAATAATTTTATTTTTTTACCCAATTATCTTTGTCATTTTTTTTATAAACATTTTTCACAGCAGACCAAGCAACTTTATGAGAAATCTCTTCTCTTGAAACATCACCTTTTCTATCTTTAGATTCTTTGTATTCATCCCAAGCACTATTATATGCTTCTTTATAAATTTCTTGAGCATGTTTTGGTAGATTGTCTTTTACTTGTTTTGGTAATTCATTAATACTTTTATATGGCATTATTTTCTCCCAGTTGAAATTTTATTTGTTGTTTTTTATTTACATTAAACTATAACAAAAGCCCATAAAGTAATTCTTAAAAAAAATTGCTACATTTTAAATAAATATATTATTTTTTTATAATGAACTTATAAATTGTAATTTTTATTTTTGATTAATACTCATTATGCTAGATTTAAAGGGTAATATTAAAAAAACAAAAAGGAATCAAAATGGCAACACAAGAAGTAACAAAACTAAAAGAAGAAATTGAAGTTTTAAAGGCTGACATAAAAGAATTGTCTTCTACTTTAAAAGAGGTGACTTCTGCAAAAGTAAATAAAAGTGCGAGCAAACTTGATGTTTTTGAAGATTTATCAATGGATGAATTAAAAGCAAAACTATATGAGTTAAAAACAAAAGGCTTAGATGAAGTTGGAGAGATTGAAACTAAGATTAAAAATGATCCTTTTAAAAGTGTTGCAATTACATTTGGTTTAGGATTTCTGGCAGCTTGGTTAGCTAAGAAATAAAATGTCAAAAGTTACAATTTCAGAATTTATTATTTCTGTTGTAGAACTAGTAGAAGCTCAAATAAAAGAAGTTGAATCTTCTTTAGTAAATAGTGCAAAGGGATTATTAATAAAACTTTTTGCACTTTCATTACTTGTTTTAGCATCTATCTTTTTCTTTATAGGAATAAAAATTTGGATTGAAAGTTATTTAGGTGAGATTTTAGCCTATTTTATAACTGCTTTAATAATTTTGATATTAGCATTAATAGTCTCGAAGGTAGCTTCATGGAAAATAGAGCAAAGAAGATAGAAAAACTTAATAACTTGGTTTCTAAGTTAGAAGGTGAAGATTCTATATTTAGAAGAAAACCTAGTTCTGTACAAATTGCTAAATTAAAATTAAAAGCAATTGACCCTGGTTATGATATAGGCGATACATTGAAAAGTTTTAATTCAGGTGCAAAAGAAGAGTTAATAGCCACTTTTGTATCTCAAAATTATGTAAAACCTTTTTTAATGAAACTATTATCTAAATTTTAAATTGAATTAATAGAAAGGATAAACAATGTTATCATGGTCGTTAACTTTTTTAATTCTTGCAATAATTGCAGGGGTTTTAGGATTTTCAGGTATTGCAGGTGCTGCAGCTAATATTGCACAAATATTATTCTTTATATTCTTAGTACTGTTAATAGTATCTGGAGTATCAAATGCACTTAGAGGTAAACGTCCTTAATATAAAATAGGACTAAGTAGAGTTTTTAGAGTTGTATTTAAATATCAACTCTAAAAACTTTTTTTATTTTGAGGTAAATTCTTTTTCAGATTTTTCCCAAGCTTTTTCTAGGTTTTTATATGCTTTAGAAAATTCTTTTTTAGTAGTTTCCCATGCATCAGCAGTACTACTTTTCATACTACCATACCATTGGGCAACTTCATTACGTTGTTTACGAAGAGCTCTTAAGTTCTCACGAGTCTCATTACGAACAGCTTTGCTCATTTTGTCCCATTGTTTATCAACTTTTGACTCTAAAGTATCAACTTTTTTATCAAGTTTATCCAAACTACTTTTTACTTTTTTTAGAGTTTGATCTTTCTTTTCAACAGTATAATCACCAATAGTTTCAAATAACTCTTTAGTATCTTTTTTTACTTCTTTAATAGATGTATTTGTAGTTTCTGTTTTGGCATATGATAAAGTTGTAAAACCTAATAATCCGATTATCATTAATATATAAATATGTAATTTCATTTGATATCTCCTTAATTATTAATTTTGTTTACACTAATAAAATATTTATTTAAATCTTGATTTAGCAGAAGTTAATGCATTACCTAAAGAATCCCAAGCGTTATCTACACCTGCTTTTAAGTCTTCCCACGCATCATCACTTGCATTTTGAAGTTCAGTTAGTTTTTCATTTGCCTCTGATTGCATTGATTTTAATGATTCAATTTGCTCATAATATTCAATTTTTTTATCAGCTTTTTCACCTTCAGCTTGTGCTTTAAGTTTATCTATCTCTGCACTCCATTCATCTAGTTGTGCTTGTAGTTTTCTTTCATATTCTTTTTTCATACTCATAATGTTCTCCTTAAGTTATTATAATAAAAAAGTAAATTTATTAATAAATGAATCATAATAAATTCGCTTATTACCTATAACTATAACAAAAGCAGATGAATCGATTCTTAAACATGATTATTACAATTATGAAAAAAGTTACTAAGGTGATTTAGTATGATTTTTATATAAAAAGTAAATTTAAATATTGATATAATCCCTGCATGATTATATTAGATTTTGAAACAAATACAATGAATTCCCAAGATGTTATTGAAGCAGCAGCGGTAAAATTAGAGTTTGTAAATGGGGATTTTAAAGTTATTGATAAATTTCATAGGTACTATCTCTCACGTTACCCCGTAAATCCTTACTCTTATGAAATTCATAGACTTACACCTGAAAAAATTATTGCCCATAGAAATGGTGCTAGTTATAGTTCTTTTTTTAATGAAGATGAAGAGTTTATTGAGTTTTGCAATAATGCAAAAACTTTGATTGCTCATAATATAAATTTTGAACTTAGACATTTAGATAAACTTGTTAAGTTTGAAAATCATTTTTGTACAATGAAAGAAAATAAGCACATAGTTAAGGCATTAAATAAGAATGGAAATATCAAAAATCCAAAGTTAGATGAGACTTGTGTTTTTTATGGAATAGATTTTGACCCACTTTCATACCATAGTGCTACTTATGATGTAAGTAAAACCTATGAAATACTAAGATGCATGAAAAAAACTTTTATATAATTAAAATAAACAGTATGGATAAAAAATGGATTATTTGAGTATAAATAAACAAACTTGGAATAAAAGAACAAAAATTCATATTGATTCACAGTTTTATGATGTTGAGTCATTTAAAAAGGGTAAATGCTCTTTAAATAAAATAGAGTTAGAACAAATAGGAAATGTAGAAAGAAAATCCTTATTACATTTGCAGTGTCATTTTGGTTTAGATAGTTTGTCTTGGGCTCGCTTAGGTGCTGATGTAACTGGAGTAGATTTATCTTCAGACTCCATTAAGTATGCAAAATCTTTAAATTCATCTTTAGGTTTAAAAGCAAACTTTATTGAAAGTGATATATTTCAATTTGGTCATGAAAATACTAAAAAATACGATATTGTATTTACTTCTTATGGTGTACTGTGTTGGCTACCAAATCTAAAAGATTGGGCAGAAACAATTGCTAAAGCATTAAAAGTAGGTGGTGAGTTTCACTTAGTAGAGTTTCATACCTTCAATGATTTGTTATCAGGTTATTCTTATTTTTCTAAGGATAATCCAGATATTGAAGAAGAGGGTACTTATACAGAAAATTGTGATGGTTCTAAATCTGAAATTGTCACTTGGTCTCATAGTGTAAGTGAAGTAATAAACTCTCTAATTAAAGCTGGTTTGAGTATTTATTCTTTTAATGAATATCCTTTTAGTCCTTATAATTGTTTTGAAAATATGGAGTTTGTAGAAGATAAAGGTTATCAAGTCTTATATAAAGGTCAGCAAGTTCCTTTAATATACTCAATAAAAGCAATAAAGAAATAAATTATTATAAACTAAGAAGGTAAGAATAAATGATAAATTACAAAAAAAAGCTTACATTACACAGGGAATTTTATCCTCTAAATGATATAAATGTTTCATTTGAAAGTGATAGAGGTAGAATTATCTCCTCTCCTGCTTTAAGAAGATTACAAAAGCGTACACAAGTTTTTGCTTTAGAATTAAATGCTTCTATTAGAACAAGACTTACTCACTCTTTAGAAGTTTCTCAAAATGCAAGATTTATAGCAAATATAATACTTCAAAAACTAAAAGAAAAAGATAGTCTAGATAAATATGGTTTAGATGATATGGAAAATGTATTTGTCTCTGTATCAGAAATGACGAGTCTTTTACATGATATTGGAAATCCTCCCTTTGGACATTTTGCTGAACAAACAATTAATGAATGGATAAAGAAAAACTTAGTAACTATTTTAAATGATTTTAAATCAAGTAGTGAAGATGTAGTTGAACTAAAAGAGATGATACAAAGAGATATTTGTGATTATGATGGTAATGCTCAAGCAATAAGAGTTATATCAAAACTGCAAAGACTTAATCTATCATATACTCAAATTTTATCAGTACTAAAGTACACCAGAGGTGCTTATGAGAAAAAAGATGAAAAGGACTCTTTAAACTATTTAAAAAAGAAGCCAGGTTTTTATTATAGTGAAAAGGATTTTGTAGAAAGTATACAAAATACTTTAGAAGTTAAAAAAGGACATAGATTTCCTATAACTTATATAATGGAAGCTGCTGATGATATATCTTATTTAACTGCTGATTTAGAAGACTCTGTAGAAAAAGGAATCCTTTCATTTAAAAAAGTTTACAACATTATGAAAGAAGAGTGTGAAAATAGAAAAGAAGAGTTTTTATTAGGAATTATTACTAAATACTATGAAAAATCACAAACTGACGATGAACCTTATCAGTTTAATATGTTCTTTACACTTATGAGAGCTGAGCTTGTAAGAAAGCTTGTATTTCATGTATCTCAAGTTTTTGTAGATAATCATGAATCTATCTTTGAAGGTAATTTCAACAGCGCACTTTTAGAGTATGATAAAGATAGTGAATATTTTAAAGCAGTAGAGATATTACAAGATATATCTATGAAGTTTATTTATCAAAATAAAGAGGTACAGTCTTTAGAATTAAAAGGATATAGAATTATAAATACGCTTTTAGATATTTATAAACCACTATTAGAACTTTCATCAGAAGACTTTTTAAAACTAACTAAAGATAAAAAAATTAACTGTTTTATTTCAATGCGATTAGTTAAAAGATTGTCTTCAAAACAAATTGTAGCTTACAGAAAAGATATCGATATGATTGACAAAGATAATAGTGAAAAATATGAGATATTAGAGTGGTATTATAGAGTTAGATTAATTGTAGATTTTCTTACTGGTATGACAGATGATTATGCCCTAGAAGAGTATAAAGAATTAACTGCTTTAAAGTATTAAAATAAAAAAAGCTAGAAGAAAAATTCCTAGCTTTTTAAGTGATTTAATTTTAAATAATTTAACTATCATCCACCAAACATTAGATTTGGTAAGAATAACGTGATTTGTGGGATATAAGTTACTAATATTAATCCTACTAAAATCGTCATTGTCCAAGGGAATGCTGCAACAATAACATCTTTGATACTCATTCCTGTAAGACCAGATGTTACGAACAGATTCAGCCCAACAGGTGGGGATACCATTCCAAGCTCCATATTAACTGTGATAATGATACCAAAGTGAATTGGGTCAATTCCAAGTGCAACTGCAACAGGAAGTAATAAAGGTACCATAATCATAATAATAGCTGATGGCTCCATGAATGAACCAGCTAAAATTAGAAGTAAGTTAACAGCGATTAAGAACATATATTTATTTACATTTGCTTGAACTAAAGCTTCTGTAATTGCTTGAGGAATATTCTCAATAGTTAAGAAGTGAGCAAATAACATTGCATTTGCAATAATAAACATAATCATTGCAGTTGTTTTTGCAGACTCTAAAGCAGTAATATATATTTTTGAAATCTTAATATCTTTGTATATAAATACAGAAACGATAAATGCCCAAACACAAGCTACAGCTGCAGCTTCAGTTGGAGTAAAGATACCACCGTAAATACCACCGATTACAAGAACAATTGTCATAAGACCCCATGAAGCATCTTTCATTTTTGTTAGTCTTACTTTAAAAGGTTGTGGTTCAGTTCTTTCGAAACCTAATCTTCTAGCACCAATATATGTAACAACCATCATCATAATACCAAGCATGATACCAGGAACAACACCTGCCATGAAAAGTTTACCAATAGAAACTTCTGCTGTTACACCATATACGATAAGTACAATTGATGGTGGAATAAGAATACCTAAAGAACCTGCTGTTGCAATCGTACCAACTGCATATCTCTTTGGATATCCAGCTTGCATAATAGCACCAAACATAATAGAACCAATAGCAACAACTGTTGCAGGAGATGAACCAGAAACTGCAGCAAAAATAATAGATGCAAAAATAGCAGAGATTGGTAAACCACCAGGTAAGTGACCAACAATTGATTTAGCAAATTCAATAATTCTTTGTGCCGCACTTCCCTTTGAAAGCAAGTTACCTGCAAAAATAAACATTGGAATAGCCATTAATGAATAGTGTTCAACTTTTTCAAACATCATTGCCGAAATTTCAATAGGAGAAATAGGCGTAAATAATACTAATGTAACAAAAGTTGCCGCACCTAAACAAATTGCAATTGGTGCACCAATAATAACTAGGAAGAAAAATATACCAAATAATACAGCAACACTCATTATAGCATTCCTCCCGTTTTCTTTTCTACTTCTTTAACCATTTTATTTAACTCTTGTACATTTTCATTGTCTTTATTTCTATGTGCACCAATTCCCATTTCAGCTAATACATGCTCAGCTTCACTCTCTTTTAAAATCTTTTCATGACTTGTAGTAGCAATAATGAAAAGTCTTTCTAAAACTCTATATGCTGCAAGAGCAAAAGAAATAGGAATAACTAAATATACAATCCACATTGGTAAACCAGCAAGGTCGATTGATCTTTCATCTAAATCAATAACTAATAAAAGATATTTATACCCATAGTAAGAAACAGTAATTAAAAATGCAAGTGTTACAGCATGCGAAATCAATAACATGATTTTAGCAACCTTTGTAGGCATTACATCTAAAACAATAGTTACTGCAATATGTGCATCTTTTTTGAAACAATAAGCTGCTGCAAAAAATACACTCCAAAGGAATAAGAATACACTTAATTCCGATGCCCAAGTTAATGAAGCATCAAATACATATCTTGCAACAACATTTACGAATGCTACAGATACACCAGCAGTAATACCTATCACTGCGATTGATTGATTTATCCAACCAATTATTTTACTTATAATATTAAATATTGCCATATGTTACTCCGTTGCTAACGCACCCTTGATAAGGTCTTCACCGATACTATTTTTATCGTAGAATTCAGGATAGATTTTACTAACAGCATCTCTCCAAGCATTTTTTTGCTCGTCAGTTAAGTTAATAATTTCTAATTTACCAGTTTTTTCAGCATACTCTTTGATTAAGTTAAATTGCTCATTGTTTAATTGTGCAGCATATTCTCTTTCTTTATCAGTAGCATCTTTCATAGCTTGTTTTACATCTTCTTGTAAATCAGCAGGTAAAGAGTTCCAGAATTTACTAGACATAACAACTAAATAACCTAAGTAACCATGGTTAGTAACTGTTAAGTATTTTTGAACTTCGTGGAATTTTTTAGTATAAATGTTAGAGTTAGTGTTCTCTTGACCATCAATAACACCTTGTTGTAATCCAGAATAAACCTCAGAGAAAGGCATCATTTGTGGATTAGCACCAACTGCATGGAATTGAGCTTCTAAAACTTTAGAAGACATAATTCTAAATTTTTGACCTTCTGCATCTTCTGGTAAGATTAAAGGTTTAGTAGAAGAAGATAATTGTTTGAACCCATTATCCCAGAAAGATAATGCAACATAACCTTTCTCAGTAACCATATCTTTTAGCTTTTGACCAACTTCACCATCTTGAACTCTGTGTAAGTGATCAACATCTTTAAATAAAAATGGTAAATCAAATAAAGCTAATTGAGGTACAATTTTACCAAACTTAGAAAAAGATGGTGCAGCCATTTGAACAGAATCTAATTTTAATGCTTTTAAAACAGCATTGTCTTTATATAACTGAGATGATGGATAAACTTGAACATCAATTCTACCATCAGATAATTCTTCAAGTCTTTTTTCGAAGTAATCTGCCGCTTTTCCCTTAGGCGTGTTAGGACTTACAACGTGCGAGAATTTAAGAACAAATTTTTCAGCAGCAGGCTTAGCCTCAGCAGTTTTAGTCTCCTCTTTGTTATCCCCACAACCTGTGAATAATAATAGTGATGCTACTGCAACACTTGATACTATCCCTTTCATTGTTTTAGTCATTTTTTCTCCTTTTTTAGTCTATATAAGGATTATAATGAAAATATATGTAAGCTTTATGTAAATAAGTGTTAAATTTGTAAATTTAAGAGGAATTATTAAAAAAGAAGTGTGACTATCGGTAAAAACCGATAGTCTAATTATACTAAGTAAAACTATTTAGTATTTAACGCACCTTTGATAAGGTCTTCACCAATACTATCTTTATCGTAGAATTCAGGATAGATTTTACTAACAGCATCTCTCCAAGCATTTTTTTGCTCGTCAGTTAAGTTAATAATTTCTAATTTACCAGTTTTTTCAGCATACTCTTTGATTAAGTTAAATTG
>JABXII010000022.1 GCA_013373175.1 Campylobacteraceae bacterium | reverse complement strand
TGATTTGAAAAATGCAGGAACAGCTACAATAAATGTAGATGGTTTATACTCTTCTCAACAAGGGTATATTATAAACTATGATACAGGTACTTTAACTACAAATAAAAAAGATGTAACAGCAAACTACACAGCAGAAAATAAAGTGTATGATGGAAATACAAATGCTGTTGTAAATGGAACTTTAACTGGTGTTATTTCTGGAGAGACTGTAACTTTTTCAAATACAACTGCAAACTTCTCAGATAAAAATGCAGAGACTGGAAAAACTGTAAATATTGCAGGGATATCTTTATCAGGTGCTGATGCAAGTAATTATTCTATCTCTACTACAAACTCTGCAACTGCTGATATAACTAAAAAAGGATTAACAACAACCTACACAGCAGAAAATAAAGTCTATGATGGAAATACAAACGCAGTTGTGACTGGAACACTAGATGGTGTCGTTTCAGGTGAAATAGTTACTGTTTCAAATACTTCTGCAAACTTCACAGATAAAAATGCAGGGACTGGAAAAACTGTAAATATTGCAGGGATATCTTTAGGTGGAGTTGATTCAGGTAATTATTCTATTTCTAGTTCTTCTAGTTCAACAGCAGCAGATATCGAGAAAAAAGCTTTGACAGCAAAATACATAACCAATAGCAAAGAATATGATGGAAATACAAATACAATTGTAATTGGATATTTAACTAATGTTGTTTCTGGTGAAGCAGTTAGTCTTTCAATTACTTCTGCAAACTTCACAGATAAAAATGCAGGGACTGGAAAAACTGTAAATATAGATGGTATCTCTTTAGCAGGTGCTGATGCAAGTAATTATTCTATTTCTACTACAAACTCTGCAACTGCAGATATAACTAAAAGAGCCTTAACTTTAGAAGCAAAAAAAGATTATGATGGAACGGATAACCTCACAGGCTTTGTAAACTTTGGAAATCTTGTAGGAGCTGAGACATTAGAGTATATAGGGGCAAAAGCAAATTCAAGTAATCCAATAGCCAATAACTTTATAAAAGAGATAACTTTACAAGATGGAACAAACGGTGGACTAGCTAGTAACTATGAGTTGCCATCACTTTTAGCATATTCAGCTAATAATAGTGTTCAAATTGGAAATATTCCTATTGAAGCAACTACAACACCTGATTTAAGTAAAGTAATCACTCCAATAACTAATAAAACTGTATTAACAAATAAAGATATAGATACCTTACTAAAAAGTGGAATAGATATAAAAACAATCTTACAACAACTAGATACTAATGAACTTGCCCTCATCCCAGGAATTGTGATGAAAGTACTAAATGGTGGTATCAATCTTCCCTTTGGAAGTAAACAACAGTTTGGTTTAAATCAAGAAAGTGAAGAAGAGGAAAATACAATATGAAAAAAATATCAATACTATTAGCAACAACATTAAGTCTGTATTCAGCACCTATACCAAATATCGGTGATGTTTTAAAGGAAGTAAAACCTCCACAAATAGAAAAGAAAAAAGAGGTTCTTCCTCCTTTACAACAAGAAAGTGATGAGTATAAAAAAAGTTTTAAAGATGGCAAAAAAGTATTTATCAAAAGTTATTCAATAAGTGGAAATACTCAACTAAGTACTAAAAAAATACAGACTGTTTTAAAACCTTATGAAGAAAAAGAGTTGAGTTTTAAAGAGATTCAAGAGATAGTTGCTCTTATTACTAAAGCCTATAGAGATGAAGGGTATTTTATAGCAAGGGCTTATATACCTACTCAAGATTTACAAGCACAAGGTGGTGTGCTTAAAATAGCAATTATAGAAGGAAAATATGGAGAGTTTAAACTAGAAAATAGTTCCCTAGTAAAAGACTCTATTTTACAAGCTACACTTGATGTTGTAAAAACAAAAGAAGTAATAGCTATAAAAGATTTACAAAGAGCATTGCTTTTAATCAATGATACTCCAGGGGTAAAAGTAAGTAGTACAAAAATTGCTGCTGGAAAAGAAGTGGGTACAAGTGACTTTATAATAGGAGCACAAACCACTCAACCATACAATGGTTATGTTATTGCTGATAACTATGGTTCTAAATATACTGGTAAACATAGAGTTATGGCAGGTGTAGATATCAACTCTCCTTTTAAAATTGGAGATAAAATTTCTTTGTCTGCTTTAAGTTCTGAAGATATGGGCTTATTAAATGGAAGAGTAGGATATGGATTCCCAATATATAAAAATGGACTAAGGGGTGAAATAAGTTATTCTAAAACTACTTATGAGTTAGGAGATAAATATAAAAATCTTGATGCCCTAGGTCATGCTGATAGTTTTGTTGCTTTATTTACTTATCCAATTATTCGCTCAAATGGTGAAAATTTAAATACATACTTAAGAACATCATATAATAAAATGAAAGATGAGATTCAAGCTATCTCTTCAGATGTAGAAAAAAATACTCTTGTAGCTAAAATTGGAGTAGATTATTTAAAAAATCATCTTTTTTATGGCAAGTATTCTCAAACAAAAATAGATACTTCTCTTACTTTTGGTAGATTGAATTTTAAAAATTCAGAGGATGAAACAGATGATGAAGCAGGAGCAAATACAAATGGAAACTTCACAAAAATAAATATTGACTTAGAAAACAATACTTTACTTAATGAGAAAATAAACTGGAAAAATAAACTGCAACTTCAATATGCTCTTGGAAATAAAAATTTAGATGGAAGTGAAGATTTGAGTTTAGGTGGTGAAAATGGAGTTAAACTTTATCCTAATGGAGAAGAGAGTGCTGAAAATGGATATATTTATACCACTGAATTAACTTATACTTTACCTGCATTTAATAACTTAAATTCAAAAATTGGTATCTTTTATGATGCAGGAAGAGTATATATGAGTAAAGATATAACAAATGAAAATAGTAGGTCTTTACAAGATATTGGATTAAGTTATAGTGCTTCTTATAATAGTTTTTTTATGAATACACACTTAGCTCACAAGCTTGGAGCTGCTGAAGTTACTAGTGAAAACGATTATAATAGCAGATTTATGTTTCAACTAGGATGGATATTTTAAAATTATTTAGCTACTTTTTCAGGTGGCTTTATAAAGTTAGATAAAATCCTAATAGCAACCATCACAATCAATACTTCCATAATAGCAGCTAAAATAAATGCATAATAATAAAACTGTGTAATAGAATGATTATTATAAGCAATTGTAGCAACTGCTATTAAAAGTGTGATAGGCATAGAGTGAGAAAGTCCTATCATATAGAATTTATTCCATCCCATTTCATTAACAAAAAGCAAAGAAGCAATAAATCTAATTGCTATCATAGAAAGAGCTATTAAAAAAGCTTTTCCAACTAAGCCATCTTCAAATAAAGATTGTAGTTCAAAAGAAGAACCTACATAAATAAAGAAGATTGGAACAAGCCAACCAAAACCAAAGTGTTCTAACTTATGAGGAAGTTGTTTATTATGTTCTTCAAAGAATGTAGTAATAAAAGTTCCCGCAATAAATGCCCCAAAGGCAACTTTTAAATTTAATAACATCATAACTGCAATCATAAGAAAGAATATCCCCATAGATAGTCTAATATCTTGTTCTTGATGGTCATTCTCTGGCATAAGCACTGCTTTTATTTCTGGATACCACCAAATAAGATTGTGAAAAAACTTATAAAGTACAACCATGAAAATAAGGAAAAGAACAAATAACGTCATTGTTCTATAAAAATCAAAGTTTATTCCAAACTCTAATGCAGCAGTTACTGTTGTAAGTGCAAAAATAGAAATAATCTCTCCAATCAAACCAACTGTAATAGCTAATCTAATCCACTCAACATCCCCATACTCTTTTTTAAGTGCAGCCAATAGTCCAATAGAGATTAAAGGAAGTATTACAATAAAGATATATCCTATTTCAAGATAAATTGCACCTATAGCAGAAAGGGAGAAAAGAATTACATTGTAAAAAATAGATTTTCTTAAGAGGTTTCCAGAGATATTTATAATTTTCTTTAAATCAACTTCAAGTCCAGCTAAGAACATCAAATATAAAAAGCCTAATTGAGCAACAAGCTCTAAAATAGAGTGCTCAACTATTAATGCAAAATATGCAGCCAAAGCTCCAAGTATTATTTCAACTGTAATAGTTGGAAGCTTTACAACTTTTGAGATTAAAGGCGAAGTAAAGATTATCAAAGAGATTGTTACTATGATTAAAATTTCTTCACCCATTAGCGTACCTAATTAATTTCTTTCTCTAATAACTTTAATACCTTGCTTTTCAAGCTCAGCAATGTCATCAGCAGGAGTTCTACCAGCAGTTGTTAGATAATCTCCAATAACAAAGGCATTTGCACCTTTTTCAAAGATTTTATACTGCTCATCACCAAACATTAACTCTCTTCCACCTGCAACCATTATTTTCATTGCATTTGGAACCATTTCTCTAGCTAGTTCAATTAACTCAAAAGCTTGTTCTCTTGTAATTGAATTTTCAACTAAAGGTAAAGCTTCATTTGGATGGAAGAAGTTTAAAGGTACATTCATAGGTTCTAAAGAAGCTATTGATTCAAGCATAGAAACTCTTTGTTCTTGAGTCTCTCCTAAACCAAAAATACCACCACATACAAGTCTAAGACCAACTTCTTTTACATTTTTACATGTTTGATATCTTTCATCCCAAGTATGAGTTGTAACAATTTCAGGGTAAAAATCTCTTGCAGTTTCAAGATTATGGTTGTATGCGTCAACACCAGCTTCCTTTAGAGTCTGCAATTGTTCAACTGAAGCTGTACCATTACATGCGATTAAAATAAGTCCTAAATTCTCTTTTTTAACTGCACGTGCTGCTTCACAAACAAAAGCTAATCTTTTGTCATTTAAGCCTTTTCCTGCTGTTACAAGACAAAATCCATTTGCATTGTTTGCTCTTGCTCTTTTTGCTTCTTCTACAATTTGCTCAATGGCCTTTTTCTTATATCTTTGAATATCAGCTTTGTATTTTACACTTTGAGTACAAAACTTACAATCTTCATTACATGTACCACTTTCTATATTACAAATAGCACATAAAAATATTTCTTTATTTTCGCTCATATTTTATCTCTTTTTCTAAAAAACTATTTTCATTTATATTTCTTGAGTAATAATTGATTATATACTCATTTTCATTAATTTCTAACATCACACACTCAATCAAGGGTTTCTCTCTAGCACAGACTTCCCCTGGGTTTATAAACAAAGTTCCATTATTATATTGGCACTCAAAAACATGTGTATGTCCAAAAATCACCACATCACTATCATTTGCATTTAAATAAAAAGGCAAATGCATTAGCTTGAACTTTATATCTTTTATCTTAAAAAGATATGGCTCTTGTTTTATATTATATTTATTAACATATGATAATAAAGAAGAATCATTATTTCCAAAAACTGATATATATTTAAGCTTAGAATTTTCTAAGTGCTGTAAGTTTTCTTCTATACATAAATCTCCAGCATGAACAAGATATTCACACTTCTTTTCTTTTAAGTGCTCTATCACTTCTTTAGTATAGTCACTTTTATAGTGACTATCTGATAATATTCCTATTTTCATCTATTTAGTTGTTTTTTTGGTAGCTGTCGTTTTTTTAGTTGTAGTAGATTTTTTTCTAGTTGTTTTCTTTGCTGGTGCTTTTTTAGCTGTAGTCTTTTTTGCACCTGTTTTTGACTTAGGGTCTTTTTCTATTATTTCTAATACTTGCTCTACTGTTAAATCTTCAGCTTCAATACCTTTTGGAATTTTAAAGTTTTTTCTTCCTTGTTTTATATATGGACCATATCTTCCTATTAAAACTTGAACTTTTTCTTCTGGGAAATCTTTTATTAAAGCTTTTGCTTTTGCTTCTGAAATCTCTTTTATAACTTCTTTAGCTCTTGCTTCTTCAATAGTATAAGGGTCATCTTCTTTTAAAGAATAGTATGTCGATTTAACTTGTAAATAAGGACCAAATCTTCCTATATTTGCTTTAATATCTTCACCCTCGTCTGTTTGCCCCACAACTCTTGGAAGAGTAAATAAAAATAGTGCTTCATCAAGTGTAATTGTATCCATGTTTAAATGATCAGGAATAGCAACAAACTTTGGTTTTTCTTCGTCATCTTTTGTTCCTATTTGAACAAATGGACCATATCTTCCAACTCTTGCACTAATAGGTTTTCCAGATTCTGGGTCGATTCCTATTTCTCTAATTTGTAAGTAGTCTTCTTTATTTACACTCTCTTCTTTTTCATCAATAGTCTTTTTAAAACCACCATAAAAATCAGTCATTACTTGTTGCCAAGCAATTTTTCCTTCTGCTATTTCATCAAACTCTTCTTCAACTTTTGCTGTAAATCCTAAATCTACAATTTCAGGGAAGTGATCAACTAAAAAACTATTTACAATCTCACCTGTTGGCGTTGGTGTAAGTTTTTTATCTTCTGTTTTTTCTACATATTCTCTTTGCTGAATAGTAGAAATTGTTGGAGCATAAGTAGAAGGTCTTCCGATTCCTTCACTCTCTAATTTTTTAACTAAAGAAGCTTCTGTATATCTTGCAGGGGGTTTAGTAAAGTTTTGTTCTAAATCTAATTTTTCAAGATTTAAAACTGTGTCTTTTTTGATTGTAGGTAAGATTTTTTCACTACTATCTAAAGCACTTTCTGGATTATCACTTCCTTCAGTATATGCTTTCATAAATCCTGCGAATACTATTCTTTGTCCCTTTGATTGAAACTCTAACTCTTTATCTTTTCCTGCTTCTATTTTATATGTAGTATTTGCAATAACAGCAGGAGCCATTTGAGTAGCAAGAGTTCTCTTCCAGATTAAAGAATAAAGTCTAAATTGAGCTGGCTCAACATATGCTTTAATATCACTTGGTTTTAAAGCCATATTAACAGGTCTAATAGCTTCGTGAGCTTCTTGAGCTCCTTTGGCTTTTGATTTGTATGCTCTTGGTTTATCTAATGAGTATTCTTTCCCATATTCAGCTTCAATTACTTCTTTTGCTGCACTTGTTGCAACTTTTGAAAGGTTAAGTGAGTCTGTTCTCATATAAGTAATCAAACCACCTGTATGATTTGGAATATTTCCAACATTTCCTTCATAAAGTTGTTGAGCAATTACCATTGTTTGTCTAACAGAAAGACCTATTTTTCTACTTGCTTCTTGTTGTAGTGTTGAAGTAGTAAATGGAGCTGCTGGATTTCTTTTTGATTCTTTTTCTTCAATATCTATTAAAGTAAAGTTAGAAGCTAAAGCAGAACTTTCTATCTCTTTTGCTTCTTGTTCATTTTTAATTCTTTTTGCTTTTCCATCAACTTTTGCTAATATTGCTTCAAGTTCTGGATTTGAAAAAATTGATTTTATCTTCCAAAACTCTTCTGGCTCGAAGGCTCTAATCTCATTTTCTCTATCAACAATAATTCTAACTGCAACACTTTGAACTCTACCTGCACTTAGACCGTATCTAACTTTTTTCCATAGTAATGGAGAAAGTTCATACCCAACTGCTCTATCAAGGATTCTTCTTGCTTGTTGAGCATCTACTAAGTGTTGGTTTACTTCTCTTGGATTATTGATAGCTTCTATAATAGCATCTTTAGTAATTTCGTGGAAAACAATCCTTTTTAATGGATTTTTTTCAATTTTTAGTGCAGGAATTAAGTGCCATGCGATAGCTTCTCCCTCTCTATCTTCATCGGCTGCTAGGTAGATTGTTGTATCTTTAGTAATCTCTTTTTTTAAGTCACTAATAACTTTTTTCTTATCAGTTGAAACCAGATACTTTGGTTCAAAATTGTTTTCAGGATCAAATCCCAACTTTGACTTTGGAAGATCTCTAACATGCCCCATTGAAGCCATTACTTTGAAATCTTTTCCTAAAAACTTTGATATCGTTTTTGCTTTTGCGGGAGACTCTACTATTACTAAATTTTTCACCAAATCATACCTTACACTAATTTTAAGCTTTGAATTCTAACATAAAAAAATGAAAACTCTATTAAGCTTAATATATAATTATTTCTTCTTCTATTTCTACGTTAAACTCATCTTTTATTCTCTGTTTTGCAAGGTTTATTAAAAAAATTGCATCCTCAAAACTACCCTTGCCATAATTAACTAAAAAGTTTGAATGTTTTTCACTGAAACCCATTTCACCTTTTTTAAAACCTTTTAAACCAACTGCTTCAATTAATCTTCCTGCAAAGTCACCTTTTGGATTTTTAAAACAGCTTCCTGCACTTGCAATTTGTGGTTGATTATCTCTCATTTGTTTAAAAAGTTCTGCTTGTTCTTTTGAAAAACCATACTCTATATTAAATACAACTTCATAAACTATTTCATCAATTTTAGTTTCTCTATATGAATACTCTATATCTTCTTTTTTAATATATCCATCTTTTGTTCTAATTGAATGAACATAATTAAAAATTTCCCATTGTTTAAGTCCTGCATTCATTTTTACTAAACCACCAAGACTTCCAGGAAGTTTACCTAAGAACTCTAAATTTGCTAAATCATTTTTTTTTGCATAAGAAAGCAGTTTACCAGATTTTGTAGCACACCCTACATATAATAGATTATCTTCTTTTCTAATATAATCAAAAGCTTCACCTAAAACTGCAAAATTTGGATGCATATTAGAAATAAGAACATTATTTGCTCTACCTAAAATAATATAGCTACTATAATCACCTATTTCATTTATAACTAAAACCTGTGCTTTAGGTCCAATGTGTATTGATGAATATTTTGAAAAATCTATTTCTTTAAAATAGTTATTGTAATCTTCTATATCTGTTGACATTAATTAGCTCTTAGTTCCTCATACTCACTTGGAATTAAAAACTCTTTTGATTTCACAAGACTATCATAGAAACCATTTTGGAATCCAAGCTCATATAATTTGTCTAAAGCCTCATATTGAATATCACTTAATTGTACAGAATTATCATTTGCATAAAGGTCTAAATAGTTATCTAAAGTATCAGCATCTACTCTAATAAGACCTTTTTCAAGTAACATTGGAGCTAAAACTTTTCTGTTTTTATTTGCAACATCAACTGCTTTGATTAAAGTGTTTTCATAATCAATTGCATTTGTTAAAGGAATTGACCTTCTTAAGCACATTCCTCCAAGTGGTAAGGGTAAACCTCCACCACTTAACTCTTCCCAAATATCCCACATCTCTTTTTCAACTTCTAAAGCTTCATTAAAAGTAAGAATTGATTCATGGATTAAAACACCCGCATCAACTGTTCCATCTAATACTGCTTGTTCAATATCTAAGAAGTTCATATATGTGATTCGAGCCTCTGGATAAGCTATTTTAAAAAGTAGTGCATTTGTTGTATACTCTCCACTAAGAGCTACTTTGAAGTTTCTTTTTAACTTTACATCTTTTTTCTTTACAAGTTTTGGACCATAACCTTCTCCAAAAGATACTGCTGTTTTTAATAGTGCAAAATCTTCTTTTACAAAAGGATAAAGAGCAAAAGAGATGGCACAAATGTCATACTCACCTTTTAAAGTTGCTTGGTTTAATGTTTCAATATCAGCTGCAATATTTGTAAACTTTGCATACTTTGGACTAACCCAACCAAACTTAATCGCATAATACATAAAAATATCATCTGCATCAGGAGAGTGTGCAACACTTATTTCTTTCAAAGCTATTCCTTCATTATTTACATTTTTAAAAGGGATTGTAGCAAGTTATGGATTACTTTTTCATTTAATATAACTTTGAAAGAAGAATCTACTACTAACTTTCATAATTTGACTATATTTGATAAATCAAGATGTCACTTAAAAGTTATATTCATTTGTTAATATCTTTTTAGATTAATAAAAAGGTAAGAAAATGATTGTAAAATTTATTGACTGTACCGAAACTTATCACCAAGATATGAATAAAATTATAGAATTTTTTTCTAATTACCTTAAATCTAAAAGTATAAAAACCTACAAACTAAAATTAAGTGAAATGAAAATTGTTAGATGTACACAATGCAGATGTTGTACTCTAAAAAAAGCAGATTCCCCTGTTAAATGTGTCATTAAAGATGATATGAATAAAACAATTGATGAGATAGAAGAAGCAGACGCTTATATTATTTTAGCAGATAGAAATAACCTATTTTCAAAAAATAAAATTCATGAAAAGTTTTCTGAACGTTTAGTTGCTTACTATTATTGGCCTTTTAGCCAAACAAATTCAACACCAAGAAGAATAAGCCTCCAAAAAAAATCTATTTTAATAAACTACAATACAACAAAGTACTTTCTAAACCATAGTTTTTATACAGCTAAAAAATATATGGAACATGCTTCAACTTCTATTGGGGCAAAAGTGTTAGATTGGGAAGCCATAACTCCAAAAGATAACCTTATAAAAAGTTATAGCAGTAGACTAAAAAATATGGCTGATAATTTAATTAATTCTTTGAAAGATTAAGCTCTTTGGGTACTAATACTTTTTAGTACCCTGAGATTTGAACATAATATGAGATAATTTCTAATAGTGGTTCTATTAGAAGAATTGAAAATACAACTAAAATAGCACAAAGTCCTACCACTGCTTTTATTGGTGTTGTCGCATTAGCTAAGATATTAGTTTCTTCTTCTTTTACTTCTTTAAAAAACATAAATACAATTGGTTTTAAGTAATAGTAGCCTGCAATTGCAGAGTTTAATACCATAATTAATGCTAGGATTAAATACCCACCATTTACTGCACTTCCAATCAAATATAGTTTTCCCCAAAATAGTGCAAAAGGAGGAATTCCTGCAAGGGAAAATAAAAACAAACCAAGAAGAAGAGCAAAGAAAGGTTGTTTTTTTATTAAACCTGAATATTTTTCCATTGAATTATCAGAAGAAAAGTTATTATTATCTTTACTTCTATTTATCCAAATAAGAGAAAATGCTCCAAGATTAGTGATTAAAAACATTATCCAATATAAAAATAAAGCTTCCGTTGCTTGAGTACTTCCTATTAAAATAGCAGTCATTGCAAAACCTGCATTTGAAATAGAAGAGTATGCAAGCATTCTTTTTAAATCTCTTTGTAAAAGTGCAATAATATTTGGAATAGTGATTGTTAATACTACTGTCATATATAAGATTATCTCAACAAAAGGATCCCCACTTGCAATAAATATTTCAAAGAATCTTAAGGCTACAACAAAAGCAGCTAACTTTGGAACAATAGATAAAAACCCTGCAAGTGCTGCTGTTGAACCTTCATATACATCTGCAACCCAAGTATGATAAGGAACTAGTGATAATTTAAAGCCTAATGCACCAAGCATAAAGACTACACCTAAAAGAACCATTGGATAATTTTCATAATTTGAAGCAACTAAAACTTCAGATACTTTTCCAAGTTCTACAGTTCCTGTTACTGCATAAAAAATCAAAGAACCAAATGCAAAAAATGCAGTTGATAAAGCACCCATTGTAAAGTACTTTATAGCAGCTTCTAGGGCACTTGCTCTATTATGCATAGCAATCATAGTATATAAGGCCATTGAAGCTGTTTCAAGTCCTACAAGTATTAAGATTAAAGAGTCTGAACTTACCATAAACTGGAAACCAGCTATCATAAACAAATACAGTGCAAAGTATTCAGGATATCTATACTCTTGAAATCTAAGTTTTCCCATAGCGGTAAGAACAAAAAATATTGAAGCAAGTACTATAATTCCTTGAGATAAAATAGAAATTCCATCAACTAATAAAAGGTCAAAGAAACCTCTTACATCAGAAGTAAAACCAATAATCACACCTAAATCTATCACCAAAAATAAAACAGCTATCATCACATAAAGTGATTTATCAAGGTTTTTATTTATTAAATCAATTACTAAAATAACAAGTGCCCCAAGAATAGCTATAATCATAGGAACAATTGTTGGAAAGTTTAAACTTGCAAACTCAATTGCAACTGCTGGGATACTATTCATTATCTAGCTCCTTCAATTGAGTTTCTATTTAATATCTCAACTCTTGTATTGTCTTCTAAAGCTTTTATTTTCATAACCTCAACAACATAATTAACAGAAGTTTCCACTGGTTTTAATATAGGTTTTGGATAAACTCCCAATAATATCACTAAAGCTACAAGTGGAATTAAAGCACTTAATTCTGTTTTATTTAAATCTTTTAGCTCTTTATTCTTTTCATTTTTAATTGGACCAAAGAAAACTTTCTTATACATTGTTAACATATAAACAGCTCCAAAGATAATTGTAAGACCTGCTATTAAAGTTAAAGAAGCACTTACTTTAAAAAAGCCTAGAAGAGATAAAAACTCACCTACAAAACCTATTGTCAAAGGAAGTCCTATTGAAGCCATAAGCATAATTGCAAAGATAGTTGCATATTTTGGCATAACAGAAGCTATACCTCCATAATCTTTTATCATTTTAGTATGAGTTCTATCATAAACAACTCCCACTAACATAAACAGAGCTCCTGATACAATACCATGAGAAATCATAAGAAAAATTGCACCACCTATTCCTTCAACATTTAGTGCAAAAATTCCTAAGATAATTACACCCATATGAGAAACTGATGAATAAGCAATAACTTGTTTCATATCTTCTTGGGCATAGGCAACCATTGCTGTATAAACAATTGCAATTAAAGCTAAGATTGCCATTGGTATTGAGAAGTAAACACTTGCATCAGGGAAAAGTGGCAATGAGAATCTTACAAAACCATATGTTCCCATTTTAAGTAAAACAGCTGCAAGAATTACAGAACCAATAGTTGGTGCTTGACCATGGGCATATGGAAGCCAAGTATGAAATGGAAACATTGGAACTTTAACAGCAAAACCACAAAAGAATGCAATAAATAACCAAAACTGCATATCAAAGGGTAAAACAAGCATATTCCAATCTTCTAAATTAAAGCTATATGTTCCTGTTGTTATATAATAAATATATCCTAAATAAAGCATTCCAACTAGCATTATTAAAGAACCTAAAAAGGTATATAAGAAAAACTTGATAGAAGCATATATTCTTAGTTTTCCACCCCATGCTCCAATAATGTAAAGCATTGGTACTAATGATAATTCCCAGAATGCATAGAAGATAATTGCATCAAGGGCTAAGAATACTCCTACCATTGTCATTTCTAAAAATAAAATTGTAATGATTAGATTTTTTAAATCTCTTTTCTCACTAAGTCCAATAAGAGAAATCATTGTCATAAAAGTTGTCATAATAACTAAGAATAATGAAATCCCATCAACTCCAACACTATAATTAATTCCATAAGAACTAATAAGAGGAATTATATGAGTAAATTGCATTTGTCCTTCTGTTACATCAAACTTTAGCCAAAGAACAAGTGATAAAACAAACTGCATTGCAGTAACACATACTCCATAAGCTTTAATAGAATTTTTTTTTACTAAAAAACCTATTAATGCTGCAAATGCTGGAAAAAATATTAATATTGATAAAAGATATTCCATTTTAATAAACCCCTTGGCTTGCTACTGCTAGAACAATACCTAAAACTAAAAGAAAAACAATTCCTGAAACTATTAGCCTTAATGAACTTGATAAGTTTCCACTTTGTGTAACTCTTGCTTTTTCACCACTTTTATAAATCACTTTAGCAATTCCATCAACTATAAAATCTATTATTTTCATATCAAAAATTCTATATGCAATTATTGAAAGGATTAGATATGACTTATTTACAATACTATCTATAAAATGAGGTATGTAAAATTGATTTGCTAATAATTTATAGCAAAATCTATTCTCTAAAGAAGAAGAGAAATAAGTTTGTTTTTTTCTAAATCTAAAAATAGCAAAAGCTATAGAGATTAAAACAATAGCTGATGTTGCAACTATTAAAAGATACATAGTTGAATAATCTAAATGTATATTTACTACTGGAAGTTTTTTTGTCACAAACTCAACAAAGATAGGTTTAAACCATCCTGCAACTATAGAAAGAAGTGCTAAAATAGACATTGAAGCTATTACAAAACTTTTTGCTTCATGGGGATGATAGTTAAACTCTTTGAAGTTTTCTTTTCCAAAAAATACATACATAATAAGTCTAAATGAATAAAAGGCAGTAAGTCCTGCTGTTATAAATAACACTGTCCAGATTATAAAACTTTGGCTTCCAAAGGCAACTTCTAAGATTAAATCTTTTGAGAAGAAACCAGCAAATGGGAAAATACCAGCAAGGGCTACTGTTGCAATTATCATAATAATTGCTGTACCTTTCATATGCTTATATAAACCACCCATATTTTTGATGTTTATTTCATCATTAAGTGCATGCATAACATTTCCTGCACCTAAAAATAAAACTGATTTAAAGAAAGCATGGGTTGCAAGGTGAAAAAGTGCTACCCAATAAGCTCCAAGTCCAGCAGCTACAAACATATATCCAAGTTGAGATAAAGTAGAAAAGGCAATAATTTTTTTAATATTTGTTGCAACTAATGCCATAAGGGCAGCCCCTATTGCAACAAAAGCACCAAGTGCTGCTATAAAATTTCCAACACTAGGAACTGCTACAAAAATATCATTTGCTCTTATTACTAAATAAACCCCAGCAGTTACCATTGTTGCTGCGTGAATAAGGGCAGAAACAGGAGTTGGCCCTTCCATGGCATTTGCTAACCATTGATTAAAAGGAAATTGTGCTGATTTTCCCATAGCCCCAATAAATAAAAGTGCTGCGATAGCTACAATCAAACTATTATCTAAAGTAATTATATTGGCAAATACCACATCATATTGTAAACTTCCAAGATTCCAAAAAATTAAGAACATTCCTAGAAGCATTGCTAAGTCTGCAATTCTATTTGTTATAAAAGCTTCATTTGCTGCAAAGCTAGGAGAAATAGAAGAGAATGGTGAAACTGTAGAAAATGGTGATTTTTTAATATCATTTGATAATTTTTGATCTTTTTTGTGATACCAAAAACCAATTAATCCCCAAGAACAAACTCCAACACCTTCCCATCCAATAAACAGTCCTGCAAAGTTATCACTCATAACAAGTATCATCATTGAAAATACAAAGGCACTAAGCCATGCAAAAAATCTATTAAAACTCTTATCATGTTCCATATAACCAATAGAGTGAATATGAACCATAGTTGAAACAACAGTTACAACTACCATCATTACAACACTTACTTGGTCAACTACAAAACCAAAAGGAATAGATACGTTACCTATTTCTATCCATGAAAAAAGTTTTGCTGTAATTACAACATCTGTTAAATAAACAAAATATAAAAGTTTTAAAGAAGCAAACATTGAAATAGCAATAAAAAGTGTTGCTAAAACACCTATGAAATTTTGCTTTTTACTATTTCCAAAAGAAGCTGCTATTAGTGACCCTACAAGTGGAGCAAAAAGGGCTATATATAGATAGTTTACCATAAATTTTACCCTTAGCCTTTCATACTTTGTAAAGTATCAAGGTTGATTGAACCATTCTTTTTGTACCAAAGGATAAGAAGTCCAAGTCCTATAGCAACCTCACTTGCAGCGATTGCAATAATAAAAAAGGCAAACATTTGTCCAGTAATATCTTCTTGAAATTTTGATACTGCTGCTAATCCTACATTTACTGCATTTAACATTATTTCCGTTGAGAAGAAAAGCATTAAAAGGTTTTTTCTTCTTAATACACCAAGCATTCCTATAAAGAAAAGTATTGCAGATAAAATTAAGTATGCATTTAAACTCATTTGTTTCTCTCTTTTTCTTCTTTTTCAAAAACGTCAATTTCTTCTTCACTAAGTTCAGTATATGAAACATTCATCTTTTTACCTGCTAAAATAATTCCACCTATCATTGCAACTAAAAGCATTACTGCTGCAATTTCAAAGGGAACTAAATATTTAGTAAATAATACAATCCCAACTTGTTGAGAGTTTCCCCACTCTGTATTAACAGGATAGTGGGCATGAATATTTGTTGCAATAATTGGAGCTGTAAAAATTAAAACTACAATTAAAGAAGAAACACCCGTTAATAAAAATACTAACCTTGGGTTTTTTATATTCTCTTTTACAGTTGATAAAGAATCAAAAAACATCATACCAAAGGCATATAAAGCCATAACAGCACCTGTATAAACTACAATTTGTACAGCTCCTAAAAACTCTGCTTCTAAAAGAAAAAAGAAAGCAGAAATAAATATCATTCCAGCTGCTAGGGAACTTAATGCATATAAAGAGTTATTTGTAAAAACTGTAATTGAAAACATTGATACAGTTAAAAATGCAAAAAGATAAAAGGCTACAATCTCAAACATTCAAACTCCTTAATATGATAGTGGTGTTTTTTTAATTTTTTCATCTGCATCAGGGGATACAGCACCAAACCCTGGATACTCTTTTTGCTCTACTAACTTATCAAGAGGTGTTAATAAATCCTCTTTTAAAGCAAAGTGAGCTCTTTGCTCACTTGCATTTTCATATCTTCCACCATGAACAATTGCAAGCTCTGGGCAAACTTCTGCACAATAACCACAAAAGATACATCTACCCATATTAATCGTATATTCAAGTACTTCTTTTCTAGAATTTTCATCAATTCTAGTATCCATTCTAATACAATCAGCAATACAAATCTTTTCACAAAGACCACACCCAATACATCTATTTTCACCAGATTCTAAAAGGGCAAGTAGTTTATGTACTGCTCTATATCTAGGTCCAATAGGAAGTTTTTCAGCTGGATATTGAACTGTTTGCATTTCACCTTTGAAAAGTGCTTGTCTCATGATATTTAAAACAATTCCAAGTCCTTTAAAAAGTTCACCCTTTAGTGACCTTTTTACAACTTGTTTAAAATGTTCCCATGAAGTTTTTGGATATTTATCTTCAAATATATTTATATAGTCATCAACGCTAACGTCTCTATTTTTTAGTTTGTCTAAACTCATTACTAAATCCTAAAACATCAATACTAAGCCAGTGATTAAAATATTTATCACGGCTAATGGCATTAAAACTTTCCAGCAAAGCCACATAAGTTGGTCTGGTCTAATATGAGGCCATGAAGCTCTTGTCCAAAGAAAGAAGAAAATCAACATCATTACTTTTAATACAATTGCTAAACCACCTGGAATAAACCAAAGGTCATTAAAACCTCCAAGGAAAATAAGTGAGATTAAAAAACATACTGTAAATAAATTTGCATACTCACCTATAAAAAACATTCCCCATCTAAGTCCTGAATACTCTGTTGCATATCCTGCAACAATCTCTGCTTCATGCTCTAATAAATCAAAAGGAGTTCTATTTGTCTCTGCAAAACCTGCTATTACAAACAAAATAAAAGCCAAGGGTTGAGACCAGACAATCCAGTTTGTGAAACCACCTGCTTGGAAGTTGTTGATATCTATTAAAGACAGACTTCCTACTAGCATAAGAGGTGCAAGAAGTGCAAGTCCTGAAACAACTTCATAGGATAGAAGTTGAATTGCAGTTCTAGCTCCCCCTAAAAGAGCCCATTTATTAGCACTACTCATTCCTGCTAATAGTGGTCCATAAAGACCTACTGAAGCTACTCCTAAAACAAATAAAACCCCAACATTGATATCAGCAATAATTGGTCTTACGGTATATCCAAAAAGTTCAAACTCTGGAAAAAATGGAATTGCAGTCATGGCTATAAATGCAGTTGCTGCAGTTATAATTGGAGCTATCATAAATACAGGTTTCGCTGCATTTGCTGGAATAAAGTCCTCTTTTGTAAAAAGCTTTATTCCATCCGCTGCTAATTGTAAAAGACCATGAGGTCCAACATTCATAGGTCCCAATCTTCTTTGCATAAAAGCTAATATTTTTCTTTCAATATATGTTGTAAATCCTGCAAGTGCAGCAAATACAGAAAGTACAACTACGGCTTTAACAACTGTTTCTATTAAAATTGAAGTTTCCATTTTAGTCTCTCATAACTTTTGCTATTGCATATCTTGAGTTTTCAAAGAATACTTTAGTATCTAAATCTTTTTCAAAAGTAGAAACTAAAGCAATCTCTCCATCAATTTGTTTATCTAAATAAGCTTTTAAAGTTCTTTTCACATCTGCTACTTCAACTATAACTTCTTGGTTTTCTTCTAGTTCAAGTTTTTCAAATAATGCTTTTGAAAAGAAAATACCACTTTGAAGTTTGTCTTTAAATTCATGGGCAATTGCAGTAAATTCATTGAACTGATTTATAGGATTAGCTTTGTAGATAATAATTTCATCTTCTTTTGAAACTAAAGCAGTTGAAGTTTTTAAATCTATTTTTTCTTCTATTTCACTATTACTAACTTTTAAATCATAACCTCTATACTCAACTCTATCATTTCCAAAATAGTTAGGAAGTTCATCAAACTCTATTTTACAATAGCCTTTTTCTTCAGGAAGTTCACTTGTATATTCAATGGTATAATCAACATCACACTCTAAAATCTCATTTGCAAGCTCATTTAAAACATAACCTTTATAATCAATAGCTACATTAGTAGGAATTATTCTCTTATCAATATTTGTAAAAGTTCCTTCTTGTTGATTAAGGGCAGGAATATCAAGATTTCCATCTCCTAAAGCACTTAATTCAAAATCAGCTTTTTCATTGTATCCAAGGACAAAACCAGTTTCATCTTCAAACAATTCATCACAAATTAAACTAACTCCTAAAGTGTTAGTTTGAGTAGGAAGAATTAACACCTCAAAAGAAGTATATTTATCAACTAATCCACAAAGTTTTGCTAATTCTTCATAGTTTTCACTATGAATTAAATCTTCTCCTACTATTAGTGAGAACTTATCTTTTTTAGCAAGCATTGAATCAATTAATTCTAAGAAAGTCTCATCTTTTTCAATTACATCTAAGAACTTTGTATATTCAAATTCTACTTCTTTTTCTTCTTTCTTAGTTACAAGTTTTTTTACCTCTTTTTCTTCGCCTGTCTCTTCATCTTTTACAAGTTCAACTACTTGCTCTTTTTTAGATTCAACAACTGTTTTAGTTCTTGTTTCTTTTTTAGAGTCAATATACTCTTGAATTTCACTTGGTAAATCTTTTGCAAAAAGATGTAAGATAAGGTATAAAATTGAGCTTTCAACATTTGGTTTGTGGTAGATAAACTCTGATGTTTTTCCCTTTTTTCCAACTTTTTCTATAACTTTATCACTTACAGGATGAAAATATAGTGCTGCGCCTTTATTCATAATAACAGAGTTATTAAAAGCATATCTAGCACTTGGTAAATCAGATTTTAAAAAAGAGCCAACAGAGATTACAAAATTTGATTCATGTACATCTTTTAATGTTGCAGAATAAAGAGATTTACCAGAAGTTAAAGTATAGTTTTCCATAAATCTTTTAAATCTAAAAGCATCTTTATTTACTAATTTTGCTCCTGTTTTTTGAGCTATTTTTTGTAAAAGTAAAGTCTCTTCATTTGTAATATATGAATTAAACTTTATAGAGTCAGCTTTTTTGAAAGCTTCTATTGCTTCACCAAAAGCTTTTTCATCTTTTCCTTGGGTTTTATTTTCAAAATCATAAGCAAATCTTGCAGCCCCATTTAGTGTCGAATAGTGATGTTCATTTGTAACTCTATAAATCTTAGGACTTGAATCATCTACAGAGGTATGTTTTGTTTCATAATACATAAAAGCACAATCACTAGAATGAGGGTTAGCAGCTGGAATTCTTGTAAGCTCCCAAGCATTTGATTTGTACTGGAAATCATGTGAAACTAAAGCTCCAACAGGACAAACAGAAATACACTCACCACAATCAGTACAATTATCTTCTTCAAAACCTATAAGTGATTTATTTAATTTATTCCACATAGAGTATGCATCTTTTGGCATCTCATCTTTGAAGGTTTTATCAATTGCCTCAGAACCTCTTTTTACTGTACTTAAGGCATTTGAACCAATCATATCTTTACAAACAGTTACACACTTTTCACAGACAATACAAAGACCTGGGTCATAATTCATAACTCCCCAATGTTGTGTTGGTCTTGGAACATCTTTAATAGAATAGCTTTGCGAATCTAGTTTCATATAAAGAGTATAGTTTTGTAATTCACACTCTCCACTTTGGTCACAAACTCCACATTGTAATGGATGGTTTACATCGTAAACCTCCATAATAGCTCGTCTTTCTTTTTCGATATTAGGAGTTGAAGTTGTTACATTCATCCCTTCTTTTACTTTAGCATTACAAGCGTAGATTTGTTTTCCGTCTGCTTCTACAAGACAAAGTCTACAAGCTAGTGTTGGAGAACATCTTGTTAAATAGCATAAAGCAGGAATAAATATATCATTTGCCCTTGCTGTATTTAAGACAGTTTCATCACTTTTAGCTTCAACAACTTTTCCATTAATTGTTAAGCTGATTGTATCACTCATTATTAAGCCTTCTCTATCCTAACTTGTTTGTATCTATAGTTTTCAGTTAAAAAGCTAACATTGCTATTTAAAATAGGACATAAAGCTACTGTCCCATAAAGGTCTTTATTTACAATAAACTGCTTTTTCACTTTTTGTCCATTGTAGTTTAAATAAACCTCATCTTTATCTTGAACTTTAGCAATTCTTGCAAAGGATTGACTTCCAACTAATTTTTGACAATCTTGTTCATCAAAGATAGAGTAAACTACTGTTCCATTGTATGAATCTAACTCTTCTACTTCTTCAATATCTTCATCAATACAGGTATCAACTTGTTTTTGTGTGTTTTCATCTAAGCAAATAACTTCTAAGTCACTATATTTTTTTATTGCAGCTAATATCTTTACAATATTTTCTACTCTAGCATGAGTTGTAATATCTCTTCCTACAATTAATACTTTTGAAGTTCTTTCTTCAGCTTTTTGTTTTGCTTCTTCAAACTCTTCTTCTCCGGCAGAACTCTCAGCAGAGATATATCCCATATCTAAATCATTTAGATAATCTTTTATTTTGTCACTTGCATTATTTGCAAAAGTATCAAGTACCATTGAAGCAATACCTTCTTCACTTCCTACTTCATACTTAATTAACTGTGAATAGTAAACTTTTAAATCAATATTATCAATAGGATGCATATAAATAAACTCTGAGTTTCTTTGTGCAATAGTCTCGATAATTGCTTCTTTTACTTGCTCATTATCTTGGGCTAAAAATGACCCAAATGAGATAATATAATCGCTATTTAAAATTTTTTCTATTTTAGTATTCATTAGTCCTCTTTATCTTCTTTATTAATCTGTTCAATTTCTTCTTGTGGTTTTTCTTTTTTCACAACAATAGTCCAATCAACTTCATTGAATTTAATTGAATTCATAAGCGTATATCCTGCTTCTTTTATAACATCAGCACTTTTTTGAACGCATGAAAAGTCACCTATTTCAAAAAGGAAAATTGCATTTTCTCCTTTTGAAATATCCTTATGCATAAGTTCTAACATTCTGTCATAAAAATCATCTTTCAATGGTCTTAAATCATATCTTTTCATGCTGCCCTCTACCTATCAATTTCACCAAATACAATATTTAAGTTACCAATAATAGTTACTACATCTGCTAATTGATGTCCAGGTAACAAGTCTTCTAATACTCCTGTATGCCAAAAAGATGGTGCTCTTAATTTCATTTTGTATGCATAAGCACTTCCATCACTAACTATCATGTATCCTAATTCACCCTTTGGTGATTCAGTTGCTACATAAATTTCACCCTTTGGTGGTCTCATTCCTTGAGTTACAAGTACAAAGTGTTGCATCAAAGAATAATTTTGAGTCATAATATCTTCTTTTGGTGCTGAAATATATTCAGGGGCATGAGCCATCAATTGACTCTGGCTACTTTCATACATAGGAATTAATTGTCTTAAAATCTTTGCTGATTCTCTCATCTCTTGGATATAACATTTATATCTTCCATAGGCATCACCAGTACTAGCAATTGGTACATTAAAATCAAGTTCAGGATAAAGACCATAAGGCATCTCTTTTCTTAAATCCCATTTCACACCAGCTGCTCTTAAAACAATCCCTGAACATCCCCAAGATTTTCCTAGTTCCTCATCTATCACACCTACATTTTCTAGTCTCATTTTCCAGATTCTATTTTCTGTAAGTAAACCCTCATATCTATCAATCTCTTTTTCAAAGTTAGTAATAAATCTTTCTAAGTCTTCACACCAGTTTTGTGGTAAATCTAAAGGAACTCCACCAATTCTAACTGCACTATGAGTAAGTCTTGCACCGCAATAGTCTTCTATTAAGTCCATTGCATACTCTCTTTCTCTAAAAGCATATAAAAATACTGACATCGCTCCCACATCAAGGGCATGAGTTGCAAGCCAGAAAAGATGAGACATAATTCTATTTAGTTCTAAAAGCATAGTTCTTATAACTTCAGCTCGTCTTGGAGCTTCTATTCCAAGTAGTTTTTCTACTGCTAAAGCAAAACCATAGTTATTTGAAGTTGAAGCTATATAATCCATACGGTCAGTTGTAGGTAAGAATTCATTATAAATCATATTCTCACCCATCTTTTCCATACCTCTGTGAAGATATCCAATTCCAGGTGTTGCTTTTATTACTTCTTCACCTTGAAGTTCAAGCATAAGTCTCATTTGACCATGAGCTGAAGGGTGTTGAGGACCAAAGTTTACTATCATAGTATTATCTTCACGCTCAAAGTTGATATTCTCAAAAAAAGGTTTTAATCTATTTGCTGTTTGTCGCATCTTATCTTCTCTTCTTTAGTGTAACACTCTTGTTCTTGTCAAACTTTTTAATTATAGGGATTCCACCCTCTTCTTGATACTGTACTGGTGTATGTTCAGGCTCTTTACCATTTGTAATATCTACTCCATATGGAACTTCATGACCTAATCTTGCAAATCTTTTTGTATCATATCTATCAATTGCGGCTGAGTCTCTTATTTCAGCCCCAATCTCTTCCCTTGCTTCTTTTCCAAAAATCTTATCAACTTCGTACCAAGATGCTGCCTCATCACCTTGTAGTGGATATGTTTTTCTTAAGGGATGGTCATACCAATCATCAGGCATAATAATTCTTTTTAAATTTGGATGATTACAAACTCTTACGCCATACATATCATACATTTCTCGCTCTGACCAATTTGCCATTTTAAAAACTTCATAAACAGAGTTTAACTCTTGTTTTTCTTTAATAAAAGTTTTAATTCTTACTCTTTTTCTTTTTGTTAAAGATAGCATCTCATAGAAAATTTCAAACCCACCTTTTTTTGCAATATAATCAATGGCAGAAAGCTCCATTAACATTTCATAGTCTAAAGCTTCTTTGAAAAATGCAAGAATATTTATATTGTCATCGGGATTTATATAAATAACTAATTCATCCATTTCAATATAAGAATTTAGAATTTCATATTTGCTACTTAAAAACTCTAAATCTTTTAAATAAACTTCATCACTACTTACTTCTTTTTTAGGCGTAGAAGGAGTAATATAAAATCTATCACTAAAGTATGATTTTTTTTGTACATCATTTTTAGGTGTATATTTTCTCATTATACAAGCCTCTTTTTCTTGATTTTCCTAAAAATAGACTCTTTTCTAATCTTCTTTTGTAGCATCATAAGTGCATACTGTAAAGTCTCTGGTCTAGGTGCACACCCTGGAAGATAAATATCAACGGGCACAATTCTATCTGCACCTTGAACCGTTGCATATGTATTAAACATTCCACCTGTATTCGCGCAAGATCCCATAGAGATAACCCATTTAGGTTCTGGCATTTGGTCATATAATCTTCTCATAAACTCTGCATGCTTTTTTGTTAAGGTACCAGCTATTACAATCACATCTGCTTGTCTTGGACTTGCTCTAAAAATTGTTCCAAATCTATCAAAATCATATCTTGAAGCACCTGTTGCCATCATCTCAATGGCACAACATGCTAATCCATATGTTAAAGGCCAAAGTGAATTTGACCTACCCCAATTTACTAACTTATCAACTGTAGTTAATGCAATTGGAGCTCCACCATCTTTAAAATAGTCTACTTTATGCTGTGCCATTCTAAAGCTCCTTTTCTCCATGCATAAATGAATCCGATTGTAAGTAATAAAATAAATAAAATCATTTCAACAAAGCCAAACCATCCTAAAACCTGGAAGTTTATAGCCCACGGAAACATAAATATAATTTCAATATCAAATAAAATAAAAAGTAGTGCCATTAAATAAAATTGAATAGATACACTACTTGGTTGCTTTGTAACTTCTGGTCCACACTCATATAGTGTAGTTTTTAGTTTTTCAGTATTTAACCTTGCTATTTTTCTACCAATAACCCTTGCAATATAAACTACCGTAAGGAAAACACCAAAACTCAAAACAAACATAACAAAAACGCCAAAATACGGATGTGAAAACTCCATATGTGTCATGTTTTATCCTTAAAATTATTAGTTTTTATAATAACTAACTCTTAATTCTCTTTTATATATAAGATTAAGTAATATTTTTCTTTAGTTATTAATTATAGTTAATTTTTATTTATAAAGTCTAATTTAGAAAAAACCGACTTTATTCTCTGAATCAAAGTTCCCTTTTAATTCTTTTGCAATTTGATCTTCAAAAGATTTATTTGTAAATAATGGTTCCTCATCTACTGCTATTTTAAATGCAGTATTTTTTATAACCATTTCTATTTGACCACCAGTTAATTCATGTTCTGCTAACTTTTCAATATCAAAGTCATCACTTAAAGGTAAAGTAGAAGGAAGTAATTTTTTCCATAAATCTACTCTTTGCTCATAGTTTGGTTTTTTAAACTCGATTTTGTAATTAAATCTTCTTGAAAATGCTTTATCTAAAGACTCTAAAAGATTTGTTGTGGCAATTAAAACTCCATCAAATCTTTCTATTTGTTCTAAAAAAATATTTTGCATTTGATTATGCATTTTTTCACTTCCACTTGCACTTGAAGTTGTTCTTGAACTTAAAAACTGGTCTGCTTCATTTAATAATAAAATAGGCTCTGATTTACTTTTGTCTCTTAGTTCATAATATTTATCAAATATTGCTCTAACATTTTTTTCACTCTCTCCCACATACATAGAAAGAATTTTTGAACAATCAAAACTTAGAACTTGTCTTTTTAGAGTTTTTGCAAAAGCAAGGGCAGTCAATGTTTTACCAGTACCTGCAAACCCATAAAAGATAATTCTAGCTTCAATATTTCTTTTATGTTTTATTCCCCACTCTTTAAGTCTATTGAATACATTTTTATCCATTTGCTTTAAAAGTGAATCTAGAATTTCTCTTGTTTTATCATTTAAAACAACGTCATCTAAAGTTTTATTAGTAGTAATTAGTTCAAACGTTTCTTGCTCTTTTATCAAAGAATCAAGCTTCATTTTTGTACTTCTACTTGCCTTTTTTGTTGGATGAGAAATTTTATATAAAATATCATCTGGAATATAGAAATTTCTGTTTATTCCCCCAAAAGGAGTTAAAACTTCATCATAATCAATTAAAGAACTTGAAACAAGTTTTGAACCCTCTTCAAGTAGTGATCTATATTTAATTTTTTCATAGTCATCACTTGAAATTAGTGTGATTAAAGAATTCATATCCCTTAAAGTTCCATCACCACCTGAATACTCTTCTTTTAAAAGAGCTAAAAATAGTAGTTGTTCTTGTTCATTTAAACTATTTTGTTTAAAGAAATCTTCCATCATAATAGAGCCATCAGTCTCTTTTATTCTCTCTTTTATTCTATTTTCAAGAAGAGTTAACTTTGATCTTAATCTGTTAATATTTGGTGAGTTTTCATCAAAGTTACTCTTTACCAGATTTAACTGTTGCGCTAAATCTATTCTAAAAAATTGGTCTTGTAAATACTCTAAATGATCTTCATATTTTTTAACTTCAGGTAAGACAAACTCTAAAGAACCTTTTTCTAAAAGTTTTAAAAATGCAGGAGATAAAGTAATCATAGAGTTTAAAAGTTCTAATTGTGACATTTCACTAAGTTTTAGTTGGTCAAAACCACTTTGAACTAGCCATCCAAATTCTAATAGAGATTTGATTAGTTGAATTTTATTTAAATGCTCATATGTTTTTACATCATAAAATTCACTTAAAATATCTATAACCATTGAAGTATCTCTACCTTGGATATATTGTCTTGTGATATATTGTAAAATTTGTGCTTCTTCTTTAGAGCATTTTAATTGTTTGAAAAATGCTGATTTCTCAACATTTTTTGCCTTTATAAATTCTATTATCTCTTTCATCTATTTTTTTCTTTCCTCTATTGCATTATAAAATTTTTGGAGATTCTCTTTTTTTTGAAATCGTATTTTATAATTTTTATTTATAATTATCATTAAATTTTCTTTTTTTACTTCATTTATTTCACTAAATTTAATAATTTCCTTATCTTTTTGTAAATCTGGACTAAAACTGTTAGGTATTTTCAGGATATAATCTTGACAAATTCCCTTGTATTCACCTTTGGAATAGGTGACATTTAAGCACTTTTTCTTTAAGTAATAATTTTCAATTTTTTGTAAATTTGAATTATCATAAATGTTTAAGGCAACAAAAATAAAAGCTAAAACTCCAAAAAATATTATAAAAATCATTTTACTCCAATTATATGTTTTATTAATCATATTACATTAAAATCTCTTAACCACAAATGAAGCATCTTTTTTGTGCTTAAATCTACATTAAGATTATTTATATATGATTGCATGTTTATTATAAATAATTTTTAGGAGGAAAAATGAAACAACTACTATATAGCCTTTTGGTATTTCTATTCTTAACAGGCTGTGCCACAAATAATTTTTCAAAGAATAGTAAATATTCAAAAGAAACGCTAATCAATCAAGCGAATAATGGAAATCTAAATGCAATGATTGAACTTTCAAAATATTTTGACTTTCCTCAAACTATTGAAGGCTTACAATACTTTGACAAGTGGTATGAAAATATTGATGAAAATGAAGACCCAAAACAACTAGCACTTTTAGGTGATATTTATTATGACTATAGTGATATGTTTTTAAATGGAAAAGAAAAAGCATTAAAACTTTTAAATAAAGCTTCAAGTGAAGGAAACCTTGATGCAAAGGTATCTTTGATCAAACATTATATTACTGAATATAATACTAAAAAAGTAAATGAGATAGAAGATAATATTATTGATAAATTATCTGTAAAGCAACTTCAAGAGCTTTATACTATATATATTGATAAGAGAAAAAGAGAAAAAGCTGAAAAAATTGCCTCATACTTAGCTGAAAGAGGAGCAGAGATTCCTTATGATTTACAACTTCAAAGAGTAAAATCACTAATCTACAGAGCAAGTTCACAAGAGAAAGTTAATGAGTTTATTGATAGAACAATTGCTTCTAATGATGTTGAAAAAATCACTAAATTAGCTGATATACTTGTAAAAAGACGAGGATATAAAGAGGCTATAAAGCTATATACTGCACTGATTAAATTAGATAATAAAAATGCCGATGCTTATTATAATCTTGCAATGATTTATAATAGAGGCCAATATCTACAATATCTAGAAAAAAATAAAGTAAAATCAAATGAATACTTTATGAAAGCAGTTGAATTAAATCATGTAGAAGCTACAGTAATGGTTCTTGATACCTATTCAAATAGTATAGAGAGTTTAGATAAATACTTAGAGTTAAAAAATAAGCTATTATCATCAAATCAAGGTATTTTGGTTTTAGCAAATTACTACAAGAAAAATAGATATACAGAAAAAGCAAGAGATTTATTCGAAAAACTTGCAGAAGATAAGAATCAAGAAGCTATTTTAGAACTTGCTTTAAAAATTCCGTCTAACTATAACTTTAACCCTGAAGAATATGTTAGTGCTAAAAGATGGCAAGAGTTTATTCTATCAAGTAACAATACAAAGTTAAAAGATAAATTTACTAAAGAAGTTATAGAAAAACGAAGTTACAGAAAAGCCTTCCCTGAAGTAATTAAAAAACTTGAACAAGAAATTTTAAATTCTGATAATATTCTGACTTTAAGAAAATTTGCTCAGAAGAACAGATACTCAAATATTGACTTTTCAATTAAACTATATGAAAAAGCTTCCAAAGCAGGAGACATAAAAAGTTCCCTTGAACTTGTAAGTCTTTATACAAATAGAAAAGTAAACAAATATGATAAAGCCGTAGAAATTTTACAAAACCTAAAAGATAGAGGAGATAAAAAAGCTGCATACAAATTAGCAGACTTATATTTACATCCTCCCTATTCTGTAGATAAAAAACCAAACTACAAAAAAGCTTTAGCTATTTATGAAGAGTTAGCAAAAGAAGATGATATTAAAGCTATTGAAGAACTAGTAAGATACCACCTTTGCAATTCTTGTCAGAAATCTCCAATTATAAATGAAAAAACTGGTTTTTTCTATATGAAAAGACTATATGAAATAAGAAAGACACCTAGAGATTATGCTTCTATGGGATGGGCTTATGCTTATGGAAAAGGAGTTGAACCAGACCTTAAAAAAGCTGAAGAGTATTATCTTCAAGCAGCACAAAAAGGATATACATCTTCTTACTATAACTTAGCTTGGTTATATTATAAAGATGAAGATAATAAAGAAAAAAATATCATTAAATTAGATTACAAAAAAGCAAAAGAATACTTAGAACTTGGGGTTAAAAATCGTAACTATCCAAGTATGAATCTTCTAGGAATTTTTTATAGAGATGGTCTAGGGGTAAAAAAAGATATTAAAAAAGCTGTTAGTTTATTTGAAAAAGGATCAAGATATGACAAATATGCAGCTAAGCATCTTGCAAATTATTATAGAGATAAAAAAGACTATAAAAATGCTCTTAAATACTATAAAAATGCAAGTAACAAAGGTGATGCATCAGCTCAAATAGAACTTGGTATTCTTTATGAAAAAGGTCAAGGAACTAAAAAAGATATTAAAAAAGCGTTAACTTATTATAAAGATGCTTTTAAAAATTATAGAGATGATTCACAAAAAGATATTGCAGCATATAATATTGGACTTATCTATCAGTATGGAAAAGGTGACATGAAAAAAGACCTAAAAAAAGCCAAGTACTGGTATTCTAGTTCAAGTTATGATAAAGCAAAAAAAGAGTTAAAAAAGATAGAGAAACTAAAAAAGTAATCTCTTTCTTAAAACTGATTTTGAATTAACATTAAAATCACAGAAATAGAAAAAATCGAAAGCAATGTCTGCATTGTAATAACTGCAGACATTAGCTTTAAATCTCCCCCAAGTTGCCTTGCTAAGATATAAGCTGATGAAGCAGTTGGCATAGAACCAAATACTACAAGTACTAAAAGAGCAAGTCCTGTTATACCTAAAGTTTTTCCTATAAAATATATAGCTAAAGGATAAACAATAAGTTTTACAAAAATTGCTAAAATCAACTCTAATTTCGCCTCTTTTATGTGAGATAAGTGAAGTCCAACACCTACAGATAAAAGTCCTAAAGGAAGTGCTGCTGAACTTAAAATACCAAGTGTTTTCTCTATTGGAGTAAAAAGAGTTATTCCAAAGAAGTTCAATAAACCACCAATAACACAACCAACAATAAGTGGGTTTTTTATAATTGAAAGCATAAAGGATTTTATAGTTATTTTATTACTTGCTGCATAAATAGAGAAAATAGAAATACAAAAAATATTAATAAGTGGTATCATAAAAGTCATCAAAAGTGCAGCTAAAACTAATCCACTATCTCCAAAAATAGCATCTACAAGGGCTAAAAAAACATAGGTATTAAATCTAATAGCACCTTGATAAATAGAAGTAAAAGAGTCTCCTTTGAACTTCTTAATAAAACGGTTAAATATCATAAGTACAAGGGTTAAAATAACCATTGTCAAAAATGCACTTAGAATAAAACTAAATCCATCAATGCCTTCTAAAGAAGCAGTTGATAGCTTATATATTAGTAATGCAGGGAAAAGTACATAATAAGTAAATTTATCTGAACTAGCCCAAAACTCTTCGTTTGGGAACTTTATACGTTTAAAAAAGTATCCTAAAATAATTAGGAAAAAAATTGGTAATAAGGCTTCAATTATATTTTGCATATAAGATTATACACTTCTTTTGCTTTTTTGCAAAAAATTTAAAAGTATTATTTTTTCAAGGGTTATTTATACCCTTGAAAGTTTATCCAATTGTTGAATCATATTTTTTGCTGCATCTTCATTTAGTGGTTTATCATAACTTGTTAAAATCTCTCTTGCTAAGATATTTGCACCTAAGTGTTGGAACTGAATTCTCATAGCTTGAAGACCTTTTTGACCTCCACCACCAGAGTGAGTTGCTAGTCCTACAATTTTTTCATTAAAGGCATCTCTCCAGTCTTTTGTTGTTCTTGAAGTCCAAGCCATAGCATTGTTTAAAACAGGAGGCATAACTCCATTATATTCAGGAGCAACAACAATAAATGTTCTTAGTGTTAATATCTTACCTGCTAATTCTTTTGCAGCTTCAGGAAGTCCATTTTTCTCTTCTTCTACTGTACTATATAGTGGTAAGTTTAAATCTACTAAATTTATAACTTCAGATTCAACGCCTACTTCTTTAGCAAGTTCTTGTAGTCTTTGTCCTAATTTTAGGTTATTGTTTGCACTTGCAACTAAAATTCCTATTTTTGACATAAATTATCCTTCAAAAGTAATATTAATTTTTTTAGTATTTTATAACTTTAAGATTAGTATCTCTTTAAGTATTATTAATAGATTTAAAAGATAAAAGTTTAAAAAAAGATTAAACTTAAGCATTCAAATGTATAATTAGACCATCGGTTTATAAAAGGGTAATTATGCCAAGAATGGTCAACAAAGAGGAAAGAATTGATTATATTTGTGATGAAGCTTATAATGCTTTTGTTGAAAATGGAATTGATAAATTTTCATTAAATAGATTTATTACTGACATTAATATGTCAAAAGGACAGTTTTATCACTATTTTTCTACAAAAGAACAACTAATTTACCAAGTTATGTCAAAAAAATCATTTGAGCTGATGAACAAGATAAAAGAAAAATATGAATATGAAGAAAGCTTTATTAATAAAATCCATTTGATTTTTGAAATATACCTCAACGAAGATAAAGCATACGCAGATTTAAGAAAGTTGTATATTAATACTTTGCATATGTACATTACTTCAGAGGACAAGGAAATAAAAGAGTTCAACACTAATTTATACAAAACTATATTTAAATATTTAGAACAACTCTTTGATTATGAAATTCAAAAAGGTAATTTCCGACCAGAGTCAAAAAATTTAGCAAAAGCTTTATGTTCTACAGCAGATGGAATGTTTTTATTATCAGTAATGATAGAAAATTATGATTTAAAAACCGAATTATCAAACTACTTTTCAGAAATTGAAAAGTTATCAAAAAAATATTAAAAGAGATACATTGAACGTAACAAAAGCTAAAATATCAACAATTTTTTTTCAATACTCAATTCCTTCAGTTCTAGGCATGTTAGCTATTTCATCAGCAAGTATTGTTGATGGATTTTTTATAGGAAATTACATAGGTGATTTCGGACTTGCTGCTATAAATATAAGTCTACCTATTTTTTCTTTGCTATTTGGGTTTGCTTTGATGTTAGCAGTTGGAAGTAGTGTTACTGCTGGAAAGTTAATCGGTGAAGGAAATATTAAAGAAGCCTCTATAGTTTTTAGTAAAACAATGGTTAGTATCACTGCTTTTAGTTTTATAATTTCTGCTCTTTTATTTTTAAATATAGAGACTATTTTATATCTTTTTGGTGCAAATGACAATTTGACAAAAGTTGCAATAGAGTATTTATCTATTATGTTAATATTTATTCCTTTTTTAATGATTGGAGTAGTTTTAGATTATTTTGTACGAGTGGACAACCGCCCAAACCTTGCTTTTATTGCTTTACTTTCAAGTTCTGTTATAAATGTCATATTAGATTGGTTCATGATTGTATATTTAAATAAAGGTATTTTTGGAGCAGCCTTAGCTACAGGTATTTCCCAACTAGCTTTATTATTCATTCTTTTACCTCATTTTTTTTCAAAGAGAGCAACCTTAGAATTTATCAAACCCATTGGAAGTTATATTCAAATCATAAAGGCCTCTTACAATGGAATGTCAGAATTTGTCAATGAAATTTCTGTAGGAATAACAACTTTAATCTTTAATTATATTATGATAAAAACTTTTAATGTGGAAGGACTTGCTGCTTTTGCCGTGATAAACTATCTTTTAATGATTGGTATAATGATAAGTTTTGGAATCAGTGACTCCTTACAACCTATTATTAGTAAAAACTTTGGAGCAAGAAAGCATAAAAGAATAGAAGAGTTTTTAAAACTGGCTTTTATCACTACAGGTTTAGTTGGTATTGTAATGATATTATTACTCTTGTTTTTTCCCCATGCCTTAGCAGATATCTTTTTAAAAGATACCCATAAAACAAAACAGATTGTTTTAACATTTGCCTCATTTATTTGGATAGCTTTTCTTTTTAATGGTATTAATCTAATTATTTCTGCTTATTTAACAGCTATACATAAACCATTTCCTTCAATGATTATAGCACTATTAAGAAGTTTTATTTTTCCTGTTATTTTTATATTTGTATTGCCTATTTTATTTAATGATAAAGGAATATTTTTAGCAATACCAATTGCTGAAGCAGTTACTTTTGTGATTGCAATTACTTTATTTATTAAATTTGTACCCAAAAAAATAACTTATGAAAATAAAGATTAAAGGAGAACTACTCCTTTAATCTACTAAATCATATAAAGCTTGAATCTCTTCTGCCCAAATCTCTTCATCTATAGTTTCTAAGACCATTGGAATATCATCCATTCTCTCATCATTCATGATAAATTTAAAGGCATCCCAACCAATTTGTCCCATACCTAAACTATGGTGTCTATCTACTCTACTTCCAAGTTCTGGTTTTGAATCATTTAAGTGCATACCCATAAGGTATTGTCTCCCTACAACCTCATCAAACTCTTTCCAAGTTTTATCATAGGCTTCTCTTGTTCTAATATCATAACCAGCTGTAAACATATGACAGGTATCAATACACACACCAATTCTACTTTTATCCTCAACTTTATCAATCAAATAAGCTAAATGCTCAAACTTATATCCTAAGTTTGAACCTTGTCCTGCTGTGTTTTCAATCACAAGTTTTACATCATTTGTTGCATCAATTGCTTGATTAAGTGATAAAGCAATTCTATCTAAACACTCTTCTTCACTTATCTTTCTTAAATGACTTCCTGGGTGAAAGTTTAGTCTATCAAGTTTTAGTATTTCACATCTTTCAATCTCATGTAAAAATCCATCTAAAGACTTTTGTCTTTTCTCTTCTTCTGGATGTCCTAAGTTTATTAAGTATGAATCATGGGGTAAGATATGTTTTGCTTCAATACCTGTTTTCTCCATCTCTTCAAACCACTTATCTAAAACTTTAGGTTCAAAATCCTTTGCTCTCCACTGTCTTTGATTTTTAACAAATAGTGCAAATGCTTTACAACCTAATTCTCTTGCGTTAATTGGAGCATTATAAACTCCTCCACTAGCACTAACATGTGCTCCAACATATTTCATTTTCATTCCTTTTAAAATGTCCCATTTTTTTGGGATTGTACTATTAATCTTTTTTGATTTTTATTAAGATTGAGTTTTCTTTATCTCTATGAATAATAATCTTTTCATCTTTTTCAAATAAATTTTTCAAAAAACTTTTTTCATAAGAACTATGTAAAAACTCTTTGTTAAAGTTCTTGCTTTTTTGGCATTTGAAGGTATCTTTACAAATTTGGTTATCATAAATATCTAAGCGTAAAACAGTAACACCTGCTGAAAATACCTCAACTCTAGTAAAGTTTTGAAATTTAGAGATAAAGCCTTTATCATAAAATTTTAGTTTTGGTGTTTTTATAAGTATAGTGGCGCTTGAAACAATTTTTGGCTGATTAAAAGAGCATCCAGTAAGAAATATTATGAAAAAAATAAGAAAAGATAACTTTTTAATTCCTAATCCTTTATTATAAAAATTTCACTATAATACAAAAAAAACTATAATTAATCAAAGGTTATCCTTGTTAGTACATATTTGTTGCGCAGTAGATTCACACTATTTTTTAGAAAGATTACAAGAAGATTTTCCAGAGGAAAAACTTGTAGGATTTTTTTATGACCCAAATATTCATCCCTATAATGAATATAGACTTAGATATCTTGATGTTGAATACTCATGTAAAAAGCTAGGTATTGAACTTCTTGAAGGTCCTTATAACTTAGAAGAATGGTTAAAAAAAGTAAAAGGTTTAGAAAACGAGCCTGAAAAAGGTGATAGATGCACAGTTTGTTATGATGACAGATTAGAAGTTAGTGCAAAAAAAGCTTTAGAATTAGGACATGATAAATTTACTACTTCACTTCTTATTTCTCCTAAAAAATCTCAAGATAAATTAGAGAAAATTGGAGCAAAACTTACAGAAGAACTTGGTTGTGAGTTTATTTTTAAAGATTATAGAAGTGGAAGTGGAACACAAAAACAAGGTGAAGTTGTAAAAGAGAATAGCCTTTATAGACAAAACTACTGTGGATGTCTATTTGGACTAACTGCTCAAAGAGAACAGCAAAAGAAAATCATGGATGAAATGTTTTCCCCTCTTTCTCACCAAATCCTTCCAGAATCAATAGAAAGTAGACTTGAACTTTATAAAAAAAGAGATGAAATGGAAGAACAAGGTATTCCATATCAAATCATCAAACAAAGATTTTTAAACTACAGACTTCTAAGTGCAAAAGTTAAAATAGATAAAAAAGTAGTTCCTTCTTACTTCCTATGTTATTCAACTTTAAATAGAAAAAAGATGAATGGAAGAATAGCTTATGAAAAAGATGAAGTAGCCTATCTAAATAGAGATGAAGTAAAAATCTTAAGTATCGACATGTTTAACTCAATAGGAAATAGCACATATAGAAATGTTTTAAAACTAATGTATAATCCTCCTACTTTTGAATCTGAATTAAATATTAGAAATGCAATTACTAAAAATCCATATGGATTATCAGCTATTATTATAGTGGATGAAGTTGTTGATGGGAAATATGAAATAGAACTTGATTCTGCCATCTATGAGGATGTTAAGGAAGTACTTATATGAAACTTCTAGTTTGTGCAATGGAAGCTTCATCAAATATTCACCTAAAAGAGTTAAAAAAACACCTAAATGAAGATGTTGAACTAAAAGGAGTTTTTGATAACTCTTTAGGAAATCCTTTGTATGATTTAACATCTTTGGCTATCATGGGATTTACAGATGCAATAAAAAAACTAAGATTCTTTTTTCGTCTTAGGGATGAGCTTGTAGAACTTGCAGGAACTTGCGATAAAGTTCTACTTATGGATAGTTCAGGCTTTAATCTTCCCTTAGCAAAAAAACTAAAAGAGAGATATCCAAATAAAGAGATTATCTATTATATTTTACCTCAAGCTTGGGCGTGGAAGAAAAAAAGAGTTTTCAAACTAGAAAAGTTTTGTACAAAACTTTGTTCTATCATACCTTTTGAATCACAAATGTACACAGACAAAGAAAAAATAACTTATGTGGGTCACCCTTTACTTGATGAGATACATGAGTTTAAAGAAGAGTTAACTAATACAAATAAAATCATCTATATGCCAGGAAGTAGAAAAACTGAAATTGTAAATCATATGAATGTATATAGACAACTTGCTTCAAAAATAAAAGATAAAGAACATGTGTTAATTATTCCTAAAAAATTTGATGAAGAGTTTATTAAAAAATATTATGGGGACATTTCATTATTTAAAGTTTCAAATGATTCTCATAAGGAATTAAAAGAAGCAGAATTTGGATTTATTTGTAGTGGAACTGCTACACTTGAAGCAGCACTTATTGGAACTCCTTTTGTGATGAGTTATGTTGCAAAAAAAGTTGATTATTTTTTAGGAAGATTATTTGTAAAACTTCCATATATTGGATTAGCAAATATCTTTTTATATAAATCAGGTAAAGAGGCTATTCACAAAGAGTTTTTTCAAGAGGAAGTGACTTTTGAAAACCTTTATTCTGAATATAGAAATATAAATAAAAATGATTTTTTAGAAACCTCTAAAGTTCTAAGAGAATATTTGAAACACGGAAGTTCTAAAAATGTAGCTGACATAATTCAAAGCTAATATTTTTTTAGATAAAATGAATGATTTTTAAAAAACTTGAATTATAGGAATAAGAATGCTAGATATAAATGAAATACAAGAAATATTACCTCACAGATATCCTTTTTTACTTGTAGATAGAATTACAGAAATGGAAAAAGGTAAAAGCATAGAAGGTTTTAAAAATATTTCTATTAGTGAACCTGCGTTTATGGGTCACTTTCCTGGACATCCAATTTACCCAGGAGTATTAATCTTAGAAGGTATGGCTCAAGCAGGTGGAGTTCTTGCGCTTAAAAGTAATGACCTTTCAAATGAAGAGTTAAAAAGTAAAGTTATTTATTTTATGAGCATTGATAAAGCAAAATTTAGAAGTCCTGTTAAACCAGGTGATCAATTAGTATATAAAATTGATATTATTAAATTAAAAGGTACTTTAATTGTACTTGATGGAAAAGCTTATGTAGATGATAAGCTAGTTGCTCAAGCAGAATTAAAAGCAATGGTAGTTGATAAATAATCGGGAATTTAAATGAGTAATATTCACAAAACAGCAATAATTGAAGAAGGCGCACAATTAGGTAAAAATGTAACTGTTGGCCCATATACAATTATTGGTAAAGACGTAAAAATTGGGGATGACACAGTTATTGATTCTCATACGCTTATTGAAGGTAAAACTACAATTGGTAAAAATAATCATATCTTTTCTCACGCTTCAATAGGAACAATTCCTCAAGATTTAAAGTTCAATGGGGAAGATGTAGAATTAATAATTGGGGACAACAATAAAATTAGAGAATACACTCTATTTAATCCAGGAACTCAAGGTGGTGGTTCAAAAACTGTAATTGGTAGCAATAACTTATTTATGGGTTATGTTCACGTTGCACACGATTGTATCATTGGAAGTAATTGTATTTTTGCTAACTGCGCAACTCTAGCAGGTCATGTAGAGATTGATGATTTTGTTGTAATTGGCGGAATGACACCTATTCACCAATTCTGCAAAATAGGAACTGGCTCTATGATAGCTGGAGGTTCAGTTGTAACACAAGATATTCCTCCTTACTGTTTAGCAGAAGGAAATAGAGCTAAAATAAAAGGTTTAAACCTTACAGGTCTTCGAAGAAGATTTGAAAATAAAGAAGATATTAACGAAATAAAAAAAGCTTATAAAGCTTTATTTAGAAGTTCAAATGCACTAAAAGACTCTGCAACAGAGTTTTTAGAAGAATCAAACAATAAACATGCAAAAGTTATGTGTGACTTTGTTTTAAATACAACAAGAGGAATTCCTTTTGATAGAAAACAGGAGAGTAATTAATGAGTAAAGAGATTATATGCGACTTTTGTGGCTCAAAAGATAGCGAAACAAATCCTGTAATTGCTGGCGACAATGCATTTATTTGTAAGGCTTGTGTAACTGCAGCACACGAAATAATGACAGGAAGTGCTCCTTCTAATGACGATGATAGCTATACTGAGGAGATTTCAGTAGAAGAAGAGATAAAACTAAGAACTCCAGCTCAGCTAAAAGAGATTTTAGATGATTATATCATTGGTCAAAACAGAGCTAAAAAAGTTTTATCTGTTGCAGTATACAATCACTATAAAAGAATCTTTAGAAAAGATGAAATTGGTGATGATACAGAAATCAACAAATCAAATGTTTTATTAATAGGACCTACAGGTTCTGGTAAAACTTTATTAGCACAAACAATTGCAAAATACCTTGATGTTCCTTTAGCAATTGCTGATGCAACTTCACTTACTGAAGCTGGTTATGTTGGGGATGACGTTGAAAATGTAATCACAAGACTTTTACAAGCTGCAAATGGTGATGTAAAAAAAGCTGAAACTGGTATTATCTTTATTGACGAAGTTGATAAAGTAGCAAGAATGAGTGAAAATAGATCAATTACAAGAGATGTTTCAGGAGAAGGTGTTCAGCAAGCCCTTTTAAAAATAGTAGAAGGTTCAGTAGTAAATGTTCCGCCAAAAGGTGGAAGAAAGCATCCTGGACAAGATGCAGTTCAAATTGATACTACAAATATCCTTTTCATTTGTGGTGGAGCTTTTGATGGTCTTGAAGAGATTGTTAAGAAAAAACAAGGTGCAAATGTACTTGGATTTAACCAAAAGAAAACTGGAACAAAAGAAGAGAAAGATTTAATAGCAAATGTAGAAGCTCACGATTTAGTAAAATATGGACTTATTCCAGAACTAATTGGTAGACTTCACATGATTGCAACATTAAATGAAATCTCTGAAGATGATATGGTTCATATTTTAACTGAACCAAAAAATGCACTTATCAAACAATATATCAAACTATTTGAACTTGATAATGTTAAGTTAGAGTTTGACAAAGCTGCTTTAAAAGAAGTTGCTAAACTTGCAATTGAAAGAAAAACAGGGGCAAGAGGACTTAGGTCAATTTTAGAAGATATCATGCTTGATATTATGTATGATTTACCTGAGTACGAAAATAAAACAGTTACTATAACTAAAGATGTAGTAATAAATAAAAAAGAACCAAAAATAGCTTAAGAAAGAAGGAAGAGTATGTTATTAGATAAACTAATAGGTCTGTTTTCAAGTGACATGGCAATTGACTTGGGTACTGCCAATACAATTGTTTCTGTAAAAGGAAAAGGTATCATTATCAATGAGCCTTCAGTTGTTGCAGTACAAAATGATAGATTCGGGAAAGATAAGATTCTTGCAGTTGGGCAAGAAGCTAAACAAATGATTGGTAAAACACCATTAAATATTCAAGCGGTTAGACCGATGAAAGATGGTGTTATTGCAGATTTTGAAATGACTGAAAGAATGATTAGATATTTCATTGAAAAAGCTCATGCAAGAAAATCATTTATCAGACCAAGAATTATTATTTGTATTCCATATGGAATTACACAAGTTGAAAGAAAAGCGGTAAAAGAGTCTGCTTTAAGTGCAGGAGCAAGAGAAGTATTCCTTGTAGAAGAACCAATGGCAGCTGCAATTGGTGCAGGAATTCCAGTTTCTGACCCATCTGGTTATGTTGTTGTTGATATCGGTGGTGGTACTACTGAGATTGGTGTAACTTCACTTGGTGGATTAGTACTTTCTAAATCAATTAAAGTAGCTGGTGATAAGTTTGATAAATCAATTATTGATTATGTTAGACAAAACTACAACCTTTATATTGGTGAGAGAACTGCTGAAAATATCAAAATTGAAATTGGTACAGCTATTAAACTTGATAGTGAACTAAAAATCAAAGTAAAAGGTAGAGATAACTCAGGTCTTCTTTCTACTATTGAATTAGGTAGTGAAGGTGTTAGAACAGCGATAAAAGAACCTTTAAGAGAAATCGTATCTGCTGTAAGATCTGTATTAGAGGACATGCCACCTGATTTAGCTGGTGACGTTGTTGACAATGGTGTTATTCTAACAGGTGGTGGAGCACTAATTAGAGGTTTAGATAAGTATTTAGCTGATATTATTAAACTTCCTGTAAAAGTTGCTGAAGAGCCATTATTAGCTGTTGCTTATGGTACAAGCAATGTATTAGATCAGGCTGCATTATTAAAATTAATAACTAATGAATAAATTTCTATTCTTTCTTCTTTTTATAGCAGTTAGCTTAGGTTATATCTTTGAGATAGACCAGCTAATTGCTAGAAACTTTAATCCTCTTTCAACGCTTAAAAAAGTGTACGTAGATAATGCTGTAAAATTACAAAGCAATATTGAAAAATATTTTAATCAAGCAGCAACAATAAGTAGACTTCAAGAAGAGAATGCAACACTTAAAAACTATAAAGAACTATACTTAGCTTCAAACAATGAACTACATTCAGTTTTAGATGCAATTAATATAAAGAAAAATACAAGAGATGATATTAAATTTACTAAAGTTTTATCATATGTGAAATTTGATGATTTTACAAAAGTTTGGATTGACTACAAAAAAGAAGATGACTCTATTTTAGGAGTTATTTCAAATGGCTTTGCAGCAGGGATTGTAGTAAATCAAGACGGAAGAGCTAAAGCTTTATTAAATGGTAATGACAAATGTAATTACTCTATTTTTGTTGGTAATACTAAAGCTCCGGGAATTATTCATAAGTCAAAAAACAGACATCTTTTAATTGCAAAATATATTCCTATTTGGTACAAAATAAGAGTAGGAGATGAAGTTGTAACTTCTGGTATGGATAATATTTTCTTTGAAGGTTTAAAAGTAGGAAAAGTTGTAGGTATCAAAAAAATGCAAGATATGCAAGAAGTGCAAATAGAACCTTATGCAAAAGTTCTAACTCAAAAGTATTTCTTTGTTTATAAGAAAAAACAACTTGAAACAAAAAATGAAGAAGTAGCGAAAACAGAAAAAGAAGAAGAAAAAACTTCTAGTAAGTAGCCATAATCGAATCTACTTTATCCCAAGTAAGACCATCTTTTTTACCATTGTTAAACATGTTGTAAATATATCTTGCAAACATATCTGTTTCAAGATTTACTTTTGTTCCTACTTTGTATGTTTTAAATAGTGTATTTTCAATTGTATGAGGAATAATTGTTAATCTAAAAGCATCTTCTAAAACATCATTTACAGTTAAAGAAACTCCATCAACAGTAATACTTCCCTTTGGAATAATATATTTTGAATACTCTTTTGGTAGTGAGATTATATAATCAGTTGAATTTCCATCTTTTTTTATAGTTTTGATAGTTCCAAGACAATCAACATGCCCTTGAACAATATGACCTTCAAATCTATCTCCCATCATCATGGCAGGTTCGATATGTACCTCACCTCTATAATTTTCCATAGCTAGAATTTTTTGTGATTCAGGTGATAACTCTACAGTAAAAGTGTCATTTGTAAATCTAACAACAGTAAGACAAGCACCATTTACAGCGACAGAGTCTCCAATCTTTGGAGAGTATTTAGCTTTTAGTGTTAGAAAGTTATTTTGAAGGCTTACAACTTTTGCCATTTCACGAATTAAACCAGTAAACAAAAAATATCCTTGTATTTATAAAAGTTAGTTAAATATTAATTTCTAATATAAAGTATTCCATAATATCAATTTGTTATAATACCGAAAATTTATTAATGTAAATCTTTTAGATAAGTGGAAGAAAACATTTATCTAAGAGATTTCATGTCATTCAATGAATAGAGTAAGTTATTACTCTCTTTAGAGTTTGCTTCTTTAAAGGTGGCTTTGCCTCCTTGGTAAAAGAAGTTAAAAAGATAAGGTCCCTTAAAAAAAGGGACTATTTTTAAGGAATACTATGAAATATGATGTAATAGTTGTAGGTGGAGGTCACGCTGGAATAGAAGCTTGTTTAGCAAGTGCTAGAATGGGTAAAAAAACTCTTCTAATCACAATGCTTGTAGAGCAAATTGGAGCAGCTAGCTGTAACCCTGCAATTGGTGGTCTAGCAAAAGGTCACCTTGTAAGAGAAATTGATGCTATTGGTGGAGAAATGGGACTTTGTACTGATGCTACAGGTATTCAGTTTAGAGTTTTAAATGCTTCAAAAGGTGCAGCAGTTCAAGGAAGTCGTGCTCAAATTGACATGGACAAATACCGAGAGTATATGAGAAAAGTTTGTCACAACACTCCTAATTTAGAAGTTTACCAAGACGAAGTAGAATCTTTATTAGTAAAAGATGAAAATGAAGTTTATGGGGTAAAAACAAAACTTGGAGAAGAGTTTACTGCAAAAAAAGTAATCCTTACAACAGGTACTTTTATGAGAGGACTAATTCACATAGGTGAAAAAACTTATGATGCAGGAAGAGCATGGGAACTTCCATCATCTACTTTATCTTTACAATTAAAAGAGTTAGGATTAAATGTAGGAAGACTAAAAACAGGAACTCCTGCAAGAATTGATTCTTCTTCAATTGATTTTTCAGTAATGGAAGAGCATGGTGGAGATGAAAAACCTATGCCATTCTCTTTTAGAACAGATAAAGAGAACTTCAATCCTACTCAATATCCATGTTTTATAACATACACAAATACAGGAACACACAGTACTATTTCTGGAAACTTCCATAGAGCACCAATGTTTACAGGACAAATTGAAGGAACAGGACCTAGATATTGTCCAAGTATTGAAGACAAAGTAAATAGATTTTCTGATAGAGATAGACACCAACTATTTTTAGAGCCACAAACAGAAATGAGAACAGAGTACTATATCAATGGATTATCTACTTCACTTCCTATTGATGTACAAAAGCAAATGATTCATTCAATTGCTGGATTAGAAAATGCAAAAATCATTAGATATGGATATGCTATTGAATATGATTATGTTGATCCAACAGAGTTAAAACACACCTTAGAAACTAAAAAAATCAATAACCTTTACAATGCAGGACAAATCAATGCAACTACTGGTTATGAAGAAGCAGGTGCTCAAGGGTTAATGGCTGGAATTAATGCTTGTCTTGCAATTGATGGTAAAGAACCATTTGTATTAAGACGAGATGAAGCATATATTGGTGTTTTAATTGATGACTTAGTTACAAAAGGAACAAATGAACCATACAGAATGTTTACTTCAAGAGCTGAGTATAGACTTCTACTTAGAGAAGAGAGTGCTGACTTAAGACTAACTGCTTATGGTCATGAGTTCGGATTAATTACTGATGAACAAAATGCAAAAGTTGAAAATAAAAGAAAAGTTATTGATGAAGCTGTTGAATTTATGGCTGAGCAATGGTTTACTTCTAAAAAAGAGAATCTAGAATTATTAGAAGAAATTGATGAAGATAAAATCAAAGATAGAGCAAAACTTATTGACTTAGTAGGAAGAAATACAATAACTGCTGAAAAATTTGATAGATTAGTTCCTTCATTTAAAGATACAGAGAGTTATTTAAAAGAACAAATTATAGTAGAAGCAAAATATTATAGATATGTTGATAAGCAAAAGAAACAAATTGAAAAAATGAAAAAAATGCTTGAAATGAAAATCCCTGAAAACTTTGATTTCAAATCAATTCCAGGTCTTTCAAATGAAGTTACAGAGAAGTTAGAAAAATTCAAGCCACCAACACTATTTAATGCAAGTGAGATATCAGGAGTTACACCAGCTGCAATTGATATTATTCACATGTATATAAATATTAATAGTAAAGCACAAAAATAAATACTAACACACACTATTTAAACTAGATTTTTACCTCTTATTTTACAAAAACTAAAAGGTCAAATCTAGTTTTACTCTTGTTTTCACTTTTGAAATAAAATACAAAGAATACTGCATATTGGTATAAATAATTATTATTTTTTAGTTTTTAATAAAAAAATAAGTCTCATTTGATAAAACTATTCTATAATTAAATAAAATATCTCTACTAAAAGTGAGAAAATATGAAAACTTATGACACTATTATAATTGGAGGGGGAAGAGCCTCTCATTTAGCAAAAAACATAGGAAAGCTTGGCAAAAAAGTTGCCTTGATTGAAAAATCAAGATTAGGGGGAACTTGTTCAAATAGAGGATGTGTTCCTTCAAAACTTCTAATAGGCTATGCTGATGTTATCAGAAGTATCCAAGGTTCTGAAAAACACTCTATTTTAAGTAAAATAGAAGATATCAAAGTAGAAAAAATCTTTGAAAACAACAACTCCTTTATTGATAGTGTAGATGGAAAATATAAATCTCGATTAAATGATAATGTCGATATATATAGAGGTGTAGGCTATTTTCTCTCAAATAATGTAGTTGAAGTAAACAATGAAAAACTAACATCAGATAAAATTGTCATTGCAACAGGAAGCTCGCCAAAAGAGCCTCTTGTTGAAGGTGCATGGACAAGTGATGATATATTTCCATTAGAAAAAATACCCTCTTCTATTTCTATTGTTGGTTCGGGTTTTATTGCTTGTGAACTAGCAAATGTTTTTGATGCTTTAGGAATCAAAACAAAACTTCTAGTACGAGGAGATGAACTTTTATCAAATGAAGATGAAGAAATACAAGAAACTTTTAAAAAAGAGTTTAGTAAAAATATTGATATAGAGTTTAATACAACTGTAAAAGATGCTAAGTACAAAGATAAAGCCTTTGAAATCACTCTTGAAAGTAATGACAAAAGTACAAAAGAGTATAAAAGTGAAGCTTTATTATATGCTATAGGAAGACAATCCAATGCACATAGTCTAAAGCTAGGAAACACTACTATTAAGACTGATGAAAGAGGTTATATAAAAAGAGATGAATTCTTTGAAACAAATGCAAAAGGTGTGTATGTTGTAGGAGATGCAGCAGGAGAATATATGCTACAACATGCAGCAGCATACGAAATGAATTATCTTTTTAAAATTTTATTTGAAGATAAAAAAGAACCTCTAAAATTTAAGTATATGCCACATGCTGTATTTACTACTCCAGAGATTGCAAGTGTTGGTCTTACAGAAAAACAAGCCCAAGAAAGAAACTTAGATGTTGTGGTTTCAAAAACTTCATGGGAAGCAAGTGCAAAAGCAGAAGCTATGAAACTAGACTATCCTTTTACAAAACTTATTGTTGATAAGAATAGCTATGAAATTTTAGGTTGTCATATAATTGGACCACAAAGTTCAACAATGATTCACCAAGTATTAACAGTAATGCATATTGATAATGATATTAGGCATTTAAAAGAGATGCTTTATATTCACCCTGCTTTAAGTGAAACTCTTTTACCTGCTGCAATAAATACAATAAAAAATATTGAAAAAAGGAAATAGTTTAATGAATAACTTCTTAGAACCAAAAGTGACAAAAAATTATAAAGATGAAATTAGACATATTGGTTTTGAATTAGAGTTTGCAAATATTGATATAGAAGATGTCCTATCTATCTTAGAAGAAAAATTTGGTTTTAGTGTAAAGAAAGTGAACAATTATTTATTTAAAATCATTTCTAAATATGGTGATTTTACACTTGAACTTGATTTTGAACTTTTAACACAACAAAAAATCAAAAAAAACGCAAAAAGTTTATCTAAAAAAGTAGGTATAAATATAAAAGAAAAAGATATAGAAAATATTGAAAAATTAATAGGTGAGCTTTCAAAAGATATAGTTCCCTATGAAATAAGTACGCCACCTCTTCCTTTGGATGAAGTAGCAATAATAGATAGAATAATAAAAGAACTAGCAAAAAATAATGCAAAAGGAACGAAACATAAAATATATTATGCATTTGGTTTGCATATTAATGTAGAAGTTATCTCTTTAGATGTTGAAAGTTTATTAGACTATACAAAAGCATACTTAATACTTCAAAACTATATAAATAAAGATGCAAAGATAGACTTAGCAAGAAAAATAACACCTTTTATAGATAACTTTAAAAACGATTATATTAAACATGTCTTAGATGACTCATACAAACCAACAATTGATGAATTTATTGAAGACTATTTGAAGTTTAATGCAACACGAAATAGGTCTTTAGACCTTCTTCCAATTTTAGCTTTTATCAATGAAGATAAAGTTAGAGCCCACCTTCCTAAGGAGAAGATAAAACCAAGACCTGCTTTTCATTATAGATTGTCTAATTCAATGATTGGAAATGAAGGATGGGAAGTTGCAGAAGAGTGGAATAGATGGATTCTTGTGGAAAATTTAGCAAATGACAAAGAGTCTTTAAGCTTTTTGGCAAAAGAGTATTTAACTCATTTAGATAATATCATTAATCTAACAACTTGGCACGGGAAAGTAGAGTCATGGCTAAACCATTAGTTGGTATTTGCTTACCTGACAAAGGCAATTTTTTTGCATACTTATTTATAAAATTAAACCTAAAGTTACAAAAGGCTTCTTGTGTTAGGTTAAGACCATCAAAAAACAATATTAATTTCAAAAAATTAGATGGTTTGATTTTAAGTGGGGGAAGTGATATTGACCCAACTTTATATGGAGCAAATAAAGATGCACACAATACTAAACTTGATAAAAAAAGAGATGCCTTTGAATTAGAAATCATTGATAAAGCCTATAAAGAAGAGCTTCCAATTCTTGGAATTTGTAGAGGGGCACAGTTGATTAATATCTATTTCGAAGGAAATCTTTATGCAAAGATACTTGACTTAGATGAATACCTAATTCACCAAAATTCTATTTTTCCAATAAAAGAAGCAAAAGTTAAGAAAGATACCGCTTTACACTCTGCTGTAGAAGAAGATGAAATATTAATTAATAGTATTCATAACCAAGCTATCCATAAAGTAGGAAAAGACTTAGAAGTTTCATCAAAACATGAATCTATCATTGAATCTGTTGAAAAGAAAGACTACCCTTTTTTACTTGCTTTACAATGGCATCCAGAATATTTAATATACTTAAAAAATCACAGAAATATTTTTAAGAAATTTGTTAAAGCTTGTATTAATTATAAAAGCAATTAAAATTGATGATTATTAATATTGGTATTTATTATAACTTGGGCTTATAATAGTTTATGCTTATTATAAGCGAGATTTATATAGAATTAAAAAAAAGATTTAGGATATATTATGGAAGAAAATGCTGCTGCTTTAAATAAAACATCTTACAGAATTAAAAGATATTACGGATATATCATTGCAACTATTGTTGCATTAGTTGTTCCATTTATAAGAATAGATGGGAATCATATATTCTTATTATCATTCGATAAGAAACAACTTCATCTTATGGGTATTGCATTTGATATGCAAGAATTATATTTAATGCCCTTCTTACTTATGCTTTTATTCTTAGGAATATTTGCTGTAACTGCTATTGGAGGAAGAGCTTGGTGTGGTTGGGCCTGTCCTCAAACTATTTTTAGAGTTATATACAGAGACTTAATTGAATCAAAACTTTTAGGGCTTAGAAGAATCAAAAACAAACAAAAAGAACCAAACTGGTCAAAAGCAGAAAATGCTTCTAAAAGAGTTGTAGCTATTATTTTATGGACTATAATTGCTTTAGTTGCTGCAGCTGACTTTATGTGGTACTTTGTTCCACCAGAAGATTTTCTTACTTACATTCTAAACCCAACAGAACACTGGTTTTTAATTGGTTTTGTTTTAGCTATTGCTGGTTTTTTAGTTTATGATGTAATTTGGTTAAAAGAAGATTTCTGCGTTTATGTATGTCCATATTCAAGAGTTCAATCAGTACTTTATGATGATGACACGTATCAAGCTATTTACTCTACAAATAGAGGTGGTGAAATCTATAATGAAAATAAAGAGAAGATAATCTTTAAACAAAAAGATTTACCTGAAGAATCAAACGAATGTACTACATGTGAAGCATGTGTAACAGTATGTCCTACACACATTGATATTAGAAAAGGTTTACAACTTGAATGTATCAACTGTTTAGAGTGTGTAGATGCTTGTACTACTGTTATGGGTAAACTTGGTAAAAAATCATTAGTACAATGGACAAGTACAAGAGATATTAAAAAGAATGAACCAACTAAATTTATAAGAAAATCAACAATTATGTACACAGTTGCATTAGTTGTAATTATTGGTCTTTTATTTGTAATGGGTGGAAAAAAAGAGTATATGCTTTTAAATGTAAATAAAACTACTCAATTATATAAAATAAAAGAGAATAATGTAGTTTCAAATAACTTCTTATTATTATTCCAAAATACTGATTCAAAAACTCATACTTATAATATAGAAGTTTTAAACCATGATGATATTGAAATCAAAAGATTTTCACCTTTCAAATTATCTGCTGGAAAACTTAGAAAAAAAGTTGTAGTACTTGAAACAGATAAACTTCTAGTAAATGATAATACAAAAGATACTCCTATAACTGTAAAAATAAGAGCTTATGCTATTGATGAGCCAAATAGAATTTCAGTAATTAGGGATGCTGTATTTATTTACCCAAGAGCTGACAAACTAAAATAAGTAAAAAAGAGGCTCTCGTCCTCTTTTTACTTAAATACTTATTAACCTCATATTGGATATAATCGCGAAATATTTTACTACTTATTTAATTCATGGAGCTATTAATGACTAAATTCATATTTGTTACTGGTGGAGTACTAAGTTCACTTGGTAAAGGTATCACTTCTGCATCTATTGCAACAATTTTAAAACAATCAGGGTTTAAAGTGAGTATGCTTAAAATCGACCCATACTTAAACGTAGACCCAGGAACAATGAGTCCACTAGAACATGGAGAAGTTTTCGTAACAGCAGATGGTGCGGAAACAGATCTGGATTTAGGAAACTACGAAAGATTTATCGATAAAACACTTACAGCAAAAAACTCTTTTACTACTGGACAAGTTTACCAAAGTGTAATCAAAAGAGAAAGAGAAGGTGGGTATTTAGGTAAAACTATCCAAGTAATCCCTCATGTTGTTGATGAGATTAAAGATAGAATCTATTATGCTGCGGATGAACATGACTTCTTAATCATCGAACTTGGTGGTACAGTTGGTGATATCGAAGGGCTACCATTCATGGAAGCAATTAGAGCTATAAGACACGAACTACCTAAAACAAATACTATGAATATCCATGTAAGTTTAATTCCATATATTAAAGCTGCAGGTGAATTAAAAACAAAACCAACTCAACACTCAGTACAAGAGTTAAGAAGAATTGGTATTACTCCTCATATGTTAGTTTGTAGAACAGAAAAAGAGCTTCCAAAGAATTTAAAAGAAAAACTTGCATTATCTTGTGATATTGATAGAAATGCAGTAATTGAAGCAGGTGATGCACAATCAATTTACCAAGTTCCATTACACTTTATCAAAGAAGGAATTTTAACTCCTTTATCAGAACACTTTAATATCAAAATTAAACCAAACATGGAAAAATGGGATACTTTAGTTAAAAATATTCTTGTACCTCAAGATGAAGTAACAATCGCATTTGTTGGTAAATATTTAGATTTAAAAGAGTCATATAAATCTTTAATTGAATCTCTTATTCATGCAGGTGCACACTTAAACACAAAAGTAAATATTCACTGGTGTGATTCTGAAAGAATTGAAGATAACGGAGCATATGAAGTTATTGGAAATTCTGATGCTATCTTAGTTGCAGGTGGATTTGGACACAGAGGTGTTGAAGGAAAACTTTCTGCTATTAAATACGCAAGAGAAAACAAAATCCCATATTTAGGTATTTGTCTTGGTATGCAATTATCAATTGTAGAATACTCAAGAAATGTACTTGGAATTGAAAATGCAAACTCAATAGAGTTTGACGAAAATGCACAAGAGCCAGTAATCTACTTAATTGATGAGTTTATTGACCAAAGTGGAGAAAAACAACTAAGAACTCATAAATCACCAATGGGTGGAACAATGAGACTTGGAGAATATCCATTTGAGCCATTAAAGGGAACAAACTTACAAAAAGCATATGGAAATGAAAAAGTTTACTATGAAAGACATAGACATAGATATGAAGCAAATCCAACATACAAAGATAGATTAGAAGAAGCAGGAATGATTATTTCTGGACAATCAAATGGTCTTATTGAAGCAGTTGAAATTAAAGACCACCCTTGGTTTGTTGGTGTACAATTCCACCCAGAATTTACTTCTCACTTAGAAACACCAAATCCTATTATCTTAGAGTTCGTAAAACAAGCAAATAAAAAAGCTTAATGCCTAAGGTTACAAAACAAAGACTTTTTGAACTATTAAGTGCAAGACACGAGAATAATCCTTATTCTCGTCTTATAAATATTCCTAGCCCTGATAGTTTTAAAGATATAAAAAAAGCCTCTCAAAGAATAAAACAAGCCCTACTTGATAATGAAACAATAACTATTGTTGGAGATTATGATGTTGATGGTGTAGTTTCCACAACTATAATAGTTGATTTTTTCCAAAGAATAGGAAGAAAAGTAAAACACATCATTCCAAATAGATTTGAACATGGATATGGCTTAAGTCCTAAAATTGTTGATTTAATTGATGAAGGTTTAGTTATTACTGTTGATAATGGTATTTCTGCTTGTAGTGCAGCTAAACTTCTAAAGCAAAAAGGTATTGATTTAATTATCACAGACCACCATACAGTAGGAAAAGAAATTCCAGAAGCTTATGCAATAGTAAACCCTAAACAAGAAGACTGTACTTTCCCTTTTAAAGAGATTTGTGGGGCACAAGTTGCATGGTATCTTTGTGCAGCTGTAAAAAAAGAGATAAATGCAAAGGTAAATCTTCAAGAATTTTTTGATTTACTTTGTGTAGCTATTATTGCAGATATAATGCCTATGACAAGCCTTAACTATACTATGGTTAAACATGGACTTAAAAAAATCAAAACATCTTCAAGACCAGCTTTTAAGAAAATCAATGAAATGATTTCAAAGGAAATATTTGTCTCTGATGATGTTGGTTTTACAATTGCTCCTAAAATAAATAGTGCAGGAAGAATGGAAGATGCTTCTATTGCCCTAAACTTTTTATTAGCCTCAACTGATTATGAAGCAAATGATGCACTTCAATTACTTGAAGAGTTAAACTGCTTTAGAAAAAATCTTCAAGAAGAGATTTCAAAAAAAGCCACTAATGCAACAAATCCTGAAGAAAATGCCGTTGTTGTTTGGGGAGAAGATTGGCATGAAGGTGTTATTGGAATCGTTGCCTCAAAGCTTTCTAATGCCTTTAAAAAGCCTGCTTTTATCTTTTCTATTAATAATGGTATTGCAAAAGGAAGTGCAAGAGCAAATGCAAACATAAACTTACATACTATTATTACAGAAGCTTCTGATTTACTTCTTGGTTTTGGTGGTCATAAAAATGCAGCTGGGTTATCAATGGAAGCAAAAAATCTAGAAGAGTTCAAAGAAAGAATAAATAAATCACTTGAAGAGCATAAAGAAGATTTACATATCGAACATGATGTTTTAGGTGAACTTGATGTTTCAAATGTAGATATTGAGTTTTTAAATATAATTGAACAGTTTGAACCATATGGATTAAAAAACCATAGACCAATATTTAAAATCACTAACTCACAAATCATAAAAGCTGAACTTTTTGGAAAAGATAAAAATCATACGAAGCTAACACTAAATAGTGATGGCTTTTTATTTGAAGCTATTAAATTTTATTGTGATGAAAATTTTGATAGACCAACTATTGATTTAGTTGTATCAGTAAACAAAAATGAGTTTAGAGGGCAAATTAACCCTCAGTTTTTAATACAAGATATCTTATAAAACAACTCTAGGAGGTAAAGAAAGTTGTCTTTCTTTCTTTATCCCTTCTAACTCTAATATCTCATCATCTACACTAGTACTAGAACTAGCAGAAGCTAAAATATTTCCATTTGATACATCAATCAACTTTATAAACACAATCAAAGTTTCTGTTGTAATTGTATATGTTCCTACAACAGCAAATTTACCATCAACTGTTTTATTAGTAATATCTCTTTGTTCTCTTGTTAAAAGATTTAGTCCATGTTGTCCATAAGAAAAGTTTTCACTTAACTCAACTTGTCTTACTATAATATTTCTATTTAATAAAGCATCTTTTAAATGTTCTGATAATAAAAATCCTAATTTAGACCTATTTTCAAACTTATCAATATTTACAAAGTCAGAAACCAATACAACATCATCATCTAAAAGATATCTATCAAGTCTTGTAGAAGTCTTTTTAATTAGATTCGTTACTAACGAATTAAAATCATTTGAACCTGTAATTTTTTTATGATTACTAGGAGCTTTTTTAGCTATATTTTCCATAAAAGATGGAAGATCTTCACTTCCTGTCATCTTTTTTAGAGAACAAGAAGTAAATAAAAAAAGAGGGATTGAAACTAATACTATTAGTTTACTGATTTGTAAAAAAGCCTTTATCATAAATCTCTATTTTTCTTGAATGATTTTAATTGTTCTAGCTGGTTTACAATCTTTGAAAAGAATACAATCGTTTCTTCTATTGTGTAAATATGTTGCCCTTGCACTTGAAATAATTCTTCCAGTAATATTATCAATTACTCTTGCATTTAAAATTACTTTTCCAAACTGTCTTGAATAAGTACCAACTACAACATAAGTATTTGGAATTTCATCTTTTAATTTATAAGGATTTCTTGTAATAAAATACTCACCTTTTTCATTAATAGAAACTGCCATTTGACCTCTATATTCGATTACATTGAAGCCTCTATTTGACATCTCATTAATCATACTTTCACTTACAATTCTTCCAAATTCAGTAGTCTTTTTAAAATTATCTAATCTAACAAAAGACGTGATAAGAACAGGCTTGCTAGTATTCATCTTTTTGTTTCTCATCATTTGTGTAGCAAGAGAGTTGATTGAACCTTCTAATGTTCTTTGATTAATCACATTAAATTGTAAGTCTTGAGCTATTTTCATATGCTCCTTAGTAACTTGAACCTTGTTATTTTCTTTGATTACAGTATATTCATTTTCTGCATCAATCGAGTGCGCTTTTTGTCCAGTTGCCCCATTTACAGACGAATGAGCCACACATCCAGAAAATAAACTGATTGCTGCTGTAGCAAGACAAGCTTTAGCGAAAGTTTTAAGCATAAAATCCCCTTTTTATAATTGCATAAATTTTATTTAAAAACAGCTTATAAATTCTTGAAAGCTCCTTATTTCAGCATTTAGTAATTTAATTTGTTTTATTTTAGTATAATAAAAATCTATAAGGAGATTATATGTCAAAAATAGTAATTCCAATATCAAATGGTTTTGAAGAAATTGAAGCAATTTCAATAATAGATGTTTGCAGACGAGCAGAGATAGAAGTTGTAATTGCAGGAGTTGAAGACTTAGAAACAATTGGAGCACATAATGTAAAAGTAAGTGCCAATTGCAAAATCGAAGAGATTGAAGAAAGCAACTTCGACATGATAGTCCTTCCAGGAGGTTTACCAAATGCTTTTACTTTAGCTGATAACGAACATGTGCAAGCACTTTTAAAAAAGTTTAAAGCAAGTGATAAATATATTGCAGCTATTTGTGCAGCACCATATGCTTTACATAAAGCAGAAGTTTTAAATAAAAACTATACTTGTTATCCAAGTTTTGAGCAAAAAATAGACCCAGAAAATTATATCAGTGATCAAAATGTTGTAAAAGATGGGAATGTTATCACGTCAAGAGGACCAGCAACAGCAATGCAGTTTGCACTTGAAATAGTAAAACTTCTCAAAGAGGAAAAGGTTTATAAGGAAGTAAAAGAAGGGCTATTAGCAAATAACTAATTGCTAATAGCTATTTATTATTTATCAAAAGGTGGAATTCTTCCTACCATAGCTTCAAGTTCTCTAAGCTCATCATCATTATGGCCTTTTAGTTTTTTTGCAGGTTTTACAGTTCCATCTGCTAAAACCCAGTCCATTTCATGGTGAGCTGCTTCATAAAACTTATGCCCTTTTGCAGTTTTTAATTCTGTTTCTCCATAGCAAGTACAAAAATATGACTTCCCTTCTTTATGTTGTACATAAACACCAGTTCCACGAATACCAGCTGTCATATTTTCTGTTTTAACCTCATGCTTATCATTACTTTCACCAAACACAGCTAAAACACCACCTGTTAGTACATTAAGAGTTTTTAATCCACCCTTTTCTTCTATTGAAAATTTTGTATCAGAATTTGCTAAAAAAGCATCTTTTCCTATATTGAATTTAACTTTAGATTTTTTACCAGTTTTTACAAAATCTCCAAGTTTTACAACACTATTTTTTGTAGCTTTTTTTCCATTTATATAAACATCTCCAGAACTTATTAAACTATCTGCAAATACATTTAGAATAAAAAGAGAACAAAGTCCAATTATAATTTTTTTCATTTTTTTGCCTCTCAAACAATAATTTAGTACAAATATTATATCATAAGCGATGAAATTTTTTATTAGACAAAAATTATTATTCTTCTTTATATCCTTTATAATACTCACTTTTAGTTATTTAAATTTTGACGAAGTAACTAGTAATTTTGATGAAAAAATTAGAGAAATATTTTTTGAAATAAGAGGGGAAATTCCTACTACAAATAAAGTAGTAATAATAGATATTGATGAAAAATCAATAAATCAACTTGGGCAGTGGCCTTTTAGCAGAGACTATATGGCGCAAGTTTTAGCAAATCTTACAAATGCAGGTGCTGGAATTATAGGTGTTGATATTATATTTTCAGAAGCAGATAGAAGTTCTCCTTCATACATGGCAAAAAAGTTAAATGTTCAAGGTGATTTTAGAGACAACGACCAACTTTTAGCTACGGTGATTTCCCAGACACCTACTATATTAGGATATTATTTTACAAATGATTTACCAAAAAATTCCAAACCAATTCCTGTTACAAAATTTACACCTAATTCATCCCCTCACCTTTTAAATTTTAAAAATGTAGTTACAAGTATTTCTCCTATACAAAAGAGTGCTTATTCTTCTGGCTTTTTTAATGCTTTTAATGACCAACAAGGGAAGATTATAAAAATGCCATTATTACTGCAATATAAAGATAAAATCTATCCTTCTTTAGTCTTTGAAATGATTAATATTGCAAGTAATACACAAAATGTAAAGATAGTTCAAGACAATTATGCTATTTCTGGAGTAAAACTTTCAAATATTGATATACCAACAGATAAACATGGTTTTATGAGAATAAATTTTAGAGGTGCAAAAAAGAGTTTCAAATATCTCTCTTTTTTAGATATTTTAAATGGGAACTTTGACAAAAAAGATATAAATGGAAAATTTGTTTTAATAGGAACTTCAATTACTACTTTAGCAGATTTGCGTTCAACTATATACGATTTAGCTCTACCAGGAGTTGAGATACATGCAAATATGATTGACAATATCTTAAAGGGTGATTTCTTATATGAGCCAACATTTAGCAAAGCTATAGATATTTTAATTATATTTATTTTAACTGTAGTTTTAGGTGTATGTTTACTTCTTCTTTCATCTACTAATATTGTAATTGTTATTGTTCTATTAGCTACTATTCTTTATTCATGCTTTTATTATTTACTATTTCCCCAAGGTCTTATTTTAAATCTTTTTTATCCAATAGTCTCAATTGTTCTAACAAGTTTAAGTGCTTTTTATATCAATTATCAAAAAGAGCAAAAACAAAAAGAATTCATAAAAGATAAATTTGCAAAAAAAGTTTCATTGGATGTTGTTAATGATTTATTATCAAATGACAATAATGATTTTAAAACAAAAGAGAAAGAGTTAACTATTTTCTTTAGTGACATAAGAGGATTTACAAATATCTCTGAAAAGTTTAAATCTCCACAAAAACTAATTGGAGTACTTAATAAATATTTTGAACCAATGAGTGATGTCATTATTCAAAACCAAGGAACAATTGATAAGTTTATAGGTGACGCGATTATGGCATATTGGAATGCACCATGTGAAGTAAAAAATCATGCTGATAAAGCGGTACAAAGTGCACTACTACAACTTGAAAAACTAGAAAAACTAAATAAAGAGCTTGAAAAAGATTTTAACTTATCTATTCAAATAGGTATAGGAATTCATACAGGAATTGCAGTTGTTGGAGAAATGGGCTCAGAAGGAAGAAGTGACTATACAATTATTGGAGATAATGTAAATCTAACATCAAGAGTTGAGAGCCTATGTAAATACTTTGGCGTTGATTTACTAATTACTGAATCTACAAAAAAATCACTAAAAGAAAAATACCATTTGAAATATTTAGCAAATACTATAGTAAAAGGCAAAAGTACTTCAATAAAACTCTATGAAGTACTTTTACCAAAAGATTTTAAAAAGCACCAAGATATCCAAGAAGATTATGAAAAAGCTATTAATCACTATCAAGATAAAAATTTTACTGCCTGTAAAAATATTTTTGAAAAGATTGAAGATATCTATTCTTCAAAAATAAACAAACTTTATATAAAGAAATGTAACGAGCATATAAATGCAAAAGAAGACAATATTGTTTTAGATTTTGTCATGGATGAGAAATAGAATTACTGCAGATTAATTTATTTTTACTCCAAAAATCTAAAAAACTATGAGAGATAGATTTATCTCTCATATATTCATAGGCATTTGATGCTTTTTTTAAGTAAACATCATCTTTTTTTGATAACTCTTCTAAAGAGTTTTTTACCTCATCAAATGAATTTATATCAACGACATATCCAAACTCTTTTTTTACAAAACTACTAGGACCTCCATTATTTGTCACTATTACAGGTAAAGCAGAAGCCAAAGCTTCTAATACAACTTGACCTAAGGTATCCGTTGTAGAAGGGAAAATAAAACAATCACTTGAAGCATATATTTGTGATAACTCATTTTTTTGTTTTCTTCCTAGAAAAACTATATTTTTAAGCCTTTCTTTTCTTTCTAACTCAAACTCTAAATCACCTACTAAAATAAGTTTTGCATTTTCTAATTTTAACTTTTTCCAATGCTCTATTAACAAATCAACATTCTTTTCTACAGATAATCTACCTACATACAAAACTTTAAAATCATTTTTCTTTATATTATACTTTTCCCATATCTTCTCATTTTTATAAGACTTATCAAAATTTTCAATATTTATTCCAGCTTTCAAAATATATAAATTTTCTTCTTTAAAAGCCAATTGCTTTTCTATGATATTTATATATTCACAAGACCTTGAAAACAAAGCAGTAAAATTTTTATAAAAAAACTTCAAATACGTAAGTGTGATTTTTCTTACAAATTTGCTTTTTGTGTTTTTATACATATATGAAGGAAAGTCCGTATGATATATTCCTGCAACTGGTATTTTTAAAAGCTTTGCACTAATTAAAGCACATAATCCAACAGTACCAGGAGTAGAAATATGCAGTAAATCAGGGTTTAACTCTTTGATTTTATTTTTTATTTTAAAAAAATTAGGAATAACCAAATCTAAAGAGTTATAAAAAGGCATTTTGATTTTAAAAATAGGTTTTATATTAAAAATATTTTCTATGTCTTCATAATGCTTTTTTGCAGTTGATGTTAGTACATAAAAATCTTTCTTATGTTTTCTAGCTTCTTTACAATAGTCTTGAATAAATCTTGATACCCCATTTAAGTCATATACTGTATCACTTACTAAACATATTTTTATATCATTCATCTTGCAATTTTATTACCTATTAATTACAAAGGTATTACATGTTATTAACTTGTAACCAAGATGGCATAAACTTCTTTTTATGAAATATAAAAGTATCTTTATCTCAGATGTTCATTTAGGAACAAAACATTCAAACACAAAGATGTTGCTTGACTTTTTTAAGCACAATGATAGTGAAAACCTTTTTTTAGTGGGAGATATTATTGATGGTTGGTCTATAAAAAGAAAGTTTATCTGGCCTCAAACCCATTCAGATGTCATCCAAAAAATACTTAAAAAAGCAAGGAAAGGTTGTAAGGTTACATTTATAACTGGTAACCATGATGAATTTTTAAGACCCTTTGTTCCTTTGATTTTAGGGGATTCATTGGATATTAAAAATGAGTTGGAATATAAATCCTTAAGTGGTAAAAAATATCTTATTACCCACGGTGATTTCTTTGATTCTATAACTATGACTAAAAAATGGCTTGCTATCTTAGGTGATTATGGATATGACTTATTATTAAATGTAAATCAGTTCTTAAACTACTTTAGAAATAAACTTGGAATAAAATCAAGATGGTCACTTTCTAAATATGTAAAAGACAATGTCAAATCTTCTGTCTCATTTATAACTGACTTTGAAGACACCTTAGCAAAACATGCAAAACATAAAGAATATGATGGCATAATATGTGGACATATCCACAAAGCAGAGATACGAAATATAGATACAATCGAATATCTAAACTGTGGGGATTGGGTTGAATCTTGTACCGCAGTTGTTGAAACTTTAGAGGGAGAATTTAAAATCATAAATTGGTTAGATAAATGAAACTAGGATTAGTATTAAGTGGTGGTGCAGCAAGGGGAGCTTTTCATCTTGGGGTATTACATTTTTTAGAAGAGCAAAATATTAAAATCGATACTTATTCAGGTAGTTCAATTGGGGCTATTATCTCAGTTTCACATGCAAGTGGTATAAGCGCAAAAGAGCAACTAAAAATCTTCTCATCAAATGACATCAAACAAGTTTTAAAATTTAATTACCTCAACAAAGGTCTATTAAAAATAGATACAAAACATCAAATACTAAATGAACTTCTTCCAATAAAAAAACTTGAAGACCTACCAAAAAAAGTATATGTAAATGCCTATGATTTAAAATCAAAAAAGCTTTACTATTTTGATAAAGGAGATAGCCATGAATTATGTATGGCATCAAGTGCTTTAACTCCTCTATTTAGACCAATTAAATATAAAAAAATGGAACTAATCGATGGAGGTTTGTTTGATAATATGCCTATTAAACCTTTACTTGATTCAAATCATGAGATATATACTGTTGATGTAATGCCTAGTAAAAATACTTTGCTTGAAAAAGTAAGTTATAATCCAATTAAGACAATAAAAAGAAAAATCTTCAAACAATTAATTGAAAATGCAAAATATAGCGTAGAACATACAAATCACTATATAACTACGCCTAAAATACGGCACTTCAAAATGTTTACTTTTAAAGAGCTAAATAATTGTTTTACCTTAGGATATAAAGAAGCACAAAAACATTTTTAGGTATAATCACTCTTATAATAAATTCAATTAAAAAGTTTATATCATGTCAGAAATACCAAAGTTTACCCACTTACATTTACATACAGAATATTCATTACTAGATGGTGCAAATAAGATTAAGCCCCTTGCAAAAAAAATAAAAGAATTAGGAATGGACAGTGTTGCCATGACAGACCATGGAAACATGTTTGGAGCTATTGACTTTTATAATGCAATGAGAGCTCAAGGTGTTAAACCTATTATTGGAATGGAAGCATATATTCACAACTCAGAAGAGATAGGTGATAAATCTACAAAACAAAGATTCCACCTATGTTTATATGCTAAAAATGATACTGGATATAAAAACCTTATGTATCTTTCATCACAAGCATATATGCATGGTTTTTACTACTATCCAAGAATTAATAAAAAGATGTTAAGGGAGAATTCTGAAGGGCTAGTTTGTAGTGCTGCTTGTCTTCAAGGAGAAGTAAACTGGCACCTAAATTTACAAAATGAAAGAAACGTAAAAAATGGTGCAAAAGGTTATGAAGAAGCAAAAAGAATTGCCTTAGAATACAAAGATATCTTTGGGGATGATTTTTATTTAGAGATTATGCGTCATGGTATTGGTGACCAACACTTTGTTGATGACCAGATTTTAAGAATTGCTAAAGAGACAGGTATCAAAGTAGTTGCTACAAATGATACTCACTACTTAAAACAAAAAGATGCAGATGCCCACGAAGCCTTCATGTGTATTGCAATGAATAAACTTTATGATGACCCAAATAGACTTAGACACTCTGTTCATGAGTTTTATTTAAAATCACCAGAACAAATTGCAATGCTTTATGCAGATATTCCAGAAGCAATTGAAGCAACTCAAGAGATAGCTGATAAGTGTAACCTAGAGATAAAACTTGGAGACCCTACTCCACCAAACTTTAAATTTACTAGAGATAAATTAAGAGAACAAAACCTTGAAATTCCATTTCCAGAAGAAGAATACTCTTTAGAAAACGATAAAGCCTTATTTATCCATGAGTGTTGGAAAGGTTTAGAGGATAGACTTAAAATTGTTCCAGAGGAAAAACATCAAGAGTATAGAGACCGACTTCAAGTTGAAATTGATATTATCAACAATATGAAATTCCCAGGATATATGCTTATTGTATGGGATTTCGTTATTGTAGCAAAACAGATGAAAATTCCAGTTGGACCTGGAAGGGGTTCAGCTGCTGGAAGTTTAGTTGCCTATTCTTTATATATTACAGATATTGACCCTATGCCTTATGGTCTTCTATTTGAGAGATTCCTAAATCCAGAAAGGGTATCGATGCCCGATATCGATATGGACTTCTGCCAAAGTAGAAGGGGTGAGATTATTGACTATGTTGTTCAACAATATGGTAGGGAAAACGTTGCTCAAATTATTACCTTTGGTAAACTTCTTGCAAAAGGGGTTATTAGAGATGTTGCCAGAGTACTTGATATGCCTTACTCAAAAGCAGATGCAATGGCAAAACTTATTCCAGATGAACTTGGAATTAATCTTACAGACTCTTATGAAAAAGAACCAAAGATAAAAGAACTTTGCGATACTGATCCATTATCAAAAAGAGTTTGGGAATTTGCCTTAGCCTTAGAAGGACTAAATAGAAATGCAGGTACTCACGCAGCGGGTGTTGTTATTTCCAATGAACCCTTATGGAAAAAAACTCCACTATTTAAACCCTCAGGACTTGATACAATAGCAACACAATATAACGGTAAATACGTTGAAGATGTTGACTTAATTAAATTTGACTTCCTTGGTCTTAAGACCCTAACAGTTATTGAAGAAGCAAATAAACTTATAGAAAAAAGACATGGGAAAAGAGTTGATTTCCTAACAACAGATGTAAATGATAGAGGTGTTTATGACTTAATCCAAACAGGTAACACAATTGGATTATTCCAGATAGAATCTGCTGGTATGCAAGACCTTGCAAAAAGACTTAAACCTTCAGGATTTGAAGATATCATTGCGATGCTTGCACTTTATAGACCAGGTCCAATGGAGTCAGGGATGCTTGATGACTTCATCGATAGAAAACATGGACGAGCAGAAATTTCATACTTCTATGATGAATTTATTGAACCCTTACAACCTATTCTTGAACCAACTTATGGGGTTATTGTTTACCAAGAGCAAGTTATGCAGATTGTACAAACAATTGGTGGCTTCTCACTTGGTGGTGCCGACTTAGTTAGACGGGCAATGGGTAAAAAGATTAAAGAAGAAATGGACAGACTTAAAGGCGAGTTTGCCCAAGGTGGAGTAAAAAAAGGCTATCAAAAAGAGCATTGTGAAGAACTATTCGACCTGATTGTAAAATTCGCAGGATATGGTTTTAATAAATCTCACTCTGCTGCATATGGATTAGTTACATTCTATACTTCATATTTAAAATGTTATTACCCTGCTGAGTTTATGGCAGCACTTCTAACACTAGAAAAAGATAATACAGACAAAGTTGTTAAATATGTGGATGAAGTTAAAAGACTAGGATTAGACCTTTTCCCACCTGATATAAATAAATCTGACCTTGTATTCTCTGCAAAAAAGATTGATGGGGAAGAAGTAGTAATGTTTGGGATGGGTGCTATTAAAGGTGCTGGTGATGTTGCTATTAATTCTATTTTAAAAGAAAGACGTGAAAATGGCGACTTTAAAGATATGTCAGATTTCATCTCTCGTATTGATGGAAGTAAGGTAAATAAAAGAGTAATAGAATCTTTAACAAAATCAGGAGCCTTTGATTGCTTTATGTATTCTAGAAAGTCCTTATTAGACCAAATAGAAGTTATAGGTGATACAGTTGGTAAAGCAATGCAAGCAAAAAAGATGGCTACTGGTTCACTTTTTGGTGATAGTGAAGAGCTTACAAGAATTGAGCTTGACCTTGAACATTTACCTGAGTATGAAGCTAAAGAGATTTTAGAGTTTGAAAAAGCTTCTTTAGGATTTTATGTATCTGGTCACCCCCTTGATAGTTATAGAGAAGACCTTGATAAAATCTCTTACACTCTTAGTTCAGAACTTGATGAAGTTGCAGATGGAAGTCAAGCTTTACTAGTAGGGAAAATTGAAGAAATCACTGAAAAAATCTCTAAAAAAGGAAATAAATTCGGTATTGCAAATATCCTTGACCTTCATGGAAATATCGAGATTATGCTTTTTGAAAATAGACTAAAAGAGTTAGCAGAGAATTTTGATTTAAATGAACCAATTGCATTTAAAGTAAAAGTTACAAAAGACGGTGACTTTACAAGAATGAATATTCTAAAAATTGAATCTTTAGATGATGCAAAAAAAGAGAAAGTAAAAACTAAACATAGAGAAAAAGAAGAGCCACCTTTAACTGTTGCACTTCCATTTAATCATACAGATGAAACTATGTTTAAACTTTTTGAGATAGTTGCAAATAATCAAGGGAAAAGAAGTTTAAAAGTAATTGTAAAATCAAAACTTGCAGATGTAGAACTAGAAACAGGCTTCGCTGTAACATCCCAAGTAGAGAATTTAATTAAACAAATTGATGGAGCTTATGTAGTTGCATGATGAAACAAATATTAATTACAAATGATGATGGCTTTGATGCAATTGGTTTAAAAGCTTTAGTTGAAGCTTTATCTCCTATTGCAAAGATAGTTGTAGTTGCTCCTGCTAAAAACAAATCAGCATGTGGTCACTCCTTGACTCTTGATAAACCACTTAGAATGGTAAATGTAGATGATGATTTTTATAAGATAGATGATGGAACTCCAACTGATTGTATTTTTATTTCTTTAAATAATCTATTTAAAGAAGGTTACAAACCTGATTTAGTAATAAGTGGTATAAATATTGGTGCAAACATGGGAGAAGATGTAACTTATAGTGGAACAGCAGCAGGTGCTATGGAAGCAGTACTTCAAGGAGTACCTGCAATTGCTATTTCTCAAGTATGCAAAGATAGATGTCAAGATATAAAAAATGGCTGGGACTTTGCACTAGCAAAAGAGACCATTGCAAAATTAGCAAAAAAAATATTAACCAATGAATTTCCCTTAGAACAAAGAAGATTTTTAAATGTAAATATTCCTCCTATAAGAAAAGAAGAGTGCAAAGGAATAAAAATCACAAAAGCAGGATATAGAGAATATGGCAATGATACACATAGACACCATAATCCAAGAGGAGAAGAATATTATTGGATAGGACTTCATCCTTTAATTTGGCAAGAAAGTGAGAATAAAGATTGTGATTTTGAAGCCATTAAAGCAAACTATATATCAATTACTCCTATAATGCTAGACTTAACTTCTTATGATGATATAAGCAAATTAAATACATGGATAAAGGAATAAAGTGAACTTTACAGAATCTTTAACAAAACATATTGATAAATTAGTAGGTACTTTAAAATCTGAAGAGGATTTAAAAGAAGTATTAAAAAGAAAACTTACGAAAAAAGAGTTAAAAGTTTTTATTGCTATTGAAGAGGGAAAAACAACTCAAGAAACAATGGAACTAATCAAAGATGATGAAGAAAGAGTTGAAGAACTTTATAAAGCAGCTTGCAAAAAAGTAAATCAAGAAAAAATCAAAAAAGAGCTAGTTGATTTATAAATAAAAAGTTCTACAATGAATTTGTAGAACTCTTAGAATTCTTATTATAATAAGAAACTCTCGCTGTAGCATTAGAGTTTTTATCAAAATTTACTAAAACCATCCCAGCAAACTTATCTTTTTTGTAAAACTCTACACGGAATATTTTTCCACTTTTATCAATAGAAAATCTCTTTAGTAATCTATTTTTGTTTACTGTTACACCAGCTTCATCATTTTTCTTATATACAAAACCAATTACATTTACTCTTAAATCTTTTATTGGTTTAATTTTAAAGTTTTTATTCACATTGATAATTGAACCTAAAGGTACAGTAAACTCTTTACCATCAATTGTTACATCAATATTTTTATCAATACTTTCATGCTCTAAATAATCAGGACTTAACACAGCAAGTCTTCTATTTCCATAGTGAATTACATAACCATCACCTTTTTTAATAACAGTTACTAAAGGACTTGAAGGACTAAATTCTAAGCTTCCATCTTTTTTTATAGGAAAGTATCCTAAATGGCTTCTGATTTCACTTAATGGTAATTGAATCTTTTCATCATAGAAACTAATATAAATATCATTATCTATAACATTTCTAACAGCCATTGGTTCTAAAGGGAAATATCTTTCATATTCAATTCCCATAATATCCATATATTTTTCTATTGCTAATAGATGATAATATGTTCTTTCATGTAGAGGTAAAGACTTACTAGCTTCATTTGCAAAAGCTGCTTTTTTATTGTTAATAGAAAAGTAAGTTAAAGTCTTTTCCATTTCTTTATCACCAAGCCTAGTGTGAGTGTTTTTAACTCTATACTTATGTTTTGAAGTAATAAGATTTCTATTAATTGAAGTTACAACCTCATTTGCTATTTCACTTAAATTTCCATAATGTTCAGTATCAATTGATTCTTGATCAACAATTGCACTTTGCCCCCATCTTAGTGGAGAGTGTAATCTATCTATGTGTTTTTTTCTATAGAAACCACTTCCATCATGTAAATTTAGTACAAGCTTAACCTTGTCAGCTGTAATATATTCTTTTATTCTTTGAATCGAATCATAATCAGGATCAGTAGAAGATATTTTTGCAAACTTTCTATTCATATCTCCAAAAGGCCCTCTATCTCTTTTAATAATAGAATAGAAATTTAGATTAGGAACAACCCAAACAGAACCTTTTTTAATCTTATAATGTGTAGTGATTAGTGATGCAGCCATAAAACCACCTGGCTCATCTCCTTGAATACCACCAATTATTAGTAAGGTATTGTTATCTTCTTTACCTTTCTTAATAAAGTCAAAATCAAAATCATGACTATCCGCATAAGCATTCTGTAAAAGAAGAAATAATAATAAAAGCTTAAATAATCTTAACATGCCAAGGTTCATACCTTACCCCATCCTTATTGTTAACTGTGTATCTCATATCTATATATTTTAATTTTCTCATTTTGAAAAATTCATCTGTTAATGCAAATCTAGATGAGAAATTAGCTTTACCAAAACCTTTTTTACCAACATCAAAATCTGCAATACTATGATAAGTATATGCAGGAGGTGCTAAAGATTTAGAGGCATCTGTTAAATTACCATTTACACTATGTACTTTATCTAAAAAAAGTTTCGTTTGCTTTACAATACTTCTTACTCCAGAAGTTAAAGTTAAACTTTCTCCAATATCATCAATCATTTGATAATAAGTCTCTTCAGGATGGCCTTTAAATAAATAGTGTCCTGTATATGGAATCTTTCTAACATCTTTTATATTTATAGAATCAGTGATATTTTGAGAAATTCTTTTTCCATAAAAACCATGAATAGAAGGATCATAATAAAAAATAGATTCTAAAAAATCTAACTCATTTTTAGTAAATTTATCAATTTTACTTGAATGCCTTGCAATTTTTAACATATGGTCAAAATCAATAATGTTGAAATTTCCATATCCAACGTGTCTTTGTACAAGATTTATTTTTTTTCTAACACTTTGGAATTCTTTTAGAAATTTTTCTTCAATAAAAACATCTTCAAGAATTGTTTTGTTTTTTCTTGCAATAGAAGAATTATTACTATCTTTAGTATTAATTTGCAAAGAGTCTTTTACTTCACCTATATACTCTTCTTCACTTAATACATAATCATCTTTAATTTTATTTATTTCATCTAACTCATTATCTTTGTTTCCAAAAAAATTATCCATTAATCTTTCAAAACTACTATCAAAAGTATCTGTTTTTGCAAATAAACTTGAAGTCCCAAATAATGAAGCTAAGGTTGTTGACTTTAAAAAATCTCTTCTTTTCATATTAATGTCCTAAAGCACCATCTTAATATCTTTGTGATCACCTAACATTTTGTAAATCTCTTTTCTATCATCTTCATTGTGAACTAATAGTTCTAAAGAATAGCTTTTAAATTTACCTTTTTTACTTACTTTTGATTTTTCAATAGAATATTCTCTTTCTATTAAAATCTCTTCTGTAATTTTATTAGCGTTAGACTTTTCATGTATTACGATTTTATATTTCCATGAGCAAGGATAATCTAATTGAAGTTTTTCTTTACTTAAATCTATCATCTTATGAAATCTCCACTCTTACCACCGCTTTTTGATTCTAGTTGAACATTTGAAATAACCATTGATTTATCAATAGCTTTTACCATATCATAAATGGTTAATAAGCCTACAGAAACACCTGTTAATGCTTCCATTTCAACGCCAGTTTGTCCATTTAGTTTTGCACTTACAGTTAATTTAAATCCTGGAAGTTCTGGAAGTTCATCAATATCACAATTAATCCCAGTCAATAATAAAGGATGACACATTGGTATTAAATCACTTGTCTTTTTAGTTCCCATAATAGCTGCAACAACGGCAGTTTGAAGCACAGGTCCTTTTTTACCAGTATTGTTAATAATAGCTTCATATGCATCTTTACTCATTGTAATAATTCCAGAAGCTACAGCAATTCTTTTAGTTTCATTCTTTGTTGAAACATCAACCATTTTAGGTCTATCATTTTCATCTAGGTGTGTTAATTCCAATTTAAAACCTTTATTCTTATTACCTTTATTATATCTTTTTAATAGTTAAATAGAAATTAAGTAAACTTTAAATATAATGCAACCCTAAAATTTAAAAAGAAAGTGGGTGATTTTAGTGCCAGGCATTAAAGTTAAAGATAACGAATCTTTTGACGAAGCATATAGAAGGTTTAAGAAGCAATGTGATAGAAATCTTATTGTAACTGAAACTAGAGCTAGAAGATTTTTTGAGCCAATGACAGAGATCAGAAAAAAACAAAAAATTAACGCTAGAAAGAAAATGCTTAAGAGATTATACATGCTTAGAAGATACGAATCTAGGCTGTAGTAATTCGTTTTCTATACCAAAAGCTCCATATTTTATATGGGGCTTTTTTTTATTCTACTCACACATAACTCTATATATCATTTAGAAATCTATATACCACTATCTTGACACTAAAAACAACTAAAATACAAATGCAAAACTATTTAAAATAAAAGGAATACTTTGAGTATTAAAGAATTATCTCCATTAGAACAACTTAAAGCTTCTAGAAATCCACTTCATGTTATTGAAGATATATATAAAGAAGCAGAAGAAGGAATTGCTTTAAGTGAAGAATATATAGGTTTATTAAAGTGGTATGGAATGTACCCTCATATTAATTCAGAACAAACTGAAGATAAGAAATACTTCATGAAAAGAATTAAAATTGTTGATGCAAAAATAAATTTAAAACAATTAGAAGTACTTTCTAAAATAGGAAAAGAGTATGCCCAAGGTTTAGTAGATTTTACTACAAGACAAAATGTTCAGTTTCACTATATACAAATAAAAGATCTACCAACTATATTCAAACTACTAGAATCTGTTGAACTAACATCAAGGATGGCGTCAGGAGATGGTCCTAGACCTATTGTAACTTCTCCAATAGCTGGAATTGACCCTAATGAAATTTATGACACAACTGATTTAGTTAAAGAAGTTGATGGATATTTTGATAAAAATGATGACAGATTCTGTAACTTTTCTAGAAAATACAAACTTTCAATCTCTGGTTGTGCAAAACATACTGCTTCCCATGAAATACAAGATTTAGGGTTTACTGCTTTTAAAACTGAAGATGATGATATTTTATTTGATTTAACTATTGCAGGTGGATTAGCAAAATCAAAACAAATTGCAACTAGAGCCAACAAGTATGTAAAGCCAGAACAAGTGAAAGATGTAGCAGTAGCTTGTGCTGAAATCTTTAGAGATAATGGGAATAGACAAAATCGAAATAAAGCAAGAGTACGACACCTATTTAATGAATGGGGTCTTGAAAAGTTTATTACTGAATTAGAATCAAAATTAGGATATAAACTTCAAGATGGATTTGCTGAACCAAAAATTACATCATTAGAAAATAGAAATCATTTTGGTATTCATAAAGCAAAACAAGAAAATGAATCCTTTATTGGTTTTGCAACAAATTCAGGAAGAGTTGCAGCAGAAGACCTAGAACTTATTTCTTTTGTATGTAATAAATACTCTGCAAAAGGTATGGCACTAACAGGAACACAGAATTTTATTATATATGGAGTCAAGAGTGATGATGCACAAGCATTAGCCGATGAAATTGATGCATTAGGCTACCCATATAACCCAAGCCCTTTTAGAGCAAGATTACAAGCATGTACGGGTAAACAATTTTGTAAATTTGGAATAACTGAAACTAAAGAGTTTGCAAAAACTGTTGTTTCTCAATTAGAAAAAAATCATCCAAACTTCAAAGAAAATATAAATATTGCTATTTCAGGTTGTGGAAATGCATGTTCTCATCCTCAGATATCAGATATCGGATTTGTTGGTACAAAAGTAAGGGATGAAAATAAAAACAGAGTTGAAGGTTATGAAGTAATCTTAGGTGGTCAATTACACGGTGTTAATAAAAGTAGATTTGCACATAAAACAGGAATTAAGATTACTGCGAAAGAACTACCAAGCTTTATTGGTAAATTAATTGAATCATATAATGAAGATAATCTAGAACAAAGTTCATTTAAAAATTATTTGAATGTAGTTGATTTAAAAGAAAACACACTATAAGAAAGGAGAGAGGAATCTCTTCTTTTAATAATAAAGAGTGAAAGCCGTAAAGAGAGGGCTAAAAAAAAAGCTTACCATTAGCAACTTAGATAAGTTGGTAAAGGTAAGCTTTAGAATAATATACTCAAGAGCTGGCAGCGACCTACATTTCCACAAGGGGGCCCTGCAGT
>JABXII010000020.1 GCA_013373175.1 Campylobacteraceae bacterium | reverse complement strand
TATTATTTTTACAAATGAAAATATAAAAGAGTTTTCACAATGTAATAATGAAACAAAAACAGAAATATTTAGATGTCTTGATATTATAGAAAAGCATATGCTTGAATATTATACTCCTGAAAAGATAAATATAGCTTCTTTTGGAAATTATGTACCACATGTACATTTTCATATAATGGCTAGATTTAAAGAAGACTCATATTTTCCTGAACCAATGTGGGGGAAGAAACAAAGAGAAGCAAATTTAAGCCTTCCTTCTTTTGAAGAGTTTGTAGATAAATTATTAAACAAATTAAATTCTTAGTTATGTTTTGCTAATATAATTCTTTTTTTAAGAAAGGATTATATGTGTTAGAAAAATTTAAAAAATCTAATTCGACAGTTCTTCTTCCAGTTTTTGTTCCAGCTGTAATAGTTATATTTTTACTTGTAATTGGAACAATTAGTGACCCCAAACTTATGGGAGAAGTATTCTCTGTAACGTTAAAATATATAACTAATGATTTTGGTTGGTTCTATATGTTAGCTGTTGCTTTATTTTTAATATTTGTTGTATCTATTGCCCTGTCTCCTTGGGGTAATATAAAATTAGGTCCTGACCACTCAGAACCTGAATATAGTTTTTCCTCTTGGTTTGCAATGTTATTTTCAGCAGGTTATGGAATAGCCCTACTTTTCTTTGGTGTTGCAGAACCTATTTTACACTATGCTGAACCTCCTGTAGGTATTCCTGAAACTGTTGCTGCTGCAAAACAAGCAATGCAAATTGCATATTTTCACTGGGGATTTCATATTTGGGCTATTTATGGTTTAGTTGGTTTATCACTTGCATATTTTGCTTTTAGACATGGTTTACCATTATCAATGAGATCAACTCTTTATCCTCTAATAGGTGAAAAAATTCATGGTCCTGCAGGACATACTGTTGATACTTTTGCTATTTTAGGAACACTATTTGGTATTGCTACAACTTTAGGTTTATCTGTATCTCAAATAAATGCAGGATTAAACTACTTGTGGCCAAGTATTGAAGTAAGTATTACTAATCAAATCATTGCTATAGTTGTTATTACTGCCATGGCACTTTTTTCTGTATTAGCAGGTATGGATAAAGGGGTAAAAAGATTATCTTTATTAAATATATATTTAGCTATTGCTTTAATGGCTTTTGTATTTATTGTTGGTCCTACAATCTTTATTTTAAATACTTTTCTAGAAAATACTGGAAGTTATTTAAGTAATATAGTAGAAAGAACTTTTAGTTTACAAGCATATATCTCAAATGATTGGATTGGAAACTGGACTTTATTTATCTTTGGTTGGACAATTGCATGGGCACCTTTTGTGGGTCTGTTTATTGCAAAAATCAGTAAAGGTAGAACAATAAGACAGTTTGTTGTTGGTGTTATGTTAGTACCTACAATTTTTACTTTCCTTTGGTTCTCTGTTTTTGGAGACACTGCTTTACATATGGTTATGGTTCAAGGTTATGATTCACTTATTACAGAAGTTCAAAATGACAAAGCAATTGCATTGTTCAAACTTTTTGAAAGACTTCCATTAACTGATGTCTTATCATTTATTGCTGTATTTTTAATCATTACTTTCTTTGTAACTTCTTCTGACTCAGGTTCACTTGTTATTGACTCTTTAGCTTCTGGTGGAGCAATTCATACTCCTGTTTGGCAAAGATCATTTTGGGTAATCTTAGAAGGTTTAGTTGCCTCAATACTTCTTGTTGCAGGTGGCTTAGGAGCCTTGCAAACAGCTTCTATTGTTAGTGCCTTGCCATTTGCTATTATTATGATAATAGCTGCAATTGGAATGTGGAGAGCCTTAATTATTGAAGACCACAGAGAAGATAGTTTACAACATAATGTTAATATGAATTTTCAACATCCTAGTATTGATAATGAAGACTTTTGGAAGGGAAGACTTAAAGAGCTAATTAATTTCCCTAAAAAGAATGTTGTTGTGAACTTCATAAAAAAAGATGTTCTAAACAGTATGAAAAAGATAAGAAAAGAACTTAATAATGCTGAATGGGATTGTGATATTGAGTATGATGAAGAGTATGTACGATCTATTATTACTATTTACAAAGATAATGATATTAGATTTACTTATGAAGTAAGATTAAGAGAGTATGAAATACCAGAATTTGCTCACTTAGAAGATGCTAATAAAAAACAAAAGTACTATTATAATGCAGAAGCTTTCTTAAAAAGAGGAGCGTTACATTATGATTTATATGGTTATGAAGAGCATACAATTATCAATGATATTATTACTCAATTTGAAAGATATTTAAGATTTATTCATACTACACCAGCGACACTTCCTTGGGATATGGATGAACATGATGATTTACTAGATAGTGAAAGTGAAACAAATAAATAAATAGGAGAAATCCTATTTATTTATACAGTTAAAAAGATTAACCGTCTGCGTTAATTTGAGAAATTAACTCTTCTAATACTTGCTCTGCTTTATCATGGTCAATTTGACAACCACCTGCAGCTTTGTGACCACCGCCACCATATTTAAGCATTAATTCCCCAACATTTGTTTTTGAAGTTTTATTAAGAATTGATTTACCAGGAGAGAATACTACATTTTGTTTTTCTCGTCCCCATACAACGTGCATAGAAATATTAATTTCAGGATGTAAAGCATATACTAAAAATCTATTTCCAGGGTAGATAGTCTCTTCATTTCTATAATCGATAATTGCAAGATTACCTTTGATTGTAGTACATCTTTTTAGTTGTTCTTCAAACTCTTTTTCATATTTGAAGTATAAATCAACTCTCTCTTTTACATCTGATAGTTTTAAGATATCTTCAATTGTATGGTCTTTACAATAGTCAATTAAGTCCATCATTAATTGATAGTTAGAAACTGTAAAGTCTCTAAATCTTCCAAGACCAGTTCTTGAGTCCATTAAGAAACTTAATAACTCCCAGCCTTGAGGATTTAAAATGTCTTCTTTTGTAAAGCTAGCACTATCTGCTTTATTTGCTGCATCCATCATAGGTTTAAAACTTGAAGGAAATTTTTCATCTCCTCCATAGTATTGGTATACAACTTCAGCAGCACTTGGTGCATCTGCTTCAATTATATGGTTATCTCTTTTTTCATTTCTAAGTGTTTCTGAGAAGTGGTGATCAAAAGCTAAGTAAACACCATCTACATATGGTAAGTTAGTTGTAATATCATTTTGAGTTATTTCAATCTTACCATCTTGCATATCCTTTGGGTGAACAAATGTTATCTCATCAATAATACCTAGGTATTTCATTAGTGTTCCACACACTAAACCATCCATATCACTTCTTGTAACTAATCTATACTTTTTTGACATAACCATAAACTCCTAGAATTATTTTATGTTATTAGCGATTACATCACCCATTTCAGCAGTTGAAACAACTTCTTTTGCATCATATGCAGCTAAATCACCTGTTCTATATCCATCTTTTAATGCTTTTTTAATTGCTGCATCAATTTTGTCAGCTGCTTCGATTTCTCCTAAAGAGTATCTTAACATCATTCCTGCACTTTCAATTGTTGCAATTGGGTTTGCAATTCCTTGTCCTGCGATATCAGGAGCTGAACCATGAATTGGCTCATAAATCGCTGTTTTATCTCCAGTTGAAGCTGATGGTAATAATCCAATAGAACCAACAACCATAGAAGCTGTATCAGATAAAATATCACCAAAAATATTTCCAGTAACAATAACATCAAATTGTTTTGGGTTTCTTACAAGTTGCATTGCAGCATTATCAACATACATATGAGATAATTCAACTTCTGGATAATCTTTAGCAATCTCTTCCATTGTGTCTCTCCATAATTGAGAAACTTCTAAAACGTTTGCTTTATCTACAGAACAAACTCTTTTATCTCTTTTCATTGCTAATTCAAATGCTTGTTTACCAATTCTTTCAATTTCAGGTTTTGTATAAACCATAGTATTAAATGCTTTGAAACCATCATTTTCTCTTGGTTGACCAAAATAAATTCCACCAATAAGCTCTCTTACAATCATAATGTCAACACCTTCAATAACCTCAGGTTTAAGTGTTGAAGCATTTACTAACTCATCATAAATAATTGCAGGTCTTAAGTTTGCGTAAACTTCCATAGCTTCTCTAAACTTTAAAAGTCCAGTTTCTGGTCTTTTATCCCTTGGTAAAGTATCCCATTTTTCTCCACCAATTGCTCCAAATAAACAAGCATCAGAGTTTAATACTCCTGTAACAGTCTCTTCTGGTAATGGATCACCTGTAACATCAATAGCAATACCACCCATTAAATACTCTTTGTACTCTAAAGAGAAACCACAAGAATAAGAAACTGCATCTAAAACTTTAATAGCTTCATCTACAATTTCTGGACCAATACCGTCACCTTTAATAATTGAAATATTATATTTTTTCATTATTTATCAACTCCCATTTCAGTTTTTGCAAAATTAATTAAACCACCAGTTGAGATTAACTCTTGCATAAACTCTGGAATTGGTATAAATTTATATGTTTTATTAGTTGTATTATTTGTGATTTCACCTGCGTCTAGGTCGATTGAAATTTCTTCACCCTCTTTAATCTCTAATGATTCAGGTAGTTCAAAAATTGGTAATCCCATATTAAACGCATTTCTATAAAAGATTCTTGCAAATGATGGAGCAACAACTGCTGCAACTCCAGCTGCTTTTAAAGCGATTGGTGCATGTTCTCTTGAAGAACCACAACCAAAGTTTTCTCCAGCAACAATGATATCACCTTTTTGTAATTTCTTTGGAAAATCAGGATCTGCATCTTCCATTACATATTTAGCTAAGTGTTCTGGATCAGAGCTATTTAAATATCTAGCAGCAATGATAACATCTGTATCAATATTTGCCCCAAAATTCCAAACTTTTCCCGTTATTTTACTCATTTTAAACTTCCTTATTTACCATAAATTTTTATCTCAAAACTTCTTGGATATTTTTATAAAGTTTGTCATTTTATCTAAAAATTAAAAAATAATAGATTAAATAAATAAAATTAAAGGTAATTTCAAATATTTTCGGTATAATATATACCTTATCTTTAAAAACAAATGAGGAATTTCCATTTATGAGCGCAAAAGATTTAAATAAAGAGATTGAACAGACGGTAAAAGAATACAAAGACTCTGTTCTAACGTATGAAAAACTTATTAAAATCTTTCCAAAAGCTCCTTCAGTTGCAAATGTAAAAAAACTTTTAGCTTTTATACAACTTTATAACGTAACACTTATTAGTTCACAAGAACAAGCAAAAAGAATGAATGCTGAAGAAGCAAAAAAGAAAGAAGACCTAAGAAATAAGATGAAAGAAAACGATGAAGATGTTTTCGACTTACTTAAAAACAAAGAGCTTTTAGAGTGGTCAAGATCAGATTCACCGGTTAGAATGTATTTAAGAGAAATGGGTCAAATTCCACTTCTTACAAAAGAAGAAGAGATTGAAATTTCTAAAAAAATTGAAATGGGTGAAGATATCATTCTTGATGCAATCTGTTATGTACCTTACTTAATTGATTTCATTTTAGAGTATAAAGAACCTTTAGTAAACAGAGAAAGAAAAGTAAAAGAACTATTTAGAAACTTTGACGATGAAGACTCTGATGATTCTTCTGATACTGAAGAGGTTGAAGAAGTAGAAGAAGAACTGACTGAAGATGAAAAGTCTTCTAAAAAAAATAAAAAACTTGATAAAAGAGCTGAAACTATTATTGCAGCCTTTAAAGTTTTAGAAAAAGCAAAAAAAGATTGGCTTAAATTCCAAACTAAAGAAGAAGCAAAATCAGATACAGAACAAGATCAAATGCAATTTAATCTTGCTGCTGCATTTAAAAAGAGAGTTGTAAAAGATGCTCTTACTGATTTAGGACCTACTTCTAAGCTTATTTCTGAAATTGTTAAAGCAATGGAAACAGCACTTAAATCAGATACTGGTTTTGAAACAGAACTAAAAAAACTAGAGTATAAATTACCTTTATTTAATGATATTTTATTAAAAAATCACCAAAAGATTTTAGATAATATTATCAACTTATCTAAAGCTCAAATTACTTCTATGGTTCCTGAAGCAACTATGGTTTCTACTTATATGGAAATCAAAAAACTGTTCCAAACAGCTGAAGCTTCTAAAGGTGGTTTTGATTTAGAACCTGAAGAACTTGTTGATGTATTAGAGCAAATTAAAAGAGGTAAGAGAATTACTGACCAAGCTAAAACTAGAATGGCAAAATCAAACCTTAGACTTGTTGTATCTATTGCAAAAAGATATACAAACAGAGGTTTACCTTTCTTAGACTTAATCCAAGAAGGAAATATTGGTCTTATGAAAGCTGTTGATAAGTTTGAGTATAAAAAAGGTTATAAATTCTCTACTTATGCAACTTGGTGGATTAGACAAGCTATTTCAAGAGCAATTGCAGACCAAGCTAGAACTATTAGAATCCCAATTCATATGATTGAAACTATTAATAGAATTAATAAAATCATTAGAAAAGGTATTCAAGAAAATGGTAAAGAGCCAGATGTAGATGAGATTTCAAAAGAAGTTGGATTACCTGTTGATAAAGTAAAACAAGTAATTAAAATCACAAAAGAGCCTGTATCACTTGAAGCACCTATTGGGTCTGATGATGATGGTAAATTTGGAGACTTTGTACCTGATGAAAAAGCTCCAACTCCAATTGATAATATTATGAAAGATGACCTACAAGGTCAAATTGATCAAATATTAGCACAACTGAATGAAAGAGAACAAGCAGTTGTAAGAATGAGATTTGGACTTATGGAAGATGCAAGTGATAGAACACTAGAAGAGATTGGTAAAGAACTTTCTGTAACAAGAGAAAGAGTTAGACAAATTGAATCAAGTGCTATTAAAAAGCTTAAGCATCCAAAAGTAGGTAAAAACCTTAAAAACTACGTAGAAAGCTAAGAATATGAACTTTTTTGAAGAATGGGTTGAACTAGATTTAAATCCAGTTATTTCCTTTTCCTCAAGTGGAAAACTTCTGTTTTCTAATCATGAAGCTCAATTTTTGTTTAATAGAATTAAACAAAAAGAGCTTTTTGATTTAACTTTAAAATATGCACCTAAAACTTTTGGTGTAGAAACTACATATATTGATTTAACTATAGAAAACTACACTTTTTATGCTATTACTGTTAAGTATGATAATGAAGATGAAATCCATATGAAACTTTATAAAAGTGCAATGGTAAAAAAAGATTCGCAATTAACAACTAAAAATACTAATATTACAAATATCTTTACACTTGTAGATTTAGCTATTTCAAGTAAAAAAATAAAATCAGCTAGTAAATTTATAAAAAATTATGACCCTTCAATTCCTGAATTTAAAATAAATGCAAAAGAGTTTATAAGAACACTTAATCTTATATATGATGCATTTGAGAAAAGTGAAATAGTGACTACATCTGTAATCTTAAAAATTGGTGAATATATTAAAATTGATGGAAAGAAATACTCGATTATAAGTGTTGAGTTAAGTTCTAGTAATAATATAGACTTAGACTCATTTAATTATGAAGATGAACATGCTTCATTTATAGTAACAAAACTACAAGACAAAGTTTCTATTGACCTTCCTTTAATTACAAAGTAAGGTCAAGAGACTCTTTACTCTTCTAACTTATTTTTAAAAACAAGTTTTGAAAGTAATGTTCCTAAAGGAACGATACCAAGTCCTATTAAAAATGGAACTGCTAAAAAAATTCCATTATTATTTAATGCAAAAAAACCAAAAACTAAAGAACCATAACCAAGTATTCTATAAATAGATACAAAACCACCTGCTGAAGTAAATGTGTTTTTTATAGAGTGTTTTTTGACTTTTGATTTTTCCTCTTTGATTATCTCTTTGATTTTTTCAGTTGTTAGTTCTTCTTCTGGAATTTCTTCATACTCACTATATAAATCGTAAGGGTCATCAATTTCATCTATCTTGTCTCTATCTTCTAAAGATTGATGTTCACTTTTTTCTTCAAGTGTTGATAATCTATTATTTACATTTCTTCTATAAGCTAAGAAAGAGGCAAGAGTTACAAATAAGGAACCTAAAAATGCAACTTGAGTGTTTAAAGCCCAAATTGCATTTTGAAAAATGAAAGAGTAAATAACTAAGATTGCATCAAGTATGAAAAATACTTTTGCAAAATCAAATATATATTTATTCGTCGTCATCAAAGTCTGATTTATCCCCATATTTAGCTCTATGAGCATATCTTGGGTCGTTTTCAAGTCCCTCAAACTCTTTTTGAGCTCTTTTGTAAGCTTTATAGATATTTAATCCTGCTGCTGCTATACCCCAGAAAAGACCTAACCATAAAGTCCAAGCATAACCAGTCCAAGCTTTTAAACCATAACCAATACCAAAACCAATAGCAACAGCTGCTACAATTGAAATACCTAAAGATAAGTTATCTAAAGCTCTTAGTTTGTCTTGGTGTTTAGGTGTTTCTTCTGTTTTTTTATTTTCCATTTTTATTCCTACTTTAGATAAGAACAACAATAATCAGTTATTGTCTTAACTTTGATATCAAAGCTTGAATTAGCTGGTACATCAAAAGAAGTATTTGCACTATAAGTATTCCAAGTATCTGAATCTTTTAGTTTTACTTCTACTTCCCCTTCTGTAATTTCCATTAGTTCTGCTTGATTTGTACCAAATGTATATTCTCCAGGCATCATAATACCTAAAGACTTTTCTTCACCATTTTCATCAATGAAAGATCTACTTGTAACATTTCCATCAAAGTAGATATTTGCTTTTTTTGTTAACTCAACATTTTTAAAAGTTGACATATTTATATTTCCTTTTTATAGGTTTTGCATAACTTCATCAGCAGCAACAATGCACTCTTCAATCATAGTATCAGTCATTACTGTTGAGATAAATCCAGCTTCATATTGAGAGCAAGCAAAATAGAAACCTTTTTTAATCATCTCATGGTGAAATTTACCAAATCTTTCAAAATCACAAAATGCACTTACTTCTTTAAAATTTGTAGGCATTTTATCTGCAAAGAAGAATCCAAACATACTTCCTCTTGTATCAATTTGAAGAGGAATATTATTTTTTGTAGCTACTTCTTTAAAACCTTTTACTAATTTAACTGCTTTTCTATTTAGTTCAGTGTGTAAATTTGGAATTGATTTAAGCTTTCTTAAACTTGTAAGTCCTGCTGCCATTGCAACTGGGTTACCACTTAAAGTCCCTGCTTGATAAACTGCACCATCTGGACTTAAGTGTCCCATAATTTCTTTATTTGCAGCAAAAGCACCAACTGGCATACCTGCACCAATTACTTTACCAAAAGTAATGATATCACCTTTTACATCGATTACCCCATGTGCACCTGTTAAAGAAGCTCTAAATCCTGTCATTACTTCATCTAAAATAAGTAAAGCACCGTTTTTATCACATAATTCTCTACACTCTTTTAGAAATTCTGCTGAAGCAGGAACTAATCCCATATTTCCAGCAATTGGTTCAATAATAATACAAGAGATATCATCTGAATCTTCAAAACATTTTCTTAAATTTTCAATATTGTTATATTCACAAACTAAAGTATGTTTAGTAAAATCAGCTGGTACTCCAGGAGAACTTGGAGTTCCTAAAGAAGCTAAACCTGAACCTGCTTGAACAAGTAAAGAATCTGAATGTCCATGATAACACCCTTCAAATTTTACAATTGCATTTTTTCCAGTAACACCACGTGCAAGTCTAATAGCAGACATAGTAGCTTCAGTTCCAGAATTTACAAATCTAACTTTATCAATGTGGTCATACATCTCAACAATTTCACTTGCTAACTCAGTTTCTAAAACTGTTGGTGCACCAAAAGAAAGACCTTTTTTAACTGTTTGAATTACTGCTTCTTCAATTTCTTCATCACAATGTCCAAAGATTAGTGGTCCCCAACTTTGGATAAAGTCTAAGTATCTGTTACCATCTACATCAACTAAATAAGCACCCTCACCTCTTTCAATAAAAGGTGGCGTTCCCCCTACACTTTTAAAAGCTCTAACAGGTGAATCAACACCACCTGGGATTACTTGGCAAGCTTCTTCGTAAGCTTCTATCGATTTTTCAAACATTATGTATCCTATTTATCATTATTTTTTATAATTAAAAGCAACATTCTACTATAATTGCGTTATGAAACTTATTATACTAGCGTTTATTTTATCAATAACTCTTCACTTTTTATTCTTGACTAAAATTGAACCGCCAAAAGAGCAGATGTCTGACAAACCATCAAGTTCAAAAAAAATTGATAAATCTTCTGTACACTTTGTAAAATTACAACCAAAAGTACAGCCTAAAAAACAGACTAAACCAAAACAAGAAAAAGCAAAACCAAAAAAACAAGATAGACCTAAAAAATATAAAGAAGTAAAATTACCTAAAAAAGAAGTCCAAAAAAGAAAGGTAGTAAAAAAACCTAAAAGAGTTCAAAAAAGACCAACTCCAAAAGTTGAAGCAAAACCAACTTTCACTAAAGATTTACCAAAAACAAAAAGAGAAAAAGATATAGAAAAAAGGTCTTTAGAAAACTTTTTATTAGCAGAGCCTGTTCCTTTAGATAAAGAGTTACTTGATGATATTACAAAAAGTTACATCAACCTTTATGGAGAAGAATATAACTCTTTTACAAAGGTACAAAAAGTATTTTTACAAAAGAATCTAAAGGATATTGGAAGAATCACCCAAAGTTACTTAAGATACCCACACATTGCAATAAGAACTCATCAACAAGGAATGAATATTGTTGAGTTTACTCTTCATCCAAATGGAGACATAAGTGATTTAAAAATTAGTAACTCTTCAGGGTATTCAAGTTTAGATGAAAACACTATTGAAACAATCGAATATGCATACAAAGATTATCCAAGACCCAAATCACCTACAAAAATAAAGATATACGTTTATTACAAGTTGTATTAATGTATAATACGAAAAATTTACAATTATTATTATAAAAATTAAGGTTTTCAATGTTAACGGATAAGATTAGAAATAAAGAGAATGGAATATTATTATACGGAATTACACCTCCAAAAGTAAAGCATACCCAAGAAGAGATTAAAGAGATTGCAAAAAAGCATGTAGAAAGAATCTCAAAATTAAATGTTGATGGTTTAGTTCTTTATGATATTCAAGATGAGTCAGATAGAACTGATGAAAAAAGACCTTTCCCTTTTATCAAAACAATCAATCCTTGCGAGTACTCAAGAAACTATTTACAAGAACTTAAAACTCCAAGAATTGTTTATAGAGCAGTTGGTAATTATACTGCAAAACAGTTTGCTACTTGGCTTGAAAGTACTACTGCAACACAAGTACACTCAGTATTTGTTGGAGCTGCTAGTCATGAACAACAAACAAATATTACTTTAAAAGAAGCATATAGCATAAAAAAAGAGGTTAATGATAATCTTTGCCTTGGCGGAATTGCAATTCCTGAAAGACATATGGCAAAACATGATGAACACTTAAGAGTATTTTCTAAACAAAATAGTTCTTGTGAATATTTTATTACTCAATGTGTTTATGATGTTCATGCAGCAAAAACATTTTTAACTGATTATGCAAAATATGCAAAAGAGAATAATATTGAGCCAGTACCAATTATTTTTACACTAACTCCTTGTGGTAGTTCTAAAACACTTGATTTTATGAAATGGTTAGGAATTAATATTCCAAACTATTTAGAAGAAGATTTAAAAGAATCAGGGGATATTTTAGCTAGTTCTGTAAAACTTTCAAGGGATATCTTTGAAGATTTATTTATATATGGCAAAAAAAGAGGTATTCCAGTTGGTTGTAACATAGAAAGTGTTGCAATTAGAAAAGCTGAGATTGATGCTTCTGTAGAACTATTAGAAGAAATCAAACAAATAATCAAAGATAATAAATAGCAAGTAAAAGGTTAGTTTACCTTTTGCTTTAAAAGTTTTTTTATGCCTGGTCGTTTAGCTATTTATGATGATGAATCTTTTAAAAAAGATGCTTCTCATCTAATAAAAAATGATATGATTCAAACTTTGAATCCAAGATACAATATTGCTCCTACTATTCCTATTCCTGCACTTTTAAACAATGGCAACTATTTATATACCCACTTTGGATATTTACCTTCTTGGGCAAAAGATAAAAAAGCAATGAACATAAATGCAAGAAGTGAATCTATTTTTGAGAAACAAACTTTTAGGGATTCCTTTAGATTTAGAAGATGTATTATTCCTATAAATGGATTTTATGAATGGAAAGTAGAAGATAAAGAAAAAACTCCATATTTTGTAAAAGATATGAAAAATCATTATTTAGCTCTTGCTGGTATTTGGGATGAATATTTTGATATTGAGTTAAATATGAAAATAGTAACAGTAGCTTTAATTACTTGTGATGCAAATGAAAAACTAGGAAAAATTCACCACCGTATGCCAGTAGTATTAGAAAAGAAAGATTTTGAATCTTGGCTTTATAGTCAAAATTTAAAAGATATAAACTCTTTATTTAATGTCTATGCAAATGAAAAACTAGAGCTTTATGAAGTCTCTTCAAATGTAAACAAAGTTTTATTTGATGAAAGTTCCTGCATAAAAAAAGTTGAACAAGATAAACTTGGTCAACTTTCCCTTTTTTAGATTCTTTTAAAACTTTATTTAATAGTAGCTAAAACTAACTCTCTTAAAGTCTTACAGGCAACAGCAGTTGAAACACCACTTGCATCAAACTTTGGACTAAGCTCAACTACATCAAGTCCTACTACATTTTCAAGTCTTGATAAAATTGAAATAATATTCATCATATCATGGAAATCAATTCCACCTGGTTCTGGTGTTCCAGTTCCAGGAAATACTGAAGGGTCAAGTACATCTAAATCAATAGTGATATAAACAGGTTTATCAACTAAAAGGTCAACTCTTTCTTCTAAAGTATTATATGTAAACTTTTCTAAATGAGAATGTTCTTTTGCCCATTCAAACTCTTCTTTTAATCCACTTCTAATACAAAATTGATTTAATCTACCATCACCAACTTGGTCATAAATTCTTCTTAAAACTGTTGCATGACTTAAAGATTCACCTAAATAATCATTTCTTAAATCTGTGTGAGCATCAAAGTGAATGATATGTAAATCCTCATATTTTTTTGATAAGGCTTTTACGGGACCAAGTGAAACTAAATGCTCTCCACCAATCATTACTGGAATTTTTCCTGCATCGATTATTTCTTGTGTCATCTCTTGAATCATTCTAAGAGCTCTTTTTTTATCTCCAAAAGGAACTTCTAAATTTCCATAATCAAAAAGTTTTAAATCTTCTAAATCTTTATCTAAATATGGACTGAAACTCTCTAATCCCCAAGAGTCTTCTCTCATTGCACTTGGTGCAAATCTAGTACCTGGTTTAAAAGATGTAGTTCCATCAAAGGGAACTCCAAATAAAACTGCCTTTGACTCTTCAAAAGAGTCCTCAAATCCAATAAAAGTAGAACTTTGCGCTTCCATTTTATAATCGCCTTTCAAAATTATACATATCCATATATCTAAATGCCAATAGATTTTCTAATATTGCAAAAAGTGCAACAAAATTGATAAAGGAACTTCCACCATATGAAAACAGAGGTAAAGGAAGTCCAACAACAGGTGCATAACCAATAACCATTAAAATATTAATACTCATATTTAAAAATATCAAAAGTCCCAAGCCGGAGGCGAAGGCACGAATTACATAATCATCATGGAAATAATAATTAAAGGATAATAGATGATAAATTAGTAAACCATAAATAAATATAAGTCCAATAGCTCCTAAGAAACCATATCTTTCTACAAAGTATGCAAAGATAAAATCACTAGTTGCAATAGGCAAGAACTTTAGTTGTGTTTGTGTAGCTTCTTGGGCTTTCTTCCCAACTAACCCACCATTTCCAATTGCAATAATTGATTGTTGAACTTGATAACTAGGTTTTTCAGAAAGAAAATCTTTAATTCTTTTTTTCTGATAATCTTTAATTAAATTTGTATAAATAAAAGGAGAAGCTAGTCCTATTGTTATAAAAATAGTAGCCCAAATTTTCCAATTTACTCCAACTATAAATAAAATTCCATATCCAACAAGAAGTAAAACTAAAGCAGTTCCTAAATCAGGTTCTTTTGCAATAAGAACAAAAGGAAGTAAAATATAAAAAGAGAAATAGATAAAATCTTTTAAATTATAACCTCTATCTTCAGGAGGTTTATTATGTATTAAATGCCCAAGCATTAAAATAAATAAAGGTTTAAACAACTCACTTGGTTGAATTGTCATATTAATCAAAGGTAGGCTAAGCCATCTTTTTGCACCTAATTTTGTAACACCTATAAACTCCACTGCAAGTAGCAAAACAATACCTAACCAGTATAAAATAGGAATAAGTCTAATATTTCTTCTAATTGGTAAGATAAATATTATAAAAAAAACAATTAATGAGATTGTAAAATAAATTAATTGTTTATTCGCTAATATACGGTTTGTTTCACTTATAAGATTGTACGATAACAATATTAAAGGCAATACAAATATAACTATTAAATAATCAAAATGTGAAATAATTCTTTTATCAAATAAACGCATAGTGAAAGAGTACCCAAATATGGATAAATTTTTTATTGTTCAAGAGACAAATAGATTAGATAAATTTTTAAGTTCTAAAATTGATGCATCAAGAAATCAAATAGAACAGTTAATAAACAAAGAATACGTAAAAGTAGATGGCAAAACCTGCACTAAAAGAGGTTTGAAACTAAAAGAGAATCAAGAAGTAGAAGTTCACTTCCCAGAAGCCCAACTAAATCCAATTAAAGATGAAAACTTTGTAAAAGAGTCTTTAAAGGGTAAAGATATTGAAATCATATATGAAGATGAGCATATTTTAGTACTAAACAAACCTTATAATCTGACAGTTCATGATGCTCCAAGTGTAAAAGATGCAACACTTGTTGACTGGTTAAAACTAAACAATTTTTCTCTTTCTACAATAAGTGGAGAAGAAAGACACGGTATTGTGCATAGACTTGATAAGGGTACTAGTGGAGTAATGGTTATTGCAAAAACAAATGAAGCTCATACTGGACTTTCTAAACAGCTTGAAGATAAAAGTATGGGAAGATACTATTTAGCAATAATTGATTTACCACTAAAAGATGATGTAATAATAGAAAAACCAATTGCTAGAAACCCAAATAATAGACTTAAAATGTCAATTGAAGAAAATGGTAAAAATGCAAAATCTGCTTTTAGTAAACTATGTACTTCAAATAATGATAAATATGATTTAATAGCATGCAAACTTTTCACAGGAAGAACTCACCAAATAAGAGTACACTTAGGCTCTATGAATAGGCATATCTTAGGTGATAATTTATATGGTTTTAAGGGCGAATTAAATAAAATAAATAGATTTTATTTACATGCATACAATCTTTACTTAATTCATCCAATTACAAAAGAAAAAATGAGTTTTACAGCAAAACTTTCAAATGACATGCATGACTTTTTAACAAACAATTTTAACATGGAGATTGTAAATGACAAAATTGATGAAGCTAACATCATTAAGTGCTTTAATTTTACTACTTAGTGGATGTAGTTTAAAAAACTTCGATAATACAAAACCAAAAATCAATGAAACTCTTGAAGTAGTAGATTCTGCTTCTATCAAAACTCTTCCTGATATTAATGCAATTGCTTTTGAGTGGAGAAAAGTTGATGACCCAAGAGTTACTGGATATCATTTTTACAGAGCAAATTTACAAAAAGATGGTGCAAAACTAAAACTTATAGATACAGTTGAAAATAGATATACGACACACTATGTAGATGAAGATGTTGAACCTAGTACAAAATATGTTTATAAAATTTCATCTGCAACTGCTTCAGAGTTTGAGTCAAAAACAACAAATGATTATGTAGTTTCAACACTTCCATTAATGGAAGGAGTAAGTTTTATTCAAGCTATTTCAAATCTTCCAAGACAGATTAAAATTGTTTGGAGACCACATAATAGTGAAAGAATCGAAAGCTATGAAGTTCAAAGAAAAACTCCTGCAACAAGTAAGTGGGAAGAGATTGAAACTTTAGATGGAAGATTACAAGCTGAATATATTGATTTAGATTTAGAAGATAATGTAGTTTATCACTATAGAGTTATTGGTAAAACTTTTGATGGTTTAAAAACTATGCCAAGTGCTTTAGTAAAAGCTCAAACAAAACCTTTACCAGCAGGAATTTTAAGCTTAAAAGCAACAACTGATTTACCTAGAAAGATTTCTTTAACGTGGGAACCTTCAAAATCTAATGATGTAGTTAAATATAATATTTACAGAAGTACAGATGATCAAAGTGGTTTTGATATTATAAAAACTGTTAGTGCAAAAACTTTAAACTATGAAGATTTTGTTAATGAAGATGGAAAAGTATATTTCTATAAAGTAAGTTCTGTGGATAAAGATGGTTTAGAGAGCAACTTAAATGTTAATTCTGTAATGGGTGTTACTTTAAATAAATTAAGAAAACCTGTGATGACTCTTGCTCAAATTCAAGGTGCAAAAGCTATTTTAAACTGGCAACCAGGTGATGATAGAGCAGTTTCATATACTGTTTATAAAACTATCAAAGAAGGTTTCTTTAAAGATAAAACTATTAAGTACCAAGATATTACAGCACTTAGATTTGAAGATAAAGATATTGTAAGAGGTGTGCAGTATAGCTATGCTATTCAAGCAGTTGATAAAAATGGAATTCACTCTGAGATTACAAAAGAGACAGAGCTTATTTTACCTAAGTTAGTGGAGATGAACTAAATAAATGCCTCATATAGTATTTAACAAAACAGCAAAAGAGTTAAAGGTGCCATCTTCAATTGATGGAACAAACTTTAACTTTATTGCAAAGTCATATAATTTTACAGATAAACCTCGAAAAACAGAATATAAAATCTCTACTACAAGAGACAATAAAGAGTTCTTATTAACTTTAAGACAAAAAGATGATAACTTACTTTTAAAACCTGATAAAGTCACTAGAGTAAGTCCTGTTCAATTAATCAAAGACTCACTAAACTCATATGCAAAAATTACTGAGTCTGAAATTTTATTTGCAAATACTCAAAATGTAAATCAAAAAATTGAACCTGATCAAGAGTATTTAAAAGATATTAACTATTTTTTAACTGACTTTGACACAGAAAAAGAGATTCAAATTGAGATTGGTTTTGGTAGTGGAAGACACCTTTTACACCAAGCAAAAGAGAATCCAGATGTTCAGTTTATAGGTCTTGAAATTCATACACCTTCTATTGAGCAACTTTTAAAGCAAGTAAGAATTCAAGAATTAGATAATATCTTAGTTGTAAACTATGATGCAAGACTTTTTATGGAGTTTATCAAGTCAAATAAAGTTGGAAGAATATTTGTTCACTTCCCTGTTCCTTGGGATAAAAAACCTCATAGAAGAGTTTATTCAACTGATTTTATAAATGAAGCGTTAAGAGTACTAAAAGTAAACGGAACTTTAGAATTAAGAACTGATAGTAGAAAATATTTTGACTACTGTACAGAACTACTTACAAATCTTCCAAAGGGTAAGATTACAATAGATATAAATAAAGACCTTCCAGTATCAAGTAAATACGAAGATAGATGGAAAAAACAAGGTAAACATATTTATGATGTAGTTTTATTATGTGAACAAGAAGATAAAGAGATAAATCATGATTTTGATTTTGATTTCAAAGAAAAAGTAGACTTTGAAGAGACTATAAAAAATATACCAAGTAAAACTTTAGTTGAAAAAGATTACTTTGTACATGTTGAAGATATTTTTGTTATAGAACAAGAAGATAATTCTGGACTTATTCAAATTACCTTTGGAAATTTTGATAGACCCGTGAGTAAATATATTATTGTAAAAGATGGTAAAGCTTCATATTTCCAAGACTTACCTCTTCCTACAAGTTCTAATATAAAAGCTCACCATAAAATTAAAGAGATATTAAAATAATGATTCAAGCCAAAAATATATATCTTTCTTATGATGAAAATAAATATGTTATTAAAAAAGGTAACTTTTCAATAAAAGAAAAAGAGTTTATATTTATTGGAGGAACAAGTGGTAGTGGAAAATCTACTTTATTAAAATCATTTTATGGAGAAATTCCATTAAAACATGGCGAACTAAGAATTGCAGGTCAAAATGTTTTTGGAATAAAAGGAAAATCTCTAAGAAGTCTTAGAAAAGATATTGGAATTATCTTTCAAGATTATAAATTAATTGAAGAGTGGACTATTGAAGAGAATATTATGATTCCTCTTAAAATCAATGGTTACTCAAATGATATTTCAAGGGAACAAGCAACAAAGCTTTTAAACCACGTAAAACTATCACATAGAGCTGGTTATTATCCAAATGAGTTAAGTGGTGGAGAACAACAAAGAGTTGCAGTGGCACGTGCTCTTGCTCATAACCCTAAGATAATTATTGCAGATGAACCAACAGGTAACCTTGATGACTACTCAGCAGAAGTTGTATGGAATCTTTTAAAAGGTGCCAATGAACAACTAGGTATTACAGTTGTTGTTGTAACACATAGGGTTCCAAAAAACTTTGGTATTAGATTTAGACAATTATCTATTGAAGATGGGATAATTTATGAAGTTTCTTAAAAATACATTTGCTTTTGTAGTACCATTAACTGCAATGTTAATTTCTTTTATTATATATCTATTTTCATCTAATATTTTAGATAATTATAAAATAAAAATAGCAAATGACTACTCTATTGTAGTTATTACAAATACTCCTTTAATCAAAGAAGATGTTACTGAATTAGCAGGAATAAATGTTGAAAAGATAATTACCTTAGAAAAGAAATCTATTATAGACAATATCAAATCTGACTTATCCAGTTCTTCAATAGATTTATTAAGAAAAAAACTACCTCACTTTTATAAGATAAATTTAGAAACATTCCCTACAACAAGCCAACTTCAAACGATAAAAGATAAGTTATATGCAAATAAAAATGTTAGAAAAGTAGAAATCTTCTCTAAAAACCATAATAGTATATATTTGCTAATGCTTTTACTTAGTCAAATATCTTTTATACTCTTTACTATCATAACTATCTTTGCGATAATTATGATTTCAAAACAGATTAGAATATGGTTTTATGAACATCACGAAAAGATTACTATTTTAAAATTACATGGTGCTTCTATTTTATATAGTTCCTCAACAATTTTAAAGTATGCAATTATTAGTTCATTTATTTCATTTTTTATTGTATCTGGAATGTTTATTTACTTAGTTGATAATATTGGTGTATTATTGCCTGATGATTTAGAAAATATTGTACAAGTAACTCTTCCTTTAAATGAGTCTTTATCTAAGATTTTTCTTTTATCATTTGGTATTTCAATTCTAACAATTATTGGTGTATTATTAAAGTATAAAATAAAATATGATTAAAAGATTAGCTTTACTATTTTTAGTATCAATTACTTTATTTGGAGCCTCTACTAAAAGTATTGATAAAAAAATCCAAAACAATAAACTAATATTACAAAAAAATAAAAAAGCACAAGAACAAAAAGATTTACAAATAAAAATCCTTGCAAAACAAATCAATAATCAAAATAAAGAACTAAGTAGATTAGAAAAAGCTATAGTTATTATTAATGATGATATAAAAAAGCACCAAAGTCAACTTGTCTCTGCAAAAAAAGCATTGAAAACTTTACAAAAAGATTCAAGTGATTTAATAAAAGAAAAAAAAGATAGTGAAGAGAAAATTGTTAACACAATTATAAATGAGTTTTCTTCTTCAATTGCTTTAAAACTTGCTGGAGAAAGTAGTCTTGATGAACTTATTGATTCAGAGGTTTATACTCTACTTTCACAAAGTTCTAAAGATGAAATTATCAAAATAAATAACAGCTATGAATTACTAACACAAAATAGAAAAGAGAATAAAAGAAAGATAAGCAAAATAAGTGATTATATTGCAGATAGAATAAAGAAGAAAAAAGAGTTAAATATCTTAAAAAGAACTCACTCAAAATCTTTAGTTTCTTTAGAAAAAAAACATAAAGAGTATCAAGAGGAACTTAAAAGAACTGTTCAGAAACAAGACTCTTTAAAACAATTACTTGGAAAACTAAACATTCTTAAAAAAGAAGAGATTGAAAAACAAAAAAGAGCAGCAATTGCAAAAGCTAAAAGACTTGCGGCACAAAAGAAAAGAAGACAAGCAAAAAAGAAATCTGGCAATTATGAAGTTAGTGATGAAGATAGAAATAATAGCTATGCAAAAAATCTTGATATAGATGTTAGAATGATTGGTTCTTCAACTTCAGGAATCAAAATCTCAAAATATAGAGGAAGAAAAACAATAGCTCCACTTGATTCTTTTCAGGTTGTAAAAAACTTTGGAACATATTTTGATCCAGTATATAAGATTAAACTATTTAATGAATCAATTGTTTTAAAAACAAAAAAGCCACAAGCAAAAGTAAAATCAATCTTTAACGGTAAAATTGTATATGCAAAGAAAAATGCAGGAATGCTTGAAAATGTAGTTATCGTACAACATAGAAATGGCTTACATACTATTTATTCTCATCTAGACCAAATTTCACCATCATTAAAAGTTGGTAGATGGATAAAAAAAGGTTATGTTGTAGGAAGAGTTAACAACACTTTAACTTTCCAAGCTACTAAAAATGAAATGCATGTAAACCCAAAAGATCTTTTTAGAATATAATAAACCCAATTATAAATAATCCAAAAGAAATAAAATTTCACTTTTATATATTTTTTCTTATATTTTTTTAATACATTAAGCCTATTTTTTATAAAATAGCTACCTTAATAAAAGGTGTGCAATGAGAAAAAATATTACGCTTTATACAATAGTTATGATAATTATGCTTTCTGTTACTATTTCTATATTTAGTCTTTATAATCTAAGAAAAACTGGAATCAAGTCTGCAATTCATAATGCCCAATCAATTTCGGAAGTTGTAAAAAGTGGTTTAACTGCACATATGATTAACGGTAATATGCAAGATGTTGATACGTTTATAAACTCTGCATCTAATATCAAAAATGTAGAACAACTTTGGCTTGTAAGAAGTAAATATGTTAATGATCAATTTCCTTCATCACACTTAAAAAATCCTCCAAGAGATGATTTTGATAGAAAAGCGCTTTCTACAGGAAGAATGCAATACCAAATAGAAGAAGAAATAACAAGTACTACTGTTAGAGTTACTATTCCATACAATGCAGTTGCAGAAAAAGGAATAGATTGTTTAAAATGCCACCAAGTAGACCAAGGTACAACTTTAGGAGCAGTTTCTATTGTATTAGATATTAGCACTATAAAAGAAATTGGTATTGAATCTATTTATGTGATTACTGTTTTAATCTTAACGACAATCATTTTATTTATTTTAGTTAGTAAAAAATTAATTAACCCATATCTAAAACTATTTGATAAATTTAAAATAAATATTAATCAAGCTACCCACGGAAGATTTAAAGGAATAGTTCCTCCTGTTGGTTTATCTGCTGAGATGATTAATATTACAGAAGACTACAATAATTTAATTCAATCTTTTAAAGATACAGCTGTTGATATTGACAAAAAACTTCAAGGGTTTGTTGGATTTAAAGCTTCTAATAAAAATAGAAATCCACTTAAAGATTCAAAAGAGATTATTGACAACTTATCAAATTTATATCAATTTAAAAAGCAAATTGAACTAGACAATACTAAAGAAGAGATTTATGACAGACTTGCAGAAGTATTAAAAAACAAGTTCAAACTAAAAAACTTTAGTTTTGTAGAGATTGATATGAAAAAATATAAGATGACTACAATGAAACAATGTGGTAAATCATTATATTGTGAAGAGACATTAAAAAACAATCCAGAAGCTTGTAGAGCAGCTAGAACAAAAAGTGATGTTATGTCAGTACAATTTCATAATACTTGTCCACACTTTGATAGCGAAAAACTATACTACTGCTTTAATGTAGACATCACACAAAACTTATATCTAATTATCAATTGTGTTTGTGATACAAAGGAAGAACTAGAAGAGTTAAAAGAAAAAACTGTATTTATCAAAAGTTATTTAAAAGAGTCTGTTCCTTCAATTGAGGTTAAACTTCTAATGCATGCTTTACAAGAGTCTGCATTTACTGATGGATTAACTGGACTTTATAATAGAAAATTCTTAGAAGAATATACTAAGAAGATGTTACCACAAATTAAAAGAGATGGAACAAATGTTGGTTTACTTATGCTTGATATGGACCACTTTAAAGCTGTTAATGACGAGTATGGTCATGATATCGGAGATAAAGTACTTAAAGAGTTAGCAAGAATATTAAATGAAACAGTTAGAGAATCTGATATTATCATAAGATATGGTGGTGAAGAATTTGTAATTTTACTAATGGGTGTAAATACAGAAGACGATGCAATGAGTGTTGCTAAAAAAATTGGTGCTAAAGTAAGAGAAAATGAAATTGATGTTTATGCTGGTAATAAATTGAAAAAGACAGTTAGTATTGGTCTTTCAATGTATCCTGAGGACTCAACATCATTTGATACGGTTATTAAAAATGCTGATATTGCTTTATATGAAGCTAAAAATAGTGGTAGAGATAAAGTTATTAGATTTAAAGAAGAACAAGTTTCAAGTGTTGACTTGTTTTAAAAAATGAAGCTAATTAAATATTAATTAGCTTCTACAAGTTTATTTTCATCAGCAATATAATCATGTTTTATACAGTTTTCACACTTCATAATATCATCATAATCAATTGTTTCTAACTCTAATTCTTTAAACTCATCTTGTATTATCTTTATTGCATCTTTATCAGCAGAATATAAAATAGATTTTCCATCTACAGTTCCACTAACAACTTTATCAGTTTTAGATAAAACATTTTCTAAGCTATTTTCCCAATATGATATAAGTTCATCATTGTCTTCTAACTCATCGTAACGAATATCCCATTGAACACAAAGGTCTGGTAAAAGACCACATGTTCTTTTATCATAAAAATCAATTGTAATTCCTTGAAGTTTCATAATAAACTCCTTTATATAGTATAATTCATTCTATAATTTACACTCTTAAAGATAACTAAATGTAGTAACTAATAATTTTAGTTAAGATTTTTTAAGCATAGTTTTATTACAAAGCATGCCCCAGTATAGTGCTTATCTAAATAAGAATATTCAATATTTGAAACATCAATTTCACCATTTAAATGTTTAGTTATTATTTGGTTTGTCATATAAAGACCTATGCCTGTACCTTGGGATTGATGTTTTGTTGTGAAATAAGGTTCAAATATCTTATTTATATACTCTTTTTTTATTCCTCTTGCATTATCTTTTATACAAATAATACACTTATCTTTCTTCTTAAATAAATCTATAAATACATATTTATCAAACTCTTTATCTTCTATGCTATTTAAAGCATCACTTGCATTGTTTAAGATATTTATTAAAGCTTGAATAAATAAGTTTTCATTACACTCAAACTCTAAATCATCATCAAGCTTTAAAATTAAATTTATTTCTTTTAATTTATAAGAATCTTTTACTAAACTAACTACTTTTGAAATTGCCCCATTTAAATTTACTCTACCTTTTGCATGAGAATCAGAAAGGAAGAAGTTTCTAAAATCATCAATTGTTGAAGAAAGATATTGAGCATGTTTATTGATATTATCTAGATTTGTCATTAACTCATTATCTTCTAATATTCCCATCTCTTTTTTTAGTTTTGTACCTGTTGCAACACTTGCAATTACAGATAAAGGTTGTCTCCATTGATGAGAGATATTACCTAACATTTCTCCTAAAGAAGCTATTTTTGATTGTTGATACATCATTTCTTGATTTTTAATTTGTTCGGTTATATCAATTATATATCCAATGAAATTTACAACCTTGTTTTCACTATCAATTTGAGTTGCAGTATAATCTAAAACCCATTTTTCTTCGCCCTCTTTTGTAATTATCCGATAAGGTTCATGTTTAAAGTAGTCTTTTTGCTTATTTAGAGATTTCTTGTACTCACTTTTTACTCTTATTAAATCATCCTTATGAATACAATTAAAGTAATCAACTTCATTGTTTAAAAACTCTTCTTTTGAGTAACCTAAAAGTTTTTTAATACTTAAAGAGACATATTCAATATTCCATATTTCATCATTTTTCCATTTTAATAAAACGGAATCTCCTTTATCAAATAAAGATAATAATACTTGTTGAGACTCAGTTAAAGAGTTTGCTAATTTATTTAATTGTTCTAACTCTTCTTCTCTTTTTTTCAACTCCGTAATATCATGACCTATTCCTAAAACTCCAATTATATTATTGTCTTTATCTTTCATCGCTTTTTTTGAAGTATGCAATAAAACTTCTCGTCCATCACTTGCATAAGTAACTTTCTCTTCATTTATATTTACATCATCAATTTTCATTGCTTTTTTATCATGCATTCTAAAAAAGTCAGCAAGAGGTTTATCCACATAATCATAATCAGTCTTACCTACTATATTTCCTTCTTTATCTCCAAAAAACTTTTCAAACTCTGAATTACAAGCTAAATAAACACCATTTTGATCCTTTAGCCATACCATATCAGGAATTGTAAGTAAAATATTTCTTAAAAGAATTTGCTTTTGATTTAATTGTTCTTCATACTTCTTTCTTAAAGAAATATCATTTATAGTCCACAAAATACCTTTTGATAAATCTGCTGGTCTATTTTCATCTAATGCCTTTCCTGACATTCTACACCAAACAGTAATATCACCTTTTCCTTTTAGTTTGTACTCTATATCAAAAGTTTTGTTTTCTATTAAACTAGGATGGGATTTTTTATAAAATTCATTTCTTTTTTTTTCACTTAAATGAAATATATTTGTATTTAAACCTATAAACTCTTTTTCTGAATCGTATCCCATCATTTCTGCAAATCTGTGGTTTGCATCTATTATTTTTCCCTCTTTTGAAACATAAACAAGACCAGAATGAGAGTTGTCAAATAGAAGTTTTAAATCTTTTTCTCTATTTTTCAAAACAATTGTATGTTCATGTTTTTCAATTGCTTTAGATGCTATATTTGCATAAGTTTCTATATATTTTAAATCATAGATATTAGGAGAGGAAGGCTTTTCATTATATATTGCAAAGGTACCTAATATTTCATTACTAGAAGAGATAATTGGTTCTGACCAACAAGAATGAAGGTTAGCTTTTTGAGAGTACTTTAAAAATCTTTGCCAGTTTTCATGTTCATCAATATTTTCTACAATAACTCTTTCTTTTGTAAAGGCTGCTTCACCGCATGAACCAATTTTCTTTCCTATTTTTGTACCATTTACTGCATCATTGTAGAAATCTGGCAATGAAGGTGCAGCACCTGTAAATAATCTACCTTTTGATTTATCTAAAAGAAGAATTGAACATTTTGAAGGGTAACATCTTTTTTCCGCAAGTAATACAATTCTTTTTAATAACTTATCAAGAGAATTTTCTATAGCTACATACTCTAATAACTCTTTATTATCTTTATAAATTAATTCATAGTGTTTAGTTGTAGTAATATCTTCAATTAATCCCCAAACAACCTTCTTACCATCTTCTTGTTCTAAGCTAAAGCCACTAATTCTAATGGGGAATGTTGTTCCATCTTTTTTTATGTACTCTTTTTCATTTGGTCCAAATCGATTATATTTGTTCAAGGCTTCATATTGTTCTTTTTCTTGTTCTTCATATCCCTTTGGAGTTATATCCCAGAAAGATAAAGATAAAAGTTCTGATTTTGAATAACCTGTATAATCTAATAAGGTTTGATTTACTTCTATAAACTTTCCAGTTTCTTGTTCAACCATTGCCATTCCAATAGGAGAAAACTCAAATAGTAGTTTGAATTTCTCTTCTGAATGAGCTAATTTTAATTCAGACTCTATCATAATACAACCTTGCAATATTAACAACTTATAAACTATTATAACAAATAAATTATGTTTATAACATCTTATTTAGAATACAACTTAGCTTTTTAATACTAAACTATTTCAACAAAAAACTTGTATAATAATAAAAAACGAAAGAATAAATATGGCAGTTGAAGATAAAGAAAAATGGAATAAAAAGTATGAGAATACACCAGAACTTTTAAGCAATAGAGCTCAAAGTAATAAGTTATCAAATGTAATAAAGCATGCAAAAGGTATAGAAGCACTTGATGTCGCTTGTGGTTCAGGAAGAAATTCAATTTACCTAGCAAACAATGATTTTAAAGTAACCTCAATTGATATTTCAGAAGTAGCACTTGATACTTTAAATAAGAAAAATAATCCAAATATCAATACAAAACTTGTTGATTTAGATACTTACTCTTTTGATGAAAATAGATATGATTTAATTATCATGGTAAACTTTTTAGATAGAGAAGTTATTCCTAAATTAACTAACTCTTTAAAAAAAGATGGAATTTTATTTATAGAAACTTATATGTTTCATGATGAAAATGAAAAGTCACCATCAAACCCTGACTTTCTACTAAAAGAAGGGGAATTAAAAACCCTTTTTAATGAAAAAGAAGTAGAAATTTTAGAATATGATGAGTTTTTTAATGAAAGTTATGAATTATACAAAATGAGAAAACAATCAATTGCAATAAGAAAAAAGTAGAGTTCCTTATTTAAAAGGTAACTCTATTATAAAACAAGCTCCCCTATAGTTTTTACCTTTATAATTATATGAATGGTTTTCTACAGATAGTTCACCTTTCATATGATTTTTAATAATTTCTTGACTCATATAAAGACCTATTCCTGTTCCTTGAGATTGATGTTTTGTTGTAAAATATGGCTCAAATATTCTAGAAATAATATTAGAATCAATTCCCCCTGCATTATCAACTATTTTAATAATAACTTTTTGTCCAGATAAAAAAGAGTTTATTAATATTAATTTCTCTATTTTTTGATTAGATAAAGCATCTTCTGCATTTCTTAAGACATTCATTAATACTTGAATAAACTCATTTCTTACACCATAAACTTGTAAATTTTTTTCTAGGTCACAATCTATTAAAATAGCTTTATTTTTTCTATTTACACTAGAAAGATTTAAAGCATCACTAATAGCCTTCTCAATATTAAATAGTTGTACTTCTTTATCAAGTTTTAGGAAACTTCTAAAATCTTCTATTGTTTGAGATAAAAATTGAGCAGAATTATTAATTGCAGATAAAGACTTAACCTCATCTTCTTCATTACTTATTCCCATATCTTTTTGTAGCATAATCCCAGTTGCAGCTGTTGAAATAACAGATAGAGGCTGTCTCCATTGATGTGCTATATTTCCAATCATCTCACCCATTGCTGCCATTTTTGATTGTTGGAAAAGGGCATAATCTTTTTCTTTTAAAAGTTTTTCTCTAAGTTTTTGTTCAGTAATATCACTAAAAACACCTATATAGTTTACAACTTCATCTTTTTCATTTTTAATGGCATCTATAGTAAGCCACTCTATAAAATAGCTTCCATCACTTTTTTTATTTGTGATTTCACCTTCCCAGAAACCTTTATTTAAAATGCTATTCCACATATTTGAGTAAAACTCTTTTGTATGCGTACCCGATTTTAATATGCTTACTTTTTTATTTAATATCTCTTTTTTCTTAAATCCAGTGATTTTCTCAAAGGCTTTGTTTACATCTAATATTACTGTATCACTATTAGTAATCATAATTCCATCTCTTGTATTACTAAATACAGTATAGGCTTGTCTTAACTTATTTTCTTTCTCTTTTTTTATAGTTATATCCAAAGCAATTGCAACTAAAAGTTTCTCTTCTGCGTAGCTTATTGAAGAAAGTGTAAAATCAATAATTCTTTTTTCTCTATCTTTATTTAAAGCAACAAGCTCACTTTCAAACTTTTCTTCATCAAAATTTACTATTTTAGCTTTTATATTATCTCTTTGATTCTCCATCCAACATGGTAAATCCCAGAATTTTTTCATATGGACATTTTTTAACTTTTCACCTAAAAACTCCAAAGATAAATTATTCATTTCTAAAATATTTCCATTGCTATCTATAACCACAGCTAAGAAATGTGAATCTTGAAATAATAGTTTAAACTTCTCTTGATCATGCATTTGTTTTTCTTGGTATTTAATCTCTTCTTCTTTTTTTCTATTATATAAATAGAAGAAAAATAGCGCAACTAAAATACTTAGTACAACAATAATAGTTGTTACTACAAAAAAGTTATATTGTCTTTTATTCCAACTTGAAAGACTTTTATCATAATCAAGTTTCACTACTAAACTTATAGGATAATTGTTAGTTAAAATATAAGTTACAATATATTTGTGATTATTAATTAGTTCTATTCCAGTGTATTGATTTTTTTCTATTGCTATTTTTAGTAAATCACTTTTTTCTATTCTTTTTCCAATTTTATGATTTTCTTTTGTGGACAAAAGTAAAATACCATCTAGTCTTAAAATTTCAAAGATTATTTCATCTGAAGAGATATTACTAAAAAACCTATCTTTATAGTAATCTGTATTTAAATTTATAATAACCTTATACTTTTTATTATCGACATTTATATTTTTAGAAATAGGAATAAAAGATTGTTCATTAGCTTTTATTTTTTCTTCATTTATATAAACATCACTTCCAGAATCATAATCTCTTCCTATCCAAGGAGTTGCAATCTTTAATATATTATCATCAAATATTGGTTTAGGATAAAAATTTTTATTAAGGAGTACTAATCCTAAGTTATAAGTATTAGAGCTATATTTTATTTTATTTTCTTCTAAAATATTTATTGATCTAATTTGAGGATAGTCTTGAATTATCTTTTTAAGTTTTTTATCAATACTACTTCTATTTTTATTTGTACTTATAAAATCTTCAAGATTAAATATAGTTTGTTCCATATCAGACAAATCTTGATTTAACTCTTTTGAAAAAGATTCTGCATTTAACTTTGAGATGGTAAGATAATTATCAACTGCTTCATCTTTTAATATAGATAGAGATGTCATTATACTAAAAAGTATAATAAAAAAAGCAAAAAACAATCCAAGTACTAACTTCACACTATTTGCCATAAAAGTCTTCTTACTTTAAATTTATTATTGGTTCCAAACCATTTTTCTTTGCTAATTTTCTCAATCGTCCATCTTTTTTTATACTTTTGATGAATTTTTCAACTTCATTATAAAACGTATCATCTCCATATGCCGTTACCCAAGCATATGAAGTTAAGAAGTACTCTTTTTTAGGAGAAACAATTCTTGCCCATTTTGTTTTTTCAAGCATCTTTTTACTATAAGGATAATCTGTTATAAAAACATCTGCACGACCTGATTGAACTTCATCTTCTCTTTGTTTAAAACCTTTTACAACAACAAGCTTTGCATGTTTAAGCTTTTTTTTCATAATTGGTTCATGAAATGTTCCCTTAGCAACAGTAACTACAATACCCTTTTTATCAATATCATCCCAGGATTGTATTTTTTTATTTGATTTTGTTGTTACAGCATAAATATCACTTTTAAGATGTGGAGTTGTAAATCTAAGTTTTTCCATTCTTTCTTTAGTTTTTCCGATTCCAAACATTGCAATATCACACTTATTTGAGCTTATATCATTAATCAAAGTAGGAAAAGAACTTTTTACTAATTTTAATTCAACACCTAAGTCCTTTGCTAACTCTTTGGCTAAATCACTATCTATACCTGTTAACTTTTGAGTTCTTGGGTCTATATAACTTATACTGTAATATTGAGGCCAAATACAAACTCTTAATTGATTTGTTTGTAAAATTTTTTCAAGCTTAGTATCTTGTGCATATGATAAAGTAACTAAAAATAATAACGCTACTATGCTACAAACTCTTTTATACATATCTTTTCCCTGTTTTAATAATATTTAAAATTATTATTAATATATATTATTATATTAGCATAACTTTTTATATCTTATATAAAACAAGTTTGTTATTATCATCAAATAATAAAACTGTAACATTTAATACAAATGGTATTTTTATAAGAAAATTTTTACTAGGTGTTATAAACTCTTTTGCAGTGGAAAAAGTTTGTTTTATATAAAAAGAAGTAAAAGGAAATAGTTCCTTTTACCTTTTATTAGTTTTCTGAATCTTTACAGTTGTGTTCTTTGATTTTATCAATATAATTAAATACTTTTGTTGTATTCTCTTCAATATCTCTTGCTACAGAGAATAACTGTTTATCTGTTTTATCTTTTGCATCAATATCAATGTACTTTTGAACATTACTATGAACTTTTTCATGTGCTATAAGGAATTCATCCCAATCTTTATTTTTAGTATAAGACTCATTTGAGTGTTCTTCTATCCATTTACCTAAGGCACATTCTGTATGTGTTTTTACTTTTGCAGTTTTTCCATTTCCAAGCTCTTTAAAGTTTGTTTCTTTAAAAGAGATATGGTCTAGTTTTAATTTTGTTGTATCAAACACTAAATCTACATCACAAACTTGATTTGACTTTGTAGTATCAAATTGAGTTCTATTTATAACTGTCATTAAGTTAGAAGCTATTTCACTTAGAGTCATAGCTTTTTGTGACACTATTTCTGAAGCGTTTGCATTCTCTTGTGTTGCCTTATCTAATTGAGTAATTACAGAGTTGATTTGTTCCATTGCTCTTGTTTGCTCATTTGTAGCAGAAGTTACTTCATTTACATTTGTTGTAACTTGAGAAACCTTTTCATTTAGGTACTTAAAGCTTTCAACCATTTGATCAGCTGTTGCTTTACCCTCTTTTGTTTTTTCTTGGGCATAAATAACTAAATCTTTAATCTCTTTTGCTGCTTCAGCAGATCTATTTGCTAGATTTCTAACTTCTCCTGCAACAACTGCAAAACCTTTCCCAGCTTCTCCAGCAGTTGCTGCTTCAACAGCTGCATTTAGTGATAAAATGTTTGTTTGGAATGCAATTTGATCAATTACTGTAATTGCTTCAACAATATCATTCGTTGCAGAATTAATCTCTTCCATTGACTTTCCAGTTTTATGAGCTAACTTGTCATCTTCTGTACTTGTAGTTTTTAAGTCTTCTGCAATATCAGACATCTCTTTTGCTCTTTGACCAGTTGAAACAATAGTTGAAGTAATCTCTTCAACTGCTGCTGCAGTCTCTTCTAAACTAGCAGCTTGTTGTGTTGCAGAAGCAGATAGTTGCTCTGATGTTGCTGCAAGTTCATTTGAGTTTATAGATAGACTTCTACCTGTTTTATCAATCATAGATAAAACTTCTGAAATAGAGTCTCCTAGTGCATTAGCTCCTTTTACTAAAGAACCAATATTACCACTTTTATCACTACTAATTTTATAATCATAGTGGGCATTACCAAACTCAATTAAAGCATTTATTACCATTACAATATTATCTCTTGTTACTTCTAACATTTGATTAATATTCTCTTTTAATAATTCAACTTGTTTATTTGAAGCAATTGAATCAATTTTGTATGTATAGAAACCATCTTTTGCTTTTTCTACAATATCAATTGCTTCATCAATAACTTTTGCATCTTGTTTTAATCCCTCTTCTATATTTGAAAGATATTTATTGAAGTTATTTGCTAAAAGTCCTAATTCATCGTTTCTATTTAGTTTTATTTTTTGGCTTGGGTCATTACTTTTTGTTAAATCAACAATTGCATCTGATAAAATACCTAATGGCTTGATAACAGTATTTTTTAGATTAAATAAAATAGCTATTAAAACTATTAAACCAAAAATCACCAAAATTATAATAGCTGTATTAATGAATTTTTCAGCACTAACAATTGCACTTTCAACAATTGCTAAAGGTCTTGCTACTAAATAAATACCTAAAACTTTATCTCTAAAATCTTTTACTTCAACACTTGTATAAAAGTATTTATCACTTTTATAAAAACCCTTTGTTTTTAAAGAGTTTAGGTCAATAGTTCTTGCATCAGCTAAAAAGTCTTTATTTATGAATTTTTGAGAAATAAGATAGTTTTTTAACTTTTTTGTATCGTTAAAAAGTTCAACTTTCTTTATATTTAAATCCATAAGCAGTAAAAAAGCATCTTGTTCTTTATCAAACTTTTTAGCAACAGAGTTTAAACCTTGTATGAACTCTAAAGAACCTAAAGGCTCTCCATTGTCATCTTTAATAGGAACTACTGTTCTTAGACTTAATCCAGCTTTCCCTAATTCCATTGTATTAACTGGTTCAGTTGAACTATTTACTTTTACAACACTATGTCTAAATGAGCTTAAATCATCACCAAATTTTTCTGGCTTCCAAGCTCTTAAAAAAGATTTATTATCTTTAGTATGAACATGAACTTTTATGTTCTTAAAAGGCGTATGGTCTTTCATCTCTTTTGAGATTGACTTTAAGCTAAGAATAGCAAGCTCTCTGTTATCTTCTCTTAACGCTTGTTTTATTCTTCCATCATTTGCTATTGATAAAGCATTTGAAATACCAACATCTTTTTTTGCTTGTACACTTTCTTCTAAATGAGTTGTTAACTCTTTTAATGTACTTTGATAAACCTCTTCTTCTGTAATATTTTTATAGTAATTAAAAACTAAAAAACTAATTACTAATGAAACAAATATTATCAGTACAGTTACAAAAGAAAATTTCTTCTGTATGCTCATATTTTTAAACATTATCATTCTCCTTAATTGGTCGTATTATAGGACAATAATGTTTATTTTAGATTTAAATTATATAAGAAATTATAATTTCACTTTTGTGTTATAATTATTACTAATATTTATAATTAGTAATAATTATGTAACTTATTTAAGAAAGGCTATTCTTGCATATAAACCAAGAGTTGAAGTGTAACCTACTTCACTAAATTTTAAACTCTTTTTACTATCATATATTAAAGTTGTAGGAAAAGCTTGTATCTTGAACTTTCTTGAGTAAAAGCCATTTTCATCATTGATAACTTTAAAAGTTAGCTTGTGTTCATTTAAATAGTTTTGGATTTGTTTTTTAGTTCCAGATTGAACAGCTATTGTAATAACTTCATAATCTTTTGATATTTTTTCTATATTAGGAGCTTCAATTTTACAAGTTGGACACCAAGTAGCCCAAAAGTGAAGAAGTATTGGTTTATCATTAGGAATTTTATGTAAACTTCCATCTAATAATGTAACAGTTTTTAAATCTAATTTTTCTTTATTTAAATCTTGTGAACGGTAATAGCTAATAACATTTGCAGCAATAGTTAGAACAACAACAAAAACAATAATCTCTTTTATATACTTTTTTAGCTTTTCTTTCATAATTTACCTTATTAAATATAAGAAAGATTATACAATTTTTTTGTGTACTTATTATATAGAGAAAAAGGCAAGGGTTCTTGCCTTTTTTATTTAAATATATTTATCTAGTTTTTCTTCTAGTGCAGCTTTTGTAGTAGTTCCAATTAATTGATCAACAATTTCACCATCTTTGAAGAAAAGAATTGTTGGAATAGATCTAATACCATATTTAACAGTTAAATCCTGTTCTTCTTCTGTATTTACTTTACAAATTTTTGCTTTACCTTCGTAATCTATTGCTAGCTGTTCAATTGCTGGAGCAATCATTCTACAAGGTCCGCACCAAGGTGCCCAAAAATCTACTAAAGAAACACCTTCTTTAACTGTATCTTCCATACTACTTTCATTTATTTCAATATATTTTGACATAATATTAACCTTTTAAAATGTCCCCTTTAAAAGAGGACTTATTATTCTTTAAATTATTTTATAACTTGTCAGAGTTTTTACTTAAGTATTCAGCTACACCTTCTGTTGTATCTTTCATACCTTCATCACCTTTATTCCATCCTGCTGGACAAACTTCACCATTTTCATTTGTAAAAATCATAGTATCTACCATTCTTACCATTTCATCAATATTTCTTCCTAAAGGTAAGTCATTGATAACTGCATGTCTTACAGTTCCATCTTTGTCAATTAAGAATGAACCTCTTAAAGCAACTTCTTCATTAAATAATACATCATAATCTTTTGCAATTTGTTTGCTTAAGTCTGCTACCATTGGAAATTCAACTCTTCCAATACCACCTTGTTCAACAGGAGTTTCTCTCCAAGCAAAGTGAGCAAACTCTGAATCAATAGAACAACCAATTACTTGAATACCTCTTTCATTGAAATCTTTAACTCTTTTTGAAAAAGCAATAATCTCAGATGGGCACACAAACGTAAAATCTAAAGGCCAGAAAAATAATACTGCACCTTTCTCACCAATATTTTCATATAAATTAAAATCCTCTACAATTTGTCCATCTGCTAATACTGCTTTTGATGTAAAATCTGGAGCTTTTTTTGTTACTAACATTTTATTTCCTTTAATAATTTTTTTCTTTTGTTGATGTAATTATAATAGAGTTAAGTTTAAAGTTTACTTAATAATTCTTTTCTTTGGAAAAAAATTATCCTTTGTCTTTTTATCTATTTATATACTTTTCTATTTAATAGTTATTGAATACAAATATTGTAAGCACTAATTAGATAAAATATCTACCTTAAAAGTTACAAAATCAAAGGTTTAATAATAATGAATGAAAGCAAAGATTTTTTACGTGTTATAGTAGAAGAAGACCTAAAATCAAACAAGTATAATGAGGTAGTTACAAGATTCCCTCCTGAACCAAATGGTTTTCCTCATATTGGACACGCTAAATCTATCTGTATAAACTTTGGTATTGCACGTGATTATAATGGTCACTGTAACCTTAGAATGGATGATACAAACCCAACTAAAGAAGATACAAAATATGTAGAGGCTTTAAAAGATGCTGTTCAATGGCTAGGCTTTGAATGGGGTGAGGAAGTTTACTTTACATCTGATTATTTCCAAAAACTATATGACTATGCAGTAGAACTTATAAAAAAAGAAAAAGCATATGTTGATAGTATAAGTGAAGAGGAAATGAGAGAACTAAGAGGTACTGTTACACAAGCTGGAAAAAGAAGCCAATATGCAAACAGAACAGTAGAAGAAAACCTTGAATTATTTGAAAAAATGAAAAATGGTGAGTTTAAAGATGGTGAACATGTTTTAAGAGCAAAGATTGACATGAGTGCCGCTAATATGAAAATGAGAGACCCTCTTTTATATAGAATTAGACATGCCCACCATTTTAGAGCAGGAGATAAATGGTGCATTTATCCTATGTATGATTTTGCTCACTGTTTATCTGATTATATTGAAGGTGTTACTCACTCTATTTGTACTTTAGAGTTTGAAAACAATAGAGATATCTATGACTGGGTTTTAGATACTTTAGAATTACAACCACCAAGACCATATCAACATGAGTTTGCAAGACTTGGAATTAACTACACAGTTATGAGTAAAAGAAAACTTCTTGAGCTAGTTGAAGGAAACTATGTGAGTGGTTGGGATGACCCAAGAATGCCAACTATTGCAGGATATAAAAGAAGAGGATATACACCAGAATCTATTTTAAACTTCTGTGACCAAATAGGTATTGCAAAAGCAAACTCTATGGTTGATGTTGCACAACTAGAATATTGTATTAGAAATGATTTAAACCAAAAAGTTCCAAGAGTTATGTGTGTATTAGACCCACTTAAAGTAACTATAGAAAATTATCAGGGTGAAGGTGAAGAGATTGAAGGATCATATTATCCTCACGATGTACCCAAAGAAGGTTCTAGAAAAATACCATTTACAAAAGAGCTTTTTATAGAAAGAGAAGATTTTAATGAAAACCCACCAAAAGGATATTATAGACTTACTCCTACTCAACCTGTAAGATTAAGACATGGATATATCATTTCTTGTAAAGAAGTTATCAAAGATGAAAATGGAAAAATCATTGAAATTAAAGCCGAATACTACAAAGACTCAAAAAGTGGAAGTGATACAAGTGGTATCAAAGTAAAAAGTGCTATTCAATGGGTAAGTGCAAATAAAGCAAGAAAAATAGAAGTTAGACTTTATGATAGACTTTATAAAAATGAAGCTCCTGAAGGCTTAGAGGATTTAAATCCTGATTCACTTTCTATTATCAAAGATGCTCTTGTAGAACCAGCAGTAATTGAAGATAAGTCACATGAAAGATTCCAGTTTGAAAGACAAGGATATTTCTATAAAGAACCAATTGATTATACAGATGAAAATCCTGTATTTAATAAAATTGTTTCATTAAAAGATTCTTGGGCTAAAAAGAGTAAAAAAGAAGATGATAAGCCAAAACCTACACAAAAACAAGAACCCAAAAAAGTTCAAATAGATGGTGAAGCTACTCCTTTAACAAAAGAGCAAGAAGAACTTTTTGAGAAATATACTAAAGAGTTAAAACTAAATGCTGAAGTATCAAATATTTTATGTAGAGATGAAAAACTATCTTCATTTTATGAAGAGACGTTAAAACATTTAAATAGTCCTGTAGCTTTAGCTAATATTGTTGCAAATGATGTTGCTAAACAATTAAAAGAAAAATCTGCTTTAGAACTTAAGTTTGATGCTTCCCATATCGCTGCACTAATTAAAATGGTAGATGAAGAAACTATCTCAACTAAGATAGCAAAACAAGTATTTGAACAAATGAGCGAATCAGGAGAAAATCCTACTAAAATTGTTGAAGATAAGGGTTTAATTCAAATTAGTGATGAAGCTGTTATTTTACCTATCATTGATGATGTTATTGCAAAAAATCCAAAGAACTTAGAGAAGTTCAAAAATGGAAATACTAAACTATCAGGCTTTTTTGTAGGACAAGTATTAAAAGCTACAGGTGGAAAAGCAAATCCTAAAGTTGTAAATGAGCTTGTTGCACAGCAACTAAACAAATAACTTAACACAAAACATCAAGCACTTTTTTTCAAGCTTGATGTTTTAAACTCTTCTTTTTTATCCTAATATAAAAATCTAAATTTAACAAAATTTTATCCTTATCCAATATTACTATTGACATTAGTACTAATTAGTACTATACTTAAAAGATAACTATTCCAAAAAGGATAAATATGAAAATCACAACTGAAGAAAGAGCACAAGGTGCTATTATTGGAGCATTCATTGGAGATGCATTAGCCCTTGGTTGCCATTGGTACTACGATTTAGAAGAACAACACAAAGATTATGGAAAATGGATAACAGACTATACAACTCCTAAAAAAGGAAGATATCACGAAAACGAAAAAGCGGGAGACTTATCTCAAGCTGGATTTATATTAAAGATAATGATTAATTCTATTTTGGATAACAAGGGTTACAATCAAGAAGATTTTTGTAATAAAATAGACAAAGAACTTTTCACAAAAATTGATGGTACTCCAACTAATGGACCAGGTGGTTATACTTCTCAATCCATAAGAGAAGTCTATAGACAAAGAGTAGAACAAAATCTTCCTTGGGATGAAGTAGGAAGCAGAGCTGATACAACTGAAGCTATAGAAAGAACTCTTGCCCTTGCAGTAAGATATGCTTTTAATCCACAGAAATTAGCTAAATCAATTTCTCACAATACTTTTTTAACTCAAGTTGATGATATAGTTGGTTCAATGACAGTTGCTTATGGCGCAGTTTTAGCCCAATTAATTCAAGGTGAAAAATTAGATGAAGATATTTCTACTAAACTAATGAAACAAGTAAAAAATAAAGAACTTCCATTTCATGCTGTAACTTCAGACAATCTACAACCACCAAAACCTGGGAGTAAAGACCCGTCAAATATTGGGCTTTTTGCTTCACCTGATGCCCTCCTTTCACCATCATTTATGGCAAGAGCGGCAAAAGATTCTCAAATACAAATAGAACCCGCATGGAAAGTATCTTTAGTTTATGGTATGCCTTGTGCAATTTACCATATGCTTCCAGCTTGTTATTATCTATCAAGTAGATTTAGTGATGACTTTGAATCAGCTGTTTTACATGCCTTAAATGGAGGAGGACAAAATCAGGCTAGATCAATTTTAACTGGGGCTTTAGTTGGAGCACAAGTAGGAATAAAAAATATTCCACAAAGATTTATTGATGGATTAAATGAAAAAGAAGAGTTACTAGAATTAGCAAGTAAACTTGCAAAACAAGTAACAGAAGAAACTAATTAACTAGAAGAATAGACTCTTTTACTTATAAAAAGAGTCTATTTTTTCTCTATGATTTTTTGCCCATTGTTCAAAGCCCATTGCTTTTTCTTTTTCTACATTCTCTTTAGTTTGATTATAGATTTCAAGAGCTTTTTCTTTAGCAATAACGGCTACACCTTCTTCATCTGCAACTATAATATCACCTGGATTAATAGCAATACCACCTGCTACAATTGGAGTATTTAAAGGTAAAACTGCTTTTTTAGTACCTGGCATAGGATGAACTCCTCTACCAAAAATAGGGAATTTTATCTCTTTTACTTCTCCTATATCTCTTACTACACCATCAATTACAAAACCTTTTATTCCAAGTCCTTGAGCAATTGCGCAAACATTTCCACCAGAAACAGCATAATCCATAGAGTTAGTTTGAGCTACAATAATTGAGCCCTTTGGTGCTTCATAAATAGCTTTGTGCAATGCCAAATTATCCCCTGGAACCATGTTTACTGTAAAAGCAGGTCCTGATATTCTTGGTATATCTTGCCAGAGTTGATTTATACCAGCATCCATAAAACTTTCTCTTTTTAAAGGTCCTGCATAATCACAAGGACTAAACTGGGCGAACTTTTCATAATCCATATTAACTTCTATCCTTTTTTTATATCTTTTATTACTTGATAAGCTTGATTTATCTCTTGAGTTTTTGAAGTAGCTTCTTCCATATAAGCTTCATCTTTTTCTTGTGAACTAATTATATCTGGATGATATTCTCTTATAAGTTTTCTATATGCTTTTTTTATTGTATTCATATCATCACTTTGCTTTACTCCTAAAACTTCATAAGCTTTTTCAGGTGTCATAGAGTCTTTATTATTTTGCATTTTTTGCTCTAATGTACTAATAATAGATTTATAAACCTCATCTGAGATTTGTAACTCTTTTGCAATTACTCTTAAGATTTTATCTTCATCACTACTAATACCACTATCAATATAAGCTAATTGAATTAAGAAACTTATAAATTGTCTTCTTTTTAAAATACTTTTACCAAGAAGTTTATTTAATGAGTTTGCAATTTGTTGTGTATCATCTATTGTTTTTTTCTCTTCATTAAAAATCTCTTTCATGATACTTCTAGCTTTGTCTTTTTCATCAAAAACTTTAGAGATATCATCAAACATCATTCCTACAAGTTGTGCTTCAAGTTCATCTACTCTTCCATCTGCTTTGGCAACTTTTGCAACAAGAGCAATAAAATGTCCTAAATAGCTTTGCCTAAAAAGTTCTTTAGAACCTACTAATTTATTTAATTTCTTTTTCGAATAAAGTTTATATAGTTTAACTGCAACAATCAATCCAAAAATAATTGATAAAGTTAAAAAAGTATTTACTATAAAAGTGTAATACAATATCACAAGTAATACTGCTATAAAAATCCATTTTTTTAATTTCATAATTTAATCCACACCTTTATATATAATAGTTAGTTGAAGAGAAATTATATCTACTTAAACTTAATTGACTTGCCCATTTTCTTTTGCTAGTATTGAGCATGAAAAAGACAATTATTATCCTATTTATACTTACACTACAAGTTATACAAGCAAATTCAAGTTCTAAAACAATCTTGTTTTTAGGTGACTCACTAACAGAAGGCTTAGGGGTATCAAAAGATGAAGCCTATCCAAACCTAGTAAAAGAGTTAATAAAAAAGAAACTAAATAAAAATATCAATGTAATAAATGGTGGGGTAAGTGGTTCTACAACTAGCGATGCTTTATCTAGATTAAAATGGTATTTAAGAAAAAAGCCTGATATTGTTTTTATTGCTCTGGGAGCAAATGATGGATTAAGAGGTTTAGACCTTAGTCAAAGTCAACAAAATCTAGAAGAGATAATCACTCATGCAAAAAATACAAAGGCAAAAGTTGTACTTGCAGGAATGCTTATACCTCCAAATTATGGACCAGAGTATTCAAAGAAGTTTGAAAATATGTATTTAGAAATAAAAGAAAAATATAATCTTAGATTTATGCCATTCTTATTAAAAGATGTAGCAGGAGAAAAAAAGTTAAACCAAGCAGATGGAATTCATCCAAATGTACAAGGACATAAAATTATTGCAAATGAAGTATTCAAGTTTCTAAAGGAAGAGTTATAATGCTACAAATCAAATCACTAAAAAAGTCATATACCCAAGGTGCACAAGAAGTAAAAATCTATGAAGACTTGAACTTTCATGTAAAAGAAGCCCAAAGAGTTGCTATCATGGGAAAATCAGGAAGTGGTAAATCAACCCTACTTTCACTAATCTCTGGAATTATAAAACCAAATGATGGAGATATTTTACTTGATAATGTTTCATATAAAAATATGAAAGAAGAAGAGATAAATGACTTTAGAGCAATTAATATAGGTTTTGTATTTCAAAACTTTCATTTAGTATCATATTTAAATGCCTTAGAAAATGTAATGCTTCCTGCAAAAGTATGTGGAATAAAAAATCCAAAGCAAAAAGCTATTGAATTATTAGAAAGTGTTGGCTTAGGTCATAGAGTTGAACATCTTCCATCAGAGTTAAGTGGAGGAGAAAAACAAAGAGTTGCAATAGCTAGAGCTTTGATACATAATCCAAAGATAATCTTAGCAGATGAACCAAGTGGAAACTTAGATGAAGAAACAGGAATTGCAGTAATGGACAAACTTTTTGAACTAATTAGTGAAAACAATACTACTTTGATTTTAGTAACTCATTCAAAAGATGTTGCTGCAAGATGTGAAGAGACTTATGAGTTAGTTGCAGGAAACCTAAAGAAATGTTAGTAATTGAACTAGTAAGTAAAGCCCTTAAAAGGTCTAAATCTTTTAGTCTTATATTTATACTAAACTTTTGTTTAGCTATTGCCTCACTTTCATATTTACAATTTTTTAAAACAAGTATTGACACTTCACTTGATGTAAAAGCAAAAAATCTACTTGGAGCTGATTTAGTAGTATCTTCAAGATTTCCTATAAGTGAGATACAAAAAGAGCAGCTAAAAGATAAACTTCCACAAGTCAAAAGTTTTGATGAAGGAATATCAACTGTAAGTATGGTAGCTTCAAAAAAGAGAGCAAGACTTATGGAACTTGTACAAATAAATACAGGCTTTCCATATTATGGAGGTTTAGTTTTTAATGATAATTCTACTTATCCAAAAGGACAAAACTTACCAAAAGAGAATGAAGCTTGGGTTTATCAAGAGGTTTTAGACTTACTTGAATTAAAAGTTAATGATACTTTAAAAATAGGAAGTAAGAACTATACTATAGTAAAAGTTATTAAAGAAGATAGCCTAAAAAATATAAGCTTTAGTGGTTTTATGCCAAAAGTATATTTAAGTGATGAAGGATTAAAAAGAAGTGAACTTTTAAAATTTGGTTCAACAGCAAGATATAAATTAAACTATCTTTTTGAAGAAAACCTAAGTAATGATAAACTTGAAGCTTTAGAAGAACAAATAGAGTCACAAGTCGATAGAACACTTAGAGTCTTATCTCCAAATGATGGAAGAGATAGATTAATAGCTGTACTAAACTTCTTAACAAACTTCTTGTCTCTTGTGTCTTTAATCTCATTTTTCTTAGGTCTTGTAGGGCTTATATATTTATATTCAGGTTTCTTGCGAAAACATCAAGAAGATATTACAATATTAAATGATATTGGAGTTAGTAAGAAAAATCTTATAATGACTTATTTGCTTCATCTTTTTGTGCTTATAGGTATTGCTACTATTTTGGTATTTGCTCTTATAAGTTTATCATCTTCGTTTATTGGCCCTTTTATTCAAAAATATATTGACTTTAATTTTGATTTTTCTTTAGATTATATGTTCTTTATAAAATCTGCTGTAGTTCTTTTTGTATTGAGTTTATCTATTGGTCTTCCATTGATTTTACCTTTAGTTCAAAGACAAAAAAGAAAACTATCAAAAGTTATACTTAGTTTTATTCCCTTTGTAGGATTTTTACTTCTGCTTTCTCATTTTGTTACACCATCTAAAAACATAGGCTTTTTCTTTGCTCTTAGTGTACTAACAATTATCATACTTCTTTTTTCTATTGGTACTTTTATACTTAAGAAGTTTGATTTTGTAGGACACCTTGATAATCTAGCTTTATCTCTAGCTTTAAAAAATATCACAAGACAAAAAAGTACGTCACTTACTCTATTTACTGCAATACTTTTATGTACAACTTTCTTTAGTCTTATTCCACAAGTTGGAAGTTCTTTATCAAATGTTTTAACAAAGAGTGTAGAAGAAAGACCTAGATTTTTTGTAGTAGATGCAAAAGAAGAACAACTAAAAGATATAAGAAAACAAGTAGAAAAGCTAGGTGCTAAGTTAGAGAATGTAGCACCTATGATTCGAGCTAGAATAATAGAAATAAATGGAAAAGAACAATCTCAAAAAGGTGAAAATGCAAGAAATGCAGCTGTGAATTTATCATATAGAAATAATTTAAAACCAAGTGAAGAGATAATCGAAGGAAGAGAATTTAGTGGCAAATATGATTCAAGTGATTTTTCAAAACCTATTGAACTAAGTGTTGAACAAAGATATGCAAACAGAAGAGATATAAATTTAGGTGATACTGTAGTTTTTGATGTATTAGGTTTAGAACTAGTTGCAAAGGTAGTAAATATAAGAACTGTTAAGTGGACTGAGTTTACACCAAACTTCTTTTTATTACTTCAAAATGGTGCTATAAATGATGCTCCAAAAACTATACTTGCAACAATTTCTACAGGAAATTATGATGCTACAAGAATGCTTTTAAATCTTACTGATAAATTCCCTAGTCTTACAGTAATAGATGTAAAAAATCTTTTTGAATCTTTTGCAACAGTAGTAAAAGATGTCTCATCAATCACAGAAAAGATGTCTTTATACTCTGTAACTATTGGTTTGCTTATGAGTTTTATTATTATTCAGTATCAAATGAACTTACAAAAAAACAATATACTAAGACTTAAAATGATAGGTGTAAAAAATAAAACAATCAAAAATTCATTTTTACTAGAGTTTGGACTTATCTCTTTTATTGCTAGTATTTTAGGAATAGTTTTAGGAAGTATTGGTTCATACTTTATAAGTGATTTACTTTTTGAGTCGTATTGGGACTTTAGAGCAGATATCTTGCTCCTTTACTTTTTATTAATACCAATACTTACTATTTTGGTTGTAAGTTTCTTTACGTCAAAGATTATTCATCAAAAGGAGAATGTTCTTTTTGGTGAATAAGCTTTACTTTTCACTTAATAAAAAGTTTTAAATACTATTTTTTCTATGCATTTCAAATAATTATGTTAAAAATCTTAATAAATAAATTATTGGATTGATAAAAATGAATAAAAATATAGATAACTTTGAAAAACTAGCAAACACAAGTGACTACTCTTTTGTAGAAAACCTTACTAATGACCCAGATGAAGAATTAAACGCAGATAACAAACACCCAAGAGAAGTTTTTTCTGGACATTATGTAAGTGTTGCACCAACACCTATTGAAGACCCAATTTATATTTCACATAGTAAAAACTTTTTTGAAGAGCTAGGAATAGATGAAAGTCTATTAAAAGAAGAAAACTTTGTCAAAATGTTTTCAGCTGATTTATCAAATGTACCAAGTCCCATGAGAAACAAAGGTTGGGCAACAGGATATGCCCTTTCAATTTATGGGAATGAATATTATGCCCAATGCCCTTTTCAAACTGGAAATGGATATGGAGATGGAAGAGCAATCTCTGTTTTTGAAGGTATTTTAAATAATAAAAGATGGGAATTTCAATTAAAAGGTGCAGGGAGAACTCCATATTGTAGAGGTGCAGATGGACGAGCAGTCTTAAGATCAAGTGTAAGAGAGTTTTTAGCACAAGAACATATGAACTCTCTAAAAATTCCTACATCAAGGTCTTTGACTCTATTTACTTCTACAAAAGAGCAAGTAAGTAGACCTTGGTTTAAAGAGCACTCTTATTCAAGAGACCCTGAAGTTATAATTGAAGAAGATGTTGCTATTACAACAAGAGTTGCACCTTCTTTTATAAGAGTTGGTCAACTTGAACTTTTTGGAAGAAGAGCTAGAAAACATGAACATAAAAACGCTTTAAAAGAGTTAGAACAAATAGTTTTACACTTGATTGATAGAGAATATAATGAAGTAATCAATAATGATTTAAAGCTAGAAGAAAAGGTATTACTTCTTGCGAAAGAGTTTCAAGATAGACTTACTTCATTAGTAGCTAACTGGATACGAGTAGGATATTGTCAAGGTAACTTTAATAGTGATAATTGTGCAGCTGGTGGTTTTACATTAGATTATGGTCCATTTGGATTTATTGATATGTTTGATCCAAATTATCAACCATGGACTGGTGGAGGAATGCATTTTTCATTTTTCAATCAACCACAAGCAGCACAAAAAAACTTTAAATCATTTTGCTCTGCTTTAAAACCTTTAGTTATGTCAAATCAAGAATATATAAAAGAGCTTGATAATATAGAAAAAAACTTCTTATTTGAAATGCAATCAAAAATAGAAAAAATGTGGGCAGATAAATTAGGTATAAAAAAGTTTGACTCTGAGCTTTTTAATGAACTTATTAATCTTTTGATTGAAACAAAAGTTGATTACACAATATTCTTTCGAGAATTATCAAATATACCAAAGAGTATAAAAGGTATTGAAAAAAGTTTTTACGAAGCTTATAATGAAACTATTGAATCAAAATGGAATAATTGGCTTGAAAAATGGAATTTAAAATTAAATCTTGACTCAACTGAAGAAGAACTTTCAAAGCAAATGAAACTTATAAATCCAAAATATACATTAAGAGAGTGGATTTTAGTTGATGCGTATAAAGAAGCCCAAAATGGTAATTATAAGCTTGTAAATGAACTTCAAGAGATAATGACAAACCCATATTTAGAACAATCAATTGAAGTAGAAAACAAATATTATAATAAAAAATCATCGAACTTTTTTGGAGTAGCTGGAGTATCTCATATAAGTTGTTCTTCGTAAATATATTATTAATTAATTTATAATATAATTATTTTAAGAAAAATAGGTTATAATTATATGAAAGTTACAATTCTAAATTATAACCTGATAAAGGAGTACTTATGGGAGTTAATGAAATTGTAGATAAATTTAACATTGGTTTCTTTAAGAATAATACTAAAAATACAGAATCCTTTGACTTGAATAACATTATTCAAGACCCAGCATTCAAAGATTTTGATAGAACAATGATGGAAATAGGTGGAAAAGAACCTTATGTTCCTTCTCCTGATGATTATGCTAAATTAGAAGGTTTCACTTATGGTGAAAATGGGGAGATGATCCCTACAACAATTGTTATGGAAGGTCAGTTTACTGCAAGAACTTTCTTAGATGAAGAAGGTAAATGGGATACAAAAGCAGAAAATGAATTCTATAGAAAAGAAGAAACGGAATACAAAAAAGAAGTTATAAGTGATTGGCTTCAAAACCAAAGTTATGACTTAAGATTTGAAGCTAAACTAATGAAAGCATTATTAGCTAAAACATACGAATAAACAATAAATTAACTCTTAAGAAACATCTTCAAAGTAGTCATAGATACTATGACTGCTTTACTTTATATTTACAATAAATCATAACATCTTACAGAATCCCAATACATTAATTGTATTAATAATTTTACTACAAAATTAAAAGTAATCTAGATTAAAATAGTTTAAGTTGAAAAGATAATTTTTGAAATAAATTGATTTTAAAAAGTGGCTCCGGCACCTGGAAATACCAAACAAAATCAATAGATAGCCTATATCATCGTAAATACAGACTTTCTATATATTTTATATTTTGTACTATTTAGTATCCAATATTATTTAAAAACAATTTTTGGCAATCAACTTTTTTAAGTTAAAAAATTATTTCTTAACCCTGATTAATTTTAGTAATGAACTATTTTTTAATGCTCTAATTATATAAACTTAGTTTAAAGTATAAATTTTATAAAACTCATTAAAAACTAAATTAAATATATAATTGTATCTAGTGTCTTGCTCAAGCTTATTCTTATAATAATTTGTTACTTTTGATAAGAATATTTTCTTTTTCATCATATTTTACTTCATCTGTTAAACTATTATATACATAACTAGAAATTCCAACTTAATTTAGACTGGCTAATTTATCTCTAATTTTAACAGCTTTATTGACTACATTTCTAATCCAGACTAAATCCTTATTATTTACCCCTGATAGTCCAACTTTTACTACATAAAATTTTTCCATCATCAATATCCATTCTAAAGTCAACTGTTAAGTATTTGTTTACATTTTCAAAAAGCAATTATATTATTATTTAATATATCTATTAATTACTCATTCACTATTCGTCCATATTTTTTTAATCAAATATATATTCTCTATTACTTACATCTTCTCTTAATAGTAAGTCCATTGGACTGGGAGGTAATCCAACAACTAAAGGACTTCCATACATAATATTATTTTCATAGTCTATATCTGTAACTTTAAAAACACCACTAAATGTTGCTACACCTCCAGGAGGGCTAAAACTACCTAACGCAGTTTGAGTTGGTATCCATTGAGTATCTATTCTTAATACAAGTTTCCATCCATTTTCATGTTTAAAATAAATATGAGGGTCTTTATTTAAATTACCTACATAATATCTGTTTACTTCATAATTTTTTTGAAAGATATTTTTTGTTCGAAATTTTATATTTTCAAAATAAATTAAATTATTTAAAAGGTTATTATTTGGATAAAATATTTTACTAAATGGAATATTATCAAGGTATATTTTATTTAAAGTTTCCCTTACAGATGCCATAACATTTATAAATTCAAAAGGTTGTTGATATAGAGGTTGGCCTTTTACATAATAAGTTAAATTAAAAGTTTCGCCATGTGTTGTTGCTATTTCTAAAAGTCTTGGTAGATTCATATAAAAATGATAATATATATTAATAATTCTTTTATTGATTTTTAAACTATTTCTAATCCATTCTATTGATTTATTTTTTATTGAATGAAGCTTTTCTACGCTATATTCTTTTTCATTTTCTTTTTTATCAATTATTGTATGATGATTCGCACATAGAAGAATTAAGTTACTTTCAGAATTTTTTTCACTAACTGAAAGTTCTTTTATATATCTTGCTGAACCTTCTTTTTCTCCAATGATATGTGCAATTTCACCATATAGTGATTTATTTCCGGATTTATTTTTATGAATAACTATTTCTTTGCAAATTGCACATCTACCCGCAAATTCTCCCCATATAAGATTTTTAGTTTTTACGCTTATTGACATATTATAACCTTTACATTTTTCTAACTTTTAAATATTTAGATAAATTCTTTTCTTTAAAATTTAAATTATTATTCTTTTATTAAGCCTAAACCTTTTTCTTTTTCCCATCTTGGTTCAACTAAGTATTTTTGGTACCATTCTTCTTCACAATAAAAGTGGTCAACAATTATAATTTGTATATTTGATAATAAAGAAGAGTTATTAGTATTTTCTATAAATTTGACAATTGATTTATACATATCTTCCACTTTTTTTATATCTCCCTTTCCCGTTTTAAAATCTTCCTCTGTTGGAAAATATACTTGACTTGGTTGGTCTAGAAAAATAAAAGAGGGAAGAATTGACGCTTCATGTTCTAAAATAAATTTATGTAAACCTAGAAAAACTGCTAAGTGAAAAGATAAATGATTTTCTGCACTTCCTATATCAGACAAGTAGTATATATTACTATCTGATTTTTGTTGGTAAGCACTTACATCTTTAATATTAAATTTTAAATTTGGTTCACCGTAATCTTTTTTATCAAATGCTAATGTTCTTAACATTTCTGTTGAATATTGACCTATTAAATATTCTGCTTCTTGGATTTTTTTCTTTTTATTTTGTTTGGATACTTCAGCTTCTAATTTTTCAAGCTCATTTTTAAGTTTTTCAATTTCTTCATCATTCAATAAACCATTTTCAAATTTTTTTATTTGTTCTATATTTTGTTTTATTGACCCTTTTAATTCAAACAATAACTCCTTCTTTTTTTCCACTGTTTGAACTTCTTTTGAATCTTTTTTTAATTCATTTAAGTTTATAATCATTTCTTTCAAAATTTCTTTTTCTAAATTTAACACTTTTTTCACATGAATTTCTTTTTCTCTTAATAAGTCATTATTGCAATGATGTAAGAAATCTTTTTCTTCTAATATTTTTCTCCTTGCATCTTCAAATACTTTAAATTCTTCGTTCATAGTTGAATCACATATGGGACAATGTTTTTTGTACTCTTTTGTAGAAGTAACGGTTAACTTTAAATTAGCAGTATCAATATTTTTAATTTGTGTTTGAATATTGGAATATTCTGTTTTTAATATTTCTACAGTTCTACTTTGTTTATTTACCTTAGTAATAAGTTCATCAATATTTTTCCCAATATTACTATCAATTGCATATTCTAAATTAAAAGTATTCAAGTTATTAAAATCTGTTAAATATTGTTCATCTAAAGAATCAACATCAATACTTTTATTTAAGTGAGAGAATAACCTCTGATAGGTACCTCTTAAATTAAAATATCCCTTCTTTATTTCATCTTCATAGAACTTTTTGCGATTTTCAAGTTTTTTGAGTTCTTTATTCAATTCATTTATTCTATTAAACTTATCATATAAACTAAAATCTATCAAACCTAAAAATAATTCAAAATCTCTTTTGATACCTCTAACTTTTCCACCTCGATTCATTTGATAAAACAAATGACTTTTCGCCTTTATTGTATCTTGAACCTGAAACATAAAAGGTGGCATGTCTCTTACCGTTGGTCTAACCATATCCCTTCCATCTAATCTAGTCTTAGGAGGGAAAGATGGGAAGTATTTAATGATTTCTAATGATAAGAAATCATCAATTGTGTAATAATCTGATTCATTTTCTAGAAAAAAACTTCTTTGAATATTTTTTAATGAAAATTCTTCATTAAACTTCTTGAGAAATACATATTTTTTACCATTATAATTATCTCCTACAAATCTATTTCTTGCAATTAATATATTTTGATTATTTAATAATAAAGAAATAGCAAAGATATCTGTTTCCTCAACAATTTTAGCTCCAGGGATTTTTCTACTTGAACCTAAACAATAATCAATTATCTCCCCTATTGAGCTTTTCCCCGTATTTGATTGCCCACTTATAAAATTAATATCATCATTAAATTTGACAATATCTTTTTTTTCTTCATTAAATAATCCAATTTCTTTTATTCTAAATAACATTTACATCCACCTCAAAAAAATTATATAAACTTGCTGTTGTCTTAGTAGAAAAGACTTTTCCTATATTGTAAATTATTTTAATATCACTCCTAAATTTTCCATTAATAGTTATATCCATATTTTCATCCATAAAAATCAAGTCATTTTCTATAGCATACAAAACACCCAATTTTATATACTGGAAACTTTTTTCATATCGAAAATTAAATTTAGAAAAGGTATTAGGATTTCGTTCAACATCTCTTTGAAATGAATTTATTTTATTAAAAACTATTTTTTTAAATTGTTTTTGTGCAGGAGGATAACTATAAAATGGAATGATAATAAATAAATCAAAAAAATTAAGTTTTCTTATCTTAGCATCATCAAAACCTTTAGTAGCATTTATAATTAGTTTACTTATATTCTCTGGAGATATAGAGTTATAATAAATTGCTTTGGCTAAATTCATATCAAATCCACTGCTTTTAAAGACCAGCAGATTTGTTTAGGTTTTTCATCATCATCTGCTAATATATGTAAATAACCTTTTTGAAAAAAAGTTGTCAGGTCTTCAAACTCTTCAGGCATAAATGGTACTTTTCTAGAGTTCATAATTTCAAAATAACTTTTTTGAGATTTTTCAATGTCATTTAATCCTTCTTTATATTTATATTCAGTTTTTATCTCATTAACTAACTCACCTAAATCCTCTTCATAGTTTTCTAATCTATCATTAAATTCTATAGAATTACTAAGGTCTGTTCTTTCCACAATTTCAATAATACTTCTTGCATAATTATTAATTGCTTGGGATTGAATATCTTCCTTAAACTCTATATTCTCAAGTTTTTGTATAAATTGTTTATCTTTATAATTCTTAATATCTAAATCTAAATCTTTTTTTTTAATATCATTATTAGTTCTTACTATTTTTTCTTGTACTAAACTAGTAAACTCTTGAAGCTTTTGGTCAAATTGTATTTTTTTAATTTCCCAAGTATCTTTATCTTCTAGACCATCACCAATAAGACCATATAAACTACCAATAACTTTATTTTTTTTTGCATCATCTTTTTCAAGAAACCTTAAAGCATTTGATTTTTTAATTTCATCTTTTATTGTTGAAATATTAGGAAGAGAATGTTCTATAGTAACTTTCGCTAAAACTTCTTTTAATTCATCAACATTTTTATTAACTTTATGAAAATATTTAATTATGCTTGAGTAGTAATCTGTTTGATTTTTCTTTTGATTCTCTAAAATAACTTTATATTTTTTGTCAGAATTAAATTCATTCCAGTATTCAAGAGGGTTATTTTTTGAAACATTTGAAGATGTCATTAAAATTAATCTAGTATTTTTGTTAAATAAATATTTTATATTAAACCAATTAAAAATTGTCTTTTGAAATTCTTCCTCAAAAATTTTTAATTCCTTCTTTTCATAATGATGTTTAACTTCAATATTATAAATTTGTTTTTTTGTATTATCAAAAAGTACAATATCTCCATTTTCTTCAATTGTACAGCTATCCCAGTCATTATTATCAAGCATTAATTTAATAGCAAGATAATAATGATAAACGTCACCCATTTTTTGTGGCAATGCACTATGATTAATTATTTCCTTCATATCATTTCTTTATTTTTAAAAGTATAGTAAAAATTATAACTTAATATATATAATAATTTTATATATAAGTATTTAAAAAAGATGCTTTTGATAAAATTCAAGAATGTACGAACTGGAAAAAGTAAACCAAAACATAATAAAAAACTATTTTGAATGTATTAAAAAAGAACTTGAAAATAAGAATAAAGTCCTTATACTTCTTGCCATTAAATATGCAGTAAAAAAAATGCTCCCTAATGAGCTAGATAAATTATTAGAACCTAAGATTAGACAAGTAGGTAGAACTTTAGATATTGCATTTGAAAGAAAAATTGAGAACTTTAATTCTGTTGAAGAAGCACAAAACTTATTTAAAGAACAATTTCCAGAAGCATATAACTATGCATTTGATAATCCTACTGAAGCTTTTTCTCAAATGATTATGATGGCATATGATTTATGTAAATATGATACAAAACTTACTTACAAAGGTAATACATCACTATTCAATATTTCTTTTATTCTTCTTAGTTATAGGCAACACTATAAAGCAGATAAAAGATGGTTAAAAGAAAGAAACATTAAACCCAATGAAAGAAATATAAATATATCTCTTAATACTAATAAGGCTTTAAAAGACCAAGTTAAATTTTTAGAAAGCTCTTATGAGTTATATAAAGATAATCCATATAGCAAAGACTTAACAAAAGATATTGAGCTAGATATTATTGATGGATATAAAAATGATAAGCACATGATGACAAGAAGTATTTATGAGATAACTAATATACATCACTCTTTAAAAGATTTACTAAAAGATGATTCAAAAACTATTATTCATGCTTTTAAAAATATAAGACACTCCTTAGATAGTGATAAAGTGATTGATAGAACTGATATTATGAATAGTTGGCTAACTAATATAGCATTACTATATACCAAAATAAATCCCCAAGGAATCAAAAAAACAGAATTATCCGACTTTATAGTTAAAGTTGCAAACTATACTACTATTTATAAAGAAGAAACTACAAAAAAACTTTTTAGTCCTGAAAAGCTTAGAAAAAATGATTATAGAGAAAAAGCACAATACAAAGGTCTTAGATTAATGGAAATTACAGATAAAAGATATAAGCTTTCATATAATGAACAATCTACCAAAGAAACAGAAGAATACTTAACTCATATAATTGAATACTTATCAAGATATCAAAAGTCTAAGTAAAAATTAAACTATCAAGACTTCCATACTTTACATATTTTTCTACTGACAAAAGAACTTTAAAAAATATATCATAATATCACGAATTCGATAACTATTAAGAGCTCTTAGTAAATTTAATACTAAGGATAAACAATGTTAAAACTAAAAGGAATACTAATTAATACAATTGGTAAAAGCAAGTATAAGAAAGAGGATGGATTAGAAGTAGATACAAAAGCAAAACTTCAAATCTTAGCAGAAGTTATAAGAGCAAATGGAACAAAAGTAAAAGAGCTTCATACAATCTCTATTCCTGATTCAAAGATTGAGTTATACAAAGGAAAAGAGAACAAAGAGGTTGAAGTTGATGTAGGAATCATATCTTCAAAATATAGTTTCTATGGTCTTTAATCTATGGGGACACTCTTTATAAAAAATCTTAATAAACGGAGGTTTATTAAATTTTTTTAAAGGTGTCGCAACAAAAAAAAGTTTAGGGGTTATTAGTAATACCCCTTGCTTAAACACAAGGAGAAAAAAACATGAGTCAAATAAAAAAGCTTTATGGCATTGATACTTTATATTTCTTCTTTGAATCTAATGAAAACTATGATGATTTATTTTTAGATATTTTAGACCAAATAGAAGACATAAAAGGAAAGTTTGAGAAAAGAGAAATTGAATATGAGAACAATGATATCTCTATTACAATAGAAGATATACATTTAAACTATTTAGGAAAGAAAGAAGGCTTTTATTGGTTTAAAGATTTAAATGAGTTTTTTAGAATTGGATTTAAAGACAAGTATAAAAACAGAGGTTTAAATGATATAAGAGTACAGCTTCAAGGAAATGGTATTTATACTCTTGGTATTAGTTCATTAATTACTTTACTAAAAGATATGCTAAAAGGGTATATATGTAATTATATACCAGTTACAAGAGCAGATATAAACTGTTTTATACAGTATGACTTATCTTTTATTTCAAAAGATATGTTTAGTACAAGAAAAAGAAAGTATTCAACTATAAATGAGATAGGAGATGCAAACAGTACACAAACTATTTATGTAGGAAAAGAGCCATTTAAACTAAGAATTTATAATAAAGGGTTAGAGCTAAAGAAGTCAAAGAAGTATGAGCTTATGAATGAGTACTTTTTAAATAATGACCTTAGTTTAGATGAACCATTATTTAATATAGAATTTCAAATGAATAGAACTCATTTAAGAGCCTATGAGATATTAACAGTAGAAGACTTACTACATAATGCAAAGAATCTATTTAATCAAGCTATGGAAGATATAAGACTAATAGATACAACATCTATTACAGAGGATACTTTAAAGCACAATAAGTATAAAGCAAAAACTCATAGCTTATGGCAAGAGGTAAAAGATGAGTTTAATATAGTATCTTTCTTACAATCAAGTGTTTGTTTAAAAAGAGTAAAAAGAAAAGTATCTATTTATGATGAAAACAAATTTGAGTTTGAATATATAGCTTTACTTAGAAAAGCATTTATAAATAATCTACTAATAGATAGTGAATACTTAGATAATTTATTTATTAAAGCAAAAGATTCACTAAATAAAACAACCTCAAATAAAGAACTAAAGAAAAGATATATAGATATAGAAGTTATTAATCCTGATAACTCAAGACAACATCTTAGACAATTAGAAGATAAAACAATAATTGAACCAATTAAGACTATATCTTTATCAACACTAAGTGATTATGATTTACTTAGATACTTAGAAAAGGTTCAACTAACCCAACATGAATCAAAAAGAAATAAAGATATATATGAAGTTGCATTAAAAGAAGCTCTTAAAAGAGATTTAGTTCCTAATGTTTCAACTAAGGAGGTGCATTATGAACATCTCGTTTGAAAACCTTGAAAAAATAAACACTATATTAGAAAAAATCAATACTCTTGAAGAAAAAGTATCTAATGAAAAGAAGTGGCTATCTGTAAGTGAAACAGCTAAGTATATTAGCTACTCAGAAGAGAGTATTAGAAAACTTATTAGGTCTGGGGAGTTTGTTCAAGGTATACATTTTCATAAAAAGATAAAAAAGCTTATCTTTAATAGATATGAACTTGATAAATGGATTGAAGGAGAAAGTCCAAAGACTACTACAAATCTAAATATAGATGAAACTATTGAGGAGATTATATCTTCTATTAGAAAATAATATTTTGATTATTTAACTATTATGGATTATAATTACATTTGTATTTATGATGATAATGGTTATCTGAAAAAGGATAGTCAATGTCAAAAGTAAAACTAAGAATAACAAAAACAAAAAATGGAAGTAAATATTTAGGAGTAGACTTTGTCGATGATGAAGGTAAAAGACAAAGAAAATCACTTGGTTTACCTGCTACAAAAGAAAATATTAGAAAAGCAGAAAATCATATTATTCCTAAAATGCTTTTAGCACTTGAAGAAAATACAAGTGAGTTCTTTCAAAGTAAAATGTTAACAGTTGATGAATTTATTCATACATCAATAGAGATGCATAAGTCATACAGAAATGAAGATACAACTGCTGATTATAAAAGTATCTATAAGAATCATATAAAAAGTGTTTTCGGACATAAAAGAATATATGAGATAAAACCATCTGACTTAAAAAAATGGCAAAGTGATTTAATAACAATTAAAAAACTTAGTCCTAGTAGAGTTAAAACAGTTAGAAAAGTAATGTCTAGACTTTTTAATGATGCGATAGATGATGAGATTATAGATAAAAATCCTCTACTTAGAGTAAGAGCTCCTAGAGTTGCTCCTCCTGAAATTCAACCTTTCAAAATTGAAGAAATTAAAACTCTTCTGTCTAATGCAGAAGGACAATTTAAAAACTTTCTTGCAACTGCATTTTTTACTGGTGCTAGAAGTGGAGAATTAATAGGTTTAAAATGGGAAGATATAGATTTTGAGAAAAAAGAAATCACTATTAGAAGAAGTGTTAAAATGGGTCTAATAAGACTTCCAAAAACTATTAATAGTATTAGAACTATTGATATGATAGATACGCTAATCCCATTTTTAAAAGAACAATATAAAAGAACAGCAGATATAAGTGAGTTTGTCTTTTTAAATAAAGAGGGTAATCATTATTATGATATTAAAAGATTAAGAAATACATATTGGAAAAAACTTCTTGCAAAATGTGATTTCAAGTATAGACCTATATATCATACAAGACACTCTTTTGCAACAATGATGATAGAGAATGAAGATATCCTTTGGGTAGCTAATATGATGGGTCATATTGACTCTACAACAACCCTATCAAAATATGCTAGATACATGAAGAAACCGCATATTAAAAGAGGTGTTTTTTTAAACTCTATTATCTAGTTTGGCAGTCATTTTGGCAGTCGATTTGGCAATCACTTATTATTTTAATTTGTAAAGTAAGAAAAAATTATTTTTATAAGAAATTAAAAGTATATAAAAAATTTGTCAATCGTTGGCAGTCAAACTGGCAATCAATGAAAAAATTAAGGTTGGAATATTCTATTTGTAGGGGTTACAATAAAAAGTGGCTCCGGCACCTGGATTCGAACCAGGGACCAAATGATTAACAGTCATCTACTCTACCACTGAGCTATGCCGGAATTTAAGTTGTTTTATCATTTAAAGTGAAGTGTTAAGTGGCTCCGGCACCTGGATTCGAACCAGGGACCAAATGATTAACAGTCATCTACTCTACCACTGAGCTATGCCGGAATTTGACTTCCTCTTTAAATGGAGTGGAAGTATAGTAAAATTTGTAAATTTTGTCAAGGGTTTTCTTGAAAAATTACAAAATTTTATAAAAATTTAAACCTGAGCTATCTACAAGAGATACTATTTGATTTAAAACTAATTTTTCTAATAATTTTTTTGAATCCTCATCAAACATATTATTTATATCTTCTTGTGTAAGAGGTCTTCTTTTTAGCATATTTTTTATTTCTTCTTCTGAAAAACTTGATTGCAGTTTTGGTCTATTTTTAAATGCTATATTTACATTTATACCTTCAAAAGTTTCTGCTATTTTCTCTAAGGTTTCAAAAGATACTGGTTTTACATTATATGCAGGTGGTCTATCAATAGTACCAATATCTACTCTATGTGGTTTAATTTTCTTAATAGCCTCATAAAGAGCTTTTATCTCTTCGTCTTTGTCATTTAGTGTTTTTACAAATAAAACCTCTAATACAAGTATATTTTTAGTTTCTTGGCTAAATCTAATCATATAGTCAATTATCTTTTCTATATCAATACCATTATGTATTCTATCAAGCTTTTTAAAACACTTTTCGCTTACACAATCAAGAGATAACTTTACAGTATCAATTTTAAGTAGTGCTTTGTAAATATTCTCATCATAGATTGTACTTCCATTTGAAAGAATAAGTGTCTTAGCATCTTTTTTTATTTTATTAAGCTCATCAACCAACCTTTCTAAATCTGGATACAAAGTTGGTTCACCGTTTGCAGTTATTGTAATAACATCAATTTTAGGATGTTTTACAAAAGAAGCTTTTACTTCTGCTATTACTTCTTCTACACTTGGATAAGTTGTCATTGTATCAACTGTTTTAGCTTTTTCAAGCTCACAGTATAGACAGTCAAAATTGCATTGTTTTTTTGAAGGAGAAAGGTCTATTCCTAAAGAGATTCCAAATCTCCTTGAAGGAATAGGACCAAAGATAATATTATTTGAATAAGACATTTACTTTTTTGAAACTCTTTGACACTCTGCTACAAAGTGCTTTGCATTTTCTACTGGAACATCAGGTAAGATACCATGTCCTAAGTTAAAGATATGTCCTTCACCTTGCATTACATTTTGAATAGCTTCTACACATTGTGTTGTTGCTTCTTTTGAGTATAATCTACAAGGTTCCATATTACCTTGTAATACATACTTGTCACCTAGTTTTTCTTTAGCTAATGCCATTGGAGTTCCCCAATCAACACCAAATACATCAAAGTTTCCGTAAACTCCACCTCTTTCGATAAATGCAGCTACACCTTTAGGGAACATAATAACTGGTATCTCTGGATATTTTTCTTTAATATAATCAGCAATCTCAACCATATATTTCCAAGAGAACTCATCATATTTTCCAGGTTCAATAGCCGCAGCCCATGAATCAAAGATTTGTACAACATCAGCACCAGCTTCAATTTGTTTAATCATATAGTGTTTAACTACATCAGTAACTTTTCTTAAGATTTTATGTAAAAACTCAGGATTTGAATACATCATTTTTTTACAAATATTGTATGTTTTTGTTCCTTGTCCTTCAATCATATATGTAGCTAAAGTCCAAGGAGCTCCTGTAAATCCAATAAGAGCTTTATCTTCTGGTAACTCTTCTTTTAATAACTTGATTGTTTCATAAACATAAGTTAGTTTATCAGCAGCTTCTTCACCGCCAATTAATCTATCTAAATCTGCTTCTGTTTGTAATGGATCATTAAATTTTGGACCAAAGCCTTTAATAAATTCTAAATCCATTCCCATTTCATCTGGAATAACAAGAATATCACTAAATAAAATAGCTGCATCAACTCCAACAATATCAAGTGGTTGGATTGTTACTTCACAAGCTTTCTTTGGGTTATGGCAAAGGTTTAAGAAGCTTCCTGCTTCAGCTCTAACCTCCATATATTCTGGAAGATATCTTCCTGCTTGTCTCATCATCCATACAGGAGTATAAGGAGTTTCTTTTCTTAAACATGCGTCTACAAAAATTTTTGACATAATAAATTACCTTGTTAATTAGTGTTTTTGTACCTTACCAATAAAGTAAAGTCCTACTGCTAAAGCAGTAATAGATAGTGCAAAATACATCATTTCAAGTGGAGTTTTAAACTCTGTATGAATTACTCTTTGAAAAAAATTCACAACTAAAACCATAACTATTACTTTAGCTATTTTATCTTTCAATTGATCCAATGAATGTATTGCTAAAATGGTACTTGCATCTTCATGAGCTTTTTCTGCTGCATCAATTTTTGAAATAAAAAGTTCATATAATCCAAAAGAAAAAATCAACATTACAACAGCAATCAAGTATAAATCAACTGCTCCTATAATATTTGCAACTATATCTTCATGAAAATTTTCTGGATGTGCACCTGTTGAAAATGTTATATAAACATATTTAGCAACTTCATATATATCTACACTTGCAACTATAAAAAGTATTATAGCTCCAATTAATCCAAAAATCACTGCAAGAAGTACAATAAATCTACTTCCCCACAGTGAGCTTTCGAATAGTTTTTCTATCATTAAATATCGCTCTCCATTTCAACCCATTTAATAGCAATTCTTACAGCATTTGTTGCTGCCCCTACTCTTACTTGGTCTGCTACATTAAAATAATGTACAATATTTGGAGAGTAAACATCTTTTCTAATTCTACCTACATAAGTAGTATCTGTATCAGTTGAAATAATTGGCATTGGATATGCGTTATTTTCTAAATCATCAATAACTTCAACATTTTCAAATCTTTCTAATGATTCTCTTACTTCATTTACATCAACATCTACATCATCAGCAAATGTAACAGTGATAGACTCAGAGTGAGATCTTAATACTGGAACTCTTACACAAGTTGCTGCAACTGGAATATCTTTGTGCATGATTTTTTGAGTTTCATTAATCATTTTCATCTCTTCTTTTGTAAATCCATTTGGTTGAGCTACGTCAATTTGTGGAATTACATTAAGAGCAATTTGATGTGCAAATGCTTCTTTTTGTGACTCATCTAATTTAAAGGCAAAGAAATCTTGCATTTGTTTAACAAGCTCTTCCATACCAGTTTTTCCAGCACCAGATACTGCTTGGTAAGTTGATACATCAACCCTTTTGATTCCGTATAATTCATCTAATGGTTTTAATGACATTACCATTTGAATAGTTGAACAATTTGGATTTGCAATAATTCCACTTTCTCTCCATTTTGCAATATCTTCAGGATTTACTTCTGGAACTACTAATGGAACATTTGGATCCATTCTAAAGTGGCTTGTATTATCAATAACTACAGCACCTGCATCAACTGCAAATTTTGCAAATTTCTCAGATACACTTCCACCAGCACTAAAGAATGCAATCTCTACTTCTTGCTCTTCAAAAACTGTATCAGTTAATTCTAAAACCGTGTGTTCTTTTCCTGCATATTCGATTTTTTCTCCAGCACTCTTAGCACTTGCTAGAGGAACTAATTTATTGATAGGGAAATCATACTCTTTTAAAACTCTAAATAGTTCTTCCCCAACGGCACCAGTAGCACCAACGACTGCTACATTAAATTTTCTCATTACTCATTTCCTTTTTCGTCATTGTCAATATTTAAACCATCGTTTTGGTTTTCACTTGTTTCTTCATTTTTATCTACAAGATTAAATTCATTTAAATCAATACCATCCATTGTAGCGGCACTTTCAATATCTAATTCTTCATCTTGTTCTTTTGGACATTTTGCAATAGAAACAACTTTATCTTTTGCATCTACATTTACAATAATTACACCAGAAGTATTTCTTCCAGCTTTTCTAATTGTTTCCATATCAACTCTAATCATTTTTCCAATAGAAGTTAACGCCATTAAGTCTTGCGTTTCATCTACAAGTACAGCACCAACTACATTTCCAGTTTTTTGGTGTAGCTTCATTGAAATAACACCAGAACCTGCTCTGTTTGTAAGTCTATACTCATCTACAGTTGTTCTTTTTCCAATACCTTTTTCAGATACTGTTAATAACTCATGTTGGTCATCTTCAATGATTTCTGCATCAACAACAAAGTCAGTATCATGTTTAAACTTGATACCTCTAACCCCTCTTGTTGTTCTTCCTTGTTCTCTTGTTTTTTCTATATCAAATCTGATACATTGACCAAGACTTGTAAAGATCATTAAGAACTGAGTTCCAGTATTTGTAATCTTAGCAGTTACTACTTCATCTGCATCATCAAGAACAATAGCTCTTACACCATTACTTCTAATATTTGCGAAATCAGTTAAAGATGTTCTTTTTACAATACCATTTCTAGTAAAGAATGCTAATGATTTAGACTCATCGAAATCTGATGTTGGTAAAATAGCCATAATTTTTTCATCAGCTCTTAAGTTGATTAAGTTAACTACTGCTTTACCTTTTGCAGATCTACTTCCTTCTGGAATTCTATATACTTTTAACCAGTATAATTGTCCCATATTTGTAATGAACATTAAAGTATCATGTGTATTTGATACAAAGAATTTCTCAATAAAGTCATCATCGTGAGTAGTTACGGCAACTTTACCTTTTCCTCCTCTTCTTTGTTTTTCATATGATTTAATTGGAACTCTTTTTACATATCCATTATGAGTAATAGTAACTACCATTGGCTCATTTGGAATTAAATCTTCAATATCAATTTCGTCATATGAATCTTCAATCTCTGTTCTTCTTTCTTCAGAGTATTTTTCTTTTATTTCTAATAATTCATCTCTGATGATTTCATTTAATTTATCTTCAGATTTTAAGATAGCTTCTAACTCAGCAATAAGAGTTAATAACTCTTGATACTCAGCTTCTAATTTATCTCTTTGAAGACCTGTTAATCTTCCAAGTCTCATATCTAAGATTGCTTGTGATTGAATTGGACTTAATCCAAATCTATTTTGTAAGCTCTCTTTTGCTTCTGCATCATTTGCACTAGCTCTAATAATTTTAACAACTTCATCAATATTGTCCAATGCAATTTTCAGACCTTCTAAAATATGAGCTCTTGCTTTTGCTTTTTCTAAATCAAAAATTGTTCTTCTAATAATTACAGTTTTTCTATGAGATAAGAATACATTTAATAACTCTGGTAAATTAAATACTTTTGGCTCTTTGTTATGTACAGCTAAAAGGATAATACCAAATGTTGTTTCCATAGGTGTTGACTTGTAAAGATTATTTAATACAATTTCACTCATTGCATCTTTTTTAAGCTCAATTACAACTCTAATACCATCTCTGTCTGACTCATCTCTAACTTCTGAGATACCCTCAATATTCTTCTCTTTTGCTAAAGTTGCAATTTGCTCAATAAGTCTTGATTTATTTACTTGGTATGGAAGTTCATCTAAAACGATTACTTCTTTTTTACCTTTAGTTTCAATATGATGTTTAGCTCTAATCTTAACTCTTCCACGTCCAGTATTATATGCGTCTATAATACCTCTTCTTCCAAAGATTGTACCACCAGTTGGGAAGTCTGGACCTTGAATAAACTGCATTAAATCATCAGCAGTCGATTGAGGATTATCAATTACATGAAGAATAGCTTCTAATAACTCATTTAAGTTATGAGGTGGAATCTTTGTAGCCATACCAACAGCAATACCTTCTGAACCATTTAATAAAAGAGTAGGAACTCTTGTAGGTAATACATCTGGTTCTCTCATAGTATCATCATAGTTAGGTACAAAGTTAACTGTATCTTTATCAATATCTTTTAAAATATCTTCAGAAACCTTAGTCATTCTAGCTTCCGTATATCTCATAGCAGCAGCGTTATCACCATCTATTGAACCGAAGTTTCCTTGTCCATCAACTAATGGTGCTCTCATTGAAAAATCTTGTGCCATTCTTACTAATGCGTCATAAACAGAGCTATCACCATGTGGGTGATACTTACCAATTACATCCCCTACAATCCTTGCAGATTTTTTATATGGGCTTCTTGAACTCATATTTAAATCATGCATTGCGTAAAGTATTCTTCTGTGAACTGGTTTTAGTCCATCCTTTGCATCTGGTAGTGCTCTACCAATAATAACACTCATAGAGTAATCTAAATAAGAACTCTTGATACTATCTTCTATCTTAATATCGATTATGTCTTGATTTTCAAAAAGGTTTTCCATTAATAAATGCCTTTGTTCTAAAATTTAGATATTTTATCTAAAAAAGGCTTAGTTCTCGGTAGTTTTAAGCAAAAAAAAAGGATGAAAGTTAAAAACTTCCATCCTTTTTTACAAATAATCTATAAAATTATAGATTGTTCTCTTTTTTATAATTTACGATGATATTATGAACTTCATCTTTTAACTTTAGTTTCTCTTTTTTCTTTTTTTCAATTTCAAATTGATCAGCATGATTCTTTTCCATCTCTTGGATTTTCTCATCTAATTCATTATGTTTTTCAAACACTTTAACAAAGTGCGAATCTTTTTGTTTTAATTCAGTTATTTCTTCTCTATACTCATGAAACATTTTCAATCCTTAATATTGATGTATTAAATAATTATAACAGTATAGGACTTAATTGTATTTAAATTTAACTTCTATAGTCAGCATTAATCTCAACATACTTATGACCTAAATCACAACCATATGCTGTAAATTTACCCTCACCTATACCAATGTCACATAAAACTTTATATTCACAGTTTTTAAGTACTTCAGCAGCTTTTGCTTCACATACTTCATCAAAAAGGATAGCTCCTTTTTCATAAACTTTAACATCATTATATGAGATAGTTAATTTAGTTTCGTCACACTCAATTTGACTTGCACCAATAGTTGATGCAATTCTTCCAAAGTTTGGATCTTCTCCAAAAAGTGCAGTTTTTACTAAAAGTGAGTTTGATAAAGCTTTTGCAGCAGTTTGGGCTTCTTCATCATTTTTTGCACCAACAACTTCAAATGCAACTGCTTTTTTAGCACCTTCTCCATCTGCAACCATTAACATTGCCATGTCATGCATTACAAGTCTAAGGGCTTCTTTAAAGGCCTCTTTATTATAAGCTTTTGATTTTCTATTTGTTAAAAGTAAAACTGTGTCATTTGTAGAAGTATCTCCATCAACAGAAATTGCATTAAATGTAGTATGAGAGTTTATTTCAAGTAACTCTTTCATATCATCTTTTGGTATATCTGCATCAGTACAAATAAAACAAAGCATAGTTGCAAGATTTGGGTTTATCATACCTGCACCCTTTGCAACAACTCCTATTTTAAATGAATCTTCTTCATCAATTTTTACTTCATACATACAAGTTTTAGGGTATGCATCAGTTGTCATAATAGCTTCAGAAAGATTTTGTCCACTCTTTGAACTTAAATCAAAAGAGTTAGCTCCTACTACAATTTTCTCTATTGGAAGAGGATTTCCTATAACTCCCGTTGAACTCATAATTGGATTTACTATTTTATGATTAATAGAAGAAAAGATTTCATTTATATCATCAATTCCTTTTTGTCCAGTTAATGCATTTGCATTTTTTGAGTTAATAAGTACAAAATTAGTTTGGAAGCCTTTCTCATACATTTGATAATGTCTTAGTGGAGCTGCTTGAAATTTGTTTTTAGTAAAAACTGCTTCAACATCACAAAGAGTATCTGAATAAATAAATCCTAAGTCTTTGTTTCCATTTGGCTTTAATCCTGCATGAATACCATCACAGTAAAAACCATCAATTTGGTCTATAAAACCTTTTATTGGTAAAATTGTAAACATTTTATAAATCCTTAAAAATAGTTCTAAAGACTTTTATAAGTCTTCAGGTTTCTCTTCTAAAGAGATAATTCTCTTTGCTTTAGAGATTGCTTTTTGATTTCCTACTAAAAGTAGTTTTGATTCTGCTGTTATTATAGTAGAACCTTTTGGCATTTGGATAAATCTTCCTTTTTTCTCTGTAATTCCAATAACAGATACTTTGATTTTATCCCTTAATCTTAAATCTTTAATCTCTCTATTGATTGCCCAAGAGTTTTCATTTACAAAAGCTTCTTCCATATCAATAGGAGTATCTCTTTTATATAAAAACTCTTCAAGTACATTTTCCATCTCTGGTCTAATAGCCATAGCAGAAACTCTTTTTGCCATAAGTGAAGGAGTTGCAACAACTTTATCGGCACCAAGTTTCATAAGTCTTATCTTTTCATTTTGTGTTTCTGCATTTGAAATGATTAAGAAAGGACTTCTTCCTAACTCTTTTTCATATAATCTAACAGAAGCAATCAGAGTAATATTGTTTGAGATATTCTTTGATAATGAAATAACTCCCTTTGCTGAGCTTAAGTGTGATTTTAAAAATGCATCTTCTTTGTATGGTTCTTCTTTTACAAAGTATGGGTAGTTACACTCTTTTGCGATATCTTCAATATCATCACTTGGGTCAACAACAACAAATGGAATATGATTTTCATTAAACTGTCTTGCTAACTGAGCAGTATATTCATTGTGATAAAAAATCACAAAATGTCTTCTTAGCCTTGCAATTTTGTAAAGCATATTTCTTTCCTTTATTAACTTAAAAAGTGTACCGTTTGATATCGTGCTAATTAAAATACCCACTGAAAAAGTAAGTACAGCAAATCCTGCTAACATAAGAGTTACAGTAAAAACAATTCCTGCATTGCTAAAGTTTTCTTCGTTTAAGGCACCAAATCCAGTAGTTGTAAAAGTATAAGCTGATTGAAAAATAGCATGCATTATTGAATAATCTTCAATATATACATAACCAAATGTACCAATCATCAAAATCATTTGTACTAAAATAAGAGGTAATCTAAAAGGTTTAAGTTGAGAATATATGACAGGATTTAAGTCATATTCTGGTTTAGCTGAACGTATCTCCCAGCCGAGAGCTTTTTTTATTCGTTTAAAAATGCTCATGAAAGCACTTTACATGTGCTTTCTATGAGTTCTTTTTAAGAGTTCTTAACTCTTTAGCTGAAATTTTGATTTTTCTAGTTGTACCGTCTTCTAAAGTAACTCTTACAGTTCTTAAGTTTGGTAAAAATCTTCTTTTTGTTTTGTTATTTGCGTGACTCACGTTGTTTCCAACCATAGGTCCTTTTCCTGATACAGCGCATCTTCTTGACATTTTCTTTCCTTAATTTTTTTTAGTGAAAAATATTCGCGTATTATATCCTTTTGTTCTTAAGTTTGGTTTAAATAATGTTTTAATCTTTAATTTTTTTTAAAGCCATATAACTATAATATTTTTTATTATTTAAACAAAAAGGTTTATTATGAACAAAATTTTTTTGATACTAATACTAAATAGTCTTATTTTCGGTCTTGATTTACAAAAGCCTAAAAACTATAAGCAACATCATAACATAAAAAACTGGGTAATGAGTGAAAAATTAGATGGAATAAGAGCTTATTGGAATACAAAAGAGTTACTTACAAGAAAAGGAAATAAGATTCATGCTCCTAAATGGTTTATTAAAAGTTTGCCTAACTTTGAACTTGATGGTGAGTTATGGACTAAAAGAGATGACTTTGAAAATATTCAAAGTATAATAATGGATGAAATGCCCTCAAAACATTGGAAAGAGATATCATACAATATATTTGAAGTACCACATGAAAAAGGAGACTTTCTTTCAAGACTTAAACTAGCACAACACTATATAGATAAGAAGAAATTAAAATACCTAAAAGTAATTAAACAAATTAAAATAAAAAATAAAACACATTTAAAAGAATTTATGGAAGAGATTATTAGTAAAAAAGGAGAAGGTGTTATAATAAAAAATCCTAAAGTAAAATATTTTGAAGGAAGAAGCTCAAACATATTAAAGATAAAAAAGTTTTCTGATATGGAAGGTGAGATTATAGGTATAAATATGTCTAAAAAAACTGGTGTATTAAAAAGTTTGAAAATAAAATTAGAAAATGGAACAACTTTTAATTTAGGAACTGGTTTTACAAAAGAGCAAAGAAAAAACTCTTTTAGAATAGGCACCATAGTTAGTTTTAAATATTATGGTTTTACAAAAAATGGCAAACCGAAGTTTGCTTCATTTTTAAGGATTAGAAAGGATTGATTATAAAGTAGAAATGCTCTTTTCGACTTTTGCCAAAGCATTTTCTAAAGAATACTCTTTTGCTATTTTTCTATTTTGTTTTTTTATTAGTTTTAAATCATTTTTATTTTGAAGTAAAGCCTCAACTTTAAACTGCATACTTCTATCATCTGGACTTTCCATCATAGAGAAGATATCAACTACCTCTTTTGCAGGATTTGTTGCAGTTACAAAAACAGCACATTTGCAATACATCGCTTTTAAAATATTTGAAGCAAAGTTTTTACTGCTAGTAGGCAAAATAAAAATATCACTTGCTAAAAAAAGATCATCTTTATTTTTATAATCATCTAAAAGAATAATCTTATCTTCTGTATTTATTTTTGATAATTGAAACTTTAGGCTTGTGATTTGTTTTTTATCACCTTCTATTACAGCTATAAAGTTTTCACTACTTAACTGCAATACAATAGAGAGAAACTCTTTTACACCTGAATTATTAAAATTCTTAGCTGTGAAAAAGATAATCTTTTTTTTAGGGTCAATTTCTTGTTCTTGGCAAAAGGCTTGTTTAACTTCTTTTGGTTTTTTATATTCAATATTAACACTTGGATATAAGACTTCTACTTTGTCAAGGTTTTCTTGAAAGTTCTTAAGTAACTCATGGTGTGCTGTTTGAGAATTTACAAAAACTTTCTTAGCCTTTTTTATATTTTCAATGGCATTGGCATCTAGATTTCCACTATGAAAATAGATATCTGCAAACTCTTTATTCCCAAAAAGTTTTGAAAAGAAAGATGGCTTTTTAACTTCTTTTATATTTTCATTTTCAAGAAGTTTACTAATAAGAGAATTTCTTGTCTTATAGTTTATAGTAAGCATTTTATGACAACTCATTATCTATTATTTGACAAATTGTATGACCAAAAAGTATATGCATTTCTTGGATTCTTGGCGTATCATCCGATGGAACAACCAAGTTTACATCACAATATTTACTCATCTCTCCACCATCTCGTCCACTCATACCAACAATTTTACAACCTAGTTTTTCCCCTACTTTAAATGCATTTATAACATTTTTTGAGTTTCCTGAAGTAGAAATACCAAAAAGTAAATCCCCTTTTAGAGCTAAAGCTTCAACTTGTCTATCAAAAACTCTATCATAGCCATAATCATTTCCAATAGCTGTAAGTGCTGAAGTATCAGTTGTAAGAGCAATACCAGGAAGTCCACGTCTTTCTGTTTTGTATCTTCCTGTTAATTCTGCTGCAATGTGTTGTGCATCTGCTGCACTTCCACCATTTCCAAAAAATAAAACTTTGTTTCCATTTTTTAGTGTTTCAACTATTAAAGCTGAAGCTTGTTCTAATGGTTCAGCCATAGTTTCTTTTACTTTTAAAATAGTTTCTAAATGAGCTTCAAATTCATTTTCAATAACAGTTTTCATTTAATTTGCTCCTTGGATTTTTTCTATTGTTTTTGTAGTACTTTTTCCATCAACAAATTCAACAAGTTTTGTTTGCTTTGCAATATCACTTCCTACTACTTCTTTACCTTCGTAATCAGCACCCTTAACTAAAATATCAGGCTCTACTTCTTTTATAAGTTCATATGGAGTATCTTCATCAAAGATTACAACATAATCGATACACTCTAAAGCTGAAAGAATATAAGCCCTATCCTCTTCATTGTTTATAGGTCTACTTTCACCTTTTAGCCTTTTCACACTAGCATCTGAGTTAAGTCCTAAAATTAAAACATCACCAAAAGATTTTGCTACATTTAAATAGCTTACATGACCTCTGTGCAAAATATCAAAGCAACCATTTGTAAACACTACTTTTTTACCTTGAGCTTTTAATCTAGCAGATATTTTTGCAATATCTTCTTTTGATTTAATATGAAGTTCAATTGAGCTTTTATGTAAACTTACTTGATACTCTTCAATCTCATCTAAAGTAGCAGTTGCACTACCTATTTTACTAACTACAACTCCAGCAGCTAGATTTGCAAACTCCAAGCAAGTTTCTATATCACAATTTAAACTTAGAGCAAAACCTAACGAAGCAAGTACAGTATCACCTGCTCCAGTTACATCATAAACTTCCCTTGCAACTGTTGGTTTTACTATTACCTCATCATTATTTAATATAGCAATTCCATTTTCACTTAAAGTTATAAGTGAAACTCCTAAATTTGCATCTGCTTTTAGTTTTTCAAGAGCTTTTCTTAAAGTATCATCATTTTCAATTTCTATACCTGAAGCTAATTGTGCTTCTTTTTTATTTGGAGTTAAAAGATACGCACCCTTATATTTTGAAAAGTCACTACCTTTTGGGTCTACTAAAACTTTTTTATTATATTTATTTGCATAAGGAATGATTTTTTCTAAAAGCTCAGATGTTAAAACTCCCTTATTATAATCAGATAATAAAATCGTATCATAACTAGTGATTTTCTCTTGTAACTTGTCAAAAATAGCTTTTACGCTTATTGTTGAAATAGAATTTTTACTCTCTTTATCATATCTTACAACTTGCGAATGTGAAGCCATTAGTCTTGTTTTTCTTGAAGTTTTTCTTCCACTTTGCTCTACTAAAAAAGATTTTACTCCTTGCTTATCAAGCATAGATTTTACTTCATGCCCTGCTTCATCATCACCAATAACTGACATAACAGAAACTTCAGTTCCAAGAGCTACAAGATTACTAATAACATTTCCTGCACCACCTAGAACTTTTGTCTCTTTTTTTATATCAACTACTTGAACAGGAGCTTCAGGAGAAATTCTATCACAAGATCCCCAAAGGTACTCATCAATCATCAAATCACCAATTACTAATATCTTTGGCGAATAGTTTGAAGCTAGTTTTTGAATATTTTCCAATGTTAACCTTTTTTTACTTCTGTTTCAAACAGTCTTTTTATCTCAGGAATATATGCTTTAATTCCTTCTTCCATAGAAAATCTTGGCTCATAGTCTAAGTTTTCTTTTGTAGCATCAATATTTGCTTCAGTGAAGAACTGATAAGAACCTACAAAAGGATTTGGGATATACTCTTTACCATTGTCAATTTCTAACTCTTTTTGTAAAATATTTACAATATCTTCAAAGCTTCTAGCACATCCAGTACCTACATTGTAAACACCACTTTGTTTTGCTGCACAAGCTTTGATATTTGCTTGAACGATATCTTCAATATAAATAAAGTCTCTTAAGATTTTATCACTACCTTCAAATAGTTTTGGTGTTTGTCCATTTAAAATTTGATGTCCAAACTGAACTACCATAGAAGCAGTTTTATTTTTAAAAAATTCTCTTGGACCATATACGTTAAAATATTTAAGTCCTACAATTGAGATATCTACACCTTTTTTAATGTATTTGTATGAGATATTATCCATCATAACTTTTGAGAAACCATAGGCATTGTTTGGTTGCTCAAAGCCTACTTCAAATCTATCGCTATCTCCATATGTTGCAGCAGAACTTGCATAAATCATATTTGCTCCATGGGCAATTGCAATTTTTAATAAGTCTTCATATGCATTTACATTTGTTTGTACCATTAAGTCTTGTTCAGAAACTGTGGTATCTGAGATTGCTGCTTGGTGGAATATATAATCAAAGTTGAAGTTTCTTTCAAGCTCTTTTAGTAATTCTTTGTCATTTATATTACCACTGATTACTTGTCCATTAAACCCTAAAAGGTTTTTAAAGTGACCAAAGCTTTTTAAGTTTCCATTTGAAAAAGTCTCTCCACTTCTAAAGCAATCAAGGGCAATAATTTCTGCATCTGGATAATTTTCTTGAAAGTAGAAGCATAGGCTTGAACCAATAAAACCTGCTGCTCCTGTTATAAGTATTGTTTTGTTATCAAAATCTATATTTGTATATTTCATAATAGTATTCTCTCTTTAATTTAAAAGATACTATTTTAGCAAAATTTTAATTAGATTCTAAATCAGTTTAATTTATGGTCAAACTCTGGTACTATCTCTTTTAGTTTGGCTATTTTATCTTCACAAACTAAAAGCTCTTCTATATCTTGATTTAGTTTCTTAATATCATATTTTGTAGGGCTTGAAACTGTGATTGATTCATATTGTGTTTTCATATCACTATCATTGATTAAAAGCTCTTCATAAAGCTTTTCGCCAGGTCTTAAACCACAGTACTCTATTTTAATCTCTTTTCTTCCACTTAATTCAATCATATTTTTAGCTAAATCTACAATCTTAATTGGTTCACCCATGTCAAGAATAAATATCTCTCCACCTTTTCCTATACTAGCTGCTTGAAGTACAAGTTCACAGGCTTCAGGAATAAGCATAAAATATCTTGTAATATCAGGATGAGTTACTGTTATTGGGCCACCTTTTTCAATTTGTGATTTAAACTTAGGAATAACACTTCCACTACTTCCTAAAACGTTTCCAAATCTTACAGCTACTATTTCAGTGTTTTTGTCTGTATTAATATTTTGAGCATATAGTTCACAAATACGCTTTGTAGTACCCATAACATTTGTAGGTCGTACTGCCTTATCAGTTGAAATAAGTACAAACTTTTCAGCTTTGTATTTAATAGCAAGATCAATACAGTTTTTAGTTCCCATAATATTATTTGAAATACCTTCTAAAATATTTCCTTCTACAAGTGGGACATGCTTATAAGCTGCTGCATGAATAACAATTTCAGGCTTATATTTTTTAAAAGTCTCTTCTACAAAACCAAAATTCCTAACTGTCTGCATAACTGGAACTACTATTTCAGAGTTTAGCTCATCAGTTATGCTGTAAAGATTAAACTCACTATGGTCAACCAAAATAAGTTGTTTAGCTCCAAATTTTTTACACTGCCTACTAATCTCACTACCAATACTTCCACCAGCACCAGTAATAAGTACTACTTTGTTTTTAATAAAGTTTTCAATTCTTTGCTTGTCTAAATCTTTTGGATGCCGTGCTAATAAATCCTCAACAGAGATATCTTTTAACTGTGTTGAAAAATCTTTATCTCTTAAAATCTCTTCTAAAGAAGGTAAAATTTGAATTTCTTTAAAATACTCTTTTAGCTCTTTATAAACAGAGTTTATTTGCTCTTGAGTTGCACTTGGCATTGCAATTACAAGAAGGTCATACTTTTTAGCTTTTTCTTTAAATTTCTCTTTTGAAAGAATTCTTATTGCGTCAATACTTCTACCTTGAATAATTTTATCATCATCAATAAAATATCTTACTTTATATTTACTAGGTCTAAACTCTTCTTCAAGCTTCATACCAGCTTTTCCAGCACCATAAATAACTACTCTTTTTGTCTTTTGAACTTTACTTCTATTTACTACGAAATAGTATGAGTACATTAAAAAATTTATTGAAAAAACAAAAAGGAAAAGCTCAGATGCCATAAGTGCAAATCTAACTTCTCCATGAAAGTAAGGAATATAAAGAAAAGAAGGAGTTATATAAACTATACTTTTAAGTATAAATGTCTTTTGTGTTGCTTTACTCCAAGAAAGAGAAAAGTCTTTAAAAAGAATAAGGGATGAAAGTATTCTTAAAACTATTACAGATAAAACAACAAACCAATCAAAAGGTTTATGAAATATAAAAAAAGTCCAAGCAAAAGAAAAGATAGTAAGAGTAATAATAACTAGAAAATTTAGAATTCGTTTATCAATGTGAAACATTATTTAAAAGCCTTTTTAGAATCAATAAACTTCATTATACTATATAATAATATTAAAGATAATAAAAAAGATATAAAAATATTAGAAATGTAATATACTAAAACAAAAAGTATTAAATTAACACATATAGAATAGTTTGTAACTTTATAATGGCTCCAGCCAGCCTGAGTAAGTCGTTGATAAGCATGTTTTTTATGAGCTTGACTTAATCTTTCACCATTTAGCTTTCTTCTTATTAAAGTAATAGTTGCATCAAACCAAAATAATGAAAATAAAACAATCCAAATCCAAAAGTTTGTTGATTCTTGATTTGAATAATATAGAGAAAAAATTGCTATGTTATATCCTAAAAGAGTACTACCAACATCTCCCATAAAGATTTTTGCCTTGTTCCAATTCCAAAATAAAAATCCCAAAACTGAAGCAGTTAATACTAAAAAATGTGCATCTGTAAATAAAAGAAATCCAGCAAGAGATAAAAATACAAACTCACTACCTACATATCCATTTATACCATCTATAAAATTTGTAAGATTTATAAACCAAATAATAAGAAAAAAAGCAAAAATATTTGTAAAAATAGAGTTTGAAATATCAAATAAACCAAAAATTAAAGTTTCAAAACCACTTAAAAAATAAAGCCCTATTATAGCAACTAAAGCTTGAACAATAAGTCTTAGCTTAGGACTTAACTCATATAAATCATCAAAAAAGCTAACAACACTTATTATAAATCCTACTAATAAAGCATAAAAAAGATTTGTTTCTATTTGAGAAGTAAAGTATAAATAAAATAAGCCAATAAACCATGTAATAGCTATAGCTATACCACCACCATGAGGAGTTGGAATAGTATGAGAACTTCTTTCATTTATTTGCGCTACTAGTGATTTTTTTATAGCATACTCTTTTATAAAATATGTAAGTGAAAATGAGACTAAAAGTAATATTAGGTAAATCAATCTTTGCCTTTTATCATAAGTTTTATACCCTCTTCAACAGTATGTGGATTTTTAAGATTTAATTTCTCTTTTGTAATACTATTATCAATCTCTAAACTACCATATAATCTTTTATGAAATGAAGGTTTTAATAATCTTAATAAAGTTTCAAAGAAAGGAACTTTTATTAGATAGAGTTTTTTATCTAAATTCAAAGCAATAAGTTTAATTAGTTTTGAAGTACTTAAAGGTTCATCATCACTAGCTAAAAAGATTCCAGATTTTTCTTGTATTATTACCTCATCAACCAAATGACAAAGATTTCCTATATAAATCATACTTCTATTATTTTTTATTTTTCCAAAAGGTAATACAGGAACTTTATTTACAAGATTAATAAGATTCTTTATATTAGCCTTTACTCCGTATCCATATACAATAGGTGTTCTTATAATAGATATTTTAAAATTTTTATCTTCTAATTTTTGAAGTTCATATTCAGCTTTTAGTTTACTTTTTCCATACTCATCTTCTGGATTACAAATACTATCTTCTGCATATTTACTAGTAGTCTCTTCTCCATAAACTTTTACTGTACTCATAAATAAAAAATGCTTTACTCCTGATTCTTTTGCTTTTTTAGCAAGTTGTAAAGTCTGTGTAACATTTATTCTCTCATATTCACTAGCACTAGCACCACCCATTTGATGAACTAATGCTGATAAATGAAATACAACATCTATACTATTACAATCTAATAGATCAATATCATTTTTAAAAAAACTAAAAGTTTCTATTCCATACTTATTTTTATATTTATTTATAAAATATCTTCCTACAAAACCGGATGAACCTGTTATTAATATTTTCATATCAACCTCTTTTTAATAATTCTAATAAATTATCTATAATTATCTCTTTTTTAAATACTGTATTTGTCAAAAATTCAGAATTTTTCATATATTTGTTTCTTTCTTCATCGCTACTATTGATTGCATCTGTAAAAGTAGATTTTATTTCTTCAATACTATCAGGTTTACAAACTAATCCTAACTCATTTTCTTTTATTATTTCAGCTGCTTCACCGTTTATAATTGCAATAATAGGTTTACCTGTTGCGATATATGTTTGAGTTTTTGCTGGAACAGTAAGTGAAAATATTTCTTTATTTATTAATGAAACTATTAAAAAATCACTTGCTTCTAAATATTTATAAATTTCTTCTCTAGGCTTTCTACCCCAAAATACAACGTTTTTGAGATCATTTTCATTTACCGTATTTTTTAGTTTTACTAGATGTGAACCATCACCTATAATATTTAGTTGAAGTTTGTTTAAAAATTCATCATCCAATCTTCCAAAAACATCTATCACATTATCAAGATTTTGTACTGTCCCAATATTTCCTGCAAAAGTAAAATGAATTTTATCATCATTACTAAAAGAAAATTTCTCTAAATCTTTTTTTAAATAATCTGCCCAATTTGGTGCATATAAGATTTCTTTTTCATCATCAAGGTATGGCAATACTTTTTTTTTAAATCCTTTTGCAGATATTGCAAAGTTTGAAGTATATCTATAAACATATCGAACAAAAGCATTTAAAAAAAATTCTAAAATTTTAGTTCTTTTAAAACCATATGCATAAACACTATCAGGCCAAATATCTTGTATCCAAAGAGTTACAGGCTTTTTATAGAATTGTTTTAAAATAACTGCTGGAATCATTCCTGTCAATGCACCAACATCAAAACCAAAAACACAATCGTATCTTTTTCCTATTTTTAAACTTACTATACTTCCAAGTATCATAAAAGAAAAGTATTTTAATAGTTTTTTAAATAAACTTGTTTTATATCCAGTGACAGCTTTAACTTTATAAATATTCATTCCATTATAAGATTCTTTTGTAAACCATTTATTTTTATAATTCTTAAATATTTTTCCATGTGGATAAGTAGGATTTTGAGTTAAAATATCAACATCATAACCTTTTTTTTTCCATTCTTGAGCAACTTCATTAATCTTAAACTCTTCAGGATAAAAATATTCTGTAACTATTAAAATTTTTTCCATATTTACTCTTATAAATTATAATGTTGATAATAATTTTTGTTTAAGTCAATCCAATTTTTTGTATCTAACAACATTTGTTCAAAATTTGGTCTTTGATTATTTGTATAAATAAAATCTGTTCTTGTACAAACTAAACTTTTATCTACCTTATAATCAGAGTTTTCACCAATTTCTATAGTCTTATTCCAAACTTTTGCAAACTCTTTTAATAAATCATATTTTGATATTTTATCATCTGGACATAATTGAAATAAACCTTTTATATCTTGATCTATAAAAGCCTCCATTTGTTTTGCTAACTCCAATGTTGTAACACCCGACCAAAAAGCTTTTGAATATCCGCTTATAGTATTTTCTTGCTTTAAAAACCAGTCTAATAATCCTGTTCCATTAGATTTTAATTCAGGACCTATGATAGATGTTCTAATAGTTAAATCTTTTTCATTTATTACTTCACCTAAAGCTTTTGTTCGCGCGTAGTTATCATCACCATCTCTAAAAGAGTTTTCACTATATTGTCCATCTTTTCCAGAAAAAACACAATCTGTGCTTATATGAATAAGTTTATAATCTAATTTATTTCCCAATTCAGATAAAAATTGTGGTAAATAACTATTGATTTGTATGGCAGTTGTTAACTCACTATTTGACTTTGAAACAAGTATACCAATACAATTTATCACAATATCAGGTTTACTTTCTTCTAAATATTCTTCTAATTCATTAAAATTAGTTACATCAAGCTCTTTTGATACATATTCAGTATCTTTAGTTCTTGCAACTCCATATATCTCATATTTTTTTAAAGAATTCAAATACTCAGCCATAATATGACCAGCCATACCTAATGCACCTAAAATAACTATTTTTTTCATATTAATACTCTTTCCATACAGTTCTATTTATATAATCTATATAACTTACTATTATTCTGACTACTTTTTTTGATACTGTATTTGTATCATAATCTTTTACTATATTCATTGGCTGCTTTGCAGTTTGTTCTGTTACTATATTTATAGAGTTTATAATATCATCACTTTTAAGTCCAGACATTATTAATGTTCCTTCATCCATTCCTTCTGGTCTTTCATGAGCTTGTCTTATAGTAATTGAAGGGAAACCTAATATTGAAGACTCTTCTGTGATTGTTCCACTATCACTGATAGCACAATATGCATTTTGTTGTAATGCTATATAATCAAAAAATCCAAGTGGTTTCATAAATTCTATTAAAGAATTGAAATCTTTATTTTCTAAAGATTCTAGTTTCTTCCTTGTTCTAGGATGCGTAGATACAATTAGTCTTTTATTATACGTTGTAGCTATGACATTTAATGATTTTAATAAGTCATTAAAGTTCTGCTCACTATCTAAATTTTCTTCTCTATGTGTACTTACGATAAAAAACTCTTTTGGTTCTAAATTTAAATTTTCTAAAACTTTTGAATTTTTTATATCTTCTTTATGATACTCTAAAACTTCTTGCATAGAAGAACCAGTTTTTATTACTGTTTCAGAGGGAATCCCCTCCGCAACTAAATATCTTCTTGCATGTTCTGTTAAAGTCATGTTTATATCACTTAATTGATCAACAATTTTTCTATTTATCTCTTCTGGAACTCTTTGGTCAAAACATCGATTCCCTGCTTCCATATGAAAAATTGGAATTTTCCTTCTTTTTGCGGAGATTACAGACAAACAACTATTTGTATCTCCATAAAGTAAAACTGCATCTGGTTTTAACTTTTCAAAAAGTTTATCTGATTTAGATATTACATTTGCAATAGTTTCAATTGCATTAGATGCTGCTGCATTTAAAAAATAGTCAGGTTTTTTTATTCCCATATCATTAAAAAACACTTCGTTTAGTTCATAATCATAATTTTGTCCAGTATGAACCAAAATATGATTTGTATATTTTTCAAGCTCAGCTATAACTCGACTAAGTTTTATAATTTCTGGTCTTGTCCCAACTATTGTCATAACTGTTTTCATACCATAACTCCAAATTCTTTCAAGTCTTGTTTTATTTCAGTAAGATTCAAAAGCATTTCTTTTAGTTCTTCCTTATTTAATTGTTTTGTATTATGTGAATGATAATCATGTGCTTCGGTTATTACCTCACCTTCTTCAAAAAACTTCCCATAATTCAAATCCCTATTATCAGCAGGAATTCGATAATATCTTTCCATATCCACAGAATGAACCATTTCTTCCCTTGTTAGAAGTGTTTCATATAGTTTTTCACCATGTCTTGTACCAATGATATTTATTCTGTGATTAGGAAATCCAAGCATATTTTTCAAAGTATTCGCAAGTAATTCAACAGTGCAAGCAGGTGCTTTCTGGACAAATATATCTCCATTCTTTGCATTTTTAAAAGCAAACATTACTAAATCTACAGCATCATCCAAACTCATCATAAATCTAGTCATATTTGGATCTGTTATTGTTATATCTTGACCACTTTTTATTTGTTTTATAAAAAGTGGTATTACTGAACCTCTACTTGCCATAACATTTCCATATCGTGTACAAGAGATAATAGTTTCAGAATTATCAATATTTCTGCTTTTGGCAACCGCTACTTTTTCCATCATAGCTTTACTTATACCCATAGCATTGATAGGATATACAGCTTTATCAGTACTTAGGACTACTATATTTTTAACTTTATGTTTTACTGCTACATTTAGTACATTTTCAGTACCAACTACATTTGTTTGGATTGCTTGCATAGGATAAAATTCACATGATGGCACTTGCTTGAGTGCAGCTGCATGAAAGATATAATCCACTCCTCTTATAGCATCATCAAGTGAATTTACATCTCTAACATCACCAAGATAAAACTTAAGCTTATCATTGTTATATTTTTTTCTCATATCATCTTGCTTGAGTTCATCTCTACTAAAAATTCTTATTTCTTTTATATCAGTATTTAAAAAATTACGAAGAACAGCATTCCCAAAAGAGCCAGTTCCTCCTGTAATTAATAGTATTTTATCTTTAAACATTTCTACCCTTTATTTCCTCTAATATATTCAAATATTTATTTGCTCTTGATTTTGAAGAAGGCAATATTTCAACAACTTTCAAACCTTTTTCAACTAAATCAGTATAAAGCTTTTTATCAGTATAAATTATTCTAATCTGATTCATTATATCGTTTATATCATAAGGATTAAAATAGAGTGCAGCATCTTTACAAACTGTTTTTGCAAAAGAGTAATGAGAAGTTAAAATCGGTTTTTTCATTATCATTGCTTCAGGATAAGAAGCTGTAAAACTTTCAATTAATGTTGGTAAAAAAAGAGCATCACATTTACTATAAATATATGAACATTCTTCAAGTTTAACTGGGCCTAAATTTATAATATACTCTTTCACATTTCTAAAATTCTTCTCTAAAACATCTTCAGGTATTGTCAATATAAATTTGACATTTAATTTTTCTTTTTTAATTAATGGAACTAAATCATTAATTAAATCTAATCTTTTATGTGGATAATACGCAGAAATTGTTATAAACCAAAATTCACCATCACTTTTGTTAGGTAATAATTTCAAATCATTGAAAGGTTGTTCAAAAATTGAGTCATGTCGACTAGATATAACTTGCATAATATTTTCTTCTTTACTGATAAATTGTGCAAATCTTTTTTTCATATCTTCTGTTTGTAAAACATAAAAGTCTGCATTTGTACGTAAAAGAAATCTATGATATTCTTTTTTTAACTTAAACTTTATTTTATCTAAAAATGAAAAAGTATTAAAATATGGTGATTCAGAATAGAGATATAGCCCATTTGCAAATCCCATTACATGTTTTGATTTTGGTTTCCAATATGTAGGTCCAAATACAGAAAAAACGACATCTGGAACAATTTCTTTTTCTTTTTTATCCAATTTCTTAATTGTTTTATCAAATAATATAAATCTGCTTGGATTATTAAATATATAAAACTTGAAATTATTTGGAAATTTATCTTGTTGAATTTCTTTATTCATAGAAGGAGATAAAAAAACAAAATATTCATGTTCATCAAAATTAATACATTCTTTTATAAAAGAGATTGCAACTTGCAATGCACCACCAGTTTTTAAGTTTGTTGTATTTATGATAATTTTCATTTTCTTAGCTCTCTCAATAAATAATCTTCAACTTGCATAAAATTTCTTGTATCTACAAAAGTATCTAATAAATCAATATTTGCTATTGATGCTTTAAGTTCATTTCTTTGAGTGTTTACAGTTTTGATTAATATATCTTTAGTTCTTAAAAAATTTAAAATATCTTGTACTCTTTTGCCATTACCACTAGCAATATTTAGAACTCTTGGTATATTATTACTCTTTAAGAGTTTTTTATATACATCAACTACATCAAATATATATATAAAGTCACGAATAGCCGATCCACTATTAATAATATTTAATTGTATATCCTTAATATAAGTATCTTTGATTTTACTAATTACAGAAAATCTATCATCACCACCATACATATTAAATACTCTAGTTATTGTATAATTAATACTTCTAGATTCACAAAATCTTTTAATTAACTCTTCATTTGCCACTTTTAACGAAGCTTGTAAACTCATTGGCATCACATTATCTATTTCTGAACAAAATTTATTATTGCCATATACTGAACTACTACTTGTATAGATAATTTTACTAATATATATTTCTTTTTTATCTAAAATATCTAAAGTTTTAGATGTTTCATATATAGACTTATCTATATATTCAGCTAAATCTATACAATTATTTAATTTCGTTGATATTTGAAAATTATTAAATATTAATTCTATTTTTTCATCTATTTTCGTAGTATTTAAAATAGTTTCTAATTCTGAAGAATTTGAGATTAAGATACAACCTTCTATTTGCAAAGCAATATTTTTAGATAGATTACTTCTTTTACCTACTATTATTATCACTGATATCCTTTCTGCAGTATTTCTCTTCTAGAAATATATAAAATATAAATACAAAAATATACATGCCCATATTATTAAAAATAAAGTTTCCTTTAAATGAAACGATTAATAAAAAAAACAATATAAAAGTTGGAATATATGGTAAGTTAAATTTTAACAATATTTTAAAGATAAATCCAATATAGAATAACAGAAGTAATACTCCTATAAAACCATGGTTTGCAAAATAAAATATAACTAAAGAGTCAGGGAATTTCCACTTAGGGTACATGCCAAATAAGATATCTAATAAATCATCTTTGTATGTGAAAATTGTATACCACTTAGCATACATTTTACCGATATGATTTCGCCCTGATGCACCAGTTAAATCACCAAAGAATAAATTAATATCAAATCTTTCTATTAGATAAGATATAATGTAACTATTTTCAATAGTAAGAGAATATATAAATCCTAATAACAATAAAAATAATATATAACTAAATAGTGACTTTAAAGATACAATGGGCTTTTTATATAAAATAGCAAAAATAACTAATATAAAGCCTAAAACAAAAATTCCTAACCTCATTCCACTAATAATAATTGAAAGCAAGGATAATATAATAAGAAAAATAAATAAATATTTAGATATTTTTTTATAATAATATATGCAAATGTTAAAGAATAAAAAAACAGTTGCATAATAACCTAATTGATTTACATCTCTACCCCAAATACCTGCATAACGTAAAGAATGTTGTCTTTCTATATTGTATACAAATGCAAAGAAATCATTAATTGTCGGATCAAAATACATTGCTAAACTAATAAGTATAGGTATAGCTAGCACTATTGAAACTATATTAAAATTTAAGTATAAATTTTTATATGTATTTTCGAAAAAAATGATGTATAATATTACAACAAAAGTATTGTATGCAACGTAAATAGAATATTTTTGCATTAATTCAGGATAGAAAAAAGATTGATATAATAAACTTAAAAAAGTTGGTAGTGTAATACAAAATAATATACTAAATATAAATTTTTTTGTATTTTTACTTAAATAAATATTTTTCTTATAAAATAATTTTACTACCGTAAATAATATAACTACATCATATAAATATAAACCTGTTGTAATATCAGTATTTATAGCAAAAAGAAATATAATGACATAATACAATATTGATATTTTATTAAATATTAGTAATTTATACATATTTTTTTAAAAACCTATTATAAATCAATGAATTAAACATAGGAATAAATAAAAGTAAAGAAACAATAAAATATTTTTTATCATATTGTGCTAAAAAAAACAGTTCTTTTGCTGCTTTAAAATATCTTTTCATATTTAAAAACTTTTTAGCATTTATAAGGTAGGTGAATTTATAAATTGCTATTTTAAAAGTATTTCTATATTGTCCATATAAAATAGGATAGTCTTTTTTTAAATTATTAATTACTGATATTATCTCATTTATTTGAATGTCAATAGTCTTAAAAGATAAAGAATCACTATGTACTCTATACTTCACTAATGATTTATTAATAGCTTTATAATTATAGCCTTTTGCAGAAATATTCATAAACAATTCATAATCTGGACAATATAATAGTTTTTCATTAAATTTTACATTTACAAGATTTAAGTTTATTAATGTACTATGCATATTTATATCATATCTTTTTAACAATGATTCAAAATTATTATCAATATTTAAAATAGTATCTCTTAATTTTATTCCTACCTCATTTATATGAATTACTGAACTATAAACAAATGCTACATCTTCTTCAATAGTTTTTAATTGTAATTCAAGTTTATTATTAAGCCATATGTCATCTGTATCTAAAAATGTTAAAAATTCCCCTTTTACAAACTGCAATCCCCAATTTCTTGCCGCCCCTAATGGAATATTTTCTCTTGTTTTGTAATACTTTAATCTTTTATCATAAGACTTAGCAATATCTGCACTACCATCAACTGAACAGTTATCTACAAATATTATTTCCCAGTTTTCATATGTCTGTGCATAAATACTATCTATAGCTTCTTTAAGATACTTTTCCCCATTATAACAGTTCATAAGTATTGAAACGAGTGGTTTATTTTTCATTTATTTCCATCTTTAATTTTTCTATATATTCTTTTAATGATATTTCCCAATTTATCATTTTATTTATTTTCAATAAATTGAGTTTAAAATTTTCTGCAGATTCATTTTTTGATACAGGAGCGGCTCTTTTAAACATAGTATCATCTGCAACTTTCACTTCACAATTACATTCAAATAGTTCTACAATCTTTCTTACATAATCATACCTTGAAATATTCTTTGCCTCATTTACACAATTAAATATCCCATATTGATTATATTTAATTAAAATTTCAATTTGTTTAACTAGATCTTTAATACTAGTAGGATTTCCAATTTGAGAATTATCACTATATATTTCACGATTATTCTTAGCTTCTAAATATCTTTTATAAACAAAATTTTTATTGTGTTGTATGTCTCCACCAAAAAGCCAACCTGTTCTTAAAATCAAGTATTTGCATAAGTGACTTTGAATTATTTTTTCTGCTTCATATTTTGATTTATGATGAATCGTAGTTGGGTTAACTTCATCAAATTCATTATAATGTATATTTTCTTTTTTTGTACCATAGATTCCTGTACTGGAAATATAAATAAATAAAATATCTTTATTAATACAATAGTTAACTAAATTTTGAGTACCAATCGTATTTATCTTATAAGCTTTTTTTGGATTTCCTTCACAATCTTCCACATTCGTATATGCTGCAGTGTGAATAATAATATTTGGATTTTTAGATTCTAATAATTCAATACATTTTTTAGAATCAGATACATCTAACTCTTTTGAAGTAAATCCAATAGCTTCATATGAGATTAACTTCATTAAGTTAGTCCCAAGCATACCATTAGCTCCGGTTATTAATACTTTCATACTTGTTCCACTCATACGTAATCTCACTTAAATCAATATTGACTGCTTCTCTTGGATCATGTTCAATACTAGCTAAATTTAATAACATATTATATTGACCAATTCCTTTAAATCCAACCCAAAGTCCAGCTTCTATAGTCAATCTTTGATAGTTATTCTGTGATAACTTTACAATGAAAAATTTTTTTGACTTTTCATTATAAACAACAAATTCTATCTCTCCAATTGGCACCACAAGATTTAAAGTCATTTGAGTATGTTTTTTCCAACCTTTGATATCATCTTTATTGATAGTAGAAAAATATGCTTCCCCAAATCCATCATACCCTTCATCATTTTTTTTCATAGCATGAAGAATATCACCTTTAGGGTTATAGATTTGCTTAAGTGGTGTAAGTATTACTCCGTCCATTTTAAACCTTTACTAATTGCTATATTTTCATATTCTACAATTTGTTCAAGTGTCTTACCAAGTATGTTTTTTTCACGTATGTAAAAGTCATAATACCATTCACTTGTGAATTTTATAGTATCTTTGTATTCTAGACTTGCTTGCCATTTTAAATAAAAAAGTGCTTTGTCACAATTGAGCTTCAAAAGTCCAGCTTCATGAAATGGGATATTTCCTGTCACTTTATATGCATTATTTACATCTTCAAAATTCCAATACTTACTTAAGTCTATTAGCAACTCTTCTACTGTATGATTTTGTTCTGCCCTTGGGCCAAAGTTAAATGCTTCACCATGCAAGCTATCGTTTTGATAAAGTTCTTCTCCAAGGTTAAGATATCCGCTAAGAGGTTCCAACACATGTTGCCATGGCCTTGTAGCTTTTGGAGCTCTTATCTCAACTACTTCTTTTTTACTCCAAGCAACCATACAATCAACTACTATTCTATCTTTTGCCCAATCACCACCGCCTATAACATTACCGGCTCGACCTATTCCTAATTTTATATTGCAATGATCTTTTTTGAAAAATGAATGATAATATGACTTTATGATAAGTTCAGCTGCACCCTTGCTACCACTGTAAATATCTTTTCCACCCATTTTATCATCTTCTTTATAACCCCAAACTTGTTCTACATTGTCATAAGCCTTATCACTTGTAATGATGATAGCTGTACAGTTATGATTTGATACTTTTAAAGCCTCCAAAATATTTGCTGTACCTACCACATTTGATGATATGGTTTCTATTGGATCATTGTATGAAGTAGATACTATAGGTTGAGCAGCAAGATGAAATAAAAATTGTGGTTTTTCATTTGAGATAATCTCTTTCATCTTTAATAAATCTCTAATATCTTCTTGATAATGTTTAATCTTGTCTTCTAATTTCAACTCTTCAAACATTGATGGCTTAGTTGGTATGTCCTTTGAAATACCCACCACATTTGCACCAAGTTTAATAAGCCAACTTGTAAGCCAACTGCCTTTAAAACCAGTGTGACCAGTCACTAAAACTTTTTTATTTCTGTAAACATCTTTAAACATTATTTATCCCAAACTTTCCAAGGAGCTTGATTTGTTTCCCACATCTTTTGAAGTTGTTGTTTATCTCTCAATGTATCCATAGGTTTCCAAAATCCATCATGTTTAAAAGTATATATTTCACCATCTCTTGCTAAATTCATAAGAGGAGCTTCTTCAAAGACTGTACTATCACCTTCTGTAATATAATCAAATACTTTTGGCTCACATACAAAGAATCCAGCATTTATCCAACCCCCTTCACCTTTAGGCTTTTCTTTAAATTCTGTAACCTGATTATCCTTAGTAATATTTAATCCACCAAAACGTGCATCTGGCTGAGCCGATGTCATTGTCATAACTTTCCCATGTGATTTGTGAAAACTAACAAGTTCATTAATATCTAAATTACTTACTCCATCGCCATAAGTTAACATAAAAGGTTCATTTCCTACAAAATCTTGAGCTCTTTTTACTCTTCCACCAGTCATACTATTAAGTCCTGTATCTAAAAGTGTCACTTTCCAAGGTTCTGCAGAATTATTATGAATTTCCATTTGTCCATTTGACATATCTATAGTTACATCACTTTGATGTAAAAAATAATTTGCGAAATATTCCTTAATATAATATCCTTTATATCCTAGCAATATAACAAAATCATTAAAACCACATTTGCTGTATATCTTCATTATATGCCATAATATAGGTCTCCCACCAATTTCTACCATAGGTTTTGGTCTTAGTTCCGTTTCTTCTGCTAATCGAGTTCCATATCCACCTGCTAATAGCAATACTTTCATTTAGTTACCTCCAGAAATATTTTATAATTTTCATCTTTGATATTAAAGCTTTGTTCAACTATTTTATTCTTAAAATTTGTGATTAAAAAAGATTCTAATTCTTTGTAATTTGAAATAAGTTTATAATTTTCTATATTTGTATCATCAAATGGATTTAATAATAATCTTTTTTTATTATACAAAAGTCCAACACTTACTCCACTTAATGCAGATTCTAATGCAACTGCTGAATATGTAGAAATTACTTTTAAAACCTGATTTAATAAGATATCTAAACTTATTTCATTTTCAACTTCATAGTTTTCTTTTTTATAATATTTTTTTACATTAAATCGATTCATAGGATGCATTCTAAATATAAATTCATAATCATCTTTTAAGTTATTTAAAAGATCAAACATTAATTTTATTTCATCATTTGTGCCAGAAAACAAGACTAATACTTTATTTTTCTTATTATTATTTTTTTCAATTTTATTTTTTAAGTGAAGTTGCTTAAATGCTACACCATCTTTAAATCTCATTTCAGGGAATGCATTTTCAAAATATTTTCTATACTTATAATTATTAAAGATTATTAATTCAGGCTTAGGAGCTATATTAAATTCCTCTAATGATGCATACTCTAAACATAATTGATTTCTAGGTTTAGTAGTATGAAAGTAGCCTATTACTTTTGAATCTTTTAAATGTTTTTTTACCCCTAAAACAAGTGCCTTTTCTGATATCATATTTTCATGATTATGTATAAAAACAATATTGTTAGACCTTTTTTCCTTTAGTCTTTTAGTAAAATTGTAAAATAGAGACACCTCTTCAATTGTTTCTATATTTTGGTAATATTTGAAAACTTTAGAAAAGTCTTCATTTCCTATATTTATAATCCCTAGATTTAAAAACCTTTTTTTAATAAAATGTTTAATAGCTTCTAAATAATCAGCTGGCTTTAAATAATCCTCTATCAAAATAAAATCATCATTATACTTTCGTATAAAACTAACTGCTTTAGCTTCATTTTTTACATTATAAAATACTGGCCATGTAATTACTTTTTTAGATTTTTTTTGCAAATATTTAAACAAATCACCATAATAACTATCTTTAAAACTATTATTTTTAAAATTATTATCACTTACCCATGTTTGGATAATAGTTGTGTTTTGGATTGGTTTGGCCGATTCTTTACTTTTATATTTCATAATAAAAATCAATTTGTTTATTAAAAATTTGATAGTTTGCAAATATGGTTTATTAAAAATTAAAATTCTTTTAACCTCAAAAAATAGTATATCTTTTAGCGACATTTTAACAAAAGATGAAAAATAAAGATAAAAGGTTATATTATTTGTATAGATTTCAATATTTTTATATTGCTTATTTAAAGACTTTAAAAGATAAATTTTACATATATCTAGAAAAAGATCATGTGTTAATGTATTTCGTTCACTTAACTTCATAAGCCAATATTCTATTGAATTATGTTTTTGACTAAGTTTTCCAATGCTATTGTTAAATAGATTTCTTATATATTCTACATCAATATCTGTATTTATATTATAATCATATTGTTTATTTTTTATATATATTTCTAGATTAGTCTTTTTATACTTTAATTTCACTAGTTGTCCATATATTAATTATGATTATTATGTGCTTCATTAAATGTTTTGAATATCTGTTTTTTGCCAAAAACCATTTGTTTAATTTTTCTTAACACTCTGTACCAAAGTTTTTGACTTCTCATTTTACTCTTAAATGCATTGGAATAAAACCTATTCAATCTATACCCTAAATAGGATTTTATAAAACTAGAAACATTGTATTCGTAATTAGTTTCTTGATCAAATTGTTTCAATAGTACTTCTGCTTCTCTAATTTTTGATGTTTCTTCAAAAGTTAAATTTAAAACAACTGCATCTAGCTTATTTAAACCTAATTGTTTTGCACAATAATAACGATGATGACCATCTACAATTAAATGTTTACCATCTTTTTCGGTACTTAATAATATCGGAACAAATTTTTTTGTTTTATTGAATTCAATTTCAAGTGCATTAATTGCTTCCTTACTTGGAGTCCATTCATTTTCTATATTTTTATACCAATTAGAAAATATTTTATCTATATTAACTTGATTTACACCCATTTGTTTTGTGTCAATATCATCTTTATCTAAATTGTTAAAATCTTTTATCATTCTATCTGGATGACTATCTCTGTTATATTCTTCAAGTTTTTCAAACTTATCTAGTTCTTTAAGTGAAACTCTAAATCCCTCTGCAACCCTTCGAAATCTTTTTCTATCCATAGCTATACGAAAATCTCTATAGTGAATATGTATTTCATCTGTAACAAATTCATCTTGCAGTTCTATTGCAAAATCATTTCCAAAATATGCACTTTGATTTGGTTTAGGTGAGTTTTTTAAAAATTTTAGTTGTCTTTCTTTTCCTCCTGCAATCATAATTGTAGTTGGATATTTTTGCTCTTCATAGTTTGGATTTTGTTCCAAAAAGTTTCTTACATCATTTGTTGATTTTGCTACTATGTCCGCATACTCAAAATACTCATCTAGTGAAAAAACTGTTCTATATTCTCTATGATGGATATGTATATTTTCTGCTAAATCTATAAATAATCTAGAATGATGACTTTCTCTATCTGGTAATTTCTCTTTAAATAAATATTTTCTAACTGACCCCATTTAATATATTTCCTTTTTATTTTTTATTACTTTATCTTTTCCATATTTTAATTTATATAATTTATTAGCATAATTTATCTTTTCTTCTTTTGTTCCTCTACATTCTTTCAGTTTATTTATGTATTCGTATATTCTATTCAATGCTTTTCCATCAACAAATGAGTCAACTTTAGAACAACAATCAACTTTACAAACTTTTGTATCATTATATAATATATTTAGTTGTCTTTCTAATTCAAAAATATTTTTAGCAACAACACAATTTATTGAAATATTATCAGTGTCTATTAAATTATATTTATCATAAAGTATTGATGGAATACCCCAACAACTTGCAATATTAACCAAACTACTATTAGAAATTCCAACGGCCATTTTTGCATTAAAGACAGGAGTCAAATCTGCTCTACCATATTCGAAGATTATTATTTCTTTAAATTTATTTGCTAAAACTTTTAGATTATCGTAGTTTTTAAAAGTTTTTTCATATTTTGTTTTTATTATTAACTTCAAATCATTCTTTTTACAAAACTCTAATGTTGTCTTAATAAATTCATATACTTGTTTTTGAGTTATAAACAAATCATCATAAAAAACATTATCATATAGAACTATATAATTTAAATTTCTATATTTTTTAGATGTTCTTTTGAAATAATCTACAGCAAAATCACCTAAGTACCCATTTTTTATATAGTATTTTGAACAATCATGTGATTTTGAAAAAATTGTTTGTTGAAATTCTCCCCACAAAAAATATATATCTGCTTGTTTTATAAATCCTGCTTCAAAAGCAGGAAAGTAACCTAAAGACCAGGTTGCTGACAAAGAAATTGTACTTTGAGATTTACTACATACATAACTAATTATAGTTACGGGCATAGTTTCATGAACTGAAAATATAATTTTAATACTATTTTTTCTTATCAATTTATTCATAAAATACATATTTTTAAATATATAAAATTGTTCATATAAGCTTACAACTTTATATTTTTGAAAAAAGCTTCTATATTTAAAAAAATGTTTAATTACATATAAAATATAACTGTATAATGATCTGATTTCCAAAGAATAGAGACTTTTTTCTTGATTTTTAAAATAAATAATATTTGTTACCACATTTAAAAAAGCATCTTTAGTATCATCAAAATTTCTATAAATATTATTTATCTCATTACTCTTATATGTTCTATCACTACAATATAAGGTATCTATTTGATATTTTGATTCTTTGAAAAGTAATTTAACTTTTAAAATTAATAAAAGCCATTTTACTTTATCTTTTATTCTTTTATCTAAAGATTTTTTATCTAAAGATGAATCTGGTAAATCATTTAACCTTGAATTAAACCAAGTATAAAACTTTATTTTTTTATGAAACTTATCAAGGTTATTCAAATTCTTTAAAACATTAATATAATTAATAAATACATATTTAATATCATATTTATTCTTGTAAAAAACCTCTACTTCATTGATTTTAAAAAGACTATAATATAAATTTATTCGACAAAAATTTTGTATAATATTTGTGTCATCAAAACCCATTGTATTTAGCTTAGTCATAGCAAATGTTTTACTAATAACCTGCTTAAACTTTTCATTATTTGTATCATAATCTACAATATCAAATTCAAAATCTTTTTTTAAAATTTTTAATAAATTTAAATATACTTTTTCAGTTAATGAATATGTTATAGAAAAAAATATTACTTTTTCTTTATAAAATAGAATAGATATAAAAAATGTTATTAAATTCAATTTATCAATTAATATAATTTTATTTTTCATTATTGATTCTCGATAACTTATTATTTAAGTTTTTATAATCTTTTGGCTGACCCATATCTATCCAATAATCACTAATTTCATAAGTTTTAATTACTTTTTTTTCAGATTTCAAAATTTCAAAAAGATTTGGTAGATCAAAAAATATATTTTTAGGTATTTTTTTTAATACATATGGATTTAAAACATATATTCCGGCATTAATAAAAAAATCATAAACTGGCTTTTCTTTAATATTTATAATATTATTCTCATTATCAGATTCTACAACACCATAAGGTATTTCATAATTATTTTTAATTATACACATTGTAGCAAGTGATTTATTTAAAATATGAAAATTTAATAATTCTAAATAATTAACAGAAGATAAAACATCACCATTTATTACAAAAAAAGAATCTTCAATATTCGTATTTATTAAACTTAATGCACCACCGGTGCCAAGTCTTTTTGTTTCTTCAATATATTCTATATTTATACCAAAATTAGTACCATCTTTAAAATAATTCTTTATAACTTCTGATTTATAGTTTACAGATAATATAAATTCTTTAAATCCATAATATATAAACATATCTATAATATGCTCTATCATTGGTTTATTACCAACAGTTAACATTGGCTTAGGCGTGTCTTTTGTAAGTTCACCAAGTCTTGTTCCTAAACCTCCAGCCATTATAATTACTTTATTAGGTCTACTTGGTGCATCTTCTAAACAAACAAAATCAACTAATTTATCATTTTCATCAAGTATTGGAGCATGTCTCCTATGATTTTTCCGTAAAATCTGAAAAATATCTTCTTTACTTAATGAACTTCTTAACACAAAAGGCTTTCTATTAATTATTGTTTCTAAATTAAGTACTTTATTCAATACTGATTTTCTAATATCATAATCAGTTATAAGACCAATAAAATTATTCTTAGTATCTACAACTGGTAAACCAAAAATATTATTCTGATCAAGTAATGTTATTGCTTCTTCTAAATTAGTTTCATCTGTTAAGACTAATTTACTGTAATTCATATTTTAATTTCCTTTAATATTATTAATATACCCTTTATCAAATAATAAAATCTTATCATCAATACAATTAGTACGAGAATTAATAATAAACTTTTCATTATTAGTATATAGTAAATCACGAGAGTGAATATTTTCATTAAAAAGAACTCTTTTTTCTAGTTTATTTATATCTTCTTTTTTTAATTTATTAAATTTTTCAAGTTTTTTAAAAAACTCTTTTTCTGAAATTTCTAACCATTCTAAAAACATATTTAAATATTTAGGAAAATTGTATTGATATTTTTCTACTATTTTAAGTCCCTCTTCTCTACTTAAATGATTTAACCTTATTTCACGAGAAACATGATCTGTTACTTTTCCATAACCAAGCTTAATATATTTTATATAATCATGTAAATCGGAATACATAAAACAATCTACATTATCATAAGTATTAAATGTTCTCGTTTGCTGCATTGTTTCATAATTATATTTTTTTATCATCTCTTCATGTTGTAGTTTAGAATCCCATCTTATATAATTATTAAGATATATACCTCTAATTCCTATTGTTTCAATATCTTTATTCGATGGGTAGAAAAGCTTCGACATATCCCTTTCATATAATTCATCCTTTTCAGAAATCATATCTTCAGCCTCATATCCCATTAAATCATGTTCTTTACGATATTTTCTAGTCATTTCTACTTCATCTGTATGAGAAAACATTCCAACTTGATCTATTCCTTGATGAGCACCCCAAATAATCAAAGGTATTTTGTATTTAGCTGCTACTTGAACAGGGAAAGTAGTAGTACCTAAATGATTATACCAATAGATACTGCCTATTTTATCTAATGTATATCTAGTTATTTTTTTTGATAAATTTGGATTGATAGTATTCTCTATACAATCACATTGGAAAATTGTTTTTAGATAGTTTAAATTTCTAATTCCCATTTTTGTATTATATTGTTTATTATATGCAACTAATAAAGGTCTCATTTTATATTTATTTTTTATCAAATCTACTATAAAATAACTATCTTTACCTCCACTTATAGGAATAATACAATCATAATTCTTTTTAGTTTTAGCTCTATAAAAATCTAAAAGTTTTAATAATTTTTTTTCTCTTTCAATCCAATCAATACTATCTTTTTCTTCATGAACTCTACATCCACTACAAATTCCTTCCTTGTCGAAAGTCAAATTTAATGCATGTCCCTCTGAATATAAACATCTTTTGCAAACTTTCATTATAATGCCTCACTAAATTGAAAAGGTATTACTCTAGTATATTCATTAAACAAATGATTTGAATAATCTAAAAGGTTACTTTTTCTAATTGAAACATTAGAATTTTTAAGATACGCTTTAGCAATTGCTGTACTATGTTCAATAAAATGAAAAATATTTCCAGCAGCAACTGCACTTACATCTGTTTGTTTTATTACACTATTCATATGTTCAAAATTACCAGCTCCTCCAAGTGCAATAACTGGAATGTTTGATACTTCTTGAACTGAATTTATTAATTCTATGTCATATCCTTTCTTAGTTCCATCCATATCAATAGAATTTATCAATATTTCTCCAATTCCTTTTTCTTGGTTTTCTTTTATAAAATCTATTGGAGAAATATTTGTATTAATTGTTCCACTATTTGTAAAACACCTATATTCTCCACCTATTTTTTTTACATCTAAACAGACTATTATACTTTGAGTACCAAATGTTTCAGCACATTCTAATATAAAATCATTTTTTTCAAAGACTACACTACTTAAAATAATTTTATCTGCACCACTAGCCAATATTCTTCTTGCATCAGAAATACTATTTATACCTCCACCTGCACAAATTGGTAAAAAACATTTTTTAGAAGCTTTTTTTATACTATTATGATTTATAACTTTATTATTAGCAGTAGCTTCTATATCAATTATAGCTATTTCATCAACATCCCAATGTTCTAAAAATTCTATTGCAATATCAATTTTTCCTATTGGTAGATATTTTTTAAACCCTATTGATTGAACAACCAAGCCATCTTTTATCATAATTACAGCAATAACTCTTTTTTTAAGCATTATTCACCTTTTTTAAAAAATTATTTATTAACTCTATACCAATAAATTGACTTTTTTCTGGATGAAATTGTACGCCAAAAATATTATCTTTTTCAACACTAGCAACAACTCTTTTCCCTTGGTATTCTACGAAAGATGAAACTAATTCTTTATCACAAATAACACTAAAACTATGATCAAAATAAAAATCACTTTTTTGGTCTATACCTTGAAATAGTATAGTTTCTTTTTCTATTTCTATATCATTCCAGCCTACATGTGGTAATCTATTAGAAAAGTTCATTCTATTAACTGTTCCTTTAAATAAGCCAAAACCTTTATGAGTTCCATATTCAAAAGATTTCTCAAACAATAGTTGCATACCCAAACAAATACCAAGAAAATAAATATTTCTATTAGATATTGATTCTTTCAAATGCTCTAATATATCTTGTTCTTTCATAAGATCAATAGCTTCTCCAAAAGCACCAACACCTGGTAATATAATTGCTTTTGCATTATCAATATCATTTTTACTATTACCAACTATACAATTGTACCCAAGATAGTTTATTGCATTTACTACAGATTGAATATTCCCTATTCCTATATTTAAAACTAATATATCTTTATTTATAAAATTCACTATCAAGCTCCCATTTCCCATACTTATTTTTTTTCCAAATATCTTGATTTCTATATTTTTCGGCAACTTCCCAAAATTCTTTTTCACTTATACCTATATAATCACAAAACATTAAAATATATTTTCTATCACATTTCCCATCTAAAGTTTTAGCTAACTCTATTGCAGTCTCTCTAGACATAATACCCAATTTTATTAACTCTGATAAATCTTCTGATGCTTTACCAAAACCAAACTTATAAAATTTTATTAATTGATTCATAGGCATAAAATCTGTATCAGTTTGTCCAAAATTGTAAATTGTCCCAAGTTTATTTAATGGCTCATGAATATAATCAAGTCCATATGTCATGGCATATACTGCATTTGTTATTTGTGAAAAATCTTTCATATAATAACCTAGGTAAATAACTTTCAAATCTTCATCATTATAATATGGTATTTCAAAAGCATTTAAATCCTCTTCTTTAATATCTAGTTCTTCATCAATATATATAGATAAATCACCTCCACCTATTGTATTATTGTTACGAATATTTTTAGCTATACCTCCATCTTTATTAGAGGCTTTATCTCCATATACTAATGAACCATTTTCTCCAAGTAAAATTAAAGGAATATCATACATTATTGCTATTTTATGAGCACTGGCATACACTATGCTTTCACTTGCTTTATATATATTACCATATTCATAAAAACATTTTTTCATTAATTTTTTATAAATTTCTGGATTTGGAGTAATTGATATTGTATCAAAGCCTAAACTAACTAAATTATCAAAATTTCTAACTCCTACTTCTGTTACCTTTTCAGGAGGGTAACGAGTAGAAACTAAAAGAACGTTTAAACCTAAACTATCTCTTGCATATAATGCCTGTCTAAGACTATCCTTCCCCCCACTAACTGATACAATAGCATCATATCCTTGAGGACTTTTTTTATCTCTTGCCCACTTTAATATATTATTCAATTCAGCTTTTCTTTTATCCCAGTCAATTTCTTTTAAAGTTTCAAAATATCGACAGCCTTGACATATACCATCATTATCAAGTATTAATCCTGGCCTTGTAGTTGGGGTAATACATCTTTTACAATATTTAATCATTATTATTCCTTCTCTTATACTCTAATAAAAACTCTACATATTTAAAGTCTTCAATAGTATCTATATCGATAGATCGAAATCTTGGCATTATATAAGCATAAGAGTTATTACTATAATATTTATTTTGTTTTATTAGTTCATAATCAAAAACAAACACTGCACCATTTGGATAGTAACTTCTTTTTATTTCTTGACGATTTAAAAGTTTTTCTTCAAATATATTTTCAAACTTACCATCTTCAGTGATGTATTTATGCCACTCTATTGGATGATGTTCTTCTGTATAACTAACTACACTATCAGCTTTTTTTTCTTTAAAAAGCTCAATTGCCCCATCTATATCTTCTACAGTTCTTAGAGGTGAAGTTGGCTGCAATACTATAAACTTATTTATATCATAATCAAATTTACTATTTAGTTTATCAATAGTATAGATATAGTTATCAATTGCTTTGGCACTATCGCTTGATAAATATTCAGGTCGTAAAAATGGACTTTTTGCTCCATATTTTAAAGCTACATCTTCTATCTCTTTACAATCAGTAGATATTATTACTTCACTTATATATTTAGATTTTAAAGCTTCTTCTATTGTATAAGCCATCATTGGTTTACCAAGTAAGTTTTTAATATTTTTACCTGGCAATCCTTTAGAACCGCATCTTGCTGGTATAATAGCTATCATAAATTATTTTCTCGCAATAAAGGTCATATTGCCTGATAACTTATACTTAGATAATAAATTTTGAAATTCACTTAAAAAATCTTTGTATTCATCATTCTCATATATCATTGACCAAAAATCAGACAGCTTAATTTTTTTTACTTTGTTATAACTTTCTACCAAACTCACATCAAGAACCCCATCAGTTATAATTTCAACTTCTTTAAAACCATTTTTTTTCAATAAAATCTCTAATGATTTAGGATTAAAATAGTTTAGGTGTGTCGGTGCGAATAAGTTTCTATAAACTTGACCAATTTCAAGAAAATCATACCCTTGGTAATTAGGCAAAGTTCCATAAAATATACCACCTTCATTTAATGTTTCAGAAACATTTTTAATAGATTTTTTAACATTTGGTAAATGTTCTAATACTTCAAAAGCCATGATAGCATCATATTTTTCATTTATTTTACCTGCCATATCATTTATGTCAACAACATCACAATCAATCCCTTTTTTATTACATGCATCAACTGCATTTGGATTTAAATCAATCCCTTTTACATATGAACCATTAATCTTATTTTTTATAATTTCTAACAACTGACCATTACCAGGTCCAATTTCTAAGAATGTTTTAACTTCTTTGTCAATTCTATCTAAAAACAAGTCAACTCTTCTTTCATATAGAGCTTTTCTAGCATCTTGTGTAGATTCAAGGATTTTAACTGAATGAAGTTGTGATTTTGAATGTGTATACCACCACTTTAACTGAAAATCATTAGGTCTTGATGAAACAAAGACTGTCTTACAACTATTACATTTACTAAATTCAAATCCATCTTTATTGAATATAAAGTAAATATTCCTACAATCACAAGCTATACATTTTTCTACTTTAATTAAATCATTCTTAAATTTTTTATGAAAAAGTTCTATATCTTCGTAAAATAAAACTTCTCTATTGTAGTTAGAGATTACTACTGGTCTAATTTCTTCTTCTTTTATATTCACAACTTCACCTTATACTATATCTTTTATTGTCAAAATATGATCATATTTTAAATCTTTATTTACAGTTCTTCCTACTATAAATTCTGTCATTTCTGGATCAAATGCACCACCAGGTCTTTTATAATCTATATCTTGATAAGCTATAATTTCACCTTTTTTTATTTCTCTAGTTAAAACTATACTTCTTCTAAATTCTCTTTTCTTTTCATCACTTTCAGTTGCAGCTATTCTAAAAGAGCCCATCGCATCACTAATTCTTTGCGAATTTTCTACTATCTCTTTCATTTCATCTTTTGTAGCTGAAACCTTATGATCCCAACCTTCCATATTTTTATCAAGAGTAAAATGTTTTTCAATCAGGCAAGTACCTAGTGCAACTGATGCAATAGGAATAGCTGTACCTAAAGTGTGATCAGAAAAACCGATAGGATATTCAGGATAAGTTGCCATCAAAGTTTTAATATTATTTAAATGAACATCACTATCAACTGGGGGATAAGTTGATACACAATGTAAAATAACTATTTGGTTATTCCCAGTATTTTCTATTGTCTTAACAGCTCTATCTATTTCATATAATTCACTAAGTCCTGTTGAAATAACAATAGGCTTTCCCTTTTTTGCTAAATATTCTAAAAAAGGATAGTTATTTAAATCCATAGAAGCTACTTTTATAAAAGGGCTCTCTAATTTATCTACTAAAAAATCTGTTTCTTTCTTACTAAAAGGTGTTGAAGTGCAATCAATTCCAACTTCATCAGCAAACTTTTTCATATCTAATAATTCTTCTTCTGAAATAGAATATTCATCAACTATTTCTTCAAGAGTATAGTCATTTCTATCTCTATAGTCATCTGCAATAAAATAATTATCATCATATTTCTTTTTTGCAAAAATAGTATCTTTTGACCAACTTTGGAACTTAACACAATCTGCTCCAGCTTCTTTAGCTTGTATTATAAGTTTTTTAGCTAAATCCATATTACCATTATGATTTGATCCTAATTCTGCAATTACGTATGGTTTACAGTAATTAAATAGTTCTTTATTTTTTGTTAACTGTACTTTCATATTTATTCCTCTAAGTTAGTTCCCACCAAAGTGGATTATTTATTTTTTTTTGATTATTAAATTTAATATCTAATAATCCTTTTAATTTTATATCAAATCCATTAATCTTGTCTTTTAAAGCTTCATAATGTAGTTTTTTTACTTTTACAATTTTTTGAAAAGAGTCTATATTAAGTTCAGTAATTCCAACTGTATTTTCTTGATATTGTCTATAATAACTCACTGTTTCATTTGTAAAAATTGCTTTTTTTAATGCATCTAATAGTAATGTAAAAAAGTACCAGTCTACTGCAATTAAATCTTCAGGAATAATAACTTTTTCTAAATTATTAAGTTTTATTGCTGTATTAGAAAGTCCAAAAATATTTTTATCCCTTATAAATTTAAAATCAACTAATTGTAAGTTCTTAAGTCTATTAGATAAATATTTTTCTTCATAAACACCACTATCATCAAAAAGGCTTAAATCATTAACTACAATATCATTATTCTTTAAAAGTTCAATTGATTTATTTATACGATTTTTTTCAAAATAGTCATCACTATCTCCAAATATTAGTATATTATAATTATTTTCAATACAATAATTTATTCCGAATTCTCTATTTTTAGCTGGTGTATTAGAATAATTAAGCTCAATTATAGTTAAAACTTGATTATATTTTAACTTTATTTTTTCAAAATTTTCAAATCCATCATTTACTACTACAATATCAAATTTTTTATATATTTGATTTTTTAATGAATCAAAAAAATCATATAAGTATTTTTTATTCATCGGAAATATTGTTGTTAAGAATACAATTTTATTCATTTTATTATACTACCTGCTTTATTAAAGCCACTTATTTCAATACCTTGTTTACATACATTATTACTTCCATAAAATGTATTTTCTTTAACAAAAACTGCTCCATTTAAGATACTTGCGGTTGAAATATGGCAATTGTCCTCAACTATACAATCATGTTCAATAAGTGCTTTAGTATTTATGATACAATTTTTACCTATTTTTGTATTTGCATTTATTAATGCATGATGCATTACAATAGTTCCTTCATCTATTTTTGTATATTTCGAGACATAGGCTAAAGGTGAAATAATAGTTGGTAAATTAAAACCTATCTCTTTAATTTTATTAAATAATTTAATTCTTAAATCGTTTGATTTTATATGTCCCACTGTTATACATGCATTTTTACAAGTTTTAAAAAGATTTTCTAAATCTTCATCACAACCAATAATTTTATATCCTAAAACTTTTCCCCCTATATTATCTTTTAAATCAATAATTCCATATATATCATATTTATTCTCTTGTTCAATAACATCAATTACACTATGGCAATGTCCACCACCACCTACTAATATTATTTTTTCTTTTGTCATTATCTCACCGAACTTGGAATATTTACAATTCTTTCTTCAAGATATTTGGCATTTTTTAAATCTGTTTTTTGGCAATCTTTGAACATCTCAAGTTCATTCATTAATTTCCAAATTGGCCTTGTCATAACACCATTTCTATTAGTTGTTTCTAAAAACTCATCTCTTTGTTTTTTATTCTCTAACAACACAGCTTGTAGCCAATAATTAGATTTTGAGTTTTTAGGTTCTAAAACCAATTTCACTTCTGATTTAGAGAAAAAATCTTTATAATTTTCAGTTAACTCTCTTTTTGATTTTAAAAACTTATCAAGATTTTCCATTTGAGCTACAAGTAATGCTGCATTTATATTTGGTAATCTATAGTTATATGCTATTTCATCATGTACATATTCAAAAGCATGGGGAACTTTTGCAGTAGTAGTAATATGTTTTGCTCTTTTAGCTAAATATTCATCATTAGTTACAATAACTCCACCACCACCTGAAGTTATAATTTTATTACCATTAAAGGAAAAAGCGCCAATTTGTCCAAATGTACCTGTATGTTTATTTTTATAAGTACTTCCTAATGACTCAGCACTATCTTCAACTAACATAATATTCCAAATATCACATATCTCTTTTATCTCATCAATTCTACAAGAATGCCCAAATGTATGCATAGGAACACAAGCTTTTATTATTTTTCCAGTTGTTTTATTAATACATCTATTATCTACTATCTCACAGTTTTTTTCTAAAAAGTTCTTTAAAGATTCTGGACTTAATCCAAGAGTATCTAAATCAACATCAACAAATATAGGTTTTGCACCACAATAACTAATTGCATTACAAGTAGCTATAAAAGTTAAAGGCTGAGTTATTACTTCATCATCCCTTTTAACATCTGCTAGTATAAGAGAAATATGTAAGGCTGCTGTGCCATTTACTGTTGCAATAGCATATTTGCTTCCAACATAAGATGCAAACTCTTTTTCAAACATATCAACATATTTACCGACACTTGATACAAAAGTTGAATCTATACAATCATTAAGATATTTTTTTTCATTACCTCTAAATCTTGGTTCGTGTAATGGAATAAATTCATTAGTATTAAAAGTTTGTTTTATAAAGTTTACTATTTCTTTCATATTACATCTTTGAATCTAAATATTTACCAGTTTCTTTATGCCCAAAATCTGGAATAAGTTTGAAAAATTCTTTTACAATATCTTCTTTAGTCCATGACAAATTTGATTTTAAACTATTTATTTTTTCCTCAAAACTATTTAACTTCTCTTCATTATAAATAGCTTCATTTTTAATAATACCAAGATTCTCAAATCTATTCATATCTAAAATCTCTTTATCTGTAAAAAATTCTTCGAAATCTTTTTCTCCTGTTGTATCACTTGGAGTAAATAAACAAGGCCATTTACCTTCAGTTGGTAAAGTTTTAGCCAATTTTCTAGCTTCTTCTTCATCTTCACATAAATATGGTTCATATCCAATATTTTTTAAATATTTAATTGCAATTTCAGAAAAAGTTATAAGGTGTAAGTTTTCACTTAATTTTGGGAAAAATATATCTCTATTTTCACCAAAAACACATGACATAAGACAAAGTTCACCACTTTCTTGAGGAGTTACAAAGTATCTTTTTATATCATTTGGAGCTACTATTGGTTGATTTTTTTGTATTCTTTGATTAAAACCATGAAGTAAACTACCATCACTAAAAGCTACATTTGCAAATCTTGCCATAGAAACGTCAATTTGTTTTGATTTTCTCATTACAAACATTTCCATTATTCTTTTACTTGCACCCATCATATTTACTGGATTTGCAGCCTTATCAGTACTTACACAAAAATATTTTTTAGTACCTTTTTCTATTGCTTGTTGAAGTGTTTTATCAGTATTAAAAATGTTTGTCTCACACATTCTCATTAAAGTATAAGGATCTTTTTCACTTCGTACATGTTTTAATGCTGATAGGTTCAATACATAATCATATTTACCACCATTATTTATAAAAGCATCATATTCCCAAGAGCCAATATCAAGAGCAAAAGTTCCAAACTCTCCATCGATATATCCAAATGAACTTCTTATATCCCTTACTAATTCAACCATATTGTTTTCTGAAATATCAACAACATGAAGTTTTTTAGGATTTCTCTTAAAAATTTCTTTTGTTACAGCTTGCCCAATACTTCCTGCTCCACCAATAACAAGAAATGAAGACTGTGAAACTATTTCTTTTAATTTATTTTCATTATTTGTTATATCATCAGCAAATAATTCTTTTGTTCGCCCTATTAGATTTAAAGTATTATTCATCAATTATATTTCCATTTTTTATTTTATAAACTTTGTCACATTTCTCAATTGTACTAAGTCTATGTGCAATTACTATTAAAGTTTTATTTTTACTAATTTCGTATATTTCATCCATAATTTGTTTCTCTGTTTCATTATCTAATGCTGAAGTTGCTTCATCAAGTATAAGTAAATCAGGGTCTCCATATAATGCTCTTGCTATAGCTATTCTTTGTTTTTGTCCACCAGATAACATTACACCTCCTTCACCTACATATGTATCAATTCCTTCTTTTAATGACAGAAAACTATGTATATTTGATTGTTTTAAAACTTTAATAATTTTCTCTTTATCATATTTTCTTCCAAAAGTAATATTATCAGCAACAGTTCCATCAAATAGATATACATGTTGTGGTATATATCCTATTTGAGATCGCCAAGAAATTATATTATTTTCAGATAATTCATTACCATCAATAAGTATTTTACCTTGCGTTGAAAGATGAACCCCCATAATTAAATCTACTAACGTTGATTTACCACTACCACTTTCTCCTATAAATGCTATTTTAGAACCTTTTAAAATTTGTAAATTAATATTTTCTAGTACATTTACTTTGCTATTAAACTTAAAATATATTTTTTTTAATTCAATTTTATTTTCTAAAAATATATTTCCATTTGATAATCTTTCAGAGTCAATTTTTAAATCAATATCAACTAAATCTAAAGATTTTATAAAGAATATAATTGAATTATAACTTGATACAATTTTATTTATTGAAGGTAAAAGTCTATATAAACCAACTACAAAAATAGTCAATAAAGGTAGGACATTTTTAAAGTTATCTTTATCATATACTAAAACAAATAATATTATCGAAATTACAAGAGCAAACCCCATAAATTCGATTAAATATTTAGGAACAACTTTTAACGTATTAGTTATAATATTTATTTGACTATAAGAATGATTTATTTTATTGAAATCATTTTCAATATCTTTTGCATTTGCCAAAAGTTTAATAAATTTAAAATTGTGAAAACTTCGATTTATTATTTCATAATAATTTTTCTGAATAATTTCCCTCTCTACACCTTTTGTCTTTATAATTTTTGAGATCATCCTTAAAACTAAAACTCCTGACAGAGCAAAAAAAGCTATAATAAATAGTGCAACTAAATAATTTATATACACAAAAAGAACTAATATCAACATAACTATAATTAGTTCACTTATTAATATTACTCCAGACTGTATTAATTGAGAAGTATAAGCTGCTTCTGTAATTATTGTTTTATTTAAATAAGAACTATTTTTTCTTATAAAATCTATATAATACATATTCATATATTTAGTAAAAAGCTTTGAAGCAATTAAATAATTAATCATAAATGTAATCTTAAAAACTTTTTGATTAAAAAAAATATTAATCATTGCTCTAAATATATAAAAAAAGATAACAGACAATCCAAAAAAAATAATAAAAGAATCTTCACTTTTAAAGTTAAATGTTTTATAAATAAAATTTAAATATTGATTAGATTGAATTATTTGAGAATCATTAACTACTGCTAAAAAAGGCATAATAGAAGATATACCAATAATCTCTAAAATTGATACAAAAATAGATAATATTAATAGCCATTTTAATTTATTTAAATGATTTTTATCTAAAATATTTTTAATTTGTATATATTTTTTTTTAAACATTTAATAACCTATAATACTTCAAAATCATATATTTGAACAATACCTGTTAAAATATTATTTTCATCTACAACTAAAAGTGAATTTACTTTGTAAGTATTCATTAATGCACTTGCAGTTGTTAATTTTTCATCTTTTTCTATTACTTTAGGATTAGAACTCATAAGATTATTCGCTTTTAAAGAAAAAAACTCTTCTTCGTTATTTTCCATAGCCCTTCTAATATCACCATCTGTTATTATACCGCTAATTGAATCATCTTCTATAACTACAACCAATCCGCATTTCCCATCTGTAATTTTATGAATAACTTTTTTTATATTTTCATTTTTATTGCATGTTGGTAAGTTGTCTTTTTTCATAACATTTTCAACTTTTGTAAGAAGTTTTTTTCCTAATGTACCACCAGGATGAAATTGTGCAAAATCTTTATCCTCAAATTGTTTTAATCTCATTAAGGCAATCGCTAATGCATCACCCATAACTAATGTTGCTGTAGTAGAACTTGTTGGAGCAAGTTGTAAAGGGCAAGCTTCTTTCTCAATTGCTATATTTAGATGATAGTTTGTATTAATTGATAAAGTCGATTTAGGTTTACCAGTCATAGATATAGTTATATTACCCTGATTTTTTAAAAAAGGTATTAATTTTAATACTTCATCTGTTTCACCTGAATTTGAAATAAGTAAAATGACATCTTCATTTTCTATCATGCCAAGGTCACCATGGTATGCCTCCCCAGGATGTAAAAAAAAACTAGGAGTTCCAGTACTAGCCAAGGTTGCTGCTATCTTTTTACCTATTATACCTGATTTCCCCATACCGCAAACTATAAGCTTACCTTTTGAATTATAAATTGCATTGACAGCTTGTTCAAAGTCAATTGTCAAAAACTTTGATAACTTTAATATTTCTTTTGATTCCACTTCAAATACTTCTTTTGCTATATTTAAAATATTCATTATTTATAAAATCCTTTATACCACTTTACAAAATTATTAATACCATCAAAGAGTTTTGTACTTGGCTTATAATTAAAATCATTTATCAAACTAGTTACATCTGCATATGTAGTTTCTACATCACCTTTTTGAATTGGTAAAAAGTTTTTTTTAGATTCTTTTCCAAATGAACGTTCCAAAGTTTCAATAAATTTCATTAATGATACAGGAGCATTATTCCCTATATTATAGATCCTATAGTTAGAGGTTAGAGAAGGAGGACAGTCTATAACTTTTACTATTCCATCTACAATATCATCTATATAAGTGAAGTCTCTACTCATATTTCCATGATTAAATACCTTTATTGGTCTATCATTTGTAATTGCATCTGCAAAAAGCATAGGTGCCATATCAGGTCTTCCCCATGGTCCATATACTGTAAAGAACCTAAGTCCTGTAGTCTTAATCCCATAAAGATGACTATATGTATGTGCCATAAGTTCATTTGACTTTTTTGTTGCAGCATAAAGACTTATTGGCGTATCTGTTTTATCAGTAGTTCTGAATGGTTGAGATTTATTTAGTCCATATACAGAAGAAGAGGAAGCATAAGATAAGTTCTTTACACCATAGTATCTGCAAGCCTCAAGTATATTCATAAATCCTACTACATTCGATTGAATATAAGCATGAGGATTTTCTAGCGAATATCTTACTCCTGCTTGTGCGGCCAAGTTACATACAGCATCAAACTTTTCATTTTCAAAAAGTTTATTCATCGCTTCTTTATTTTCTAGATTTATTTTAATAAATTTATGTTGTGAAAAAATTGAAGATTTAATTAATTTATCTTCTTTGATTTCATCTTTATTTATTCCAAGTTCATTCAATCTTGCATATTTAAGATTTACATCATAGTAATCATTAATATTATCTAATCCTAGTACTTCATCTCCTCTTTCAAGAAGTTTTTTTACTAAATGGAAACCTATAAAACCTGCTGCTCCAGTGACTAATATCTTCATTTTATCTCTTAACTATCACTATTAAATATATCTCTTGTATAAATTTTATCTGCTACATCATTTATACAGTCTTCTACTCTATTTGCAACTATCACGTCTGATATACTTTTAAACTCTTCAATATTCTTAATTACTTTTGAATTAAAGTAAGTATCTTCACTAAAGTTTGGCTCATATATTACTATCTCTATTCCTTTTGCTTTGATTCTTTTGATTACTCCTGCTATTGCAGAGCTTCTAAAGTTATCGCTTCCTTGTTTCATAACAAGTCTAAAAATACCTACTTTTTTATTTGTATCTATATTTGTAGCATTTTGTGATGTTAGATGAAGTTTTTTAATAATACTATCTGCTATAAAATCTTTTCTTGTAGTATTTGATTCTACAATTGCACCTATCAAGTTTGAGGGTACATCTTCATAGTTTGCTCTTAATTGTTTTGTATCTTTTGGCAAACAATATCCTCCATATCCAAAAGAAGGATTGTTATAGTGAGTTCCAATTCTTGGATCTAATCCTACACCCTTAATAATTTGTTCTGTATCTAAATTATGAGTCTGAGCATACGAATCAAGTTCATTGAAGTATGCTACTCTCATAGCTAAGTATGTATTTGAAAAAAGCTTTACAGCTTCTGCTTCTGTTGAATCTGTAAAAAGAATATCTATATTTTCTTTTATTGCTCCTTGTGCTAAAAGGTTTGCAAAAATTGTAGCACGTTCTGATTTTTCACCTACTATTATACGACTTGGATATAAATTATCAAAGAGAGCTTTTCCTTCTCTCAAAAACTCCGGAGAAAAAATAATATTATTTGTGTTAAATTTTTTGTTTAAAGATTTTGTATAGCCTACTGGTATAGTTGACTTAATTACCATTATAGCATTTGAGTTTATAGCTAGTACATCTTGTACTACATACTCTATTGACTTTGTATTAAAATAGTTTGATTCAGGATCATAGTCTGTTGGTGTAGCTATAATAATATAATCTGCATTTTCATAAGCTTTTTGTTTATCTAAAGTTGCAGTGAAGTTTAAATCATCTTTTAGTAAATATTCTTCTATTTCTTTATCTTCAATAGGGGATTTTTTATTATTTAACAGTTCTACTTTTTCTGGAATGATATCTAATGCAATCACTTCATTATGTTGTGCAAGAAGTAGTCCATTTGATAGACCTACATATCCTGTACCTGCTATTGCTATTTTATATGATTTATTATTAAGCATTAATAATTTTATCCTTGATATTATCTATATTCTATTAAATATTAATTTGTCATTTTAGCTATTTTCTTCTTACAAGTTTGTTATATTATTTTCTTTTCAATCTATTCTTTAAAATAATTTTTCCAGCTTCAACACCTGGTTGATCATATGTGTTTATTTGAACAAAACTTCCAACTATAGAAGTTAATAGTTCATAGGTAAACATAAGTTTTCCTATATTATACTCATCTTGAGATTGAATTGTAATTACATCATATGGTACATCTTTTAATTCTTCAATTGCTTGAATAGTTGAATCTGCTTGTTTATTTATTAAGTCTTTAAATTTTATCTCATTTAAATAATCAAGTTCTTCCAAACCTTCTAGTGAAACATTTGGGATAGTTAAATCATCATTAAAATCTTCAATCTTAATAAAAGTTACTGTTTTATCTCTTTTCCCTTCCATTATAAGTTGTAAAAAAGAGTGTTGATCAACTGGTCCTAAAAGGCCAACTGGTGTTAAAGCTTGTTTAGTTCCATTTATATTTATTTTTCCTAAACTTTCACCCCAAAGTTGTACATACCATTCATTAAAACCATCGAGTAGTGAGGAATAAGAAAAAACAACATTTATATTAAATCTATTTTTATTTTCAACTATAAATCTTGCTTTTTCCATAATGATATTGTAATAGTCCTCTTTTGAAAAAAAACTATTATATATATCTTGACAACCTTTTAGTAGTTTATCTATATCTAAGTCCATGATAGCAAGTGGTAGCAAACCTACGTTTGAAAAAACAGAAAATCTTCCACCTACATTTTTAGGGATATTAAATATTTTTATATCTTTTGATTTTGCAAAAATACTTAGTTTACTATCTTCTTCAGTTACACATACTGTGTTAATATTAGTTAACTCTATTTTAGAAGATAAGTATTTTAAAATAGAAATAGTTTCAATTGTTGTTCCAGACTTAGAAATAATTATAAATAAAGCATCATCTAAATCAATCTTTTTTATTCTTCTTTGTAAATCAATAGGATCTGTTGACTCTAAAAAATGAAGTTTTTTATCATTTTCTTTATCTATTAAAAAATGATGAATGGCAAAAGTACCTAAAGAACTCCCTCCAATACCAACTACTACAATATGTTGTTGTTGTACATTTTTTGCAAACTCTTTTATAGAGTTTATATCTTGAAAAGGAAGATTATAATAACCTATTGTTTCTTTCTCATTTTTAATTTTTTCAAAGATAGCATCGTTTGATTTTATTTGATAAAAGCTTTTTTGATACTTCACTTCTTCTCCTCAATCTCTTCTATCTTGTGTTCAATAAAGTTTGAAATTGCATCTTTAATATTTTCTAATTTATTAGGATTTCCTTGAAGTCTATCAAAGTGTTTTTCTACATTTTCATTCTCTTTAATTTTTAACTCTGCTATTTTTTCACAAATATCTAAAAAAACACTATATGGAACATCATCACCTCGTTTTAAAAAATGGATTGAACGTTGCAAAGATACAAAAGGATTCACACTAACTTTACAAAGATTATTTACCCTTGTATTTATATAAGTAATAAACTCTTCTCTCATTTCACAAGATACAACAGTGAGAAGTCTCTTTTTTGTATTATATTTGCATTCAAAAGCAACTTTTGTAGAATCAAAATCAAAACCATCTACAAGTTCTTGTAAAGTTGCATCTTTAAACTTCTCTCTAAAAACTAGTTGATAAATATCATTTTTATATCTATAAGTATATGAATTGTTTTCATACTCAAAATAGTCTTTATTTAAAGCATTGTTAAGAATTTCTCTATCTTCTGATATTGGAAAAATCATATCTAAATCTCTAAAACTATCTGACTTAATACATGAACCCGCTAAATACAAAGTAATTTCTTTTTTTTCAATTGGTTCTATTAAAAGCCTTTGAAAAAATTCATTAAGTTTTAATACAATATTATCAAGTCTATAATCAAAGGCTAGTGCTTGATCATAAGATAAAATATCTTGATAATTTTTCCAAAAATCGTATATCAAAATTCTTCTTCCTTTTTAATACCTTTAATAAACTCTATAAAAAATACTAAGAAAATAGATAAAATAAGCCCAGTAACAAAAGAAACTATAACTATAAGTTTTTTCTTCGGTTTATTTATAGGTTCATTAGATATTTTAACTTCACTTACTTTTTTAGTAGAAATAAATTCTTTAAATGTTTTTAATTTTTCTGAATGTCTTTCTTCTACAAAATTATATACTTGATTTATTTCTTTTTCTATCTTAGTTCTATCTACATTTTTTGCAATTATTTTAATTAAAGAATCAGATCTAGTAGGGGTAGAAATATTAATATTAAATTTTTCTTCTAGAATAACTTTTAAATTATTTGTATTATCAATATTGATAAATTCATTATCACTAGTTTTATACGCACCTATTTCAATTAAAAGTGAACCTTTATATATAGGTCTAGGATTTAAAGAAATCACATAAAGTATCGAAAAAATTGTAATTAAACTTGTAAAAATTATAATAAATCTTTTATATGAGCATAATGTTTTAAATAATTCTTTTAAATCAATTTCATCTTCTGAAATATATTCTCTATTTTGTTGCATGAGTCTCCTAAATTGTAATAATAAATTCTATTATACCCTATTAAAATAATATTACTTTTAAATTACTACAAAACTTTTAAAACATCTTGTGCAGTTATTAACTTCATACAGTTGTGATGTTTAAGTGGGCAAGTTCTTTTCATACAGGGTGCACACTCTAAATTTTTTGTTATTATATTTTCATTAGGATTATTCCATTGATTTGTTTCTTTAAATCTTGTTGGTCCAAAAATAGCTGCAGTTTTTACTTTATATGCAGCTGCTACATGCATAGGTCCAGAATCATTTGTAATAAAGATATCTAAGCCTGCAATTTTTTCTATAAGTTCTGGTATTGTAGTTTTTCCTGCAAGGTTTTGATAGTTTTTAATTCCATTTGCTAAAAGTTCTTCTTCAATATCCTTTGCAATATCAGTTTCAGAAGGTCCTCCAAAAATAACTATGTCATGAGTTTTTGACATAGTTATTGCAACTTTGGCAAACTCTTCTGGGTACCATCTTTTTGCACTTCCATAAGTTGCCCCTGGATTAATTCCAAGTGTTGGTTTAGGATATTTATAAGGAGTGAAATATAGTTTTAAATCTCCTACTTTATTATCTAACTTTAAAACATGATTTACAAAATCATTGTATCTTAGTACTTGATGTATTTGCTTTTTTTCTAATCTCTTATAATTAAACTTTTTCTTCGCATCTACAAAGAACATCATAAGTTTTGACGAAAAACTTCTTCTAAAAGAAATGGCTACATCAACTTTTCCTATTTTTTTTGCTAACTTATAAAGATTTAAATATCTATTCCCTTTCTTTTTTGTATCATCAATTATAACTTTCTCTATATTTTTAAAGTTACCTAATGCTTGAGTTGATACAAAAGAGCCAAGAAGAGTTATCTTTGCCTTTGGATATGTTTTTATAACATTTTCAATAGCAGGAGTTGTCATAATAGCATCACCAAGCCAAGTTGGTATTTCAATAAATATTTTTTCTATCTTCATTTTATTTTGCATTCAAAAACTCTTTTAACACATAAAATTGTGGCAGTTTAATTATTTTGCCATCTCGATTATCAACTAAGCCATAGCCTGGGGCTATAAGTTGATGCCAAAAAACTTTTTGTATTTTTTTACTTTTTCTTGTAGTTTCTAAATACTCAAGCATATACTTTGAATAGTCTTCATTAGAAATACACTCATGTTCACTTGTTGGAGCATAAGGAGCAGTATTTGAAAGGGGCCAATTAACTTCTGTAATATATACCTCATCATTTGTTTTAGTTGATAGTTTACATAAAGAGTAAAGTAAATCAATCTTATTTTTTGTATCAAAAAAACCATATTGAGTATTTGATGGAGCTCCTCGTCTATCTACATACAAAAGAGAACTAACTTTATCATACTTAACATTATATAGATTAAACATTGCTCTTACATTATAGTAATATTCAAAATCTATTGTACTAGGTCCTATTAACTTTAAATCTTTATATTTTTCATCTCTTATATCTTGAGCTACTTTGAAAACTTCTAGATACTCTTTTACAGCAAAGAATCCCCATTTTGCTCTGTTTATAGTAGTACCTATTTGATACTCATTTACAAAAGAACTAAATTTTGAAAATATAACTTCCAAATCTTTTTTTAAAAGTTCTTTGTTCTCAATATGAGTTCTGTCTTGCATGATATTTAGTAAAATATTTTTAGATGAGTTTTGATTAAAACTTTTTGCAAACTCTACATAAGAATCAATATTTTGCATATCCCAAAGAGGTATTCTAATTATAAGATTTTTAACACCAAGTTCTTCTATAAGTTCTTGTTGTATATTATTCCCATCATCTTTGTCTAGATTTACTCCAAGTCCAATAAACTCTATTTTTGAAAGCTCTTCTTTACCTCGAAATAGTTTCATAAGAAAAATTGCAAGAGGTAAAATAAAAAATGAAGAGAAAAGCATTTTGATATAATCAATAATATACTTCTTTCTCATAGCTTTTTTATAAGATTTATCTTTTATAACACTTGGTTGGTCGGAATATTTATCCCAAAAGAAAGGTGCTTTATTCACTTAATAACCTTGTTTTAGCATCTATTCCTTGTTTAATTACTTTTTTATATCTTGAATCAAGTTTCTTTAATTGTTTTTTGACTTTATACTTTGTAAAAAGATTTGAATACAAGTAAAGTTTTGATTTAAGCCCTATTCTTTTCCCACCTATTCCATCAGTTAAAACTAATTTATATTTATCTTCTGAAATTTTTTGACAAAATACATTACTTAAAGCTACATCAACAAAAATAATACTATTTTCAAGTAAATAATTCTTTAACTCATCTAAAAGTTCAATTTCAAGTTTTGAAGAAAGAAGTCCATTCATTACAACGTTTTTAAAAGATATTGATGTTTCACCTGTATAGTCTTTTATTCTTTCAAAAACATAACCTTCCCCAAGGTTTGTATGAACTTTTCCATAACATTTTGAAAGATGAGAAAAAGGAATATCTTTTTTTTCTAAATATTTTAGATATTCGTACTCTAATTGATTTTGATTTAAATTTTCCAAAGGCTTATAAACTACCTTTATTACCTTCGTATCATCAGTAGGATGTAGATAGCATGCTCGTTCTCTACCTTTACCTAAATAATGCTTTTTATTTAAATTTATAAAACTCAAGTTATTTTTCCCTTTTATTTATAATAAGTACTATACTTCTTAAAGTTTTCAAAAAACTTTTTCCATTGTTTTTTTATCTTATATCGAGTAAATGCCTTTGAATAAAGGTATGTATAAAATCTCCAATTTAACCTTCTTGCACCTAGTCCATCTATTATTACAAGTTTATATTTGTCTTTCATAAACTCTTGACAAAAAACATTACTCAAATCTACATCAATAAATAAAATATCATTTTTAAATAAATAGTCTTTTAATTCGCTAACTAGCTTATTTTCTTCTTCTTTAGTAAATATTTTTTCTTCTAAATATATTCTAAAAGACTTAGATGGATTGCTATCATAATCTTTGAGTCTTTCGTACATTAATCCCAAACCTAAATTAGTATTTATAAAACCATAACATTTAGTCAAATGAGTCAAAGGTTTATTTTTTTTCTGTAAAAAATTATAATACTTATATTCTAACTTATTTTGTTCATTATGTTTTTCATTTCTATGAACAATTTTTATGACTTTATTTTCATCTTTTGGATGAATATAACAGTTCCTTTCTCCACCTTTTGCTAAAAAATACTTTTCATTTAAAACTAACTTTTTAGTCATTCAAAAGTTCCATTAAACAATTTTCTATTTCTTTATACTTTTCTTTTGAGTATTCACTTGAAAGCATAAAATTATTTTGATTTTCTTCTTCACTAATTGTTGCCCATCTTTTTGAACTAGCAAATAAAGAATCACCAAAAAAAGATATTGTCTTAGTATTTGTAGCACCAGCAAGATGCATAGGTCCAGTTGAAGTACTAACAAAAAGATAAGATGATGCAATATATTTTGTAAACTCAAATAAAGGTATCTTTGAATCAAAAAGCTCTATTTTACTTTTTTCATCTACTGTAAGTTTAGAAGAAATATAATCTTTAGAAGACTTATCATCTGGTCCAAAAGTAAAAACAACTTTGTATGAAGTTTGCATTGCTTTTCTAGCAAGCTTTATATAATCATCCAAAGATAAATTTCCATCACTACTTCCTCCAAAACCTGGATGCAAAATAACTCTTTTTTTTGTTGCTTGATATGAAGTATGTGTTGTAATTACTGGTCTTGAAAAATCTAAACTAATGTTAGGGAAAAGAGTTTTTGCTAAATCTAAATTATATTGCCATTCAGTCTTTTCTACTTTACTTCTTCGTTGAGTTATTTTTTTAGTAAAGAAGATTTGCGCTATTTTTGTAGCAGGAGCAACTCTTATTTTTATTCTACTTTTAAAAAGAAGTTTACCTAGAATTGTGTCGATATATGCACTAATACTTGCATCAAATTTTTTCTCTTTTATTTCAACCAAAGTTTTGTTTAAATTGTTTTTATCAAATAAAATTACATCATCTATAAAATCTATCTCTTTTGCAAAGTCAAAATTTATTTTGCTAACTAATACTGTAATCTTAGTTCTTGGATATTGTTCTTTTATAGCTTTAATTAAAGGTAAAGTTACAACAAAATCACCTATTTTATCATGTCTTGTAATAAGAAGATTCACTATTTTTTACCTCTTATTTTTCTTTTAAACTCTACAAAGTCTTTCAATTTTTTATCACATTTTTTTAAAATATTTATTGCTTTATCTTCATCGACTTTTGCAAACTTTGCATAAGTAGTTGCTATTAAAATAATATCATCTTCATCTAACCAAAGTTTTGCAAAGTTATCAAGTCCAGTTTCTAAATCAATGGTTTTAAATTCCATTCTATTGATATCTACAACTGAAAACTCATAAAAATCATCTTTTATAGATACTAAAGTATTACCTGCTGAGAAATCTTTATGATAAACATTGTTTTTATGTAAATTAAAAGTAAACTCTACAAACTTTTTTATAATTTCTTCTCTATTTTTTAGAGTCTTATTTCTAAGAGGTTCTCTAATTGTAAAATCATACTCATACTTTTTTGCTATAAAAAAACTCTCTTTAAATAAAAAATTTCTATAAAATTCTATATACCCTATTGGTTCTGGTGTATTTAATCCTAGACTTCTTAGTTTTACTGCATTTTTATATGATTTTTTTGCCTTTGAATCTCTAAAGTATGCGTAAACTATCTGATTTACTTTATTTGGTATTCTAAACGCTTTTACTACAGTTTGCAAGTCATTATAGTTAATCACTTTTAACTCATTTCTTGCTTTATGAATAGTATTAGAGTTTTCTTGAAAATATTTTTTTATATTTAATAAAAAGTCTTTTGTATTTTTATATTGTTCATTTAGTTCAAATTTGAAGTTCAACTTTTTCCTTAAGTGTTATAAGTAATAATATTTTATCGGAAAAAGTCAAATATTCTAATTAAAAGTTACATATTTACTACTTTCAATGCATTTATATCTCTTAACTTATTTTTATTTGAAGGGTTACCTATTAGAACAGGTTTTTCTAAAAAATTTTTATTTATAACACTTCTAGAAGAATCAAATTCTTTAAAGTTTAATCCTGCTAAATCTATAAATGTATAAATTAAATCTGAAGAAGAATACTCTCTATTTGTATATTTTTTTAGGCTAGTAAAATCTTTTATCTTCTTTTTAAAATCAGTATTTTCATAGATTATAAAAGGGATTGAGTACATAGATAAAGTAGGAGAATCTTCATTTCTACCTAGTTTTTTTACCTTTTTATTATCAAAGACTTCTTCTCCATGGTCAGATAAATATAATAAAGCTGTTGGTTTTTTACTATTTTTTGCATCTGCAATAATTTTTGAAATTACATAATCATTATAAAAAACTGCATTATCATAATCATTGTAATATCTTTTTTCTTTTTCACTTAATCTATTATCATCTACTTTAAAGTTATCAAATACTGCAAAATCTTTGGGATATCTATATTCATATTTATTGTGTGTTCCTAAAAGGTGTACAACAATAAACTTTTTCTTAACAGAAGTATTAGCTAACACATTTTCTAATGGGTCTAAAACAACTTCATCATAAGAATTACTATTTTGTTTTTGATTATTATTTAAATATACTTGATTATCACACATCTTAGAAAAAGTAGTAAGCATTGTATTTCTTTTTGTTTGTGTTTGTTGATTTGTTATCCAATATGTTGAATAACCTGCTTGTTTCATGATATTTATAAGATTTGGTTTATTCAAATATAAATTTGGATTTTTTTCATCTGCAAAACTTAGAGCTTGTTGTAATACTTCGATTGTATAAGGTCTTGGAGAATATACATTGTCGAATAAAATTAAATCATCTTTTAATCTATTTAAATTAGGTGTTGTATTTCTTTTATAACCATAGATTCCCATTCTATTTCTATTTGTTGATTCACCTAACACCAATATTAAAGTAGAAGCTTCATCTTTATAATTATCTTTTAAATTTTCAACAGGTTTTAAAGTACTATTTTTTTCTAATAATTTTTCCATTTGTTTTAAATCATTTTTATAATTCACATAACCTAAAACAATATTCCAAGGGCTTGAAGCTTGCATTCTTGCCATCTGCTTATAGCTAGCTTCTTCATAAGGTTTTTTTTCAACATAATATAATTCTAAAAATTTATGGAAAGGTACTAAAAGAGAAAAAACTATAAAAAGGTAAATAGCTTTTGAAGAAGTCTCAATCTTAGGTAATTTTTTCCAAAAGTAGTATGATAAAAAACTATAAATAACAATAAATGGTATAATCCACCACTGAAAATAAGTTTGTAAAAATTCAAAACTTTCTACGAAATTTGATTCAAATATAATAAAAATAACACTTTGTGAAAACTCTTGACCATATAAAAAGAAATAATTTAAACTAAATAATGAACCTAACCATAAGAATATACCTATATAAGCTGCAATTTTCTTTGCATGTTTTTGAAACAATAAAATAGGAACAAGCCATAAAAAAGTAGCATAAATACTCTCTCTTAAACCAATAGAACCTGTAACATTAAAGATGATGCATAATAAATTATAAATAGCAGAAAAATAGAAAAAGAAAAAGAAGTATTTTAAGGTATTGAAAAAAGTAGTCATAAAAGATCTCCAAAATAAATTTGTAGTATCTTATAAAGAGAAAATGAACAAAATATGAAACTATAATGAATAAAAATTCATATTAATAATATCTATTTTTTATCTCTATGTTTTTCTATCCAATCTTCTTGCAAATATTTATTAACAAACTTATTCCATCTTCTTGTTATTCTTCTTCTTGCAAAATAAGGTATCTCATTAAATAATGTAAAATGAGCCACATCTCCTAATCCATCAATTAGCACTAAATCAAAATCAATCTCACTATTTTTTCTTAAAAGAATATTTCCTTGCATCATTCCATAATTAAAAATGATGTAGTTTTCTAGTAAATAGTTTTTATAATTTTCTAACTCTTTTTTGTACTTCTGTAATCCATCTTTTTCTATATAATATTTAAAACTTTTTGACACTTCTCCATCGTAATCTCTGATTAATTCTACAACAAATCCTTTTCCTTTATTTGTTTGAACTTCTCCATAAAATTTAGGTAAATGTTTCCAAGATAATTTCTTTCTTTTTAAAAGTTTTTTATAATATTTAATTTCCGTATCACTTTGTTTTGACCGACCTATTTCTTGATCATAACTAACTTTAATAGCTTTATTTTTATCATCAGGATGAAGATAGCAAGCTCTTTCATTTCCTTTTCCAATAAAATCTTCTTCTTTTAAAACTATCATTAATTCTCCTAAGTTAGTATATATAATTGAAAATGATTATATCAAAAATTAAATTTCTATCTAATAGGACAAACAAGAAAAAAATGGTAAAATCACGGGCTATTAACTTCATAAGGTTCAAAATGATAAATAAAGATTCTACTTCTTCAAACCTTTTTATAATTAGGTTTCCTTTTCAATTACTTAGTGCTCAAGAAGCAGTGAACTATTTTAAACTTACAAACAATCACTTAATTGTAGTTTTAAACTATAATAATCCAGAGAAACATAAAGCTCAATTAAAAAACCTTATTGATTATGATTTTTGGGACAAAGTTTTAATTTATGAAGAGGAAAAAGGTAGTAACTTCTTTAAACTTGCAAAACATATAAAAGAACTAAAAAAAGAAAAATATAATTATGTATTTATAAAAAATAGTTTTTTAGCAAATGATCAACTTTTACTTTCAAATATAGAATATAATAAATTAATATTATTAGAAGATGGTACTATTACATTTAGATTAATCGATAGAATTATAAATAAGAAACCTCTTTTTTCTTTTAAGAAAAAACTTTACAGATTTTATCTTCTAGGATTAAACCTAAAGAAAAAATATAGCTTTGAGATTTTTACAATGTTTGATTTACCTAAATTAAAAGAATACAAAGTACATAAACATAATTTCGAATATCTAAGAAAAAAATATGAAATAGAATCAAAAGAAAAATCACAAGATAAAATATTTATAATTGGGCAACAACATGTTGAAACAAAATATTTATCTCTTGAAACATACCTAGGATTTATTGAAGCAATTATAAAAAAATATCCTAATTGCAAGATTACATATATGATGCATAGAAAAGAGTTAGAAGATAAGTTTGAGCCTTTAACTTCTAAATATAAAAACTTAGAAATATTAAAAAGTGATACTATGGGAGAATTATATTTTATTCAACTATCTTATCAACCATTTATGATTATTGGGACAGCTAGTACTTTACTTTTTTCACTTAAAAAGTTTTTCCCTAAATTAGACATTCTATCTTATGTTTTTGAAGATAATGAAATATTAGCAGAACATGAATGGTTCTACAATAACTATAAATCTTTTGAAAAAGAAAAGATTAAATTTGTAAAAAAAGAGGACTTTTAATTTAATCCTCTTTGCTTTAAAAACTCTTCTACTTTTTGTACATCCTCAGGAATATCAACAGCTATTGAATCAACAAAAGTTTCTTTCATTTTAACCTTATATCCCATATCTACAAATCTTAAAATTTCAATATCTTCAAATTGCTCATTTACAGTCTTATCTCTTGAAGAAAATAGTTCAAGTGCTTTTTTTGTAAAACCATAAACACATACTTGTTTTTTATGCTTTACATCTTTTTCTGACTTATTAAAAGGAATACCAAGTCTTGACATATACATTAGTTCATCTTTTTCATTTACTATTGTTTTAATAATAGTATTTGCAATTACTTCACTTTCATCATCAATTATTTTGTAAAGATTATATGCTACATATTCATCTTGATAAAGCTTATACTCATTAACAACTTCATCAATACTTTTAGGATCAATTACAGGTTCATCCCCTTGAATATTTACATATAAATCAAAATGTTTTTCTTGTGCAACTTCTGCAATTCTATCAGTACCTGTTAAGCAGTTATCTGTGGTCATAACAACTGGTATATTTTCACTTTCACAATACTCTTTTATTTTTATATGTTCTGTTGCAACAACAAGTTCATCAAGCAATTTTGATTTTTTTGCTTGCTCATATGTTCTTTTTATCATAGGAATACCATTAATTAAAGCTAAAGGTTTACCTTCATATCTACTTGATTTATATCTTGCAGGAATTACTCCAATAATGCTAAGTTTCAATTCTCCTTTAAATAAAGAAGGAGTAACAAAATGAATTAATATCTTTTCATTTAAAGCTCTAAGTCCTCCTAATAAAGTTTGGTTCTCTTCTTCTAAGGCTTTTTTGTCATGTATTTGTGTTGTTTCATGATAATTATAGTTTTCCATTTTATCAGTATTATAACCATCAAGACCAGCTATTTCTACTTCTTTAAAACCTTTTTGTAGAAACATATTAATTGCAATTAAAGATACATTTGTAAAAACTTGATTTGAGAAAGATGAATATTTACTAAGATCAATAGTTGAAAATACATTATGCGAAGATTGAATATTATTTGAAATAATTGTTTTAGACAAATCAATTGATTGTGAAAACTCGTCATATCTTTTTTGATTTGTAAAAAAGTAATAATCTGAACTAAACTTTGAATTATGATTTAAACTTACAATAATATATTCACCACTTGAAATTTTATTTTCTATTACTGTTTCATACTCACTTATACTTGGTCCAGAAGCAATTAGAAGTATTTTCTTATTTTTATCAAATTCTAATTCATTATTTAAATTACTTTTAGGAGAATTAACATAATTATCTAAATAGATTTGTTCTATGAAATTCTTATCAAAACTTGATTTTTTATCCATAGGTATAAGACTAAGCATTTGACTTATTTCTGTGATATGCTTTGTATTCTTATTAATTAAATATGTTGCATAATTAGGATGACAATTAAATGCTGCAGATAAGAATTGTGCAGGAGAGAAGCCCCAAGGGTTTTCATGCATTAAAGAGTTTAAAAAATCATCTATAACTTCTAATAAAGGCATTGTTTGATAATCAGTATTAAAAGTTTTATTCATAAAGTCAAAAATAAGTTCAGTATTTAAATTTCCAGCTCCTCGTCCTATTCCATAAATACTTGAGTCTAAGATTATATCTCTATTTAATCTTGCCATACAAAGACTAATTGCATTAGAAAAGGCAAGTTGCATATTATTGTGAGAATGATAACCTAATGCTATTTCTTCAGCTAAATTATTATCAGCTAAGTTTACATATCTTGTAAACTCTTTTAAACTCATTGAACCAAAACTATCAACAATATAAAAAGCACAAGGATTAAGCTTATTTACTTTTTCTAATACTTCTAAAAACTCTAAATCACTATAATTTTTAGTAATCATCGGTTGAAAATAAAGATCATAACCTTTTTCTTTTATTTCTGCGCCACTTTCCAATGCTTTTTCTATATCTTTTTTATGAAAAGCTAATCTAATTCCCTTTATTGCTGTTTCTTCAGATGAAGGTAAGTTTTTAGGGTCAAAATCCAAAAAGTTTATCATTGCTACTTTTTTAGAATTATTTGAGACATTAATAAAATTATCAATCTGCTTTAAATCTTTAAATAAAGTAGAATTTGAGTCCTGGCCATCTTTTGAATTAAGATATCCACACTCAATAATATCAACATTTGACTCATCTAAAGATTTAATTATTTTATTAATTTGTTGATTGCTAAAATTCCAATCGTTAATATATCCACCATCTCTTAAAGTACAATCTAAAATTTTAATACTCAAAACTTTCCTTTTTTAAATAATTGAAATATGTTAACTAAAATTCTTTAAAGAAATTAATTAACTTATCAAACTGTTTTTTATTATCAAAAAACTCTTCTGCTTTTTTTTGTCCTGCTTTAGCAAGTTTTTCTCTTAAAGCTTCATCTTTATATAGCTTCTCTATCTTTAAAGCTAAATCTTCATAATTTCCACTTTCAAATAATAACCCAGTTTTTTCATCATCTATTATCTCTAAAACTCCACCAGAGTTTGAACCAATAACACAGCTACCATTTCTCATGGCTTCAATGGTAACTAAACCAAAAGTTTCATTTTTTGAAGTCATTAAAACTACATCACAAGCTTGCATAAACTTTGCTGGTTCTTTTGTAAAACCTACAAAGATAACTTGCTCTTCTAAATTAAAATCTTTAACTTTTTGTTTTAACTGCTGTAAATAATCTTCACTCATAGGAGACCCAATAATATAAGCTTTGATATTTAATTCTTTTGCTTTTAAAATTTTCATAGCTTCTATAAGTAAATGTTGCCCTTTAAACTCATTAATTCTTCCAATAAGTCCTAACATAAAAGAGTCTTCTACTTTTAACTCTTGTTTGAAGTCTCGTATTTGTTCATTGCTTAAAAATTTACTTTCATTTGCTCCAAGATATAAAGTTAAAGTTTTAGGTCTAATATTTTGGGGAATAAATTTTTTTATTTGCTCTTCTAAAGCTTTTGTAACACAAATAATTGTATCAATATTTTTATATAAAAACTTATGATAAAAATCACTTTTAAATCTTGTCATTGTCATATGTCTTGTTTGTACAATCTTTGGTTTTCTTTTTGAAAAGATTTTAGCAAGCACAACAATTGGAAGGTCTTTTGTCCAATGAAGATGAATAATATCAATATTTTGTTTATCAATGATTTTTGCTAATTTCAAAGATGCACTTATAGAAAAGCTACTTTTTCTATTTATTTCAAATTTTTGAACATCTTGAATGAAATCTTTAAGTTTTGATTTTGAAGCGACTAAGCACGAAACATCAAAACTCTTTGATAATTCATTTGTACATCTACTCATATAAAGCTCCAAACCTCCTAAATCAGGAGATAAACAAACTTCTAAAATCTTATTATTTTTCATTCTTTTGCATCTCAAGCATTAAAGCATATTTCATGTAAGAACTATATGCAGAAATTACAGCTACATTCCAACCATTAATTCCATGAAAAGCTCCACCTTTTAGAACTAAAGCCTTAAATAAAGCTCCTACTCCATGAATAAAAGGATCAAAAGAGTTTGCTCTTTTTCCTGCATCGTATGAAATCTGAGCTCCCCTTTTTATAAACTTTTCAGTTGTTCTAATCATATGAATGTAATCTTCATAAGAGTAATGAAGCATATCAGCTTTTAAATCACAAATATTTTTAGCTTCAACCTTTGCATGACCTTTTACTTTTGAATATCCACATTTCTCTCTATTATAAAGTCTTGTTACTCTGTCTGGATACCAAAGTTTTATAAAGTTATCTCCTACATAAGTTTTTCTAGCAAAAGAGAACCCATCATATTGTGTATTATCTAAATCAAGTTTTTTAATCTCTTCAATTGCATTTAAATCTAATCTCTCATCAGCATCAATACTTAGTACCCAATCATATTTTGCAAGTGGTTCCCCAAAAGCTTTTTGAGGGCCATCGCCTAAATACTCTTGTTTTATAACTTTTGCACCTAAGTTTTCAGCAATTTCACAAGTTTTATCAGTACTTAATGAGTCAACTACTAAAACCTCGTCACAAACCTCTTTTACTGATTTTATTACAGCTTCTATATTTTTTTCTTCATTTAATGTAATTATATTAGCTGTTATTTTCAATTTTTTCCTTTTCTTCTTTCTCTAATTTATATGCAATTATAACAAAAAGAATAAATAGTATCATATAGACATAATTTAAAGGTTTTACTGATAAAGTTTTATTTGCAAAAGAATTAATAAATAGTGTTGAAAATACTGATAAACTTAAATAATAATATAAAGGTTCTTTTCTTAACTTATAAACTAATAAAATAATACTAAAAAATAGTAAAGAATAACCTACTAGACCATATGCGGTTAAAGTATCCATTTGTTCACTATGAAAATGATTTAGTAGATCTTTCTCATTTTTTGCTCCTTTATAATGAGGATCTTCTCTTGCAATATCCATAAGAAGCATTCTATTATCTTTTGGTCCTGTACCAAATAATATATTATTTGAAAAAATTTCTAATCCTGTTTTTGTTAAATAAAGTCTTAGTCCAAAGCTACCATCATAAGTATTATTTGTTATTGCCTGGTTTAATTCTTTATATGATGTTTTATATCGTTCAAGTTTATTACCTTGCACAAAATATATAATTGAAATAAAAACAATAGAAATTAATATTATGTTCTTAATTTTGAAAATACTTTTTTTGAAAAATAAAACTATTAAAATTAAAAGTATTACTATAAATGATAATTGAGCCGTTCGACTATTATTAATAAATAAAGATATAAAAGATACTAAAGATACTATAATAAATAAAGATTTTTCTTTTTTATTCTTTGAATAGGATGACAATAAAATACCAGAAAAGAATGCAATCACCATATATTGGGAAACAATTAAATATCTTAAATGGCCAGTAGGATTATAAGAATTAAATCCATTTTCATCATTATATAAAAAAGACATGTTATTATCATTTAAAATTCCAAAATAAATAAAAAAAGTATATATTCCATATAAACTAAAACTTATAATAAGAATTTTAAATGCTTTTATTGCATTTTCTTTATTTAAAGAAACTAATAAAATTGGAATGATCATAAAGTAATATTTATAAAAGTTAGTTACGTGTTCAAAACCTTTTGAAATAGGTTCACTCCATAAAGAACTTAAATAAGAATATGCAAAAAATAAAAACATTAAAAGTATAGGTAAAAATTTGATATACTCTTTAATTTTTAATATTAGCTCTTTTTTATATTTAAATATAGTCCAAATCAATGCAATTGAAGACGATATAGATAATTGAGCTTTTGAAAAATGCCAAGGTGTTATGAATATATAAAAAAATATATAATAAGTATACCAATCATACTTTTTATTTTCAGCTATTTGCAAGAAAAATCCTTTATATCAAACTTTTCAAAACTATCTATATACTCATCTTTTTCTTTTAATTCAATATTATTAAAACCAAAGAATTTTAAACCATTAATATTTGCTGCTTCATAATCATTTATGCTATCACCAATAAGTATTGCTTCATTTGAATTATAACTCTCATTTTTTAATCTATTTTTTACTAAATCATTTTTAGGTGTAGGAGAGCCTTCTATTGTAATAAAGTATTTTGATACATCAAGTTTTTCACATAAATATCTTAATTCATTTTGTTCTGAACCAGATACTATATGTAAGTTATAGTTTTTATAGTTTTTTTGAATAAAATTTACTGTTTGTGAAATTAAATATTTTTTATTGGTAAGTTGTTCTTTCATTATTTCTGAAAACTTATTTGCATATTCTTCTATTCTTTCTTCAGAAATATCTTTTTTTAATAATTCATTATAAAAATATCTAATCTTATGAAATCTTGATAATCCACCATTTGATTGATGATAAGAAATCAATTTATCTACTAGCTCATTAGGATAATTTTCAAATATTTTTCTAAAACCATAGTCTCTTATTGGCATTGAGTCTAAAATAACGCCATCAAAATCAAAAAAAATTACTTTTATCATTCTTCTCTTTCTCTTTAATTTATATATTTATTATATTATATTTATAATTCAATAATCTTTATTCCACTTACACTCATATTGTCATAAGCTAATTGGTATTCAGTATTTGCTAAAAATCTTTTATCTTTAAATTTATAAGAAATAATATTAATATCTTTAAATATATATTTTAATGAGATAAGCAAGGCTGAAACATTCCCTATAATATATTTAGGTTGAATATCCATTTCTAAAAAATATAATTCTCCAGGTTTTGTACTATCAAGTAAATTCATTTTTTTATCATAAGCATTTTTAAGTAGATACTCTTTATCTTCAGTTCTATGCATAAGATAATTAATTTTAAAGCCTTTATATTTATTCAAAATATTATCTAAATAAATAAAATACTCTTTTTCTGTTACCATTTTTGATTTAACTAATTTTTGTCCTATAATGAATACTTCATCGACTATTTTTTTATTGTTTAGATTATACTTTTTCTTTGCAAAGTCATAATTATTTCTATAAATTTTTGACTTTTCTAAGTCTTTAAAATCAAACATTGTAAAGAAATCTATTTGCTTATCAATTTTTGTTTTTAATCCAAGAAAAATAAATCTCAATTTTTTTAAATTAAACTTATTAATTTCATTATTTTTGAAAAGTTTGTAAGTTAATATTGTTCCAGTTCCTTGGTCAAAAAAACATGTTTTTTTAGAGTTAACATTTGCAATTATTATTTGCTGCATTTTATTAAAACCACTACTTGTAAATAGTGTTTCAATATTTAATTTTTTAATTTTTTTAATTAAGTTTACATAATTCATAAAGTTACTAGAATCTTGGTCTCCAAAACGAATAATTAAATCCCAATATTTTTCATCTAATTGTTGAGTTAGCTGTTTTTTATTATTTGCAGTTCCATTATCAATTATTACTAAAATATTGTTTTTTGTTTTAAAATAATCTAATGTTTCATAGGCATTAATAAATTGAAAAGGAGTTCTAACTATATATATATTATATGCTATACTTTTATCAAGAAAATTCAAATCATCGAACATTATAAACTCCTACTAATTAACATATTTCTCTAACCATTTGTTTACAACTTTCGAGGGTTCAAACAAAGATAAAGCTTTTTCATAATCTTCAAAATAATACTCTTTTTCTTTATTTAAAATATTTACTATTTTTTTAGAAATATCCTCTTTATCATTTTCTGCAATATTATTAGATAATTCTCCTTGCATCATTTCAAGCATTCCTCCTGGAGATTTAGTAATCAATATTCGAGTTTTACAACACATTGCTTCAATTAAAACATTTGATAAACCTTCTTTTTTTGAAGTAAAGGCTATTATTTCTGAGTTCTTTATCCAAGGGTAAGGATTGCTTTCATATCCAACAAATAAAACATCATCTTCTATTCCTAAAGACTTACATTTACTTTCTAAAAACTCTTTATCTTCTCCATCTCCAACAAGAACAAGCTTATGTGGTAAATTAAATTTGGTTTTTAATTCAAAATAACTATCAACTAATAATTCAAAATTTTTAGTCTTTACAAGTCTACCTAAGCCTAAAATATATGGTTCATTTGGTATTCTTTCATTTTCTTCATTTGATAAAGCAATTACTTTATCTGTAAAAAAAGGATTTTTTATTGAATCTAAAGATAAAGGAGTTATATTTTCTCTTTTAAATTTTTTTACATAAAATTCTCTAGAACCATCAGAGTTACAATTAACTCGTACATCATTATAATAACATTTACTCATTAGTTTATCTAAAAAAGATGATTCGTTTTTCTTTGATACATTTACGCAAATTCTAACACTTCTTTTATCTTTGAATTGCCAAATTTGTTCAAAAGTCCCTTGACCTCTAATTAAAATTAAATCATATTTTTCTTCTTTTTCTAACTTTTTGAACTCTTCTTTAAATATCTTACTAGTATAAAAACCTTTTAACATAGGGTAAGTTTTTCTAAAAAATACATTAATAAAGCGTGCAAATATATCCCAAACTTTACCTTGAAAATCACTTTTCATAAGAGAGTTTAAATCCATCTGGATTACATTTACATTTTTTTGTCGTGGCTCAATCTGTTTTTCTTTGTTAGAAAAATATATCAAATCTGCTTTATGTCCAGCTAAATAAAAAGCATCTGCTTGATTACATGCAGCCCTTTCCATTCCACCATATTTTAAACTTCTAACAATTACTGCTATATTCATTTTTTACCTTTTATATATTCACTTTTAACTAAAAACTCTGATATTGCCAATGATGCCTTATAGTATTCAGTAATTATATCTTTATCATTATAACTTTTAATTTTATATGTATTTTCTTTTGTATTTACAATTCTTGAACCATTGAAACCAAAGTGTTCAATAGATAAATCTAAAAGGTTTCTACCAATGGAAATATAATTTTGATCTTTTAATGTTAAATTGTAAAGTGTAGGGAAAATATCTTTATGAGAACCAGCCACCTTTGTATCTATATTTAATTTACTTTTCAACTCATTTGGTAAATAAAAGTATAAAGGAATATTTTTTGAATTTAAAAGTTTATTATTATCATACTCCATAATTCCATCAATAGTATTATTGTCAGCAGTAACTACAATTATTGTATTATTTTTAAATTTAGTCTTTTTAAATTTATCAAGGAAAACTCCTACTTGATCAACAGCATAAGCATATGACTTAAATCTTTGTTGTGCTAAATCAAAATCACCTGTGATATGTTTTTTTATTTCATTATTATATATTAAACTTTTTGATTTATAGTCGTTAGGAATATTATATGGAGGGTGATTATTTGTACTAAGTGCTACTATAAATTGTTTTTTATCACTTTTTTCAAGTTTCTTTAGAATATGAGAATATAAATACTCATCAAATATGCCCCAAGGATGAAAATACACATCTTTATCTTTTGTAATATTTTCAAGATGATTAAAGATATTTATCTTACCTTCTACATTATCATAACCTTGGTGTTTAACAAACTGACCTAAACTTCTCCAACTTAAGTCACCACCATATATAAAACTTGTTTGATAACCTTGTTTTTTATAAAGAAATGCAGGAGAATATGTAAACTCAGTTTGTTTATATATTGATTGAGAAAAAGCAAAAGAGGCAGGTCTATGAGGGATATTTAAAAGAAGTGCTTGTAAACTTGAGATTGTACCATCACCTTCAGATATAAAATTAGTAAAAAGAGTATCTTCTTTAAAATGTTTTTCTAATTCTCCTAATATATTAAATTTTTCACTTTGGTATTTTAAAATTGGCATACCAAAACTTTCTACCATTAAAACTACAACATTGTAATTTCTATTATCAATTTTTTTTGTTTTGTATGTAATATTTTTTAATAAGTCTTCTCTATTTATATCACTTGTACCTTTATAAACTTCAAAAGCTTTTTCTATCTTTCCCTTATATCCTGTTGCTTTAAGTAAATCATATTTTCTTGCAAGATATTTTTCCCTTGCACTTAAGGCATTTGTATAGGCTCTAAAACCATTTTGTGATATTTTATTTATAAACTCATTTGTAGAAATATTAGGAATCATTTTTCCTAAAGGATACATTCCTAATGTTCCTCTAATTACTAAAAAGTTTAATATAAAAAAAGTTATAAAAATAAAACTAGCTACTTTAAGACCTAAAAAAGAGTTATAGTTTTTATTCTTTATTAAAAATATTTTCTTAATACAAAAAAATAAAATAACTAAATAAAAAAAGAAAATAGCTAAAATTAATATTACATTATAATTTTGCCAAAATGTTATCATTAAAGCTTTTGTATCATCGTCCAAAAGACCAAAAAATAGAATATTTATATGTTCTTTAAAGTATGAGTAAAAACCAAAGTCAGCACATAAAAGAAGACTCACTATAAAAAAACATATAAATAGATAATAAATTAAAAACTTTTCAAAATAGTTTAATAGTACTTCTTTTTTTATATAATATAAAACTATTAATAATATAGTTGGAATAGCTTGAATATATCCAATCACAGTTAAATCAATTCGAAAACCTAAAATAAAAGCATTTAAAATATCTAGATAAAACCCATCAAAACTTTTTAATGGTGAATAATAAAAGAAAAAAACTGTTCTAAAAAGAGACATTACTATTAAAAATAGAATATGTACAAAAATTAGTTTTCTAAAAATATTTAATGTCTTAGACATAATAACAATCAGCCTTATAAATTTTTTAAAACTACAAATAGTTTAAAAAAGCCTTCACCATCTCTACCAATAATTTTCTTTACAAATTTGTTTTGGCTAAAAGTTATAAGAAAAGAGATTTTATTCGCTAAATCTTTTAATTTAGATTTGAAGTCTTTATTTTTTGGTACTAACTTTATATATTCATTAATAATAAAATCATAATCTAATTCGAAACTTGCTCTTGTTTTTGTTAGAGATAATAAAAACAAAATCAAGTCTCTAAACTGCAATGTCTCTAAAGAAATATTTTTATCAAAACTATCTTCAAAGTCTATAACTGTAACTTTTCCTTCTTTATATATAAAATTTCTTGCTTGGGCCCCACCATGATATTCACTATTATTATGAATTAATGCTAATACATTTAACATCAAATCAATATAATAATACATTTTTTCTTTTGTTATATCTCTTTTCCTAATATAAGAATTAACCATTCTTCCTGAGTCTTCTAATACAAAAAAATCATCATTTTTAAAAGCTATATTAGGAGTTTGAATGCCTATTTCTTTTAATCTTTCTATTTTTGAAGTTTCAAATATTAAACTCTCTTTAGCACTCTTTTTTTCAACAGGTAATAGTATATCTATATTAGTTAGTTTATAAAAAAGTTTATGTATTAAATTAGATTTTGTAGTTCTTGCTTTTTTTAACCAATATTTTTGACTGTCATATTCAAAAGAGAAAATTTCTTCATCTGCATTTTTATATAACTTTGTTACATAATCTACAAAATTTTTATTACTATTTAAATTCATGCCCATACTAGTATTACTATCCATGAAATTATATGAAGTCCTATTGTAAACATAACTGCAGTAGAACCAATATCTTTTGCTATTTTTGCTAAAGGGTCATACTCTTTAGTTACAAGATCAACTACATTTTCAATAGCTGAATTTACAAGTTCAACAATTAAAACAAGAATACCTGTGATAAAAAGAATAAGTTTACAAAGTATTGAAACATCAATTAATACTATCCCAGTAATAATAAAAATTGAACAAAAAAGCTCTAGCTTTAAAGAACTTTCTGTTTTAAAAGCATGTTTAAGTCCATCAAGAGCATATTTTGTATTTTTAAAAAGATTATATTTAGGTTTATTATTCATTTAGTTTCTTTTATACAAGTCTTTATAGAACTTTTTCCATCTCTTATGTTGCCAGAACCACTGAGTAGTTTTACTTTTTATTTGAGTTTCAATAACATCATTTTGTAGTTGTGTTAATTCTTTTATCTTATCTTCACTTTTAAACTCTATTTCTAAAGGATCAATTGCATCATAAACTTTTATTGTGTAATCTCTAAAATCATTCATAATTGCAAAAATAGGAATAATCACTGCATCAAATTTCAAAGCTAACCTTGCAGTTGAATCTGTAGCCATAGCTTTTTTCCCAAAGAAGTTTATTTCTACACCATTTTTAATATGTTGATCAATTGCAACAGCAACATTTTGACCTTGTTTAAAAGCTTTTAACATTCCCTTTGCTGCAACTTTTTTTTCAAGCATAACAATATTGTTTCTATCCCTTGCTTTTACATACATATCATTTATTAAAGGATTATCCATCTTTCTATTTACAACTGCCAAAGTACCATACTTTAAAGCAGTATAAGGAAGGGCTAATTCCCAACCACCATAATGAGCAGTAACAAAGATAATTTTTCTTTTATCCCTTAAAGCATTTAAAATCACTTCTTCATTTTCTATTACTGCTTTTTCTAAAAGCTTCTCTTTTGAAAGGGATTGATTCTCTACAAACTCAAACATATTAAAAAGAAGTGATTTATATGATTCGTAGATAATTTCATTTTTTTCATCATCAGATTTTGTATCTTCAAAAGCTAAATCTAAATTTACCTTTGCAATATGTTTATGTTCTTTATTAAATCTAAAAGCTAATTTTGCACATAAAATTAAAATTTGTTTTACAAAAGCCTTAGGAAGAAAAGTAAAAAGAAATTTAAAAGAGACATATACATAATATACTAAATATTCTTTAACGTTTGCCTTCAAACAATAAATCCTTCGCTAATTTTATTATTTCATTTTCATCAATATTTTCTATTGAATAGTCTTCTTTATTTAATCTTTGCGGATTAACTTTAGACTTTGATTCAATAATTTTATTTATATCTGTTTCATAAGTATTTCTATACCCAGGAGTACAACCAAATATAGTTATAGAAGGAATATTTAAAGCCCATGCCATATGTGTAGGACCCGTATCATTTCCTATAAGTAAATCTACTTTAGATACTAATTCTTTTAAGTCATTTAAACTTAATCTTGGTAAAACAACAGCCTTTGAAGTTTTAGCAATACTTTCAGCGATGCTTTTTTCTTCTTCATTTCCCCAAGCAATAATAAAATTCTCATCTATATTTTTTACTATTTTAGCGAATTTCTCTTTAGAATACATTTTTGAAGGCCAACTAGCCCCTACAATAAGCAAGATATTCTTTTTTTCTTTACTTAATATATCACTGAAATCAAATCCATTTTTAAAAAACAAAAAAGGTTTCTTATCTAAAATAATCTCTTTATCAAACTCTATATTTAAAGGTTTTAATAAAATATCTAAGTTTCTTTCAATAACATTTTTTGAGTAATCAGAATCAATCTTTTTGTTATAAAAGCGAGAAGCTAAACTTTCTCTTGTAGAACTTTTACTAAAACCTACTCTATTTTTTCCAAGTAGTTTTGAGACAATTGCTGATTTGATTAATCCTTGGGCATCTATTACTAAGTCATAATTGTTTTTTGAATATTTTTTAATAAGCAAAATTTGTGAAAAAAGTTTAGTTTTTTTCTTTTTTATAGATTTTAAATCAAGGGCAAAAATATTATCAATATCTGGATTGTTTTCTAATACACCAACAAATGCTTTTTCTACAAACCAATCAATTTTAATTGTAGGATTAGCTTTTTTTATAAATTGTAAGGCAACCATGGCATGAATAATATCGCCCATGGCTGAGAGTTTAACAATAGCTATTTTCATAAAACTACTTTTACTTTTACACCCTTAGGAGTTTCTATCTTTTTAACTTCACTCTCTACTAAATAAATAGGTCTTTCAAGTGATAATTTTAGTTTATCATTTTTAAGTTTATAAGTTACCTTTGGGTTTGACATGTCTTGATTGATAGTTAAATTAAGACTAATCATAAAAGACAACCATTGCATAGTTTCATAACAAGGTAATAGTTTTGAATATTTCTCTAAATCGCCCTTTTTAGGTAATCTTTTTTTTGAAAATTTAATCATATGAGCAACAGTTACCCTTGAAGAGTGTAAGAAGTCATAATTTAAACCATTCAATATGAAATCAAATGTATTATCATTTGACTTATAGAAGTTTAACCTTGTACCAATAGAATGAAGTTTAGAAGCTATTACTAAAAGTGTTTTATATTTATCATCTAGATTATGAAGTGGCTTTAAAGCTTCAAAGATTTGTCTTGCATTATTACCTAAGTAAGAACTTTGTTTTGAACAAACTTCAAACCTATCAAGCAGACTTCTTACACTCACATTATAATTTGCTGGAAATTTACAATTGTTAGTTCTTAAAATATCAGTTAAATAAACACCTTCTCGAACTCCAACTCCAGAAGTAATAACTCTTGTAGTTTTTAACTCTTCTAAAATAGTTTTAAAAATAAAAGTACCCTCTTTTATAGTGTCATATCTATCTTTTTTTATACCAATATGTTTTAAAGAGTTATTATTCTTTGCTCTTAAAATATCATCAAAAATATAAGAGTTTAAATCAACAATATAAGAAAAACCATGTAAAATATCTAAAGGATATTCTGTTTTTTTCATTATAATTTTACTAAGCGCTCTAATACTTCCACCAATACCAACTACAGTATTAGGAATAGAAAGACCACAACTTTTCACTTCTTCAAGTTTTTCTAATATATAATTTCTAGCACCTTCTAAATCACCTTTACAAAAGAACAGTTCATTTAATCTTACTGTTCCTACATCAAGTGATATACAGTCAACAATTTGTCCATCTTTTATAAATGCAAACTCAGTAGAACCTCCACCAATGTCCACAGTTACAAACTCTTGACCATGTATTAAATTTAATGCAGCAACACCACCATAATAGGCCTCTTTAGGTCCATCAATAATTCTAATATTTAACCCCAATTCATTTTTAACTTTATTTATAAAAAGTTTTGAATTTGGTGCATCTCTTAGTGCTGATGTAGCAACGCAAATGATTTTTCTTGATTTTAGTGCTTTAGAAATATTTAAAAAAGACTGCAATGAGTTAAATGCTCTTTGCATAGGAGCTTCTTGAAGATTACCATTGTTTTCATAGCAACCTTCAGAGATTTTAACACGACTTTTTGTCTCGTTAATTAAGTTAAAAGAAAATCTACTACTCTTTTCTAAAACAACCATACGCATTGAGTTTGACCCAATGTCTATAATAGTTGTTACTTTAGCCATTACGCTTCTTCTTCTTGAAGCTGCTCGTATTTAAATTGTAATTCTTCCATTGTTTCTTGATTATCTGGATCTACAATGATACAATCAACTGGACATACTTCAATACATGCTGGTTCTTCAAAGTGACCTACACATTCAGTACATCTATCTGGATCAATAACGTATATTGGATCACCCTCTTCAATCGCATAATTTGGACATTCTTCTCTACATGCATCACATGCGATACAATCATCTGTTATAATTAATGACATAAACCGTTTCCCCAAGTAAAATATAGTTTTGGAGTTATAACCTAAAAAACTTTAATTATTTCTTTAATTAGTAGTAAATTGCTATAGTTTTTAGTGATAATTAAGAATTCATCATTTTTGAAGATATGTAAGTCCTTATTTATATACAATGAAGCAGCAATATCAAACTCTCTTAATTTCCCTGCAAAAAGGACAAATTTATAGTTTCTTGAATTCACAAGTGATAATGCAGCAGCACCAGGACTTCGATATTTAATAGAGTTTTCTTTGAATTTTTCAGCTATTTTCGGATAAGCATAAGCTCTTTCAAATATTGATATATTTGGATTACTATTTTCATAAGAACTTAAAAACTGCTCAGTTAAAATATTTATTTTATTTATATCTTCATTCTCTCTGTAGATTAAAACTGCTGTACATAAATTGCATACATATCCAGCAATATATTCATCATCTTCTTTAACTGCAACAGAAGTACCATAATACTCTAAACCAGAAGCAAAATTATGACTTCCATCTAAAGGGTCTATTATGATTTTTATATTTGAAGTATCTGATACACTACCTACTTCTTCTGAAAAAATATCCCCAAAAGAAGAAAGATATTTAATAAAAATGTTTTCAGCAATAATATCAATATTTAAAGTTTTATCTCCACCAAATCCTATTTGAGAAGACTCTTCTAAGTCAGATTGAGTCATATGAGTATTTATATACCCATATAACTCTTTATTTGCATTTATAACTGCATTTGTAAATGAGTTATAATCAAACATATTAAGCTAGCGCTTTCACTATCTCTTTTGCTGCTTCTCTACCATCAAGTGCAGCAGTTACAGCTAGGTGAGCACCTCTTTGACAATCTCCACCTGCATAAACTTTTTTGTTTGAAGTTACATAGTTGTTTGTTTCAACTCCACCCCAAGAGTTAGTTTCAATATTTAACTCTTTAAAGAATTCTGGAATTTCAGGAGAGAAACCTAATGCCATAATTACAACATCAGCTTCCTCAATATATTCACTTCCTTCATTGATAACAACTTTTTGTCTTCCAGATTCATCTGGTTCACTCATAGAAGTAGTTAATAACTCAACTCCAGTTGCAATTCCATTGTTAACTACAATAGACTTAGGGCTTACATTAAATTGATATTCAACACCTTCTTCTTTTGCATTAACAACTTCTTTTTTACTTCCTGGCATATTTGCTTCATCTCTTCTATAAAGACATTTAACAGATCTTGCTTTTTCTCTTACAGATGTTCTAACACAGTCCATAGCAGTATCTCCACCACCAATTACAACTACATTTTTATCTTTTACATCAATAAATTCAACATCTGTATTTCCAAGGTTTCTTTTTTGAACCCCTGTTAAGAATTTCATTGCTAAATGAACATTTGAAGCATTTTCACCTTCAACACCAGCAAATCTACCTTTTTTAGCTCCAACTGCTAAATAAACTGCATCAAACTCTTCTTCAAGCTCTTTTGCAGACTTATCTTTACCAATTTCGCAATTTAAGTGAAGTTTCATACCAGCTTCAATTAGCCAGTTCATTCTTCTTTCAACTGTAGATTTATCAAGTTTAAATCCTGGAATACCATACATTAAAAGTCCACCAGCTCTGTCTTCTCTTTCAAACATTTCTACTTCGAAACCTTTTCTAAGTAAGAATGTTGCAGCAGAGATTCCAGATGGCCCTGAACCAATAATTGCAACTTTTTTATCTACTTTTTTATCAGTAAAAGTTGGTTTCATTCCATTTTCAAAAGCTCTTTCACTAACATGTGTTTCAATTGCACCAATTGAAATAGCTCCATGTCCAGTATTTAAAGAACATGCACCTTCACAAAGTACATCTTGAGGACAAATTCTTCCTAAAATTTCAGGGAAAGGAGAAGTTTCATTTGATAAAGCAAATGCTAATTGCATATTCTTTTCAGAAGTTTGCTTTAACCATGCAGGAATATAGTTTCCTAATGGACATCCTGTATGACAATATGGATCACCACATTGCATACATCTATCAGCTTGTTCTCTTGCTCTATGCTTACCAAATACTTGATAAACTTCATTATAATCTTTTAATCTTTGTAATACATCTCTTTTTTCAGGACTAATTCTTTCAAATTTAGTAAAGTTTAACATCTTAATCTCCCTCCTCAGGATTTAGAGGTAACACTGTCATATTTTTAGGTTTAACCATCCAGAAGTTTCTAATTTCAGCTCTGAAATTCTCTAAAATCATTTCAGTTCTTTCAGACTCAGTCTCATTTAAATAATCCATTAATAATCTTTTTAAGAATAGTCTTTCTCTTTCTGTATCATCTGTATCAATTCTAACTGCTTCAATTAACTCTTGATTCATTTTATCTACAAATAATTTTTCTGGGTCATAAACAAATGATAAACCACCAGTCATACCAGCACCAAAGTTAATACCTGTATTACCTAAGATAACTACGATACCACCTGTCATATATTCACAAGCATTATCTCCAGTTCCTTCAACTACCGATATAGCACCTGAATTTCTTACTGCAAATCTTTCACCAGCTGCAGCTCTAACATAAAGTTTACCACCAGTTGCACCATAAAGACAAGTATTACCAGCACCTGCAAACTCTGGACCTTGATGAGGAGTATTTACGATGATTTTACCACCATTCATTCCCTTACCAACATAGTCATTTGCGGCACCTTCTAGGTATAAGTTCATTCCTTTTGATAAAAGTGCTCCAAATGATTGACCAGCAATACCTTTTAAGAAGATATTAATAGAACCATCAGGTAAACCTTCATCGCCATAATACTTAGCAATTTCACCAGAAATTAAAGTACCAAATGATCTATTTAAGTTACAAATAGTCTCTTTAACTTTAATTGGTGTAGTTGGTTGTTCAATTGTTTTATGAACTTTTTTAAGTAATTCTTTTTCAAATTTATTGTTATCAAAAGGAACATTTGATTCTTTTTGACAAGTATCAACTCCATCAATTTTTCTAAGCACATTTTGGAAATCAAATTTTTGTGCAAACTCATCATCAATAACTTTTAATAAATCAGATCTACCAACTAACTCTTCTAATGTTTTATAACCTAAAGAAGCAAGAATTTCTCTTACATCTTCTGCAATAAATGTAAAGTAAGAAATCAGTCTTTCAACTGTTCCAGTAAAGTGGTCTCTTAAATCTTCATCTTGAGTTGCAACCCCAACAGAACATTTATTTGTATGACAAATTCTTAAGATTTTACATCCTAAAAGTGTAAGTGCTGCTGTACCAAAGGCATAAGACTCAGCACCAAGCATTGCAGCTTTTACTACGTCAAGACCAGTTTTTAAACCACCATCTGTTTGTACATGTACTGATTCTCTTAAGTGGTTTGCTTTTAAAGCATTGTGTGCTTCAGAAAGACCCATTTCCCAAGGATTACCTGTATGTTTAATAGATGTAAGTGGAGCAGCTCCTGTACCACCATCAGCACCAGAGATTACAATTCTATCTGCATAAGCTTTTGCAACACCAGCTGCAATAGTTCCAACACCGATTGTTGATACTAACTTAACAGTGATTTTTGCTTCTGGGTTAATTTGTTTTAAATCAAAAATTAACTGAGCTAAATCCTCAATAGAATAAATATCATGGTGTGGTGGAGGTGAAATTAAAGTAACACCTTCAACTGTATGTCTTAAAGATGCAATAAGTGGAGTTACTTTATGTCCTGGTAATTGACCACCTTCACCTGGTTTTGCACCTTGTGCAACTTTAATTTGTATCTCTTGGGCACTTCTTAAATATCCTGGAGTAACACCAAATCTACCAGAAGCAACTTGTTTAATCTTAGAATTTCTAAGTGTTCCAAATCTAGCTGGGTCTTCACCACCCTCACCTGAGTTTGACATACCACCAATAGTATTCATAGCCATCGCCATTGCTTCATGAGCTTCAGGAGAAATAGAACCACAAGACATTGCTGCCGTTGCAAATCTTTTGAAAATATCTTCTACAGATTCAACTTCTGATATATCAATAGCTTTTCTATCAGAGTTAAACTCAAAGAAGTCTCTAATAAACTTTTTATCTCTTGTATCTACAAGCTCTTTAAGTTTTTTAAAGTCAGAAATATCTTCTTTATCTTTAGCTTGTTTATTATGCATAGCTCTAGTTGTAGCTGGCCCATAATCATGGTATTCACCATCATTCATATACTTATAGAAACCACCTAAATCAAGTGGGAAAATATGTTTATCATCAAAGAATGCATTGAAGTGTAACTTCTCAATTCTTTTTTCAATATCTTCATAAGTAAGACCTGCTAAGTCTGAGTGTGAACCTTCAAAACAGTCACTAATAATTTCATCACTTAAACCAATTACATCAAACAGTCTTGAGTTTCTATATGAAGCAATTGTACAAATACCCATTTTAGACATGATTTTTAGAAGTCCAGCATTTAATGCTTTTTGAGTATTTTTAAGTAATCTTTGCATCTCATATTTAGAAGATACTTTTGTTTTGTGTAACTCTACAACAGAAGCATACATCATATAAGGATAAATTGCACTAGCACCATATGCAATCATAACTGATGCCATATGTGGGTCATAAACTTCACCAGTTACTGCTACAATTGAAACTTTATGTCTAATACCTTTTTTAATTAATGATTCATTTACAAATCCAATTGCCATAGCCATAGGAATTAGTTTTGCATTTTCATCAATATCTTTATCCGAAAGAATAACAACAGAAACATTATCTTCTCTAACTGTTTTTTCAACTTTATTTGCAAGCTCTTTTAAAGATTCTTTTAAATCAGTTTTAAATGTAGTTGAGAAAATTTGATTTTTATAGTATTCATCAAATCTTGGAGATGTTGTATTACCAAAAGAGTTTAATACATCAAATTTTTCTTTCATTAAAATAGGAGATGCTACTTTTAATCTTTTTGCATCTTCTGCTTTTTCGTCTAAGATATTATGAATATGACCAAAACCTGTCTCTAAAGACATTACGATTTTTTCTCTATATGGGTCAATTGGTGGGTTTGTAACCTGAGCAAATTTTTGTCTAAAAAAGTCTGTAAAGTTTCTGTTTACAGTAGAAAAACATGCTAAAGGAGTATCATCACCCATAGAACCAACAGGTTCTTTACCATCTTTTGCCATAGGGTCAATCATTTGATCTAGTACTTCATAAGTAATATTAAAATACTTTTGTTTTTTCTCTATATCATCCATTTCATAATCACTAGTATCTACAAATGACTCATCGATATACTCTTGTAAGTATTCCATGTCATTGTTTAACCATTTAACATAGTTTTGTGATGATTTTAAATAATCATTGATATCGTCTTCTTTTAAAACTTTTCCGTGTTTAAGGTCAAGTCCAATCATTTGTCCTGATTGTAATCTTCCTCTTTCACTAATGTTATCTTCATCAATATCAATTGTTCCATATTCAGATGTTATATAGATTTTATGGCTTTTTGTAATAACATATTTAGAAGGTCTTAAACCATTTCTATCAATTAAACATCCAATATGTCTTCCATCAGTTAATGAAACAGCCGCAGGACCATCCCAAGCTTCCATTACTGTTGAAGTATATTCATAAAATGCTCTTAAATCAGAATCCATATGTGGAGCATTTTGCCAAGGTGCAGGAACTAAACTTCTTGCTGCTTTAAAGAAATCAACACCATTTACAACTAAAAATTCAAACATATTGTCTAGTGACGCTGAGTCTGAACCTGATACTTGTAAAATTGGTAAAATTCTTTCTAATTCTTCATCTGTAAAAATTTCAGATTTTAAGTTTTCAGATTTGATTTGAACATTAACTCTATTTGCTTCAACAGAGTTAATCTCTCCATTATGAGCAATGGCTCTAAATGGTTGTGCTAATCTCCATTGAGGTAGAGTATTAGTTGAAAATCTTTGGTGAAATAATGAGAAAGAGATTTTAAAATCTTCGTCTCTTAAATCAATATAAAACTTTTTTATGTGCGTAGGCATTACAAGCCCTTTGTACGCAATTACTTTAGATGAAAATGTTGGAATATAAAAATCTTTTTTATCTACTAATTTGTGTTCACATTCTTTTCTAGTTAAATATAACATCGCGTCAAATCTTTTTGATGTCATAAGTGCATTTGGTCCAACAAATACTTGAATAATGTGAGGTAAACTTTCTAATGCTTGTTGCCCTAATGCATCAGTGTCTACAGGAACTTCCCTTGTTAAAAGAATTTTTAAATCATTCTCTTCACAGTGTTCTTTGAAAGTTTCGATATCTTCTAAATCTCTTGTAAATATCATAGCTACTGCATATTTTTCTGGTAAATCAATACCTTTTTCACTAGCTATTTTTCTCATAAATTTATTTGGCATTGATAATAATAATCCTGAACCATCTCCAGTTTTACCATCTGCTGCCACTGCACCTCTGTGCATCATTCGCTCAAGCGAAGTAATAGCATCTTCTAAATTCTCATGGCTTGGTCTATTTTTTAAGTCTGCTATCAAACCAAAACCACAGTTGTCTTTAAAAGAAGTAAGTAAATCTAAATTACATCCCATCTTTATCCTTTATTATTTGTATCTTTATATTCCTCATAAAGTGGGGGATTATACTTTTTTTTTGTTTAAAGCATGGTTAAGATAAATATCTCCTTAAGAGTAATGCTTTTTGTAGTACTTTTTTGACATTTATACTTGCAATTGATATTTGTAACACCTAGTATACTTCAATATACAGAAAAAAATTATTTTGCAATTTTTTCTGCATTTTGTAGTTTTATACATAAGTTTTACATATCTTTTGATTATACTTTTCATAATTTATTTTTAAGGAGAAAAAATGACTAAAACAATGAAAGGGATAGTATCAAGTGTTGCAGTAGCATCACTATTATTATTCACAGGTTGTGGGGATAACAAAGAGGAGACTAAAACTGCTGAGGCTAAGCCTGCTGCTGAAAAATTTGTT
>JABXII010000001.1 GCA_013373175.1 Campylobacteraceae bacterium | reverse complement strand
TATGTGACTATTTCTTGCAACTGCTCTTCTTACATTCATATATGGAGATTTATGTAATTCCCATAATAAGTCTTCATTTGTAGTACTATTTGCTAATTCTAATTGCTCTTCCAATGCTCTTTGTAATAAACTCATAGGAACCCTTTATAGTAATTTTAAAAATTATAATAAGGTAATTTTAAAAAAGACTAAAAAATAAAAATTAATATTATCTAGAGTAGTTCAAATAGCCATAAAATGCTACTTTAATGCTATTTTAAGACAAATTTTACAATTTTTTTAGATATAAATTATTATCTAATTGCTTAAAACTATTTTTTTATAAAATAGACTATTTTATTCTAAATATTTTTTAGATATAAATAAGCAAATAAATAAAAGGCAAAGAGATAGAAAAAACAGATAAATTCACAAATATTTTTATTGATAAAAAGCTTCCTTTTTTAGAATTAAGGCACTCTAATACAGGTAACCATTATAAAGAGCATATTCATGATAGTTTTTCAATAGGTATTAATATCAAAGGTGAAAGTATCTATAAAAACAGAAATAAGAAGTATAATTTTAGAAAAAATCTTGTTGCAGTAATAAATCCAGATGAAATTCATTCTTGCAATGCATTGTCAAAAGATAATCACGAGTTTTATATGTTGTATTTAGATAAAACCTGGTGCTATGAGATTCAAAAAACTATTTCAAATCAAATTACTTCTTTTCAAGACTATCCAAACCCTTTGATAAGTAGTGAAGTTTTTTATAAAGAGTTTCAAAAACTTTGTGAATTACTTTTTTCAAAGGCCACAGTTCAAGAAAAAGAGAATGAATTAATTGAGTTTTGTAGTAAACTTTTTGAAGAAAATATTCCTTATCAAAAAGAGAATATAAATGATGAGAATTTTGAAAAAATATGTAAATATTTAAAAAAACATTTTAAAGAAAATATCTCATTAGAAGAGTTAGCTACAAAATTTAATCTAAACCCTTTTTATATAATAAGATTATTTAAAGCAAACATAAATATGACTCCCCATAAATATCTTGTGAATATAAAAATAAACTATTCAAAAGAGCTTCTTAAAAAAGGTGAAACTTTAGTAGATACTGCTTTAGAATGTGGTTTTGCAGACCAAAGTCATTTTCATAGAAACTTTTTAAATATAGTTGCAACAACTCCAAACCAATATAGAAAAAACTTTATCTAACTCAATTTTATACAAGACACATTTTTTACTTTTTTTTATAATTGCTGAAAAAGGAAGTAAATGGAAGCTTATATAAGCGGTTTTATAACTTTAGCTTTAGCACACTTTGTGGCTTTATTAAGTCCAGGAGTTGATTTTTTTATAATTCTTTCAAACTCATCAAAATATGGAAAACTATCAGGAGTTTTAACTTCATTTGGAATAGCTTTTGCAAACTTAGTTTATATACTTCTTGCACTTTTAGGTATTTCTTTAATAAAAGAGAATGAAAATATATTTTTATTTATCAAACTACTAGGTTCTTTGTATTTAATCTATATCGCTTTTATGCTTTTAAAAACAAAAAAAAGAGAACTTTTTGAAAAAGAAGAAAAGCAAAGTAAAAAACAAAAAAATATAATCAAATACTTTTCAATGGGGTTTCTATCTGCTATTTTAAATCCTAAAAATTCTATTTTTTATTTTACAATGTTCTCTATTTCTATAAATACTGATACTCCCTTATTTGTACAAAGATTTTATGCCCTTTGGATGTTTTTAGCTGTACTATTTTGGGATATCTTTATAGTTTATTTAGTAACAAGTAAAAAAAGTAAAGTTTTTCTTGAAAAATACTCAAATATTATAGAAAAAATATGTGGAGTAATTCTTTTATTTATAGCTAGCTTCATAATTATAGATAGTTTTTAATTTTTTTTATTATAATCATTAAAAAAGAGGAGTTTTTTATGGCTATAGGATTTATAGGATTAGGAAACCTAGGAACTGCTGTTTCTAAAAGATTAACAGATATGAATGAAGAGATTATCGTTTATAATAGAACCCGTGAAAAAGTAGAAAAATTAGGATATAAAATAGCAAAATCACCAAAAGATTTAATTGAAAAATGCGATATTGTTATTTTATGTCTTTTTGAATCCCATGCAGTAGAAAATATATTAAATATGCAAGATGGACTTTTAGAGGCTGATTTAGAAGGTAAAACTATAATTGATTTAACAACAAATCATTTTGAACAAGTACTAAACTTTCATAAAGTAATTGATGAAAAAGGTGGAGAATATTTAGAGTCGCCTATTTTTGGTAGCGTTGCCCCTGCTTTACAAGGACAAGTAACAATAGTTATATCAGGTAAAAAAGAGACTTTTGAATCATGCAAAGCATTATTAGAGAAAATTGGTAAAGAAATATTCTATTTAAAAGAGCCAGGGAAGGCTTCTAAGATGAAACTAATCAATAATCTATGTCTAGGGTCATTTATGGCTACGATTGCAGAATGTACTGCTTTAGGAGACGCTTGTGACATATCAAGAGATAAGTTATTAGAAATTTTAGGAGTAGGTGGTGGACAATCCCTAGTACTTAAAGCTAAAACTCAAAAACTATTAGAAGAAGATTATTCTCCTCACTTTTCAAATAATGCAATATATAAAGACCTACATACATTACAGGATTTAGCTTATAGTATGAATCAACCTTTATATTCAGCTGCAATTCCAAAAGAGTTATTTGGAAAAATGAAAAAAGATGGAAAAGGTGAAGAGGATTTTTGTTCTATAGTACAACTCTTTAAAGATTAAAGATGGAAAATCTTGAGTTTTCAGATTATTTAATAGCGTTTTCATTAACACTATTTGCAGGACTATCTACTAGTATAGGTGCACTTCTTGCATTTTTTTCAAAGGAAAAGAACTATACTATTTTATCTCTTGGTATGGGTTTTTCTGCTGGTGTTATGATTTATGTTTCATTTATGGAAATATTAAAGAAAGCTCAAGATTCATTTACTCAAGTTCTTTCAAATGCTACATACGCAGAACTTCTAACACTTATTTTCTTTTTTTTAGGTATTGGTTTAATTGCAATAATTGATAGACTAATCCCTGATGATGTAAATCCCCATGAACCAAAATCTAATCAAGAATTAAAAGAATTAAAAACTGATAGTAAAGTAAGCAATACAAACTCTTTAAAAAGAACAGGACTTTTTACAGCCTTGGCTATTGGAATTCACAATTTTCCAGAAGGTTTTGCAACTTTCATCTCAGCCCTTGATAGTTTAACACTTGGTGTAACTATTGCCTTAGCTATTGCAATACACAATATTCCAGAAGGTATGGCAGTTAGTTTACCTATTTATCATGCCACAGGAGAAAGAAAAAAAGCTTTTTGGTATGCAACTCTTTCAGGGCTTGCTGAACCAATTGGTGCAGTTTTAGGATATTTTTTACTTTTACCTATTATGGGTGATGCAACTTTAGGGATTACCTTTGCAGTTGTTGCAGGAATAATGATTTATATTTCATTTGATGAATTATTACCAGCAGCTAGAGTATATGGAAATGCCCATACAACAATTGCTGGTTTAGTTTTTGGAATGTTTATTATGGCAAGTAGTTTATTACTTTTCAAATTAGTTTAACTTGCGTATAAAGCACATAAAAAAGCTTGTTCTTGATATTTTTTTAAAGAACTTGGATATTCTATTTCATTTTTCTTTTCAAATGCTGAGATAGACTGAGCCGATATTAATTCAACTTCACAAAGAGGATTTAGTTGAATTAAACCTTCTAATTTAAAGGTAACTGCACCACCTGCAAAGTTACCTTTTTTTGCTCTTTTCTTAATAACTATTTTTTCTATATTTTCTTGTTCTAAAAAAAGTAAAAACTCATTACAAAATTTTCTTATATCTTCTTGTTTTTCATCATCTTCAAGTGTTAGTTTTTTTGTTTTTATATCTTGGAACTGTTTATTTTCAATAACTGATAGGATAATATTATTAGCTTTTAACTCTATACCACAAATTTTCATGTAATGCCTTTTTTAAATTTATGTAAGTATAGAGTTTTTTTTTATTAAGTATTGATTTTATTTCATTTTGTAAGATTTTTATCTTCTGCTAGTTTTCTATATATTAATCTTTGTATCTCTTTTTTAACAAGTTGAGAAGAGTTTAGTTTATTATTTTCATTTGCAATAGAACCCATTACTTTCTGGCACTTATCACAAATAAAGTCTATTTTACTAACTTGTAAAGTAAACTTTGAAGTTGTATCATCATAATATAAACTTTCTCCGCAAGTAGGACAAAAGCACTCTAAATTTGCAATATCATCTTTATGCCAAGTCCAAGTCCATTTGATATTATAAAAGTTGTCTTCCACATATTTTGATCTATTTTTTTTAATAAGTTTTATTAAAACAATTACAATAATAGGTAAAACAAAAGGTAATAATTGAAGCCAAATTGGGAAATGAGCTAAGTTTTCTTTATAATATAAAACTAAACTATTTTTTATTTCAATAAAATTATCGAATAAAGGAATAGGTAAAAATATAAGTAATAAAATAGCTACAATAGCAATGATAAGTTTAGCTTCGTAAGATAAAAAGCTCTTTTTTCTCATTAAAACTCCAAATAAAAAAATATAAAACTGGGGAAATAAAAGAGGGAGAAAACCCTCTTTTTATACGTCTAAGTGTTCTACGTCTTTTGCGTGTTCTTCGATATAGTTTCTTCTAGGTTCTACTTCATCACCCATAAATAAAGTAAATGTATCAGAAGCAATTTCTGCATCTTCTATAGTTACTCTTAAAAGTCTTCTATCTTCTGGTGTCATAGTAGTTTCCCATAATTGCTCTGGGTTCATCTCACCAAGACCTTTATATCTTTGAATATATGCACCTTTTTTAGCAAGGTTTTCAATCTCTTCTAAGATTTCTACTAAATCTCTTCCCTCAAACATAGAAATATCTCTTTCTACTAATCTATTGTAAATATATGTAGCTTCAGAGAAATATGGTGATGCAAATAACTCATCATCAATTACTAACTCTTCTAAACCTTCATTTGTTTGAACAAATAATTGAATTCTATCATCAGAAATATTTTTAGAAAGAATGTTATAACCTTTATCTTCTAAGAAGTTTTTAGCTACCTCATAAAGTTCATTATAATCTAATTTTACTAATTCAGAATTTTCAATTAAATGTTTTAATACAGAGATTAAAGAATATCTTTTTTCTAATTGTTGAAGCATCCCTCTATATCTAGATACAGTTTTAAGCAGATCAATAAGGTCATTTACACCTAAACCTTGAAATTCAAAACTCTCTGCTCCATTTTCAATTAAGAAATTAGATAAAGCTGTCTCATCTTTTAAATATATCTCATTTTTACCTTTTTTATATCTAAATAAAGGTGGTTGAGCAATATATAAATATCCTTTATCAACAATTGGTCTTAAGAATCTAAAGAAGAATGTTAATAATAGAGTTTGAATGTGAGAACCATCAACATCGGCATCCGTCATAATAATAACTTTGTGATATCTAATTTTTTCTTCATCAAAATCTTCACCAATACCACAACCAAGAGCTGTAATCATGTTTCTAATTTCATCAGATTTTAAAATTTTATCAAGTCTTGATTTTTCAACATTTAAAATCTTACCTTTAAGTGGTAAAATTGCTTGATAAACTCTATCTCTACCTTGCTTAGCAGAACCGCCAGCAGAATCCCCTTCCACCAGATATAGTTCTCTAATTGCTGGGTCTTTACTTTGACATTCAGCTAACTTCCCTGGAAGTGTTCCAACTGTCATAGCATCTTTTTTTCTAGTTAAATCTCTAGCTTTTTTAGCTGCTTCTCTACCACGTGCTGCCATTAAAGCTTTTTCCATAATAGCTTTAGCTTGAGCAGGATTTTCTTCAAAATATTTATCTAATACTTCTGAAGTTAATTTTTGACAAATTGGTTTTACATATGAAGAACCAAGTTTACCTTTTGTTTGACCTTCAAATTGTGGTTCTGGAACTTTTACAGAAACAATTGCAATAAGACCTTCTCTTACATCATCACCTGTAATTTTTGTATCTTTTTCTCTTGCATTTGCATTATTATTTACATACTTAACAATTGATCTTGTAAGCCCAGCTTTAAAACCAGCTTCGTGTGTACCACCATCAATTGTTCTAATGTTGTTTACAAAAGAAAGAGTCTTTTCTGTGAAAGTTGTGTTATACATTACTGCAATATCTACTTCAACATCATCAACTCTATCACTAAATGCAACTGCTTCAGAAACAGGAGTCTCTTTATTTATATCTTCTGCAAACTGTTTTAAACCACCTTCAAAATGATAAACTTCTTTTGTTTTATGAATTTCATCTTCTAAAGTAATTGAAATAAATGGATTTAAATAAGCAACTTCTCTAAATCTTTTAGAAAGTGTTGCAAAATCATAAGTATTTACTTCAAAAATAGAATCATCTGCTAAAAATTCAATTGTTGTACCAGTTTTTCTTGGACTATCACCAATTATTTCTAAAGGACCTTTTGGAATACCACAAGAGAACTCTTGATAGTGGATTTTACCTTCTCTATAAATAGTCATTTTAAGATCTTTTGATAGAGCATTTACAACAGATACACCAACCCCGTGTAAACCGCCAGAAACTTTATAAGTATCTTTATCAAATTTACCACCAGCGTGAAGTACTGTTAAAACAACTGTTGCTGCAGAAATTCCTTCACCTTTATGAATTGCAGTAGGAATACCTCTACCATCATCTTCAACTCTAATCCAGTGATCTTTAGTCATAGTAATTTTGATGTTTCTACAGAAGCCAGCCATTGCTTCATCAATAGAGTTATCAACTACTTCATAAACCATATGGTGAAGTCCATTGATGTTTGTATCACCAATATACATACCTGGTCTTTTTCTAACAGCCTCTAAGCCTTTTAAAACTTTAATATTACTAGCGCCATATTCTGGTTGACTCATTATAGGTTTCCTTCTTTAAATTATTTTTCTAAAACGATTGGCATTACTATTGTATAGAATTTTTCGTCTTCTAAATAAAATGGTAAATTCGACTCGTTAAATCCAATCTTTACATTTTCGTTGTTTGTTTGACTTAAATAGTCAAGTAAATATTTTGCATTTACTGCAAGGTAGAACTCTTGGTCAATATTTAATTCAATATCGATTTGAGTTTTTGACTCTGTATCTTCATCTAAAGATTCAAATACAATTGAGTTTGGTTTAAATGTAACTTTGATATTTGAAAATAATGATGTAACTAATTTAATCGATTCTACTAAAACATTTTTAGGAATAGATAAATTATGTTTTAAACTTTGTGGAATAATTCTTTCATAATCTGGGAATTTTCCATTTATAAGTTTAGTAAAGAATTTCATATTATTTGAAGTTACTACTAAATTGTTTTCATCAAATGAAATTTTCGCATCATCTAAAAATAGTTTTTGAATTTCTATTATAGCTTTTTTTGGAATAATTATTTGACCTTCACCATTTGAAATATTTTCTAAATAAGAGATAGCTAATCTTCTAGTGTCAGTAGATACAAAATTAATTCTTGAATTTTTAATATCTATTAATGCACCATTTAATTCAAACTTAGGATTATTGTTATCTATTGATGGAGTAATTTTTCTAATAGAGTTAATAAAATTAATAGTAGAAATATTTAAATCTTTTAGATTTTCATTTAATATTAGATTTGGGTACTCATCAGCATCATACATAGGAAGTTTAAATGTTGATTTATTTTGTTTTATAATTAGATTATTATCAGCAGTTTCAATTATGATATCTGCATCTTTTAATCTTTTAATAATTCCTAGTAAATTAGATCCATTAACTGTAGCTTTACCATATATTGATTCAGTTATTGAATCAATTTGAGACTCTAGTCCTATTTCATAGTCTGTAGCTTTTAGTATTAGTTTAGTTTCATTTACTTCTAAATAGATATGTGAAGTAATTGAACTTGCATCTTTTTTTTCTAAAAATGGTTGCATTGATGAGATTACATTCTCAAATACACTTTTTGTAATTATGAACTTCATTTATTAGCTCCTATTTATTTATATTAAGTAGTGGAAGTAGTAGACAGTGTGAAAAGATGAAAACATTAACCCTGACTCTATAAACAGGGTGTTTCATACAGTGAATACATTTTGATAATAGTTCACACCTTTTCACACTTAGCTCTAAAACTTTTTTTCTACTCCTTAATTTATTATCTTATTTTTTAAATTTTGAATGATTAATTTAAAGTTTTCATCTGTTTCAATTAATTCATTCGTTTTTTGAATATTTTTTGAAATTGAACTGTGATCTTTCATTCCTAAAAACTTAGCAATATCAGGCATAGAATTATGTGTAAGCTCCCTTGCTAGGTAGATTACTACTCTTCTTGCATTTGCAACTGTTGCTGTTCTTTTCTTAGATTTAATATCACTTGGTTTGATATTTAATTCATTTGCAACAAGTGAAATAATATCTGGTAATTTGATATTATCCTTTTTTTCTTGTATTTGCTCTTTTAATAGACTTTGTGCAAGTTCTAAATTAATCTCTTGATTAAGTAAAGAAGCACTGGCATTGATTCTAATAAGAACACCTTCTATTTCTCTAATTGAGTTATCAAGATTTGTTGCAATATAGTTAATGATTTCCCTACTTAAGGCAATCCCATTAAGTTCGCTTTTCTTTTCTATAATTGCAATTTTTGTTTCAAGCCCTGGAATTTGGATATCTGCTGTTAATCCCCATTCAAATCTTGATTTTAATCTGTCAACTAATCCTGCAATTTGTGAAGGTAGTCTATCAGAAGTCATAACGATTTGTTTTTTTGCATTATGTAATTCATTAAATGTATGGAAAAACTCTTCTTGAGTTTGTTCTTTTCCAGATAAGAATTGAATATCATCAATTAATAAAACATCGCATTTTCGGTATTTACCTCTAAAATGTTCCATATTTTTATTTTTAATTGAGAAAGTGAAATCATTCATAAACTGTTCAATAGTTACATAAATAACAGTTTTACCTTTTTCAATTGCATCATTACCGATTGCTTGTAAAAGGTGAGTTTTCCCAAGTCCTGTTCCACCATAAATAAATAGTGGATTATATTGAATTCCTGGTTTTTCAGAAACTGCTAAAGAGGCATTATATGCCATCTGGTTTGAGCTTCCAACTACGAAAGAATCGAATGTGTACGAAGGATTTAGAATAGTACTTTCTGCAGTTTCATTTTTAGCTTTTTCAGAGATAATCTCTTTTTTACTCTTTTTTTCACCTGCAATTTTTATTTCAATATCAGGTTTTGTTCCATCGTATTTTTCGAAACAGTGCTGAATAATTGAACTATATTTGCTTTTAATCCATGAAGCAATATATTTATTAGATACTTCAAATACAGCAATCTTGTCATCTGAAGAAATTTTTTTGTAAGTAAGCTGTTTTAAATACTTTTTAAAATCAGTAGGATTAGCTTCTTGTTCAATTATCGATAAAAACTCTTTGCTTGTCATTAAAAAAACGCTCTTTATATATAAATTGTTTAGATTATAACTAAAATTAGATTAAAAGTTTTTCACAGGTGAAATAAAATTGAATAATAAGTGAAAAATCAGGTTTCTTTAAGTGAATATTTATATATAATGTACCAATATAAAGGCGATTCGCCATGTGAATACTTAAAACTATAGGAAATGTGAAAAACTTGAAAATATTAGGAATAGATCCGGGAACAAGAAATTGTGGATACGCAATTATTGAAAAAAATGGAAGAGATATAAAACTTATTGAAGCAGGACTTATAAAAATCAAAACAAAAATACTACAAGAACAGATTGTTGAGATGTGTGAAGGTCTTGAAATGATTTTTAGAAAGTACGATTTAAATGAAGTTGCAATAGAAGATATGTTTTATGCTTTTAACCCAAAAACAGTTATTAAATTAGCTCAGTTTAGAGGAGCAATTTCTTTAAAAGTTTTACAAGAGTTTGGACATTTTGCAGAATATACACCTTTACAAGTAAAACAAGCAGTAACCGGTAATGGAAAAGCACAAAAAGAGCAAGTTGCTTTTATGGTAAAAAGATTACTTGGAATAAAAAAAGAGATTAAACCACTTGATATTACAGATGCAATTGCAATTGCATTAACTCATTCACAAAGATTAAAATAAATTATGAAAAATTATTCAATCTTTTTCATTTTATTCTTAGGAACAATTTGGGGAAGCAATTTCATTTATATGAAAATGGCCGCTGTTTATTTAGACCCAATGCAAGTAACTTTTTATAGAATTTTATTTGGACTAATACCTGTGTTAGCATTTGCAATATATAAAAAAGCTTTAAAATTTGAACACTTAAGATATTCAATTCATTTTTTTGTGATGTCATTATTAGCAGCTGTGGTTTATTATTATGGATTTGTTAAAGGTTCATATTTACTTCTTTCAGGTGTTGCAGGAGCTTTAAGTGCTTCAATTCCTATCTTTTCTTTTTTATTAGCAGCATTTTTTTTAAAAGAAGAGAAAATAACTAAAAATGCTTTATTAGGATTAATCTTAGGTTTCTTTGGAGTTATTTTAATAAGTGGTATTTTTAGTGAAGATTTACAAAATTTAAATCTTGAAGGAATTGTTTCAATTATACTTGGTTCTTTAAGTGTTGGGGCTTCTTTTATCTATGCAAAAAAATTTTTGATGCCGTTGAAAATAAATTCAACGGCATTGACAACTTATCAACTTAGTTTTGCTCTAATAATTATGATATTTTTAGTTGATTTTGATGGTATAAATAATATTTGGCAAGATACACATACTTCACTTGGAATGGTATTTGGATTAGGAATTTTTGGAACAGGAATTGCTTTTATAATGTATTATTTTTCAATTGAAAAGTTTGGAGCATTATTAGCCTCTTCAATTACTTATATCCCGCCAATTGTGGCTTTAATTATTGGTTATTTTATTGTTGGAGAAGAATTAAAATTAATAGATTTTTTTGCAACAGGATTAATCTTTCTTGGAGTGTTTTTAATTAATAAAAGAAAAGCTTAGTTATAATTATAATAGAAAATTTTAGGAAATTTAATGAAAAGAATAGGAATTTTATCCTCTCACAATGGTAGTGGTTTTGATACCATTCAAAAAGCTTGTGAAAACAATGAATTAGATGCACAAGTTGTTCTTGTAATATCAAATAATTCAACTGCCCAAGTTTTACAAAAAGCTCAAAGAAAAAATATACCAAATTTTATTATAAACAGTAAAAAGTATCCTGAAGATAATTTAGATAAAATAATAACAGATATGATGACAGAGTTTAAAGTTGATTATATATTTTTATCAGGATATATGAAAAAAATTGAAGAAAATCTAGTTAAAACATTTGAAAACAGAATTATAAATTCTCACCCAGCACTTTTACCAAAGTTCGGTGGTAAAGGAATGTATGGTACAAACGTGCATAAAGCAGTAATTGAAGCAGGTGAAAAGAAGTCTGGTTGTACTGTACATTTTGTAAATGAAAATTACGATGAGGGTGAGTTTATCTTGCAAAATGAATATATTCTGGATGAGAATGAAACAGTGGAAAGTTTAGAAAATGAGATAAAAAAACTAGAAACTATTACAATTATTAACTCACTTAAAACTATTATAAAGTAATATGAATATAATATTTGTAAAGTAGTATATCTTTTTATTTTTTGGAGAAAATATGAAATATTTGGTCGTAGATGATTCTAAGATGGCAAGAAAAATGACAATAAAGTCTTTAAGAAATTTGATTAAAGAAGAAGATGAAATAATTCAAGCAGCAAATGGACAAGAAGCAGTTGAGCTTTATAAAGAGCATCAACCAAACTTATGTTTGATGGATTTAACAATGCCAGTAATGGATGGTTTTGAAGCAACTCAAAATATTATTAAGCATGATTCTAGTGCTAATATTATTATAGTAAGTGCTGATATCCAAGAAGCATCAATGGATAAGTCAAAACAAAATGGAGCAAAAGGTTTTATCAAAAAACCAATCAACGAAAACAACTTAGAATCAATGTTAAAAAAACTAGGATTAATAAATGCCTAATTACGCACAATTTAATGAAGAAGAAAAAGATTGTTTACAAGAGTTAATGAATATTTCATATGGTTCAGCAACAGCAGCTATTGCTGATATTATTAATAAAGAAGCAACTTTATCTATCCCAAGTATTAAAACAGTTACAACAAAAGAGTTTAAAAATTATCTACAAGAAAAATTACATGTTCAAAAAGAGTATTTCATTACGAATCAACTTATTAGTGGTTCTTTTTGTGGTGAAACTATGTTTGTAATTGATAGAAAATCCACTGAAAACTTAGCTTTAGAGTTTGATTTAGATGAAGAAGAGATAAAAGATGATAATGAGTTAAAAGATGTGATTTTAGAAATTTCAAATATTATTACCTCTACTACTTTAAGTAAATTAGCAGGTCTTATAGAAACAAGTATCTCTTTTTCTCCACCTCAAGTAGAAATAGCAAAAAACTCTGAATCTTTTTATAGAAGTTATATAAATGAGTATGACCATATTATTATCATCTCAACAGATATAATCTTTAAAGAACAAAATATTAGTGGAGAGTTGTTAATTCTTTCAAAAGATGAAGCTACAATTTTTCTAAAAGAGGCTTTAAGCAAAATATTAGAAGAGTTTTAAGATGAAGTTTAATGATACTGTATTTAATACAATTGACAATGGGATTATAATTTTAGATGAAAATCTAAATATCTTAGCTTGGAATAGATGGTTAGAAATAAGAACAAATATTTTAAATGCTGATATTGAAAATAAAAATATTTGTGAAGAATTTTCATACATCGATGAAAAAAAACTAAAAAGAAAAGTAAAAGCAGCATTAATAACAAAAAACCCTTCATACTTCAATGTAGACCCACATAAATACTTAATAAAAATAAGAATTAACTCTATTAATTCTTATTATGATTTCATGCAACAAGATGTAACTATTGTTCCTTATGATTTAGAAAAAAAGATTGTGTGTTTATATATCTATGATAAAACAGCTTTACGTGAAATTAATTTAAAACTAGAAATTGCAAATAGAGAATTAACTGATCTAACAAATAAAGATTATTTAACAAAAGTTTATAATAGAAGATATTTTAATGAATATTCTGAAAAAGCTTTAGAATTAGCAAAAAGAAATGAGCAAAATATAAGTATCATTGCAGTTGATATTGATAGATTCAAAAAGATTAATGATAATTATGGACATAACGTTGGTGATGAAGTATTAATTGAAGTTGCAAGTATATTTAGAAATAGTATTCGAAAAAGTGATATAGTAGCCAGATTTGGTGGAGAAGAGTTTATTATTTTACTTATAAATGCAAAACTAGATGAAGCTACAGCAATTGCAGAAAAGATGAGAATAAAAATTGAAAATACAGCAGTTGAAGTAGATAATAATAGAATTGATGTAACTGCTAGTTTTGGGGTTGCCACTTTAAATAAAGAGGGTAATGAATCCATAGAAACTACACTAAAAAGAGCAGATGACTTACTTTATATTGCAAAAAAACATGGAAGAAATGAGGTTGTAAACTCTTTATAGTTTAGGTAAGCTCCATGTTTTATAAAAGGCTAATAGTCTTAATGTTACACCAAAAATAAAAGTGATTGTTAAAGTAACAATAGATGAAATACCACCTAGGTGTAAAAAATAAGTTATAAGTCCAACAATAATTGCTACAGTTCCATAAAACTCAGAAACTAAAATAGATGGAACTTTGTTTATTAAAATATCTCTAATAGTACCACCTCCAACAGCTGTTAAAAATGCAAGCATTAATACACCTAAGAAATTGAAATCTGCTTTTATACCAATTAATGCTCCAGTAATAGCAAAGGATACTAATCCTATTGCATCAGAGATAATAAACCAAGTTTTACCTTCAAGGTCAGTAGTTTTATGTAGTTTAAAAATAAATGATAAAAATAAAGTTGAACTAACTAAGATAATTGGAAGATTATCACTTAAAACATATGGTGTTTTGTTAGCAATTACATCTCTTATCATTCCTCCACCAAGGGCAGTTAAAAACGCAGAGATAAATACACCTAAGATATCAAGTTTATAGTGAACAGCGATTAAAAAACCACTCAGAGCAAATGAGATAATACCAATTATATCAGCAATTTCTAAAGGAGTCATACTTCTTCTTTTTTTAAGAGGTATTATACTCAATGTGCTCTTTTAAAATAGTTTAAATCAGTAACTTGATTATTTATTTTTGAATTATGTATCGAATAGTAGGACCACTACTATCTACATTTAATACTTTATATCCATGGTTTTTTGCATCTGCAGGAATATTATTAATACTTTGAGGACAATCACTGATTATCTCAAGTATTTCTCCTTCTTTTAGCTCTTTCATAGTTTCTAAAGCATTTACTGCTGGATATGGGCAAGGTTCTCCTTGCATATCAAGTCTATAATCAGGAATAATTTCTTCAACATTCATTTTAAATCCTTATCTATTTTTTGATTTATTTAAATATCTTTTTTCTAACATTAAAATTAGTGCAAAAAGTAAAATTAGTAATCCATAGTTTAAGAATAGACCACCATAGTTTCCAAATACTTCAAGTAAGTTGATTTTTGGCCAACTTGTAGCTAAACTTAAAGATAAGTCATCCCATACAAATGCAAGTAAAGTTGCACCAATAACATTTCCAATACCAACAACCCAGAAATGAACTTGACCTTCAACTGCTCTATACATCCAACCACATTCACAACCACCAGCTAATACAATACCAAAACCAAATAAAATACCACCAATAATAGCATTTGGTCCAGCCCACATTATTTTAGGAGGTTGTCCTAAAGTAATATAAGAAAATACACCAATAGTAGAAACTGCCATACCAATAACAATTGCTTTTGCTAATTCACTTCTTCCTGTAGTAAAAATATCTCTAAATGCAGAAGTGAAACAAATTTGTGCTTTTGCAATTGCAAGACCAAAGGCACTACCAAATAACATAGCCATACCAAGTTTAGTACTTCCTTGAATAAAAATCAAGTATAAAGCCCAAATAATGATTGCAATAAAAGCAAAAGAACCAAGTGTAAATAGACTTTTTACTTTAGACTCATCTTTTTCTAGTGTTTTAGTACAAGAGACTTTTTGAAGTTTGATTTTAGATTGAAAGAAAGGTAATAAAGAGAACTTTGCACCTAAATAAACACCTACAATCATAGCAATAGTAAACATCCAAGCATGAAAAGTAAATTGAGGAATACCAGTAAAGAAACTTGCAAGGTTACAACCCATACCAAGTCTTGCACCAAATCCTGCAATAATACCACCAATTAGAGCTTGAAAGATTCTAATTTTACTTGCTGGCATTCTAAGTTTTACGTTGTTTCCCCAAAATGCTGCTGCAATACAACCTGCAAACATACCAATAATCATAACTCCATCTATTCTTGTGAAAATATTACCATCCATATTCATAATTTTGTAATATCCCCAAGTAGATAAATCTACACCAAAGGCTTCTAAAACATGTCCGCCCCATCTAGTAAACTCACCTGTAACAGCCCAGTAAGTTCCTGTAAGTCCAAAATAATAAGCCGATAAAATTCCTAGTGCAATAACAGCAGGAATTGGAGCCCAAAATTTGATTAAAAAATCCCTTTTGAAGTTTTGCCAAAAGTTCATGCATTCTCCTAACAATGATAAAATAGTTTAAAAAAGTATGGTTTAACGAAATAGTTTTCAACCATATAAGTAAGACAGAACTTGAAAGAATGAGATCAAGATGTCAGTTTGTTCCACAAACCTGAAATGTAATATTAGCAAAAGTAACTTTAGTATAAATTAAAATGGTAAAAAAAAATTTACCATTTTAATTTATTAAAATACTATTGAAGAAGAGATTGTAAAGAGTAAATAAGGTAAAAGCTATAAAAAATACTAAGGCTATTATTTTTTGAAAAATATTTAATTTTATATCTTCTTTTGTATCAAATTTTTTATATCCTGTGAAAATTGAGTTTAGTGTTTCATGTTTTGCATGTAAAACTTTATCAATAAAAATACCAGCTAAATGAAGTACAACTAAAAAGATAATAAAATTTGCAAAAAATTCGTGGATATCATCAAAGCTTTTGAAAAATGAGCTATTTAAAAAAGACAAAATACCTTTATGTTCTTCAACTCCATAAGTAACGATGCCTGTAAAGATAGCTAGTAATGAGAAAATAAACATTCCAAGCATAACAAGTGAAGCTAAAGGGTTATGTCCTACGTAGTTTTGATTTTTGCTAAATAGATTTTTCATAAACTCTTTGATACTTTTTTTGTTTGCATTGAAGTCTTTAAATTTAGAGTATTTTGGTCCAAAGTATCCCCAAAAAAGCCTAAAAAATATAAGAATTAAAATTGAATAACCTACAATTGCATGGTATTTTAAAAGTTTATCATCATCAGTTAAAAAAACAATTAACATAAAAGAGGCAAATAGCCAGTGAAAAACTCTAGTAGGGAGTGTCCAAATATATGATTTCATTTTATTCTTCCGTATCTTTAAATTTATTTCTAATCTCTAAAAATTCATTTAGGTTTTCAAAAAAGATATCAACTAATTTAGGGTCAAAATGTTTTGCTTTTTCTTCTTTGAAAAGTTTGAATATCTTTTCATCTTCCCAAGCTTTTTTATAACATCTATCACTTCCTAAGGCATCAAAGACATCAGCAATAGCAGTGATTCTTCCATAAATATGAATCTCTTCACCTTTTAATCCTTTTGGATAACCTGTTCCATCCCATTTTTCATGGTGTTCTAAAGAGACAATAGCAGCAGCTTTTAAAAGAGCTCTGTTTGAGTGTTTTAGCATTTCATAACCAAGTTTTGCATGGGTATTCATAACTTCACGCTCTTTGTCATCAAACCTTCCAGGTTTGTTTAAAATAGAATCAGGAATGGCAACTTTTCCTATATCATGCATAGGACTTGCTTGTTTTAAAAGTTCTGCTTCTTCTTTAGAAAGACCATAATATAAAGCTAATAGTTTAGAGTACTCAGCTACTCTTTTTACATGGTTCCCTGTTTCTTTACTTCTACTTTCTCCAATTGCACCCATAGTAAAAACAACTTCTTTTTGAGTATTCTCTATCTCATGGTTTAATTTTTTAATAGTTTTTAATCCGTCTTCTACTTTTTCCTCAACTTCATTAAAACTAAGAGCAACATTTCTATTTACTTTAAAAGCTAAGTAGATTATAAAAATAATAGTAATAACAAGTAATGTAATAATCAAAGAATAAGCAGATTTGATAAAATTTGTTGAAAGAGTTTCAATCTCTTGTTCTATAGTTGTGTTTAATTTTTTATTATTCTTAATTATATTGTCAATTTTTGATTGTGTTTCAATCTCTTTGCTTTTTACTTCTTCTAGCTGTAAAACATAGTTTGCAACTTTATTAAAAACTTTTATGTACTTTTCTAATTTTTCATTATTATAGTTTTGGCTTAATAGTTTTGCTTTCTCTAACCAAATATTTAAGTATTTACTATTTTTGTGTTGAAAAAGAACTTCTTTGCTATAGTATTTTATGTCTGAAAATTGTTGAATAAGCTCAACATTTTTAGTTTTTAAAATTTGTTTTTCTATACTTTTTCTACTTTTGCTTTCATTTGGATAATTTATTTTAAAAAGTTCATCTAATTCTATTTTTCTTTTTTGTAGATTAAAAATTATGTCAAACTTCTCTTCAATGTTTTTTTCTGATTTAGAAAGCAGTTGTAAATGTTTTGAGATAACAGGGTGTTTATGAATATCTTGAATAAATAAGTCTAAAGTATCGTCTTTATCTTCTATTAAAATTTCAGAAAGAATTTTTTCAAAGGCCATTTCATTTTTATGAAACTCTTTTTTGATTTCTTTTAGTTGTTCAATACTTTTTGAATTAATAATATCTTCTACAAGAAGATTCATATTTTCTTGTGTAAGAACAAGATTTGAGATTTGTTTTTGAGAACTTTGGTTTTCATTTAATTTTACAAGAACTATGCTATTTATTGAAAATATAGCGATTATAGATAAAACAATCAATATAAAACTTATTTTTACTACTTTTCTAATGTCCATTTTTTAACCTCTAAATATAAAATATACTTTAGTTCCAAGATTCTCTTCACTTTGAAGTTTTATCTCTCCTTTATGAATCTTTATAATCTTTTCAACAATTGACATTCCAAGCCCAGTTCCACCAGACTCTTTATTTCTACTTTTATCTGTTCTATAAAATTTATCAAAGATTTTTTCTTGATCTTTTTTTGAAATACCAATTCCCTTATCTTCTATGCAAATGATTTGTTTATCATTATCTTTATAGATTGAAATAGTTACTATAGAGTTTTCATGGCTAAAAGTAATGGCATTTTTTAAGATATTTTTTAAGGCTATCTTTAATAGCTTGTGATGACCCTTTATTTGTAGAGGTTCTTTTATTTGACATTCAAGGTTGATATTTTTTAATTTAGCAAAAGCTTGCATCTCTTTATAGGCTTCAAGAGAAACTTCATCTAAATATATCTCTTCTTCTTTTTTCTCTAAAACTTCATGTTCATTTTTAGCTAAAAATAGTAAATCATCAATTGTTTGTTGTATAGTAATAAGTTCATCTAAGCAGTTTGATAAAGTATCTTTATATTCACTTGATTCTCTATCTTTTCTTAAAGCTATTTCTATTTCTCCTCTAATAATTGTAAGGGGTGTTTTTAATTCATGGGAAGCATCTGAACTAAACTGAGAAATCTTCTCAAATGATATTTGCAGTCTTTGTAAAAGATTGTTTATCTCTTGAGACAATAAATCTATTTCATCATTTTTATTTTTTGATTCTAATCTTTTTGATAAATCACTTGCATTAATACTTTTTAAATTTTGAAGTAGTTTTTCAATAGGTAAAAAAGATTTATATATTAAGAAGTATCCTCCAATAATAGATAAAATTAAAATAATAGGAACTATAAATAGCAAAATATAAACTAGGTTTTCTAGTGTAGAGTTTACAGCAGAGAAGTTTGTTGCAACTTCAAGAATATAATAGTTTTTATCCATTTGGATTTTTAATCTACTAATTATATAGTGCTCTTTATATTCGAATTTTATTTGATTTAAAGTAAGAGCGTTTAAGTCTTTGTTTTTTATTTTAATATCACTTGGAAAGTTTGTATTTTTTATCTCTTTATAACTATCTTCTTTTTTTAAAAGTCTTATATATAAAGGTTCAAACTTATACTCTTTTTCTTCATCAAACTCTCTTGTATTAAGCTCTTCTTTATGCTCTATAATATCATCTGTAATATCAAGTAAAATCACTTTTAATGTGGCTTCTAATTTATCCTTTGAGGATACTTCCAAAGTTTTATAAATTGAAAATGAAAAAAGCATTAAAATTAATACTTGAATAAAGATATTATAAATAAGAAGTTTTCTTTTAATTGATAGATTAGTCATCACTTATTTTAAACCCTAAACCTCTAATTGTTTTGATAAGTTTCTTTTCATATGGCTTATCAATTTTATTTCTTAGTCTATAAATATATACATTTACAACATTACTCATGTTCATGTCATCCATATTACTTAAAGAAGAACTAATAACACTTTCTGATAGAACTTTGTTTTTATTTTTTATTAAAAACTCTAATAGGGCAAACTCTTTTGCTGTAAGATTTATAGTATCTTCACCTCTTTTTGCTGTTTTAGTTAATAAATCTAATTCTAAATCAGCTAATTTTAGAGTTGTTTGATTTTGATTAGTAGGTCTTAGTTGCACTCTTATTCTAGCTAGTAGTTCACTAAATGAAAAAGGTTTAGCTAAATAATCATTTGCTCCAATATCTAAGCCTTTGATTTTGTCTTCTATAGAATCTTTTGCAGTAAGCATTATAATAGGAGTGTATATAGAATTGTTTCTTAGGGTTTTGCATACTTCTATACCATCTTTTATAGGAAGCATTATATCTAGAAGTATTAAATCATAGCTATTTACACTTGCTAAGTAAATACCCTCATCTCCATTTAATGAGTAATCTACACTATAAGATTCTTCTTCAAGACCTTTTTTTAAAAAGTTAATAATTTTTTCATCATCTTCAATAATTAAAATTTTCATAACAAAATTATATTACAATAATATGAATATAAAATGAACGATTATTTTAGATTAAAAATAAACAGATAGAATTTTTTATTAGGAAAATATTTGAATAGATTTATAAAAACAATGAATAGTTATGAAAAAAGTCCTTTATATCTTTTAGTTATTGGGTTACTTGCAGCACTATTTTTTAGTGCAACCTTTGTTATTAATAGAGCAATATCATTAGAAGGTGGTCATTGGTATTGGACTGCATCATTAAGATTTTTTTACACTGTTTTATTTTTAGCCTTAGGTTTTATATTTTTTAAGGACTTTGATTATTTTAAAAAGATTTTAAAAGATTATATAAACAGATTTTGGTTTTATACTATAAGTGGAACCATAGGTTTTGGATTTTTTTATTCAATGATTTGTTATGCTTCTGATTTTTCTCCTGGTTGGGTAGTTGCTACAACTTGGCAATTAACAATTATAGCTTCACTAATAGTTCTTTTTTTCTTTGGAAAAAGAGTATCTAAACTAACTTGGGTTTTTACTATTATAGTTTTTATTGGAGTAACAATTGTAAATCTAGGGCATTTTAGTATGGATAGCCTTGATTTACTTCTTTTAGGTTTTATACCTGTTATTATTGCCGCTTTTTCTTATCCTTTAGGAAATCAGTTAATCTGGGAAGAAAAAAAAAGAAGAAAAGAGAATAACTCTTCAAATACTATTTTAAACAATGCCTTTGCAAAAGTATTTTTACTAACTTTAGGTTCTTTCCCTTTTTGGGTGGTTCTTTTTTTTATAACAGAACCTACCCTTCCTTCAAGTGGTCAGTTTATAAGTGTAGCAATGGTTTCTTTACTATCAGGGGTTATTGCAACTTCTTTATTTTTGTATGCCAGAAGTATTGCTACTAGTTCCTCAAAACTTGTGATTGTAGATGCTTCTCAATCAGGGGAAGTTTTTTTTGCATTGATTGCAGAGATGATTTTCTTATCAGCCTTAGCTCCAAGTGTGACTAGTCTATTTGGAATATTTTTGACAATATTTGGTTTAATCCTTTTAGTTAAATTTGGCAAATAATCATATTAATTTAATAAAATGACTAACCAAGTTATTGTACAAATAGCGATGCTTATAAAAACAATGGCACTTCCAACATCTTTTGCTCTTTTTGCCATGTGATGGAATTCCAAAGTTACTAAATCAACAGTTCTTTCAATGGCGCTATTTATTATTTCAGCTAGTAAAACACCACTAAAAGTGATAAATAGAAGTAGTTTATTTGTTATTGATTCATCAACAAAAAATATAGTGGGCAAAAGAATAATTGCAAAGAGAAGTTCAATTTTAAATGAACTTTCACTTTTTATTAAATCTTTTAATCCATTAATTGCATATGAAGTATTTTTTATAAAATTATATTTTGGTTGATTTCTCATTTTTGCTCTTTTCTAATAGTTGATAATATATCAAGGCTTTTATTGTAAGCATCTGTTTGCACTTCAAATAATCCAAGAATAGTGTGAAATAAGTTATCTTGAGAAAAATCATTATTTTTTATACTATTTAATTTATTTAAATCCAATTGTCTTTTCATACTATCTCCAAACCACATAAGTGATGCTACATGAGTTTGCTCTTTTGGAGCCATAAAATAAGGCATTCCATGAAGGTATATTCCATTTTCCCCAAGACTTTCTCCATGGTCACTCATATAAAACATAGCAGTATCATATTTATTTGAATATGGTTTTAGAAAATCTATTACTTGTGATAAGAAGTAATCAGTATGCAATATTGCATTATCATAGGCATTTGAAATTTCTTCTTTTGTACACTTTTCTAATTGGTTTGTTTTACAAATAGGTTTAAACTTTTCAAATCTTTTTGGATATCTTTTATAATATGCAGGTCCATGATTTCCCATTTGATGTAAGATAATAAAGATATCTTCACTTTTACTATCTTTTATAAATTTATCTAAACCTACTAACATTCCTTCATCTCTACATTCGCCATTTTCACAAATAGTATTTAAATCTTTAGATTTATAATCCTCATACTTTACTCTTACTGCAACACCTTTAGAAGAAGAGTTATTATCTCTCCATAGTATATTTACATCTTTTGTATGTTTTAAAACATCAAGTAAATTTTCATTTGATACGGCTTTACTATGACTATAGTTATCTCTTGTAAATTTAGAAAACATACAAGGAACAGAGTATGCAGTAGAAGTTCCACATGATGACATATTTGAGAAGTTATATACTTCTTCTTTTTCTAAAAGTGGGTTTGTATCTCTTTTATATCCATTTAAAGAGAATCTATCTGCTCTAGTTGCTTCCCCTACTACCATTACAATTAGCTCTTTTTTATGTTCAGGTGTTTCATCAATAAGTGCATCATCCCCAGTTTTTTTAACAATAATTTTTCCAGTAAAATATGTCTTCTTTGTATAATTTACTATGGCAAACATCCAGTATGTAGGATTTGCATAATATTTAAGTGTTTTATGTTCTCTAAAAAAAGAGGTGTAAAATTTACTTGTACTAAAAAGTGTAATAACAATAAGAAGTAAAATTAATAGTAGAGTTTTTATTTTTCTAAAACTCTCTTTCTTAAATGAACCATAATCAATATTTGTTTTATAAACTAAAAAACTTGGAATTATTCCTAAAAATATCACATATAAAACTAACTGGAAACTAAATAAATCAAGGCTTTCATTTAGATTTGTTTCCAATGCATTTCTAATCATTTCTTTATCTATAATCACATTATAAGTATCCATAAAATAAGCGGTAAAAGATGAAACCATTAGTAGAATAATTAAAAAGGGTTTTATATAATATCTTGAACTAAGTAAAGATAATACAAAACTTATAAATAAAAACAGAGTGAAAAATATACTTATTGTATAAAGTATGTTAATGCCAGTAAAACTATATGCTAAAGAAAAATTTCTAAAAAATGAGAAATTGTAGAAAACTGTAAATAGTAAAGATATATAAATTATAAGCTTGTATTGCGAGATTTTTTTCATTGAGTTCCTTTGTTAAATTAAAAAAAATTTTATAGAATAAGCATTAATGAATAAGAAATTATGAGTTAATAAAGATTTAACACTTTATGAATTTTTGTTCATATTTCTATTAACATAACTTTAAAAGAGTTATTTCACTATCTGCTTTATATCTAAAATCAATACCCCAAGTTCCTAGCCCTTTATTTACATAAATACAAGTGTTTTTTTTATAAAAAATTCCTGCTAAAAAAGGTTGGAAAAGTTTTACAAAATAATGAAAAGGGAAAATTTGACCTCCATGTGTATGTCCACATAAGAAAAGTTTAGTATTTGAATTTACTGCTAAAGAGTAATCTTTTGGTTGATGGGCAAGTAAGATTGAGTCTTCATTGTTTTTTAAAAATTCAAAGACTTTTTTTTCTTCTCTTTGTATTTTAAAAAACTTTGAGAATCTGTCACTTATTCCAGCAAGGGCAATCTCTTTATTTTGGTATTTTATAAAAATGGTTTTATTATCTAGAAAAGTAAAGTTTGTTAAAAGAGTTTTTAATCTCTTTATTCCATAAAATATATCATGGTTACCACTTATATAAAATACCTTTTTCAAAAGATTTAAAGCTTCAAGTTGAGGTATTATTTTGTCTGCTTTACAATCAATAATATCTCCTGTAAGGGCTAAAAAGTCATATTCTATGTCATTGCAAAAGCTTACTAATTTTTTAATATCTTCTATTTTTGTTGTTTTGTTTATATGCAAGTCACTTAAGTGAAGAATTTGCAAACCCTGCAAATTCTTAGCTTTTACGTTAAGATTTTTTATTTCTAACTTTGTTGGTTTCATAGAAAAACTTTTTCTAAATCATCTTTTGAAATAAATTCAATACTTTTTATTACACCATTTTTCAGGCGATAAAGAGTTGACATTCCATCTTTTGCTTTAAATCTATCATCTTTTTCATCATAGATTAAAAGAATTTCATGTTTATAGTTTTTCATCTTAGGTAAAGCGAACATTTTTGTAATAAACATAGGCATACCTGAGATATTTGCTATAAAAATAGCATTGTGCTCTTTTAGAAAGTTAGAGTCTTTTTGAGCTAAAAACTCATTTACTTCTTTTCCTGTTCCTTTTTCAAAAGAGACAATTATTGTAGTTATATTTTCATCAATTGTTTTCTTTTCATCAAACTGGTTAGCTAAAGAGAAGTTAGATATTTTTTCATTTACAAGTAATTCATGTGAAAAAGCACAAATTACAAAAGTAAGAAGTAGAATAATTTTTTTCATCAATCTATCCTTTTATATAATCTAAGTGATAAGAGATATCTATTTGATCTCTAACTGTTAGAAAAAACATTGTTGGTGGTTCAAGATTGAATGATGTTAATTTAATACAGAAGTTTCCATCTAAAACTAAATGGTTATTTTTATCTTCTATTTTTGCTATTGTACTAACTTCTTTTTCTAAACCATTTAAGAAAAGAAATCCTTTTATTAAAAACACATCATCAATTTTTTTTATAGAATCTATTCTATAAGAGATATGAGGAAACTCTTTAGAGTGTAAAGTTTCATACATATGCAAGTCTCTTTTTTCATTGTCACTATGTAGTGAAAAAGTTGTTAAAAAGATAGTTCCTTTTAGTGAATCAATACTATTATCAATATACAAATGAGAATAGATATCTTTAGTATATGGGTTAATACTACTATCCCCAAAGACCTCTGTGTGTGCTTTGATTTTTCCATCTACAAATTTTAAGTCTTGGGCATTTACAAAACTTAAAATCCCAGTAAATAAGAATATAAATACTAATTTAACCATGGTAACTCCTTTTTTTGTGATTGTTGTGTAGCTAAGATTTTGATTATGCATACTAAGAATATAACTGGAACAAAGTAAGTTAAATTTTCTAAAGCCACAAATAATCCAGCACCAGATGCAGCCCAACCTATAAATACCATATAAATACCAAGCACTTTTAACTCTTTTTTTACAATTGTTTGAAGTATTACTACATTGTAAAATGAGATTACAAAAGGATAAACAAGTGATAAGATAAATGCTTCATGTAAGAAATAAAGTAGGTATGAAAGGGCAAAAAGAGTTAAAATTAAAAGCTCTTTTTGTGTTTTCTCTATCTTTATATAAAAAGCACTAACAACTCCAATTAGGTGAAAAACAATTATTTCTAAAGTAAAACCATCTCTCCAAATAGAAGTGCTTAAATCCCTTGAAAGAGTTTCAAACAAAGTTGAATCAAGGAAAATCCAAAGAACCATCACAAATAGTGAGTATGAATAGTTATTGCTTGTTAAATCTTTATTCTCTTTTTGATTTAAAAATAGTGATGAAAGTAGGGCAATTATAGTAAAGATTATTGCAATAGAACCTCTTTTTGAAGCTTCATATGTGAAAAGAAAAGTTCCTAAAGCATATGAAATACAAAGGGCAAAACCTAATTGTATATTTGAGGCTTTTTTTAGTTCATTTATTAATAACGGTGCTAAAGCTCCAACACTTATTCCAAGTATAAATAAAAGTAGGGCATTTAAATTTGGATAAAAAAAACTAACTGCTAATTGAATAAGCAAAAATGAAAATATCTTGTTTTTATTTGAAGTCTTTATATAAAAACTTAATATTGAACCAATAACACCTCCAATAGGAAGTGGTGCTATAACAAAGATATTTGAGGCTAAATGCTCAACAATACCTGTTTGTGCAATAAGTAAGTAATAACATAACTCAAAAGCAATAAAAAATACTAGGGCTAATTTTTGCATAACTGCTCCTTTTTATAAAAATAAAGTAGATAAAAAACCACCATTGAAATATCAAAGGCTGATATAAATAATGCAACAATTTCTAATGTTCCTGCTGTATAAAGAGAGAAAAATAGTGAACTAATAAAAACTCTAATAAAAACAGTTAGTTTTGTAAGAATTGATTCATACTCTTTATACTTTAAAGCTAAGAAGTGAATAAGTCCTGTCATACTTACAAAAGCAAAAACTATATATTCATATTTTCCTTCAAAACTAAAGTTTAAACTTGGATAGATAAAGCTAGCAAGAAGGATTAAAAACACTCCGCCTAAACCATCACTTAAAAAGCCAAAAAGGTTATACTTTTGTAAGTTTGTAAATTGATATTTTATATTTAAAAAAGCTAGTACTGAAAGAAAAGTAAAAATACCAAAGATAGTTCTTGCAATCCAAAAATTATGAATAGAAGCATTTAAAACTCCTGCTTGAACAAATCCACTTAGAGATAAAACAGTGAAAATCCCTATAAGACCAAAAAGATAAAAGCTATAAAATTTTAATGTTTGTAACTCTTTTATATGAGAAACAAACATTGAAATCACCATAAAGAAAACTGAAATTCCCATAGCAACGTGAGCATGAGCTACAATTAAATCATTTCTGTGAAATATCCATCTAATTTCTGGAATAAATAGAATATTTCCTTCAATATCTACAAAAAGAAAAGAAGCAATAGAAATAAGAAGTGCTAGTTTTGCAAACCTTTCAATTTGAGCATCTTGATACCATCTATATAAAAGTGGTACATAAAGGAGTGTAAGATATTGAAAAAACCACTCTTGGTTATAAGTTAACTCTCCTATAAAACTTCTATAAAGAACTGAGATAATATAAAAGAATAAAGGAGTAATCCAAAGAATATTCCATCTAGCTTTAAACACATTTTCACTTAGAAGTTTGATGATTAAAAAATAAATAGGAATTAAAGCAAAGCTCATTCCCAGTGTATTGTCTCCATGTGGTCCAGTAACTGTTTTTTCAACTTGACCAATTGTAGGATTCATAAGAATTAGTAGTGCAAAAGGAGCAGTCATTACTATGTATAAAGAAACTTTAACCCATAAAGGTTTTACTCCGTACTGCTTGATGAATTTATATAAAGCAATGATATAAAAAACTCCAGAAAGGCTTAAAATAAAATTTAGTTCATAGGGAAAATCATAAAAAGCCAAACCTCTTGTATTTCCAAATAGAAGTGAAGAAATCATAAATATTAAAAAGATATACCAAAAAATAGTATATAAATTTAAATAAAAAAGCCCATCTTTACAAGAACCAATCTCTTTATTTATAAGTAAAAAAGGTAAGTATGAAAGCATAAGTGGAATAAAACCATAAAGCATAAGTGAGATATGTAAGCTTCTTATATTTACTGGGTTTAGTGTTGTTGAATCAATAAATACCCCAAGTAGATTTATTGAGTATAAAATACCAAAGAATAGTCCTAAAAAGAAAAATAGTAAAGAGACTCTAAACTGTTTTTCTATAAAAATATTAAAGCTGTCCATCTTTTACCTCCAGTGTTATATCAGCAAGCTTTGCTAGTTCTTTATCGTGGGTTGCAACAATTATTGTTACACCACTTTTTGCAAGTGTTTTAAAAAGATTAAATACATTTAAAGAGTTTTTTGAATCTAAATTTCCAGTTGGTTCATCGGCAAAAATCACTTTAGGACTATTTATTAAAGCCCTTGCAATAGCAACTCTTTGTCTTTGACCACCTGAAATTTCATTTGGATAATAGTTTTTTAGTTTTTGTATTTCTAAGATAGTAAGTAGTTTATCTATCTCTTCTTTGCTTGCTTTTTCATTTGCAAGAAGAATGTTCTCTTTTACGTTTAGATAGTTTATTAAATAGTGAAATTGAAAAACAAAACCAATATTTTCTTGTCTAAACTTATCAATATTTTTAATTTCTTTATAGGGAGTATCTTCAAAAACAATCTCTCCAGAGTTTGGTTTTAATAGAGTTGATAAGATAGAAAGCAGAGTTGTTTTACCGCTACCACTCTCTCCTGTAATTGCTACAAAAGAACCTTTTTTGATATTTAGATTTATATTTTTTAATGCAAAGTCTCTATCATATTTTTTACATACATTTTTTAAAGTAATCATATCTTATCTCCTTGGATTAAAACAATTGGGTCTGTTTTTGAGGCATTTAAAGCAGGAAAAATAGAACCTAAAATAGAGATTGTAAGAGTTGTAAAGAAGATAAAAATAGTTATCTCTAGTGAAATCTCACCATTTACATAGCCTTGTAAAAATGAGTTGTTTTTTATAAGAAATAGTGCAAGGTTTGAAAGTATTAAAGCTATGAAAAAACCAACAACTCCTAATATAAGAGCTTCATTAACTATTTGTAAAATGATTTTCTTCATAGAAATTCCTATAGCTCTTTTAATACCAAATTCACTTTTTCTTTGATTTATAGTGATACTTAAAATTGAAGCAATAGTTAAAAGTCCCATACAAAAAGAGATAAATGAAATCACATTTGATGAGGTTTTAATTATCTTAAATTGATTGTAATTGTCAACAAAATTGCTTGTTGATTTTGCTTCAATATCTTTATCAAAAAGGTCTATTTTCAGTGCAAGTTTTTCAATGTCTGTATCTATTTTACAGTTAACCATAATCATTGAAGCACTTTTATTAAAGATTTTACTAGCGTCTTCTATATTTAAAACTGCACCTCCATTTTCAAAACCAATAGAGCTTTCAAAAACACCAGAGACTTTAAAAGTTTTATTTGAAAGTTTTATTTCATCTTTTCTATCTAGGTTTTCATAAATTGATTTTCCTAAAAGAACTTCATTTTTTTTTGGGTAAGTACCTTGTATCAATTTGTAGTTTTTGAATCTATTTTTTGTAACTCCATAAACTGCAACAATAGGAAGTTCTTCTACCATAGAAGCTCCTACTATAAGAGCTGAGGCTTTTGTAACTTCATCTAAAGTTTTGATTTTCTCTATTAAATTTATATCAACATTTGAGAAAAAAGTATCAGAGATATTTTTTTGAGTAACTATGATATCTCCATCACTTTTTAGCATTGAAGAGTACATAGAAATTACTCCATTTGAAATAGAAGTAATTAAGAAAATAGAAGTAATTGATAAAGCCAAACTTAATATTATAAGAGATGTCTTTAGCCTATTTGCTTTTATGGCTTTTATTGCAAGTAATAACAAACATAATCCTTTCATTTTGTACTGTAAATTTACAGTTACTTAATGAAAGGTCTATGAATTTAATATGAAAATAAATTCATATTTTATTTAGAAAATAGAAAGGTTTGTTTTTGTTGTAAATAGTTCTAAGGCTTTTGTTCCTACTAATGAGTTTCCATGTTTATTTAGTCTTGGAGAGTAAACACATATTGCCATTTTTTGAGGAACAACAGCAACAATTCCTCCACCAACGCCATTTTTTCCAGGAAGTCCTACATGAAAAGCAAAATCGCCAGAAGCATCATAGTGTCCACAAGTTAACATTACTGCATTTATTCTTTTTGCTTGTGCTTGGGTTATAATTTCAAAGTTTTTATTTGGAATAACTCCATGATTAGCAAGATATAACATAGATTTTGCAAGTTGTTTTGTATTCATCATTATTGAACACTGTTTAAAATAAGTTTCAATCACCTTTTGTGTATCATTTTCTATATTATTAAAACTTTTCATCATATTAATTAATGCAAGGTTTCTATATCCACTTTCAAGTTCTGATTTATAAATTTCTTTATCAAAGCCTATAGTTTCATCATTTGAAACCTTTTTAATAAACTCTAAAATAGTTGAAAATGTATTATCTTTATATTTAGAAACTAAAGAGTCTGTTGTAACAATTGCTCCTGCATTTATAAAAGGATTTCTAGGAATTCCTTTCTCATATTCAAGTTGAATAAGTGAATTAAAGGGATTTCCAGAGGGTTCATGTCCTACTCTGTTATACAAATCTTTTCCATAAATATCTAAAGCTAAGGTAAAAGTGAAAACTTTAGAAATACTTTGCATTGAAAAAAGTTTTTCATAAGAACCAATATGATGCTCATTTCCATCAATTTCAATAATACTCATGGCAAAATCATCTCCTGAAACATTTGCTAATGCAGGTATATAATTAGCAAGTGTTCCCTTGTTTAGGTAAGGTTTGATTTCTTCTTTGATTTCTTCAAGAATAGTTTGGTAGTTCATTTTTGTCCCTGTTTTTTACAAAATAGTATAATAGTTTAGAGTATAAAAAGTGTCTCTTTGTGATGTAATTGTAACTAATTTCTCAAATTACTAAAAATTTAAGCAAATTTTTAGTATAATCGCGAAAATTAATCATAAAGAGAGTAAATGAGAGATATTAGAAATATTGCCGTAATTGCACACGTTGACCACGGTAAAACAACACTAGTTGATGAGTTACTTAAGCAGTCAGGTACTTTTGCAGCTCACCAAGAGGTTGATGAAAGAGTAATGGATAGTAATGATATTGAAAAAGAAAGAGGAATTACTATTCTTTCTAAAAATACTGCTATCGATTACGAAGGTGTAAGAATCAACATTATTGACACTCCAGGTCACGCCGATTTTGGTGGAGAAGTTGAGAGGGTTTTAAAAATGGTTGATTCAGTTTTATTACTAGTTGATGCACAAGAAGGTGTAATGCCTCAAACAAAATTTGTTGTTAAAAAAGCACTTCAATTAGGACATAGACCAATTGTTGTTGTAAACAAAATTGATAAACCAGCTGGTGAACCTGATAGAGTTGTAGATGAAGTATTTGACCTATTTGACCAAATGGGTGCAGATGAAGAGCAACTTGAATTCCCAGTAATTTATGCAGCAGCTAGAGATGGTTACGCAATGCATGCATTAGAAGACGAAAAGAAAGATTTACAACCATTATTTCAAACTATTTTAACTGAAGTTCCAAAGCCAAAAGGAAGTGAAGAAGAAGGTTTACAATTACAAGTATTTACTCTTGATTATGATAACTTCATTGGAAAAATTGGTATTGCAAGAATCTTTAATGGAAGTATCTCTCAAGGTGAAACAGTTCTTTTATGTAAAGCAGATGGGGAAAAAGTTAAAGGTAGAGTAACTAAACTTATTGGTTTTAAAGGTTTAGAAAGAATTGAAGTAGCAAAAGCAGGAGCAGGTGATATCTGTGCTGTTGCAGGATTTGAAACTATTGATGTAGGTGACTCTCTTTGTGACCCTGCAAATCCAATGCCACTAGATCCTATGCACATTGAAGAGCCAACACTTTCAGTTACTTTTGCTGTAAATGATTCTCCATTAGCAGGTACTGAAGGTAAGTTTGTAACTTCAAATAAAATTGATGAAAGACTTGCAGCTGAAATGAATACTAATATTGCTATGAATTATGAGCAAATTGGTGAAGGTAAATTTAAAGTAAACGGAAGAGGTGAACTTCAAATTACAATTTTAGCTGAAAATATGAGAAGAGAAGGATTTGAATTCTCTATTGGAAGACCAGAAGTTATTACAAGAGAAGAAAATGGAGTAACTTTAGAGCCATTTGAGCATTTAGTAATTGATACTCCTGATGATTACTCTGGAACAATTATTGAAAAACTTGGAAAAAGAAAAGCTAATATGACAAATATGGTACCAATGGGTGCTGGATTTACAAGATTAGAGTTTGAAATTCCAGCACGTGGGCTTATCGGTATTAGAACTGAGTTCTTAACTGATACAAAAGGTGAGGGTGTTATGAACCACTCATTCTTAGAGTTTAGACCACATTCAGGAACAGTTGAATCAAGAAAATATGGGGCACTAGTTTCTATGGAAAATGGTGAAGCTTTAGGTTACTCAATCTTTAACTTACAAGAAAGAGGTGTAATGTATATTAAACCTCAAGACAAAGTTTATAACGGAATGGTAATCGGGGAACATGCAAAATCTAACGACTTAGATGTTAACCCAATTAAAGGTAAGCAATTAACAAATGTTAGGTCTTCGGGTGCAGATGATGCAATCAAATTAGTTCCACCAAGACAGATGTCACTAGAAAATGCACTAGAGTGGATCGAAGATGATGAGCTTGTTGAAGTAACTCCTTTAAGCGTTAGAGTTAGAAAAAGAGAGTTAGACCCAACAGTTAGAAAAAGAGCAGCAAAGAAAGCTAAGTACGCAGACGAATAGAAGTTTAAAACTTTTATTTCAAAGGGGAAGAGGCTTTTTGCTTCTTCCCCTTTTTTTATGTCTAAAAATACTAAAAAGGAAAAATATATATGTCATCCGATGATATGAGGAAACAAGCGTATAAAAATAATATAAATTAATAGGAGATTTTTTCTCCTATTGAAAGGGAGAAAAAATGAACAATATTAATACTAATAAAAAAGATTATGTGATAGTTGTAACTATCTATGTATTAACAATATTTACAACATTTATTGCAGTAGCAAATTAGCACTTTAAATTATAATTTGCTAATATTTTTAGCACTAACTCTTGACAAGTGCTAAAAATATTTGATATAATTTCATTAACTTGATAAGAAAACTATCAAGAATTTTAATAAAAGGAGTCAAAATGCTACTTACAAAATTTGATCCATTTAAACAATTTAAAGATTTAGAAAGAAGTTTTTATAACTACCCAAGTAACAATGAGTCAGTACATGGCTTTGTTCCTATTGTTAATACAAGAGAGGGTGAAAGTGCTTATCATATAGATGTAGATTTACCAGGGGTAAAAAAAGAAGATATAAAAGTTGATATTAATAAAAATATACTAACTATCTCTGGTGAAAGAAAAACTAAAGATGAAATAAAAGAAGAAGATTATTATAAAGTAGAAACATCTTTTGGTAAGTTTACAAGAAGCTTTACTCTTCCAGAAAATGTGGATATAGAAAATATTGAAGCTAGAAGTGATAATGGGGTTTTAGAGGTAATTATCCCTAAACAAGAGGAACAAAATAGTAAGAAATCAATTGAAATTAAATAAGAGGAAGAACTTCTTCCTCTTATAAATTTATTGCATCAAGTACTTTATTTTCAACATCTCTCATTGAAATAAATGGCTTAGTTAAATAGTCATCTACTCCAATTCCATCACACTCAATCATTTTATCTTCTGTTGAGAAAGCAGTAATCATGATTATTTTTTGAGCTGGTTTTATCTCTCTAATTTTTTTCACAAGCTCAATACCATTCATTTGTGGCATCATAATATCACAAAGGATTAAGTCATAATTATTCTTTTGAACAGAATCAAGTGCATTAAGTGGGTTTTCAAAAGTATCAATCTCAAAAAGATTTTTTCTTGAAAGAAACCTTTCTAAAATATCTAAGATTGAAGTTTCATCATCTATAATTGCAATTTTTTTCATATTAATCCTTATTTTATAAATTTGCGTTTTCTACTTTTACAGTATCAAGTGTTTTAAATACTTCAGCTGTTGCTTTTTCTACATCATTTCCAATTTCAATTAAAGTATCATTTGAAGCATGTTCTAAGTTTTTATCTAAGAAACATTGAACTCCACCATGAACTCTTTTGTGTGCTTCTTTAAGTGCTTGCCAGTTAGCAGTTTTAGTAAATGGCCTAGCACTTCTTTCAGCTTCAAGAATCCATTTTCCTAGGTTACATTGAGTTTCATCTGCCACTGTAATTTTTGTATTCTCTGTAATTCTTGCAAAGTTGTTTTCTTTGAATAAAATATGTTGTAATTTTAAGTTATTTAATTCATGCACTAAGTTTGTATCTGCAATTTGTTTTCTAGCAGAGTCTTTAAATTTAGCATTTTTTGCAACAGAGATTAAGTTATTAGATAACTGTTTTACTTCACTTGCTAAAGAAGCAATACTTGTTGCATCATTTGCATTTTCTTGAGTATTTTTATCTAATACTGTAATTGCATCATTAATTTGAGAGATACCTAAACCTTGCTCTTTAGAAGCATTTGCTACATTATCAATTATCTCTTTAGTTTGAACAATAGCACCTTGAAGTTCGTCATAACCTTTAATCATTGTATCAGCAATATTCTTACCATTGTTAGCTTTTGAAGTTGCTTTTTCAACTAAGTCTTTAATCTCTTTTGCAGCTTCTGCTGACCTACTTGCTAGGTTTCTTACTTCACCTGCAACAACAGCAAAACCTTTTCCTGCTTCACCAGCAGTTGCTGCTTCTACAGCTGCATTTAGTGAAAGAATATTTGTTTGGAAAGCAATTTGGTCAATAACTGTAATTGCTTCTGCAATAGATTCAACTTCTGTATTAATCTCATCCATTGATGTTGCAGTTTGATGAGCTAGTTGTTGACCTTTTTGAGCAGAATTCATAACTACATCATCAAGCTCTTTCATCTTATCCATATTTTGAGTACTATTTTGGATATTACTATTAATCTCTTCAACAGCAGCAGCAGTCTCTTCTAAAGAAGCTGCTTGAGCATTTGCAGAATCAGACAAAGATGTAGCAGAAGAAGTTAGAATTTCAATATTATTTGCAAGTTTTTCACCACTTGTCATAATAGTTGCTAAAATTTCTGATACATTATCCCCAATTGACTTTGTTCCTCTAACAACAGAACCTAAGTTACCACTTACATTTTTAACTTCAAAGTCATATTCAAAATTACCCTTAGAGTACTCATTTAAAGCATTGTTTACTTTACCTAAGTGATCTTTAAATTCATCAATTAAAATATTAATTGTATTTTTTAAATCGTTTGTAGATCTATTTTCTGTATCACTTTCTACTTTATAGGCGAAGAAACCTGCTCTTACCATTTCGATTGCTTTTTCACTCTCTTCAACAATCTTTTGGTCTTGTGCAGTAACTCTTCTAATTGATTCTAAATATTCATTAAAGTATCTAGCTAAATCACCAATCTCATCCTTTGAATCAATATTGATTTTTTGGTCAGCACTTGAGAATTTTGTAAGAGCTTTAACTGTTCCAGTTAGTTTTGAAAGTGGACTAACAATCATTTTATTTGATATAAATACAACAATTGTAGAGATAACTAATGTAAGAATTAAAACTCCAATGAAAATAAATAAAATTGCATCTGAAGTATCACTTTGTGAAGAAGCTTCCATTTGCGCTACACTTTTTTCTACATCATCAAGGTAACTTCCTGTAGCAATAACCCAACCCCATGGTTTAAATACTTCAATATAAGTATATTTAGGTTGTGGTTTATCAAATCCTGGTTTATTCCATACATAAGTAATTAAACCTGAACCTTTTGATTTAGCTAATTTCATTATATCTTTGAAGAAATACTTACCATTTGGGTCTTTTACATCTGATACATTTTTCCCAACTAATGATTTAGAAACAGGGTGCATTAACATATTTAAATCAATATCATTAATCCAAAAGTAACCTTCTTTTCCATATCTGATTTTTTCAACAGCTTTAAGGGCATTTTGTTTTGCCTCTTCTTCACTAATTCCTTCAGATGCCATATTATCATATTCATCTTTTAGTGTATTCATAGCTAGAGAAACATAATTTTTTAAATTAAGTTCTTTATTTTTGTAAGCATCTTTTGTATATTTTTCAATATTTTGCTTACTTATGTGGTTAATCGAATATATAGCTTCAATTGCTAATATAACCGAAACAGTTATAATAGTAGAGATTACTATTATAAGTAGTTTGTTCTTTATTGTTAGATTTTTCATGCATGCTCCTAGTCAATTAGTAAGAATAATAATAAAGTTACTAATAAGTAATAATTCTACTTAAAAATTTTAAAAGCTTTGTTTATAAAAAGCTTAATTTTTGATAATTGTATAAAAAAATAATATAAAAAGAATAAAATAAAGCAGAATTTTATTAAATAACTTAAAATAATAAATAAATATTTTCATTGAGACAGTTTTGAGACACTCTTATGATAGAATTAACAAAATAATCAATTAAGGTATTTATTATGTTTGATTTTTTTACATTAGATTTGTTTTTCAACTTAACTGTTGCAGTAATAATATCTTTAATAGTTATTGAGGGATTTAGCTATTTAAGAAGTAAAGACAGATCATGAGAAAAGAGAACTTTTTATAGAGTTTAACTTAAAATGAATTCCACTATATTTCATAATCTTTGCAAATTTCTTCCACATATTTTTTTCATAACAAGGGTTTGGACACTTTCTACATCTTGGTTTTTCTTCATGTACACAATTTTCTAGTTTATTAATACTATAGTTAATATCTTTTATACACTCTTCACAAATATTAAATTCATATACAAAAGTATGTTCTTTATAAACAATACTTTTTATAAATAGTTTACTATCATCATGTTTTTTTTCACAATAGTATTCAAAAAACTTTTTTAGTGTTTTTATCTCCGAATCAAACTTTTCAATAGTCATAACATTTAGTGTGCGCTACAGGGACTCATTCCAGTTTTAAAAAACATTGCTGTAACAGTATCCATAGTTTGAATGTGGTTTATTAGCCAATTAAGTAAATCAGTCTCTAAATAACTTTTTAAAAACTCTTTATCATTGTTTTTTATAAAATAATCTAGCACTTGTCTCATTTGTTCTAAACATCTTTCGTGTTCACTTTTATGCATCATATAAGGAGGAAAGTTAAGCTCAAGCATTTTGTCTTCTTCTCCTTTGAAGTGTGAAACAGTATGGTCATACCACTCTTGGAAAGCATCTATAACAATAATTTTATTCTCTTTAGTTTCTGTTTCCATATAGTTTAGTAACTTTTCATATAAATCATTTATAATATCAACATCTTCATAATGAACATCATTCATAAACTCTTCAGCTACTAGGGGTAAATCATTTTTATTTATTAACATAAATACCTCTTTAAATTTATTTTTAAAATATTTACATAAAATAAGAAATAAAACATTGATTGGAATCAATAAAAATGAACAAACTAAAAGAGTTTTACCTATTTGATAGTTTAAGTGAAGAAGATTTAACATTACTAGAAAGCATTAGTTTTGAAAAGAAATTTTCAAAAGATGAGTTAGTTTTTTATAAAGGTGAAGAATCAAAATATCTATTACTTTTAATTAGCGGATGTGTTAAAATCTATAGACATGACTTTAAAGACAATGAAGTAACTATTCATAATATAAAAGCCTCATCTTTTATAGCAGAACTTGCAAATTATGAAAAAATACCATATCCAGCAAATTGTAGAAGTGAAATGGATTCTAAAATCATATTTATTGATTATAAAAAGTTTGAAGAGTATTTCTTACAAAAAAATGAATTTTTATTGATTTTTATAAAATCATTAACAAAAAAAATCAAAGCCTTAGAACTATTTATTAGTACAAATATGATTGAAGATGTAGATGCAAAAATTGCAAAATTTATTTATGATAATAAAGATGAAATAAATACAATCAAACAGATAAAAATTGCAGAACTTCTAAATATAAGACAAGAGACTTTATCAAGAAAACTAGCAAAACTAAAAAAAGATGGAGTCTTAGAAGATAAAAAAGGAAAAATTGAAATAAAAAATGAAAGAGCTTTAAAAGCTCTTTTTTAAGCTGGAATAATAGTTATCTCAGTAATTTCTGAACTAGCAGCAAGTCTCATAGGAGGACCCCAAAAACCAGTACCTTTGTTTACATATATTTGAGTATCTTCATTATGTTTATGTAAACCTTTTACATAAGGTTGTTGAAGCTTCACAAGAAGGTTAAAAGGTGCTATTTGTCCTCCATGGGTATGCCCACTTAATACTAAATCTACTTTTTGATTAACTTCTTTTATATATTTTGGCTGATGGGCTAATAATATTTTTGGGAAATCATCTGTTCCTTTTAAAGCTTTTTCTAAATCAGGCATATATGCATTAATACTATTTCCAAAGACATCATATACCCCTGCTAAATAAAAACCTCTGTTTTTTTCACCAACATATACATTCTCATTTTCTAATGTTTTTATTCCTAAAGAGTTTACATATTTAATAATTGTTGCAACATCATGGAAGTACTCATGGTTACCAACTATAAAATAGGTACCATATTTAGATTTTAAACTTTTTAGTTCATCAAGTGTAGGCTTGGCATATTTCATTTTTGTATCAACTAAATCCCCTGTAATAACTACAATATCTGCATTTAATTTATTAACTCTTTGTACAAGTTCATTAATAAATTTTTTATCAACTAGTCCACCTATATGAATATCACTTAGTTGAATTATCTTATATTTTTGTTTTAACTCTTTTATTTTTATATCAACTTTTTCTAGTTCTATATGTTTAGCATTGTACATTGCTTTTGCATTTACTCCTGCGGCAATTGCAATTGCTCCAACGTCTAAGCCTTTCTTTAAGAAGTCTCTTCTACTTTCATTTTTAACTGTTTTATTGATTAAAAGAGCAAAAATTTCATAAAAAATAGTTGCAATAAATAGAAGAAAAATAATTCCAATTGGTATAGATAAAAGAAAGTATACCCAATTTGGAACACTTGGGTTATACCTTACAAACAGGTAAGCTACTATACCTAATAGGTTTATTACTAAAAATATATTTAGATAATTTTTTATTCTTTTTGAAAAATGAAGCTTTCTAATAAATCTTCTTGATATAAAAATACTAAGAAGAGTCATAACACTTATAAAAATAGTTGCAAATATAATAAATCTCATGGAGGGATTATACAAATGTTTTTTTAATACTCAATTAACAAAATAAGTAATTCTAAGTATTAAAATTATATTTTTATATTACAAATTTTTTTATATTTGATATTATTTATCAAAAAAAGAAACAAAATTTTAGTTTTTATTAACTATAATTTATAAATACTCAATAAAGGTGAAGGCCTGTGAAAAAAATATTATTATCTTTATTATTTCTTTTGAGCATGCTTTTTTCTAATCATGTAAATATAGACTCCTTTTTGAAAAACAATAATACGACAATCCTTATAATAAATCCAAAGAATGGAAAAATTGTTGAGGCAAATAAGTTTGCAGCAGAGTTTTATGGGATGAGTCTTGCCAAATTAAAGTCTTTAAATATAAAAGATATTAATGCTTTTTCAAAAGAACAAGTGCAAGAAGAAATGCTTAAAGCAAAAGAAGAAAATAGAAATTATTTTATCTTTAAACATAAACTTGCAAATAATAAAATACAAAAAGTAGAAGTTTATTCTTTTCCTATTATTTATAATAATCAAAAATTACTTTTCTCAATAGTTAATAAATATAAAGATAAATATGCTGTTGAATATTTTAATAAAAGTTTAGAGGAACAAGTAAAAGTTCAAACTGCTCAAATAGAGGAATCAAAAGAGAATATAACAAATATTTTTTTAGCTTGTTTAGCTTTACTAATAGTTTGGGTTGTGATTTTAATCTATTTATTAAAACAAAAAAAATACTTAGCAATTAAACTACAAGAGACTAATAAAAAACTTCATGAAACAAATGAAAGATTTGAATTGGCAATGGATACCACAAAAGATGGTTTATGGGATTGGAATATAAAAACAAACGAAGTGTTTTTTTCAAAAACCTGGAAAGAGATGTTAGGATTCAAAGAGAATGAGCTAGAAGATAGTTTTGAAACTTTAGTAGCAAGAATTCATAAAGAAGATCTTTCAAAAGTAGAAAAAGATGTACAAGATAATTTAAATGGCATAACAGAGTATTATGAAAATATTCATAGAATAAAACATAAAAATGGTCATTGGGTTTGGGTCTTATCTCGTGGGAAAACAATATTTGATGAAAATAATCATCCAATTAGAATGTTAGGTTTTCACACTGACATTAGTTCTCAAAAGAAAGCAGAAAATAAAATAGAACAACAAAAAGAGGAGTTTGAGAAAATATTTTCTAATTCAAATGATGCTATTGCAATAGTAGATTTAGAGACAAACTTTTTAAACTTCAATGATGCATATTTAAATATGACAGGTTATAAAAAAGAAGAACTTCTTAGAAAAAGTTGCCTAGAGTTAACCTTCGAAGAAGATATTGAAGCTACAAAAAAAGCTTTAGAAGAAGTTTTTGAGTATGGACATATAGAAAACTTTGAAAAAAGATGTATTGTAAAAGGTGGTAAAACACTATTATCAAGTCTGAATATAGCTTTGATGACAGATAATAAAAGGTTAATTCTAACAGTAAGGGATATAACAAAAGTCAAAAGTATGCAGTCCCAAGAAAAATTAGTTTCTATGGGAGAAATGATAGGAAACATTGCCCATCAGTGGAGACAACCTTTAACGGTGATTACAACAAATGCAAGTGGTGTTAAACTTCAAAAAGAGTTAGATTTATTAGATGATAAAACCTTTAATAAAGCAATGGACTCAATTATTAATCAATCAAAATATTTATCAGAAACAATAGATGATTTTAGAGCCTATATAAAAGATGATAAACAAAAAGAAGAGACAACAATCGTTTATCTTCTAAATAAAACACTCTCTTTAAATGAAGCAAGTTTAAAAAACAACCATATAAATGTAATAACAAATTTTGAAGCAGATTTAAAAATATATGGTTATAAAAATGAATTAGTTCAATCTTTTCTAAATATAATAAATAATGCAAGTGATGCAATAAAAGAAAGATTAAAAAGTGATATGCATAGAATAATTTTAATCTCTACAAAAAAGAGTAGAAGTGGAGTAACAGTTGAGATTAAAGATAATGCAGGTGGAATAAATAAAGACATTCTTTCTAGAATTTTTGAACCATATTTTACAACAAAGCATCAAAGTGTAGGAACAGGGATAGGTCTTTCTTTATCCCATGATATATTAGTAAATCATCATAAAGCCCAAATTGATGTTATGAATGAAGAGTTTGAGTATGAAGAGCAAAAGTATAAAGGCGCTAAGTTTATTATTAAGTTTGAAAAACTTTAGTTAAAACTAAAGCTTTTCAACAAGACTATCTAATTGGGTTTTTAAAGCTTGTAATCTTTTTGTTGTTTTGAGTAAATCCTCAGTAGATTCAATCATAATATCTTCACTTCTATCTAAACCTTTTATAACATCAGATTTATTTTCAAACTCATTAATTAAATCATCAAACTCTTCTGTTAAACTCTCTAATTTTTGAGAAGCTTTTTTAGATTGTTCTAACGCTGTTTGTGAATAGTTCATTGCTGAAGAAACTTTACTAATAAAGTTATTCATATTATCAGCTACTTCCACAAACTCCTTTTCTGTATTGATATTTATTGGTGTTAGTTCACTAATATCCCCAGAAGAGATTTTTTTAGACTTTTCTATAAACTCCCTTGCATTTAATTCAATTTGTCTTAATTGGATTATTGAATAAATTGCAAGTAAAAGTAGTAAAGTAAAGGCTAAATATTGAAACCTTTTTATAAAGGCAGTTTTTTCTTCTATATATTTAGTATAAAGAGTAACCACTTCATCTACTTCTTCTAGTAATTTATTGTTGTTATTATTGATAAATTTTATAGTAGAATTTAACTTTTGTGTATCATTTTTAAGAAGTGCTTCTTTAAACTCTTTTACATTTTTTTCGAAGCTAGTCCACAAAATTACAACTTTTGTCATTTGCTCTTTTAACTCTTCCGTTGGGGCAGGAGATATACCTAAAAGTTTATCACCATTTATTAAGGTGTTTAGACCATAATTAAACTCTTCTATTGCATTATCAATTTCAGTAAAATTATCTTGTTTATTTTGATATAAAAAATAGACATTTTTAGAGATTCTTTGGGTTAGCATTCTTTGCTTACCCGCTATATTAACTATTGTTGCATCTTTTACATTTTTATGATTTAAAAATATAGTTACAACTATAACCGTAAATATTGATAAAATTAATAGTGCACCGATAATCTTGATTTTTTGACTTACACTGACTTGATTCATTTAAATTCCTAAGTAAATACTTCTTAACTCTTCTTCATTGTTAATTATTATCTTCCCTTTTTCAATTGTTATTATATCACTTCTACTAAGTTTTTTTAATACTCTTGATAGAGTTTCTGGTTGAATGTGTAACAAAAGAGAAACCTCTGTCCTTTTTAACTGATTAAACATTTTTAAATCATTAATTAACATAAATGCAACTTTCGATGTTGCATCAAAAACCAACTCCCTATTTACAATACATTGTAATTGTTGATTTTTATAAATAAGTTCTTCAATAAATTTTAGAATAAACTCATTTTCGTATAAGAACATTTTTTTAAATTTTTCATAATCAATAGATAATATTAAACTATCATCCACAAACTCTGCATTTGAAAAACATCGAATTTTGTTTTGATTTAAGTTAGATAGCTCTGATATCATACTATTTGGATATACATAATATAAAAAGATTTCATTATCATATTTATCTATTTTGTAAACTTTTATTTGTCCTTCAATTAGGAATAAAAGTTTATCCATATCTTCTGTCTCATAATATAAAATAGAGTTTTTGTCATATTTGGAGATAGAAGATATCTCTATTAAACTCTGTATTTCATTATCATCTAAATGAGAAAAAAGATTAATGTTTTTAAAAATTTCTTTCGAATTTATCATATTTAATACACCTAATTATTTTAAACATTATTAGTATATAGAAAATTTTTCACTATTGAATTGACATTAATCAATAAAATACTCCCAATATCCCTTAAAAAGGAGGCTCTCTTTTATATATGTTGTGAAAATAATTTCTATAATACCAATAAACAGGGCTTAAAGCTATAAATAGTTTACTAAATAATTTAAAAATATGCAAGTGACAAATATTAAAAAAAAATAAATTTCTAACTTTAGTATAACTATTAAGAAAATTGTAAAAAAATTTGACACAAGTCAATGACCAATGGTTTTCTTAGTGCTAGAATTGTTTTGTTTAGAAATTAAAACAAAATCCAAAGGAGGAGAGTATGGCACTTTCAAGGAGAGATTTCTTAAAAAGTTCCGCAGCAGCATCAGCAGCAACTGCTGTAGGTATGAATGTTCCTTCGCAGCTTCAAGCATCAGCACAAAATGCTGAAAAAGGTTGGCGATGGGATAAAGCGGCGTGTAGATTCTGTGGTACAGGTTGTGGAATTATGCTTGCAACAAAAAATGGGAAAATTGTTGCAGTAAAAGGTGATCCAGCAGCACCAGTTAACAGAGGGCTTAACTGTATAAAAGGTTATTTTAATGCAAAAATTATGTATGGGGCAGATAGATTAAAACAACCCTTACTTAGAATGAATGCAAAGGGTGAATTTGACAAAAATGGTAAATTTGCTCCTATTTCATGGGAAAGAGCTTTTGATGAGATGGAAGTTCATATCAAAAAAGCTTTAAAAGAGAAAGGTCCAGAGGGAGTTGGCGTGTTTGCTTCTGGTCAATATACTATTATGGAAGGGTATGCAGCTCAAAAGATGATGAAAGGTGGCTTTAGATCAAATGCAATTGATCCAAATGCAAGACACTGTATGGCATCTGCTGTTGTTGGTTTCTATCAAACTTTTGGTATTGATGAACCAAGTGGTTGTTATGATGATATTGAACTTACTGACACAGTTGTATGTTGGGGTTCAAACATGGCAGAAATGCAC
>JABXII010000021.1 GCA_013373175.1 Campylobacteraceae bacterium | reverse complement strand
ACCTTTACTTAATCTTGTTGATGATATCAATGAAAAAGATAACTTTGGTTCTTCTGCTATTACTTGGACTTTACAATCTAATCTTGATATACCTGATGAATTAAGATTTGAGTCTATTAAAACTTTAGTCTCTTTAGGTGCAAATATTGATGATGTTAAAAAAATAGCAAAAGATATGAAGGATGAAGAAATTTTAAAATTCTTGGAATCTTTATAATATCAAAAAGTAAATATTACAATTTATCTTTATTTATTATTTATTTGTTATACTTGTCGAAAATTCCAGAAACAAAGGCACTTTTATGCAATTTAATAAATTATTTAACTTTAATAATGACATTGAAAAACTTATTGAAAAAGGAAATATAAATAAAATTGAAAAATATTTGAAAAAAAATAATATAGATTTTCAAGCAAATATAGAACATTTTTTTAATTTAGCAATAGCTTCAGAAAATAGTAATTTTTTAGAATATTTAGTATCTTTGAATTTAAAATTCCCAGAAAGTATAGATAACTTAAGTCTTTTATCTTTTGCATTATCAAAAAATGCAAATTTAGATATTATTAAATATATAGTTTCAAATGATAATTTTTCAAATACTTATGATTATGGATTAACACCCTTTGAAATAGCTTTACAAATGAACTACCCATATGAGCTATTTAAATATTTAATTGATAATAATATTTTAGATACAAGTAGTTCAAACTTACCTTTAGAACATCAAATAATTGATAATGAAACTTTAGATGAAGAACTAAGAGGTGCAATTTTTATTTATCTTTTAGAAAATGTTGAACGTGATTTAAATTATGATATTCAAAATACTGATCCTTTGATTGTAAAAGCTTATAATAAAGAGGATTTAACATTAGTTTATTTATTTTTATTATATGGAGCAAAAATAAAATATATTCATAGTGTATATGAAGATTTATTTGATAAAGAAGGAATGAGTTATATTTCTGATTTTCTTCTTGAGAATCAACCAAAAGAAGACTATAAATATTTTATAGAGTTTTTAACTTTTGAAAATATCAAAACATTTATTTCATCTTTAGATAATACAAAACATATGAAATTGATTTTACATATTTGTAATAATACTTTAATTACAGATACACAAAAAGCAGAACTTATATCTCTTTGTCTTGAAAAAGGAAGTGATATAAATGAAGTTAATGATGATGCTGAAGGACTGACACCTTTACAATTTATGTGTAAAAACTTTGTTTTTGGGAAAAATATTCAACTTGTAGAGTTTTTCATAAATAATGGTGCAAAATTCAATCACAACAATAAACAACCCTTAGAATCTTGTATCAATGGTAATGAACTTTATTTAATCAAATATCTAATAAACAGTGGAGTAGATATAAATGAATTAAATTTTGAAGGTCATGGTGCTATAAATGGCTTTATTGATACTACTTACCTTAACACATTAGAATTAAAAGTAACAATGCTTGAAACTTTGATTGATTTAGGATTGAATATAAATCAAAAAGTTGAAGGAATAGATAATGATGAATACGCTAAAACTACACTTTTTGATATTTTATCACTAGACAAAGACAACCATGAATTTTTAGAATATATCTTAAAAAATCATCCAGAATTAGAAATTGGTAATGAAATGAGTATGATTTTTAACAGAGAATTAAGTGATGAAATTTGTAAATTAGTAATAGATAAAAATCCTACTTTTGAATGTGAAAACTTTTTTGAAAAAGAGTTTGGAAAAGAAACATTTTATTATAGCGCTCAATTTTTAGATATGGCAATACATTGGAAAAGAAAAGAATTAGCAGATTATCTAATAGATAATTATCCTCAAATGAGAGGATATAATGAAAATATTTCATTGATTTCCCATGCTTATAATAGAAACTTTCCAGTAAGTTTTATTAAAAAATTAATAGCAAAAGACTCTAATATAAATAGAGAATATAAAAGAAAAGATAAGTTTAATATCACAATAACTGAAACATCTTTAATAAGAGTACTAAGATACACATCAAAAGAAGAAGAGTTTGACGAGTGTTATGAACTAATTGATTTTATGCTTGATAATAATGCAGATGCAAATATTTCTCTAAAAAAATACAATATTCCCGATTACTACTTAAATGAAGAAGGTGTACTAATGTTTGCAGTATCTAGGGCTGAAAATCTTAATACAAAACTTTTTGATCTTCTAATAGATAAAGGAAATGTAGACCCAAATAAACCTGTATCAAATTTAATGCAAACTCAAAGTCAAAGCCTTTTACACTCAATAGATATAGATGATGATGTTAAATATGCATACTTAAAATATTTCCATGAAAAATGTGGATTAAACTTAGAAATAATGGATAGAAAAGGTTACAATCTATTTTTAACTACTACTTCTAATTGTCTTCCTAAATGTATGCAATTTCTAATTGATTTAGGTGCCAATGTACATATAATTGGTGGTTCAGATAATTCACCTGCTATTCATAAGGCTATTTCTAATTATCACTTTGTTGATAAAACAAAAAGAGCCCAAACAGTAAAAGTGCTAATTGATGCTGGTGTTGATTTAGAGCAGTTTGATTCAGAACAATTAACACCACTTATGAGTGCTTCTAAATATGGTTGTTTTGAAGCTTTAGTTACTCTTTTAGAAAATGGGGCTAATCCTAATAATAAAAATGAAACAAATTGTAATGCTGCAAATGTCTTAATCACATATGATTATAAAGAAACTGAACACTTCTATAGTTATGATGATAAAGAAAACATAGAAGAAAACAAATCAAAAATATTAGCAGTACTAAAAGATTATGGATGTGATTTAAACAATGTTCCTTTAGATGGTTCTACTATTTTAAACAATGCAATTGGTTATAATTTAAAAACTATTTTCAATACTCTTTTACAGCTT
>JABXII010000017.1 GCA_013373175.1 Campylobacteraceae bacterium | reverse complement strand
CGGGCTCATAACCCGAAGGTCGTTGGTTCAAATCCAGCTTCCGCAACCAATTTTAATCTTCATCTTTTTTTATTTCTGAAGCAGTTTTAATAATATCAACACCATATTTTTCTCTTAAAGCTTGTATTTCATTTCCTAGTTTTTTCTTTTTTAAATCATTCTCATATTCAAAGATATTGTAGGTGTGTTCATTTTCTTTTGAAAAATTATATACAGTTATATTTAGTTGTACAACCCCATGAGAAGGGTGATTGTCATTTTTTATAAATAACTCTTTAATCTGTGCTTTAAAGTCTTCTTCATTAAATATTCTATTTACATTTACAAAATCTTTTGATTTTATTCTTGATTCATATCTTATTTGTAAAGCATATGAAAGAGGGTTTTTATTAGCTTTCTTTACTAAAAATGATAAATATCTACTAAGAATAATAACTCTTCTTATAAGCTCATCTCTATCATAGATTGCATCAAAACTTCTTCCTATTCCAATAGATTTTTTATCTCTTTGTAGATTTAGTTTATTATCTTCAATTCCACAAACTCTATTGTATAGTTCTATTCCTGGTTTTTTCCATGAATAAAATAACTCTTTTTTACTCTCAATATCTCCAAGAGTTTTTATTCCATAACCTTTTAGTCTTTCCTGATATTTTTTTCCAATACCAGGAAACTCTTCAATAGGAATATTTCTTGTGAAGTTTTTTATATGCTCTTTTTTTACAAACTTAATTCCATTTGGCTTGGCATATTCTGTAATTAATTTTGAAAGATATTTAGAAGGTGCTATTCCTATTGAAATAGGAAGTCCTAACTCTTTTTGGATTTTCTGTTTTAGTTTAAAGGCAAACTCTTCTACTTCATCATCTTTTATATAACCACTTAAGTCTCCAAAAAATTCATCAATAGAAAATTGTTCCACGAGGGGAATCTCTTTTTTTAGAAGGTCACTTAACTTTTTTGATAACTCATGATATAAAGGGTAGTTTGGTGGAACCATTTTAAGCTTAGGGCAGAGTTTTAAAGCTTCATTTACACTCATAGCTGTTTTAACTCCAAAGGCTCTTGCTTCATAAGAGGCTGTTGTTATAATTCCTCTTATTCTTCCATTTTCGTCAACAAAATATTCTTTAAAACTTTTTTCACCTTCATTTGTAAGGATTGTACTTACAAAAGCTCCTCCACTTTCACTGATTTTTCTAACCTCTTTTTGACTTGAGAAAATATTTAGATTACTTCTTCCTCCTACAGCAGCAGGAATATTCTCTAAGGTTTTATCAACAGTTCTATGGGCAGATATAAAAAAGCAGTCTAAATCTAAATGTAAAAACATAAAGTTATTATAGCAAATAATATTTCAATTTGCAATAAAATTTCATATAGTAATATTAGAAATTAAATCAATATCATCATCAACAATGATAATTACATCTATACAATAAGATACATCAAGTTTTTTTATTTGTAAATAGTAGTCAATACTTCTTTTTAGTTTTGATATTTTGGATGCAGTTATATTATTTATAGCAGATTCGTAGTCAATAGAGGATTTAACTTCTACAAAGTGAAAGGTATCATTTTTTTTTGAAATGATATCTATCTCTCCAAGCTTTTTAGCATAAAAGTTTTGTTCAACTATCTCAAAACCAAAAGATTTTAAATAGTTACATGCTTTTTGTTCAGCTGCTTGGCCTTTTTCTTTTGTAGACATGGTTTCTCTTTAATCAACCGCCACCAACGAATTGTAAAAGTTCTAATTTATCATTCTCTTTAACAGTATAAGAGTTCCATTCATCTTTTTTTACAATTTCCATGTTTACAGCAGCTGCCATTACTTTTTCTTCAATTTTCAATTCATCAATAATTGCTTGTAATGTAGAGTTATCTGGGAAGTTTTTATTTTCTCCGTTAACAATAAGCTCCATTTAGATTCCTTTGTTTTTAGTGATTTTAACAAAAGTTTCTTTTAAACTAATCAAATATAAAAGAAGCTTTTTGTTTTAAGATGAGAATAGGAATCTAGAAAGTTTCCCATTCATCATCATTGCTTTTTTCTGCTTGAATAACTTTGTTTTGTGCAGGCTCTTTTCTTTCTACTTTCTTTGAAGAAGTAGCTTGTGTTGAATAACTAGGCTCAATAGAAGGAGAGTGAGATTTTGTTGCTTTTACACTTGTTTTATTTAAAAACTCTGACTTATTTGCTTCATTAACAATATTCATTGCCATTTGTGAAGTTTGGTTTGCAATATCACTTGTATTGTTTGCAACACTTGCATTTTCTTGAGTTGCTTTATCTAGTTGAGCTACTGCATCATTAATTTGTGCAATACCTGTTGTTTGTTCTTTAGAAGCAGTTGTAATATCATTGATTAAGCTTTCTGTTTCTTGAACTTTTGCATAAATTCCATCATAACCTTCAATCATTTTCTGAGAAATTGATTTACCATTATTTGCTTTTTCTGTAGCATTTTCTACAATTGTTTTAATCTCTTTAGCTGCTTCTGCTGATCTAGAAGCTAAGTTTCTAACTTCTGCTGCAACAACTGCGAAACCTTTTCCTGCTTCACCTGCTGTTGCTGCTTCAACTGCTGCGTTTAGTGATAGAATATTTGTTTGGAAAGCAATTTGGTCAATAACTGTAATTGCATCTGCAATAAGTTCTGTTTGTTCATTAATCTCTTCCATAGATGAAGTAGTTTCACTTGCAAGGTTTTGACCTGTTTTAACAGAATTTGTTAATTCTTGAGTATAAGTTGCCATTTGTGTAATGTTTCCAGAAGTATTAGTTATTGTTCCTGTAATCTCTTCTAGTGCAGCAGCAGTCTCTTCTAATGATGCAGCTTGTTGATTTGAACTAACACTTAATTTTTCAACATTTGCTCTTAGCATCTCTGCATTCTCATTCATAGTAGTACCATTTCTTAAGTTATCTAGTAACATTTTATTGATTATTTCAGATAACTCATTAAGAGTTTTAGCTACTTCACCTTTTGGACTTTGGATTTGTTCTCTAAAGTCTCTATTTTTAAAGCTACTTAATACTTTGTTTACTTCATTAATATCATTATGAACATTGCTTTCCATAATTTCAAGCATTTCATTGAAAATAATTTGTAACTCTTTAAGGGCTTCATTTTGAGTGGATTTATTAATCTTTTTATCTAGGTGACCAGCTTTTACTTCTTCTACAACTCTTTTTACATCTTCAATTAAAGCTGCATCTTGTTCAAGTAGTAATTGAGTCTTTTTAATGTTTTGATTAACTTCTTTTGACATAGTACCAATTTCATCTTTGCTACTATCATCCAGCATATCAACATTTGCTTGCTCTTTATTTAAGTATTTAAAGAATGCAAGTAAACCATTTTGGAAGTTTTCAAGTGGATCAAAAATACTTTTCTTTGCAATTAATAACATTATAAATGCTAGAATAATCATAATTACAAGAATAATTATAATATTTGTAATCATAGTATTGAAAATTTCTTCTTCAGTTGCTGCTTTCATTTTGTTAATTGAAGTGCTAATATTATCTACATAATCTCCCGAACCAATAATCCAATCCCATGGTTCAAACTTCATTACATATGAAAACTTTGGTTGTGGTTTCTCAAAACCAGGTTTTGGCCATACATATTCAACTAAACCACCTTTTGGGTTACCTTCAGTAGTTTTTGCCATTTCAACAAATAAATATACACCATTTGGATCTTTAACTTGAGATAAATCTTTACCATTAAGTGCTGGTTTAATAGCATGCATAATCATATTTGGATGAGAGTCCTGTATCCAATAGTAACCATCTTTACCATATCTGATACTTTCAATAGCATCCAATGCAGCTTTTTTATAAACCTCTTCATTGTCTGGGTCATTTTGAGCTCTTTTATAAAATGACTCTACAGTTTTAATAGCTATTTGTACATAACTTTTTAATTCTGCTTCTTTTGAGCTATAGGCATCGTTTTCAAACTTATCTGTAATTGTCTCAGAGGTTTTGTATAGTGCAATATTTGATTCAACTAAGATAATCACTGAAACAATTACAATAGAACTGATTACAATGGCTAGTAGCTTTGCTTTTATTGACAGATTTTTCATTCAAGTCCTTCACTCATAATATATCTATGACATTGTACTTAAACTAAGGTATAAAGAAAATTTTTGAAAGTTACAAAAAAATTATTTATTTTAGTTGTTACTTTTTTACATAAAGAGTTTTGAATCTATCACCCATGCCTGTTGGTTCAATAAGTAGTTTGACCTTTTGAAGCTCTTTTAAGTAGGTGGTCTCATTGGTATGAGTTTTTAATATTTCAAGTAAATCAATTATTCCAAAATCAACTAGTGTATTCATTTGAGTATTAAACTTTATATCCTTAATATTATTTTCTTCAAAAATATCAATTAAATAGTTAAAACAAACATCATATGTAATATCACTATTTTTGTAATTTGTGCTTAAATTTACTTTTTCATCAAATAAAGGTACCACTTTGTGCTCTTTATATATTCTTGCAGAAAAATCATTTCTATAAAATCTATCTCCATAATCAAAGGTTAAAAAATGAAAACTATCTATATTTGTACAAATAGTTTTTATAAACTCTTCATAATCTAAGCAAACTTCACCTTTTGAAAGAGAGTATTTTTTACAATGTTTTAAAAGTTTTTCATCTTCACATTCTTCAAAAACTATTTTTTCTTTTTCAATAAATCCTTGATATAAAATTTCTTCTTTTTCTAAGATTAATTCACAAGGAAAAGCGTCAAATATCTCATTTGCTAGTAGAAATGCACAATCAAGTTTTACTTCACTTATATCTTTATAATGAACTAGATTAATCTCATTTCCAAATGATTCTTCTAAGTATTGCTTTTGTATATTTTGCAAATTTTCAAATCTTTCAACAATAGCAAAGTTCAATGTTTTTAAAAGTGTCGGCTTTAAGGTATAGATAAATTGAATAATATCAGCTAAAAGGTAGCCATAATGAGCTCCAATTTCTACTATAGTAGTATTGTTCTTTAAGTTACCATTTTCTATTTCGTTGACAATCTTTTTAGCAATTGCACCACCAAAAAAACTTGAAGTTGAAACTGAAGTATAAAAGTCACCTTCTTTTCCAATCTCTTTATAAGTGCTGTAATATCCATCCTTAGAGTATAGCCATTCTTGCATATATTGTTTAAAAGTTTTTTTCTTTGAATTCATTTTTGAAGTTTAGCTAAAAAAGTTTGAGATTCCTATACAAGGTGTAACTATATTGTAAATGAATTTAGATATAATAATCTTAATAAATTATTTTAAAATAAGGAGTAGCCCAATGGAAAAAAGAACAAAGATTTTAGCAACACTAGGACCAGCAAGTAACAGTGTTGAGATGATTGAGGGGCTAATAAAAGCTGGAGCAAATATGTTCAGGCTTAATTTTTCACATGGTGATCATGAGTATCATTTAAATACATTAAATAATATTAGAACTGCTATGAATAATCTTAATACTACTATTGCAGTATTACAAGATATTTCTGGACCAAAAGTTAGAATTGGTGATGTTAAAGAACCTTTTGAATTATTAAAAGGTGATGTAATTACTTTTGTTAGAAATGAAATAGTAGGTTATAAAGAAGATGACAAAAAATATATTGTTTCTATTAATTATCCAGAACTATTAGATAAAGTAAAAGTAGATGAGTATATTTACCTTTATGATGGAACAATTAGAGCTAAGGTTATTCAAACAGGTGAAGAGATTAAAGCTGTAATAGAAAACCATGGAATACTAGCTTCTAAAAAAGGAATTAACTTTCCAAATACAGTAATTGATATTGATGTTATTACTGAAAAAGATAAAAAAGATATTGCTTGGGGTGTTGAAAACAAAGTTGATTACTTTGCTATCTCTTTTGTTCAAAATAAAAGAGATATGGAACATGCAAGAGAGCTTCTAGGTAGTTACAAAGGTAAACTTATCGCAAAAATTGAAAAATTTGATGCTGTTGAGAATATCGATGAAATTATTGAAGCAAGTGATGGTTTAATGGTTGCAAGGGGTGACCTTGGAATTGAAGTTCCTTATTATGAAGTACCAACAATTCAAAAAAGACTTATCAAAAAAGCAAATGAAGCTTGCATGCCTGTAATTACTGCAACACAAATGCTTTTATCAATGACAGAAAATGAAAGAGCAACAAGAGCAGAAATCTCAGACGTTGCAAATGCTGTTTTAGATGGAACTGATGTTGTTATGTTAAGTGAAGAGAGTGCAGTTGGAGTTGATCCAATTAATACTGTTCAAACAATGGCAAATATTATCAAAAAGACAGAAGAAATCTATCCTTATGATAAACATGAGAAACTAGCATATCATGATGAGTTTGATGTAATTCAAGCAACAGCTACAAGATTAGCAGATGATTTAGGAGCAAAAGGTATTATTGCTCTTACAAGTTCTGGTAAATCAGCTATGAAAATATCTAGATATAGACCAAAAACACCGATTTATATCTTCTCTCATAAAAGAAGAGTTTTAAATCCTTTATGTGCAAACTGGGGAGTTTTCCCAATTGCTAAAATAAAAGCAGCACAAGCTTCAAAAATGATTCACATCATGCTTAAAAAACTTGAAGCAAAAGGTGTACTTGATAAACAAGGAATCTATATTGCAACAATTGGATATCCAGTTGGTATTCCTGGAAGTACAAATACAATTAAGATTTTAACACCATCTGAGATGGATTACTATTTAAATCTTCCAGCAATGAAGAAAAAATAGTTATATTTTAAAAGGAAGCTTTATTCTAAATAAAGCTCCTTTGAATTCCTCATTTTTGTAAGAGAAACTTCTATTTTCTACTTCAATATTCCCTTTTAGATTTGAATCAATTATATTTTTAGTCATATATAAACCTATTCCTGTACCTTGAGACTTAAACTTAGTAGTGAAGTATGGTTCGAAAATTCTACTAATAATATCTTCTTTTATTCCACCTGCATTATCACAAACTTCAATTATGGCATGGTTTTTATGTTTTTTTATTGTTATAAAGATATATCTAGGTGTTTGCTTTTCTAATAGAGCATCTTTTGCATTATTTAAAATATTTAAAAGCACTTGTATCAGTTCATTTTCATAGCTATTTATAAAAACTTCTTCTACCTCAAAAATTAGTTCAATCTCTTTGTTAGACAAATTAGCAGAGATAAGGTTTAGTACATTATTTAAAGTGCCTTCAAGCTTGAATTCTTTGATATGTTTATCTTTTGAATAATAGTTTCTAAAGTCATCAATAGTATTTGATAGAAGCTTTGTGCTAGAAACAATTGCTTTTAAGTCTTTGTCTAATTCTTCACTACTAATTTCTCCTATTTCTTTTTTTACTCTAATTCCACTTGCTAAAGTACTAATTGCAGATAGAGGTTGCCTCCATTGGTGAGCAATATTTCCAAGCATTTCACCCATTGCTGCAAGTTTTGATTGTTGGTTTAATAAAGAATCTTTTTGTCTAAGAGTATCTACTTGTTTTTTTACTTTGTTTTCTAACTCTTCATTTAGTTTATGAAGTTTATTATTGCTATTTTCTAAACTTCTTGAATAGTATTGGAAAATATTTTTTAGCCTCTTTGATAAAATTAGTATAATAACTATAAGAACCGCTGTTACAAGAAGGGAAGCGAAAACTATGGTAGATATATCATCTTCTAAATTCTTCTCTAAAAGTTCTTGTTTTCTATTTATCTCTTTATTTAAATTATCATTATAAACACCAGTACCTATTACCCAATCTAAAACAGGTACATATCTAACATAAGATATCTTTTTAGAAGGGATTTGCCCATCAAATAACTCTTTGGATTGTTGATATTCTATAAATGCAGATTTGTCTTTTACGGCTTTGTTAACTATTGAACTTACATTTTTTTGTATCTCTTCATCTAATTCATTAAGAGGTACACCAACTATATTTTTATTTTTATGTAAAATTGCAGTTCCCTTTGTATTAATAATAAAAATATATGAACCATCAGGGTATTTAAGCTTTTTTAAGAATTCTATTGAGTTTTTAGATATTTTCTTTTTGATATCATTTGTATATAAAGCACTTCCTATAACAATATTTAAAGGTTCATAAATTTTTATATAACCTATTTTTTCTTCTTGTTGCTTTGCACCAGGTCTATTCCAGTACCAAGTTGCAAAACCTTCTTTTTTGTTTTCTTTAAAAACTTTTTCAAAATTTTCAAAAAGGCTTGTTCCTTTTATATCTTTTATATTCCTAAAAGAGATCCCTACATGTTCAGGTGTTCCTGCATTTGAAATAACTTTTGCATCGGTTCTATCATATAAAAAGAAGTATCCATTTTTATTTTCAAAAAATCTTAATTTACCTATTCTTTCATTTAAAAAAGAGTAAAACTCATCTTTTGAAAGATTAAAATGATTTTTATGTACAAGGTTTAAGTTTAAATAACCAAGATTTACAATATCTCTTATTGAATGTTTAGATCTATTAATTTCATTTTCATAGTTTTCATTTAAAAGAAGTGTTAAGTTATCAATTTTCTCTTTTATTGAGTGTTTTAACTCAGAAGTATGGGTTTGTTTTAACTTATTTATTTCGTTATTATGTACTTCATATCTTGAAGAAACAAATATATTTGTAAGAATAAAAGAGGTAAGTATTACCCCAATAATTGGTAGAAGAACAATCCATTTTATTATTTTTATTTCATTGGCTAATTTACTCATAATAAATTATTATAGCATAAAGCTATAATAATTAAGAGTTTAGTTAAATTATTTTTGAATAAATATCTAAAAGTTCAATTTGTTTTTGTAATTCTAATATTTGAACTTCTAAAGATTTTATTTTTTGTGAGTTTGCTAAAGTATCAACATCACTTTGAGTTTTTAATTGAGCATTTTTTTCTTCAACAATAATTTTTAGTAAAGAGTCATATAGCTTGTAGTCTTCTTTTGCTATTTCTTTTTTTCTTTCAATCATATCAATTTTAGATAACTTTGTTTTATAAAAGTTTTGTTCTTCTAAAACTATATTATTTAGGTTTAGTTTTGCTTTTAAGTATTCAATTCTTTGAGATTGCACATCATTTAAAGCTCTCACATCAATAGGCATTGAAACAGAAACTCCATAGTTAGTTGTTGTCTCATCAACAATTGAAGGATTCTCATCTGTATCATGATAATGACTATAATCCATGCTTACACTAAAAGTAGGTAAGTATTGAGACATAGACATTGTTGTAAGATAATCTTTTTGTTTTACATCAACTCTAGCTTTTGCTAACTCTAAAGAGTTTTCTAAAAACTTTTCTTTATCTGTTAGACTTAATTGGGGTAATTCAAATTTTGTGTATTTTTTACTTGCAAGATTATTAAAGCTATTTTCTAACTCTTTTTTCTGAAAATATAAATCTGCTAAAGAGTTCTTAACTGTGTTGGCATCTAAAATGGCATTATCTAAATAAGAAGTATCTAAAAAACCATTTAATACTTGTTCTTTTTTTCTTTGAATATCAATATTCGCATTTTTTAATAAATACTCATTTTTTTTGATATTTAAATCTATAATATGAAGGTTAAAAAGTAGAGTTGTTACTTGTTTTATTAACTCTTTTCTTTGGGATTCAATATCTAAATCATTATATTTATAGTTTACATTGGCATATTTTATTGCACTATAAATTCCACCACTTTTAAAAATAGGTTGATTTATTGAAATCATACTTCTTGTAGTATCATAAGTTTCAGTATAACTTTTTTTATAGCTCAAAGTAATTGGATTAATCCAGTCTTTTCTTAACTTTGAGCTATTTTCTTCATTTTGTTTTTTATTAAAATCAATAATATCTAATCTATCTTGTGAAAGTATATTTTCATCAACTTCCTTTGCAAAAGAGTTAGATATAAAAATTGTTGAAATAAAAAATAGACTAGCTAATTTTAGATATTGCATTATCTAACCTTTTAAATCCTTCATCAATCTCTTTTTTTGATATTGTTAATGGAGGTAAAAGTCTTAATGTATTTTTTCCAGCTCTTAAAACTAAAACACCTTCTTCAAAAGCTTTTTTAATGATATCTGCAAGTGTATTGGCATCTTTAATTCTAATACCTTTCATTAATCCAACTCCAACTTTTTCTTTTAATAAAGCAGAGTGTTTTTGAGCAAGTTCATTTATTTTGTTATCAAAATAAATAATTATTTCATCTAAAGTTCCTGCATTTTTATATTCATCTAAAATATCTACTACTTTTCCTGCAGCAGCAGTACTTAAATAGTTTCCTCCAAAAGTAGAACCATGGTCACCATATGTAAATAAGTCTTTATGTTTAGTTACCACTGCCCCAATAGGAACACCGCCACCAAGTCCTTTTGCCAGTGTAATAATATCAGGTTCAATTTCATAAAGGTTAGAAGCTAGAAATTCTCCTGTTCTATATACTCCTGATTGAACTTCATCAATGATTAATAAAATATTTTGTTCTTTTAAAAATTTTGCAAGTTCTTGAATGTCTTTTTTATCAAAAGGTTGAACTCCACCTTCTCCTTGAATAAGCTCAATCATGACTGCAACAGTTTCATCATCAATTGAATTATAAATATCATCTATTCTTGCATCATATTTAAAGCCATCTGGATATGGTGCAAAATTTGGAGTGTGCATAGAAGATTGACCAGTTGCTTTAACTGTTGTTATTGTTCTTCCATGGAAAGAGTGCTCTAAAGTGATTACTTTATATCTTTTTTTATCAAATTTAGTTTCACCATATTTTCTTGCTAATTTAATAGCACCTTCATTTGCTTCAGCTCCTGAGTTTGCAAAAAATGTTGCAACATCCATTTCAGAAAGTTTTGCTATTTTTTCTGCAAGTTTTGCTTGTGGTTCAATTGCATAAAGGTTTGAAATATGAATAATATTATTAGCTTGTTTACTAATTTCATCTGCAACTTCTTTGTTTCCGTGACCTACTGAAACTACCCCAATTCCTGAAGTAAAATCAATATAATCTTTATCTTTTTCATCAAAAAGCGTTGCGTTTATACCTTTTTTAAAGTTCACATAATTTCTTGCATATGTTTGAAGTACAAACTGTTTATCTAGTGTTTCTAACATCTGTTTTCCTAAAAAATATATTATATAAAAGTAATTATATCTAATTAATATTAACGAAAGTTATCAATGATTATTTATAGCTTTCTGATAATATCTATTTAAGTCAAAAAGTCCAAACTCCAATTTATCTTGTTTTTTAAACTCTTGCGTAAACCAATCATAATCATCCCAAAAATCTGGGTTTGCTCTATTGATTATGTATTTTAATAGTAATTTTTCTTCTTCTTCACTCTTTTGATAATCGTTTATAATAGTGAAAAACTCATTTAAATCTTTTTGTTTTACTTTAATGAAAATATTTGGATATGAACCAATCATTCCTTCAATAAAATTGATTCTATCTTTTTTAGGATTTAGTCTTGAGTCTTCATCAAACATAAGTGCGACATTATCATGCCATCTATTTATAACCATAGTATAAATTAAGTTTTTCCCATTTTCTAATTCAATTCTTATGTACGCTAAGTTAGTTTTATCATCTGTGTGATATTCAATAAACTTAGAATTATTTGGAAGTGTTAAGGTTTTTAAAGTCTCTTCTATTTGCTTTTTAGTTTTGTATTTTTCTAATATTTTTACAGGAACATACTCTTTATTTATGAAGTTAATATGGTCTTTTTTTATATCTAAATACGAAAATAGTTTATTAGTAAACTCTGTTTTATACTTTTTTGTTTTGTAATTGATATTTGGTTCATTATTTGATGGAACATAAAAGGATAATCTTTTAGCAAACCAACCTTTATACCAAGAGTTAAAATATTCACGTCTTGTATCTTTAGGTAAAAACTCCAAAAAGTTCGTTTCCCCTTCAATTCTAAGTCTATCCATATGTTTTCTAACTAAAAATTGGTGTGAGGTACTTCCAAAAACATCAAAACCTGCAACAAGTGAATAATAAAGTCTTTCAATTAAAGGGAAATCAATAACCCACATAGTTTTTGGAATATTTCCTAAGGCACCTTTATGCACAGAAGCAGAATCAAAATGTCTATAAATAGTTAAAACTGAGTCTTTACTATTTTTATTTCCTTTCCATAAATGCTCAAATCCTAAACCATTTGGATAGTGGTTTTTATAAATTTTATTTTTATTTTCAAAATATACTTTTGCTTGTTGATAGTTTTTAATTATTGTAAAAGTTTCTAATAAATCAGGTGTTTCCCCATACTTGTTTGGGATAGAAAGATTTTTTAAATTATCATCTAAAAATTTTTTATTATTGACTGCGATATCTGCTTTTGGGTCCATAAACATTACCCAAAAGTGGTCATGGATTACATTTAGTGCAATTTGACCTTTACAAACAGGACCTCTAATATATGTCATTATAAAATAATGAATATCATCAAGCAAAAATTTATATCTACTTTTTGCAGGTATTTGTTTAAATGTTTTTAGTGCATTTACTGAAGCTTTAGTATCAAAAATAGGCATATGAGGTTTTTCAAGCCATTTTGTATTTATAAATAAATCCTTGTAAGTTTGCAGTCTTTCGTCATTTAAATTATAAACCATATGTGTTTTATGAACAATTGTTGATGTAATAGGTCTTATTCTATAATAAAACTTTTCATCAATTTGACTATATGGAAATCTTGTTGCAATAATATCTATTTTTCCAGTTTTAGTTCTTGACCTAACAATTTGAAAAAAGTTTTGGCTATCTTTATCAAAACTTAGGTGAGCTAAGAATAAGTGCTCGTAAATATATCTTGCAGTAACTTGATATTTGATTTTTTTATTATTAAAAAACTTTTCAAACTTTTTTATTTGATTTTTTTCAAAAGTAGTTGTTAAATCTTTTTTATCATCTTTAAATTTATTAGAATTTAACCATGACTTTAAAATATCATGTTCTTTTTTATTTAAAGCAGGAAAGCCGTAAGGCATAGCTTTATGTGGATTGTCTTCTAAATAATCATCTAATTCATTTTGATTTTTCACACAGGCCAATTCATCTGTTTCAGGAGAGTAGTCTCCTTTATTTTTAGGATTCTTTTGTTTTTCTTCTAGCAGTCTTAGCATTATAGACTCATTTGAATCTTCTTTTTTAGTTACTGAAAAATAGTCTCTTTTTCTCCATTGTTCTTCTGTTTTAGCATCTATAAAAAGTCTTGATGGCTCAACGGCACTTAATCTATTTTCATAAATATCTTCTTTAGAAGCTCCTCTTGTAAGTCCTTCAAAGGAAGAGAGTTTTAATTGACAAGGTGAGTTATAACAAGAATGACAAGTAACACATCTATTGTCAAAAATAGGTTTGATATCTTTTGTGTAAGAAAGTTGTTCTTTTGCAAATAGGTTGTTTGCGAAAACTAAAAATAAAGCCAGTAAAAAGTGCTGGGGAAGCTGCATGTATAAATCCTAAAGTTATTAATGAAACTATTATACATTAATTTAAATTTTTAAAGCTGTTTTTGATAAAATCAAAACTAAAATTAAAGGGAAAAAATGCAACACCTCATATCTACTTCTGACTTTACAAAAAAGGAAATCTTAGAACTTTTTGATGATGCAAAAATGTTTTTAGATATGCAAAGTAATGAGATTTTAAAAGGTAAAATTATTGTAAATCTATTTTTTGAAGATTCTACTAGAACAAGAAGTGCTTTTGAAATGGCAGCAAAAAGATTAGGGGCACAAGTAATTTCTTTAGATGTTGGAAGAAGTTCAAGAAGCAAGGGCGAAACTATTTTTGATACTATTGCAAATATTAATGCAATGAGCCCAGATGCAATTACTATTAGACATAGTGAATGTGGATTACCTGGTACATTAGTTGATCATGTTGATTGTCCAATTATTAATGCAGGTGATGGGAAAAATGAACATCCTACTCAAGCCTTATTAGATTTATTTACTATTTATGAACATTTTGATGGACAAACAGAAGGTAAAAAAATTGCAATTATTGGAGATGTAAAAAGCTCAAGAGTTGCAGGTTCAAATAAAAAACTTCTACCAGTATTTGGAATGGATGTAAATTTTGTAGCGCCAGATTGTTTTAAATATGAAAATGATGAGTTTAAACAATATGATAATATTAGTGAAATTATCGATGAAGTAGATGTTGTAATGAGTTTAAGAACTCAACTAGAAAGACACAATGAAGTTTACTTTACATCATTAACTGAATATGCAAAAGATTATTGTGTAACTAAAGATACTTTTGGAGATAGAGATATTTTATTACTACACCCAGGACCAGTTAATAGAAATATTGATATTTCAGATGAAATGTTAGCAGACCCTAGAAATAAAATTTTAGAGCAAGTTAGAAATGGAGTTGCAGTAAGAATGGCAATTCTAAAAAAACTTATTAAATAAAACTAGTCAAATAAATTGAATAAAGACTTACAAAATATATTAAATAAATATGGCTCTTCAAAGGAGCCATTTTTTTTCCTAATTTCTTATGATTTATCACAATTTTACGTGAAACCACTAAAAGAACTTCCTAGTGAAATAAAGTATGAGATAAATGAAAAGGTATCTTCAAAATTAGCAAATGAAAATTTAGAAAAGAAAGAGTTAAAAAAATATCCAATCTCTTTTAAAGAGTATAAAAAAAGTTTTGATATTTTACAAGAACATATTAAAAATGGAAACTCTTATATTCTAAATTTAACAGCAAAAACAAAAATAGAAACAAAATTTACACTAGATGAAATCTATGAAAAAGCAAATGCAAAATATAAACTAAAGTTTTTTGACAAATTCGTTTGTTTCTCTCCTGAAAAATTTGTGGAAATTAAAAAAAACAAAATTGCAACATATCCTATGAAAGGAACAATTGATAGTAAAATAGAGAATGCAAGTGCTAAAATTTTAGGAAATATAAAAGAGATGGCAGAGCATACTATGGTTGTTGACTTACTAAGAAATGATTTAGGAATTGTTTCAAATAAAATCAAAGTAGATAAGTTTAGATATATTGATAAAATAAATGCAGGAAATAAAAAACTTTTGCAAGTTAGCTCAAAAATAACAGGCCATCTTGATGAAGATTGGCATAGTAAAATAGGAGATATTTTAACTTCAATTTTACCAGCAGGTTCAATAACAGGAACACCAAAGAAAAAAACTATAGAAATACTAAAAGAGAATGAAACTTATGATAGAGATTTTTATACAGGTATTTTTGGAATATATGATGGGAACTCTTTGAACTCTTGTGTTTTAATTAGGTTTATTGAAAAAGATAAAGAAGGAAACTTATACTACAAAAGTGGCGGAGGAATTACCTGTGATTCCAATGTTGAAGATGAATATGAAGAGCTTATTGATAAAGTATACTTACCCTTTTAATTACAAAAAGATTACATAAAAACTTATTTTTTATCATTGTAACCAAAAAGTTAATTATCTTCATTAAAATCCTTGAAATTTTTTTGAGGAGAAGAGATGAGAAACACTATTTTTGTAATAGAGTATGCAAAAGGAAGTGATAAAGGTTTTGATGGATTTAGACCTGATACAAAACCAATTTTAGATGCAATTGAAGATGTAACTGATTATAAAACTGAAATAGTTTTTTATAGACCAAATAGAAAATATGAACTACTTGAGTATCTAAAAGAAAAAGCAGTTTCAGTAATAAGTAGAATTAATCCAGGAAACCTAAAAGAAGTTGATGAATATTTTCAATTTTTAAAAGCATTAGGAAATTCAGGAGTTGAAATTCATACTCACCCAGATGTTATGATTAATCTTGATTTCAAAGATATTCTAGCAAAACTAAAGGGAACAAAACTTGGAGATGAGGATACTTACTTTTATAATACCTTTACAGATTTTGCAAGAAAGTTTCCTGCTGATTTAGATAAATACGGAATTAGAGTTTTAAAAACAAATTATGGTTCTACAGGTGAGGGTGTTTATTTAGTATCTAAAAAAGATGATGGTTCAATTTTCTCTGTTGAGGCTGTAAACAATGAGAAATTTTATTATGACAATATCAATGAATTTTTAGAAAAGTTTGAGTCAAGATTTGAAGAAGAATCAGAGTATGCTGCATATTTCAAAGATAAAAATGGTTTTGTAGGATGTAGATATTTGGAAAGAATTGCTGAAGGTGAAGTTAGAGTATTACTAGTAAATGATAAACCTATTTCAGTTGTTCATAAAAAACCTCAAGAAGGGGAGTTTTCTGCAACACTATTTTCAGGAGCTCAATATAAATATGAGTCACCAGATGAGCCAAAATGGAAAGATGTAGTAAAGCTTACGATAAAAGGTTTAAAGGATTTAAAACCATTCTTAAAAGGACAAAATTATCCTCTTCTTTGGACTATGGATTATATAATGGATTATGATAAAGATGGAAACGATATCTATGTTTTATCAGAAATCAATTGTTCTTGTGTAGGAATTACAACAGAACTTCAATATGCAAAAGAAGTTGCAAAGGTTTTTGAAACAAAAAAGAAAAAATCTAAGAAAAAGTAGGATTATCCTACTTTTTTGCTTCTATATCTTTTTATAATTTATTAAATCAAAAGTAAAAGGATATAAATGAAAAATACAGCACTAATATTAATAGACTTACAAAATGACTATTTCTCAAGTTTTGAAGGGGCAAAATACCCTTTAACAAATTCAGAAGAAGCTTCAAAAAATGCTTCAATACTTTTAGAAGAGTTTAGAAAAAAAGCTTTAAACATAATACATATAAAACATGAAAATCCAAATGAAAATGCACCTTTTTTTCAAATAGGTTCAGTAGGAGGACAAATACATAAAAGTGTTGAGCCTTTAAATGATGAACTTGTAATTGTTAAGAATTTTCCTAATTCATTTTTGAAAACACAATTAAAAGAGGTCTTAGAAGAAAGAGATATAGATTCTCTTATAATTGTAGGAGCTATGACTCATATGTGTGTTGATGCAACACTTAGAGCAGCAAAAGATTTTGGGTATAATTGTACTGTTATAAATGATGCTTGTGCTACAAAAGATTTGGAATTTAATGGAAATACTGTCTCATCTTTAGAAGTACAAAATAGTTTTATGGCAGCTTTTGAGTTTGCTTATGCAAAAGTAGAAAGTACAAAAGATTTTTTAAAAGGTTTAAATAGTTGAAACTAAATAACTTACTTGTTTTATATATTTATGATAAAGACTCTTCTAAAGATGAGGTTTTACCAATTTTGCAGAAAAATTTAAAAAAGGTTTTTACTGCAAATAGTTTAAAACAAGCAAAAAGTTCTTATAAGAAATATTCACCATGTATTATTGTTTTAGATGACTCTTTTTGTGATAATACAATGGTGAAGTTTCTTCAAGAAGTTAGACAAAGTGATATAAAAACAGCTTTTATAGTTTTAAGTAACAATAAAACTAATACTTATCTTTATGAATTAATGGAACTTTATATCACCAAATATATTGTAAAACCTTTTTGTGAAGATAAGTTTTTGCAAGGTTTACAAAAGTGTCTTGAAGTTATAGAAAGTAGAATCTACAGCAATGTAAATTTAGGAAATGGTATATTATTTAACTTTCAAACCCAAAGTATTACAAAAGATGGGAAGGTTTTTGTATTAAATAAAAAAGAATCAATTTTAGTAAATCTTTTTATTCAAAATCCAAATAGAGTTATTAGTTATGAAGAGTTAGAATACCATATTTGGGACAATGAATGCACAACTGCTGCTTTAAAGTCATTAATTAGAGACTTTAGAAAAAAGACTTATAAAACAATCTTACAAAACTATTCAGGTATAGGCTATAAATTAAATATAGAAAACTAAGCGTTACTCCATAGTTTCAAAAAATTTATAAGGTCATGTTTTACATAGACATTTTCTGTAATATCATGTTTTGTTTGAGGAAGTACTACAACTTTTGCATTTTTATATTTTTTCAGTGCTTTAGTACAATGCCCTTGCACTTGATAATCTTTATTTGGCTCAGATTTTTCACTAAAAAATTCATCATGAGTTCCAATAATATTTAAAAAAGGGACACTCTTTTTTGCTCCAATTTTAAAATCCTTTGAATAGTAACTATTTTCACATGAATATGCTGTAACTATTCTTCCTTTAAATTCACTACCTTTATAAAATGCAGCTGCTAAGCCTCCTTCTGAATTACCCATCAAAAACATATTCTTTCTATCTATGAAATTTAAATCTAAAATATTTTTTAGATTATAAACAATCTCTGCTTGTCTTAATTTATGTACTTTTTCATATGAACTTAATTTATCAGGAGTTGAGTATGTAGGTCTATCTTTGATTTTTAATGAGTTTGGAGAAATGAAAATAAAGCCTTGTTCTACAATCCATTTTCTATAAATAGTTCCTTTATTTAAACCCTTAGAACCATGAATAAACAAAACAAATGGAAACTTTTCTTTATACTCTTTATAGTTTTGAAACTCTTTTTTTAATTTATAAAGTTGTCCAAAGTAGGGCTTTTTTATTCCCATAAACCCTTTTGGTAATCCAATATAGGCATATTTAAAAGTATCATAAAAGTTTTCATATTTCTTTATTGTCTTTTTTATTTCAATCAAACTAGTTATTCCTAAAATTTTTTTAGATATTATAACTAAAAATATTAACAATAAAGAGACAGACTATATGAACTATTTTGAGACGATTAAGTGCGAAGATTATGAGGTTTTTAATTTAGAATACCATGAAAAAAGAGTTGCAAAAACAGTATCTCTAAATTTAAACTTGCAAGAGTATCTTTATGCTCCATCAAAGGATTTATATAGATGTAAAGTTGTTTATGATGAAAACTCTATTTTAAGTGTTGATTTCTTTGCTTATAAAAAAAGAGAGATAAAAAGTTTTAAAATTATAGAAGATGATAGAATAGAATACTCAAAAAAATACTTAAATAGAAGTAGTCTTGATAACTTGTACGAGAAAAGAGAAGCTTGTGATGAGATTATTATTATAAAAAATGGTCTTGTTACTGATACTTCAATTGCAAATATTGCTATTTTTGATGGAACTAATTGGTTAACTCCAAAACAACCACTATTAGAAGGAACAACAAGGGCAAGACTTTTAAAAGAGGGCTCTTTAGTTGAAAAAGATATTGATTTGCAGATGTTAAAATCTTGTGAAAAACTAGCATTAATGAATGCAATGATAGATTTTGATATTATAAAAGATTACTCATTTTCTTTGTAAACTCTTTTTAGAAGATTATCCCATTTATCTTCTTTTCCCCAGTCTAGGTGTACTTTTTTATAAATCTTTTTATTTTTTAGTATATAAGCTTCTTTTTCATTAAAGATATATTTTGCAGTTAAATCTGTTCTTTTATTAAAAGGAAGAACTCTAAAGCTTAGATTATCTAAGATTAAAGGCATAGAGTTTTTATTTTCTAAATAACTTAAGACCATATGATAATCTGTCTCTCCTTTTACTTTTACAACAGTTAAAAAAAGTTTGTCTTCTGAAATTCCAACTTCTTGTAGAGTAAAATATTTCGCAATTGCATAATCTTCACAATCGCCTTTGCCTTCTATAATAAATTCTTTTGGTGTAGCCCAATAATCGTCAGTACTATATTTTGTTGAATCATCTATTGGTAAAATTTTATTATAAAAACTATTTACATAGTTAAGTTTTTTTTCTAATGGGAAATCTTTTATTTTATCTTTTAATTTTAAATATTTTAAAAGACGTAAGTAAACAGCTTTTTTATTTGGATTTTCTCTTAATTCAACTTTATCCGAATTAGTCAATGTTATACTTTTTGCTTGTAAAGTTATAATAGAAATTAAAATAAGTAAAATTATGCGTTTCATAAGTTATAATAACAAACTAATTTAAAATACAGGATTAAAAATGATTAACAATATATTAGAAGATGTAGAGTATAAAGAATTAGTTAGTGAACAAGTGAAAGATACAATGATTTATTTAGTAAACAAGGGTCAAGAGTTTGCTATTACTGCAAATGTCGATGCAGTTGAGTTTAACCCTGAATTGCCAACTTCAACAAAAGAACAACTTGCAAAATTCTCACTTTTTATTCTTAAAAACTATACATATAGTACAATTAAAATTGATGAAAATCACATCAGTTTTGAAGCAGGTTTTGGAAGTGAAAACTTTGGTTCAACAGTTAAAATACCTTTCCATGCAGTTTTCCAAATAGTTGTAGATGAGTCAATTTTATTTGTAAACTCAGTGGCAACAATAGATAAATACAATGAAAATGTGATTAAAGAAAAATCATTAAACGTTTTCAAAAATAACCCAAATAATAAAAGGTTTAAGTAGCTTGACTTTAGAAAGAGAAATTAAGACTGCATTTAAAATTTCTATCCCTGTAATGATGGGATATTCTGTTTTAGGTTTTGCTTTTGGACTGCTTTTGGTCTCTTTTGATTATCCTTGGTATTTAGCTCCTCTTATGTCACTTTTTATATATGCAGGGGCTTTACAGTTTGTAGCAATTAATTTTTTTAATGCAAAAGCAGGATATATCGATATAGCATTAGCTTCATGGTTTGTAAATTTAAGACAATCTTTTTATGGCTTATCTTTATTAAAAAGGTTTAAAAAAACTGGAAAATTAAAACCATATTTGATATTTGGTTTAACTGATGAAACCTATGCTCTTTTAACAACAATAAAAGATGATGAACAGTTAAAAAAGAAGTGGTACTATTTCTTTTTAACTGCTTTTAATCAAGCTTATTGGTTTGTAGGGTCAACTTTAGGTGCTATTGTTGGTTCAAATATAGAATTTAATACAGCAGGGTTAGAGTTTTCATTAACAGCACTTTTTGTAGTCTTGTGTATTGAACAATACAAAAATTTAAAGAATTCAGTTCCATTTTTAATTGGATCAATTGCTTCAGTAATATCTTTAATATTAGTACCTTCTGATAAGATGCTAATAGTAACTATTGCTATTTCATTATTGTTGCTTTTCTTCTTTAGACAAAGGCTAAGTAATGAGTAACATGGAGCTTTATATTGCAATTGCAATTATGGCAATTGTAAACTTATTAACAAGAGTATTTCCTTTTGTTTTTTTTGCAAAGAATGATTTACCAAAATCTATGGAATTTATCGAAAAATTCTTCCCTGCAACTATTATGACAATTTTAGTTTTTTATACTTTAAAGGATATTGATTTTTCTTTATATCCTTATGGAATAAAAGAGCTTGGTGGAATAGTTTTTACAGCTTTTTTACACTTAACATTAAAAAACTATTTAGTTTCTATTTTCATGGGGACTATTTTTTATATGGCTTTAGTGCAATATTTTTAGTCTTTAAAGTTATTTTAGGTGAAGTGAAAAATTATGTGAGTATTTTAAGATGAGCAATAAGGCTCATCTAGTAGTTTATTTTTTTGGTGCAAATGGGAATAAAGCTGATCCCCAAGTAAGTCCTGCTCCAAAAGCATCAAATAGAATCATATCTCCTGCTTTAACTTTACCTTGCTCATAAGCATAGTTCATGGCCATAGGTATAGATGCAGCTGAAGTATTTCCATATTTATCAACAGTAATAACTGTTTGTTCCTCGTCTAGTCCTAAAGCTTTACCTACTGCTGAGATAATTCTGTAGTTTGCTTGGTGAGGGATGAAGTGAGTAATATCTTTATTTGTGATATTATGTTTTTCCATCATTTTTTCAACATCAGATGTTAATGTTTTAACAGCAAGTTTGAAAGTTTCATTACCTTTCATTTTTATACAAGCCATTTTATTATCTAAAACTTCTTGTGAACAAGGGTGTTTACTACCCCCACCAGGAGTTTTAATTAAATCATCAAAATTTCCATCACTTGAGCAGTTTACATCAACTATAGCTTCTTCTTTATTATCTGTTGCAGAAATGATAGCTGCACCAGCACCATCTCCAAAGATAAAGCAAGTTCCTCTATCAGTATAATCTAAAATTGAAGTATATTTTTCTGCACCAATAATTAGTACATTTTTTTTAATTCCTGACTCAACGAAAGCTTTTGCTATAGATAGTGCATATACAAAACCTGTACATGCGGCACTAATATCAAAGGCTTGAACTGGAGGTAAATCAAGTTTAGAAGCAACTAAACAAGCAGTAGATGGCATACAAAGATAATCAGGAGTTACTGTAGCACAGATAACTAAATCAATATCCTCTTTTGCAATATTTGCTCTTTCAATAGCAACTTGTGCTGCTCTTGTACCTAAATCAGATGAAGCTTCATTCTCTTCTGAGATTCTTCTTTCTTTGATTCCTGTTCTTTTTGTAATCCATTCATCGGTAGTGTCAATGATTTTTTCAAAATCAGAATTAGTCATAATCTTTGGAGGTATGTAAGCTCCAATTGATCTAAACGCTGCATACGCCATAAAAATTTTCCTTAAATAAAAAAGAGGTGATTAAGAGCTATATTGCTCTAATCTCTCTTCAATATCGTTGTTTAAGTTAGAACTTGCACTATTGATAGCTTGAAAAATTGCATTTTGAATAGCTTTTGGGTTTGATTTCCCGTGTGCAATTATAACTGGGGCTTTTACACCTAACAGTGGAGCACCACCATATTCAGCATAGTCTACTCTAACTTTTAAGTTTTTAAATACTTTTCTCATTAATACTGCACCAGCAATTGAGATAAGTGATCGTTTAAGATTTTTCTTGATAATTTGACCTATAGTATCTGCTACACCTTCAGCAGTCTTAAGTAAAATATTTCCAATAAAACCATCACAAACAACAACATCAACTGAACCTTTAAAAATATCGCTACCTTCCACATTTCCTGCAAAGTTAGGAATTTTAGAAATTAACTTAAAGGCTTCCTTTGTAACTTCGTTACCTTTACTCTCTTCTTCTCCATTACTTAGTAATCCAACTAATGGTTCATCAATTTGTAAAACATCTCTTGCATATACTTGGCCCATAACTGCAAATTCAAATAGGTTTTTTGAATCACAGTCAACATTAGCTCCAACGTCAAGTACTAAAGTATTTTGGTTTTCGCTTGTTGGCATAAGTGTTGCAATTGCTGGTCTAGAAACACCTTTAATTCTTCCAATTCTAAGTGTTGCTAGGGACATTGAAGCACCTGAATGACCTGCTGAAACGATTGCATCTGCTTCTCCAGATTTAACTAAATCAATTGCTTTGTAAATAGTTGAATCTTTTCTTTTTAATGCATCAGTTGCAGAGTCAGTCATACTAATAACATCTTCAGTATGTACAATTTCTACTCTATTTTTTAAGTGTGAAGGGATTAAGTTTTCAAGTTGAGTTTTATCACCTACTGCGACAGCAGTAAAGTTATTATTTAGTCTTAGAGCGGCAATTAAACCGTCTATTATGGGTTCGGGACCGAAATCCCCTCCCATAGCATCAATAGCAATTTTAAGCATTAGTTTTTATATTCACCAGTATTTGGGTTTACCGTGTGAGGCATCTTCCAAGTTCCATCACTATCTTTTACTGGTCTTTTTAAAGTAATTTTATAGTGAGTTCTTCTCTTAGCTGCTCTAGTATGAGATACTCTTCTCTTAGGTACTGCCATAATATTCTCCTTATTTAATATTCTTTATCGACTAATTCATTATCTATACAGTTATTACAGATATGATAGTCACTGTATATAGATGATAATTCACTTTCAATGATTTCATTAAAGTTTATCATATGATCATCTATTTCTATTACTAAGTCATCTGACTCAGAGGATTCATTCTTGAAAATACCATCACTTATCAAGAAATTAAACTCTTCCTCTAAAGTAACAGTATCGTCTTCACCACATCTTGCACATTGAACTGTAGTAAAACCTTTTAAAGTGCTGTCTATTTTGACTAAAGATGGCGATATTTTACAAAAAGTACCTTCAATTTTAACTGAATTGAACTCTGCGCTAAAGTTTTTAGGGCTTTGTGGTACTTTTCTAAATTCTATTTTCATTTAAAATATGAACTATTCTTAGCAAATTTCTCTGTCAGAGAAGAAAAATTTAATTTCGATAGCTGCATTTTCTAAAGAATCTGAACCGTGTACTGCATTTGCATCAATTGATTCAGCAAAATCAGCTCTGATTGTTCCAGCTGCTGCTTCTTTAGGGTTAGTTGCACCCATTAAGTCTCTGTTTTTAGCCATTGCGTCTTCACCTTCTAAAACAGAAACAACAACTGGTCCAGAAATCATGAAGTCAACTAATTCACCAAAGAAAGGTCTTTCTGCGTGAACTGCATAAAATGCTTCAGCATCTGCTTTAGATAACTGTACTTTTTTAGTTGCAGCAATTCTTAATCCGTTTGATTCAAATCTGTCTAAGATTTTTCCCACAACGTTTTTAGCTACTGCATCAGGTTTAATGATTGATAACGTTTGTTCCATTGGTATTTTCCTCATTTATTTTTTAAGTCGCGGATTATACCTAAAAAATAAAAAAAAGGCAAGTAGTAAAAAATACCACTCACCTTATATAATAAAATTGTATATAAATATATTGAAAATTAGTTATTAATCTTCAACGCAAGGTTCACCCTCAGTCATACCTTCTCTAACTGGATGAGCTGCTCCATCTCTAGCATCCCATACGATACATCCTTCTGTAGGACATGCTTCAGCACATGCTGGTTCGTCATTGTCTCCAATACACTCAGTACATGTTTCAGCGTTTACATAATAAATGTCTTCACCTGTTGGATTTTCATCATTATCAACAATTGATTCAGTTGGACATTCATCTAAACATGCATCGCAATTAATACAAATATCTGTAATTTTAACTGCCATTTATAACTCCTTGTTAAATTTTAGAAACTTTAGCACAGTAATAATAAATTTATCTTTAAGTCTTTATATTATTAAGAAACCCACAGAATGGTACTTTAATGAAAATAATAACAACTATCAAATAATAAAAACATTTATTTGGATAAAAATTTTCCTAAAGTAAAATTTATCTTAAATTTTTAACTTTATCTATTTCCTTATTATTAGTTTTAATTAGTTTGTACTATAATTTTACCACAAATAAATTTTAATTAAAGGAAATTACATGTTAGTTACAAAAAAAGCTCCAGATTTCACAGCTACAGCAGTACTTGCTGATGGTCAAATTGTTGAAGATTTTAACCTATATGATAACATTGGTGAGAAAGGTGCGGTATTATTTTTCTATCCATTAGATTTTACATTCGTTTGCCCTTCAGAAATTATCGCATTCTCTAAAAGAATTGAAGAATTCACTTCAAGAGGTATCAATGTAATTGGTGTATCTGTTGACTCTCAATTCTCTCACTTTGCTTGGAGAGAAACTGCTGTTGAAAATGGTGGAATTGGAAGAATTAAATATCCATTAGTTGCAGACTTAAGCAAACAAATTTCAAAAGATTATGATGTATTATTCGGTGAGTCTGTAGCATTAAGAGGATCTTTCTTAATTGACAAAGATGGAACTATTAGACATGCAGTAATTAACGATTTACCATTAGGTAGAAATATTGATGAAATGATTAGAATGGTAGATACTATGTTATTTACTAATGAGCACGGTGAAGTTTGTCCTGCAGGATGGAACAAAGGTGACGAAGGTATGAAACCATCTACTGAAGGTGTAGCAGAGTACTTAGGTAAAAACGAAGATAACTTATAATATCTTTTAAAGATGCCTCTTTAGGGCATCTTTACCTTATGAAATATTTAATTTCTTGACTTTTTTTTAAATAAACACTAAAATAACACTATAAAAATTCTTAATAACACTACATAACTACATAACTTTATATATGTAATTCTATAAAAGGCAAAATATACTTATGGAAGAGTCAAAAACTCAATCTAAACCAAAATCTGCTAATAATGGCAGAAAAACAAGAACTCACGTACCCGTAGAGGGCTTTAAAATTGAACAACTTAGGGAACTCCCTTTAGAAGAACTTCTTAAAATAGCAAAAGACCTAGAAGTAGAAAACCCACAAGAACTTAAACGACAAGACTTAATGTTTAACATTTTAAAATCACAAATTGACCAAGGTGGTTTTATTCTGTTTACAGGAATTCTTGAAATTAAAGATGGTGGTTTTGGTTTCTTAAGAGCAATGGATGGAAACTTCTCAGATACTTCAAATGATTCTTATGTTTCAGCAACACAAATTAGAAAGTTTGCACTAAGAACAGGTGATATAGTTAGTGGACAAGTTAGACCACCAAACAAAGATAGTGAAAAATATAATGCTTTATTAAAAATTGAAGCTATCAACTACCTACCAATAAACGAATCAAAAAATAGACCTCTATTTGACAACTTAACTCCTTTATACTCAACAGAAAGATTTAAATTTGAATATGACCAAACAAGAATGACAGGAAGAATGTTAGACTTATTTGCTCCAATGGGTAAAGGTCAAAGAGGACTTATTGTTGCACCTCCAAAAACTGGTAAAACTGAACTTTTAAAAGAGTTAGCTCATGGAATTAGTAGAAATCATCCTGATACTCATTTAATGGTTTTATTAATTGATGAAAGACCTGAAGAAGTTACAGATATGCAAAGAAGTGTTAAAGGTGAAGTTTATTCTTCTACTTTTGATTTACCTGCACATAATCATGTTCGAGTTGCTGAAATTGTAATTGAAAAAGCAAAAAGACTTGTAGAAATGAAAAAAGATGTTGTAATCTTACTTGATTCTATTACAAGATTAGCAAGAGCATACAATACAGTAACACCAAGTTCTGGTAAAGTACTTTCTGGTGGAGTTGATGCAAATGCATTACATAAACCAAAAAGATTCTTTGGTGCAGCTAGAAATATAGAAGAGGGTGGTTCTTTAACTATTATTTCAACAGCACTTATTGAAACTGGTTCAAAAATGGATGAAGTTATTTTTGAAGAGTTCAAAGGTACAGGTAACTCAGAAGTTGTATTATCTAGAAATGCAGCAAATAGAAGAGTTTACCCAGCACTTGATATTATCAAATCAGGAACAAGAAAAGAAGAGTTACTTCTTACACCTGAAATTTTACAAAAAACTTGGATACTAAGAAATGCAATTGGTTCTATGGATGAAGTAGAAGCACTTAAATTCTTATATTCTAAAATGCAAAAAACTAAAAACAATGAAGAGTTTTTCGCAGGAATGAATGAGTAAAAAATCGTAGTCCCTAAGAGGGCTACTTTTTTTTATCAATAATCCTAAGTATAATAATCAAGATTAAAAGACTTAGTATTCTTAAATAAATATCAAAATTGTAAATAAGTTGCCCTTTTAATACTTGTTTTATGCTTTTTTGTATAATATTCGGCCAGAAATAAGGACTTGTTATGATAACTATTAAAAATCTAAATAAATTTTATGGTAGTACAAAAGTTTTAAATGATATATCAATTGACATCAAAGAAGGTGAAATTTTCGCTATTGTTGGACACAGTGGTGCAGGAAAATCTACACTTTTAAGATGTATAAATGGCCTTGAAGACTACAGTGATGGTTCATTAAGAGTAAATGATAAAGAGATTAAAACACTTGATAAAAACAATTTAAGAGAATTTAGAAAAAAAATTGGTATGATTTTTCAACATTTCTCATTAATTCAAAGAAAAACAGTATATGAAAATGTAGCACTCCCAATGCAACTTTGGGGTTACAAAAAAAGTGAAATTGATAAAAAAGTAAATGATTTATTAGCTCTTGTTGGTTTAGAAAATAAGTTAAATTCATATCCAAGCCAATTAAGTGGTGGACAAAAACAAAGAGTTGCAATTGCAAGAGCACTAACTTTAGACCCAGAAGTATTATTGTCTGATGAAGCAACATCTGCACTAGATCCAAATACTACTACTTCTATTTTAAATCTTTTAAAAGAGATTAATGAGAAGCTAAATATTACTATAGTAATCGTTACTCATGAGATGGAAGTTGTAAAACAAATAGCTCAAAAAGCACTTCTTTTAGAACATGGAAATATTATAGGTTTTGATGATACTGAAGAACTGTTTTTAAAACCAGATGAAAAGATGAAACACTTCTTAGGTGAAAGTGAAGTTGTACCTGCTCAAGGGATAAATATCAAACTATATTTTCCAAAAGACAATGCTTACCAATCTTTTATTACAAAGATGGCAAGAGAATTAGATATGGACTTTAATATTGTATGGGGAAAACTTGAAGAGATAAATACTCATATTGTTGGAAACATGGTTATAAATATTGACGAAGTGAATCAGCAAAAAGTAATTGATTATATAAAAGAACATGACATTGTATGGGAGGTATTATAATGGTTGATATTTTATTACCAGCTTTAGGTGAAACTGTATATATGTCATTTGTATCTACATTTTTTGCAGTGATAATTGGTTTTTTTCTAGCAATTATTCTAATTCTTACTTCAAAAGGTGGCTTAAGAGAAAATCTAAAATTATATACAATCTTAGATGTTGTAATTAATACTTTAAGGTCTTTCCCTTTTATTATATTAATGATTGTATTATTTCCTCTTACAAAGTTTTTAATAGGAAAAAGTATTGGTACAACAGCAGCTATCATTCCTCTTACTATTGGAGCTGCACCTTTTATTGCAAGACTTATTGAAAGTGCATTTAAAGAAGTGGATAAAGGTGTTGTAGAAGCTGCAAAATCATTTGGTGCAAGTGATTGGCAAATTATCTTTAAAGTGATGTTTGTAGAAGCACTGCCAAGTATTATTTCTGCAATTACTTTAACTTTAATTACAGTTATTGGCTTTTCTGCTATGGCAGGAGCTGTTGGTGGTGGAGGTTTAGGAGACGTAGCAATTAACTATGGTTACTACAGATTCCAAACGGACACAATGTTATATACAGTAGTTATACTAATTGCTTTAGTTCAATTTGTACAAACTACTGGAGATTATATTTATAAAATTACTAAAAAATAAGAAAGGATATATATGTTAAAAAACATTTTAAAATTAGTATTACTTGGTGCTGTTGCATTAGGTTTTGTTGCTTGTACAGGTTCTGAAGAACCAAAAGAAGAGGCTAAAACAGTTATTAAAGTTGGAGCTACTCCAGTTCCTCACGCAGAGATTTTAGAAGTTGTAAAACCACTTTTAAAAGAAAAAGGTTATGAGCTAGAAATTGTTGAGTTTACTGATTATGTTACTCCAAATATCGCAGTTGATGAAGGTGAGCTTGATGCAAACTTCTTCCAACACACTCCATATTTATTAGAGTTTAACAAATCTAAAAATACAAAGTTAGTTAAAACTGTAAATGTTCACTTAGAGCCAATGGGATTATATTCTAATAAAATTAAATCATTAGATGAGTTAGCAGATGGTGCAACTATTGCAGTACCAAATGACCCAACAAATGAAAGTAGAGCTTTAGACGTATTAGTTAAAGAAGGTTTATTAAAATTCAAAGATGTTCAGTTTAAAACTGCACTTGATATTGTTGAAAACCCAAAAAACTTAAAAATTAAAGAATTAGATGCTCCTCAATTACCAAGAGTACTTGATGAAGTAGATGCTGCGATTATTAATACAAACTATGCTTTAGCAGCTGATTTAAATCCTACTAAAGATGCACTTGTACTTGAGTCAAAAGATTCTCCATATGCTAATATTTTAGTAGTAAGAGAAGGTAATGAAAATAAAGATTATATCAAAGCGTTAGATGAAGTATTAACATCAAAAGAAGTTAAAGACTTTATTGCTAAAAAATATAAAGGTTCTATTGTAGAAGCTTTCTAATATAAAAGAAGGAAACTTTTCCTTCTTTTACTTTTCCTTTACAAACATATTTATTAAATATGTGACGGCTGTAAATGCTACTAAACTCAAAACCACAAACATCAAAATCTCACTGATAAACATATCAATTCCTTTTGCATATCTTTTAATAAATGAATACTCATTCATAAAGTGAAAAGTATAAAGAAAAATCCTTTATATAACTCTTAAGTAGTTTTAAAAACTTTTGAATATTGTTCCAATCTAAAATCAAAAGTAGTGTAATCTGGATTTTGAAGTTTACTTTCTTTATAGAGTTTATTTGAACCTATATATCTATTTGCGGCATTTGATGGAGAAGTTAAAGAAATAGTTTTTATTTCTCTATTGTCAAAGAAAAACTTGTGTTGTTTTGGGATATCTGAGGATATTAGTTCAAATTTTATATTCTCTTTTTTTAATATTTGTCTTAAAAAATATTCTGGACCATTTTTAGAGTTTCCTCCAGTGAAAATAAGAGTATTTATATTTTTGTATTCAAGAAGATACTTTAACATATCTCTTAAAACAATTTCGCTCATTCCTAAATCACTAGCATCTATTTTTTCTCTTTTGCATGACTCAACAATATCACAAATACCTATTTGGTTTTTATCTAAAAACTCTTTTCTTTGAATAACAGCTTCTTCACTATTATCAAACAATAAATTTAAAGAGTAAATTTTATCAAGTGCTTGCCATAAAAGGTTGTCTTTTGAGCCATAACAAAAGTTTACATCCTCTTTTTTAAAATCTTTTTCGCAAAACCTAGGAGGAGGTAAAGTACCTACAATAATCTTTTTTGTATCTTTATTTAAATAAGGTTTATATGGATGAAAGTGATGAAACAAGTTATTCCTTTGTCTTTTGCTAATTCTAACGTTTAAAGCTTAAAATATTAAGGCTTTAAATATATATTATTTAACTAATTAGTTATAACTTTTTAGGTATAATCTTTCTTATTTTATAAAGGTTTTGTTTGAAAGTTGGTGTGTTTGATTCAGGTCTTGGAGGTTTAACAGTAGTTCAATCTCTTGCAAACTCTTTAAAAGGGCTTGAAGTATTTTATATAGCAGATACTTTATTTGCACCTTATGGAGAAAAAACTAAAGAACAAATTTTAAAACATAGTTTGGATATTACAAACTATTTAATTAAAACACATGAAATTGAAGCCTTAATTGTAGCTTGCAATACAGCAACATCAGCAGCAATTGTAAATTTAAGGGAAGAGTTTCCTAATTTGATAGTAATAGGAACAGAACCTGGTGTAAAACCAGCAATGCTAGTAACTGAATCTAAAAGTATTGGAGTTTTAGCAACTCCTGCAACTTTAAGTGGTGAAAAGTACCAAAAGCTTTTAAAAGATTTATCTTTGGAGCATGAAGTTACAGTTTATGACCAAGCTTGCAAAGGTTTGGTTGAACAAATAGAGAATGGAAAAGTTTCCCATGTAGATACACATAAGATGTTAACTACTTGGTTAGAACCCATGAAAGAAAGAAGTGTAGATACTATAGTTTTAGGTTGTACTCATTATCCTTTAGTTAGTGATTTAATAAAAGAGATTATGGGAGCAAATATAAAGCTTATAGAGACAGGTTCAGCTATTGCAAGAAGATTAGAAAGCTTTATTTCAAATAGGGCAAAAGATGAAGATACAAAAATAAAAGTCTTTTACACAGGCGAAATAAAAAAAGATATGATAGATATAATTTTAATAAACTGGGAAGATGGTGGAAAAATAATGGTAAGGGAACTACATGAGCAATAATGAGATTGAAAAAAAAGTTTTAGCATTAAAATATAGACCGAAAAGATTTGAGGATTTAGTAGGGCAGACAACAATCTCTCAAACACTTTCATTGGCATTAGACTCAAATAGATTATCTCATGCTTACCTTTTTAGTGGACTAAGAGGAAGTGGTAAGACTTCAACTGCAAGAATTATGGCAAAAGCACTTCTTTGTTCAAATGGACCTACTTCAAAACCATGTGAGGTTTGTGAAAACTGTCTAAGTGCAAATGCAAATAGACATTTAGATGTAATAGAAATGGATGCCGCTTCAAATAGAGGTATTGATGATATTAAAGATTTAATAGAACATACAAAATATAAACCAAGTAGTGCTAGATTTAAAGTGTTTATAATCGATGAGGTTCATATGCTTACTACGCAAGCATTTAATGCCTTACTTAAAACACTTGAAGAACCTCCTGGTTTTGTTAAGTTTATCCTTGCTACTACTGATCCTTTAAAACTTCCTGCAACAATTTTAAGTAGAACTCAGCATTTTAGATTTAATAAAATCGCAAATACTGATGTACTTCATCATCTATCACATATTTTAAATGAAGAGAATATTGAGTTTGAAACAGCTGCAATTGATATTATTTCAAGAAGTGGACAAGGAAGTTTAAGGGATACCCTAACTTTACTTGACCAAGCTATTATTTTCTCAAAAGGGAAAATAACAGTTGCAGCGGTAGTTGATATGTTAGGTCTTATTGAACCAGAACTTATGGATAAGATTTTTGATGTTATCTTAAAAAAAGGCGATGTAAGACAACTAGTTTTAGATCTTGAAAACTATGATGTTTCTCAAGTTTGTGATGAAATGAGTATTTATCTTAGACAAAAAATGCTTGACAAAGATGCGAAATTTGATTTACTACTTTTTGATAGATTCTTTAGAATTTTAAGTGATGCTAAACACTTATTATCTTTAAATTCAGATGGAACATTTGTTCTTATTTTAACCCTTTCAAAAATGATTGAAGCAACAAATTTAAAAACTATTGATGATATTATTAATCAAGTAGAAGAAGTAGAAGTTAAACCAATGATGAAAGAGGCAATATCTATTAAAAAAGTAATGGAACATGCAAATAATGATGTTAACCATGCTTATGATGATAAGCCAGTACAATTAAATGAACAATATCATCAAAATCAACGTACTTCTGATAGTCAAAATAATGACATGTCTTTAGATTCTATTGATGCAATTGAGACTGTAAAACCTATTGAAACAGTAGAACATCCGCCAGTTCAAGAAGAAGTTTCTACTGCTAATGAGACTACACAAGAAATAGTTCAAGAAAAAGAAGATAACTTCTCAACTCCATTTGATGAGTTTGCAACACCATTTGATGAACCAAATCTTCAAGAAACAAAAGAACAACCAGTAGCAAGTGAAGTAAGCCCTGAAGAGCCAAAAGAAGTTGAAGCTGTAGAACCTTCTTCTAATAGTATTGAAGATACAACACCCTTTGAATCTACACCTACACCTGAACCAGTACAAGCTCAAGAACAAAAAGAAGAGCAAGAAGTCCCAGTTGCAGTTCAAGAACCAATGGTGCCTCAAAATAATCAAGAAGTAGTTTCACAACCACATGATCCAAATAAAGAAGTATATGAAAAGCTTATAAATAAAGTTTATGAAAGAGATGTTCAGTTAGGAGAACTATTTGAACACAACTTTGTATATAAATCATATGAAGATAATAAACTTCAAATTAGCTCTTATGCACAAGGGGAAGATAGAAAGTTCTTGCTTAAGCATTATGGTGTAATTAAAATATTCATTTATGATATTTTCGGAGAAAATACAGAGATTGAATTTATAAAGGAAGACCCCTCCACAAGAGGAGCCTAAAAATCAGAATAGTTCACAAGTAGAAGAACAGCAAAATAGCTCATCTGATAGTGGCTCTATGATTGAAGATGTAGAGGTTGGTTCTGGATGTGTTGCAGATATGCAAAAAACAGCTAATCCTGCCCCTTCTCAAAGAGAGTTAGAATTAAATGAGATATTAAATTCTCCTATGCTGGATAAAGCAAAAGAGTTATTACATGTTAAAAAGATAACTGTAAAAACTAGAAACTAAGGAAAGGATATATATGATTTTAAAATTACTGATTCCAATAGTTTTATTAGCAAGTATTTTAAATGCTAATGATATGGAAGACAAAATATTAGAGTTTGAAGAAAAAAGATTTTCTCAAAATCCTAGAATAGAAGTAAATGATTTATCTATTTTTATGAAAAAAGAGTTGTCTCAAAAGGGTTGGTATGGTTTTATTGTAAATATAAAAGCAACAATGGCAGGTAATAATGTAAATGCAAAAGATATAGTTTTTTCAAATGGAAAAGTTATTACTTCTGAATTATTTAATTTAGAAACTGGAAAATCATTAAAAGATATAATGACTCCAAAGCTAACAGACAAATATTATGACAAAAAAAGACTTATTGCTGGAAATCATAATGCAAAAGATAAAATCGTAATTTTTTCAGACCCTTTATGCCCATTTTGCATGGATTATGTGCCAGATGTGATTAAATATGTTAAAAAGCATGAAGATAAAATTGCCTTATACTATTATCATTTCCCTCTTTTAGCTCTACATCTAGCAGCAGCTCCTTTAGTAAAACTAATGGTAAAAGCAAAGCATGATGGAATAGAAAATATAGAAGAAAAAATGTATTCTGTTTTTTGGGATGAAAAGTTTTCTTCAAAAGAAAAAGATGAAAGTGTAATAATTGATGCTTTTAATAAGGTATTTAAAACACTATATACAAAAGAAGATATAGATAGTAAAAAAATAAACGAAGAGATTTTTGAAGATGTATCTATGGGTGAAAATGTTTTAGTTCAAGGAACACCAACTGTTTTTATAAATGGTGAACAAGATAAAACTAAATTAAAATATGAAGAGTTAGGAAAGTAAATGAAGAAAATAATAATAGCAACAAGAAGTAGTAAACTAGCATTATGGCAAAGTGAGTATGTAAAAGCAAAGTTAAATGAACACTACCCAGATATTGAAGTTGAATTAAAAACTTTTTCTACAAAAGCAGATAAAATTTTAGATGTTCCATTAGCAAAAATTGGTGGAAAAGGTCTATTTACAAAAGAGTTAGAGATAGCACTTTTAAATAAAGAAGCTGATATTGCAGTTCATAGTTTAAAAGATGTTCCTGTTAATTTTGAAGAAGGTTTTGTTTTAGCTGCATTATCTCAAAGATTTGACCCAAGAGATGCACTATTAAGTGAAAAATACGCAAGTATCCAAGAACTACCACAAAATGCAGTAGTTGGTACTACAAGTTTAAGAAGAAGACTTGAAATAAAACTATTAAGACCTGATATTGTTTTAAAAGACTTAAGAGGAAATATCAATACAAGAATTGCAAAACTAAAAGCAGGTGAATATGATGCAATTATTTTAGCTGCAACTGGTGTACAAAAACTTCAAATCGAAGATGAAGTAGTACATTTCAATCCTATTTCAACAGAAGAAATGATTCCATCAATGGGACAAGCAACATTAGGTATTGAAACTTTAGATAATCCAGAATTAGTTGAACTATTATCAGTATTACATGATAAAAATGCAGAAATTGAATCAACAGTAGAAAGAGATTTTGTAAGAACTTTAGAGGGTGGTTGTCAAGTTCCTATTGGAATTAAAGCAACTATTATTGATGAAAACTCTATTGATGTTAGAGCAATTGTAGGTATGCCAGATGGAAGTGAGTATATTCAAGAAAATTTAATAGCAGATATTGATGAATATAAAACAATTGGTGCAGCTTTAGCTCAAACTTTTATTGATCAAGGTGCAAAAGAGTTACTTGCTCGAGCTGAGAAAGTAGCATTTGAATAGCATTTTAAGGGGCTTTTAGCCCTTTTTGCTTATTTACTTCTCAAATTTAAAAAATCCTTACTGAAATTGTAAAAATCACTAGATTTTTCCTATATGTTTTTGTATTATTAATTATTAAATTAAGGAGATAATATGAGAATAAAAGCAGAAAATTCGATTTTTGTACAAGTAGATATCCAAGAAAAACTATTTCCGCATATTTCAAATAACGAAGAGTTAGAAGAAAACCTACAGATTTTAATCAAGGGATTAAAACTACATGAGATACCAGTTATTGTAAATGAACAATATAAAAAAGGTATTGGTGAAACTATTCCTAGTATTCACGAATTAACAAAAGATTATCCTCACTTTGAAAAAACAACATTCTCTTGTTGTGGTAATGAAGATGGACTTAAAGCAATTAAAGCAAGTGGTAAAGATACTGTTATTTTAGCAGGTATTGAAACGCATGTTTGTGTTTTACAAACAGCTATTGATTTATTAGAAGAGGGCTTTAAAGTTGTATTAGTAACAGATTGTGTTAATTCAAGAAAACAAAAAGATAAAGATATGGCAATCACTAGATTAGTTCAAGCTGGTGTTATTCCAACAACTTACGAATCACTATTATTTGAATTAACTGTAAATGCAAAACATCCTGTATTTAAAGAAATCTCAAAACTTGTAAAGTAGCAAAGGCTACTTTACTTAAATTCTAAACATAATTTATTTACTAAGGTTTCCAATTTCGTTATAATATTCTCCACAAAAGGCGAAATATGAAATACCACTCAATTTTTTTACTTCTATTTTTTATAACAACAAGTTTAAGTGCAAATAATAATGAGTATTACCAAGTTAGGGAATACCTGAAAAAAAATAACCAAGAATATATATACAAAGAGTTTAAGCAAACGGTAAAAGATAAAGCACATGCTTTAACTAAAAAAAATAAAAGAATAAAGATTGTTTTAGTATATCCAGGAAATCAAATTTCAGATTATTGGAGAAAAAGTAAAGTCTCTTTTGAGAAAAGATTAAATGAGTTAAATATAGATTATGACTTAATAGAGTTTTTTACAAAACCAGCAATTGAAATAAAAGAACAATCAAAACATTTAATGGAAGCTTTAAAGCTAGAACCTGATTATTTGATTTTTACTTTAGATACAAGTAAACATAAAAAATTTATAGAAAGAATTATCAGTAATAAGAAAATAAAACTTATTTTACAAAATATAACAACTCCTTTAAAATCGTGGGGAGAAAAGCAACCTTTCCTTTATGTTGGTTTTGATCACTATAAAGGAAGTAAACTATTAGCAGATTACTATATAAAAGAGACTAATAAAGAAGGTAATTACGCTGTTCTTTATGGTTCTAAAGGTTATGTTAGTTTTATGAGAGGAAATAAATTTGTTGACTATGTTAGAAACAATTCAAATCTAAAACTTACAGATGAATACTATACTGACCTAAATAAAGAAAAAGCAAAAAATGCAACACTTGATTTACTTAATAGAAATAGCAATATCAAGTTTATTTATTCTTGTACAACTGATATTACATTGGGTGCAATAGAAGCATTAAAAGAAAAAAAACTTTTAGGAAAAATAGAAATTAATGGTTGGGGTGGTGGCTCTTCTGAATTAGAAGCTATAGAAAAAGGCGAACTTGATATTACTGTTATGAGAATGAATGATGATAATGGTGTTGCAATGGCAGAAGCTATAAAGCTTGACATCTTAAATCAATCATATAAAGTTCCAACTATATACTCAGGAGACTTTGCAATAGTAAAAAAGGGAATTAAAAAAGAAGAATTAGAAAAACTAAAAAATAGAGCATTTAGGTATACAAAAGATGACTAGAAAGAAGTTTTCCTTAACACTTATAAATAGTTTATCGATTATAATATTTTTAATTGTAGTCTCTTTTGGTATCTCTTTTTGGGCATATTTTTCTACAGAGAAAGTGCTAAACCATAATCTAAAACAATTTTTCAATCAAACAAAAAATTTAACAAATATAATAGTAGAAAATGAGAAAAAAAATCTAGATGAAATCACTTTTAAAATAAGTAAAATACTTGAGAAAACTAATAAAGACAAAGATACTGTAGGAAGATTAATAAATGATTCTATTTCAACAGACCAAGTTGATTTATTGTATTTAGAAAAAAATGATGAGCTTATTAATTTTAGTAACTCTTTATTTGATACGGATTATATAATTAAAAAGATAAGTGAAAAAAGAGTAAAAGAGGGGAATATCTTTTTACTTATTGAAAATAAAGATGATGTATATCTAATCTTACTTAGCTCTAAAAAAATAATTAATCAAGACACAGGTAGAGTAAAAGCAAAACTTTATGCAGGAAAAATTCTAAATGATAACTTTGCCATAGTTTCAAATATCAAACAAAATGCCTCTTTAGTTGATGTTTATATCTATTATGAAAATTATCTAATAGCAACAACTGCAAAAAATGAGATAGAGAATATTCAAACTTTAAAAGATAAAGAGATAATAAAAGAGGATAAAAAAATATATTTTAATGAAAAAGTTAGTATTTCAAATGATGGTTATATAAATGTTATATATATTATAAATAATTCTTCAATTTCATTGTTGAAAAATGATTTTATAAAAGCAGGATTACTTTTACTTCTTTTTGTAATAGCCTCTTTTTCTATTTTATATATATTTACAAATAGGTATTTTATAAAACCTTTCTCAAAACTACTTAACTTTGCAAAGGAATCAAAGGATAATAAATTAGTAATCTATGAACAAAGCAATATTTTAGAGTTTGATAATTTTGCAATAAATTTAAAAGAGATTATTGATGAATTAAGAGATTTAAAAGAGCAATACGCAAGAGCTATTGAAGGAGTTCAAGATGGACTTTGGGATTTAGATTTAGTAAACAATAGTGCATACTACTCTAGAAGATATCTTGAAATGTTAGGTTATAACTCTTTAGATGAAGTAGATGATATAAAGAATTTCTGGAAAAAAAGTGTTCATCCTGCTGATTACAAAAATACCTTAAAAAAGTTAGCTAAACATTTAAGAGGTGAAACAAGTTTTTATCAAGACCATTATAGGTTTAAGTGCAAAAATGGCTCATACAGATGGCTAAGAATAAGAGGTAAAATATTCTTTGATATTGAAGGTAAACCTATTAGAATGACAGGTTTCCATACTGATGTAGATGAAGTTATTAAACTACAAAAAGATAATAAGAAAAAAGAACAAATGATATATCAACAAAGTAAGTTAGCCTCAATGGGAGAAATGATTGGAAATATTGCACATCAATGGAGACAGCCTTTAAATGTTATTAGTACTATCTCTTCAAGTCAGATTATGCAAATTGAACTTAATATTGATAAAAAAGAAGAGACTATAAAAAATCTAGAAAAGATAGTAAATACAGTTCAATACTTATCTACTATTATTGACAAGTTTAGAAATTTTTTCAACCCTAATAAAGAGCTTGAACTATTTAATATAGAGGATGTAATAAAAGAGAATATTGAGATATTTGAAACTTCATATAAATCTCATGGAATATATCTTCAAACAGATTTAACACCTGTTAATATAAAAGGGTATAAGTTTGAACTAATGCAAGTAGTAATTAACCTTATTAACAATGCAAAAGATGCAATTTTAACTACTTTAAAACCTGAAAGCAAAAAATATATCTTTATGAAAAACTATATTAAAGATGATAAGATAATTATTAAAGTATCAGATAATGCAGGTGGAATAAAAGATAAATTAAAAGATAAGATTTATGAACCATATTTTACTACAAAACATAAATCTCAAGGAACAGGTTTAGGGCTTTATATGTCTTCTGAAATAATCAAAAAACATTTTGATGGAGAAATAAATAACGAAACTATAGTATATGAATTTGAAAATAATAAATACAAAGGTGAAGAGTTTACAATAGTTATACCTATTAATATAAATCAATAGGTATTAAACTCTTAATAAATATTTTCCATATTTTAAAGTCCAAGCAAAAAATAGAAATATCCAAATAGTTGCACTTAAATGTAAGATATTCATAAACATAGTTGAATTATTTAAAACTAAAATAGAAGCAGTGATTCTTGTGAAAACTAAAACTTGAGTTAATACAAATAGCCATTTAGTAAGTTCATCTGCGACAATAGGTTGAGCAGGAATTGCATGACCTAAACTAACTCTACTTCCAAAACCTATTAATAAAGTTGTCACAAAACCTAAGGCAAAAATATGTAAGCCTAATTTTAAAATTGAACCATCTAAAAGTGATTCTATAAATAATCCTAAGAAACCTAATGGAAACCATGCAAAACCAAGTACTAGAATTTGTAAAATTGCACTTGTCTTTTTGAACATATTTAGCTTTATAAATACATAAGTAAAAAAGATAAAAGATAAAAAAGAAGTAATCATAACAAGAGATTTTAAATCAAACTGTAATGAAATACCAACAGCAGTAATAAGCACAAAAGATAATGGTTTTATAAACTTAGGTTTTTGCCAAGGATTGATTTTTGTATATGTAAAGTAGAAGCCTGGAATCATTCTTAAAGCTACAAAATAAACCATATTGATTAAGTAAGCAAAGAATATTAAATATGATAGGTTTAAAGTAAATAAAGCTTCAATAGTAAGAAGAACGGCTCCTAAAATAAATATAGAGTTTAAATAAATACTATCTTCTTTTATTAAAGCTTTTCCTTCTTTAATAGTAGAATAAAAAATTTTGGCAAAATAAAACATGATTAATGCAACAATTAGTTTTCCAACTTGGGCATTAATTAATAGACCTATAAAAAACCCTCCTTGCAAAATAATCCAGGGTTTAATATATAATTCTTCTTTTATAGCTGGTGCAGCATTATATTTTGGTATAACTGTAATTAAAAAACCTAAAAAAGCATTTGTAAATACTGCATAATTTAATCCAAAACCATGGATAGTAGAAAACTCTAAAGATATTTTACCTATTAATGAAAACAAGGTCATAATCATAATAAAGATAGAAAAGAAGATTGCACTTACAAAAAACATTTGATGAGGTTGAGAACAAAATCTCTCTTTCCAAGATTGTTTTGTAATTTGTGGATTTGGGGAAGTTGAAAATTGCATAATATATCCTAAATATTTTTAGGAAGTATTACATAAAAAGAAGAGTAGTTTGTTGATTTTAATCAATAAAAAAAGGCCTGAACAAAAAGTTCAGACCTTTTGGAATATATATGTTGTCTAATTAAACGTCCATAGTTCCAGCAGGTACGTGTACATTACCATCCATGATGATTCTTGCACTTCTACTCATACTAGCTTTTTCTACAATATATTTTCCATCTTTTTGTGATAATGTTGCTCCAACTTTAATTGCCCCTGATGGATGACCGAAAGTAACAGTATCTTTTTCTCCTCCACCAGCTGCTAAATTAACTAAAGTTCCTGGAATACAAGCAGCAACACCAATAGCAACTGAAGCTGTACCCATCATTGCATGGTGTAATTGTTGCATAGATAAAGCTCTAACATGTAAATCCATTTCGTCTGCTTTTACTTCTTTTCCAGAAGAAGTAATAAAGTCTGCAGCAGGTGAAACAAATGCAATTTTTGGAGTATGTTGTTGAGTTAAGGCATCACTTGCATCTTTCATAACACCCATTTTAAGAGCACCTGCAATTCTAATCTTCTCAAATTTCTCTAACGCTTCTGTATCTGAATTAATATCACCTTGAAGCTCAGTTCCTTTGTATCCAATTTCATCAGCATTTACAAATACAGTTGGAATCCCAGCTGTAATCATTGTTGCTTTAAGTGTTCCAATTCCTTCAACTTCTAAATCATCTACTAAGTTTCCAGTAGGGAATAACTCTTCAGATGGGTCAACTGGCTCAACAAACTCTAACTTAATCTCTTCAGCAGGGAAAGCAACACCATCAATCTCATAATCACCCATCTCTTTAACCATTCCATTTTCCATTGTTACATAACATAGAATAGTTTTTTTAATGTTTGCTTGCCAAATTCTTACACAACAAACACCATTTTGGGGTACATTATCAACTAATCCTTCATGAATAGCAAATGGTCCAACTGCAGAACTTAAGTTACCACAGTTTCCACTCATATCTACAAAATCTTTATCAATAGCTACTTGGCAGAAGTAATAATCTACATCATGATTAGGAACATCTGATTTTCCAACTAAAATAGCTTTTGATGTAGATGAAGAAGCTCCACCCATACCATCCATTTGTTTTTTATAAATATCAGGACTTCCTACAATTCTTTGAAGTAATTTATCTCTTTTTTTTGAATCATTTTTTGCTTCTTCTGGAAGGTCAGCTATATTAAAAAAAGTACCCTTTGAAGTACCACCTCTCATATATGTTGCTTTTACTTTAAATTGTGGTTGATAACTCATAATAATTTTCCCTTTTAGTTTTAAATATTTATAGAAAAATCTTATTAATTCTTCTACAAATATTTAAAAAAGAGGAGAACCTCTTTTTTAAATTTAGATATTATTCTTACTTAGTTTCAGCAACAACATCTTTAGCGAATTTTTGTAAAATACCACCATTTTTGTAAACTTCAACTTCAGCAGAAGTATCTAATCTACAAAGTACAGTGAACTCTACTTTTTCACCATTTGCTCTAGTCATTTCAACTTTTAAGTCACATCTTGGAGTAATATCTCCAATAATATCGAATGTTTCAGAACCATCTATATTAAATGTGTGTCTATTTTCACCTTCTTTAAATTGTAATGGTAATACACCCATTCCAACTAAGTTAGTTCTGTGAATTCTTTCAATCGATTCAGCAATAAGAACTTCAACACCTGCTAATCTTACACCTTTAGCAGCCCAGTCTCTTGATGAACCTTGACCATAGTTAGTACCAGCAATGATAATAAGTGGTTGTTTTCTATTGTTATACTCTTCAATAGCTTCCCACATTCTTGACTCTTTACCTTCTGGCATAATCTTCGTTAAAGAACCTTGTTTAACATTTCCATTTTCATCTTTAACCATTTCGTTAAATAGTTTTGGATTTGCTAAAGTTGCTCTAGAAGCAGTATTGTGGTCACCTCTATGCGTAGCATATGAGTTAAGGTCAGGAATTGGAAGACCTTTTGAGATACAATACTCACCTGATGCTGAATCTGGTAAGATAGCATTTGATGGTGATAAGTGGTCAGTTGTAATGTTGTCTGGGAATACACCTAATGGTCTTAAACCTTTAAGCGCAGGCATACTCATATATTCTTCTTCCCAATACGGTGGTCTTTGAATATAAGTTGAGTTTGGATTCCATTTATAGAATGGTTCAGCTTTAACAGCAGTAATTCCATCTCTATTGAACATTGGCTCATAAATGTTGTTATACATTTCTGGTCTAACGAACTCTTTTTCAACTTTGTCAATCTCTTCATCAGATGGCCATAAGTCAGCTAATCTAATATCATTTCCATCTTTATCTTTACCTAATACATCATTTTCAATATCAAATCTTACAGTTCCTGCTAATGCATATGCAATAACAAGTGCAGGAGATGCTAAGAATGCTTCTTTTACGTATGGGTGGATTCTTCCATCAAAGTTTCTGTTTCCAGAAAGTACAGCAGTTGAGTAGATATCTCTATCAATTACTTCTTGTTGGATTTTTGGATCTAAAGCACCTGACATACCATTACAAGTAGTACATGCAAAACCAACTACACCGAATCCTAATTTTTCCATTTCAGGTAATAGTCCAGCTTCTTTTAAATAAACTTCAATTACTTTTGAACCAGGTGCTAATGAAGACTTAACCCATGGCTTTCTTTCTAATCCAAGCTCATTTGCTTTTTTAGCTAAAAGTCCAGCTGCAATAACATTTCTTGGGTTAGAAGTATTTGTACAAGAGGTAATAGCAGCAATTAAAATACCACCATCTGGAATTAAATCACCTTCTTGAGTCCACTCTTTTACAATACCTTCTTCTTTTAAAGTTGAAGTAGGAACTAATTTATGTGGTTTAGATGGTCCTGCTAAAGATCTAGTTACTTTTGATAAGTCAAATTGAATAGTTCTAGCATAAGTAGCATTTTGTACTTGGTCAGCCCATAAACCATTAGCTTTAGCATAAGCTTCAACTAATTCACATTGTTTTTGCTCTCTACCTGTTACTTTTAAATATGAAATAGTTTGTTCATCAATAGCGAACATACCTGCACTTGCTCCATATTCAGGAGTCATATTTGCAATAGTAGCTCTATCACCTAGGTTTAAGTATTTAATACCAGGTCCAAAGAACTCTAAGTATGCAGAGATAACATCGTTTTCTCTTAAGAATGAAGTCATTGAAAGTGCAATATCAGTTGCAGTAATTCCAGGAGCTCTATCACCTACAATTTCAACACCAATAATTTCAGGAACTCTCATATATGAAGGATTTCCTAACATTACGTTTTCAGCTTCTAATCCACCAACACCAACAGCGATTACACCAAGTGCATCTACATGAGGAGTATGTGAGTCAGTACCAACTAATGTATCTGGACTTGCAATACCATCATTTAAATGAACTACTGGAGACATTTTTTCAAGGTTGATTTGGTGCATAATACCATTACCTGGAGGGATAACATCTACGTTGTTAAATGCTTCTTTTGTCCAGTTAATAAAGTGGAATCTATCTGCATTTCTTCTATCTTCAATATCTCTATTTTTTTGGAATGCATCTGGGTCATATCCACCACACTCTACTGCTAAAGAGTGGTCAACGATTAATTGTGTTGGAACAACTGGGTTAACTTTATCAGGGTTTCCACCTCTGCTTGCAACTGCTTCTCTTAATCCTGCTAAGTCAACAAATGCTGTAAGTCCTAGAATATCGTGACAGATTACTCTTGATGGATACCAAGGGAAATCTTTATCTGTTCTTTTTTCAATTAATTGAATAAGTGAATCTTTTAAGTCTTCACTAGGACATTTTCTAATTAAGTTTTCTGCTAATACTCTTGAAGTATAGTTTAGTTTTTCAAATGAACCAGGTTGAATCTCTTCAACTGCTGCTTTTACATCATAATATTTAACACCATCTACACCATCAAGGTCTTTAAGATATTTTTCGTTTGTCATATTATTTATACCTATTTTTAATTTTTTTCTCTATAAAAAATAAAAGCCATCAAAAAACTTGATGGCTTTTTAGTTTTGAATAATCTTTAAATTATTCTCTTTCTTCTATTGGAACATATTTTAAATCTTCTGGACCAGTATAGTTTGCAGAAGGTCTAATGATTTTACCATCTTCTCTTTGCTCAATAGCATGTGCTCCCCATCCAGTAACTCTTGAGATAATGAAAATTGGAGTAAACATATCAGTTGGGATTCCCATTTGGTTATAAGAAACAGCAGAGAACCAGTCTAAGTTAGGGAACATTTTTTTGTTTTCCCACATTACAGATTCAATTCTTTCAGCAACATCATACATTAATGTATTGTTGTTTTCTTTTGATAAATCTTCAGCAACTTTTTTGATTACAACGTTTCTTGGGTCACATACAGAATAAACTGGGTGTCCAAAACCAATAATAATCTCTTTTCTAGCCATTCTTTCTAAGATATCTTTTTCTGCTTCGTCAGCTGAAGAGTATCTTTCTTGAATATAGAATGCAACTTCATTAGCTCCACCATGCTTAGGACCTCTTAATGCTCCAATTGCACCAGTGATACACGAGAACATATCTGAGTTAGTTCCAGAGATTACTCTTGAAGTAAATGTAGATGCATTAAATTCGTGCTCAGCATATAAAATTAATGATGTATGCATAGCTCTAACCCAAGATTCTCTTGGTTTTTCACCATGTAATAGGTGTAAGAAGTGACCACCAACTGAATCATCATCAGTTACAACATCAATTCTTTTTCCATTGTATGCATAGTGGTACCAGTAACATAACATAGAACCAAAACAAGCCATTAATTTGTCAACGATTAATTGAGCTCCCTCTTTTGGGTGAGACTCATCTTCTGACATAATTGCTCCAAGAACTGAACATCCAGTTCTCATTACATCCATTGGGTGAGAAGTTTTTGGTAATTGCTCTAATGCAACTTTAACACCATCTGGTAAATCTCTCATCCCTTGTAATTTTTCTTTATAAGCAGCTAATTCTGCTTTATTAGGTAATTTTTCGTGTACAATTAAGTGTGCAATTTCTTCAAACTCTGCAGTATTTGCAAACTCTAAAATATCATAACCTCTGTAGTGTAAATCATTTCCACTCTTTCCAACTGTACAAATAGCAGTGTTTCCTGCAGCGTGCCCTGATAAAGCAACAGATTTTTTTGGTTTAAATCCCGTAGTAGTACTCATAAATTTCTCCTTTTATAAACTTTTCCCTAGTTTTACTTTTTAAAGTCTAATTACTTAGCTTTTCCCTTAGCAAATAATTCGTCCATTTTCTTTTCATAATCATGGTAACCTAACATATCGTATAGTTCCATTCTTGTTTGCATAGTATCAAGAACACCTTCTTGAGTACCTTTTTCTTTTAATTCTTGGTATACGTTTAATGCAGCTTTGTTCATTGCTCTAAATGCTGATAATGGATAAAGTACCATATCAATTCCAACACTTGCTAATTCTTCAGTTGTAAACATTGGAGTTGCACCAAATTCAGTAATATTTGCTAATACTGGAACACTCATTTGATCAGTAAACTCTTTATACTCTTTTAAAGTATGAACAGCTTCAGCAAAAATAGCATCTGCACCAGCTTCAACATAAGCTTTTGCTCTTGCAACTGCAGCTTCTTGACCTTCAGAAGCATGTGCATCTGTTCTTGCAATGATATAGAAATCTGGGTCTAAATCCATTTTTGCATCTACTGCTGCTCTGATTCTATCACACATTTCTTCAGTTGATACTAACTCTTTATTTGGTCTGTGACCACATCTTTTTGCAGCAACTTGATCTTCGATATGCATACCAGCTGCACCAGATCTAATGAATTCTTTAACAGTTCTAGCAACGTTAAAAGCATGTCCCCAACCTGTATCAGCATCTACAATTAGTGGAGTATCACAAATAGAAGTAACTCTTCTAACATCAATACATACATCCTCAATCATAGTCATACCTAAATCAGGTAATCCATAAGAAGCGTTTGCAATACCACCACCAGATAGGTAGATAGCTTTGTGTCCAACTTTTGTAGCTTGTAATGCTTGGTAAGCATTAATTGTTCCTACAATTTGTAAAGGACTTTCTTCTTTTAAAGCCTCTCTAAATTTTTTTCCTGCGCTCATGTTAATCCTTCATAAAATTAATTGACTTTCATTATACATGAGATTTAGAAATAGGTAATGTATGTTTTTTGTTTTGGAAATGGCAATTTTTTTTATGAATGTTTGAATTTGTACAATATTTGTTCTTATGTATTGTTTTGGTACAATAACATTTAAATATTAGCTTAAGGTTTGAAAATGATGTATAAAAATGGAATAGAGAAGTTTATAGAGATTTTTAAAAGATCTAATCTAAGTATATCAAAATTTGCTTCATTAATTCAAAAAGATAGAAGAACAGTCACTTCTTGGATTGATAACATTTCTGATATTGAACCAAATGATGATGTAAAACAAAAGATTTGTACAATATTTAGATATCCAGATTTTATTTGGGAAGAAGGATGTACTGGCGATGAGTTTGTAAAGTCAATTACTCAAATTCCTCAAAAAGAAGTAAGAATTATTGATGAAGATTATTACGGAAGATTAAAGTACATAATGGATTTAGAAAGAAATAGAAGATTTGTAATACAAGCACAATTTCCTGGTCCTATGTATAGAGATACAGCCGTTAAAAGAGTATATCGAACAAAAACATCAAATGAGATAGAAGAATTAAAACAAAGTAGAATTGACCAAATGCTAAAGTATGATTATGATACGACAGAGTGGTATTCAATTAAGTCAGTACTTTCATTCTGTTTTTCTACAATAGGTAATTACTATACTAAAGAAGAAAAAATAAAGATTTTAGAACTTATATATGAATTATTTAACAATAACTATAATAAAAAACTTTTTTTGTTTGATTCTTTTTCAAGAAAAATATATGGAATGGAAACAACATACATATCGATAAATGTAAAACAAAAAATACTTTTCTTTAAATCTCCTATTGAGTCTGTATTTATAGAGATTAGAAACAAGAACTTAGTTGAAAGAATGCACAAATACTATTCTTCACCAGTAGAAGCTCCATCTCATGTAAACTTCTTAGAGTCAATTAATATTATAAATATATTAAAAGACGCGGTAAGATATAACAATAGTATATTACAAGCATATGAAACTATAAATAGAACAACAGATTATGGAGAATTATTTTTCAATAACCTGAGTGTAGATTTACAAAAACAAGTAAGTCAGCCAAAACCTGGACAAAAAAGAAACTAAAGGTAAATTATGGATTTTACTTTATATATAAATGAGTTCACAATTTTAATGTTAGCATTGATTATTGCTCTTTTATCTCCAGGTCCAGATTTTGCAATGGTATTTAAACAAAGTATTACTTATGGAAGAAGAGCTTCTATTTTTACAAGTATTGGAATAGGTCTTGGAATTTCAGTACATATTATTTATTGTATCTTAGGAATTGGACTTATTATTTCAAAATCAATTATACTTTTTAATATCATAAAGTATTTAGGTGCTGCATATTTAATATATCTTGGGATAGCAAGTTTGAAGTCAAAAGGTTTTAAAATTGATGAAAATAATATAAAATATCATGAAAGTATGAGTGATTTTAAATCTTTTATGGTAGGATTTTTATGTAATGCACTAAATCCAAAGGCAACACTATTTTTTTTATCAATGTTTACAGTTGTAATTAGTATTGATACTCCGATTCTTGTTCAAGTTATTTATGGACTATTTTGTGTGTTATTAACAACAGTGTATTTTGTAATTGCATCACTATTTTTAACAAAAGATAGCGTGAGAAAGTTTTTCAATAAATTTGGAATTTGGTTTGATAGAGTAGTTGGTACTGTTTTAATATCTCTAGGAATAAAAATCGCACTAAGTAAATAAGGAAATATATGAGTAGCAAAGATAGATTACTAAAAGTCACATTTGATGAAATATATGAAAATGGTTATTATGCAACATCTGTTGATAAGATACTTAAAAAAGCAAAGATGAATAAAGGAAGTATGTATCACTTTTTTAAGTCTAAAAAAGAGTTAATGTTAGCAGTTATTGATGCTCATATATTTGAATATATTGATAAGAAGTATGGTGCTATTTTAGACTCAGAAAGTAATTATATAGATTCTATGTTCAAAGTCTTAGAAAATAAAGACTCTTTTAACTTTACTTTTGGATGTAGATTAAATACTTTAGTGCAAGAGTTATCTCACCAAGATAAAGATTTTAAAGATGCACTAGAAAAAGTATATACTCATTTTGAAGGCATTATATATAATGTATTACAAAAAGCAAAAGAGAACAATGAGTTAGAATATAAAGATATTAAAGAATTAGCAATATTCGTTGTAGCAACTATTGAAGGTGCTTTATCTACTGCAAAGAAATCACAAGATGGAAAACATTTTGAAGTTTGTATGAAACAACTAAAAGTTTTTTTTGACCAAATTAAAATAAAAGAATAAAATTTCTTGACTATATAGTCAAAGTTTGCTATAATTTTCTTGACTAAATAGTCATGTCCCTTTTTTTGTGTCCATGGCTTGACTATCTGGTTAATCCCTTCCCCCGATTTAGTTCTCATAAATAATTATGGAACTTCAATCTACTCTTTATTCAAACTACATAATTTGTAGTATGATAATTTGCTTAAAAGCATTAACCTAATAAAAAGAAAGAAAATTCTTTTTATTAGGATTTATTTTCAATTTTATAATAAATCTAACTCTTCACTTATATCTTTTATAAGTTTGGAAAGAGGGCGTTTGTTTATATTTTCATCTTTTTCATTTACACCCATAATTAAAGATTTTATATATTTTTCCCCTTTTTTTTTGAATACATTTGTATCTTTTAAAATATTTTGTAATGAATCATCATTATATAAATCATACTTGTCTTTTAGCTCTATTACTATATCTTTGTGTTTGTTGTATTGCAACTCTAATGCTAAATCTTTGATATTATTATTTGCTTTTTCAGTTAAAATTTCATTATCAGATTTATCTTCAAAAACTATTTTAAAATCATCTTCATTTGTGCATAATACAAGAGGTTTATTTGTTGTAAATTTTTTTATTGAATTAAAATCATCTTGATACGGATGGATATAATTATCTAAAGAAAACTCTATAGTATGCTTTAATGTTCTATTACATACTTGACAGGAAGGTATTAGATTATAAAAAGAGAGTGCAAAATATGGATATTTTTCTTTTGCTAAAAAGTGGTCAAAGTCTGGTCTTGTATATTGCTTAGATTTATTTACGATTGTGTAAGTGTAGTTTTTATTACAATAAGGACAAACATCAATATTTAATTTTTCGGATAAACTATAGGCTCTGTAATGTATTTTATTTTTTGTCGTATCTTTGCTAGAAAATTTTTTATATCCATTGTTATATCCTTTTTCTCCAACAAAAGTTTTTCTAATAATATCTTGATTTAAAGATTGAGCTTCAATTTCTATAGATAAACTTTCAAAATCTTTAGGCTTGCACTTTATAATTTGTTCTATCTTTTTATCAGTGAAGTAACTATATTCATCTGTAGTAAATATAGTTTTATTAATATATCCTTTTACTCCATTGTAGAACTCATCTATAATAGATTCATCGACTTTTAGCTTAATCATTGTTATTTCTTTGTGATTTAAGTTTTTTTATTGCTTCTTCATGTTCTCTTATCTTTTTGTCTATGTCATCAACTTGAAATTTTTTATCAAAAATTGATTGTAGTTCTTTTTTTAAAATAGGTTCGCCAATTAATTTGATTATATTTTGAGCATCTTTTTGAGTTAATTTACTTTGAGTATTTGAATTTGTAAGATACTCATATACTTCATTTATTTTATCCTTTGCAAACTCGCCCATAAGTCCATCTTTCATAAAAAAACCGTGTGAAAGTAATGTATGTATGTTTGCTCCAAAAGTTTGTTGATTATCTTCAAAAGGATAAACTTGTTTTCCTTTTTCTAAAAATAATACATTCTCTTTTGGTAAATCAGAAATTAAAAATGGTGAATGAGTTGTAAATATTATATTAGTTGTTTTATTATGATTATTGATAACTTTAAATTCTTTTAATAGTTTCATAATAATATTTAAAAGTTCTTTTTTCCAAAAAGGATGTAATGAATTATCTATTTCATCAAAAACAAATATTTTATTCTTCTCTTTTTCTAAATCTAATTGATGCAAAAAATCAATACATATAAGTAATATATTCTTCTCTCCATCACTTAAATCATCAAAAAAAATATTTTTTTCTAAATTCATAAATCTATATTCTATAAAATTACAATAAAATACCTCTTCTGAAGATAATCCTGTGATATATTGTGTATTTGATATAACTTCATCAATCTTTTTTTTATCATCCAATGAATAATTTAATAAATACTCTTTTTTATCCTCATCCTTAATAAAATTATTTTGAATATCTTTTAAATATTTTATATTTCCATATAATTCATTAAATATATTATAGAATATATTAAATTGTTCATTTTTTAGTAAAAAATTTTCGAAAGTATCTAAGAAATCATAAATATTTTTATAATCTTTTATACTATTAATCCAATCTTCTATATGGTCATCATCTAAATCTAGGCTATATTCATCTTTATTTAATTGAATAAAATGTATAAAAAAAAGTAATGTGTTATATTCCATCAATCTTTCTTTTTTAATTAATACATTTTGTTTAGATATTCTATTAATATCATTAGTATTTTGAGGTTGATTAGGACACTTAAAATCTTCTAAAAATTTATATAGTAATTCTTGAATTTCCTTTTTAAAGTAATAATTTTCTCCATCTATCATATGTTCTTTAATAAATGAAGTATCTTTTTCTTTTATTACTACTTGTAAAGTATTAAAATAATACTTATCATTTATTATTGATAAAATGTTTTTATATTTATTCAATATATGAATATGCTTAAAAGTATTAAGTGAACCATATCTATTAAAAATACTATGTTTATGTATAATTGAGCTAATTTCTTCATATTTATAATTATAATTAACCCAATTAGATTCTAAATCATTGTCCCAAAATATTTCAAATTTATATTTGTTCTTTTTAATATTTATGTTTTTTCCTTGCTTATAAAAAACAATTTTATTACTAATATTTTCCATATATATTGCAAAAAAATCATTTACCATATAGTGTCGATTATTTAAAATTTGTATTAGAAATTTTAAGAGAGAAGTTTTTCCTACTCCATTCTCCCCAACAATAGCAGTAATATTAATATTCTCAGGAAAAATACTTACATAATCTTTATTTTCATCAATAGCTAATTCATTTTTTTCTTCATCATATTCACACTTAAATCTAGGAGAAAAATTAAATCCTTGTTTCTTTATATTTTTATAATCTTCTACCCATAAATAAACCAATTCCATAATAACTCTTTAATATAATATTTTTGGATATATTATAAGAATATCATTTAAAAGTATATATAAGTACAAATAGTTACTTATAAGTTTTGTGTGTGATAGAAGATAAAAAGAAGAAAAAAGTATGAATCTGCTAAAATAAAAAATTAAAAAAAAGAAGGAATATCATTGAAACAATACTTAGACTTACTACAACATATTTTAGATAATGGTATTAAAAAAGAAGATAGAACAGGAACTGGAACTACTTCTGTTTTTGGTTATCAAATGAGATTTGATTTAAATGAAGGTTTTCCTCTTGTAACTACAAAAAAAACTCACTTAAAAGCTATTATTTCAGAGCTTCTTTGGTTTATTGAAGGAAGTACTGATGAAAGAAGACTTGCAGAGATTCATTATGGTGATAAAAGAGAAAATATTATTGGTAAAAAGACAGTTTGGACTGCAAATGCAGATGCCCAAGGTAAAGATTTAGGTTATACAAATACAGATACTGTAAAAGAGCTTGGTCCTGTATATGGAAGCCAATGGAGATCTTGGATAGGAGCTGATGGAAAACCACATGACCAGCTAGCAACAGTTATTAATCAAATTAAAAATAATCCAGATAGTAGAAGAATTATTTTAAATGCTTGGAATGTAGCAGAGATAGATAACATGGCACTTCCTCCTTGTCATACTTTTTTCCAGTTTTATGTAGCCAATGGAAAACTGTCTTGTCAACTATACCAAAGAAGTGCAGATGTATTTTTAGGAGTACCTTTTAATATTGCTTCTTATGCACTACTTACAATGATGATTGCACAAGTTTGTGATTTAGAAGTAGGGGACTTTGTACATACTTTTGGTGATGCACATATTTATTCAAATCATATGGAACAAGTAAACTTACAACTTAGTCGTACTCCATATAAAAAACCAACTATGAAAATTAATCCTGATATTAAAGATATAAATGATTTTAAAATGGAAGATTTTGAATTAGTTGATTATGTATGTGATGAACCAATTAAAGCACAAATGGCAGTGTAAAGAAAAAAGGCAAACAAATGAAAATTTCAATGATAGTAGCATATGGTAAAAATTGGGAAATTGGTTTAGACAACCAAATGCTTTGGCACATAAGTGAAGATTTTAAAAATTTTAAACAAATAACTTCAGGTCATCACCTTTTAATGGGAAGAAAAACTTTTGAGTCAATTGGAAAACCTCTTCCAAATAGAACTTCACTTGTATTAAGTAAAGGTGATTTTGAACATGAAGGTGTTTATACTTTTAATGATATTTACAAAGCCTTAGACTTTGCAAGAGCAAATGGAGAAGAAGAACTATTTGTAATTGGTGGTGCAAATATCTATGAAACTATGTTTGACTTTGTTGACAAAATGTATTTAAGTGAAGTTGATTTTGAAGGTGAAGCGGATGCTTATTTAAAAGAGATTGATTTTACTTATTGGGATTTAATTGAACAAAAAGATTATGAAGCAATTTTAGAAGATGGAAAAATAAAAAGTCCAGCTTGGAAATTTAAAGTTTATGAAAAAAGAGATTAATTCTCTTTTTTCTTTAGATAATCAATTATATCTTTTGATTCTTCTTTTTTTATTGCTTCTTCTATAGTCATTTGTAAATTTGCACCATATTTAATTAGAAGTTCTACTATTTTGTCTTCTTCTTCTTTTATCTCTATTTTTTCAGCCACAAATCCTACTGAACGTCCAGTTGAAAACTCCATACTTTTTGTAAAAGAAAGAAGTGGTGAGTCAATATTTTTATTGTAATTTATATCAATATTATATTTACTAAATAAGTCAAAATAAAATGTTAGTTCATTTATACTATAATCTTGTTCTAATAAAATATGATATGCGTTTTTACCTTCACTTGTAGTAATAGAAGTATCTGCACCTAATTCTAAGATAGTTTGTGTAAGATTTTTTTCTTTTAACAAAATAGAAGAGTTTAAGATATGATTATCCTCTTTATCTATTATATTTATATTTGCACCTTTTTCAACTAAATATTTTAATATTTTTATTTTTAAGAATTCGTTCATATTATAATTAGAAAGAATAAGCATTAATACAGGTGTTGCCCCAAAGTCATCAAGTACATTTATATCATATTTTGTAAAACTTAAGATTGATGGAATTAGTTCAAAGTTTCCTATTTCACAAGCTTTATGAAGAAGAGTGACACCATCTTCAATAACAGATTCTTCTATTTGTTTTGCTACTAGTTTATCAAATATTGAAACTGCTTCGTTTTTATTATTTCTATAAAGTGTGAAATAAAGAGCATTTGCATTATATGTATCAACTTCATTGATTTTTAAAGTTGGTTCTTCTAGAAGTTTATTTATAAAATAGATATGACCTTGTACAACAGCAAACATTAAAGGGGTCATTCCATTAATATCTTTTTTATTTACATCAACTTTTAAATCAAGTAAACATTCAAAAATCTCTCTTTTGTTATCTAAAATAGATGTTACTAGTGCACTATCTCTTGTATCTGGAATATTATCTAAATCAGCACCATATTTATGAAGTAATTGAATTGTTCTAGTTTTTACACTCTCAACACTAAATGGACTGTCATATGCTGTATCACCTTGAATTGTATAATTTAATGCAGTTATATTATCTTTGTTTTTAGCATTTACTTTAGCATTATTTTCCAATAGATACTCTGTACAAATATATGTACCATAAAAACACGATGCCATTAGTGCTGTTAAGTTATTTGATAGTTCTTCTATATCTGCATTGTTATTTATTAGAACTTTTAGTGTTTCTAGTCTATCAATTGCTTTAACATGTCTGTTTGAACATATTGTCATATATAATACATTTGCATTTAGCTTTCCACCTTTTACAGTAATATCTGCGCCTTTTTGTATTAGCCATTCAACAGTTTTTGGTTTACAAGCAAAACAAGCTGTTAGTAAAAGAGTCATTCCATCTAAATTTGTATCTTCTAAATCAATTTTCATTTTTTCATCAAAGTATTCTAAATAAGAAATTATTACATCATCACTCATATGGTCTGCATTTTTATTTATGATATTTTGAATAATATTTTCTTTAAAAACTGATGTTTTATCATCTAATCTAGCACCATATTTAAACAATAAATTGAAAACTTCTTCATTAACTTTTTTTTCATTGGCTAACAATGAAAAAATAGTTGATGAATCTATTTTTTCATCATGATATATTTGTTGAATATTTATATCTGCACCATTTTGTAATAAAAATTCAAATAGTTCAATATATTTTTGTGTTTTATTATATTTCTCATCATTTATTCTTTTTGCACATTTTAAAAGAATTGTATAAGTGTATATTCCATTGTCATCATATTCTCTATTTATATTTGAATCAGTTAAAATCAATTTTTTTATAACTTCTAAGTCAAAATTTTTCTCTACAAGATCTAGATATATCTCTTTTATTTCACAGTGAGATTTCATATTTGGATATGTGTCAACAAGAAGTGAGATAAGCTTTTCTTTTGCAAAACTTATTGCTATACCTAAAGCTTGGGCATTATCTCTTTTGTAGTTAATCATAAAGAAGTCTTTGTATTCATAAGTAGGATTTAAATCAATAACTCTTTTTTGAAGATTTGCTTTTATCAAATACTTTATAGCATAAAATACAAAATCATTATCTTTGTCAAGTTCTATATTTTTATTTAGTAAAAAGTCAATAACCTTCTCTTTTACTTTATATAAAAACATACTAAACATATCAATTTGTGTAGGTTCTTCATCTATTAAAATAGTTGATTTTATATTAAAATTTAAATTGTTTTTCATACATATTTTAAGTATTTCAATTATGTAATCTTCTTTATTACCTATTATTTCATCTTCAATTATGAAGTTTGCTAAGCTTTTACCTTCATTTGTTAGAAAGTTTACATCTGCTTTATATTCTATGAAAAGATTAAATATATCTAAGTTATTACTTTTTATTGAATAAAAAAGTGCACTTTGTTCACAAATTTCTATTTTTGCACCATACTCTAAAAGTAATTTTAATAAATCTGTTGGTGTATTTTCTCTTATTATTTTTGAGTAGTTTAATAAAGCAGTTGTATTATTTTGTATATCTACTTCATTGATATTTGCATCTTTTTTTATTGCTAAGTTTATCAACTCAATTTTTTGTTCATTTAAAAGTTTTGGATTTTCTACTACATTTAAAATGGCTAGGGTATTTTTTAATGTATCGCAGTTTGTAAAGTAATCATTTATTTTTTCATAGCTAAGCATAAAACAATAATCAACTAAATTTAATTGACGAGATATAATGATATTTATAATTTCTTCCAAATCACCTTTTTCAAAAATTGTATTTAATTGATATTTGATTTTTGAAAAATCAACTCCCAAAAGAATCATCTCTTTTGCAACCATTGTTTGTTTTAGATTTATAACTAATTCTAAAATTGTTTGTTCTTCATCTTTTGTTTTTTGATTAAGACTTATATTTGTATGCTCTTTTATAAATTTAATCAATTCAGTTTTTTTTAGATTATCCATAGGAGATAAAATAATCTCTTCTAAGATATTCTTTTTTTTATTAAATATATGTATATTTTGAGTATCAAGTTTAATTAGGTATTTAATTATCTCAATTTCACTATTTACTTCAAGTGCTTTTTGTAATGCACTTTGCTCTTCATGTTCTTCTAATTGAACTTTATTTTCTATAAGTGTTTTAAAAAAATCAAAAGATACTTTTTTTATCAAAGAATAATGTATTATCGGAGTTGCTAATATAAGTCTTGGAATTACTATTTTTTGATTTATAAAAGCTTGTAAAATATTGTGATTGTTTTGCTCAATTAATATTTTTAATACATTATCTGTAACATCTTTTTTTGCTGTTTCAACTTTTGCACCTATTGAAAATAGATAATCTACAGCCTCTTTGTTGTTATGAATAACAGCATAATGTAAAGGATAAGTTGAGTTATTCTCTTTTTCATTTACATTTGAAGATGTGATTTGTTCTTTTAAACTTTCAATATCATTGTTTTTTATCAAATCTTCTATTTTTGAATCTTTTTTCTTTTTAGAAAAGAAAAATCCATTATCAGATTTTTCCTCTTCTTCTTTGTTATTATTTAATATTTTATCAAGGAAAGACATTATAAAGACCTTACAAATGAAATTAATGATGATTCATCACTTTGTTCATCTTCATCAATATTATTAACAATATTTTTAATATCAGAAACATCAGCACCTAAAGAGACTAAAGTTTTAATAGACTCAAATCTTAATTCATCAGGTATATCAAGATTAGATTGTAAAGTCCAAGTAATAGCAGAAGAACCAAAGTTATCTTTTTCATTGATATCATCAACAAGATTAAGTAAAGGT
>JABXII010000024.1 GCA_013373175.1 Campylobacteraceae bacterium | reverse complement strand
TTTAAAAACAAAAAAAGAAGGAAAATAATGTCAACAGTAAGTTATAAAGATGCTGGTGTAGATATTGATGCTGGAAATCAGTTTGTAGAAAATATTAAACCACATGTTAAATCTACTTTAATCCCAGGAGTACTTGGAGGAATTGGTTCATTTGCAGGTGCATTTGAATTACCAACAGGTTATAAAAACCCAGTTTTATTATCAGGAACTGATGGGGTAGGTACAAAACTTAAACTAGCGATTGACTCAAAAAAATTTGATACAGTAGGAATTGACTTAGTTGCAATGTGTACAAATGACTTACTTTGTAATTTTGGAGAGCCATTATTTTTCCTAGATTACTATGCAACTGCAAAGTTAGAAGTTGATGCAGCAACAGATGTTGTAAAAGGTATTGCAGAAGGTTGTATTAGATCTGAATGTGCATTAGTAGGCGGTGAAACTGCTGAAATGCCTGGTATGTACAAAGAAGGTGATTTTGATTTAGCAGGTTTTTGTGTAGGTATTGCAGAAAAAGAAGAGTTAAATAGAATTGAAAAAATAGAAGAGGGTGATGTTTTAATCGCACTTCCTTCTTCAGGTGTTCACTCAAATGGATTCTCTCTTGTTAGAAAACTTCTTTTAGAAAAACTTGGAATGACTTTAGAAGATGAATTTGACGGTAAAATTTTAAAAGATGTTTTATTAGAGCCAACAAGAATTTATGTAAAAGAGTTCAAAGCTAATAAAGATAAAATCAATGCCTTAGCACATATTACAGGTGGTGGTATTACTGAAAACTTACCAAGAGTACTTCCTGACAACTTAAAAGCAGTTGTCGATAGAAGTAAAATCCAAGTATTACCAATCTTTGATTATATGGGACAATTCGTAGAACAAGAAGAGATGTACAGAACATTTAATATGGGTGTTGGTATGGTTCTTGTTGTAAATCCTTCAAATGTAGATTCTGTATTAGAAAATACTGATGGTTATGTTATTGGTGAAATTAAAGCTGGAGAAAAAGAAGTAGAATATATCTAATCTTTTTTATTCTAAAACTAAAAAGGCAAGTGTAAAAACTTGCCTTTTTTTATGCTTCTTGCATTTCAATAAATAAGAAGTGAGAGTCTGTATTTGCTTCAATAGTTAAACTCTTTTCTTTAGTAATTTCCATTGCATCACCTCCATTTATCTCAATACCATTTATTAATGAAGTTCCTTCAATCTGAGTAAAATAAATTTGTCTATTTTCATTTATCTCAAAATCTAAAGATTTTCCTTTTTCTAATTCACTTACATAAAAGTTTACATCTTGGTGAATTTTTATAGGAGCCTCTCCTTCTTTTGAAGAGACTATATTTAAAAGTTTGTTTTCTCTTTGCTCATTTGTAAACCTTTGTGAACCATAAAGTCTAGGAAGACCACTTGTAGGAGGTATAATCCAAATTTGTAGTAGTCTTAAGTCTTTACTTTCATGTAGGTTATGTTCACTATGATAGATACCATCTCCTGCACTTAAATATTGAACTTCACCACGTTTTAAAGTCTCTTCATTACCCATTGAGTCTTTGTGGGTAATCTCTCCTTCAATTACGTATGAGATGATTTCCATATTTTGATGGGGATGTGTATCAAAACCACTTTTTGGATGGATAATATCATCATTTAAAACTCTTAATACTCCAAAGTTAATATTATTTGGATTTCTGTATTCAGCAAATGAGAAGTGAAATCTTGATTCAAGCCATCCAAGATTTGATGTGCCCATGTTCTCTTTATTTAATTTTTTTATCATAATTACTCCTTTAAATCAAAGGCAAAACACTCCATTGAAATAGTTGAGTACATAAACTCACTATTAAAAGAGATGCCTTTTTTATTTTTTGCACTTCCAAATATAATAAAAAGAGGTAAGAAGTGTTCATCACTAGGATGATTCTTTTTATAATTAATAGATTCTTTTATTTCTAGTAACCTTTCTTGGTTACCACTGTTTATTATATTTGTTATTTCATTATTGAAATTATAGACATAGGGTTTAACTGTACTACTTAATTGCATATCTGAAAGATTATGTGTTATTCCTCCACTTCCAATAAGTAGTGCTTCTTCTTTAAATATTGCTAATTTTTCACCTAAATTAATAAGTTGTTCTTTAGAATATGAAAAAGGAATAGATAACTGAATAACTGGAATATCAAGCTTTTCATACATCATAGAAAGACAACTCCATACGCCATGGTCATAGTTAAGTCTTGTTTTATCTATAGAGATATCAATGTCATTTTCATTTAGATAGTCCATTATTTTATGGCTAAGGTTTTTATCACTTTTTATTTCATATTCATACTCATATAACTCTTTTTCAAAACCATAAAAGTCATATAATAAATCATTGTTTTCATAGTTTATGATTTTTAAATCATTTGTTACGTAGTGTGCAGAAAAAATGATTATATATTTAGGTTTCTTTAAACTCTTAGCAAAGCTTTTTATATTTGCTTTACTAAGAGAATCATGAATGATAATATTTGGAGCACCGTGTGAAATGAATAATGAAGGAAACATTTTAATCTCTTTTAAAAAGATGCAAAAGTAGAAATAATTTTCTTTGAACTCTCTTCATTTAGACTATTTTGGTATGTTGTGATAATCTCTCTTGGCATTACAACTGCCCCTAATTTTGTAAATTGGCTTCTCATGCAAGTTGTAACATTACTACCAAAACTCCCACTGTGTGTTGCTAGTTGAACTTTTTTCATAGAGAATAATTCTCTAAAATCATCTCCTACTCTTGAAATCCAAGCAACAAAATTCACTAACACAGGAGGAAGTGAAAAGTTATACTCAGGAGAAATAAAAACATAGCTATTACAATTTTTCATCTTTTCAATAATAGGAACAATCTCTTTTGGAATTCCATCTCTTTCTTCTTTTTGACTATCATACATAGGAAGGTTTAGTTCAACTAGATTGATAATTTCACTTTCTTTACCATTCTCTTGTAGTTGTTCTTTAACCTTTTGGGCTAGTTTCATATTTTCATTTAAACTTGCAACAAATATTAAAATCATTTTTTATCCTTTCTTATACTTATTTTTCTAAGATTCCTTCTAATTCAACAATTAGTTTTACTTTTTCGCCAACTGCAACTCCACCTGCTTCTAATACAGAATTATATTTAATTCCATAATCCATTCTATTAATTTTACCTTCTAAAACTAATCCAGTTCTTACATTTCCCCAAGGGTCTTTTATTGTTCCATTTACTTCAACATCTAAAACAACATCTTTAGTTACACCTCTCATAGTCAGTTTTCCATAGGCTTTATCATCTTCTACTTTATCAAGTTTAAAAACAATTTGTGGGTATTTATCTGCTGCAAAAAAGTCTGATTCTTTTAAGTGTTTATCTCTTTTTTCATTTGCAGTATTCACTGACTTAACATCTACTGTACCATTTAATGATTTTAAAGTTTTTGTCTTCTCATCATATTCAAAAGAACCGCTGAAGTTATCAAAAGTTCCTCTAACAGATGAAATCATCATATGTTTTACTTTAAAACCAACAGTTGAGTGACTTTTATCCACATTATATGTTCCACCAAATAGTGCACTTGCTGTTAAAACTGAAGCTAATCCTAGTTTTACTAATTTTGTCATTTATTTTCCTTATGTTTAATATATTACTAATTAGTAATATAAATGTAAAATTTTTTAATTTGCTTTATAGACTTTATTTAAAAGTTCGTATAAAGTGTCAAGCTCTTCATCACTTAAAACCTCAAGTGATTTTTTCAAGTTTTTTGCATGACTTGGAAATACTTTTTCAATTACTTCCATACCCTTTTGAGTAATAGTTAAAATTGAAGCTCTTTTATCTTCTGGGTCAGAAATAGTTGTAATCCAACCATCTCTTTTTAGATTTTTTACTACAACTGTTATATTTCCAGGGGTACTCATTGTAAGTTTAGTAATTGAACCAATATTTAAATCACCTCTGTGATAAAGTACTTCTAATACTTTGAATTGATTGAAGGTTAAGTTAAATTCATTTAAATAATTCACTAATCTATTATGAAATTTTGACCTAATTCTTTCTATTCTAATAATAGTTTTCATAGATTTATCTGTTCTTTTTCCATAACTTATAAGTGATTTAGTATTCATATATTTAACTCCTCAGATAAAATTATAGTACTAACTAGTATTACTTGTCAAGTGTTGTTTTGCTAAAATACTACTAACTAGTATTAAAATACCATTTAAGAGGCCATAAATAGGTCTCTAGCAAAATTTATAAATTTATTAAGCTCTTTTAGTTGTACTCATAAGTATTGCTGCTAAGATTAAAAAACTACCTGTGATTCTGTTTTGAATCTTCATTGCTTTTACATCTTTAATTAAGAATTTTAACTTAGATGCCATAGATGCATATCCTGTCATAACAAAAATATCAATTACACAAAAAGTAACTGAGATTATTCCAAATTGAAGCCATAATGAATACTCAGGATTTAGAAACTGAGGAATAAATGCAACTAAAAATACAGTTGCTTTAGGGTTAGTTAGGTTTATTAAAGTTGCACTAATAAATGCTTTTTTTGCACTATATGCTTTTATATGTTCTTCTTCATCAATTGTTTCAACTTTTTCAAATATTTTACTAAGACCTAAATAAATAAGATAAATAACTCCTATCCATTTAATTATATTAAAAAGCATTACAGATTTTGCGATTAATGCTCCAAGTCCAATTACTACAATAAAAGTTTGTATAAGTAATCCAGCTTGCAAACCAAATATCGCAGCATATGATTTTTTTAATCCATACTTTATTCCATAATTCATTGATACAACAGCTCCCGCTCCAGGTGAAACTGAAATAGCAATTGTTGCAAGTAATAGTGTTAACCAAACATTTAATTCCATGATAATAATTCTTTTTATTGAGTTTTGATTTAATAATTATAGTAAAGGTACATAAAAAAAGGCAGCTATTAAACTGCCTTTTGAAATAATAATTAAGTATTATTATGCAGCTTTTTTAGCTTCTTTTTTAGCTGCTTTCTTTGCTTTTTTAACTTTAGTTGGTTTAAGTTTTAAAACTTTTTTAGTAACTTTCTTTGCAACTTTTTTTACGTCTTTTTTCTTATTTGCAACTTTCTTTGCTGCTTTTTTAGCTATTTTAGCAACTTTTTTTTCTTTTAACTCTTTTGCCATTTTTCGTCCTTTTTTTAATTGTGATATTATCTATTACTTATTGTAAATAGTAATATAATATAGGTATTCTACACATTTAAGACAATAATGTCAAGTGTTATAACTAAAATTTACCTTAAAATTTTATTTTTTTTGTTTAACCAATTAATTATAAACACTTGGATATAATATCGAGTTTTACTAAAAGCTTATAAGGAAATTATATGTTACTAACGCCAGGACCAACGCCTGTACCAGAATTTGTAAGAAAAGCTATGGCAGATGTTACTATTCACCATAGAACACCAGAATTTGAAAAAATATTTGAAGAGACAAGAGAATTATTATTTGAATTATATGGAATGGATGAAGTTGTAATGCTTGCATCTAGTGGCTCAGGTGCGATGGAAGCTTGTGTTACTAATCTAACAAAGAAAAAAGCGTTAACTGTAAATTCAGGAAAATTCGGTGAAAGATTTGGAAAAATTTGTAAAGCTTTTAACATCGAATATACTGAAATTAAAAACGAATGGAATACACCAGTAAGTGTAGATGCTATTTTAGAAGCAGTTAAAAATGATAGTGAAATTGATGCAATATTTATTCAACTATGCGAAAGTGCAGGGGGATTAAGACATCCTGTTGAAGAGCTTGCAAAAGAAGTTAAAAAATTAAATAAAGACATTACAATTGTAGCTGATGGAATTACTGCTATTGGTGTTGAGAAGATTGATACTACAAACTTAGATGCTGTAATTACAGGAAGTCAAAAAGCACTTATGCTTCCTCCTGGACTTGCGATTATTGGTTTATCAAATGATGCCGTTGCAAAAATTGAAGAAAATGCAAAAGGTTTCTATTTTAATTTAGCAACTGAGATTAAAAAACAAAGAACAAACACTACAGCTTGGACTGCTGCAACAACTTTAATTATTGGACTAAAAGAGATTTTAGCACATATTAAAAACAATGGTGGATTTGATGCATTATATGAAAAAACAGCATTAAGAGCAAAAGCTACAAGAGAAGCTTTAAAAGCTATTGGATGTGAAATTTACCCTTCATCTCCTGCAAATGCAATGACAACTATTTATACAGAAAATGCACCTGAAATAAGAAATATTTTAAAAACAAAGTACAATGTTAATATTGCTGGTGGACAAGACCACATCAAAAAATTAATCTACAGAATAAATCACATGGGATTGGTTGAAGATTTTGAAGCTACTTGGGTAGTAAATGCAATTGAATTAGCAATGGATGAATTAAATATTAGAGATTTTGATGGAACTGCTTCAAAAGTATTTTCTCAAGAGATGTTTAAAGGAAATTAGTAATCATGGTTTTTGAACACGAAATACCAAAGGGCTCAAGACTATATTTTGGAAAATTAGCTAAAGCTAAGAGAAATCTAGAAAATAGAGTATGTGAAATTCTTGATGAAAAAGGTTTTGAAGAGATAATCACACCTAACTTTTCTTACTCTCAGCACCAAGCAATTGAGAATGATAGAAAGCTTATCAAGTTTTCAGATGAAGCAAATGAACAAGTTTCATTAAGAGCTGATTCAACACTTGATGTTGTAAGAATTATTACAAAAAGACTTGGAAGAGCAACTTCACATAAAAAGTGGTTTTATGTACAACCAATATTTTCGTATCCTTCAACAGAGGATTATCAAATTGGTTGTGAGTGGATAGACCATGACAATATTATTGATTTAGTAAATATTACTGGAAATATTTTAAATGAGTTAGATATTAATCCAGTTTTACAACTGTCAAATATCAATATTCCAAAACTTATTTCAAAAGAGTTTGATATTGATATTGACTACTTTAAGAATGGTGAAATCGCAAAACTATTTGAAATAGACCATGCTTGGTTAAATTCACTTATTAAAGTAAAAGATATCAAAGATTTAGAAAAAGCTATAAAAATTTCACCAGAGGTGATAAAAGCAGAACTTGAAAAACTTTTAGAAACAGCAAACAGTGTTGAATATAAAAATTTAGTTGTTGCTCCACTTTATCATGGAAGTTTAAAGTACTATGATGATGTATATTTTAGAGTAATTCAAGATAATTTTGTAATTAGTAAAGGTGGTAAATATAGTTCTGATGGAATTTCTTCATTAGGATTCGCACTTTATACAGATAGTTTATTAAAAATTTTAGAGGATTAGGGAAAAATGAAAGCAGATTTAATAGTTGGTATTCAATGGGGAGATGAAGGAAAAGGTAAGATGGTTGACATGCTTGCCCAAAATTATGACATGGTTTGTAGGTCACAAGGTGGTCACAATGCAGGTCATACTATTTGGGTAGATGGTGTTAGATACGCACTTCACTTAATTCCTTCTGGTGTTTTAAATCCAAATGCAATAAATATAATTGGTAATGGTGTTGTTTTATCACCAGAATCTATTATCAAAGAGATGGAACAGTTTGATAACTTAGAAGGAAGACTTTTCATTTCTGATAAAGCGCACTTAAACTTACCATACCATGCAGAAATTGACCAAGCTAAAGAGAAGCTAAAAGGTGACAAAGCTATTGGTACTACAGGTAAGGGAATAGGTCCAGCTTATGCAGAGAAAATTGCAAGATCTGGATTTAGAGTAGGTGAGTTATTAAATCCTACAAAATTAGCTACAAGCATTATTGAGTTCTTTGAACAAAATAGAGCTATCTTTGATGTATTAGATATTGAAACTCCTTCTAAAGATGAATTAGTAGCTTTACTTGAGTCATACAAAGAGAAACTTGCACCATATATTGCAAATACTACAAATATGGTATGGAAAGCATTAGATGAAGATAAAAAGATTTTATTAGAAGGTGCTCAAGGTACTCTTCTAGATATTGACCATGGAACATATCCATATGTTACATCTTCAAGTACTGTAAGTGCTGGAGCTTGTACAGGTCTTGGTATCTCTCCAAAAGATATTGGAGTGGTTACTGGTATTGTTAAAGCATATACAACAAGAGTTGGAAATGGTCCTTTCCCTTCAGAAGACTTCACTGATGAGGGACAAAAAATTGCTGATATTGGGAAAGAAGTTGGAGTTACAACTGGTAGAGGAAGAAGATGTGGTTGGTTTGACGCAATTGCAGTAAAACACGCAGCTAGATTAAATGGTTGTGACCAATTATCATTAATGAAACTAGATGTTTTAGATGGTTTCCCAAGAATCAAAATCTGTGTTGCATATGATTTAGATGGTGAAATCATTGATTATATGCCAACTGATTTAGAAAGTGTTAGACCAGTTTATGAAGAGATTGAGGGATGGGATAGTGTTGTTGGATGTAGAGAGTTTGACGCACTACCAGAAAATGCAAAAAAATATATTGAGAGAATAGAAGAATTAACAGGTGTAAAAGTTGGAATCGTATCAACATCACCAGAGAGAGCAGACACTATTATAAGAGGATAACCCTATGAGAATGAAATTACATCATACACCATATATTTCTAGAAGAATCTCAAGAGATTTAGTAAATTGCGATTTTGTAGAGATTAGAAAAACAAAAGACGAAATCAGCGCAGAGATTGAAAAAATCTTAGATGCTGATATTGAACAAGAACATGAGTTAGATGAAAAAGTTCATGAATTATTAGATGAACAAGAAGATGAAATTGAGTTCTTAAATGCAGATAGAAGACAACTATTTTGGTTGACTAAAAAAAGATTAGCTAATGACTTTGGTGTAATATTAAACAATGAAGATAGATTTTCTGATATTGCTCACAAAGTATTAGACTATTTATGGGAAGAGGATTACATTCATTATACTTGTACAGATAATCAAGTTAAGAACGTAATATTTTCATCTATTGATGAGTTTTTAAAAGGGTTTGAAAAAGCAGACGATGCTGTAATGGAAAAGATAAAACATTACAAAAGAAAGCTTATTCCAGGAACTGACGAGTATGATATTGTTTATCATAGATTATACGAAGAAGAACTAATTAAAAGAGGGTTAATGTAATGCAAAAAGTGTGGATTTATTTAGAAAATGGAACATTCTTAGAAGCTAAATCATTTGGTGCAACTGGTACAGCAGTTGGAGAAATTGTATTTAATACATCATTAACAGGGTATCAAGAAATTATTTCTGACCCAAGTTATGCTGGTCAATTTATTACGTTTACAATGCCAGAAATTGGAAATGTAGGTGTAAATGCAGATGATATGGAAAGTAAAACAGCTTACTGTAAAGGTGTTTTAGTTAGAAATTATCACCATGAACATTCAAACTACAGATCAGAAGGTGATTTAGATTCATTCTTAAAAGAACATGGTGTTCTTGGAATCACTGCAATTGATACAAGATACTTAACTAAACTAATAAGAGATGAAGGTGCTATGATGATGATTGCATCAACTGAAATCTCTGATAGAGAAGAACTAGCAGCTAAATTAGAGCAAAGTCCTAGAATTGAAGATGTTAACTACATTAAAGAAGTATCTACAAAAGAAGCTTATGTACATAAAAACGGTGCATGGAACCATGAAAATAAAGCTTACAACAAAGCTGTAATGAGTGATAAAAAAGTAGTTGTAATTGACTTTGGTGTAAAAAGAAATATCTTAAATGAATTAGTAGAGTCTGGTCTTGAAGTAGAAGTAGTTCCAGCTACATTTAAAGCTGAGGATTTAATTGCAAGATTCGAAGCAAATGAAATTGGTGGTATCTTCTTATCAAATGGTCCTGGTGATCCACTTACTTTAACAGAAGAAAAAGAACAAGTTCAAAAACTAATCACTGCAAATATCCCTATGTTTGCTATTTGTTTAGGACACCAAATGTTATCTATTGCACATGGACATGACACATATAAATTACCATTTGGACAACATGGGGGTAACCACCCAGTTGCAAATCCTGATTCAATGGTTGTAGAAATCACTGCACAAAACCACAACTATAATGTTCCAGATAGTATTGTAGAAATTGCTGAGATTACGCATAAGAACTTATTTGATGGAACTATTGAGGGTGTTAAATATAAAAACAAAGAGATTTTCTCTGTTCAACATCACCCAGAGGCTAGTCCGGGTCCTCATGAGTCGAAATATATCTTCGATGAATTCGCTAAGATTGTAAAATAAGTAATCTTATTTTAGCAATCTCTGCGTTGAAGTTTTAAATTTATTCGTCACATACTTTAAGTATGCTCCTCAAAAATTTAAAACTTCGCCTTGACCTTACAAAAAGCAATCACTTCTTTTACAATCTAATTTATGTTTTACTTCACTTTTCAAATTAATGTATGTAAAAAGAATTTATTATAGAATAAATAATTTAAGAATAAGAGTTTTAGTGAGTTTAAACAAACGAATTTAATCGTTTGTTTTACATTGTAGGTAAGATAAATCTTTCAATTAAATAGTAAGTTCCACTAGCAGCAATACCAGCAGCAAGTCCAGCTACGATGTCATCACCCATAACACCCCAACCACCTTTTACATCTCTATCAATCTTCCCTATAATAGAAGGTTTCCAAATATCAAAGATTCTAAAGTATACAAAAGCAATAGGAGCTAGGTAATACATATTTTCAGGTGTAATACCACAAATAGAAAGGGCAATCCACATACCAGCAAGTTCATCAATAACAATCTCTTTGCTATCATGCTCTCCAACTTCTTCTTCATACTTGTTTATCTCTCTTACAGCTATAACTGAGATTAAGAAGGCAAGTAAGAACATAGTTGACTCTGGAATATATTGTAATAATAAAACACCTAAGATAAGAGATACAAAGCTTCCTACCGTACCTGGTGCTTTTGGACTTAGTCCACTATAAAAAACAGTTAAAAATAGTTTTCTCATTATTTCTTCTTCTCTATTCCAAGTTTCTTTCTCTTTTCCCAAAGAGATTTTCTTGAGATACCAAGTTTTTTAGAAAGTTCAGTATCCGGGTATTTTGTTTGATATGATAAAACCATCATCTTAACATAATCGTTTATAGTCATTATATTGTTTGTCATAAGAAGGTTATCTTCTTTTTCAAACTCTATTTTATTGTAAGGGAAATCTTCTTCTTTTTCTAAAGAGACAATAATACATTTTTTATCTTCAATAAGTTTATTTAAGTTCTCTTTTGTACTTTTTTTAAGACTGTGATAGTCAGTTAAGTATATGATTCCACTAAATTTCTCATTTACTCTTTTTTGCCAATTATCACTTGACAATGAGATAAATTTCATTTGTAAATCTAGCTTTCTAACTAACTCAAATGCTAACTTATCAGCACAAATTTGTGAATTTGTTTCAATAAGTGTTGGAAAAGATGTTGGTAACACATGGTTACTTGTATCTACTTCTTCAAATTGGAAGTTAAGGTAGTCTCTTAATGTATGTAGCTCTTTTCTTATAGATTTACATTCTCTATAGTGATATATTTTTCTTACAAGCTCATCCATTATAAATGGTTTCATAATATAATCTTTAGCACCCTCTTTAATCGGGTCAGTAACAGTTTCATCTGAAATATATGATACAAGAAGTAAAATAATTGAATCACTATATCTTCTAATTATTGTTTTACATAAAGCAGCAGGCAGTGAAGTAGATAGTAAAATAATATCGTAATCTTTTGTAAGATTATCAATGTTTGGTGATTCTACAAAATCACAATTATGTCCGTCATCTAAGAGTCTAGAGACAACTTTTTGAGCGAGGTAAATTTCGCTTTCAATAATCAGTATATTCATTTTTTCGTCCAGTCATAGTATTTTAAAGTTGCAATTGATTGTACTGCAACTCCCTCTTTTCGTCCTATAAATCCAAGTTTTTCTGCAGTTGTTGCTTTTATATTTACAAACTGTTTTTCTAAGTTTAGTAATGAAGCAATAGTTTTTTTGATTTCATTTTTATATGGATTTATTTTTGGTTGTTGAGCAATTATTGTTAAATCAACATTAACTATCTCATATCCTACATTATAAATAAATTCTACAATCTTTTGTAAAAGAATTTTTGAGTCTATATTTTTAAACTCTTCATCTGTATCAGGGAAAAACTCACCAATATCTCCAGCTCCGCAAGCTCCAAGTAGAGCATCAATAAGTGAGTGAATTAATACATCACCATCACTGTGAGCTTTAAAACCATAAGGAACATCAATATTTATTCCACCAAGATACATTTTTTTGTCTTCTTCAAAAGGGTGTATATCATAACCAGTTCCAGTAAAAAAGTTATTACTTGGAGCACTTAAACAAGATAACTCTTTTAAGTCATCACCAAAAGTTAACTTCTTACTTTTGATTGAACCTTCTACATAAAAAACAGAACCACCATTTGCTTTAATAGCCGAACTGTCATCTGTAAACTCTATATCTGTATTTAAAGCACCTTTTAAAACAGTAGTTTTAGAAAGTTGAGGCGTCTGAATAAGTTTTACTTTATCTCTGTTTATTGTTTCTTCATTGTAAATAACTGTATCACTAACTTTTAAAGTTGGAACAATGCAATCAGCATTTTCTTTTGAATTAATTAATGAAGAAATAACATTTTCAGGAATACAAGCACGAGCTACATCAGTAACCATTACATATGTAGATGTGACATTTTCTAAAGAGTTTTTCATAGATTGTTGTCTAGTATCTCCACCTGCAACAAACTCATAATCATCACTAAAGTTTTGCATATAAGAAAGTTCATCTTTTGCTGATGTGACAATTACCTTATCAAATTTGTATAGATTTTCGAGTCTTTTTGTAACAAAAAGCCAGAGTGGTTGGTTATCTATCCTAAGCCACTGTTTTTTTGTTTGAAGCCCAAATCTTGTGGAGTTTCCAGCACATAATACTACAAGCGTTACATTCGACACAAGACCCCTTTGAGTAAAAAAGTTACAAATTATACTTTAATGTAACTTATGAAATCTTAAAGATCTTCTTCTAATTTATATTTAATAGATTCAATAGCTTTTTCTAAAGTTTCCACTTCAAAACCATACTCAATAGCTTTATTTGTAGCCCTTTGAATATTAGAATCAGATAAAGGATTTTTGATATCAGCTAGTATTTTTACTATCTCTAAAATCTGAACTTTTTTTACATATTCTTTAGGACAATTTTCTAAATCTTCAACAAATCCAATAGAGAAAATAAGGTTATGACTTAAGTTCCAGTGTTTGAAAATATTTGCTGTAATTCTTGCACAAGAATAACCTACAAACTCTTTTTCTACACTTGAAAGATTTTTAGTTATAGCAATTTGTTCTTTGAACTCTTCTTTTTGTTTATTTTCTGTGATTATATCAGAGATAATAAATTTTCCAGTCTCTTGTAAGAATGCAGGTAAAAGTAAATCTTCTTTTAAATCTTTATCTATTTTACTTACCCAAGTGTTAATTATATTTGAAGCTAAATTACAAGAAAACATAAAGTCATCAGTAGAAGCTTCATATGCACTAAGGTCAGTTTGAATTAGGTTTTGAATAACAGAACCTAAAGCAATAGAAATTGTGAAATTCACACCTAAAAGAGAAATAGCACGACTTGGAGTTTCTACTTCACTTACAAATCCAAACATAGCAGAGTTAGCAACTCTTAAAACAGTAGTAATAATTAAAGGGTCTTTTTCAATAATCTTTAATAAGTCTAATGGTTCTTTTGTTGGCATCTTTCTAAACTCTTCTAATTCTAAAACAGAATTAGGTAAAGGTGGTAAAGAGTCAATTTTATCTACTATTAATTGTTTCATTGTCGTTCCTGGAAATCAATTTTTTTTATATTATCAATTAATTGTTTATACTCATCTGTATAAAGTTCTAATATAACTAACTTTTGTTCAAGTAAATTATGCTTAGTTATTTTCTTAATATATAAAGTACTACTTAAAAAGTCCCTTAAAATAACTTCTTCAAAACTTTTTATTGAAAATTTATCAATATTTATAGGGGAATTAAAATTATCAATGTAAAAAATTATAATATCTTTGAACTTCTCATTATCAAATATATCTACAGTTTTGTATCTATAAATTTTATAAATAAGAGTAAGAATTAAAAAAGAGGCATTATTTTTTAATATTTCTAATTCAATCTCTTTGTTTGTAAACTCTTTATTTCCAAAATCAGAAGCAAGACTTAAATCAAAACCATGAAACATTCTTTCAAGATTTAGTAAATATTTTTCAAAAGTATACTCTAGTGGATAAGCATTTATATCATGATAGTGAATATGTGAAAAATAGTATAGTTGTTCCCCGATTAAATTATTTAAAATATTTAGATGTTTTAAGTCTAAAGGTACTGTTAACTTCAACATATTTTTTGATTCTTTTAAAATCTGGAAAAAGTTATCTATATCAGGAATTTTATTTTTGTCATTAACAAAAGTATTGCAAAGCTCTGTAAAAACTTTTATAAGTAATAAATAAAGCTTAAACTCTATTTCAAATCTGTTTTTATTTTCTTGAAAACTATTTTTTAATAAATCTTCATAAAATCTAAATATCTTAGCAATTTCATTTAGGTCATAAGTTGTATCTTTTTTGATTGCAAAACTATTGTTAAAAGTAAGAGTATCTATTAGTTCTAAAAGTTCTAAATCTTCTACATACTCGCTATTAAGTATTCTTTTAAGGTCATTCTTTGAGTTTTCATAAAGCACTGTTAGATTTTTGATACTTTTCATATGAACCTTAAATTATTTTAATCTATTATAATCAATTACACCTTACATAATTAATAATTTGAAACTAGTTGTTTTAATTAAGTTTCTATAATATAAATTTGATATAATCAGCTTAAATTATTAGATAGGATTTTATATGAGAGATTGGTTAGACAATCATAAAGATGATGAAGTAAGAACTCAAATGTATTATGCTAAAAGAGGCATTATTACACCAGATATGGAGTATGTTGCAAAAGTAGAGAAGATTAAACCGGAACTTGTAAGAGATGAAGTAGCAAGAGGAAGGTTAATTATTCCTGCAAATGTTAATCATAAGCATTTAAAGCCAATGGCTATTGGCATGGCTTCTTCATGTAAGATTAATGCAAATATTGGTTCATCTGCATTGGCATCAGATATTCAAGGTGAAATTGAAAAAGTTGATGTTTCATTAAAATATGGTGCAGATACAATTATGGATTTAAGTACAGGTGGAGATTTAGATGCTATTAGAGCTGCTGTTATTGAGCACTCAACAGTTCCTATTGGAACAGTTCCTATGTACCAAATTTTACATGATGTTAAAGATAAAATTGAAAATTTATCTATTGATGTTATGTTAGATGTTTTAGAAAAACAAGCTCAACAAGGGGTTTCGTATTTTACTATTCACGCTGGATTCCTTTTAAGATTCATGCCTCATATTGCAAAAAGAAAAATGGGAATCGTTTCAAGAGGTGGTTCTTTAATGGCTGCATGGATGATGCATTATCATAAAGAAAATCCATTTTATGATGCTTTTGATGATATCTTAGATATTTGTAGAAGATATGATGTATCTTTATCTTTAGGTGATTCATTAAGACCAGGATGTCTTGCAGATGCATCAGATGAAGCACAATTATCAGAATTAAAAGTATTAGGTGAACTAACACTTAGAGCTTGGGAAAAAGATGTTCAAGTTATGATTGAAGGACCAGGTCACGTTCCGTTAAATCAAATCGAAAGAAATATGAAACTTGAAAGAGAGTATTGTCATGAGGCACCTTTCTATATTTTAGGACCACTTACAACTGATATTGCTGCTGGTTATGACCACATCTCTTCTGCAATTGGTGCAGCTGTTGGTGGATGGCATGGAGCTTCAATGCTTTGTTATGTAACTCCAAAAGAGCACTTAGGATTACCAAATGCAAATGATGTAAGAGAAGGTATTATCGCATATAAAATTGCAGCTCACTCAGCAGATATTGCAAGAGGTAGAAAAGGTGCAAGAGATATTGATGATGAAATGTCAGATGCAAGATATGCCTTTGATTGGAATAAACAGTTTGAATTATGTTTAGATCCTGAAAGAGCAAAAGAGTATCATGATGAAACTCTTCCTCAAGATGTATTTAAAGAAGCTGAATTCTGCTCAATGTGTGGACCAAAGTTTTGTTCATATAAAATCACACAAAAGATTGTAAAAGATCATGGTGATAAAATTGAAGCAACGGCAACAGCTTAGTTTTTTAATAAAATGTAAGATATAAAAAAGGTCAAGTTTTTTTTACTTGACCTTTTTTTATTAATGATTTCAATTAAGACAAAAATTATCCTATTTGAAATATAATACCGTGAAATTTAAGAAAATTTATTTTCTTGTTAAAAGAAATTAAAAATTAAGGTCCCTAAAAACAGGGACTGTTTTAAGGATAAAATATATGGCAACTATAGCTGATATAAAAGAAGAATTATCAAAAGTTATATATCCAGGTTTCCAAAAATCAATTGTTGATTTTGGTTTCGTGAAAGATATTCAAGTTGATGCCGATGATGCCTGTACAATACTTTTAGATATTACTTCAAGTGCTGAAGATGTAGCTTCAAAACTAGAAGAAGATATTTCAAAAGTTTTAGGTTCAATTGGTGTTACAAATGTAAATCTAAAAATTAGTAAACCAGAAGCTCCAAAGCAACAAAGTAATAGTGTAAGTGGAAGTAATATTGCTCCACAAATTAAAAACTTTGTAATGGTAAGTTCAGGTAAAGGTGGAGTTGGTAAATCAACTACAACTGTAAACTTAGCAATTGCAGCTGCAATGCAAGGTAAAAAAGTAGGTATTCTAGATGCAGATATCTATGGACCAAATATTCCTAGAATGATGGGTTTAAATGGACTTGAAGTTGAGGTAGTTGGAAATAAGGCTAAACCTTTTAATGCCTTTGGTATTTCTGTTATGTCTATGGGTTCTTTAATGGAAGAAGGGCAATCTCTTATTTGGAGAGGTGCTATGATTATGAAAGCAATCCAACAACTATTAAGAGATATTCTTTGGGAAGATTTAGACATTTTATTTATTGATATGCCTCCTGGAACTGGTGATGCACAATTAACTCTTGCACAAAGTGTACCTGTTACATGTGGTATTAATGTTACTACTCCTCAACATGTTGCACTTGATGACTCAAGAAGATCATTAGATATGTTCCAAAAACTTCATATTCCTATTGGTGGAATTATTGAAAACATGAGTGGATTTATCTGTCCTGAGTGTAATGCAGAATCAGATATCTTTGGACAAGGAACTTGTGAAGATTTAGCAGATCAATATAATACAGAAGTTCTAGGATTACTTCCAATTGAACCAGCTATTAGAGAAGGTGGAGATGGTGGAAAACCAGTTGTTTATTTCCAACCAGAATCAGAATCTGCAAAAAGATATATGAAAGCTGCAGAAAAATTAATCAGCTTTGTAGATGAGCATGCAGGAAAAGCAGAAAATGCTTCTATTCAACCAACTACAGGCCCAGGAGAATCAGCTTGTTCTACAAGTGGTGCGGCAGCAGCTTCTAAGTCTGAACAAAAACAAGAATCTTCATCTGGTGGATGTGGAACTGGTTGTGGTTGCCACTAAATAAAAAGAGCTTTTGCTCTTTTTATTATTACTTTCAGTAACTTTCTTTATTCTATTTTTAATACAGACTTCTAAAATTTCCAAAAATTTAAATATTATTATAAACTTTTAATAAAGACAAAAGGAGCTTGGTATGTTTTTAACTGAGATTTTTACATTTGTTGTAGTTGGATTGTTAGCATTTATGGCAGCTAGTTTTGTGGTTAAACACTTTATTAGAAAGAAAGAGAAGAAAGCCTAAGTTTTAGGCTACTTTTCTCTTGAGTTTTTTTCTTCAATTCCAGATAAACCAAATCTTCTAGAAAGCTCTTGCTTTACTCTATCTGGATTTATTCCTTTACTTGAAAGAGCAACTAAACTATGATAAAGTAAATCTGCTGCTTCATAAATAATCTCTTCTTCATCATTATCTTTTACTGCAAAAGTAAATTCTCCAGCTTCTTCTACAATCTTTTTAAGCATAGAGTTTTCTTTACCTTGAAGAAGTTTCGCAGTATATGACTTACTTGGGTCATCATTTTTTCTTGATTCTATTACATGGTATAAAGTATCAATTACCCCATAAGCATCTGTAGTATTTACTTCTACATCAAGTTTTACTTCATCATTTTCTAAATCAGTAAAGAAACATGACTTTCTTCCTGTATGGCAAGCAACACCATTTTGGTTTACTTTTAATAAAACTGTATCATTATCACAATCAACCATTGTAGAAACAACTTCTTGTGTATGTCCAGAGCTCTCACCCTTTTTCCATAGTCTTTGTTTACTTCTACTGTAATAATGAGCTTGTTTTGTTTCAAGTGTTAGTTTTAGTGCTTCTTCATTCATATATGCAAGCATTAAAACTTCATTACTAGTTGCATCTTGTGTAATTACAGGAATTAATCCATCCATTTTTTGCCAGTCAATTTTTTCAGTACTCATTTAAAAATCCGTGATAGTAAATTTATTAAGAGGAAAAATTCCTCTTAATATTATTGGTTAATTGCAGTGTCTCTTGATTTGTTTTTAGTGTCAACCCAGATATTTGGAGTTGAACCACCAGGTGTTAAGAAAATCTTAGCATCTTTGTTTTCTCTAAGAGCTTCGTTAAATTTACCTTGAACTTGAATTTGTTGCATTTGAAGTAACTTAGGAGTAAGTGAGCTTGCAATTGATTTATTTGCAGCTGCTTGTGCTTTTGCTTCAATAGTTACAGCATCAGCTCTACCTTGTGCTTCAATTCTATTTTTGTCAGCCTCACCTTTTGCAAGTGCAGCTTTTTTCTCAGCTTCTTGTTTAGCTCTTTGAACTTCGTATCTAACTCTTTGAGCTTCTTGGTTTGCTATTTGAACTCTTTCAATTTGGTCTTTAATTTTTTGAGGAAGAACTATCTCTCTTAATTGTACAGACTCAACTGATACAGGAGTTCCTTCTAAAGACTCAATTTCTGTTCTAATTCCATTTTCAATCATAGTTGCAATTTCATTTCTTCTAGTTGGTAATTCTTCTGCGTTAAATCCACCAACAACATTTCTTACTATGTTTCTAACAACTGGGTTAACGATTTTATCTTCCCATCCTGGACCCCAAGTTGCAATAGTAACTGGTGCTCCTGAAGCTGTAAGTCTATATTGAACTGTTAATTCAATTGAAACTGGTAACCCTCTTGCATCAAGAATATTAATAGCAGGGTTTAATTTAATACTTTGGTCAAAACCACCACTACCACTAGTTTCCACTGAAGCATAGTTAATAAGTCTTACTTTTGTATCAACTACAATAACCTTTTGGAATACTGGAATATATAAGTGGAAACCAGGATTTAAAGGTCTATCTTCATATTTACCTGTTGTAACTTTGATACCTACTTGACCAGATTCAATGATTACGAATGGTTTAAAGATAAATAAAGCAGCTAAGATGATGATAATTGCATAAATTATCCCAGCTTTCTTGCCGAAGTTTTTAAAAAACTCAGGTGGCTCAAAAGGAGGTTGGTAGTTACCACCTCCACCGTTATTAGAGTTGTTACCCTTGTTTTGTTGTTGTCTATTCTTAAAATAGTCGTTGTCTATTGGCATAAATTACCCTTTTTTGTTTTAGTTAATATAAGTTAAATACTTTTCATACTTTTCATTCTTACCTTGAACTACGTCAAAATAAGCAGTCTGTAAGGCTTCAGTAATTGGACCTCTCTCACCAGCTCCAATAACTCTACAATCAATCTCTCTAATAGGAGTTACTTCAACAGCAGTCCCAGTAAAGAATGCTTCATCAGCAATATAAACTTCTTCTCTTGTAAGTCTTCTTCTAACAACTGTATATCCTAAATCTTCAGCTATATCAATAACTGTAGCTTGAGTGATAGACTCTAATGAGTTGTCATTTGGAGGAGTAATAATAACACCATCTCTTACGATAAAGAAGCAAGCACCAGACGCTTCAGCAATATAACCTTGGTCATCTCTTAATAAAGCTTCATCATAACCAGCTTCAACTGCTTCAAATTTTGCCATTTGAGAGTTTAAGTAGTTAGCAACTGCTTTTGCTTTTCCCATACCTGAAGTATTAGGGTTTCTTGTCATAGATGCAATTTTAACTCTTACACCTTTTTTCATTCCCTCTTCACCTAAGTATGCTCCCCATTCCCAAGCAGAAATAGAAACATTTACAGGTGCATCTTTATGATATAATCCCATAACACCGTAACCTAGATATACTAGCGGTCTGATGTATGCTCCCTCAAATAATTCATTTTTTTGTAATAATTCAACTTGAGCATCGTTTAATTCGTCTGCTGAAAAAGGAACATCGATAAGAGTCATTTTAGCTGAATTAATTAATCTTTTAGTGTGCTCTTTTAATTTGAAAATTGCACATCTTCCATCATGTGTTTTATAAGCTTTAGTACCTTCAATTGCACCATTCCCATAATGCAATGTGTGACTTAAAACATGAACTTTTGCTTCATGCCAGTCAACAAATTTTCCATCCATCCAGATGTATTTTGCTTCTGTCATTTATCCATCCCTATAAATAAAGTAATTGTTTTCAATTTACTTTTTGATTTTTGTCTGATAGTTTATCCAAGCTTGCTTTAAATTAAAGTGAATGATTGTTTTTACCTTTAGAACTATTAATTATATTAAACTAATGTGAATTTAACATGGAGTTTTTTTAAGAAGAATTTCTTTTTAATTTGCTATCATCCAAATAAAAAATAAAAGGTAATATTATATGTCTCAACAAGAGTTTTGGAACAGTAAATTTTCAAGAGATGGATATCTTTATGGAGTAAAACCAAATAGTTTTATAGCAAGTAAAGTAAAACTTTTCAAAAGAAGTGCAAAAGTTTTATGCTTAGGTGAGGGTGAAGGTAGAAATGCAATCTTTTTAGCTAAAAAAGGTTTTGAAGTAACTGCTATTGATGCTTCTGATGTAGGTCTTAAAAAGTTAGAACAAAGAGCAAAAGAAGAAGGCTTAAATATCAAGACTATTTGTATTGATTTAAATAATTGGGAAGCAGATGAAAAATATGATGTAATAGTTGCTTCATATTTACATATGTATGAAAAAGATAGAGCAAGACTATTTGAAAATATTGATGAGTCATTAGAGTCTGAAGGTTTATTTGTGGGTGAGTTTTTCTCTGTAAATCAATTAAATTTTTCAAGTGGTGGACCAAAGGATGAAAAACTTTTATACAAAGTAGAAGATTTTAAAAATCATTATGCTTTTTGTGATGCAGAGGTAAAAGAGCAAATTACTATTTTAGATGAGGGAAAAGGTCATCAAGGTGAAGCTAGTGTTATAAGAGTTTTACTTTCAGATAATTAAGATTTTACAATAAACCCCATACATTTAATAAAATTTTTAATATTAAATAACTACAATTATGAAAATTATTATCAATAAAGGTAGATTATGAATATTAAAAAAATTCTAATGGGGTTTGCATTTCTTGCAATAACAAATTTAAGTGCTCATGAGTATTGGGTAGATTCTCAAAATGATGGCAAACTTTCTTTTAACATTGGATATGGTCATGACTTTCCAAAACTTGAAAAAATACCAGAGGACAGATTAGGTCTTTTTGAACCTCTAAAGATAACAGGTGAAAAACAAACTATTGAACTAAAAAAAAGTTCAGCTATTAACTATAATTATGAATCAAATGAAAAACTTGAAGAGGGTTCTTATGTTTTATCAGGAGTTTATAAACCAACTTATTGGACAAAAGATGAAAACTTTAAATGGTATCAAGGTAAAACAAAAGATGAGATAGAAACAAAAGCTAGACATTGTGAAAAAACACAACTTGAAGCTAAAAATATCTTCTCTATAGGAAATAAACATAGTGATATTATTACAAAACCTATAGGACATAAACTAGAAATAGTTCCTTTATCTAACCCAAAAGATTATAAAGTAGGTGAGCCATTTAAAGTAAAAGTTTTATTTAAAAATAGACCTTTAAAAGTATCAGTTGTTAAAGCTACTTTAGATGGTTATTTAAAAGGTAAATATGCTTATTATGGAAGAACTGACTTAAGAGGTGTTACAGAAATATTACCACTTAAAGCAGGGAAATGGTTAGTAAAAGTTCAAGTAAAAAAAGAGTTAAAAGATAATACAAAATGTGACGAAGAGATAAATGTTGCCACATTAACTTTTGATATAAAAGAGTAAGCAATAGATTAAAGAGTTTGCATGTTAGAGTATTATAAAGAAATCTCTTACTACTTACTAAGACTTACAAAAGATAAAGATTTAGCAAAGGACCTTACTCAAGAAACCTATGCTAAAGCTTTAGAAATAGATAAAAAATCAGAAAACATTACTATTCAAAAAGCATATCTATATAAAATAGCACACAGTCTTGTTATTGATAAGGCAAGAAAAAACAAAAAAATATCTTATACAAGTTTTGAAGAAGAACAATACTCAATTCCTAAAACAGAATGTCCAGATGAAATTTTAAGTGATGAAAAAAGAGAACAAAAATTAAAAAAATGTATTAGTGCTCTTTCAAAGAGAAATAAACAAGCTTTTGTTTTACATGTTTATAAAGGACTTACTCGAAAAGAGATTTCCCTGATTATGGGAATAAGTGTAAATGCCGTTGAAAAAAACATTACAAGAGCAACAATGAAAATAAAAGAACAGATGAAGAAAGAGTACTAATGGATTTATTTGAAGAGATAGATAAAAAAGCAATAGCTTGGATAATAAAAGAGCAAGAAGACTTGAGTCTAAAAGAAGAAAGTGATTTAAAAAAATGGTTAGAAAATAAAAGCCATGAAAAATCATATAATGAAAATAAAAAACTTCTTTTTGACTGTAAAAATCTAGATGAAGAGTTTTTTGATGAATGCCTTGATAATACAAATAAATCAAATATCTTTCAAAAGAGTAAATACTTTGTAGCTTCAATAATAGCATTACTTTTTGTATGTGTTTTTCTTTTGGAACACAATAAAAATAAAGCACTGTTTTCAAAAGAGTTTATTAGTAAAAATGAGAAAATGTTAAACATTGCATTAGAGGATAACTCTTTAATAGATTTAGATATAAAATCAAAATTAAAAGTTGAATATTTTAAAAATAAAAGAGTGGTAAACTTTCATGAAGGTAAAGCTTTGTTTTCTGTTGCAAAAGATAAAAACAGACCATTTATTATTAAGATGAAAAATGCTCAAATAGAGGTTTTAGGAACAAAGTTTGAGGTAGTAAACTTAAGTGATAAGGTAAGTGTAAAAGTTCTTAGTGGAGTAGTAAAAGTAAGTTATATATCTGATTCTAAAAAGAAAAAAGATTTAATTCAACTAAGAAAAGCAGAAAGTTTTTCTTTAGATAATAAAGGAAATATTTTAGGCTTTAAGAAAACAGATTTAACACAAATAGCCAGTTGGAAGAATGATTTTATATATTTAGAAAATGATTCTTTAAAAGATGCAACATCTTTTTTCCAAAGATATGTTAACAAAAAAATAGAGTTTGACTCTTACGAAGTATCTCAATTAAAAATTTCAGGTAAATTTTCCACAAAACATTTTAATGATTTCATTGATTCTATAAAGCTTTTGTATTCCCTTGAAGTTAATGAAAAAGAAGAAGTTTTAAAAATATCAAAAAAATAAAAAATATTCTGTCCGTTTTTCAATCTTTATTCGTTTAATGTATTAGAGATAATAGTTCTCAAAATCATAAATAAAGAAAAGGAAAAAAATGAAGCTATTAAAAAGTTCGTTAGTTGCCCCAAGTTTAGCTTTACTTTTAAGTGTAAATCTTTTTGCCCAAGAGTCATACACAATAAAAGATAAAACTTTAAAAGAGGCATTAGAAATTATATCAAAAAAATCTAAGTTGTCATATATTGCAAAGGATAAACTTTTAGAATCAAAAAAAGTAAATGATATTGAAAATATAAGTGAGTTAGAAAAAGCATTAGAAGAACTTTTAGCAGGTACGGGTTTAGAAGCAGTATTAAATAAAAATACAATTATTATCAAAGAAAAAAAGAGTAATAACTCTTCAACAGAGTCTGATAATTTAGGTGAAGTAAATGTAACTGAAAGCCTACAAAATAAGATGGCAAATAAAAACTTTTCAAGTGATGCACACTTAGGTTTATTTGGTGAATCAAATATAAAAGATGTTCCCATGTCAGTGGTTACTTTTACTAAAGATAGTATTAAAAATAACCAAGCTAGACAATTAAGCGATTTAATTACACAAGACTCTTCTGTAAGAAGTTCAGGAGCCTATGGTGATAATGCAGAGTCATTCTATTTAAGAGGTGTTCCAATGGGAGATTGGAATCAAGGAGAATATGCTTTTGATGGAGTTTATGGTGTTGCTCCAAACTACAAAGTACCTACTGATTTATTTGAAGCTGTATCTGTAGTAAAAGGACCAAGTACAATTCTTTTTGGAATGTCTCCTAAAGGAAATACAGGTGGAGCTATAAACTTAGTTCCAAAAAGAGCATACAAAGACTCAAATGAGATTGAACTAAGATATACAAATGATTCAAGACCAGGAATAGCTACTGATATTTCTAGACGATTTGGAAAAGACAAACAGTTTGGTGCAAGGGTAAACCTAGCCTATGACAATGGGGATTCTGTAATTGATAACTTAGAGAGTGAATCTTTTAGTGGCTCATTAAGTCTAGATTACATAGGAGATAATTTTATTACTAGTTTAGACTATATCTCAACTTTTGAAAATATTGATGCTCCTTTTAGAAGATTGTATATAGCTGATGGAGTAGATTTAGCTAGTGCACCTGATAATGATTTTAATCTTGCACAAGATTGGGAATATTCAAAAGCAGATGAAAATCTAGCTTTATATAAATTCGATTACTTTTTAAATGAGGTTACTCAAGTTGGCTTTTATTTAGGTGGTGGTCAATCTGATGTTGATAGATTATTTCAAAAAGGTGGAGTACTTCAAAACTCAAATGGTGATGTAAAAACTAAGTTCAGTAAAGGAACATTTGATGTTTCAAGATTTACTTATGGAATAAAAGCAAATACTTTATTTAAAACAGGAAGTTTAAATCATAAAATCAATTTTGATGCTTCTTCTTATGAAGGAAAAGTTAAAACAAGAATAAATACAGATACTACAAACTATGATAGTAATATTTACAATCCTGCAAAGATTTCAAAAGTTCATTTAAGTTTACCAGATGAAAAAAGAACAGATACAATTTTAGAGTCATTTGCTATTTCAGATACTATTTCAAACGAAGCAGAAGATATTAGATTTACTTTTGGTGGAAGATATCAAAATGTAGAGTCTATAAACTACAATACTTCAGGAGATAAAACAAGTCATTATGATGATTCAAGATTTTCACCTTTTGTAGGACTTGTTTATAAACCAATAGAGGATTTAAGTTTATATGCAAACTACTCACAAGGATTAAGTGCAGGGCAAAATGCTCCAGCAGGAAGTAATAATGAAGGTGAATCATTAAAACCATTTAAAACGACTCAAGTAGAAGTTGGTGCAAAATATAATCACAATAATATTGATTATTCTTTAGCTTTATTTGATATGGAAAGAAGAAAAGGAGAATCAGGAGCAGATAATGTATATGCTTCAACTATGAAATTACAACACAGAGGTATTGAGTTTTCTGCCTTTGGGGAACTTATAGAGGGAGTTAGATTCTCATCTGCTTTAACATATATGAAAACAAAAATAAAAGAAACAGAACAAACATATGCAAGTGATGAGGTAGGAGGAGCTCCTGAACTTTTAGCAAATTTAGGACTAGATGTTGATATTCCTTTTGTAAAAGGTTTATCATTTGGAAACTATTTAATCTATAGTGATGAACAATATGTAAGAGATGGTTCTACAGTAAAGCTTCCTTCTTGGACAAGATGGGATATGGGATTAAAATATGAAACTAAATATAACAAAAATGATTTAACTGTAATGTTTGACATTGATAATGTAACAAATAAAGCATATTATGAAGGTGCTTCACAATGGGGACATATATCATCAGGTGAACCAAGAGTATTTAGTTTAAGTCTAAATTACAAATTCTAAAACCAATAAAGTAGGGCTTTGCTCTACTTTTTTACAACTAAGTTGCATTTATTTTTTACTTTTTTTACTTAACAACTTTTTAACCATAATTTAAATAGACTATCTTACTTTTATAATAATTATAATCCAACATAATCAAAAGAAAATAGAGAAAAAATGATAGACATACAAAAATTAATAGAAGAGAAAGTTATAATTATTGATGGAGCTATGGGAACACAACTTCAAATAGCAGACATCAAAGATGAGTACTGGTTACATGAAGGTATTAATTTAGAAGGTTGTAATGAACTTTTAAACTTAACTGCACCTCATGTTTTAGAAGGTATCCATGATGCTTATGCTGCATCTGGAGCTGACTTTATTACTACAAATACTTTTGGTTCTATGCCATGGGTTTTAGATGAGTACGATATTCCACAAACTTCATATGAACTTTCACGACTAGGTGCAGAACTTGTTAAAAAATCTTGTGAAAAATATTCAACACCTGAAAAACCAAGATTTGTATTAGGTTCAATAGGGCCTGGAACAAAACTTCCAAGTCTGGGACATATTGGCTATGATGAAATGTTTGAAGGCTATAAAATCATGGCACAAGGTTTAGCAGATGGTGGAACAGATGTATTTTTACTAGAAACTTGCCAAGACCCATTACAAATAAAAGCTGGACTTCATGCTTTAAAAGCAGTGGCACCTGAAATTCCTATTATGGTTTCTGTAACAATTGAACTTAGTGGTACTATGCTTATTGGAACAGATGCAATGACAATTGCAGCTATTATGGAACCTTTTAATATTTTATCTTTAGGTTTTAACTGTGGTACTGGACCAAAACAAGTACTTAAACATGTAAAAACTTTAAGTGAAGTATGTAAATTCCCAATTTCTGTTCACTCAAATGCTGGTCTTCCTCAAAATAGAGGTGGACAAACTTATTACCCAATGCAACCAAAAGAGTTTACAGAGCTAACAAAAGAGTTTTTAGATTTCAATGGAGTATCTTTTTTAGGTGGTTGTTGTGGTACAACTCCTGAGCATATTGAAGCTTTAGTAAAAGCAGTTGAGGGAATTGTTCCTAAAAAACCAAGTGGATTTTTAAAAGCTTCTTTAGCCTCTTTATTTAATACAGTTCCATTAAAACAAGACCCTGCACCACTTTTAATAGGGGAGCGGTCAAATGCAACTGGTTCAAAAGCTTTTAGAGAATTACTTAAAGCAAATGATTATGAAGGAACACTTTCAGTAGGACAACAACAAGTAAGAGCAGGAGCTCATGTTATTGATGTGTCAGTTGGATTTGCAGGACGTGATGAAACAGGAGATATGGATAAAGTAGTATCTTTATATTCTCAAAAAGTTTCACTTCCTTTAATGCCAGATTCAACGCAAGTTCCAGCATTAGAAGCAGCTTTAAAACAAATTGGTGGAAGATGTATTATCAACTCAGTTAACCTAGAAGATGGGGAAGAGAAGTTTGATATAGTTTGTAAGTTAGCTAAAAAGTTTGGTGCAGCACTTGTTTGTCTTGTAATTGATGAAGTAGGTATGGCAAAAAGTAAGAAAAGAAAACTTGAAGTAGCAGAAAGAATCTATGATTTATGTGTAAATAGACATGGATTTAAACCTGATGATTTAGTATTTGATATGCTTACCTTTACAATTGGTTCAGGGGATGATGAGTATAGAACTGCTGGTATTGAGACACTTGAAGCAATTAAAGAGTTCCAACTACGTCATCCAGAAGTGGGAACTACTCTTGGACTTTCTAATATCTCATTTGGACTTGACCAAAAAGCAAGAATATATTTAAACTCTATTTATCTTGACCACTGTGTAAAAGCTGGATTAACTTCTGCTATTGTAAATGTTAAACACATCTTACCACTAAATAAAATCTCTGATGAGGATAGAAAAGCTTGTGATGATTTAATCTTCAATAATCAAGAAGATGGTGACCCATTATTTAAATTCATAGAGCACTTTGCAAATGTTGGTGATATGGAAGAGCAAAGTGATGAAGAATATCAAAAACTTGCACCAATAGATAAAGTTAAAAAGCTACTACTTGATGGTGATAAAGATAGAATGTTACCACTAGTTGAAGAGTTAAGACATGAAGTAAATCCAGAAATTATAGTAAATGAATGGCTAATTGATGGGATGAAAGTTATTGGCGAGCTATTTGGTTCTGGACAAATGCAGTTACCATTTGTACTTCAAAGTGCAGAGACTATGAAAGCAACAGTTGATGCACTAAACCCATATCTACCAAAAGAAGAAAAAGCAAGTGAGACGGTATTAGTTCTAGGAACAGTTAAAGGTGATGTTCACGATGTTGGTAAAAACTTAGTTGATATTATTCTTTCAAATAATGGATTTAAAGTAATCAATATTGGTATCAAAGCTGATTTAAATGACTTTATCATTGCTGTTAAGGAACACAAAGCTCAAGCTATTGGAATGAGTGGTTTACTTGTAAAATCAACAGCTGTTATGAAAGAAAACCTTGAAGAGTTACAAAAACAAGGTATAGATATTCCTGTACTTCTTGGTGGAGCAGCACTTACAAAAGGTTTTGTAAATGATTATTGTAGATCAATCTATGATGGTCCAATTTTCTATTGTAGAGATGCCTTTGATGGTGTTGTTTCAATGCAAAGAATTGAAGAGGGTGATTTAGAAAATACGGCACTTGCTGCTGATTTAGTTGATGAAGAAGAAGTAGCAAGAAAAGAAGAAAAAGAAGTAGTTATCAATGAAGAAGATGTAACTCTTCCAGAAGCAGGGCAATTTACTTTCCCTCCATTATGGGGAAGAGTTGCTTTAGATAATAAAGCCATTGATAAAGATTTAGTATTTAAATGGATTAATCATAGAGTTTTATTTAGACAAAGATGGGGATATAAAAGAGCAAAACAATCAAAAGAGAAGTTCTTAGACCATGAAAAAAATGTGGTTGAACCTATTTATGAAAGATTAAAAGAAGAGTTTATTGAAAAAGAACTTTTTGACCCAATTGCTATTTATGCCTATTATCCTTGTATTTCAAAGGGGAATAAACTTTATATTTTCTCTGAAGAGTATGCTTTCCACTCAGAAGAAGAAGCAAAAAATATTCCACCATTAGAAAAAGCAATAAAAGTAATGCAGTTCCCTAGACAAAGAAAGAAACCTCATAGATGTATAGCAGATTTCTTTGCTAATGATAGACTTGACGTAGTTGCCTTTACTTTTGCAAGTGCAGGATTAAAACTAAGTCCATATGAAGCAGAACTTTATAAAGATAGCAAGTTTACAGAGTATTATCAAGTACATGGTTTAGGGGTAGAATTAGCAGAAGCCTTAGCAGAGGTTTTACATAAGCAAGTAAGACTTGATTTAGATATTGTTCCAAAAGAAGGAAATACTTTAAAAGATGTTCAAATGAAACAGTATATAGGTTGTAGATACTCTCCTGGGTATGCTGCTTGTCCTGATTTAGAACAAAGTAGAGATATGTTTGATTTATTAAAACCAGAAGAGTTTGGAATAGAGCTAAGTGAAACATTCCAAATTCATCCAGAACAATCAACGTGCGCAATTGTAGTGCCACACCACAAAGCAAATTACTATAATGTTTAAAATATAGAGTTCTTAATTTAGAACTCTATATTTACTTTTTAGTTATTCCTTTATAATTTGCAAGTTTCATGTTAGATAACTTAAGTATAGTTTATAAGCTTTGATAAAAGGAAAAGTATGAATTATAAAAAGATGTTTTTCCCCGTAGGTGGGGGAGATGAATTAGAAGAAAGATTGTATGGGGCATTACTCATTACAAAATTTTTTGATATAAAACTAGAAATATTAAAATGTTCTTTCCCTCAATCGAAAAAATATAAAGAGCTTGGACTTTCACAGCATATAGTAGAAGAGATAGAAGAAGATGTTGGTGTTAAGTTAAGTGATGAGGATAAAGATTTTAAAGAATTATTAGAAAAAGTTGCAAAACAATTAGAGTTTAATTTTCCTTTTAATAACTCTCAAATTGATTTAATCATAAAAGAGGGAGTTAGAAGTAAGCTTATAGAAGAAGATTCAAAGTATTGTGATTTAGTTATAGCCGCAGCTCCTCCTCAAGGTGTAACAACTGCAACCTTTGAAACTGCACTTTTAAAAAGTGGAAAGCCTGTATTAATGTTTCCAAGAGTTTTAAAGAAGTTTCGATTAGACTCAGTTATTATTGGTTGGAATGGCTCTCCTGAAGCTTCAAGAGCAATTACCTTATCTATAGATATGTTAAAAAAAGCACAAAGAGTTCATATTGTTTCTTCTGAAGAGTATACAAAAAGTGATGAAAAGATGAACAAATTAATAGACTATCTAAAAGAGCATGATGTAGATGCAACATACAAGATTGTAGAGACTACAAGAATTCCAGGGGAAGCACTTCTTACAAATGCTTTAGATGGAAACTTTGATTTAATTGTTGCTGGTGCTTTTGGACAAAAGGGATTAAAGGAATTAATGTTTGGTGGGGCTACAAAATATTTACTTGAACACTCACCTATCCCTGTATTTATGAGTCATTAAATATTATTAGAAAAAATTGAATTATAAATGAAATTCAATTATTATAATGATACAATGAAACGAAAAAATACAACAAATTGAAGTTTTTACTAATTATTTGATAAAATATACTTCATTAAAATATAGGAAAGATAATGACAAGAGAAAGAAACTTAAAAGAGAAAATTTTAGATTATATTTATATTTTATCAAAACAACCAATTCTTTTAAGAGATTTATTAGAGGCTAATAGACAATATAATGAAGGGATGCATGTTGACCCTGCAAAACTTGGTTTTAGACTAAGATTGGCTAGAGCTTACTTAGTTTATATATTAATTATATTAGCAATTGTAGTTCCTCTTTCTGCTATTTTACATAAGCCATTAGCAAATATAGACCCACATATCTCTATCTTAGGAGCTATGGTAATCACCGCAGTGATTTTTATAGGTTTTAATTTCTTTAGAGCTAAGCTAAGAGATGAAATTACAAAAAGACAAATCAAAAAATCATGGAGATTAAGATTTCCTTATTTCTCATATGAAGAGTATAATCAAAAAATTGAAGAGATATATGTAAAAGCAATAAAAGAAGAAATATCTAAAAAAGATTTAGAAAGATATATCTTAGATAATCTTGTAGAAGATTAATCATAAAGGGCTTTTAGCTCTTTATTTCTTGTTAGTTTCAACGGCATATCAATATACTTAGCTTCAATATTCTTTTTATTTTTTAGTGCAATTGTTTGTTTCATTTTTCCAGTAGGATTTACTTCATAAATTTCAAAACCAGCTTCATAAAGTGAAAGTCTAATACTACTTGATATTGAATAGGTAGTTACTATAGCTTCATTATTAGAGGCTTTGAATATATCTTGAAAATATTCAACTGTCCAAAGTTCAGTGTTAACTTCTGAACTAAAAGCATCTTGATACACAATATCTAAGTTTTCAAGTGTTTTAATATATTCTCTTGCATCTCCAATGAAAAGTTCTATTTGTATATTTTCATCTTTGTACTTTTTCGTTTCAAGAAGTTCTTTTATTATATGTGATATTTTTTCAAACTCTTTGGGGAACTCAAACTCTTTTAAAGACTCAACTAATTCATTATCTAATTCAGGGGAAAAGATTTCTAGTTTTTTATCAAGAGTATTTTCTAATACATAGTTTATAGTAGAAAAAGTGTTATATCCTAAACCAAAACAGATATCAAGTATTCTTAGGTGCTTCTTTTCTTTATGAAAATCAAACGCAGGAATAACATGTTTAGTAAGGGATTCTTGAATAGCACCTGTTTTTATATCATGAAAGTGTTGATTGTATTTACTAGAATAAAGTGTATTTGAGTTATCGTTAGTTTTTACTATCATATTTGAAACTAGCCCATTTTTAAAATGGGCTTAGTCTTAGTTTCCAAGTGAGTTTAACTTCTCTTCAGAAAGGAAAAGTTCTTTATTTGACATTACACCAATGTTTTGGTCTAAAATGTCTTGTGCAATCTCTTTTGCTTCTTCTAATGAGTGCATTTTATATGTACCACATTGGAATTCATTTAACTCTGGAATATCATTTTGTGATTGTACATTTAATACATCTTCCATTGCTTTTTTCCATGCAGTTGCAACTTGCTCTTCTGTTGGATTTCCTAATAAACTCATATAAAAACCAGTTCTACATCCCATAGGAGATACATCAATGATTTCTACAGTATCAGAGTTTAAATGTTCTCTAATAAATCCTGCAAAAAGGTGCTCTAAAGTGTGAATACCTTTTTCACCTAACATCTTTTCATTTGGCACACAGAATCTTAAATCAAATACTGTGATGATATCTCCTGATGGAGATTTCATTGTCTTTGCAACTCTAACTGCTGGTGCTGGCATAATTGTATGGTCAACTCTAAAACTATCTAATAATGGCATTTTATAAACCTTTCTTTTGTAATTATTTTTGGATTTTAGCTAAATAAAGTTAAATGGGTGATTAGTATAAAAAAGTAGTATTTTCATATCAAATAGCTCTAGAAGGACGATGTTAGAAGTAGGAGTACTTGACGGGGTTGCTATTTGATATGATATTTGAATTTTAAGAGGCTGCTATCTCTTAAAAACATAATATCAGTATAACAGAATATAAACTATGGGTATTAGAATAACTGTCTAAAAAATATCCAAAATAGATTTTAACTATTATTTATATTGATTTTTGAAATAAAATCTTTTAGATAAGTTTCTGCTTTTCTTTTTTGTAAATATGCAAAAGCAATAACTAAAATAACTCCTATTCCATAGGTAAGAAGAATTCCAATAACTACAAGGATAGTTAAAAGTAGAGTATCATGAAGTTCTGCATCTACTTGAATACTCTTAGACTCAATTGCAACTTTAGTATTAAATCTAAGAATAGTATTTAACTTACACTTTTGTATTTCAAAACTATGGTTTCCCTTAATTGATTCACAATTCTGATTCTTTAGTAATTGTGCATATAAAGAGTCAAATAACTCTTTTTTATCTTTTTTTGTAGGTTCATTTATTGATACATTAAATAGGCTCATGTGAAATCTTTTTGTTTTAGTATATCAAATTAATAAAAAGACGTGCAAATTTAGCTGTATAGTTTTTAATCTTTTGTATAGACAGTAGACTAAGGTTATTAAACCTTAGCCTCTTGTGTAACACTAACTTCTACTTCATCGCTATAATCCATAGAAGCCCATCTTTGAAGTTGTCTATATCTATATTGGGAATCTTTTTTGTTTTTATTTAGTAGTTCATTTGCATGTTCTGGATTTAGTTTTTTTAAAGATCTATATCTATTTTCTCTTAATAAAAACTCTTCATATCTATCCCAATCTGGTTTTTTACCATATATTTTAATAGGGTTTTGTCCTTCCTCTATTTTTCTTGGGTCAAAAGTATATATAGGCCAATATCCACAATCAGTTGCAAGTTGTCCTTGTTCAACTGATTTCATAAGTCCACCTTGAATACCATGGGCAATACATGGAGAGTAGCAGATGATTAAAGATGGTCCATTATAAGCTTCTGCTTCTTTCATAGCTTGTACTGCTTGCTTTTGGTTTGCCCTTGAGTTTATTTGTGCTATGTAGATATTTCCATATGTCATAGAGATATAGCCTAAATCTTTTTTAGCATTTGGTTTCCCATCATTTGTAAAGTCTGCAATAGAACCAGCTCTTGCAGCTTTTGATGATTGCCCACCAGTATTTGAATAAACTTCTGTATCTACAACTAAGATATTTACATTTTCACCAGTTGATAAAACATGGTCAAGACCACCATAACCAATATCATAAGCCCAACCATCTCCACCAATCATCCATTGTGATTTTCTTACAAGGTATTTTTTTAAAGATAACAGCTCTTCTACTTCCTTTTGACCTCTATTATTTTCAAGCTGAGGTACAAGTTTATCTCTTATCTCTTGGGTTTTAGCACCATCACTTCTATGCTCTAGCCACTCTTTATAAAGTACTTTTAAAGGGTTTGATACTTCATCCATACTCTTTAACATGATTCTTGCAATTCTATTTCTAATAGTTTCATTTGCTGTATGCATTCCATAACCAAATTCAGCATTATCTTCAAATAAAGAGTTTGCCCATGCTGGACCTTCTCCTTTTTCATTTTTTGTATAAGGTGTTGATGGAGCTGAAGCAGAATAAATAGAAGAACATCCAGTTGCATTTGCAATCATCATTCTATCCCCAAATAGTTGTGTAGCTAAAGTTATATATGGAGTTTCTCCACAACCTGGACAAGCTGAATGGTACTCAAAAAGTGGTTGTGCAAATTGTGAGTTCTTCACATTGTTTTTTTCTACTAAATAGTCTTTATAGGATACATCATTAAATAAATAGTCAGCATTTTCTTGTTCATTGTTTTCATCTTCTACCCCATAAGGAACCATTTTTAGTGATTTTTCTTTAGTAGGACAGATATCAACACAAATATTACAACCAGTACAGTCTAAAATAGATACTTGGATTTTATATTTTAAATCTTTGCCTTTAAACTCTTTTCCTTTTGCATCAAGAGAGTGTTCTTTAATTCCATTAGGAGCATTTTCAAACTCTTTTTCATCCATTAAAAATGGTCGAATAACAGCATGTGGACACTCAAAAGCACATTGATTACACTGAATACAAGTATCTTCATTCCATTGAGGAACCATAGTTGCAATACCTCTTTTCTCATACTTTGTAGAGCCATTTTCAAAGGTACCACATTCCATTCCAAGTTCTACTATTGTAGATACTGGTATTTCATCTCCTTTTGCTGCATTAACTATTTTTGCAAAGTTTTCTACATACTGTGAACCTTTATAATCACTATTTATAACTAACTTTTCATCTTCATACTCTGTCCACTGTTTTTTTACTTCAACTTCTTCTACTCCATGTTCCCCTTGGTCAATTGCAAGATAGTTCATTCTAACTATCTCTTCACCTTTGTTTCCATAAGCTTTTTTAGCATATTGTTTCATATACTCTTTAGCTTCTTCATATGGAATAATATTTGCTAATTTGAAAAAGGCAGCTTGCATGATAGTATTTGTTCTATTTCCTAGTCCAATATCATGGGCTAGCTTTGTGGCATTTATGATATAAAACTTTATATTTTTATCTGCAAGTATTTTTTTTACTCTATTTGGTAATTTACTTTCTATTTCATCTTTAGAGTGAATAGAGTTTAATAAAAAAGTACCATTCTCTTTTAGTTTATCTACAACTTCATATTGTTCTAAATAAACTTCTTTCGAACAGGCTACAAAACTTGGATTTGAAACGAGATATGTTGAACGAATAGGGTTTTTACTAAATCTTAAGTGTGACCTTGTGTAACCACCACTTTTTTTAGAATCATAAGCAAAATATGCTTGTGCATAAAGATCAGTTTTATCACCTATAATTTTTACTGAATTTTTATTTGCACCAACTGTTCCATCTGCTCCAAGTCCATAAAATAAGCATTCGTTTATGTCTTCAACAACTGAAATATTCTCTTTTACCTCAATAGAAGTATTTGTTACATCATCTATAATACCTACAGTAAAATTATCCTTAGGATTTTTACTTGCAAGATTGTCAAATAGAGCAATAATTTGATTAGGTGGTACATCTTTTGAAGAGAGTCCATATCTTCCACCTATGATTTTAGGTTGATTTTTTTGTCCATAGAATAAAGCTTTTACATCTAAATATAATGGTTCTCCTAAACTTCCAGGTTCTTTTGTTCTATCAATTACACAGATTTTTTCAACACTTAAAGGTAAGGCATCCATAAAATATTTTGCAGAGAAAGGTCTGTATAAATGAACAGAAAGAAGTCCAACTTTTCTATTCTCTTTTTCATTTAGGAAATCAACTGTTTCTTTAATAGTTTCAGTAACAGAACCCATAGCAACGATTACATCAGTTGCATTTTTATGACCATAATATGTAAAGGGAGCATAATCTCTACCAGTACATTTAGAAATCTCTTTCATATATTCATTTACAATATCAGGAAGGGCATCATAATATCTATTTGAAGCTTCTCTTCCTTGGAAATAGATATCATCATTTTGAGCTGTTCCTCTTGTAATTGGTGACTCTGGATTTAAAGAAGTGTCTCTAAACTTTTGTACGGCTTCATAATCTATTAGCCTATCAAACTCTTCATATGGCATTACTTCTATTTTATTTATTTCATGGGAAGTTCTAAATCCATCAAAAAAGTGTAAGAAAGGAACTCGTCCTTTTATGGCACTAAGGTGAGCAACTCCTGCTAAGTCCATAACTTCTTGAACAGAACCAGTTGCAAGTATAGCAAAACCAGTTGCTCTTGTACTCATAACATCTTGATGGTCACCAAAGATAGATAAAGCATGTGTTGCTAAAGCTCTTGCACTAACATGTATAACACCAGGTAATAATTGTCCTGCAACTTTATACATATTTGGAATTTTTAAAAGTAAACCTTGTGAAGCTGTAAATGTTGTAGTTAATGCCCCAGCTTGTAAAGAACCATGAAAAGTCCCTGCAGCTCCTGCTTCACTTTGCATTTCAACAACTTTTACAGTAGAGCCAAAAAGGTTTTCCTTACCTTGTGTAGCCCATTTTTCTACATTGTCCCCCATTTGAGAAGAGGGTGTAATAGGATATACTCCTGCTACTTCAGTAAAGGCATATGAAACATATGCAGCCGCTTCGTTTCCATCCATTGTAGCAAACTGTTTACTCATTATCTATCCTTATAATTCTAAGTCTATATATAGATAATAATTAAAAAAAACTTAAAAAAGTATGAATGGTAAATAGATAAAGTTTATTTAAAAGTAATAAACCAATAAAAGATTACATATCTTTTATTAGTTGTACAGCTTCAAGAGGGTTTTTTACAATAAATGGAGTATGCTCTTTTAGTGAGTCTTCTTTTCCATATCCACAAGTTACACCAACACAGTTAACTCCTGCACTTTGTGCTGCTATTAGGTCAAGTTCAGTATCTCCAACCATCCAGATGTCACAAGTTTCTTTAATTTGCATTAAATCAAGTGTTCTATGAATTGGTTCAGGATGTGGTTTTGGATGTTCTACATGCTCTCTTCCTGTGATATGTTCAAAGTATTGCATTATATCCATGTGCTCTAATAGTTCTTGACTATAAAGTCCTGTTTTTGTAGTAACAACAGAAAGTCTTGCAAAAGTATTTGCTAATTCAACTGCTTCTTTTGCAAACTCTAATAACTCTGTTTGTTGTCTTGATATTTGTCTATATCTTTCTTTATAAGAATCAACAAAATCCCATACAACTTCTTTGTCGATACCTAAGTCTTGATACATAATATCTAAAGGATGTCCGATTAAGGATTTAATATCTTCATCAGTTCCTTGAAAATCATAATTTAGTTCTTTAAATGAGTGATGAAAAGTAGATACAATAGCCTCAGTTGAGTCTATTAGTGTTCCATCTAAATCAAAAAGTATAATCTTTTCCACTATTAATCCGTCCTAAAAATTTTATTTGTAATATAGTATAAAATTCATTACAAGCATATTTAATTTATAAACTAATTTTTTATGGTTTAATCCAATCTTTTTGATTATGCATAACACCTATAAATGCGGGTTCTACATTTTTAATTTGAGAGTTTACAACAGTAATTGAGTTTGGAATATATAAAAATAGATAAGGTAAATCATTACTGATTATTTTAAAAAGTTTTTTATATATTAAGCTTAATTCTTCTTGGTCAATTGTAAGGGAACCTTTTTCAATAAGTTTGTCTACTGTAGGGTTTCTATATCCAACAAGATTAAATCTTCCCGTTTTATCTGAGTCACTATGCCATAAAGGATAAGCATCTGGCATAAGAGCTAAACTCCAACCTAAAAGTACTGTTTCAAATTTTCTTGGATGAACAATTGTATTTAAAAATGCTTGCCATTCCATTACTTTGATTTTTGCTTTTACTCCAATCTTTTCAAGTTGATATTGCATAATAAGAGCTGCATTAAGTCTGATATCATTTCCAGTGTTTGTAACTATCTCAAAGGTAAATGGATTGTTTTTATCATATCCAGCTTGCTTTAAAAGTTCTTTGGCTTTCTCTTGGTTTTGTTTTATTTGTTTTACTTCCTCATTAAAAGCAAAACTTCCAGGTAAAAAAGGTCCATTACAAACTTTTCCATGTCCGAAGAAAAGAATATCAACTATTTCTTGTCTATCTATTGCTAAGGATAAAGCTTCTCTAACTCTTTTGTCTTGGAATTTTTTATTTCTAAGATTAAAACCTAAATATGCGTATGAAAAACTTTGTTGCTCTACTATCTTAAAATCTTTTTTAAATTTTTCATCGATTTGTCTATCTATTTGAAGTGGAGATAATCCTCCTATATCTAACTTATTTTCTTTTAACATTAAAAAAACTGTATCAGGACTTGGAAGAAACTTGAAATGAATAGTATCAATTTTAGGTTTCCCTTCAAAGTAGTCTTCATTTGCTTTTAAAGTGATATCCGAAGAGTTTTTAAATGAATCAAGTTTATAAGGACCATTTCCTATTGGATTTTTGTTAAAAGAGCTTGTCATTAGATTTTTTTCATCTTTTAAAATGTGTTTTGGTAAAAGACCAATCATCCAGATAGTTAAAGCTTTAAAATAAGGTTTTTTGTAGATTACTTCAAGAGTATAATCATCAAGAGCTTTTACACTTTTCACTTCTTTAAAGTTTGAAACAATAGAGTTAAAAACCTTTGGGTCAATAACTTTTTCATAGGTAAAAACTACATCATGGGCAGTTACTTTAACTCCATCATGCCAAAGCACATCTTTTCGTAAATTTATTAGAAGTTTTGTATTGTTTTCAAACTTGTATGAAGAAGCAATATCATTGATAATATTTCCATCTTTATCATATTTAAAAAGTCCATTAAAAAGCCATCCAGAAACTTGTGTACTAGCTGTATCATTTGATAAAATAGGGTTTAAACGACTTGGACTTGAAGTCATAGAAAGGTTGAGGGTACTTGCATTTACTGTTACAATTAAGATAAATATTAATACTATTTTTTTCATAAAAAGATTATATCTTTTTTAATCTTTGATTGAAAAAAGTGCATAAAAAAAGGAGAGACATAAGTCCCTCCTTTGTAAAAAGCTTTGCACAATTGCAAAATAATTTGAATAGTACAGATTATCTTTTTGAGAATTGTGTAGATTTTCTTGCTTTTCTTCTTCCGTATTTTTTTCTCTCAACCGCTCTTGCGTCTCTTGTTAATAGACCATAAGGTTTTAAGATAGCTCTGAATTGCTCATCATAAGCAACTAAAGCTCTTGAAAGACCATGTCTTACAGCGTCAGCTTGTGCAGAATAACCACCACCAACAGTTTTTACAACAACATTTACAGAAGTTTCTTGTTTAGATACTTCTAGTGGTTGCATAACTCTTTTTTTGATAGCTTCGTGTCCACCTAACCATGCGTCTAAAGTTTGACCATTAATTGTAATTTCACCAGTACCGTTTTCTAACCATACTTTAGCTACAGCAGATTTTCTTCTTCCAGTTGCGTATACTTTTGCCATTAGTCTTATCCTTTAATTTGCGCAGTGTGAGGGTGCTCTGAACCTGCGTATACTTTTAATTTTTTTAGCATTGTTTTTCCAAGTTTTGTTTTTGGAAGCATACCTCTAGTTGCTAATTTATATAGTTTTTCAGGGTTATTTTCTAACATATCTGACATCTTGTGTGTCTTAGTACTTCCAAAGTATCCTGAGTGAGTATAATAGTTTTTATCTTCTAATTTAGCTCCAGTGAACTTTGCTTTTGAAGCATTGATGATAATTACGTTATCTCCACAGTCAACATTTGGAGTATAACTAGGTTTATGTTTACCTCTTAATAGTGTTGCAACTTCAGTAATAATTCTACCAAACACTTTATCCGTTGCATCAACTACTATCCAATCTCTTTCGATTTCGTTAGCTTTTGCCATTTGAGTAAATTTCATTTATTTTCTCCGATTTTGTTAATGAGGTGGAATAATAGTGTAGCTTCACTTAAATAATACTTAAATTAAGTATTATTTAATATTTTATTATAAATTCAGAACCCTTTGAAAGTTCACTCTTAATTTCTAATGTAAAATTATGTAAAGATATAATAGAAGAAACGATAAACAATCCAAGTCCAAGAGAGTTATTCCAACCATTTTGTGAAACTCTATAAAACTTTTGTCTAATATTTCTTAAGTCAGTTTCACTAATGCCAATTCCTTTATCAACAATACTAATTTGCTTTGCATCAAAGCTTACTATTACTTCATCTTCTGAGTATTTTAAAGCATTTTCAACTAAGTTTTCTAAGGCCATCCTAAATAGGGTTTCATCAATATTAAATTCATAATCTTCATTTGCTTCAATGACTATTTCTCTATTTGGATATTTATCATTTAAATCAGATACAACTTGCTTACATATTTTCATTATAGAAGATTTTGTTGTAAGTATTTGTTGTTTACCTTCTTCTAGTTTTAGGGTAAGTCTTAATTTATCAATAATATGAGACATCTTTATCCCATTTGAATGAATCTTTCTTAAAAACTTCTCTTTCATAGGTTCAGGAAGGTCTTTATCTGAAAGAATAGTTTCACTATATCCTGTAACAACTGCAATAGGATTTTTAAACTCATGGGAAATAGCAGAAATTATCTCATCTTTTTGTTTATTAGCAAGTTTTAATTTTGCTGTTTGCTTTGATTTTTGTTTTTCTCTTTTGGCAAGTTTAGAAGCTACTTTGTTTAAAAGTCTTGTAATTTTGTAAAACTCTTCTGAAAAATCTGAGTAAATACCAGAAGTAGGCTTTTTATTACTTAGTTCTATTAAGTAGCCTAAAATAGCATTTGTTTCATTTCTAATTTTAATACTTATTAAATATGTAGCAATAAAAGCAACAATTATAAACATAGAAATAAATGCAATTATTTGAAAAGATAATTTTGTAAAATTTTCAATAATTTTAGCAGTATAATCTGCTAATCTTAAGTAATATATTTCATCATCAATGACTATCTTTTTTGCTACATATAAAAGTTCTTCATTTAAAGTATGTGAAAATCTAATCTTTTTCCCATAACCTTCATATTTTGCATGAATAATCTCATATCTAGTTGAATGATTTTCCATTGTTTTGATATCTCTATCACTATCGCCTATAACTTTACCTTCTTCATCAATAATAGTAATTCTAAGTCCAGTTTTTGCTTTAAAGGTTTTGATAATGTAATCAAGGTTTTTAAAGGAGTTTAGATTTAGTGAAAGAGAGTCTATATTTTGAGATAGGTTTTTTTCAATTTGATCTAAATATATATTTTTTGACCAATAGTATGTTGTGGCACTAATAATAATTAACACAAGTAAAAAGATTAAAGAAAAGGTTCTAAAAAATAGTTGATGAAGTTTTAGCAAAATAAGTAACCTTCTCCTCTAACAGATTTAATGTACTCTTTTTTATTATCAGGGTCAATTTTAGCTTTTAATCTTTTGATTGCAACATTTACAGTTTTTAGTTTTTTATCATAAGAGTCTTCCCACACAGTTTCAAGTAAGTGCTCTCTGGTCATTAAAATATCTCTATTTTTAATAAACTCTAATAATAAATCATGTTCTAAATGAGTAAGTTCAATTACTTTATCTTCTATAAAAAACTTTTTATTTGCCGCTTTATATGTGATATCTCTAATTTTTAAAATATCAACATCCTTTGAACTTCTTTTTATAACAGCTTTTACCCTTGCTAATAATTCTTGGATTTTGAAAGGTTTTGTAATATAGTCATCTGCATGGGAATCAAAGCCATCTAAAATATCTTCGTCTTTATCTTTTGCAGTTAAATAAATAACAGGTGAGTTATAACCTTTCTCTTTTATTTTGTTTATAAACTCAGTTCCATCTATCCCTGGAAGGTTTCTATCCATAAGTATTAAATCAATATATTCTTCATCTAAAATTTTTTCTAGTTTTTCATTTACACTTAAAAATCCAATTGTTTCATAACCTTCTTTTTGGAGTGTATACTCTAAAAGTTCTAAAATATCTTCTTCATCTTCAACTATTAATATTAATTTATCACTCATTTTCTTCTTTTTTCCCTTGGATAGATTCTTTTTGTAGTTTTACAATTCCTGGAGAGTATTTTATAGCTAATATTCTAAAAATAAAGAATACAAAGATAACAAAAAGTAAAAACAATATAGTGAAGTAGTCTTTCTTTTCATGGGAAGTATATATTATTACATCTCTAATTAGAAAAATAATAAAGATATCAATAACAAACCTAAGTCTTAGTTTCTCTTTTTTTATAAAATCAGAAATCATCTTAGCTACTTCCATTAAAACAATAAATTCAAGCATTAAGATGATTGTTTTGTAAAACTCTAACTTAGCAACTAAAACTATCGTAAAGATAACTATAGCTGCTAATACTTCATAATTTGAGTTGAAGTAAGATTTTATTTTATGAATGGCTTTCATACAATTATACGTTTTCTAAGTCTCCACCAACTTCAGCAAAAACTAAAAGATTAGCAATAGATGAAGCTCTTCCTGATATTTTTTCTAATCTTCTTAGTGAGCTTAATACTTCAAAATAGTCTTTTGAAAGTTCAATGTTTCTAGTAATAAGTTTTAAAATGTTTTTCTCAATCATTGCATATAAATCATCAGTTTTACTATCTTCAACTAATACTTTGTTGAATTTTTCCTCAATGATTTTTTCATCATCTTCCCCAATCATCTCAATTGCTGTATTAAGTGCTAGGTTTGATGTTTTTAATAAAGGAATTGCATACTCTAAAATTGCATCCGCATTTAGTTCTGGAGAAAATGACTTTCTAAAGTTTTTAGCAAATGTTTTTGAATACGATGCTGCTCTCATAAGTTCATTTGTAATCTTTAAATAAGAAACCATCTCTCTTAAGTCTTTAGCTTCTGGTGAATAAAGGGCTAAAGTTTTAACTATTAAGTTATCAATTTCATTTGATTTAGAAGATAACTTTTTTAAAGATAGATTCACATCTTTTAACATTGATGGGTCATTCTCTTTTAAAGCAGATAAAGAGATTTTATTAGCATGAGAAATCTCTTCTCCTATAGTTGTGATTTCTTCTTTTATTTTATTAATACTTTCAATATATGGTTTTAACATTATCCGAACCTTCCTGTAATATAATCTTCAGTTTTTTTATTTGATGGGTTAACAAAAATAGTTTCTGTTTCATCATACTCTATTAGTTTTCCTAGGTGGAAAAATGCTGTATAATCTGCTACCCTTGCCGCTTGTTGCATATTATGAGTTACAGTTACAATTGTATATTTCTTTTTAAGTTCTAACATTAATGCTTCAATCTTTTCTGTTGAAATAGGGTCAAGTGCTGATGTTGGCTCATCCATTAAAATAACTTCTGGTTTAACTGCAATTGTTCTTGCAATACAAAGTCTTTGTTGTTGACCACCAGAAAGTGAAGTACCAGGTTCTTGTAATTTATCTTTTACTTCTTCCCAAAGTCCAGCATCAATAAGGGCTTTTTCAACAAGTTCATCACAAGCTTTTCCTTTTTTTACATGACCATGTTTTAAAGGAGCATAAGCTACATTTTCATAAATAGATTTTGGAAATGGATTTGGTTGTTGAAATACCATACCAATCTTTTTTCTAACACTTACTTCATCTACATCTTTGTCATAGATATTCTTCTTATCAATAACAACTGAACCATCAATTTTTACACTTGAAATTAAGTCATTCATTCTATTTAAACATCTTAAGAATGTAGATTTACCACATCCTGATGGTCCAATTAATGCTGTGATTTTGTTTTCATATAAAGGAACAGTGATATTATGAAGTGCATGATTATCTCCGTACCATAAATTTAATTCGTTTACATCTATTTTTATACTATTATTTGACATCTTATCTATTCCTTACCATTTTACTTCATATTTTTTTCTAAGATAAATTGCTAATGCATTTAGTGAAATTAATATTGTTAATAACACCATAATACCAGCTGCTGTTTTTTCTATATACATTCTCTCTGGCATACCAGCCCAAGTAAATAACTGTGCAGGCATAACTGTTGCTGCTTGGAAAATAGATTCTGGTGAATCTGGGATAAATGCAATCATACCAATGATGATTAGTGGTGCAGTTTCACCCATTGCTTGTGCTAAACCAATAATTGAACCAGTTAATATTCCAGGAAATGCTAATGGTAAAACGTGGTCTCTAGTTACTTCTATTTTTGTTAATCCTAAGCCATATGCTGCTTGTCTTATTGAATCTGGAACTGCTCTTAATGCTGCCCTTGAACTTACAATAATAATAGGTAAAGTCATAAGTGCAAGTGTTAAACCACCAACTAAAGGTGAAGATCTTGGCATTCCAAAAAGATTAATAAATATAGCAAGACCTAAAAGACCAAATAAAATTGAAGGAATTGCTGCAAGGTTATTAATATTTACTTCAATTGTTTGAGTGAACTTATTATCATCTGCAAACTCTTCTAAATATACCGCTGTCATAACTCCAATAGGGAAAGCAACTAGCATCGTAATAATTAAAGTCAAAATAGAACCAACAATTGCAGAGTTTAAACCAGCAAATTCTGGTGTTTTTGAGTCACCATTTAAAAAGAAGATTTTATTGAATTTAAGTTCAACATCTCCATTTACTTTCATATCATCAATTAGTCTTCTATCTTTTGTCTTTAATTTATAGTAATGACCTTTTAAATATTGATCAACTTGATCATCTGCTAGAACCCACATTTTAACTGTTGTACCCATTAATTCTGGATTCTTTTTCATTTCCATAGGCAGTGTTCTAAGCCATGCTCTTGATACAATTCTTGAATACTTTCTATCAATTGCTTTTCTATAACTTTTCATTGAAGCTTCATTATATGTTACATTTACATTTACATAAGCTTGCTCGAATGCAGGACTTCCTTTTGAAATAATGTCAAAAAGGAAAAATGCTAAGAATGCAACTGAAAAGATTAAAGAAGATAAAGTAAAAGTCTTAAATCTTTTAGAACTTCTATGCCTTCCTGAAAGTGTTGGGTCATAAAATGGGTTATCTTTATTCTTATTTTTTCTTTTAATCATAATGTATTCACTTTATATTTTTCTTTGAATTTTCTAATTAAACTTAATGAGATAACATTAAGTATTAAAGTAACAACAAATAACATAAGTCCTAATGCAAATGCTGATAATGTTTCAGGTGAGTTAAATTCAAAATCACCAACTAGTGAGTTTACAATTGTTACTGTAACAGTTGTCATATCTTCTAATGGATTAAATGATAGATTTGGTCTTAACCCTGCTGCCATTACAACAATCATTGTTTCTCCAATTGCTTTTGAGAAACCAAGAATACAAGCAGAGATAATACCTGGAAGTGCTGAAGGTAGTACAATGTTTTTAATTGTTTCCCCTTGAGTCATTCCTAATCCAAGTGAAGCTTTTCTTTGAGAATCTGGAACTGCTTTAATAACATCATCAGAAAGTGATGAGATAACAGGGATAATCATAATTCCCATTACAACTCCAGATGCTAAAGCTGAGTTAAAAGTAGCTTCTAATCCTATTGCAGCTGCACCTTTTACAATTAAAGGAGCAACAGTAATCGCTGCAAAGAAACCATATACAACTGTTGGAATACCTGCAAGGATTTCTAGCATTGGTTTTAGATATGACCTTGTTTCGTAAGAAGCGTACTCACTCATAAAAACAGCACTACCTAATCCAATAGGAATTGCAACTAACATTGCAATGAAAGTAATCATCATTGTTCCAGCGAAAATTGGAATAGCTCCAAATTTACTTCCTGCAACACCTGGCGACCATACTGTTCCTGTTAAGAAGTACCAGAAACTTCTTAATTCAAAGAAGGCTATTGCTTCAAATAGAATTGAAAAAAGAATACCAAATGTAGTAAGGATTGATATTACAGAAGCTGTAATCAATGCACCTTTTATAAGGTTCTCTTTTAATTCAGTTGATTTGTTTTTAGATTCAAATGAATGCAAATCTTCCCTTTATGTTTAAATTTGCGTAATTCTACATGATATTAGTTACATGATGGTTACATGAAAATGCAACTACCATAAGGGTAAGGGTATTCTTTAGATAGCTTTTTAATTTGTCCTATATTTTGGTTAAATGACTCTTGTGTCGAGTTTTTAGTTAGTTCTATAATAGCAGCACATACAGATAATAAACTAAAATTTCTACTTGTACCAAATCTATCTTTTGATGTCATGTAACCATTGTTTATATCTTTTTCGTTGTAAAGACTTGTTGCATTTAGTCTAAACTCTTCTTGTACTTTTTTAATAACTTCATAAACATATTCATACTTACTATTAACAAAACCTACAAAGAAGTCATCCCCTCCAACATGGGCAATAAAGTTTTCACTTGAAATATTTTTTTGAAGAATTTCTGAGAACATTAAAATTGCACGGTCACCTTGTCTAAATCCATAAGTATCATTAAAAGGTTTAAAGTCATTAAAATCAAAATATACAATTTGAGTGTGTTGGTCATTTTTAAATGCAGTAGAAATGAAGCTTTCAATTTGCTTATTACCTGGTAACTTAGTAAGAGGGTTTTGATTTTGTGCTATTTCAAGGTTTCTTTTATATGAAAGTGATAAAAGGTTATTAAGATTTATAAATCCATAGTATCTAGCATCTTTTGAAACAAATACACCTTGAGCATCATTTCTCATATTAAAAATTTCTAAGGCTTTATCAATTCCCCAACTTAAATCTATCTCTAAAACAGGTTTGATATAGTTTTTTAGTTTTGCTTTAAAGGAATCATTTTTTGCTAAAGATAAACCGTATTGTGAGTAAGAGATTTCTTTAATATCTACTTCATAAATGGCACCTAGAATTTTTTTATTATCATCAATAATAGGAACAAAGGTATTTAAAGTATGTTCTTTAAAATAAACAAATAGTTCATGCAAGCTTGCATTTACATTTAAAGGGTCTATTTTATCAATAAAAGATTTATCAATAAAGTTACCCCTTGTAACTCTTCTATCTTTATTAAAAATATTATCTTTTGAATAGTATTTTTTTATATCTTTTATATCTGTACTTGGTCTTGCAACTAAGAAACCTTGAATGTAATCTGCTTTAATCTCTTTACAAACATAATACTCTTCTTTTGTTTCAACACCTTCAGCTATAACTTTTATACCCATAGTATGAGCCATCTCTACAATAGAAGCACAGAATAACCTTTTCTTAGCATCTTTATGAATATTTTCAATAAAGAATTTATCTATCTTTATATAATTTGTATCTGATAAATATAATAAATGAAGTCCAGATATACCAGTACCAAAATCATCTAATGCAATATTATAGTTTTTTGATTTATAGGTACTTACTATATGTTTTATTAATTGTTGATCTTCTAAAGAGCTATGTTCTGTTATTTCAAAGCATATATCATCTTTGCTTAATTCATATTTCTCAAGTTGTTTTGCAGTTTCACCAAATTCGAAATCTGGCATGGCAAATAGCCTATTATCTATATTATAAAATAGTTTTAGATTGTTTAATTCGATTTTTTTGTACTTTTTAATAGCTTTTTTTCTTAAAAGCATGTCTACTTTATAAAGTATCTTTTTATTAGCTAAAGTATCAAAAAAATGGAAAATTGATTCAAACTCTAATTCTTCAACATTTCTAATTAAAGCTTCTACAGCAAAAATCTTGCCTGTATTGGTATTTACGATAGGTTGAAAAGCGAAGTCAAGTTTGTCAACATCAATTTTTGCTGACATAGGATTTACCTCTTCTTTATAGGATTAAATATGAGCTCTTATTTTGTGTTCGCGGGCAGAATAAAAGTTCATATTTAAAACTATTAAAAGAAGGAAAAACCTTCTTTTAATTTTGTTAGTAGGGAAAGAAATTAGTGTTTTAAGTCAGCTAATTTAAGTTTTTTAGAATTCATAACTGCTTTTCTAATAGCTGCTCTTTGAGCGTCTGGTAAAGCAATAAGTCCAATTTCTGAAAGAATTCCTTCAGAACCAATCATGTTTTCAGACATAAACATCTCAATATATTTATTCATAGCTGGAACATCTTTTTTATGAGAGTTCTTAGTATAGAAGAATAATGATCTAGAAATTGGGTATTTCCCAGAAGAAATTGCATCTGGAGTTGGAGAAACACCATTAACTTTTGCACCTTCTAATTTGTCATCATTTTCAACTAAGAAAGAGTATCCAAAGATTCCGAATGCATTTTTGTTTTTAGTTAATTTTTGAACGATAATATTATCATTTTCACCTGATGGTACATAAACACCGTCAGTTCTTACTACGTGATATTTTTTATATTTTTTGTTAGCTTTTTTGTCTGCTTTGTAAAGGTCAGTATATACAGCCATTTTTTTGAATGTACCTTTCATAACCATATCTTCAAAAGCATCTCTTGTACCAGAAGATTTTGGTGGTCCATAAATAATGATTTCTCTGTTTGGTAAACTTGCATCAATATCTGACCATTTTTTGTATGGGTTAGCAATTAATTTTTTTCCATCTTTTGAAGGTACTTCAGCAGCTACTGCTAATGCTAATTGTTTTTTAGTAACTGTAAAATGTTCATTTGATTTATCTTGAGCAAATGCAATACCATCGAATCCAATTACAGCTTCAGTGATATCAGTAACTCCATTTTTTTCACACATTGTGAACTCTTTAGCTTTCATTCTTCTTGAAGCATTTGTGATATCTGGAGTATTTAAATCATTTCCAGCACAAAATAATTTCATACCACCACCTGAACCAGTTGATTCAACTACTGGAGTTGGGTATTTAGTTGTAGCACCTAATTCTTCAGCTACCGCAGATGCGAAAGGATATACTGTTGATGATCCAACCATTTTAATTTGATCTCTAGCAGAAAGAGAAACAGTTAGTGCAGCACTTGCTAATAAAGCAATTGTAGTTTTCTTTAATGTCATTTTTGTCTCCATATTTTAATAATGATATGGAAGTATAATAGTTGTTGATTACAACTTGGTTACTAAAAAGTTTTTTTTGTGATATTATTTATTATGTAAGATTGCAAAGGGCTATTATAGCCCATTTGCTTCAATAAGTCTTGTTTGATAATCAGTAATAAGAGGATCAATTACTTCATCAAATAGACCATCATTCATAATTGCATCTAATCTATATAGAGTTAAATTAATTCTGTGGTCTGATATTCTTCCTTGTGGATAATTATATGTTCTAATTCTTCCACTTCTATCTCCAGTACCTACTTGTTCTTTTCTAGTGGCACCTTCACTTTGCATTTTTTCTTGCATTTCAAGGTCATAAAGTCTTGCTTTAAGAACTTTCATTGCTCTATCTTTATTTTTATGTTGAGACTTTTGGTCTTGGTTTGTAACAACAATTCCACTTGGAATATGTGTAATTCTTACAGCAGAGTCAGTAGTATTTACTGATTGCCCACCATTCCCACTTGCTCTCATAACATCAATTTTTAAATCATTTGGGTTGATTTCAATCTCTACATCATCAACTTCAGGCATAACGGCAACAGTAATTGCTGACGTATGGACACGACCTTGTGATTCAGTAGCTGGTACTCTTTGAACTCTGTGTGTACCACCTTCAAATTTTAATTTTGAATATACATGGTCACCTTTAAATAAAGCTACAATTTCCTTGTATCCACCTGCTTCACTTTCACTTTGGTTCATGATTTCAACTTTCCATCCATTGTTTTCTGCATATCTGATATAAGCTCTAAAAAGATTACCAACGAAAAGCGCTGCTTCATCTCCTCCAGTACCTGCTCTAAGTTCTAGATAGATATTTTTGTCATCATTAGGATCTTTTGGAATCATTAGAAATTTAATTTCTTCTTCAATTTTTGGCTTTGAAGCTTCTAATTCTTTAAGTTCCTCTTTTGCTAGTTCACCAAGTTCTGGATCATCAAGCATCATTTTGTTTTCTTCAATATCTTCTACAACTTTGATATACTCTTTTGCTTTGTTAACAATTGGTTCAATACTAGATTGTTCCTTTGATAGCTCAGTCATTTTTTTTATGTCAGAAGTGATATCTGGAGAAATCAATAAATTATTGATTTCTTCATATCTGTCTATAAATGGTTTTAGTTTATCTTGTAGCATATTTAGTTAGTATTTATTATATTTATATAGACTCGAATAAAATATTTGAATTTATACTTATATAGCGTTTACTTGTACTTGTAGTCTAGAAACTTTTCTAGCTGCAGTACCTTTCTTTAGGATACCTTTAGATACACAATGGTGGATGTATTTGTTAGCAGATTTCATTGCTTCAACTGCTTTGTCTTTGTCTGCAGCTTCAATTGCAGCTACTACGTCTTTAGTAACATTTTTGATTCTAGTTTTATAGAATCTGTTTCTTTCTGTTCTAACTTTTGTCTGTCTCGCTCTTTTCTCAGCAGATTTGTGATTTGCCATAATTATTTAACCTCTTTGTAAAATTTTAAAGGATAGAATATTATCTAAATAACTTTAAAGTTAGTTTAAATTTAGGAAGATTTAATGAAACTATTTGGAACAGATGGAGTTAGAGGACTAGCAGGTGAGTTCTTAGATGCAGTTACTGTACTAAAACTTGCAAAGGCTGCTGGAATCTACTTTAGAAAGCATTCAACAACAAAAAGAATATTAGTTGGAAAAGATACACGAAGAAGTGGCTATATGATTGAAAATGCACTTGTAAGTGGTCTTACTTCAGTAGGTTATGATGTAATTCAGATTGGTCCTATGCCAACTCCTGCAATTGCTTACTTAACAGAAAGTATGAGATGTGATGCTGGAATTATGATTTCTGCTTCTCACAATCCTTTTGAGGATAATGGTATTAAATTTTTTGATAACCATGGAAATAAACTAAGTACTAACTGTGAAGAAAATATCGAGAAAATTTTCTTTGATGATGAAGTATTAAAAGAGGGCACAGTAACAGGTAAAAATATCGGTTCTTCAAAAAGAATTGATGATGTTATTGGAAGATACATCGTTGCTATTAAAAGTTCTTTCCCTAATGATTTATCATTACAAGGTATGAGAATCGTTTTAGATTGTGCAAATGGGGCTGCATACAAAGTTGCACCTACAATTTTAGATGAATTAGGTGCAGATGTTATTACACTAAATGATAAACCAAATGGATATAACATCAATGATGGATGTGGTGCTTTATATCCTGCAAATGTTGGAAAAGTAGTTAAAGAATATAGAGCTGACATTGGTATTGCTCTTGATGGTGATGCTGATAGATTGGTTATTGTAGATGAAGAGGGAGAAGTTGTCGATGGAGATAAACTTCTTGGGGCTCTTTGTACTTTCTTAAAAGAAGAGAACACATTAAAAGGTGAGGCTTGTGTTGCAACAGTTATGTCTAACAAAGCTTTAGAAGACTATTTAAACTCACATGACTTAGAGCTTCTAAGATCAAATGTAGGTGATAAAAATGTTTTAGAACAAATGAAAGATAGAGGAGTTAATTTTGGTGGTGAACAAAGTGGTCACATTATTTTCTCTGATGTTGCAAAAACTGGTGATGGTGTAGCATCTGCACTTCAAGTATTAGCATTGATTTTAAGAAAAAAACAAAAGGCAAGTGTAGCTTTAAATCCATTTGATCTTTATCCTCAATTACTTGTAAATTTAAAAGTAAGTGAGAAAAAACCTTTAGAGGAGATTGATGGGCTAGAAGAGATTCTAGAACCAATTAGAAAAAAAGGTATTAGAGATTTAATTAGATATTCTGGAACAGAAAATAAGATTAGATTACTATTAGAAGGTAAAGATAAAAAAGAAGTTGAAGAATCAATGAAAACATTAAAAGAGTTTATTGAAAAAGTTTTATGAGAAAAGAGTATAAATTATCAATAATCATTTTTATAACAATATTCTTATTTGATCAGTTTATCAAATACGCTTTTGTTAACTTCTCATGGGAAGTTGATGGGGCTTATATGTCTTTAAAACTGGCATATAATTATGGTGTAGCTTTTTCAATGTTTGAATTTTTACAAGAATATTTAAAATACATTCAATTGTTAATAGCACTTGTTGCAACAATATATTTAGCAAAAAACAAAGAGGTTTTTTATAAATATTTTTTACCAATATCTATTCTTTATGCTGCAGGTTTATCGAATATCTTAGATAGATTTACCTATGGGGCAGTAGTAGATTATTTTTATTGGCATTATGGTTTTGAGTTTGCAATTTTTAATATAGCAGATGTAATGATTAATATTGCAGTGGCTATTTTGATTTTTATGCAAATAAAAGAAGTTAGAGAAGAAAAGAAAAAACAAATAGAAAAATAAAATTTGGGACTTAAATATTTATTTAGGTATAATCCAAATAAAAAATATTAAAACGGGGTTTTTATGGGTCAGACAATAACAGAAAAAATATTTAGTGAACACGTAGGAAGAGAGGTTTACGCAGGAGAAATTGTAAGAAGTCCAATTGATATGGTAATTGGAAATGATATTACAACTCCTATTTCTATTAGAGCGTTTGAAGAAGGAGGATTTAAAGAGTTAGCAAATCCAGATGGTTTTGCAATTGTATTAGATCACTTTATCCCTGCAAAAGATATTGCATCTGCAAACCAAGCAAAAATCTCAAGAGATTTTGCATTAAAATATGATTTAAAACACTTCTTCGATGAAAAAGATATGGGTATTGAGCATGCTTTATTACCAGAAAAAGGTTTAGTATTACCTGGTGATGTTATCATTGGTGCTGATTCTCATACATGTACTCACGGTGGATTAGGAGCATTTTCTACTGGCATGGGTTCTACTGATATCTCATTTGGTATGATTACTGGTGGTAACTGGTTCAAAGTTCCAGAATCAATTAAAGTAGTTATGACTGGAAAACCAAGTGAATATGTATCTGGAAAAGATATTATCTTAGAAGTAATTAGAATCTTAGGGGTTGATGGAGCACTTTATCAAACACTAGAGTTTACAGGTGATACAGTACAACATTTATCTATGGATGATAGATTCTCAATTTGTAACATGGCAATTGAAGCAGGGGCAAAAAATGGTATTTTTGCTTATGATGAAATTACAGAAGAGTTTTTAAAGAAAACTGCTGAAGCAAATGATGGATTAAGAGCTGAACCAAAAATTCATTACTCTGATGAAGATGCAAAATATACAAAAGTTCTTGAGATTGATGTGGGTAATTTAGAACCAGTAATTGCTTATCCATTCTTACCAGACAATGGTCATGCGGTTTCACAAGCTGTTGCTGATGAAATTAAAGTAGACCAAGTATTTATTGGTTCATGTACAAATGGTAGATTATCTGACTTTAAAGTAGCTGCTGAGATTATGAAAGGCAAAAAAGTTGCTAGACATGTAAGAATGATTTTAACTCCGGGTACTCAAAAGATTCTTAGAGATGCAACAAAAGCAGGATATATTGATACATTAGTAGATGCAGGTGCTGTTGTTTCAAATCCAACTTGTGGTGCATGTTTAGGTGGATATATGGGTATTTTAGGAGATGAAGAAGTTTGTATCTCTACAACAAATAGAAACTTTGTTGGAAGAATGGGATCAAGAACTTCAAAAATTTATTTAGCAAACTCAGCTGTTGCAGCAGCTAGTGCAATCTCTGGATATATTACTGACCCAAGAAGTATATAATGAGTATGCCACCACTAGAAGAGATACCTTGTGTTATTCTTTGTGGTGGCAAAAGCTCAAGAATGGGCGAAGACAAATCTCTTCTGCCTTTTTCTACTTCAACTACACTTACTCAATATCAATACGAAAAATTAAAAAAACTATTTAAAAATGTTTATTTATCTTCAAAAATAGATAAATTTGATTTTATTTCAAAAGAAGAACTTCTTCTTGATGAATCTAAAGTTTATTCTCCAATAGCTGCTTTACAATCAATATTTGAAAAATTAAATACCAATAAAATCTTTATAATAACAGTAGATACTCCCTTAGTAAAACTTGAATCAATAAAAAAAATTATAAAAGAATCTAATAATTATGATATTACAGTTGCTAAAACTTCTAGAGTACATAATCTTTGTGGAGTTTTTGAAAAAGACAAGCTTCAACCTTTGGTAGAGAAGATGTTAAAAGAAGACTTTCATAAGGTAGGATTCCTATTAAAAGAGCTTAGCACTAACTATGTTGAGTTTTTAGATGAGGATGAATTTATAAATCTAAATGAAAGAGATGAGTATCAAAGAGCCTTAAGAATTATAAATAAAACTAATATTATTTATTAGCTATTTGGAAAACTTATAAGTTTTGTATTATTTGTTTTTGGGTACTCTTACATATAAATTTTACTTATAATAAGGATATTAGTATGTCTAATAATAATGAGTTAAAAGAAGCTCTTGATTTAGTAGATAAAGAACTAAAGAAAAAGGGACTTTCAAGAAGAGATGCCTTAAAGGTTGCAGGATTAGGTTCTGCATCTTTTTTAATGGGAAACACAGAAGTTGAAGCTGCTACAATTGCAAATGCAAGTGATGTTAAAGCTAAGATTTTAATTATTGGTGGAGGACTGGCTGGTATATCTACTGCTGCAAGATTATCAAATAGCTTATCAAATCCAGATATCACTGTAATAGAACCAAATCCAAAATCTGTCTCATATCAACCTGGTAATACTTTAATAGCTGCTGGTGTATATACAAAAGATGATATTATGTATGATACTAAAGATTTTGTGCCAAGCGGTGTAAAAGTTATCAAAGATAAAGCAATTGAATTTGACCCAGAAAACAATAAAGTAAAAACACAAAATGGTGAAACTTTTGATTATGATTACTTAATTGTAGCTGCTGGATTAAAACTTGATTTTGGGAAGATTCAAGGCTTAGAAGAAATTGGTGAATTAACAACATTAGGTAATGCTTCTAAACTTACTTCAAAACTTAAAAACTCAGGTGTTTGTTCTATTTATTCAACTGATGGTGCAGTTGATACTTGGGAAAGTATGCAAAAACTTATTGAAGAAGCAAAAAGTGGTAAAAAAGTTGAAGCAGTATTTACTCACCCAAATACTTCAATTAAGTGTGGGGGAGCTCCAAAGAAAATCATGTATCTTACTAATTCAAGATTAGAAGAAGCTGGCGCAAGGGATAATGCAAACTTAACTTTCTATCCAAATGGTGGAAGTATGTTTGGTGTTAAAGAGTACCATGAAGCAATTTTAGAGCAATTTAAAGTAAGAGATTTTAAATGGCATTATAATCACAATTTAGTAGGTGTTGATTTAGAGAAAAAAATAGCAACTTTTGATAACTTCTGGGATGAAAAAGGGGAATATGACCCTGACTTAGAAGAGTATGATCTTATTACAAAACACAAAAATGTAGAAGTTCCATATGATTTTTTACATATTACTCCTCCTATGAAAGCTCCAGATGAAATTGGTAACTCTGCAATTGGTTCTGGTAAAGGATGGGTTCCTGTAAATAAAGAAACATTACAACATGTGAAATATGACAATATCTTTTCATTAGGTGATATTGCAGCAGTTCCTATGGGTAAAACAGGTGGTAGTGTTAGAAAACAATATAAAGTGTTAGTTGATAATATAATTTCAAGTATGGAAGGTAAACCTTTAAGTGCAAAATATGATGGATATACAGTTTGTCCTTTAATTACAGATATTGGAAAGGTTATGCTTGCTGAGTTTAATTGGACTAAAAAACCAACACCTACATTCCCCCTTGACCCAACTGTAGAAAGATATGTTTGGTGGCTATTAAAGGTTTATATGCTTAAGCCTATGACACAATATGGAATGTTATCTGGCAGAGCATAGAGTATAATGAAAAAAGAGCTTATATATATTTGTTTAATATTTGTATCTTTATCTTTAATTATTCATTATAAAGAGTTTTTTTCATTCCCAATAACACACATAAAAAATCTAGAAAATGCAGGAGCCTATGGACTTGGCTTCTTGCACCCTTTTATCTTCACAATATTAGTATATTTAATGGTATTAATTGTAAGAATAGTAGTTAATATATTTAAAAGAATAATAAATAGATAATTTATATATAAGTGTAAGTGAAGTTTTTTATTTTAGGCATAAAAAAAGGTAGAAGAGTTAATCTTCTACCTTTTTATTTATAGCAAATTTATTAATTATGCTGCTAATGCTTCTTTTGCTTTTACAACTAATGCTGAAAAAGCTTCTGCATCATTCATAGCAAAGTCTGCTAGGATTTTTCTATCTAACTCAATGTTAGCTAATTTTAATCCATTCATGAATCTTGAGTAGTTAATATCATTTAATCTACAAGCAGCATTGATTCTTACGATCCAAAGCTTTCTAATATCTCTTTTCTTTTGTCTTCTATCTCTATAAGCATATACTAAAGAGTGTTCTAATTGCTCTTTTGCTTTTCTAAAGTGTTTTCTTCTTCCTGAGAAAAATCCTCTAGCTTGCTTTAAAACTTTTTTATGTCTTCTTCTTCTAACTACACCAGTTTTTACTCTAGGCATATTTTTCCTTTCTTTACTCTATTTTTTTTAATAGGTGTCGATTTTATAATCGAACTTGTCCACTTATGTGGAGGGACTAAATAATTAACTTTAAAAGTTAATTATGCTTGGCATAACATTCTTCTAACTCTAGTTGCATCAGTTGCAGCTACAGTTTGAGGCCCTCTAAGAGCTCTTTTTCTTTTTTGACTCATCTTAGTTAAGATGTGGCTTCTAAAAGCTGATCCTCTAACAATAGAACCATTCTTTTTCACTTTAAATCTCTTTAAAGCACCACTGTTTGATTTCATCTTTGGCATCGTACAGTTCCTTTCTAATAAATTTGCATTTTCATATTCAATGAAAAAGTTCGAGATTTTACTTAAATTTAGCTTTAATTAAGATTAAATAACATAAAAGGAGTGCAGAGGGAGTAGTACCTCTGCATAGAAATTTTTATTGGAGATTGTTTTTAGATTGTGTATATTAATTATTTTCTATTTTCTTTAGGAAGAACCATCATATTAACAAATCTTCCTTCTTGTTTAGGAGCAGCATCTCTTACTCCATACTCTTCAAGCATAGGCCATACTCTTTCAAGTACTTCTGCACCAGCTTCTGGATGAGCCATTTCTCGTCCTTTTAAGAATACTCTACATTTAACGTGGTAACCTTTTTCAAGAAATTCAATCGCATGTTTAACTTTATAGTTAATATCATTTTCTGCAATTTTTACAGAGAATTTTACTTCTTTAACTACAATTACTTTTTGCTTTTTCTTTGCTTCTTTTTTCTTTTTTTCTTGTTGGTATTTAAATTTACCATAATCCATGATTTTTGCAACTGGTGGTTTCCCATCTGGAGCAATTAGTACTAAATCTAATCCTAAATCATCAGCAGTTTGAAGTGCATCTTTTGTTGAAATGATTCCATAATTTGTTCCATCATCTCCTGTACATCTAACTTCTGGACATCTGATGTCCTCGTTCATAATTGCTTCTGGCTTTTTATTTTGTCTACTCAAATTTTACTCCCTGATATAATTTCATTTAACATATTAATAAATTCATTCTTGCTCATATTTGACTGTTCTCTTTTTCTTCTATCTCTCAATGCAACAGTCTCATTTGCAACCTCTTCATCTCCAACAACAATAATCATTGGAACTCTTTGCTTTTCAGCCATTCTAATTCTTTTATTTAATGATTCATTCATATCAAATATTTTTGAATCAATTTCATTATTTAAAAGTTCTTTTTGTAATGATTTTGCATACTCTACATGTGTATCTGCAATTGGCACAAAAATAACTTGTGTTGGTGCAATTACAAATGGGAACTCACCAGCACAGTGTTCAGTTAAGATTCCAATGAATCTTTCAAATGAACCAAGGATTGCTCTATGAATCATTACTGGTTGTTCTTTCTCACCTTTTTCATTGATAAATTCAGCTTCAAATCTACTTGGTAAGTTCATATCTACTTGAACAGTACCACATTGCCATTTTCTTCCAATAGCATCTAGAATTTTGATGTCAATTTTTGGACCATAGAATGCTCCACCACCTTCATCAATACCATAAGAAATAGCTTTTTCATCAAGTGCATCCATGATACCTTTTGTTGTCTTTTCCCAAAATGTATCATCACCAATTGCTTTTTCTGGTTTTGTAGAAACTTCGATTTCATATTTAAAATCAAATACTTTTAGTAAAGAATCAACAAATTCTAAAACTTCAAAGATTACATCTTTCATTTGATCTTGCGTACAAAAAATGTGTGAATCATCTTGAGTAAATTCTCTTACTCTGAATAATCCATGCATAGCACCAGACATTTCATGTCTGTGAACAACACCATATTCAAAAAGTTTTTTTGGTAAGTCTTTATATGATACTAAAGAGTTTTTAAATATTTGAATATGACCAACACAGTTCATTGGTTTCATTGCATATTGTTGTTCATCAATAGTAGTATAGTACATATTTTGACTATAGTTAGCATTGTGCCCTGAAATATCCCACATCTTAGATTTAAGTAGTTCAGGCCCACGTACTGGTTCATATCCTCTTATTCTATGCGCTTTATATAAGATATGTTCTAGTTTTGATCTAAGACGTGCTCCATTTGGTAGCCACATAGGAAGACCTGCACCAACATCATCACTAAATGTGAAAAGTTCTAATTCAGTTCCTAGTTTTCTATGGTCTCTTTTTTTAGCTTCTTCAAGCATTCTTACATAGTCATTTAGCTCTTTTTTGTCAAAGAAAGCAATACCATAGATTCTTGTAATCATTTCGTTTTCTTCATTACCACCTAAGTATGCACCTGCAACTCTTGTAAGTTTGAAGCTTCTAATCATTCTTGTATTAGGTACGTGAGGTCCTCTACATAAGTCTTCAAATTCACCTTGTTTATAAAGTGTTAATGTGTTATCTGTGATGTTAGAAAGAACTGCTTGCTTTAATTCATCATTTGCAAATTTTGTTTGAATTTCTTCTCTAGATGCTTCATATCTTTCAATAGGAAGTTTAGCATTTGCTAATTCTTTCATCTTCTTTTCAATCTTTGGAAGATCCTCTTCTGATATTTTTTCTTCGGTTTTAAAGTCGTAGTAAAAACCTTCTTTTACTACAGGCCCTACGAAGAATTTCGCATCTGGGTATAATTCTTTAATTGCTTGTGCCATTAAGTGAGCACATGAATGTCTTAATATTTCAAGAGATTCAGGAGAGTTGTCAGCTTTAATCTCATCTCCACTTAAGTTTAAAGCCTCCGCTGTTTGAAGATCGTATATCTGACCTTCTTTTAATATACCAATTGGTTCCAATAAATTCCTTTTTTCCTTAAAAGTTTTTAAAATTCTTATATTTTATCCTAATTGCTCTTAAATTTAATCTTAACAGAGACTTTTAACAAAAAATTGATAGAATAGTGTATGATTTTAAACTTATCTAAAATAAAAACAGAAGCCTTACTACTATTTTGTAAAGACTTAATTCTTTCATATAAAGATAATGAAGAAAGTTTTTTTAATATCGATAAAGAGGTAGTTGATTATATCAATAAAATCTCTGATGAGATGTTAACTCAAATTAATAATGTAACTTTCCCAACAGAACATTATATTAAAAACAAAAAACATTATAGAATTTCTGCTGTATTAAAAGCATATGATTTTATAAATAATTCTTTAACAAAAGAGTTTGAGAAAATAGAAGAATCAAAAAGAGTTTTTAATCCATCAATGTTATATTTCTCAATGCTAGCGGTTTGGTTTAAAGAGTTAGATAAAGAGAATCGTTCAAAAGAGTATATATACTTTACAATCTACCCTTATGCAAATGTATATGACAAGTTATTAATAAATATCAAAGATGAAAACTTTAAAAAAATCAATATCATGATGCTGGAACTTGCAGAGAGTGTAATATATAATTACAACTCAATATCTTTTAATAAGTAAAACTTATATTTTTTTATAAGAAAAATTAATCTTATCTTATGTATAATTCTTTCAAAATTTAAGTAAGGAGAATTATGAAAACATTAGTATTCAAGCTATTAGCACTATTTATGCTAGTTTCAATAGCACAATCTCAAGAGTTAAAAGTAATCAAATTTTCAGAAGCAAAAAAACTTTTTGAAAATAAAGAGGCTTTATTTTTAGATGCAAGGGGTGAAAAACTTTATAAAAGAGGAACTATCTTAGGAAGTTTAAATTTACCAGTAAATAGATTTAAAAAAAGTATTGCCTTTTTACCAAAGGATAAAGATGCAAAGATAGTATCTTTTTGTAATGGTTTCAAATGTGAAAAATCAGATGAACTTGCACATCTTTTACAAAAAGAAGGATACACAAATATATTAGTATATAAAGGTGGATATCCACAATGGAAAGAAAAATCAATGCCATTAATGGCTTTAAAAACTGAATCTGATGAGCCAAAAGTAGAAGAATCAAAAGGCAAAAAGTATCAAGCTAAGGGAACAACTATTTATCTTGGACAAGATAAGGGAATGATTGATCAATTCTGGTTTGAAAAAGTTGTTTTAAATGACTTACCTAAAAATGTTCAATTAGTAGATATTAGAAAAGCAAAAGATTTTAAAGAAGGTCATATTAAAGGTGCTATAAATGCAACTTGGGATTCAAAAAATGAAAAAATTGACCTATCACAAATATCTGATGATAAGTTAATAGTATTTTATTGTAATACTGGAATGCAATCAGCAGAGGCTGCATTAAGTTTAAAAAATAGAGTAGGAAAAGATGTTTTCTATTTTGATGCTAATGTAACTTGTGAGAAAAACAACTGTAAAGTTGAAGCAAATGAGAATCTATAAGAGGATTAACCTCTTATAGTAAAATGAATTAACAAGAAGGAACATTTCCTGAATCGTTAGCATACTCATATGAGAAATCATATAAATGAGGAACCCAAGAGTCTTTTATATCTGATTCTTTTACATCTGGACAAATTGTAATCATCTCACTTTTAAAGTTTCCAGCTTCATTGATTGAAGACCATTCTTCTTGTGAATGCTTAGCTGCAAATTTAGCACCATTAAATCCACATCTAGATTTAAATTTCTTAATAAAAATCTTTTGACCTTTTCTTGCATCAGCCGAAGCAGTTGTAGAAGCAACACCTAATAATAGAACTGCTGCCATTGAAAGTTTAAGTAACTTTGTCATTATTCATCTCCTAATTAATATTTTGGTATGATTATAACAAAGCAAAATAAAAATAATACTTACATAAGTATAATAAAAAGTGATAAATATTGAAATACTATATTCTAAAAGAAATCGTAAGTTACTTACAGCAAGAAGCCCAAGTTATAAAACATATAAGTAGAATTGACAACAATCTAATTATAATTGAATTTAATAATACAAATCAAGTATATTTTGATATGAGTAAGGGGAAAAGTTATATTTATAAGAAAAGAGGGGAGAAAGCCTCTAAAAAAGATTTTAATGCCCCTTTTGATGTAGTATTACAAAAGAGATTTATTAATTCAAGAATAGAAAAAATAGATATTTATAATGAAGACAAGATTATAAATATAAAAGTTAATTCTTCTTCATCATATAAAAAACTGACTACTATTTTACAATTAGAGTTTACAGGAAAGCACACAAATGCAATTATTCTAGATGAAGATAGAGTGATTTTGGAAGCTTTAAGACATATTGATGAGTTCGCTTCTAGTAGAGTAGTTAAAGTAGGAATAAAACTTGATGAAGTTCCAAAGCAAGATTTTGTTCCTAAAATAGAAAAACTTGAAAATGTAGAAGAGTATCTATATGAAGTATATGAAAATATAGAAATTCAGAACTTAGAAAACCATAGGCGTCAAAAAGTAAGTCAAGTAAATAAAAAGCTAAAGAAGTTACAAAAGACGTTAAATACTTTACCTAAAAAAGAAGACTTAGAAGAAGAGTCACTTTCTTTATATGAAAAAGCAAATTTGATACTTGCAAACTTACATACTATTAAACCTTATCAAGAAGTGTTAAAAACTTATGATTATGAAGGTAATGAAGTTGAAATAAAACTTGATACAAGATATTTAGCCTCAACTTATTCAAATGATTTGTTTAAAAAAGCGAAAAGAGCTAAACAAAAGGCAAATAATATACAAATAGAAAAGTCTAATTTAGAAGAAAAAGTAGAATTCTTGAAAAGACTTGTAAATAATATCAATTCTTGTAAGACAATTGATGAAATAGAGTTTTTACTTCCTAAGAAACAGAAAAATCAAGCAAAAACAAAAAAAAGTCAAAACTATGAAAGCTTTTTTTATGAAGGTTATAAAATAATGCTTGGAACTAATGAGAGAGAAAATATTTATTTATTAGAAAACTCAAAAGCAAGTGATTTTTGGTTTCACTTAAAAGATGCTCCTTCTTCTCATGTAATAGTTCAAAACAGTAAGAAAACTATTCCTGAAAACGTTATTGAAAAGGCTGCAAAAATATGTGCTCAATTTTCAAGTGACTTTTCAGGAACATACAGTGTTGATTACACACAAAGAAGAAATGTAAAAATACAACATGGTGCCAATGTTTTATATAACCCTTATTTAACTATAAATGTAAAAATATAAAAGGGATAATCTAAAAAATAAAAATGAGCCAATTTTGAGACATTTTTATAGTAAAATTTGAAATTTAAAAATCTAAATAAGGAGAAAAGATGAAAAAAACATCTTTGATTACAGGGCTAATTTTAGCTTTTCTTTTAATGTTATCTGGTTGTAAAAGTGCAGCAGTACAAAATATTGACAATAGTGGGTATATTAGTGGTTCTAAAGTAACAACTAAAAAAGTTGAAAGAGCTATTCAAAAAGGTGCAATGAGAAAAGGATGGTCTACAAAAAGAATTAAAACTGGACTTTTAGAAGCTAAAAACAATGTAAGAGGGAAACACTTAGTTGTTGTAGATATTGCATATGACACAAAAGGGTATAAAATCTCTTACAAAGATAGTAGAAATATGAATTATGACCCAAGTTCTAATACAATTCATGGAAACTATAATAAATGGATTGCAAACTTAGAAAGAAATATTAACTATGAACTATCACAAATTGGTGTGATGGGAAATACTAATGCAAGTAGAACAGTTACTAATATTGCTCCAAAAAGTTCATCTACTTCAAATAAAAACTATAAAAAAGCAGACAGTAGTGCTATTAGTGGAAAAACAATTTATATTAAAAATATAACTCCTTATTCAGCTGATAATAGAATTGCTGCAAATATTAAAGCTGAGTGTACAATCAATGAACAATTAGCATCTTTTATTAAAAAATTTGCCCAAGAGCAAGGTCTAAAAGTAGAATATAAAAATAAACCAACTTCTAATGATTTATATTTAGATGTTAAAATTGTAGATGCAATTAGTCAAGGTGGAGCATTTAGAGGCCATGCAAAGTTTACTTCTATTGAAGGTAGACTTGTAAAAGGAAATAAAAGCTATGGTTCTTTCCAAGCAGCAAGAGTTTCTGGTGGTGGATTCTGGGGAGCATATAAAAGTTCTTGTGCTGTTTTAGGAAGAACAGTTGAAGCTTTAGGAAAAGATGTTGCAACTTGGTTATATAGTCCAATTGATAATGCAAAACTTGGTGATACAGGGTATATAAGATAGAACTAAAATACAGAGAATCTTCTTCTCTGTATTAGAAAATTATATATTAAATAATTGTTAGATATAATCTAATATAATAATATAGTAGGTTTTATTTTGGATATTAAAAAAGTATTAGTTATCTCATATTCTCAAACAGGGCAGTTAACACAATTAACACACTCAGTTACTGCTCCTTTAGAAGCAGACTCAAACATAGAAGTGGTCTATAAAGAAATTGAACCACTAAAGCCATATCCTTTTCCTTGGGATTTTATGACTTTTATGGATTGTTTTCCAGAATCAATATATTTAGACCCGCCAGAAATTAAAGAAATAGAAGATGATGAAAATGATTATGATTTAGTAATCTTACCTTATCAAGTTTGGTTTTTATCTCCATCTTTACCAATAACAGCCTTTTTAAAAAGCGATTATGCAAAAAGAAAGTTAAAAGGTAAACCAGTTATTACTTTAATTGGTTGTAGAAATATGTGGGTTATGGCGCAAGAGAAGTTAAAACAAATGCTTAGCGATGTCGAAGCAAAACTTATAGATAATATAGTTTTAATTGATCAAGGAAACTCTTTTGCAACTTTTGTTACAACTCCAAGATGGATGTTAACAGGGAAAAGAGACTCTTTATGGGGAATTTTCCCAGAAGCTGGTATTTCAAAACAAGATATAAAAGAAGCTTCAAGATTTGGTAAAGCCATTAGTAAAGCTTTAGCAAATGATGAAGAGAAAAAACAAGAATCTATTTGCCATGGATTAAATGCGGTAAATGTAGATGAAAAACTAATTAAAAGTGAACAAATAGCAACTAAAAGTTTTAAGATTTGGGGAAAACTTATTAGAAAAGTTGGAAAACAAGGTGACCCTAAAAGAAAGCCTATAGTAATGCTTTATGTGTTTTTTTTACTTTTAATTATTTTAACAATTGTTCCAATTAATATGTTGGTTCAAACAATAATTAGAAAAGTTAATAAAGAGAAAATTTTAAAACAAAAAGAAGTATTTGAAGCACCCTCTGGAAGTGCAAAAGATAGAATGAAGGATTTTTTATAAAATGAACAGTGTTTATATAAACAATATACAAAAATTTATGCCAAATAAACCAGTATTAAATGATGAAATGGAAGAATACTTAGGTTATATAGGTGGAAAGAAATCAAAAGCTAAAAAAATAGTACTTAGAAGTAATGGAATAAAAAGAAGATTTTATGTACTAGAAAAAAATAGTTTAAAACCTCTTTTTACAAATGCACAAATTACTGCTAATGCTATAAAAAAATTAGAAAATGATGATTTTAACTTAGAAAAGTTAGAAGCTTTATCTTGTGGAACAACTTCAGCTGATCAATTAATGCCTGGACATACTCTTATGGTACAAGGGGAGTTAGGAATAAATGAAATCGAGACTTTAAGTGCTTCAGGTATTTGTTTAAGTGGAATAAATGCCTTAAAATACATCTATTATGGAATAAAAGCAGGTGAACTAACAAATGGTATTTCAACTGGTTCAGAAACTTCATCAATGATATTAAATTCAAATAATTTTAAAGAAGAATCTAATTATAAAGAGTTAGAAAAAAATCCAGGAATTGAATTTGAAAAAGATTTTTTAAGATGGATGTTATCTGATGGTGCTGGAGCAATGCTTTTAGAAAATAAACCAAATGAAAAAGGTTTGTCATTAGAAGTAAAATGGATTGATATTTTATCTTATGCAGGTGAAATGCCAACTTGTATGTATAGTGGTTGTGAATTTGATGAAAATCACAATATCACACCGTGGAGAGCTTTAGAACAGCAAGAGGTTATGAGTAAATCTCTTTTATCAATAAAACAAAACGTAAAACTTTTAAATGAAAATATTATTGAATATACTGTAACAAAACCTATTCAAAAAATATTAGAAAAAAGAGATTTAAAAGAAGAAGATATTGCTTACTTTGTTCCCCATTATTCCTCAACTTTTTTTAGAGAAAAAGTATATGAAGGGATGAAAAAAGGTGGTTTAGAAATACCTTTTGAAAAATGGTTTACAAATCTTACAGAGTTTGGAAATACAGGTTCTGCATCAATTTATATTATGCTTGAAGAGTTGTTTAACTCAAATAAATTAAAAAAAGGTCAGAAACTTCTTTGTTATATTCCTGAAAGTGGAAGATTCTCAACGGCCTTTATGTATTTAGAAGTTGTTTAATGCAAAAGATAGAAGTTCCAAAAGAGGAGAATAAGATATTAGAAGGACATCAAAAAGTGATGTATTCTACAGATGAGAAGGGCGATTTTCAAAGAATTAATTATGGAAGTTCTGTTGAAGAGTTTGCTACACAAGTTGCAGTAGAAGAGTATGAAGTTTTAAAAGTAGAGAGCTTAGAGAATATAAAAAAAGGTCTTAGTTCTCCTATTGAATACTTTATGTTTGAAAATAGAATGGATTTACCAACACTAGCAAGTGTTGTAGAAATGTTTCAATTTAGAGTAAAAAGACATCTAAAAATGAAGCATTTCAAAAAACTAAATGATAAGATTTTATCAAAATATGCCCAAGCGTTTAATATCAAAATAGAAGAGTTAAAGGATTTTAAAGTATGAGTGAAAAGTTTGAACATTCACAATTTGCACACTGTGAAAGTGGAGTTGTTTCGACTTTATTAACTCATTATGGGTTAAAGCTTAGTGAGCCAATGGTTTTTGGTCTTACTAGCTCTTTATCTTTTGTATTTCTTCCAATAATAAAACTTAATAATATGCCTTTAATAGCCTATAGAGAACTTCCAAAAAATATAATTAACAAGGTATCAAAAGTTTTAGGTGTAGAGATTGTAAAAAAAACATATAAAAGTGAAGATGATGCAAATAGTGATTTGACTAAATTTGTGGAAGATAATCAATTAGTTGGTCTTCAAACATCAGTTTTTTATCTTCCATATTTTCCAAAGGATATGAGATTTCACTTTAATGCTCATAATCTATTAGTTTATGGAAAAGAGGGGAAAGATTATAAAATATCTGACCCTGTTTTTGAAGAAGCTGTTTTATGTGATGAAAAAGAGCTTACTAAAGCAAGATTTGCAAAGGGAGTATTTGCGCCAAAAGGTTTTATGTATTATCCTAAAAATATTCCAAATAATCTTGATTTTGAATCCATTGTTAAAAAAGCAATAAAGAAAAATGCTAAATCAATGTTAACTCCTTTTCCTTATGCAGGAGTAAAAGGAATGAGAACATTAGCAAAGAAAATCTCAAAACTAAATCCTACTTCTGACCCTAGATATTTAAAAAACTATTTGACTCATATTGTTAGAATGCAAGAAGAAATAGGAACTGGAGGCGGAGGCTTTAGGTTCTTATATGCGGCATTTTTAAAAGAAGTAAAAAAGTATGATTTAGATAATGAGTTATTAGAGGAAGCATCTTCTTTACTTGTAAAATCAGGAAATACTTTAAGAGAGTTTGCTTTACTTTGTGTAGAGTCTAGCAAAAAAATTGATAAATTTGATCCAAATAAAATTGCTGAAAAACTAATAGAAGCTTCAACTTATGAAGAAGAGGCTTTCAAACTATTAAAGAAAGTACAATAGAACTTAAACTTTAAGTTCTATTGTAATGAAGTTACTATTAACATCTTTTGCAATATAAAGGTGTTCCCCTTTATACTCAAGTAATTCTAAAACTCTTAATGCGCCTTCACATCCAAAGAAATCCTTTTGGTCAATAACTTTTTTACTATCAAACTTAGAAGTAATAGTTTCATCATTTTGTGCGAACTGATTAAAAGATATTTTTGTATAAGAGTCTTTAATACTGTCTATTAACTCTTTATTTGAACTAAACTCTTGGATATTTGTAATTTTACCCAAAGAGTTAGACTTATCATTGTTTAAATATAACCAACAACTTCCATCATTTGAAGCTTGATTATTTCCAAAGCTTACATATTTTTCATAATCTTTTACTTCATCTAAGGATTCATCAACTGCTCCAATTAAGATATCTGATATCTCATCTATTTCAAGTTCAAACTGAGCAAGTTGTAAGGATTTCTCAAATGATAAGTATTGAGAAGTCAAAAGCATGTTTTTACCCTTTGCATTTAAAGCTTGGGAAACATAAAAGCTAACATTGTTGCTATTTACATTTAAAAAATCAAAGGGCATTACAATATTGTTTTCTTCATTTATTGTTTGCATTAGTTTATAAACGTCATTAATAGGCCCATATTCACTTGCAATATAAATTCCAAGGTTTTGTCCAAGGTTAATATCTTTTGTAGCTCTTAGAGCTCCTAGGACTGCTAAGATATTAAACTTACTTGACCTTCTAAGATTTATCTTTGAAATCTCTTTTAGCTCTTTTCTATACTCTTTAACACTAGTGTTTGAATTGATAAGTTTATAAGTAGAATGAATATACATATCAATCCTTGTTGCTTAAAATAATTGAACTATTATTTCCACCAAAGGCAACATAGTTTAATAAAATAGTTTGTTTATTTTCACAAGTTTTATTTTCTAAAATTGGAGTAAAGGCTAAGTTTTCAATTGGCTCTTCAAAGCCAAAAGTTGCAGGAAGGAAACCATTTTTAATAGCTTCAATCATTAAGACAATTTCATTTGTACCACAAGCACCTAAAGTATGTCCTAAAATAGGTTTTAAAGCAGTAACTTGCGTGCTTTCTTTATAAGTATCAAATAATTGTGCTAAAGCTTTTGCTTCGGAAGAGTTATTATTTTCACTTCCTGTAGCGTGAGCTTTTATACAATCTAAATCTTTTACTTGTAAGTTTGCAGTTTTTAAAGCACAATTCATAGCTTCAAAAATAGGAGTTCCTGAAGGGTCACTTGTAGTTTCAGAGTAATTATCACAAATATTTGAAGAAGAGATATATTTAAAATTATCTTCTTCTTTTTTTTCATTTTCTAAAATAACAGCTGAACAACCTTCTCCTAAGATAATGCCATCACTATTTTTATCAAAGGGTCTATATATTTTTGATTGAGATAAAAGCATTAAAGATGAAAAACCACCAAAGGTAGATTTATTAAAAAGTTCAATACCAATAACAATTGCTCTTTTAATTTTTTTCTTTTCAATCATTTTAGCTGCATAAGCTAAAGCATTTACACTAGACGTACAGGCAGTTGAAAAAAGAGTTGCTTTGTGTTTAGAATTTAGTAGTCTTTCAACATATTGACCAATAGCCCCATTTCCAATATTTTTAAACTCTAAACTAGAAGAACCTTTGTCAAACTCATCTTTAAACTGTTCATTTGTACCCATTTCCATAGAAGTTGAACCAAGGAAAATATGTAAATCTTCTTGTTCTTCTTTTGAAAGTTTTGCTTCTTTTACTGCTTCTAAAACTACTTTCTCTAAGATTTTTTGAAACCTTTTTTCATTTGAATAGTCATAATTATATATTTTATAAAAGGTTTTATCTTTTAAAATTTCTTGAAGATTTTCTTTATATGTTTTAGGTGAGATATTTTTTAAATTGGAAATAATATCTTGTTTATTATCTGCAATATTGCAAACTAATGAGCTACCTGTAATATATGCGTTCAATGTTATTCCGGTTGGATATGGTCTGCTAAAGTATTTATTGATGCCATAATTTTTCTAAGTTTTTTACTATCATTTGCATCAATTCCATATTTTTTATGTAAAGCCATAGATATTTGTAAGGCATCCATTGAGTCAAGTTCTAATTCTGTGTCCGAACCAAATAGTACTTCATCATCACTTATATCTTCTGGTTCAATATCTTTATCGCACTCTTCAATAATTAATTCTTTTAATTCTAGTTTTAACTTCTCATCTTTAGAACCTATCAATTTATCTCCTCTTTTTTAGTAAAATATATGCTAATAGTAAACAGATTATAGCAAAAGTTATCATGTTATACACATAAGTTGAAATGTCATTAAAACTTCCACCTCTAACAAATACTTCTAAGAAGCTCTCTAATCCCCAAGACATTGGAGAGTATTCTGAAAAGTCTTGCATAAATTTTGGCATTACAAATTTTGGAACCATAATTCCACCAATAGCTGCAAGAATAATATTTGAAACACCACCGATTGTTGTTGCTTCTTCTGTTGTTTTAGCTATGTTTGCAATTAAAAGTGCAAAAGAGATAGAAGCAAAACTAACAGCAGATGAAACTAAGAAAATCAAAGGAATACTTCCTTGTATAACTAGGGAATCACCACCTAATAGTGGAACAATGTACATACCAACAAGTATCATAAATACTACTTGTACTTGATTTATAAAATAGTATGGAACAATTTTTCCTAATAAAATAGGAAAGAGTGAAACATTTATACTTCTAATTCTATCAATTGTTCCAAAGGCTTTTTCATTTATAAAAGTATTTGATATAGGAATTAGTATAAAAAACATAGAAAAGACAAGCCATGCCGGAACACTTTGCTGCACTGATGTTGGCTTTACTTCAAAGTCATCTTTTTTATAGATATATGAGTTTTGTATTTTAGACTCAAAATCAAGTACATTTTTTGTATCTATTTTTTGAGCAAGCATTAAATCCTCTAAGATAATTTTTGTGCTTGCACTTGAAATAACTTTTTTAAGAATCTCTATTTTTTGTAAAGAGGTATCTGGTTTAGTATAAATAGTTACTTTAAAGTTTTTATCATTTAGTTTTATTCTTTCAATATAGTTTCTTTGAATATCTATTATAAAATCATAGTTTTCTTTATATAGAACCTCTTTTTTATCTTTTACTTTTAGAAAGTTAGCATGGAAAAAATTGTTTTCATTGATACTATCTATCATAGTTTTGATTGATTTATTGTTTTTAGAGCTAGTAATAGCAACTTTTAAAGGTGTATCTACACTATTTGAATAACTATTTTTTAAAGCTAATGACATAATTAAAATAAAAATAACAGGCATTACAAATAATACTAATAAAGCATGTAAATCTCTAAAGATAAGTGTAAACTCTTTTTTTAGTAAATATTTAAACATTAGTCTCTTAAATCCTGTTTTGTTAAACTTAAAAACATATCTTCAAGATTTTTATATCCAAAATCAATATTTTCTATTCTTTTATTCTGTTTTTCTAATTTTGCAATCATCTTAGTAAAGTTATCAAAACCATCTTTTGTATCAACTTCTATAACTTCATCTAAAAGTTTTATTTTTATAATTGAATTCTTATGTAGCAAACTCTCTTTTTTCTCTTGTAAAATGATTTTTGACTTATCTAAAATAGCTATTTCATCACATAAATACTCTACTTCTTCCATATAATGGGAAGTATAAATAATAGTAGTTTTCTCTTTTTCATTGATTTTTTTTATAACATTTAAAATATATTTTCTTGATTGTGGGTCAATTCCAACTGTTGGCTCATCTAGGTATAAAATCTTTGGACTATTTAATAAACCAATAGCAATATTCAATCTTCTTTTTAAACCACCTGAAAAAGTGTGGGCTTGTTTATTTATATATTTTTCTAAAGAAGTTACTTCAATACAGTATTCGATTCTTTTTTTTAAAGCTTCTTTTTTTAATCCATAAAGACTTCCAAAAAACTCTAAGTTTTCAAAGGCAGTTAGTTTTGGATAAAATGCATAAGTTTGAGGAACAATACTACAGATAGATTTTATTTTGTTTTCTTCTTTATCTAAATCCATATTATCAATTAAAACTGTTCCTGAATCCTTTGGAACTAAAAAGTTTAATATAGATACTAAAGTGGTTTTTCCTGCTCCATTTGGACCTAATAAACCAAATAAAGAGCCTTGCTTTATTTCTAAATTTAGATTATCTAAAACAAGATTTCCCTTATAGGATTTACATAGATTTTTTATAACTATTGACATTAAATATCTTTTCCCCGTATTTTGCGAAGTATAGCAAACTATTAGTTTATTTTCAACTTTTTACCAACACTTGAAGTTGGTATTTTGTCCACATGCTTTAATGCCAGTGAAAACTTTAGATTAGAAAGTTTACTTTGTAAAATCTTTTTTATCTCTCTTACTGTGAACTCTTTAGAGCTTTCTAGTGTAATATCTAAAACTTCACCCCTTAAAGAATTATTATCAGAACTTACAAAAACTAAGGCTTTGCTTATCTCTTTTTCCTCTTCTAAAATATTTTCTATTTGAATAGTAGAGTATCTTTTCCCTGCAATTTTCAAAATCTGTGAGCTTCTACCTACAAGTTTAAACTTCTCATTCTCTTTTTCAATATAATCAAAAGTTTGCATAACTCCATTTATATCTTTAAAACTGTTTTCATAAATAGTCGTTGAAACGAAAGGAGAGATAACTTTTAATTCATTTTGCTCATTTGTTTGAATTTCAACTTTAGGCATAGCAGTCCATAAAATTTCATCATTTAGTTTATAAGCAATTCCACCTGTTTCAGTTGAACCAAAAATTTGCATAACATCTGTATTAAACTTTTCACTAAACTCTTTTGCATTTTGTGAATCAAGTGGACCAGTTGAACTAACAAAGGTAGCTTTTGATAAATCTTTTTCTTGTGAGATTTTATTTAAAGCTTTTATATAAAGTGGAGTAGTTACAACTAAACTATTATCATCAATTAAATTTAGTAAATCATTTGGTAAAAAGTGTTCTTTTAAAATAATATCAATATCATTTAAAAGTGGATATAAAAGACCAAATAACATTCCATAAATATGGATAAATGGCACAGTTAGAATAACTTTTTTTATCTCTCTTTTTTCAAATAGTTTTGTTAAAACTTCAACTTCTTCTTCAAGATGTTTTTTTGTTTTTAAAGCACCTACTGGATTTCCAGTACTTCCACTTGTAAAAAACATCATAGAGAAATCTTTTTCATCAAAAATAGTATTTATCTTTTCATTGTGTAAAAACTCTTTGATATTTAGTTCATCAAGTTTTTCTTTTAACATCTGGTTTGTTTCATCAAATAAAATGATTTTTGAGTCATTGAAATATGCTTTGATAATATTTAAGGCATTTTGTTCTTTGGATTTTGAATTAATGTACCCTAAATGATTTTGTAAAGAACTATTTGAAAAATCTTTTTTATTTATATTGTGAGTTGTAATAGTTCCATTATCGTTATGGATTTCAATCTTCATTTGGTGACCTTTTTAAAAATATTAGTAAAAATGCAATAGCTAAAACTCCAATTGTTGCAACTATTCCAATAGAGTAAAGTGAATTTATTTTGCTAAATATTAGTACTCCAAATCCTGCAAATGTACTAAGAAGGGAGTAAAGTATAGCTTTTTTTGTATTTATATCTAAGCTTTTAGAACTGTAAATAGCATAATCAATACTAATTGCTAAAATAATAAACATCATAAAAATATGTAAGATGTTAAATGCTACAAAGTTAGAGTATAAAAGAATTAAAGCTAAAGGAAATAGTAAAAAAGTAAGTGCAAAAACAAATTTCTTTTTTGTAATAAATAAAAGCATTAAAATGATTAAAACTAAAGCGATAATTCCAAGTACTAAAATTTTTTGTTCTACTTTTTGTAAGGAATTTTCAAATAGAAACTTAATACTAAGGGGTTTTACAAATCCTAGGGTTTTGATTTTTTCATAATCTTTAATATCTACAGTTAAAAATACATAGTTTTTTTCTTTGTATTTAAAGTAGTTTATTTTTAACTCTTTTAGTTTTTTAAAACTATAGTTTGGAAGCTCTTTTTCTGTATAAGCCTCTTTAAAATACTCTTTTTTAAATCCTAAATTAGAAGCTTGAAGTTCTAACTCTTTTTTTAATTCTTTGATTTTTTCACTAGTTAAAAGCTCTTTTGTCTTTTCATATTTCTTTTTTGTAATGATTAAATCAAGTGAAGAGTCTAAAGAAGGAATAGTTTGTTTGATTTTTTGATATTTTTTCATTAAATCTTTTATTGAAGTAGTTTCAATCAATAGGGCAACTTTGTTTTCTTGTTCTAACTTTTTTTGAAAGTAAAAGTTTAACTTATCAAGTTTTTCATTTTGATAATCAAGGTTCCGTAAGTTTGTATCAAAAGAGATATTAGTTAGTGAAAAGGCAATAGCTGTAAAAGAGAATAGAAGAATATAAAATCTATCAATCTTAACTTTAATATTATTTGTTTTTTTGTTTTGTTTTAATGTAAAACCAATCTTTGGATATAAAAAACTAAAATGAAGATATGAAGTAGTAAGAGATATAATTGTAAAAATAGCTATTTGAGTAATCAAAGAAAAAGAGATAAAACTAATAGCAATAAAAGCAATAATAGTTGTTAAAAAGCCAAAAAACACTTCTTTGTTAAACTCTTTCTTTTTTACATAGTGTCCATGCATATAGTGGTGAAACATATAATCAATTGCAACTGTACTAATTGATAAACCAAATACTAATACAAAGATAGAAACCTCACTAAAAATAGTAGTAACAACAAGGGTAGAGATAATAGCTGAGGTAGCTAGTGTTGTTAGAGTATTTAAAAGTAAAGGAATATTTCTTAGAATAAAAATATATAGTGTTAGTAAAATCAAAAAAGCAAATATTATGATTTTGTTTACATCATCTTTTATAGCTTGGGAGTTTTCCACAAAATAGAAAATTGTACTAAAGGTTTTAATTTTTTTATATTTATTTTCTATGGTTTTTATTTTTGAATAAACTTCTTTATATTTAGCAAGACTATTTATTGTTTTATCAAAGGTATAAACTCTTATATTTTTGTTTATCTTTCCATATCTTGTTTTTTCAAAAAGATTTAAAGGGTCTTGCTTATTTATTAAAACTGGGAAAAAAGAGTTTAGCAAAGAGTTTTGTATCTTTAATAATTCTTCTATTATCTCTATACTTTCCAATCTTTTTTCATCTAAATTTTTTAAAAAAAGTTGATACTTTTCTTGATACTCTAATAAAGCTTTTTTATCTACAGTATTTTCTTTGTGTAAACCTTTTATATCTAAAAGCTCTTTCTCTATATTTTTGATTTCTAGTTTAGAAAGTTTTTCAAAAGATACAAAAAGAGTTTTTGAGTCAGAGTATTTTGTGTAGGCTTGTAGGATTTGTTTATTTTGTGAATCTGGTAAAATTGATAAAATACTATTTGAAATATTTGTATAGCTATTTGATAAAAAAAGAGCTAATAGAACAATAGAAAAGATAAAGAAATTTGATAGTTTAATCAATTTGCTCAATGCTTATCCTATCATTGTTTAACATATTTATATGAAGATATTCTAATTTTTTATTCTTTTTATAGTTAATACTTTTTACATAGTTTGCAACAATACTTTTAGGTTTTAGAAATACTTCATCATCTTTTTGTTCTATTTCAAAGTATAGTTCTAAGTTTGAGATATCATCTAAATAAATAGCTTCAAGTAGAGTATAATATATCTTTTTAGGCATATCTCTATTTAAATCAATCTCTACAGTCTCATCTTTTTTCTTTATAAAAAGAGTATCTTCTTGAAATAGCAAAACTTCATCACTATTTTCATATGAAGTTTCAATAGAGTCTTCTTTAAAGTTTATATAACCAGTTTTTTTAGTACTTGTATCTAAAGCATCTATATATTTAGATTCTTCAAAATGAATAGTTTGTGCAAATACATTTATAGTAAAAAGAGTAAGAAATAGTGCTTTAATCATTTGAATCCTTTAAAAAAATAAATTTTCTATGTAAAAACTGTAATACTCCTGCAAAAATAAAAATAAAGTACCAGCCAATAGAACTATAATAAATCCAATAATCCATATTTGTATTAAAAAGAATAACAAGATGAATTATAGCATTTATTAAAGAAGTAAAAAACCAAAAAAGAGTTGACTTATGAATATACTCTTCTTCTTTTTTACTAAACTCTTTTTTTGAGAACTTTTTAGCAAAAAATAGAATAATAGAGTTTTTATTAATATATGAAATAAAAATAATTGCTGTAATAAAACTTGAAATTAAAAAGGGTATAGTTTTTAAAAGCAAAAACTCTTTTAAGAAAAAAGCCAAAATAGAGATACAAATATATAAAAGAGGATATAAATACTCTTTATAACCTCTTTTAAAAACTATTATGAACCAAAGAGTACTTAAACAAAATATTACAAAACTTACTTTTGTAATATCAAAATATTTAAGTGATATAAATACTATTGGTGCATAAAGCAGAGAGATAATTAGGTTCATTCTTACCTAACCATTGCTCCACTAATATTTAAAACTTCACCACTAACATAAGTTGCATCATTTCCTATAAAGTAAGCACATTTTGCTACTTCTTCTGGTTTTCCAAATCTATTTAAAGGAATAGCTTTTTTTAGTTCTTTACTATTTGGAATATTCTCTATCATCTCTGATTCTATGATACCTGGAGCTATTGCATTTACTCTAATGTTATATCTTCCAAGCTCAATTGCTAAAGTTTTTGTGAAAGCTATTACTCCACCTTTAGAAGCTGAGTAGTTAGCTTGCCCTGCATTTCCAGAGATACCAGAAACAGAAGCTACATTTACGATACTTCCTTTTTTGTTCATCATCATATTTCTAGAGATAGTTTTTGTAACATGGTACATTCCAGAAAGGTTAGTATTTATTACATCTTCCCATTGCTCATCTTCCATAAAGAAAAATAGATTGTCTTTGATGATTCCAGCATTATTTACTAAAACATCAACAGAAATATTTTCTAAAGTAGCTTTAATATCCTCTTTGTCTTGCATATTAAAAGTGATTAACTCTCCAAGTTCTATTGAGTCTAAAATAGCTTGGGCTTTCTCTTTGTTACTATTATAATGAACATATACAAAGTAACCATTATTTGCATACTCTTTTACGATAGCTTCACCAATAGAACCTGTTGCTCCTGTTACTAATACTTTTTTTATTCCCACAATAAACTCTTTATATAAATTTAGCTTCTTTTATTAATTTATTGATATTTTTTATATCAATATCCATTCTTCTATCTTCAAGTAAAGGCTTTACAATCTCTCTTGTTGCATCATAGATTTTTCTTAGGTGAGCAGATACTTGCTCCTTCCCTCTAATATCAACTGCTTGTGCCATACCAATAAAAGCAATAGAAAGCATATTATGAAGTTCTGGCATCATTTTTGCAAAATCATTTGCTGCTGTAGTTCCCATAGATACTTTATCTTGGTTTAGTGATTCCGTTGGTCTTGAGTGAATAGAGGCTGCAGTTGTATTTTTAATAACATCGGCACTTAATGAACTAAGACTAATTTGCATAGCTTTAAATCCATGGAAAAATGGTTCTTTTGAAAGTTTTAAGTTTTCACCTAATCCTCTATTAAATTTGTGATCAACAAGTAGGGCAAACTCTTTATCAAGTAAGTCAGCTAAGTTTGCAGCACAAATTTTTAGTGTATCCATAGCGTGAGCTACATAACCACCATAGAAGTTTCCAGAAGTATAAATTTTTTGATTTTCCCCATCTATTAATGGATTGTCATTTACTGAATTGATTTCAGTCTCAACCCATTTTTTAGAAATATCAAGGTTATCTCTAATTACACCTAGAACTTGTGGAGCACATCTCATAGAGTAAGTATCTTGGATATTTAGGTGGTTATCTGCAAAGAATTTATCATATCTATCATCTCTTCCGTGAGTTAACTTTGAACCAGAAATCTTATTTTTAATATTTTTTGCAGATGCAATTTGTCCGTCAAATGGTTTTGAATCATGAACAAAATCAGCAACAGGAGTATCATCTCCTAATAAAACCTCAAACATACCAGCAACATATGATTCCATAGAGTCTAAAATAATTTCAAACTCTTCAATCGCTTTTAAAGCAATAGCACTCATGATAGTTGTTCCATTCATTATTGCTAAAGCTTCTTTGGGTTCAAAAGAATATGGTTCTATATTAAGTTCATTATAAACTTCAATAGCAGGTTTAATTTCACCTTTATAGTAAACTTCTCTCTCACCTGCAACAACTGCTGCAATATATGATAGTGGAGTTAAGTCCCCACTTGCTCCAACTGAACCTTGACTTGGAATAACTGGAATAATATCTTTTTCAATTAACATTTCAAGTCTATGTAAAAGGTTCATAGAAACCCCAGACCTTGCTTTACTTAATGAAATAGTTCTACAAATAACTGCATATCTACATACTTCATAAGATAGGTTTTTACCAATACCACAACCATGAAATCTAAATAGATTGGTTTGAAGTTTTGCAGCATCATCATAATCTACATAGTTTTTACCACTATCTCCATATCCAGTTGTAATTCCATAAATAGGTTTACCTTGCTTGATTGTATCCATCATAAAATCATGAGTATGGTTAATAAAAGTTACAAACTTTTCATCACTTGAGATCTTAACGCTAGATGCATTTACAATCTCTTTAAGACTAATATGTCTTTTGTCAATTGTTAATTTCATTTGTTCTCCCAGAAGTTATAGAAATTGAACCACTGTAAAGGGTGTTCTTTTAAAGTTTTTTCTAAAAGATGCACATACCTTTGCATAGCTTCTTCTACAGCTTCATTTTCCTTTTTATTAGTATTTATATCAATTCTTTCAAATATCATTTCATAAGTTTTTTTCTCTTTTAAAACAACAAAAAGTGCAATAATAGGTTTCTTTGTTTTAAAAGCAATAATAAATGGATTTTTATTAAAATAAGCATCTTTTTCAAAAAAAGAGATTTTATGTAAATGTTTTTTATTTATAGCTCTATCACCCATTAAAGCAACAGATTCATTATTAAGTAAAGCATTTCCAATTGAAATTGACGTGGCTATGTCACCTTTTGATAAGTCTATTATATTTACATTCTTATCATTTTTTTTATCTATAACTTGCTCAAATTCACTTGCATTTTTTATCATAGCTTCATTCATAACTATATTTATTTTTATATTGTCATCTTTAAAATAGTTACTCGCAGTTGCCCAACCACCAAAATGGTTTGATAGAAGGATAGAACCATTTTTCAACTCACTTAGTAGTTCATTTCTATTTTGGTTTATGAAGTTGTATATTTCAGGGTTTGCTTTTGAGATAAATCTATCAGATGTGGCAAGGGCATAGTTAAATAGATGTTTAAAGTATTTCTTATTTGAAAATTTTATACCTATATTTTTATAGTATTGTTTTAAAGATTCCCTTACATTTGAAGCAAATAAAAAGTAATATAAAACAACAAAATACAAAGAGAAATAAACACTTCCATAACCAAAAATTTTATAAAATGAATATAAAGTTTTTACTACAGGTCCACCAACTCTTTGTTTAGCTGCCATTAAAAAATACCTTTTAATAAAAATATCTTTTGTAAAAAAAGTTTTAGATGTAAAAGTGTGATATTAATTGTGTCATTATAGTTATCAAAGTGGCTAACTCTCTCTTCAGGAGTAGGGTAATAACACTCAATTATTGTGTCAGTAATATTTTTGTGTTTCCAATAATGTTTTACTAAAACTTCAACTTCGAAATTAAATCTTCTAGTTTTTATATTTAAATCAAGTATTGAAACAGGATATAGTCTAAACCCAGTTAAAGAATCATTTATGTGATATCCACTATTTAATCTAATCCAAAAATTATGAAAGGCTCTTCCTATTTTTGATTTTTGTGGTACATTGTCAATTTCAAAGTTTCTTGCACCCATAACAATTTGATTTTTACTGTTTATGCAGGCTTTTAGTTTTGCTATTTCAGAAGCAAGATGTTGACCATCTCCGTCCATACTTACAAAATATTCATATCCAAGCTCTTTTGCTTTTTTTGCACCTGTAAGAATAGCTTGACCCTTACCTTGGTTTTGTTCATGTCTTAAAACAGTAATATTTTCATTTTTTTCAATTAAAGTAGAAACTTCAATATCTGAACCATCATCTACAACGATTACTTTGTAGTTGTGATTTAAAATATCTTTTATTACATTTGAGATTGTTTTTGGATTGTTGAAAGTAGGAACAACTATGATAATATCATTTTTGTACAATGGAAAACTCACTACATTTTTTATTTTCTTTTTCAACTTTTACATTAAAAGTTTTATCTTTTATCTTTACAAAATAAGTAACTTTATCTTTTGGAAGAATTGCTTGTAAAAATTTAGCTTTTTTTATTTCAATAACTTTTATTGCTAATATTTCACTAATTATATCAATTTGAAGAAATCCTGGAAGTAAACTATTATCTGGGAAGTGGGCTTTAAAAATCTCATGACTTTCATCTGCAAATACTACTTCTATCTCAGCATAATCATCATCTCTTTTTAGAACATCAAAACTATATAAATTGTTCAATTACTTATTACCTTGTTTATACAAATATTAGATTCAATTGTATCAAAAGTAAACTAAGTATATAATAAGAAAAAATTATTTGGATTACTTCTTGGAGGACAGAATGGAAGAAAATTGTGATGTGTTGGTTATTGGTGGGGGACCTAGTGGTTCTGTTGCGGCATGCAAACTATTAAAAGCAGGATTCAGTGTAATTATATTAGAAAAATTAGAGTTTCCTAGATTTGTAATTGGAGAGTCACTACTTCCAAGATGTAATGAAATTTTAGATAAAAATGGATTAATTGATGTTATTGAAGAACAAGGTTTTATGCTAAAACCAGGTGCAGCTTTCATTGATGAAGAAAAACAAGAAGAGCTTATTGATTTTAGAAATAACTTAGGTCAAAAATGGGGAACAAGTTATCAAGTAAAAAGAGAAGAGTTTGATAATGTTCTTTTAGAAACTGCAAAAAAGTGGGGAGCTGATGTTAGACATAAGTATGAAGTAATTGCTTACGATAATGACAAAAACAAAGTTACTGCAACAGATGAAAATGGTGAAGAAAAAGTATTTAACGCAAGATTTGTATTAGATGCTTCAGGATATGGAAGAGTTTTACCAAAACTTTTAGATTTAGATATTCCTTCTGATTTAAGACTTAGAAATGCTATTTTCACGAGAGTTGAAGGTGAAAGAAGAAGAGAAGGTGATAATGAAGGTTTTATTGATATTGTAATTCATGATGATAATCAAGCTTGGTTATGGGGAATACCTTTTAGTGATGGAATAACTTCTATAGGTGTTGTTTGTGAAGAATCTTACTTTGAGAAAACAGGACTTACAAAAGAAGAGTTTTTTGACAAAGTTATAAGTGAGCATAAATATCTAAAAGAAAAATATAAAAATGCTAAAAAAGTTGCTCCAGTTGGCATCATAAATGGTTACTCAGCAGCAATTAAAACTATGCATGGAAAAGGTTTTGCTTTAAGTGGAAATGCAACTGAATTTTTAGACCCAGTATTCTCTTCTGGGGTTACTTTAGCATTAGAGTCTTCTGATAGGGTAGCTGATTTAATTATAAAAGAATTAAATGGTGAAAAAGTAGATTGGCAAAAAGATTATGAAGATTATATGATGATTGGAATTAATGTATTTAGAGAGTTTGTATATGCTTGGTATGAAGGAAAATTAAGAAAAATTTTCTATGCTCCAAATAAGGCTGAAAAGATAAAACAATCTATAGCATCGATTCTTTCTGGATATGTTTGGGATGAAGACAACTATTTTGTTAAAAACTCAAAACAGAAAATTGATGCCCTTATCTCTATGGTTTAGACATCTACATAAGATGTCTAAAAGGGCTAAAATAATATAATAATATAATAAAATAGACTAAAAGAGGTATAAAATTAATGGCAATTTCAAGCAATGAGTTTAAGCAAGTTTTAATTGATGGTCTAAAACTTGAAGATATTGAAGTTGGAGATATTGAAGATACAGATGCACTATTTGGAGATGAAGGTTTAGGTTTAGATTCAGTTGATTCTATTGAGTTAGTGTTAATTATTGAAAAAGAGTATGGTGTAAAAATTCAAAACCCAGAGCAATATAATGAAATTTTTGCATCAGTAGAGAATTTATTAAAATATATTAATGATAACAAATAAAAAGGCCTATATAAATAGTTTTGAAGCAGTAAGCTGTGCTGGACTTGATTCTCAAGAGCTTTTTGCTTCAATTTGCGAAAAAAAAGATTGTATTTCAATAGATAACTCTTATGTTCAAGACAGAAGTGTTGCAATTGGAAAAATTAACTCAAATTTATCTTTTAACGACTTACTTACAAATACAGTAAAAAAAGTACTCACAAACTCTAATTTAAAAAACTACAATGATACTTTACTTATAGTTGGTTCTTCTGTTGGTGGAATGAATGAGACAGAAAAAGTTTTCTTCAAAGATTCAAGTTATGAAAATATTGATTATAAAAAACATCCAATTGATGCAATTGCTTATCATCTAAAGCAAGATTTCACTTTTTATGATGACATCTCTTTTTCTACAGCTTGTACTTCTAGTGCAAATGCAATAGGTTATGCAAAAGAGGTTATCGCTAAAGGTATTTATAAAAATGTTTTAGTTGTTGGAGTAGATGCTTTAGCTTATACAACTGTTTGTGGTTTTTCAGCTCTAAGTGTTTTATCATCAAACCCTTGTACTCCTTTTGAAAAGAATAGAGAAGGGATGAATGTAGCTGAAGCTATTGCTGTATTACTGATTCAAGATAAAAAAGAAGATTCAAATAGTGTAGAAGTTTGTGGAGTAGGTTATAGCTCAGATGGTCACCATATGACTCAGCCACACCCTGAAGGTTTAGGGGCTGCAAAAGCAATGCAAAATGCTATTAATGATGCAAAGATAGATAAAGAAAAAATCTCATATATCAATGCCCATGGAACAGGAACTATGGCAAATGACTCTTCAGAATTAAAAGGTATAGCTTTGGTATTTGATAATTCAAAACCTTATGTAAGTTCTACAAAGTCATTTACAGGACATACTTTAGGAGCTGCAGGTGCAATTGAAGCTGTAATCTCAAGTTTAACACTACAAAAGCAGATAATACCACCTTCAAAGGATATAAAAGATATTGAACGAGAAGATATATTATTTACTAATGAACCAATAAATAAAGAGGTTTTATATGTATTATCTAACTCTTTTGCCTTTGGTGGAAATAACACAAGTATTCTTTTAGGACTAAATAATGACAATTAATTTAGAGATTTTAAATGCAGCATTTTTATTAGCTCCTACACAAGTAGAAGATTTAAATACAAAAGCTTTAGTTCCTAAAATGGTATTTAGAAGAAGATTAACAAGAGCCTCTAAGTTAGTAGTAGAGCTTATGGATAAAGTTGATTTTAAACAAGGAAGAATTATGTATGGAAGTGCATATGGTGAACTTCCTGCAACTGCAAATATTTTAAATGCAATTTTAAATAAAGAAGGGATTTCTCCAACAGATTTCCAAAACTCTGTTTATAATACTCCTGTATCTTATGCTTCAATTTTAGAAAAAAATGAATCTGAGATATTAACTATTTCATGTGGAGACAATACTTCAAATAGACTTTTAAAAATGGGTGCCATTAAAGCCTTAGATGAAGATGAAATTTTGCTTGTTGTAACCGAAACTATGAATATAGAAAATATTGAACAAGTAAATAAATGTATTGATTTTCTTGAAGTTGCAGTTGCTTTAAAAGTAAAGCTTAGTAAAGAAGAAGCAACAATAAATTTTGAAGATGATAATACAAAGTGTCCAGAGTCTGTAAAAGAACTATTATCATATGCAAAACAGTTTAATAAAAACAAAAAAAATATTATAGAAGTGAAACTATGAATATCCCTCATCAAGAACCAATAAAGTTTGCAAAGGAACTTTTAGAAGTAAATAAAGAGTTTGTAAAAGTGAAATGTTCTTTTAAAACTATTCCAACTTTACCAATGCTTTTTGAAGCAGCAGCTCAAAGCTCTGCTGGTTTTTCACAAGATGAAGAAATAAAAGTTGGCTTTTTAGTATCTTTAAAAGATGTAAAACAAAATGAAGAACCAGATATTTTAGACTTTATAATAAAAGTAGAAAAAAATTTAGAGTTTGGTGCAGTTTGTGAGTTTTCTTTTTATGTTTTTGATTTAGAAGAGAATACAAATTATGCAACGGGTGTTTTAACAGTTATGATTCAAGAATAATGAAAAAGCTTCTTTTTACATTATCTTTATTTATCTATTGTTTAAATGCCCAGTTTATTAAAGAACCAATCTTTAATGAAGCAAGTTATGTTAAAACTTATGGGAACCCTAAACATGAAGCGATTGTTTTTGTTCATGGTTTAGGGAAAGAGGCTTCTTCAATATGGCTTCAAACAGTTGAAGCTTTAAAAAAAGACTATTACATTCTAATATTTGACTTACCAGGTTTTGGTAAATCTGATAAATCTAACAAATTATATTCTCCTGATAAATATATAGGTTTTATTGATACTTTAATTGATAACTTTGTGGATAAACCTTTTCACCTTGTAGGTCATTCTATGGGGGCTAGCATTGGTTTAAAATATACAAGTATTCATCAAGAAAGAGTAAAGAGTTTAACGCTTATAGATGCAGCAGGAATTTTACATAAAGTTGCTTATTCAGAATTCTTAGTTAAGTACAAAGTTAAAGAGAAAACAAAAAGTGATGCTATCTCTGATTTTGTGTCTGAACTTCCACAAGTGATAGATTCTATTATGCCTTTTGAAGTGGATACAATGTTAAACTCTAAAGTTTCAAGAAAAGTAATACTTCGTTCCAATCCTAATACAATTGCTGCAATGGCTTTAGCTGAAGAAGATTTTTCTACAATTCCACAAAAAATTAAAGTACCAACTTTAATAATATGGGGAGAAGATGATAAAACCGCACCTCCTAGAACAGGGTATGCATTATATAAGTTGATTAAAAATTCAAAATTAGAGATTATTCCAAACTCGAAACATACTCCTATGGTAGATAATTTTGATATCTATTTAACATTATTAAAAAAACAATTTAAAACAAAAAAATATCTAAAAGAAGAAAAGAAATTAACCCCTTCTTCAAGGGAAGTTGTTATAAGAAATGATGAAAATAGAATTTTAAGAGGTTACTTTAAAAAAGTAGAAATTCATGATAGTAAAGAAATAGATATAAAAGATGCTTTTATTGAAGAGTTGATTATAGATAATTCTAAAGTTGATATTTTAAATTCAAAACTAGATTTAAAAAAGAGTAGTTTTATTATTAATTCAGAAGTTCAAATGACTGCAACAAGCATAATAATAGATAAACCTATTGAAATAAACAACTCAGATTTTGACTTAGCAGCAGTTGATATAAAACTTAAAACAAAAGGCTTTTATACTAGAAGTAACAAAAAACAAGAAATAGTTTACTCTTTATGCACTGTTAATTCCCAGCCAAGACATGGTGTTTTTACTGTGGGATATTTCTAAAAAAAAGATATTATTTTCTACCAAGAGATAAAATGATAGAATATATAACTTATTATTTTAGGATTATAAATGGCATTTAACGAGATAATTAAATCTAGTTCAACGAGAATTAAAACAGGTGTTACTTTATTATTAGCACTTTTAGTTATAGGGTATATCGATTCATTTTTCATAATGTGGTTACTGTTTGGTATTTTATTAGTATTTTCAATTAACGAATCTATGAAAATGTATAAAATGCAAAGTGACTCAATATATTTTTATACAGGAGTAGTGTGGTTTTTAGCTTACTTCTATCCTTATCCAGAAGATTTAGTATTTTTATTAGCAATAGTTTATGCTTCTTTGATTGCATACAAAAAAGAGATTGACAGAAAACTTTTCTTACCACTTTTATATCCAACAGCTTCATTTTTATTTTTACTTGCACTTTACAATGAATATGGAGTTATGTCTTTATTATGGTTACTTGTAATTGTAGCAGGTGCTGATATTGGTGCATATTTTGTTGGTAAAAGTATGGGAAAAACTAAGTTTTGTGAGACAAGCCCTAATAAAACAATTGAAGGTGTTATTGGTGGAGTTGTAGTTGCAACAATTTTTGGTCTTATCTTTTCTCTAGATAATATCTCAACTCTAGGGGCAATTGTTATTTCCGTTGCAGTTTCCCTTTCTTCAGTATTTGGAGATCTTTTTGAATCTTATTTAAAAAGGCTTTCAGGTATCAAAGATAGTGGTAATATTTTACCAGGGCATGGAGGAATATTAGATAGAACTGATGGCTACCTTTTTGGTGGAGTTCTTATGTTAATGATTTTAAGAGCGATAATTTGATAGTACTTGGTTCTACAGGCTCTATTGGAGTAAATACTTTAAATATAGCTAGAAAATTTGCTTTAAATATAGATGTCTTAGTTGCTGGAACTAATATTGAACTATTAAATAAGCAAATTGAAGAGTTTAAACCTAGCAAAGTTGTAATTTCAAGAAAAGAAGATATTCATAAAGTAAATCATACAAATGTTAGTTTTGGTGAAGATTCTATTTTAAGAGCAATTGAAGAATCACCAGCTAAAACAGTTGTTAATGCATTGGTTGGATTTTTAGGATTAAGACCAACTTTAAAAGCAATTGAGTGTGATAAGAAAATTGCCTTAGCAAATAAAGAGTCTTTGGTTGTAGCTGGTAAATTTATAGACCAAAGAAAACTTAGTCCTATTGATTCTGAACATTTCGCTCTTTGGTATTTACTTCAAGATAAAAAAATTTCTTCAATGACTATTACTGCAAGTGGTGGTTCATTTAGGGATTATCCTTTAGAAAAATTAAAAGATGTTTCTATAAAAGAAGCATTAAATCATCCAAATTGGTCAATGGGAAATAAAATCACAATTGATTCAGCAACAATGACTAATAAAATGTTTGAACTTATGGAAGCTGCTTGGTTATTTGATATAAGAAAACTTGATGCAATTATTGAGACAAGATCTTTAATTCATGGATTAGTAAACTTTGAAGATGGTAGTTCAACAGCACATATTGCAAATGCTTCGATGCAACTTCCAATTGCTTATGCAATATTAGGCAAATGTGATGAACAAGTACTGCAACCAGTTGATTTACTAAAAGTGGGAAGTTTAGAGTTTAAACAAATTGACAAAGAAAGATATCCAATCTGGGAAGTTAAAGATACAATTTTAAATAATCTTGATTTGGGTGTTGTTTTAAATGCAGCCAATGAAGTTGCAGTATCAAAATTTTTAAACTCAAAAATTGGGTTTTTAGATGTTTCAAAGATAAGTTTAGAAGCTTTAGAAAAGTTTTCATATGTAAAACCAAACTCTATTGATGATATATTTGAAATAGATAAAGAAGTAAGGTCTTATTATGACTCTTGATTTATTAATTCCTTTTGGCATACTTTTAATACTAGTTATTTATTTAATATATACAAGAAATAGTTTTGAAAAAAATATTGTAAATATGTATGAAGAAAAGTTTGAACAGTGGAAAGAGAACTCTAATTCAAATGAAGAGAATAAAAAAGTTTGTAAAGAGTTAGTTGGAATTATTTATAAAGAAGAGTATAATATAACAGTAGAGCTTATGGATGAAAGTGTAAGAAGAAACTTACAACAAGGAAAATATAAAATAAAGGATAAGTAATGAAAGCCTTATTCTTCCTAGTATTAATTTTCTCTTTTTCGTTTGCACTTGCAAATGATTTAAAAAGAAATGGCTCATTAAAAGTTGTCGTTGATAATACAAATAAATTAATGTGGATTGATGATATTAGTGTTTTAAAATTAAAATTTAGCCACGAAGATGGGGAAGAGTATTGTGAAAATCTTTCTTATGCTGGTTTTTCTAATTGGCGACTTCCTGATATAAAAGAGTTAGAATTAATAGTTGATAAAAGAAATGAAAAAACAAATATACACAAAAGTTTTAGATATAAAATTGCAGATGGTTTTTGGGCAAGTAAAGCTCACTGGAGAACATTGTGGTTCTATGCTGATTATATGTATTTTATCAGCGGAACCCCTTATTTTGATAGCAGACATAAAAAGAAATATGTAAGATGCGTAAGAAGCATGTAACGAAAGGTAAAAAAGAAAAAATGGAAAAAAGAGTTTTAGTTTTACATGGATTAGGTGGAAGTGATTTTCCCCATTGGCAAGCACATTTAGCAAGAGATTTAATAGAACAAAATACACCAGTATCATTTCCTGCTTTACCAAATAGAGACAATCCAGATCTTGAAGAGTGGAAAGCTTATGTAAAAGCAGAAATAGAACATTTTAAACCTACTATTATAGTTTGTCACTCTTTAGCAAATATTCTTTGGTTTCATTTATGTGAAGAGTTAGATATAAATTTAAAAAAATTAATGCTAGTTGCACCTATAAGAAATAAAGAGATAGAAGAAGCAAAGAGCTTTTTCCCTTATCCTATTCCAAGCAATTTAAAATCAGATGAAATAATTATAGCAGCATCAACAAATGATCCATATATGAATGTAGAAGAAGCAATTAGACTACAAAGTAAACTTGGAGTTGGAATGAAACTACTTGAAGAAGCAGGACATATAAATGCAGATTCTGGATATGGAAAACTTGATTGTGCTCTTGATTGGTTAAATAGAGAAGAAGAGTGTGAGGAAAATGCTTAAATGAGCGATTCGTTAATACTTTCAATAGAGTCATCATGTGATGATAGTTCCATTGCAATAACAGATATTGAAACAAAGAAATTAGTATATCACAAAAAAATATCCCAAGAACTACAACACTCTGTTTATGGTGGAGTAGTTCCAGAACTAGCTGCAAGACTTCATGTTGAAGCACTTCCAAAAATACTTGAAGAGTGTAAAGAGTACTTTCCAAAACTAAAAGCAATAGCGGTTACAAATGCACCTGGACTTTCAGTTACACTTATGGAAGGTGTAACTATGGCAAAGGCTTTAAGTGTGAGTTTAAAACTTCCACTAATAGCAGTAAATCATCTAAAAGGGCATATTTATTCATTGTTTATTGAAAAAGAGGAAGTTTTACCTATGACTATTTTATTAGTTTCAGGTGGGCATACTCAAATTATTGAAGCGAACTCTTTAAATGATATGAAACTAGTAGCAAGTACTTTAGATGACAGTTTTGGTGAAAGTTTTGATAAAGTTGCAAAGATGATGAACTTAGGTTACCCAGGTGGCCCTATTGTTCAAGAAAAAGCACTTAAAGGAGATGATGAAAGATTTGATTTTCCTATTCCTTTAAGACAAAGTCCTAATATAGAGTTTTCATATTCAGGACTTAAAAATGCAGTTCGTATGAGATTAGAAAAACTAGAAGAAGAAGGTCTTTGTGAAGAAGATGTTTGTGATGTATGTGCTTCCTTTGAAAAAACAGCAGTTGCACATATTATGCAAAAGGTGAAAAAACTATTTAAACAAAAGATGCCAAAAAACTTTGCAATAGTAGGTGGAGCTAGTGCAAATATTAGACTTAGAACTGCTATTGAAGAGTTATGTAAAACAAACAAAATCAATCTTTATCTTAGTGAACTAAAATACTGTTCTGATAATGCTGCTATGATTGGAAGAGTAGCAGTAGAACAATACAAAAATAAAGAGTTTACAAAAGTAGAAGATATTGATGTAAAAACTAGACTAAAGGAGTTTTAATATGGGATTAGCTGATCTATTAGCTCAAAATATGGGTTCAACTTTAGAAGGTGATGAGTTTGATACAAAAAAAGAGGATAAAAAGAAGAAAGTAAAATCTTCTGAAACTATTTCTAAAAATCAGCACCAATTAGTTTTTACTTTTGAAAAAAGAAAAGGTAAACCTGTAACTTTAGTTGGAAGATTTTATCTCGAAGATAAAGATAAAAAAGAGGTTTTAAAACTTCTGAAGAAAAAACTTGCTTGTGGTGGAAGTATAAAAGAAGAGTGGATAGAACTACAAGGTGATGTAAAAGAGAAGGTTAAACTAACTTTAGAAAAAGAGGGTTGGAAGTTTAAAAAGTAAAGGTTTTAAATATGAAGAAAGTTTTTTATGAAGTAAACTCTTTAGATAAAAAGTGTTATGACAAGTTTGCATTAACTGAAGATATTTTAATGGAACATGCAAGCTTTTCTATGGCAAGTTTTATTGAAGAAAAGTTTGAAGAAAAGGTCTCTGTTTTAATTGTTTGTGGACCTGGAAATAATGGTGCCGATGGGATTGCTCTTGCAAGACTACTTTATAAAAAATTTGATGTGAAACTTTATTTACCTTTTGGTGCAAAATCTTCTATGGCAAAACTTCAAGAAAAGAGAGTAAAACTTTTAGGCTTATCTTTTATTGATGAATTAACACAATGTGATGTAATAGTTGATTGCCTTTTTGGAAGTGGATTAAATAAACAATTAGACGAAACTTCATTAAATATAATAAATACTATAAATAACTATGAAAGCTACAAAATCTCTTGTGATATTCCAAGCGGAATAAATATTAAGGGACAAATAAATCAAGAAGCTTTTTATGCTGATACTACTATTACTATGGGAGCTTTAAAAGTAGCACTTTTTAGTGATGAAGCAAAAGATTATATAGGTGAAGTAAAAGTAGCTAATCTTGGAGTTCAAAGAGATGTTTATGAAGAAAAAACAAGTGTCTTCCTACTAGAAAAAGAAGATATGAAGTTACCTTTTAGAAATAAAAAGAATTCCCATAAAGGTTCATATGGTCACCTAAATGTAGTTGCAGGTTGTAAAATGGGAGCAGGTGTAATTGCTGCAAAAGCAGCCTTTGGCTTTGGAGCAGGGCTTGTAAGTGTAGTAAGTCATGAAGATATAGATTTACCTTATCATATTATGCAAACACATTTTTTAAGTGATAATTGCAGTGCTATAGCAATAGGAATGGGACTTGGTAAATATGAAACTGATGAGGTAAAAAAAATTTTAGCTCAAGATATTCCAACAATAATTGATGCGGATCTTTTTTATGAAGAGGTTATATTAGATAAACTTCAAAAAGATGTTGTTTTAACTCCACACCCAAAAGAGTTTTGTTCTCTTCTAAGCTTATGTAAGATTGTAGATATAAAAGTACCTGAACTACAAAAAAATAGATTTGAGTATGTTAGTAAATTTTGTAATAAATATCCTAATGTAACACTTTTATTAAAAGGAGCCAATACTCTTATAGGAAAGGATAAAGATATTTATATAAATAGTTTTGGAAGTGCAGTACTTAGTAAAGGTGGTAGTGGAGACGTTTTAAGTGGCCTAGTAGCTTCTTTACTTGCTCAAGGCTATGATTCACTTGAAGCAGCAAAAGTTGCAAGCTTAGCCCATGCTATTGCATCAAATAACTATAGAAAAAATAATTACTCACTTATTCCAGCAGATTTAGTAGAAGAGGTTAAAAGATTATGAAACTATTATTAGTACAAACAACATGTGCTTCAAAAAATGAAGCTAAGAAAATAGCACAAGTGCTTATTGAAAAGAAACTAGCAGCTTGTATTCAAATGAGTAAAATAGAGTCTTTGTATATGTGGAAAAATGAATTTTGCAATGATAAAGAAGTGCTTTTAAGTATCAAAACTAAAAAAGAAAACTTCAAAAAAATTGAAAGCAAAATTAAAGAATTACATAGCTATGATGTGCCGGAAATTATAGGCTTAGATATTAGTAATTCAAGTAAAGATTATAAAGAGTTTATAGAAAAAAATTGTTAAAACTTATGGAGGAAAAAACAAAAATGAATGACCAGATTTTAAAAATTGGTGATTATGAATTTAATAGTAGATTAATTGTTGGTTCTGGAAAATATAAAGATTTTCAAACAACTAAAGATGCAACTTTAGCAAGTGGAAGTGAACTTATTACTGTTGCAATTAGAAGAGTTAATATTACAAATCCAGATGAAGAGAATTTATTAGATTATTTTAAAGATACAAATGTGAAGCTTCTTCCAAACTCTGCTGGATGTTTTACTGCTGAAGAAGCAATTACTACATTTAGACTTATGAGAGAAGCTACAGGTATTGATATTATTAAATTAGAAGTTATTGGTGATGCACAAAAAACTTTATATCCTGATGTTATTGATACAATTAAAGCTTGTGAAGTTCTTAAAAAAGATGGCTTTACAGTAATGGCATATACAAGTGATGATCCAATTGTTGCTAAAAGATTAGAAAATGCAGGTGCAGATGCAATTATGCCTTTAGCAGCTCCAATTGGTTCTGGTCTTGGAATTCAAAATCCATATAATATTGCATTTATTAAAGATGCAGTAAATGTTCCTGTTTTAGTTGATGCTGGACTTGGTTGTGCAAGCGATGCTTCTTATGCAATGGAATTAGGTGCAGATGGTATTTTAGCTAATACTGCAATAGCACAAGCTCAAGACCCAATGAAAATGGCAGAAGCTTTTAAATATGCAACAATTGCAGGAAGAATGTCATACAAAGCAGGAAGAATCCCTAAAAAGCCTTATGCAACAGCTTCTTCGCCAGTAGATGGATTAATTCAATTTTAGTAAAAAATAGAAAATTAGAAAATTTTTTCTAATTTTCTTCAAAAGGTCTTGACAAATCTTTTTTTATGTTGTATAATTCCGTCCACTTTTTGAAAGATTAGTGAATGTTTCGGGGCGTAGCGCAGTCTGGTTAGCGCACCTGGTTTGGGACCAGGGGGCCGGAGGTTCGAATCCTCTCGCCCCGACCATTTTTAAGTGGTAGGTATAGCTCAGTTGGTTAGAGCATCTGGTTGTGGTTCAGAGGGTCGTGGGTTCGAATCCCATTACTTACCCCATTTTATCATCTTTTCAGGATGATTATATTATAATTTTTTAGATGCGTCTGTAGCTCAGCTGGATAGAGCAATGCCCTTCTAAGGCATCGGTCACACGTTCGAATCGTGTCAGGCGTACCACTTTATTTAAGATTTGAGTTGTTAATCAACTGAATCTTTTTTTTTGTCTATATGCGGATGTGGTGAAATTGGTAGACACGCCAGACTTAGGATCTGGTGCCTCACGGTGTGGAGGTTCGAGTCCTCTCATCCGCACCACCTTACTAAATCGATAACTTTAAGTTTTAAATCTACTTATTTTTATTTATTCTTAACATTATGTTAAATTGCCGCGGAATAGAGCAGTCCGGTAGCTCGTCGGGCTCATAACCCGAAGGTCGTTGGTTCAAATCC